>PDSF01000026.1 GCA_002748355.1 Planctomycetota bacterium | reverse complement strand
AAGTCGAGCTACTGAGCCTGATGGACGGTCAACCGATGCAAGTGCAGGTACATAAACTCAGATCAAGCACCCGCTACAAAGAAGCTCTGCTGGAGAAGGACGCAAGCCCGGAAGAACCACCCCCCATGCCCCATGAGGAAGTGAACCCTAACATTCCCTGCGACATGCTGGCTGCGAGCCACTTCAACCATAACCTTTGTGAATATGTCCCCCTCCCCAGGGCCTCTGCCACCTACCTCATCCACGTAGAATACGCCGGCATGCAATCCAATGAGGTCACCGTTGAGGTGATCTTCGAATTCGAATAGCCCTTATCTCCCACCTCCATCGATCCTGACAGGGCAGAAAGGGAACTCGCAGCCCCTCCTCGCCAGAAGGCATGCGAGGCGCTACTTTCAGAGGCAATGCCACGCCCTATTGAGAACCCGCCAAACCCCTGGAGCCACACCCATGCCGAATGGCTCGGGGAGCAAGCTCCAGCCCAACTGCGTGTCCTCGAAGAAAGCGCTCGCTCGATTCTGAGCCGCAACGACAGCGCCGATCTACCGTTCCGCTACAGCCTCAATCCGTATCGCGGCTGCATGCATGCCTGCGCCTACTGCTATGCGCGGCCAACACACGGCTACTGGGGCTTGGACGCCGGAACCGACTTTGAGCAGGTTATCTTTGTCAAACCCAAGGCGCCCGACCTGCTGCGCCAAAGGCTAGCTCATCGTTCCTGGGAGCGAGAGCCCATCGTGATGAGCGGCAATACCGATTGCTACCAACCGCTCGAAGCCAACTACGCCCTGACACGCCGCTGCCTGCAAGCCTTCCTCAGCCATCGCAGTCCCGTCAGCATCATCACCAAGGCAAGCTTGATCCGCCGCGACCTCGACCTCCTCAGCGAGCTAGCCAAGCACAAGCTGGTCCAGGTCCACTTATCCATCCCCTCGCTAAACGACAAGAGCGGCAAACTGCTCGAGCCACACACCCCCTCACCCGCAAGCCGCTTCGAGACCATGCGGCAACTGCACGAGGCCGGAATCCCTGTCGGTATCTCTGTCTCTCCAGTCGTCCCTGGCCTCAACGACCACGAGATCACGCAGCTGCTTGAGCGGGCAAAGCAATGCGGGGCGGCCTGGGCGTGGATGACCCCCCTTCGCCTCCCGGCCGAAACCGAGCAGGTCTTCTTCGAAAGGCTGAAGGCACAGTATCCAGATCACGCTCAGAAGATCCGCCAGGGCTTCGCAGAGCTACAGAAGAACAGCAGCTTCAGCAAGCTCGCAGACCCCCGCTCCCAGGAGCACAAGCCACTCTGGCGATCACTGCAGCTTGTCTTCAGCCAGAGCTGCGAACGTCTAGAACTGCGACACAGCCAAGGGCTCACCTGGCCACAAAGCCTGCTACTCCAGGACCCAAGAGGATTTTCGACGAACTAGCCAAGACCACGCACGGTTCGAACTCTCGCTTGCGGCGGGGGATGTCAACAGTCGGCTGCCCAACAGCAAGCGAGCTCTTGCCCCATTCCTTTCTCAGGACTGGTCCCATTCACAGGAGCCGCGTATCATCGCCAGGAATCCATGGGGACAGCCTCCAAAAGGCATGGCCGTGAGGTCCGCGCCATGAGTTCCTCCCCACGGGGATCGGAAGCCGGAAGCACCGACCGCCAGGTCGGTGTTTCCCTGTACGGCGCCGCTTCAAGGGACAGTCGGCTTAGGGACAGCCGCCTAAAGGGACAATCGCAGTGGGCAAGCGGCGGATCTTCGTCGGTGACGTGCAAGGTTGCGGTGACGAACTCGACGCCCTTCTCGACCGCGTCGGGCTGGGCAAAGGCGACCAACTCTACTTTGTCGGCGACCTGATCAGCCGCGGCACTCGGGCCGGACGTGTCCTCGAACTCGTCGAGAAACACAAGGGCCGCTGCGTTCTCGGCAACCACGAGTATTGGCTACTGCGCCGAGGCTTCTTCAAAGAGAAGCAACTCGACCCCGAGGACTGGCCGCAACTCCCCGAACTCTCCATCCACCCCGAACGCGTCCGCTTTGGCAAGTGGATCCGCAAGTGGCCAGTCTTCCTCGATCTAGACGACATCTGGCTCGTCCACGCAGCCGTTCCCCCGGATCTCTGGAAGAGGCCCAAATGGCTCCACCACTGGACCAGGCTGCGCTACGACAGCAAGCAACCCTTCGATGAAGAGCAGCTCTTCCCTCTGCATGCGCGCTATTGCGACGCGAAGGGCCGACGCCCAAAACGGGACTGGCCCAAGCCCGAGCCCCCCTTCACCCCTTGGGACGAGCACTACAAGGGGCGAGCCACAGTGGTTTTTGGCCACTGGGCCAGGCGCGGCCTCGTAGCCAAGAAGCGGGTCCGCGGCCTCGACACCGGCTGCGTCTACGGCGGGCAACTCACTGCATGGATCGCCGAGGAAGACCAGTTCGTCCAGGTCCCCGCGATCCGCAGCTACTGGCCACGCTGAGGCCGTCCAGCTGGACTCAGCTGTTTTCGCCGCGCAGGCACTCGATCTTGTGCTCTGTCAGTGACCAACGCAGGGTCGATCCGCAGTGACCGCAGGGTACCCCTTGCTCACGCAGGTCCTGCTCGGGGCCATGAACGAAGGTCGCAACACGCCAGCCGCATCGGCAGACGTAGCCGAGGCGCCGCGCCGGGTTGCCAGCGACCAGCAGGTGCGGACCAACGTCATGGATCACGACACTGGCCATACCGACCATCGCGTATTCCCCGATGGTAATGCCGGGGCCAACGCAGACACCGGCCCCGAGCGAGGCCCCTCGCTTAACCACGGTCTGCAGGGTGTGCTCGGTGGGCTCGCTCGGATGCAGCTCATCCAGGTCCCAATTCGCGGCACGCGGAAAGCGATCATTGGCGAAGGTCGTATGCGCACCGAGCATCACCCCGTCCTCAAGGGTGACCCCATTACAGACGTAGACGAAGGCGTTGATCTTGCAGAGATCGCCGATCACGACGTCGTAGGCGATATAGGTCTTCTCGCCGACAATGCAGCTCTTGCCGATCTTCGAGCCTGGGCGGATATGAACGTGACTCCAGACGGCAGTGTCATCGCCAATCTGGACCTCATCTTCGACGATCGCGGATTCGTGGATCTTCGGCGTTGCCATCTTCTCCGGCTCCTACAGGGCTAAGCGCCGCAAAATCGTCCAAGCTAGATCCTCAGGATGCAAGCTCCTGCGCAATAGGCACAGAGACCCTCGCGCCCCCCGCCGCCAAACTGCGATAGCCGCATTCGACCACAGCAACACTGGCCAGGATGGCTTGCTCAGTGATCAGGGCGGGCTCCTCTCCAAGCGCTAGACGGGCGAAATGCCCGAGCTGACGAACGAAGGCAACACGCTTGGCGTAACCGCTGCCAAAGGCCAGCGCTGCCGAATCGCCACGGCGCTGCTTCCAAGAACCAGCCCAGCCGAGCCCCAGCGAAGCAAGGTCGCCGTGCGCCAGCAAATACTCGGCAGAGTGCTTACTGAGTGACCACGACAGGTCCACATGTCCGAGCAGACCACTGTCCCAACCGAGAAGAAGTCGCACCCCATCCTCAACTGGCAGCTCCTGAACTGGAACGCAAGGAAGCGCCTCGATCCAGCGGATTTCACCGAAGAGGTAACGCATCAAATCAACGCTGTGCGTGCCGTTGTCGATGAGCACCCCGCCGCCCGCGATATCTGGGTCAGCGTTCCAGCGCCCCTGCATCGGAACCGGGGCGGTGAAACTATTCTCAGCCAGAACCAGCTTGCCGAGGGCGCCAGCCTCGATCTTGGCCTTGGCCTCGATCACGTCGGGCACGTGCCGAAACTTGGCCGACATGGTCAGTGTGCGCTGGGCCCGCTTCGCCGCCGAGAGCATTCTCTTCGCAGCGGCTAGACCGAGGGCAAAGGGCTTCTCGCACAAAACGTGCAGCCCCGCCGCAAGGCACTGCACAGCCAGCGACTCGTGGGTCTTAGGAGGCGTCGCCACCAGCACGGCATCGAGCGAGCCAGCCGCGAGCATGGCCTCGAGGCTCGAATACTGGGCAGCACCGAAGCGCTCCCCCAGGGCCGCGACTCGTTCCGGCAGCAGATCACAAAGCCCCGCGAGTTCAAGCTCGGGAACCTCTTCGAGGGCGGCTAGGTAGTCACCAGCGATACGACCAGTGCCGAGGATGCCAAGGCGCAGCCGACTCATCGCGCCAGCTCCTCTGCCGCTTCGCGCACGGCCCGGCCGAGCTCGGCCCCGAGTTCGGGAGAAATCCTCTCATTCCAGGGCAGGACCAGCACGCGCTCGAGTCCCTGCACCGTGCCGGGGAAGTCCTTCCGGTCCTCAAGCGGCAGTTCAGGCTCGCCGGGGCGCCGCCAAGGGAAACCACTTCCGCCAAAAGACAAGCGCTTCTGGAACGCCAACAGTTCGAAGGCGGGCCGTCCCACATAGTGCGGCGCACAGGAAATGCCCAGCTCACGCAGCGCGGCTCCCAGCGCCGTTGCGCCTCCTTCGACGCTCGCCGGGTCGACCCAGAGGCCGAGGCGCCAGTAACTGTGCTGATCCCCGGCCTCAAGCTCGGGAGCGGCGACGCCGCGCAGGCCCACGAGTTCCGCCAGGAAAGCATCGGCCGATGCCCGCCGTGCCGCGATCATCGTATCGAGCTTGTCGAGCTGCCCATGCAGCACCGCGGCCTGGAGCTCGGTCATACGTCCATTGGGCGCAAAGAACATGTGGTCGGGATCGGGCTCGCCGTAGGGCCAGGCCTTATTGACGAAGAGCCGGACCCGTCGAGCCAGTTCGGGCTCGGCACAGGTCACGGCCCCCCCCTCGCCGCAGGACATGTGCTTTCCCTGCTGGAAGGACCAGCAACTCAGGCGCCCCACCGTCCCAGCACGCGTGCCGCGGTCGAAACTCTCGGTCGCCTGCGCGGCGTCCTCGATCAAACTAACGCCCCGAGCGCAGCAGAGGCGGGACACCTCTTCCATGCGCGCGGCCTGTCCAAAGAGATGGGTCAGCACCACAGCGCGAACCTTCTCGGTCCAGGCTTCTTCGATCGTTGCCGCCGTCGGCATCAACGTGTCCGGATCGACATCACAGAAACGCGGAACCAGCCCCTCGTAGACGACAGCCGCCAAGGCGCCAAAGTCGGTCACCGTCGTTGTGATGACTTCATCCCCGGGTTGCAGCTCAAGCGCCGCGATCGCCGCCTGAACCGCGAAGGAGCCGGAGCTGCAGCAGATCGCATGCTCACGCTCACAGCGCTCAGCCCAGCGCTCTTCAAAACGCCGGACCATCTGGCCGCTGTTGGAATTGAGAGATCCGGCAGTCAGAACCTCTTCGAGGTAGCCACGCTCCTCGGCGCCAAAGCTGCGCCCGCTGGCGTTGCGGTCGGTAGGGAGATCGGCAAAGCGCCGCAGCACAGTGCTCATGGCTCAAGCATCCTTGGAGGAATCCGGGGAGCCCCCCGAAGAAGAATCGTGGGTGAGGACAGGCGGCTCAAGGCGATCGAGCAGCACATCCCGCAGGAGCCCAAGGTGGCCGCGAATCGCTGGGCCAAGGCGGAGACCACTCCTGCGACCCGGCTCCCAAGCAAGGCGAGCCGGGACCTCGACCACCTCAGCGCCAAGCTGGATCGCTCGAACCAGACTCTCGGTAACCCCGAGGTGGCCAGGCCGGGTCGGCAGGCAGCGCGCGAGAAGCTCCCTCCGCCAGAGTCGCACCATGCCCGACCAGGTATAGATGCGCGGGTCATGGAGGATCCTATAGAGGCTCGAAAGCCCCCGGCTCAGCAGGACCCGCAGCCGCGGGACATCGACGGCTTCGCCCTCAGGGTGCCAAGGGCTACTGATCGCGAGCCCGGCGCCGCCAGCCAACGCCTGCCGCAGCTCGGCGAAGATCTCGATGGGATAGCTCAAATCGGCATCGACCCAGCCAAGGGCATCGCTATTCGAAGCTTCGAAGCCGGTGCGCAGGGCCGCCGTGAGCCCGCGGTTTTTCTTATGGCGCAGCAAAGTCGCCGCAAAGGGCAGCCCCCGAGCGATGGCCGCTTCGACACTGTCGCCACTACCATCGACCGAAGCGTCGTCGACAAAGAGAACCCGGCCCTGCCCCAACAAGCCCTGCTCCCGCCCCAAAGCCGAAAACAGGGCCGGCAAGCTCTCTCGCTCCCTATAGAGGGGGATCACGAGGTCAATGTCACGGGGAGCAGGCTTCACGGGGTGTCTCAGCGTCTCGGCAGCCTTGGACGGATGGGCGGAAGATCTTAGCAGTCCAGAACTTGGAAGTCGCGACCTGCCGACCAGGCTATGCGGTTTCTCCGCATCGGCGAGACCAAAGGAGAAAGCTCCACCTCGCGCGGCTCCGAGCGCTTCGGGCCCAGCCTGCCCTTCCAGCCCCTAGCCAGCCGCCAATAAAGGCCGCGAAGGACAGATCTTTGGGCCCGACACCCCCATGGCAGCAGGAAAGTGATGGTGAAAGACGAAAGCCTCGGCCCCCTCCCACTTCACTTCCGTAAAGGATCCAGACGAATATGACATTGAGATCTAGTAGGCACGCTGATAAGTGCGCATATACGCGCTAAGATTCTCTGCCCTCTGGACCTCGTGTCGGACGCCAAGCCCTATGGGCTCCCCGAGATGCTCTACTGAGCGCCGAACGGTCATGACCAAACCATCGCACTACATGTTCGGACTTATCGTCCTCTTTGGCGCAGGCGCTGCGCTTCTGGGTGACGAGATCCTACCGCTGAAGGGACAACTACCCTTCGAGGGACAGAAGGAGCTCGCTCGCAAGGAAGAGCTCTTCGCCAAACGCCAGCGTGCGATGGGCCGCATGATCGACGAAGGACGCGGGGACTTCCGGCCAGGGCACGCTAAGCGCCCGTCGCAAGCTAGCAGCCTCGCCGAGCGCAGCAGCTCGGAGCCGATCAAGGAAGGCGGCGTGCGCGTCGCAGCTTGGCACATGAGCGGCAAGGTCCGCATCGAGACCGGCGAAGAGAGCAGCCTGGCCCAGCTACCCTGGCCAGTGGCCCTACAGCTGGTGCCGATCGGCAAAGGCGCTCATCAGCAGCAGGGCACAGTGACCGCCGCCTGCCAGCCGAGTGGCGAGTATGAGCTCGACGGGCTGCTTCCGGGACTCTACCGGCTCTGCGCCCTGCCCAAGCTCGAAACAGAGAGCGAGATCTCGGCCCTGCCGATCACGATGGACTTGGATCTACCCCGCATCGACCCGGCATCGGTTCGCCCTGGCCAGCAAAAGCGTTGGCCACAAAACCTCGTCCTTCCGCAGCCGCGCCGTCTCTTCGGCCGCATATTCCAAGGCAACAAGCCGAGCGCCGGTGTGCGTGTAGCTGTTCACGAGACCGGCATCTTCCGCGGCAGGGCGGTGAGCGACGAGAACGGACGCTTCGAAATCCCGGGCGTGGGCTCCGGGCCGTGGCGCTTCGCTCTCGCAGATGCAGAGGGCCATGACATGGAAGTCGACAAGGTCAACGCCAAGGACGACTTCGCACAGCGCCGCGTCGAAGCCTCGGTGGTCGTCGCGCCGTAAGGCTCGGCTAGCAGGCTAGCAGGATGACAAACGCGGACGCAGGTCATAGGTCAGCCTCCGCTCTGCCCACCCCCAAAGCGGTACCACGCGCCTAGAGCAGCCCGTGCTTCACCAGCTTTTCTCGGTAGGTCGTCCGCGCGAGCCCGAAGAGCCGAGCCCCCTCGGTGACATTGCCCCCCGCTCGCTCCAGGGAATCCTGTAGAGCACGCTTCTCCTCCTCCGCTAGCCGCTCGCGATAGCTCCTCCCGTCAGCAACAGGAGCTTCCTCTTGAGCAAGAGGAGGCGGCGCCGAGGCTTCGCCGAAGCCGTCTCGCAGCTCCAGGTGTTCCGCCTGCACTTCCTTGCCGCCAGCCCTGATCAAGGCCGTCCGTATCGCGTGCCGTAGCTCGCGCACATTGCCCCGCCACGAATGTTCCAACAGCAGCCGGGAGGCCTCCGGCGCCAAGTGCGGCCGCCCGCGAACCTGCGGCAGCTCATCCGCCGCCTGGACAAGGAACTCCTCCGCCAGGGCCAAGATATCCTCGACCCGCTCGCGCAGTGGCGGAATCAGCAGCTCCAGCTCCCGGATGCGGAAGTAGAGATCCTCCCGAAAACTCCCTTCCCCCACCATTCGCTCGAGATCCTGATGGGTCGCTGCGAGGATCCGCACATCGACGCCGCGTGACTGCGTCCCCCCGACCGGCGTCACCTCGCGTGTTTCAAGCACCCGCAGGATCTTGGCCTGCAGCTCAGGCTCCATATCCCCGATCTCGTCGAGGAAGAGGGTCCCACCACTGGCCGCGACAAAGAAACCGGCCTTGTTCGCCGTCGCCCCAGTAAAGCTGCCCTTCACGTGGCCAAAGAGCTCGCTCTCCATCAGCTGCGCCGGGATCGCCGCACAGTTAACCGGAATGAAGGGGCCGTCGCTCCTCCCACTGATCTCGTGCAGAGCGCAGGCAAGCACGTCCTTGCCAACGCCGGTCTCGCCCCGAATCAGAATCGTGTAGTCGGTGGGCGCGAAGAGCCGCGCCTTTTCCACCATCTCACGACAGGCCGGGCTGCGCGTCCTGAGCCCTGGAGGAAGCTCCCGATCCGAACGGCTATCGAGAAAGCTCTCCACCAGCCGCCGACCGCCGATCGCCCCTGCGAGCATCCTCCCGATCAAGGCCGCTTTCTGAAAGTCCGAGGCCTCCAGCTGCCGCCCAGGCTCGATGCAGTCGGCATAGAGAACCCCGACACTTCGCCCCAGCGCGCGCAGCGGCACCGCCAGCGAGGCCCGAATCCCGTGGGTGCGGATACTGAGCAGATCCGCGACCTCCGGGTCTTTGGAGGACTCGGGCACAAAGACGATCCCGCGGTGCCGCCGCACGTGCTCGATCATGGAACGGCTAATACCGAAGGATGACTGGCCGCCGACCCGCGACTCGAACCACTCTCCGAGCTGCCCACCTTCGGTCTCGATCGCAACATAGACGCGATCGGCATGTGTCGTTGCCAGCACGCCCGCGAGAGTGGAACGAGCCAGATCTGCGATCTCGTGCACCGCCTCCAACCGATCAGCGAGCTCGACCACCTGCTCGAACCAATCGGCGAGCCCGAGCGACTCCTCACCCTGACTCACCTCGACGGGAAGCAGCTCTGGCTCTGGCTCCGGTGCCCCCTGCAAGAGGATTTCCACGCGAAAGCCACCAAGGGTCAGTATCTCACCTTCCAGCAGAGGCTCGTAGCGCGTCCCCACCTGGGCCCCAGCACTCAGAATCGGAATCGGCAGCTCCGGCTCCGCCCGGAGCTGCACAACTCCAGCCTGTGCCCGCACGTGGAAAAGCTCACCCCAGAGCTTGGGAACCGGCAGCGAGAGTTCCCAATTCCCCTCCCCCGCCCCAACCCAGAAGCTACTGCCCTCGATTTCAATGTGCTGTGAGTGACCGGACGGTTCGTGAATGTGGACTTCGAAGCTCATGGCGACCACCAAGCTTACCCATATGCTCACACGGACAGGAAACCGTCCCTTGAACTCCGAATCGAGCCAGACAGCACTGGATGCCGGCGATCGCTCCTTCAGTAAGAAGCCGGAGCGCTTTCGCAAACAGTTCCGCCCCGGGGATCGCGCCACCCGTGATCACGAAGCGGCAGCCCTGGCAAAGGCAAAGGGGCCACTCGTGCCTCCGGTACTCGCCCAGGGGGAAGATGCCGGTGGCCCCTGGCTAGAACTCGCCAACTGCGGAGATGTCGATCTGCGCCAGCTCATCGCCTCCAGCGGACCACTACCCAGCGATGCAGCACTGACACTCGCCAGCAGCTGCGCCCAAGCGCTGCTCCAGGTGCACCAACGCGGAGTCGTGCACGGCGACGTCAAGCCCGCCAATTTCCTACTCGATAACACCGGCAAACTCGGAATCGTCGACTTCGAAAATGCCGTCTGGCGCGAGGGGGAGCGAATACGCCGCCCCGTACGCAAAGGCTTCACTGGGGGCACCCATGGCTATGCGCCCGTCCAGGCACGCCTGGGCCATGTCCCAGACCCTAGCTTCGACGTCTTCGGCTTTGGCGCGACCATCCACTTCATCCTCGTTGGCCGCAGGCCGCCCTTGCACGAAGATGGGAGCTTCGATGAGCGGCTACTGCAGCGACTTCGACCAACGCTCGCCCCCAGCCTTGGCAAGCTCATCCACGACTGTCTCGCACGCGAAGCAGAGGCCCGACCGAAGATCGAAGAGCTTCCTCGCAGGATCGAGCAGCTTACGGTTCCAACCCACCCAGACATCGAATTCGAAGTCGCCCTTCTCGAAGGCCGCTCGGCCGACCCCGAACTCGGGCAAGCTCAGGAGCGGGTTATTGCCCTCCGTAGCCACTGGGGCCAACGCCTAGACAGGATACTCCAAGAAATCCCAATCAGCGAAATCGACCAGCCCATCGAGGATCGCCTCGACGCAGCCGAGCGTTTTTGCCGTGCAGCGGCCCTTTGCCTGCGCTTCGCCCCCTTGCTGCCACGACTACGTGAACGCCTGGCCCGCGCCCAGATCAAGATTCCACAGCTCCTGCTGATCCTGCCCGGCGAAGCCAAGCGCCTCCTGGGCACCGGCCAGCTCACGAGTTCGAGCGAACTCGCCACCCGAGCAAAGAAGCTCGCAACTCTCCTTGCGGAGATTCCTCTCGAACGCCAAGACGCGGCAGAAATCCTCGCCAGCGTCCTCCGTGCTGCCGAATCCATTCAGCGCCACGTCGAGGCGGAAGAACCCAAGCAGCGAGAGCTCTGGCAACAACTTGAGACTGCGGAATCTCAGCTGGACCTGGGTCGCGCCCGTGAGTTCCTGCAAGAGCTACAAGAGCGCTACAGCGGGACAACGCCTTTCACCACCGCCGCTCGCGATCGCCTGCACCGCCTTGGATGGCTCCTCGAACGCCTCTCCGGAGGGCGCCCCCAAGTCGAGCGCGCCGCGCAGCTCCTCTCCAACCATGCCTGCCCCGAACTCCTGCGTCTCTTCACCCGAATCGAGGAGAACCTCGGTAGAGACCGGATCGAACGGCAGGAAATCAATCTCGACCTAGTCGCTCGCGTGCTTGGTGAGTTGCTTGAAAGCCACCCTAGACTCGACCTGAACGGCGCCCGGCGTGAACTCAAGCAGCTGCGCCTGGGGCTCAGCCAGCGTGTGATCCAGCTCCTCGACTCGATGGATACCAGACTGCACAGCGACCCGGTGCCCATACGGCCACTGATCCAGGACCTCGAGGAAATCGACAGGATCCTCCTTCTCGGAGCTCTGATCGACACTCGTGATGCCAGTCGGAGCGCGCTGGTCGATCGACTCGAACGCCTACGACTACGCGTCGAAGAGATCAGCGAGCAAGGGCAACGGCTGATGCAGGGCGCCAAAGACCAGTTCGACCATGGTCGGCTAACCACTGCGCTCTTCGACCTAGAGCGTGCACTCAAGGCCACCGAGCGCGAAGGCGCAGGCGAGGAGGCCAAAGACAGCCAACTCGGCATCCGGGAAGAGCTAGAGCGTATTCGCCACCTCCGCGAAGAGGTGCAGGCCGCCACTCGCCGCAACCGCGAACTGGCCGAGATGCATCATCGCCTGACCGCACAGGGGCAAGAGAGCCTCGATGCCCGTCAACGCCTCCAGGAGGAACGCGGCGAGCTCCTGCAGTTCTTGATTGAGCATGGCTCCCGCGCCTTTGCTCCACGTTACCGAACGGAACTCTTCGATCTCGGCCTAACGACAGCCCGCGAACGGGCCGAAAGCGGGGAAATCGCCTATCTCCATGAACAGAGCCCCGAAGCACAGAAGCGCATCGCCCAGGAGCTCTTGCAGCTACTCGAAAAGACCCGCTCCGAACTCGCCATCCCAAAGGATGGCCCGCTCGCGACCATCGAAGATCGCTGGCGCAGCTACTATGAGCGGGCAGCTGGCGACGCCAGGGATCTCCGAGAGCAGGCGGAACGCGAAGCCCGGCGCAAGCTCCAGCTCTTGCTCAGCGCAGCCCTATTGCTCCTAGCCGCCGGAGTCGCCGCCTGGGCCCTACTCGGCTAACAGGCTGCTGAACAAGGCTCGCGAGTGACCGAGTGCCGGATTCGGCCCTGCTTGGCTTCGGCCAGCAACTCACTTTCCTCGGGCAAGCTTCATGAGGCGGCCGGCTTCGCGAAGAGCATTCTCATCCACGGCATCATCGCCCCGGGTCATCGAGGCCAGCTCACTCTTGCGCTCCTTGATCGTGAGCGGACGAATCTCAGCGACAGTGCGCTCTTCGCCTCCCCCTCCTTCTTCGACCCGCTTCTCGACGAGCAAATGCTGGTCGGCAAAGGCTGCGATTTGCGGCAGATGGGTCACACAGAGGACTTGGTGCGCCTTGGCCACCGCCTCAAGCTTGCGGCCGACAGCCAGGCCCAGGCGGCCTCCGATCTCGGCATCGGCCTCGTCGAAGACGAGGACGGGAACCTGGTCGCTATCGGCAAGGATCTTCTTCAGCACTAGCATCACCCGCGCCACCTCGCCGCCAGAAGCCGTCTCACGCAGCGGCGTCATCGCCTCGCCAGGATTGGGTGCGAGGAAGAGTTCGATCTCGCATGTGCCGAGCTCACTCGAGCGATCGAGGATGCTCTTACCCTCATGTGGAACAACGCGGACCTCGACCCCCGCCTTATCCATACCGAGCTCAGCAAGCTCTTCGGCTATGCGTTTACCTAGAGGGCGCGCCGCCTTCCGGCGAGCCCGCTCGATACTCTCTCCATGCTTGGCCAAGCTCGTGAGCCGAGCCTCGAGTTCTTCGGCCAAGCGCTCGGGGCTCTGAGCCTCGTCATCGATCCCCTCAAGCTCCACCTGCATCCGCGCCCGCTGTTCGAAAAGCCCGGCTTCGTCCGGACCAAAGCGCTCTTGCAGGCGCCGCAGCTCGTGCAGGCGGCTGCGCAGCTCTTCGAGGCGGCCCGGATCGAGTTCGAGTCGAGCAAGCCCGCTCTGCATCTCGTGCACCCCCTCCTCAAGCAGCACCCCAGCCTCTTCGAGCATCCTCCCAGCATCGCCCAGACGCTCGTCGAACTCCGCGAGTTCAGAGATGCGCCGAGCGTGCTGCCGCACTCGGTCAATGACCGGTTCGTGGCCTTCGCCCTCGTAGAGATCCTGGACCCCCGCCTCGAGCCCCTGGCGCAGAGTGTCGAGATGACCCAGCACTCGCTCTTCACGTTCGAGTTCCTCGCTTTCGCCCTCCTGAGGGTCAACGGCAGCGATCTCATCAAGGCAATAGCGCAGGAACTCCGCCCGCTCACGCCGCTCACGCTGACCTTCGCGAAGCTTACGCAGACGCGCGTCAAGTAAGCGAAGCTCAGCTAGCTCCCTGGCAAAGCTCAAGCGTTCGTCGCGCAACTCGGCATAGGCATCGAGCAACTCGGTCTGGATCTCAGGGCGCATCAGGCTGCGATTCTGGCCCTGGCCATGAATCTCGAGGAGGTAGGAACCAAAACGCTGTAGGTCGCGGAGGGCAACGGGGCGGCCGTCGATGCGAGCCCGCGAACGTCCACTGGCGTCCATCACCCGAGTCACGACCAGCCGATCCTCTTCGAGTTCAGTCCCAAGGACCTCCAGGTAGAGGGCGCGGACCATTTCGCTACGCTCGCCCCCGCTCAAGACGAAAACGCCATCGACGCTGGCGGCCTTGGCGCCACGGCGAACCAGGCCACTCTTGCCACGCTCGCCGCGAAGCAAGTGCAGGGCCTGGATCACTAGCGACTTGCCGCCGCCAGTTTCTCCCGAGATCACGGTTAGGCCCTCTGCGGGCATAGCGCCGGCACGGCGCAGTAATGCAAGATCCCGGATCGTCAGTTGTTCCAGCACGTCCCCCCCTTCATTGCTTGAGGGAGCTTAGCAGCTGCGACCCGCAGCACCGACGGTCAGTGCGCAGAGCCTCTGCGAGCTTGGCAGCCGAAGCAAAGTGCAGCGGCTGGGTACGTGCAGCGAGGGAGCCACTGGCTCCCTCGGGTGCGACGCCGCGTTGAATGATCTAGTGGCCGGGGCGGGCCGGTTCCTTCGCTTCCTTCGCTTCTTCCTTCTGGCCCTTCTCCACGGCCTCCCAGAAGGGCCGCTTGCTCTTTGCAACCAGCGGCTTCCGGAGCACCTCGTCGATCTGGCTCTTCGGATCCTTTCCGAGCTGGGCGATCTGATCCTCTACCTCCGGCCGATTGCCGAGGAGGGTCTGCGCCAAGCGCAGAGCCTGCATAGCCTTACCCGGCTGGCCGACACGCATCAGACAAACACCGCGGTAGTATTCGATCCATCCCCGCGCTTGTGCCGGCAGCTCCGGCGCCTGAGCGAGACCCAGCTCCACGCCGGCCTTTTTCCACTCGTGGGAACTCAAGTGCTTGTACGCTCGGTGTAGATGACGCAGGGAAGCTGTCGTGTAACGCGTCTCCAAAGGCTCGATCTTGGTGATCTCGACCCAGGGCTTACCGTGGAAAGCATTACGCACCACACCGGTCAGTCGAACGCGTTGGTAGCGCGGTAGCTTGTAGAGCACCGTCGTGGTTTCGTCGTTCGCCTTGGCCACGAAAAGCGTCGCGCACGGATTATCGTATTCCTCCCTGACCCACATTTTGGCATCGTCGCCCCAAAGAGCGAAGTTCACATGGTTTGCCCGGGTAAAGCGCGTAAAGAACGGATTGTGCAGCTGGCCGACGCCAGAGAAGGTCCCGGTAAAGACCACCCAAACGTTCTTGTAAGCAATGGGCTTTTGCATCAACTCGCGAAGGCTTGTCTCCTTCGGCGTGCTGAGCGTGGAGTCATCCTGCTGCGCAGGAAGCTGGGCGGCCACGAGTAGGGCACCCAGGAGAGAAAGAACCGAGCGGCTCGCTTTCATCATGGTCTCGTCCTCTTCGTCATGTTTCGGCGGCGTGCACCGAACCCGCTCCCTTGAACCAGAGCAGCGGGACGGCCTTGCTATCGACACGAAGACGGCTTGGAGTTGAGCTGGGACGAGGAAGCCGGGTGAAAAAGCCGCGAGACCCGGCCGCCCCAAGCTCTCCTCAGTCGAGCATCCGCTCCATGATCCGAGCCAGCGCCGCCTCCACGACCTCATCGGGGAGTTTCTCCCCCAAGGAGACCAGACTCTGCATCAAGCGGATCCGCTCCCACTTGGGACGGCCCATCACGAGGAGCTTCTCGACCAACTCGTCGAGCCTCTCTTCCAGCACCTCGATCTGCTCACGCTTGGGCATAGACCGCCTGCTTTTCCTCGGGCCCCGGCGAGAATCTGCCGGCCCCGGAGAAATCGTCCGCCCCCCTCGGAGAACTTGATTCTGCGGCGGCCAGCCCCATCGCACGGGCCCATGCCCTCCCGTCCCAAAGCTCGCGGCTCCAGAGCTGCAGTTCGCTTGTCAGCGGCCGGCGATTCAACTCCTATCCTGTGGTATTCTTCTGCGTCCTCTACTGAGTCCCCGCACAGCAAACGCTGCCTTACTACCCTGCGTGCGTCCCGGGTCTCGCTTCCGAACACTGGCGCCTGCCTCTACCCCCCGGAGCCTCCAATGAGCTCGCTGATGAAGAGCCTGACTCTCCGACTCACCGGCGCAGCCTTCGCTGCGGCCCTCCTCGCCCCCGCCGCTCGCGCCCAGGTCGTCCTGAGCGAGATCGCTTTCACCACCAATGCGCAGTGGATCGAGGTGCACAACGCTGGCACGAAGGATGTGGACCTTAGCAATTGGTCCATCTACCACGCGGCCTCCAGCACACCAGGCACCCACTGGTATCCGTTCCCGGCACAGACCACCATCAAGCCGGGCGCATACCTCCGCGTCCATTGGCTCGCTCCCCTGCAGGCCAATACCCCGACCGACATCTATACCGGGCAATCGATCCACCACTTCCTCTTTGGGCTCTCGGCTGTCGCCTTGGACCCAACTCGAGGCGCCCTAGCCCTCTATAACACGCAAAACAACTCGCTGATGAATAACCCGGCGTCGATCCAGGATTGGGTCAGCTGGGGTACCACCGGCTTTGCTCGCGAAAGCCTGGCCATCACGGCCAAGCGCTGGACAAGCGGCAGCTTTGCCCCGGCCTCCACCGGTAATCCACTGCCCTCGCTCGCCTATGATTACACCACCGTCGGCAAGCCAAGTTCGGCTCGCGAATGGATCCTCGACTCGTCCCCGACCCCAGGTCGCGACAATGTCGGCAATGCTTCGGTGACGGTCATCGGCCGGCCCTGCCAACAGAGCAGTAACCCAAGCTTCGCGGCAGCCCTCGTAACCACCGGCTTGCCGATCAAGGGCAATGAGAACTTCGCGATGGGCATCGATCGCAAGCTGAACGCCGGCGAAATCGCCGTCCAAATCCTGGCATTTAGCCCCGACGCGATGGGTTCGATCTCTTTCTACGGCTGCCCAATCTACGCCAACATCATGACCGCCTTCTACACCAGCATCGTTCCAGCGGTCGGCGGTCGCGCCGAAGTGAATTACGGCAAGCTGGGTGTATCGGGGGTTAAATTCAGCTCTGTCTGGGCTGTCATCGACCCGAACCGAGGCCTGCTAACGATGACCAACGCCCTGGAGCTGCGTTTCGGCGACTGATTGCCGAGCGCGCAAACAGGCGCGAAGCCTCCGGCACAGAGCTTCTGGCACAAAGCTTCGGGCACAGAGCTTCTGGCACAAAGAAGACGAGCCGGCAGTCCCTACCAGGGCTGTCGGCTCGTCTTCTTTATGCCCAATAGCTCTATGCCCGATAACCCGGCACTCTCGTCGCCCAGCAGGCGGTCAAGAAAGGACCACTAGGCGACGAGGTCGCGGTCACTCGGCTTCGGGCAAGCGCGCATCATCGCTCTGCTCTGCCCCAACTCCTTCGATGAAGGCCACCGCCGAGCTGCCCCATACGCGCATATCCACGACCCCCAAATGTGCAAGATCATCCTCGTCGAGCACACCTTCGGGGAAATGAAAGACAAGGCGACCAGCGGGAGCGAGCCGATCCAGCAGCTTCCCAAGGCGATCCACCGTTGAGGTAGGATCCTCCCGCACCGCGGCGTAGGGAGGGTCGAAGAAAACGAAGCTCGGCGGCATCTCCGGCTCAGGCTCACCTTCAAAGGGCTCCCCAGTCACCGGATCAATGATCTGAGGTTCCCAAGCGTTGCCACGTAGGACGATGGCACGCTGTTTTTCGCCTGGGGCCACCAGGTCCAGCCCGAGTTCATCCAGGTTCGCCCGAAGGACCCGCAACGCGGAGTTCGCCTTCTCAACGAAGATCACCCGGGCCGCACCGCGACTTAGCGCCTCGATCCCCGAAGCCCCCGTTCCGGCAAAAAGGTCCCAGACCTGGGCCCCTTGGATCTCAGGGCCAAGGATGTTGAAAACAGCTTCACGCACCTTGCCCAGCAGGGGCCGGGTCCCGACCCCAGGCACAGTGCGCAGCTTCCGCCCCCGAAACTCACCACCCGCGACGCGTAGATACATCGCCATCCTCCTCTTCCCTCTCGCATCTTGGTCCAGAGCAGCCAGACCCGATGCGGCTAGATGCGAGACTAGCCCGGCAGGCGAGCCCTCCCAAGAGCATCAACGGCATAATGCCAGAGCTTTTCAACAACCCGTCAAGGAACAGGCCGCGACACTCGATGACGCACTGTTCACAGAGCATGTCCAGCAATGTCGAAGCAGGAAGCTCTTCCCCAGGACAGGAACACGCCGATACTACAAGCTAGGTATCGCCCCATCCGCACAAGCCTTAACAAGCAGCCCAGGCCCACAAGGCGAACTTGACCGAACACGAGCGAAACAACCCACTCCCCCACGGAGACGAAAAAAGCCAAGGACAAGCCTCCGCCGCGTTCTTGGACGCTGGCAGCGGTCCGATTTACCTCGTCCCCGGAAGGCGATTGATCGCAGGAAGCTCGCTCAGCTGCGATATCCGACTCACCGGACCTGGTATTTCTCCCCACCATGCCCGGATCTACCTGCGCCCTGAAGGGCAGCTCGCGGTAAAGCCACTCAGCCACCGCCACTTGCGTGTAGATAACCGCGTCGTTCGAAGAATCACCCCCTTCGCCCTGGGCTCCAGCATCGGGATCGGCCTACACGAGATCGAAACCGGCCCGGCAGAAAACCATTTCTACCTCCACCTCCTCGAGGCTTGGCGAGAAATCCACCGCGGCTTCTCAGCTCTTCGTCGTAGCGCCAAGTGGGCGCTCCTCTCGATCATCGCCCACCTCCTGGCCCTCTTGGCCCTGCTGCCGGTATTACTCCACAAGGAAAGGCCGCGGACCTGGCTGTACCAAGGCCGGCTTTCCCAGCAGGACGAGCAGCACGAGGACATCGAAGAACCAAGCAGCGCAGAGAGCTTGCTCTCCACTGAGATTTCAGAACCTCTCCCCCCCGCTCCAAAGCTGCCAGACCTTCTTCCCCCGCCCAGCGCAGAACCGGTCGCCGACAAACCCAAAATGGAAGAGCTCCCCGGCTTTGCCGTGATCGGGATCGGAGCGAAAGGCGCCGTCACCGCCATGTCAGGCGACTTTCTCCTCTCCAAGTTGGGCGGCAAGGGCAGAGATACGGGGTCTCCATCCGGCCTAAGCAAGAAAGGGAAAATCGGCCAACACAAGATCGAGAACAAACGCTTCGCACGCACAGTCTCTCGCCTTCGAAATCGCGGATTCGAACTCGTATTCGCCTTTGATTCGACCGGTTCAATGTCGCCGACGCTGAGTGAAGCAAAGCACCAGATGCAGAACATGCTCAGCCTGCTCCGCGCTATCGCCCCCAAACTGCGCATCGGGATCATTACCTATCGCGACCACGGCGACGACTACCTTACGAGAGAGCTTCCTCTTGGAGCATCCCGATATTCGACGTTGGCTTTCCTTAGCTCAGTTCGCAGCGGAGGCGGTGGCGATAACCCTGAGGCTCTCGATATTGCAATGAACAAAGCGAGACGCTTCCCGTGGAGCACAGGAGCGGTCAAAGCCCTAGTCATTATCGGCGACGCCCCGCCGCATAAGGGCCGAGCCACGGCGTCAGCGCTACGATCCGCACGGGCGATTCGTCGCCGATTCGGTCGCGTCCACGTTGTCATAACGACGAACTCCGACCCCGCCCGGAAGCAACTCAGCGCGATTGCCAAGGCAGGAGGCGGTGAGCTCTTGGCCTTGCGGGAACGGAGGGCCCTCGCCTTGACCCTGCTGAGCGCTGCCCTCGGCCCCGAAGCTCGCAAAGACGTAGACATGCTGCTTCGGAGCGCCCACAGCTCCATCCCCAACACGACCCCGCCCCTGTCAGCCCTACTCAGCAACCTGCGCAGCGAGGAGCCCGACCCCGACATCATCGAAGGCTGGCGCAAGGCGAAAAGAAGCGAGATCGAGACACTGCTCCGCAAGCTACATCGCTTCGAAACCAGCACGGAAGGCCGAATGGCCCTGGTCTACCTCATCAACCTCTGGGCCGAGCGCGCCGGGATCGGCAGCTTCGTTGCACCCGAAAACCTGAGCAAGAAGAGCCCCCTCGTCCCCCCCGAGCTGCTCAAGCAACTCAAGCTGGTCCTAAGCGGCAGAGGCATGCGCGAGCGCTGAAAAGCTGCCATATTGACACTCAAAGCCCATCGGCAACCGAAGCAAACCCAACACAAAGCCTTATAAAATAGCTAGTTGCCTCATATCTGCTATTTCGGCACCACAATTGCTCTCCGCGGAGCCCACGCCCCCCCGGAGGACCCATGCAGTTCCAAAACTTCACGATCAAGGCCCAAGAAGCCATCCAAGCCGCCCAAGAATGCGCGAGCAGGCGCGGGCACCCAAACCTTGAGCCCATCCATCTGCTCCTGGCTCTCACCCAGCAAGAAGGCGGTATCGTCCCCGCCTTGCTCGGCAAAATCGGCATCTCGCCCACACAACTGCAAGAACGCCTAGAGCAAGAACTAGCACGACGCCCCAGCTCCCAAGGCGGCCAACTGGCCCTCGACCCTGAGAGCCAGCGCTGCTTCCGTGAAGCCGCGGACGAGATGCAGAAGCTCGGCGACCATTTCGTCTCGACCGAACACCTCCTACTCGCCCTCCTGCAGCGGAAAGGCAGCGGGGAGCTGCTCAGCGAACTACACATCGATCGCTCACGGCTCGAACAGGCCCTCCAGTCCGTTCGTGGCTCACACTCCGTGACCGACCAAAATCCCGAAGACAAATTCCAAGCGCTCGAACGCTACGCCAAGGACCTCACCGAGCTCGCCCGCCGCAACAAGCTCGACCCCGTCATCGGCCGCGACGAAGAGGTGCGCCGCGTCATGCAGGTGCTCTCACGCCGCACCAAGAACAACCCGGTGCTGATAGGCGAGCCGGGCGTAGGCAAGACCGCGATCGCTGAAGGCCTTGCCCAGCGCATCGTTGCTGGCGACGTGCCCGAGAGCCTCGAGCACAAGCGCCTAATGGCCCTCGACCTCGGCGCCCTCATCGCCGGCGCCAAGTTCCGCGGTGAATTCGAAGATCGCCTCAAAGCCGTGCTCAAAGAAGTCACCGACGCCGCCGGCGAAGTGGTGCTCTTCATTGACGAGATTCACACTCTGGTTGGAGCAGGCAACGCCGAGGGTGCCGTCGACGCAGCCAACCTCCTCAAGCCTGCTCTCGCCCGCGGCGAGCTTCGCTGCATCGGCGCCACGACCCTCGACGAATACCGCAAGCACATCGAGAAGGATGCGGCACTCGAGCGCCGCTTCCAACCAGTACTGGTCGAAGAACCCAGCGTCAGCGACAGCACCGCGATCCTGCGCGGGCTCAAGGAGCGCTACGAAGTGCATCACGGCGTGCGCATCACCGATGCCGCCCTCGTCGCCGCAGCCGAGCTGTCCGACCGCTACATCACCGACCGCTTCCTCCCGGACAAAGCCATCGACCTGGTCGACGAAGCCGCGAGCCGCATTCGCATCGAAATCGACTCGATGCCCGCCGAGCTCGACGCTGCCGAGCGCCGCCTTCGCCAGCTTGAGATCGAGAAGCTTGCCCTCGAACAGGAGAGCGACCGCGCCAGCGCGCAAAGATTGGAGGCCCTGCTTCGCGAAATGGCGGACGAAGGAGAAAAAGCCGATGCGCTTCGCGCCCGCTGGCGCAGCGAAAAGGAAAAGATCGAAGAGATCAAAAAGGCCAAAGAGCAGCTAGAGACGCTCAAGGACGAGGCAAAACGCCTAGAGCGCCAAGGCCAGTACGAAGAAGTTGCCAAGCTGCGCTACCAGGACATCCCCGGCTTCGAAAAGCGCCTAGAGGATGCTCGCGGTGCCCTGATTGCCATGCAGGATCAAAGCAGCCTGCTCAAGGAGGAAGTCGACGCCGAGGAGATCGCGCAAATCGTCTCGAACTGGGCCGGCGTCCCGGTTTCACGGCTAGTCGAAAGCGAACGTGACAAGCTCGTCCACATGGAAGAGCGCCTCGGCAGGCGCGTGATCGGCCAGGGCGAAGCCATCGAGGCCGTAAGCAACGCCGTGCGCCGCGCCCGCGCCGGACTCTCGGACGAACAACGCCCCATAGGGAGCTTCCTCTTCCTCGGCCCGACCGGCGTCGGCAAAACGGAACTCGCCCGCGCTCTCGCCGAGTTCCTCTTCGACGATGAGCGGGCCATGCTCCGCGTCGACATGAGCGAGTTCCAGGAGAAGCACTCGATCGCCAGGCTAATCGGCGCGCCACCAGGCTACGTCGGCTACGACGAAGGCGGCTACCTCACCGAATCCGTCCGGCGCCGCCCCTACTCGGTCATCCTGCTCGACGAAATCGAGAAGGCGCACCCCGACGTCTTCCACGTCCTCCTGCAGGTCCTCGACGACGGTCGCCTGACCGATGGCCAGGGCCGAACCGTGGATTTCCGCAATACCCTGATCGTGATGACCAGCAACCTCGGCAGCGACCACTTGCTCGAGGGCGACCCTGAGGATGCTCAAGTTCGCGCAGCCATAGACCAAGTGCTACGCCAGCAGTTCCGACCCGAATTCCTCAACCGCATCGACGAAACCGTGCTCTTCCACAAGCTCGGCCTAGAAGAACTCGCAGAGATCGTCGAGATCCAGCTGCGCCCCCTCCTCAGTAAACTGGCCGAGAAGGACATCCAGCTCGAACTCAGCCCCGAAGCCCGCAAGCTTCTGGCCCGCGAAGGCTACGACCCGTCCTTCGGCGCCAGACCGCTCAAGCGTCTCATCCAGCGCGAGCTACAAAACCGCCTTGCCATGCTCCTGCTAAGTGGCGAACTCGAGCAGGGTGGTCACGTGCTCGTAACGGAACACAAAGGCTTGCTCCAGCTTGAGCCCAAGCCCCTGTAAGGTCCCAAACATGGAAACTGTCAGCTACGACCCCAATACGATTGGCCTCCTCAGCGAGATCATCCACCCACCCGCCGAGCTTGAGGCCGCCAAGGTCCAGGCGATACACAACGAACTCTACAACTCGGGACCATTCTCCTATCAAAACTTCGCGGTAACCCATGAGGGCATTCAGCTCAGCAACCCCCAGGAAGCTCCCAATGCGATCTCCATGGTCAACTTCCTCCCGGATCGAATCCAGATTCGTGAGGAACTAGGGACGGTGCACGTCGACGACTTCTGCAAGAAACTCGACGTCATCCTGCACATCGCCTGCGAAAAGCTGAGCTTGCCCATGATCGTAGCTCAGCAGCACGTGGTTCGAAGCCTGATCAACTCGCGGAACTACGCCGACAGCCGTGACTTCTTGGCCGGCGTCGTCTGCAGGCTGACCCCGGAAGCCCTCTCCAGCTTCGAGCGCCCAGCAGCGCTCTTTGGCATGAAGCTCGTCTTCCCCCAGGACGAAGAGCACGGTGACGTGCACTCCCTGCGTATCGAGTCCTTCAACCAGGATCCGCGTAGCGTCTTCATCGAGGACGTAGCGACCTACACGATCGGCGTGCTGCCGACAGATATCAGCCCCGTCGCCGAAAACATGCGGGCGACCTACCGCTTCGTCCGTGAAAAGGCCCTGGGCTTCATTGCCGGGCACGACCAGCCGCCAGGTAGCGGCGAGATCAAATAGCCAAAGCGCTTGAGATGATGTGGAAGCCCTGCCAATTCCCCGGCAGGAGCCGGGCTGAGACGATCCTCGCTGGCCTCCTGCCTCTGCTTCTGAGCGCCTGCGGGCACGAACCCGAAAAGCCGCTCCCAGCGGCCCCGCCAGGACCCAAGGAAGTCGTGCTTCGCATCGGCGATCAGGAGATCACCCAGGAGCAACTGAACAGGCACCTGCCTTTCTTGCGCAAGCTGGATAGCCAAGCGGCTCCGGCCTTCCTGCGCCGCATCCTGCTAAAGGACCACATTCTGTCCAAACGAGTGGCCCTGCTACTCGCGGAGCCAGCCCAAGTGGCCGACGCGCGGCGGCGCGGAGCAGCCCTTGCCAAGGCGGTGGCAGAACAGGGCGGCGACCTCCAGGCCCTGATGCGCCTGGGAAAGACCTTTGACGGCCACGAGTCCAAAGACTTCATCACCCCCCGGCCCACGCTGCCCATCGACATGGCCGAAGCTGCGTGGGACTGCCCTGTCGGCAGGAGCACAAAAGCCATCGAAACGACCTATGGCGTGGCGCTGATCGGCGTCATCGAGGAGCGAGAACGCCCTGCTCCGTTGACGGGCACCGAGCGCCGCCTCTATACCGTATTCTTCCCTTGGTCCCAGGACGCGACCTTCCGCCTCAAGGTCTTGCGACGCTGCGACCGCCTATTAGGCGAGTTCCGCTACGTACACCCTGCCTACCGCGACGAATTCGCGACCTTCCTTCCGGTATCCCGATGATCAAGAGCCCTATCACCCTGGCCCTGTGCTCGGCCCTCCTCGCAGCTCCCCTTGCCCTAGCCCAGGGCACCTCAAGGGCCCCGTTGCCGAAGTCCTCACAAGCCGATTCCCGAGCCAAGGGAAACCGCGACAGCAAGAAGGCAAGAAAGCCCGAATGGCCCCGGCTCAAATTCGTCCGCAAGAACATCACCAAGGAGAAGATGCGGCTACTTACGGCAAAGGATACCGACAAGCGCGCCTCGGCTCGCCAAAGCATCCTCAGCTACGGACCCGCAACCTGTCCGGTTCTTATGGACGGGCTCAACGACAAACAGAGCCCCCAGATGCAGAGAGCCATCGGCGACCTGCTCGACGAACTCACGCAAGCGGCGCACGCAAGCCTCATCGCCAAGGCCTACAAGCCCAAGAACCTCGCCCTCTCACGCTGGGTCGTCCGACGCCTCGCGAGCTTCCAAAACAAGGGCAACACCAAGTTCTTCCGGGAAGCGGCCAAGCACCAAGACAGCCAAATCTCCGAAACCGCCCAGTTCGCACTCGCCTCCCTCGGCAATACCGAGGCGCTGCCCTTCCTGCTGCGATTGACAAGAGAGCAATGGGACAAACGTAACCTCGAGATCCGCAGCGTGCTTCCGGCGCTCAAGGGGAAGGCCGCGACCAAACAACTCGCAACACGCCTCGCCCTATCAAAGGACAGCAAGGAGAAGATCGCTTGCCTGCGCCTTCTCGCTGGCGCTGGCACGAAAGATGCTGTCCCTTCCATCGCCAGCATGCTCAACAGCAGCCAACACCAAGTTCGTGTGGCGGCGATTAACGCCCTACGCGGCATCATCGATGGGCAACGCCCCTACGCCAATCTCACCGTATTTAACGCGATCAACGAGGTCAAAAAGTGGAAGTCGCGACTTGGCCGCTGAGCGGAGCGACACCCACCACTTCCTCCGAGACTGCCTCCGACTCCGAAGGAGCATCCTCCGATGCGCTGCGCTTCCGCCGTTCTCCTTCCCGCACTTCTCGCCCTCTTCGCTACGACGCTGACCAGCGGCACCGCCTATGGGCAAAAACGCGCGAAGAAAAAGAAGCTGCCATCCTGGGCCATCGACCCCTACACCAACAAAAACGACCCAAGCATCCTCAAAAAGGTGGGGTACGTCTCGTACGGACCCTTCGAATTCGGCGATAACGGCACAACAAGCACCGATGTTTCGGCCACCCTCGGCAAGGCGAAGATTCGCTGGATCGAAACCAAGCATTTCAAGTTCGGATTGGATCTATCGCCCTGGGCCATCCCCAACAACAAGGCCCTCAAGCTGCGCATCCGCAATGAGCTGGCCGAACTCCAAGAACGCGGCTTCGTCAAGATCAGCCCCCGGGTTCGACGCCTGGATCCATGGCTGCGAATCCACCTCAACATCATGCGACTCGAGAAGCTTTACGAAGACTTCGAGAAGCGGCTCGGAGTCACGGAAAAAGACTTCCCGACTAAGCGCAACACCTTCATCAATAACAAATACATGGGTGAGGGGCCTTACCTCGGCCAGCCTTCGAAGTACACCATCCTCGTCACCCGCAAGCTCGCCGACTACTCGCGCTACCTGCAGACCTATATCGGGGTCGTGCAGGAGCAAGCAAAGCGCCATAACTTTAAACAGTCCGGCAGCCTCTTCCTTGGAAGTTCCGAGGAGCTCGAATCGAACCGCAACAAGAACGACGTTGCGCTGCATACGCATCTGGTTTGGAACACCACCCACAACCTCCTTTGCGGTTTCCGGCTCTATACCCATGACCTACCAGTCTGGTGGAGTGAAGGTTGCGCTCACTGGTTTGCGCGTAAGATCAGCAAGAAGTGGGATAACTTCGACCAAAACGAGAGCGCGGTCGCCGATCTTCGTGCCATCGAGAAATGGAACGTAAAAACGCGCCAATACATCGGCCGCGGCAACATCACCCCGATCGCCGAACTCATCAATTGGCGTGACTTCGGTCAGCTGAAGTTCCGAGACCATGTCATCTCCTGGTCCCTCGTAGACTTCGTGATGAACAAATACGGCGACAAAGGCTTCCGCGACTACATGTTCGAGATGCACGAGATCCTTGACGCCAAAACCGGCAAGAACCTCGCCCGTGACATCCCTGGCCTCCAGCGCAAAGCGATGCGCAAGGCGTGGAAGACCAATGCCCTTAAGTTGACCGAGGAGTGGAAGGAATGGGTGCTCTCCACCTATCCGGTGAAGTAAGCTCCGCCCTTTGCCAGGCAGCTCGCCCGGCAGGAGGAAAGGGCACATGCTTCGTTCGACCATCCTGAGCCCGCCCCAGCGGCACACAGCCTCGCGATCCCCTTCCGCTCCCCATCCCGAGCAAGGCCCTCAGCTGCCTTGGCCTTCGGCCCTGCTCAGCGCCGCCCTGCTGCTACTGAGTTCCTGCGCAGGCTGGTCGCCGATCCCCGACCGGCCGAAGCTCGCCATCGAGGCCATCGGCGCGATGCTAACCCCTGCCGGCACGGCTTCGATGCAGACCCCCTCGGCCCTCGGCCCGGTCAATCAACCCGAGGTTGGCCTGCCAGAGCATCTGAACCTGACCGATCGGCAGTTTGGCTATGGAGGTGACCTCAGCTACGGCGACGACTTTGCCGGAATCTCCTTCGGCTTCTTCTCCTGGGAGCAAGGCAACGTCAGCACCAAGGGCATCCTCCCCTACGGCTTCGGACGACTTGCGCAGGGGGACGAGGTGCAGTCCGTCGGCGAATGGCAGCTTTATCGCCTTGCCTGGCGGGTCCCGGTTTTTGAGACCAGCTTCGACGTCAAGTCGCGCACCAAGCTGGACCTCCGCCTTGCTGCCGGACTATCCCTGCAGCACACCGAGTTCCGGCTGCGCTCCGAGGCACAAAACGCCAAGCGCGACAACTACATCAAGATCAAAGACGACTACGGCTTCCCCCTGCTGAGCCTACGGGCCGAGGGGGAGATCCAGCCGCTCAAGCTGCGCCTCGATCTATCAGTCTTCGATGGCAAGTTCGACGACATCGAAGGCAGCATCCTCGACGCCTCGGTCACCCTCCACTACCAGATCCAACGCGGCCTTTCGGCCTGGGCGGGCTATTGGCTCTACCGGCTGCCCGCCGCCGGCAATCAGGAGAAGCTGGGCTATTCGATGGACCTCGAGCTCGATGGCTACCTCCTCGGCCTACGCTGGGAGTTCTGAACTCAAGTAGGGAGGAGCACGCTTCCGCAGAAGTCTGCGTGGAGCCACGGAGCCACGCGGGTACGCTATCCGCCTTTTCCAGGCCGGCGAAGAAGCCGCGCGGCACCAGAGTTCCGTATCTAGGGCTCTGCCTGCTGTGAGGAGTTCGCTCTTGGCCCGATAAACCTGACCCCGACCCTGTGTGAATGTGATGCAGAGGCTGATCGAGTGTGTTCCCAACTTCAGCGAAGGCCGTGACGAGAGCGTCCTAAAGGCGATCGCCGCTGCCGTTGAGTCGGTCGACGGAGTGCGACTGCTTGACGTAGACCCCGGTAAGGCGACGAACCGCACGGTGTTCACCTTTGTCGGTGAGCCCGAGCAGGTGCTTGATGCCGCAGTCGCCGCCGTCCGCGTCGGCAGCGAGCTGATCGACATGAGCCAGCACTCCGGCGAGCACCCGCGCTTTGGCGCCTGTGACGTCTGCCCTCTCGTGCCGATCGCCGGCGTGAGCATGGAAGAGACGGTCGAATACGCCCACCAGCTCGGCGAGCGCCTCGCCAACGAGCTCGGGCTGACCATCTACTGCTATGAGAACGCCGCACGCGAAGAGAAGCGCCGCAACCTCGCCACCGTCCGTGCCGGCGAATACGAAGGCCTGGCCGAGAAGCTCAAAGACCCAGCGTGGAAGCCCGACTTCGGGCCTGCGGTCTTCAATGCCCGCTCCGGCGCCACCGCGGTGAGCGCCCGTGACTTCCTCGTGGCCTACAACGTCAACCTCAACACGACCTCGACTCGCCGCGCCAACGCCATCGCCTTCGACGTCCGCGAGAAGGGCCGTATCAAGCGCGAAGGCGGCAGCCTGAGCGGGGCCATCATCAAAGACGCCGAGGGCAAGACCGTCTGGGAGCCTGGCCTCCTCAAGTGCGTGAAGGGCATCGGCTGGTTCATCGAGGAATACGGGGTCGCCCAGATCTCGATGAACTTGACCAACATCAGCGTCACCCCCGTGCACCGGGCCTTCGACGCCGTCGTCGAGCGCGCTAACGCCCGCGGCATCCGCTGCACCGGCTCGGAGCTCGTCGGCCTGATCCCGCTCAACGCCATGCTCGACGCCGGCCGCTACTTCCTGCGCAAGCAGAAGCGCTCGCTAGGCGTCTCCGATGCAGAGTTGATCAAGATCGCCGTCAAATCGATGGGACTCGACGAACTCGCCCCCTTCGACCCGAACGAGAAGATCATTGAATACGCCATCCGCGACCAAGAGCAGAAGCGCCTGGTCGACCTGACGATCGAGGGCTTCGTGCACGAAACCGCCTCGGAGTCCCCGGCTCCTGGCGGCGGCTCGGTCGCAGCAGCCCTAGGCGCCATGGGCGCCGCCCTCGGCACCATGGTCGCCAACCTCAGCTCGCATCGCCGCGGCTGGGACGAGCGCTGGGAGGAGTTTTCCGAGCAGGCCGAAGCGGGCAAGCGCTGCCATGACGAGCTGCTGGCGCTGATCGACCGCGACACCGACTCCTTCAACGAGATCATGAACGCTTTCAAACTGCCGAAGGGCAGCGCCGAGGAGAAGGCCGCGCGTCAGGCAGCCATCCAGGAAGCGACCAAGAACGCCACCCTGGTTCCGCTGCGCACGATGGAGGTCGCCCTCGAAGCCATGCAAGTCGCCAAACAAATGGCCACGACAGGGATGGAGGCCTCGATCAGCGACGCCGGCGTCGCAGCCCTCTGCGGCCGCTCGGCAGTGATGGGCGCCTACCTCAACGTCCGCATCAACGCCAAGGACCTCAAGGATGAGGCCGTCGCCAAGGAGATCCTCGACAAGGGCGCGAGTCTCCAAGCCCAGGCCCAGGCTCTAGAAGAAGAAATCCTGGGGCTGGTTGAGGGCAAGCTCTAGCAGAGCCCAGTCCGAGCAAAACAGAGCGGGGGAATCGGCGCTGTTCGCGTCGACTCCCCCGCTCTGTTTTTGCTCGCTCTGTTGTTGCTCGCTCTGTTGTTACAGCCGGCCCTGCTGGCCAGCCAGCCGCAACGAAAGCGCCTAGTTCGCCGGCAGCGCTGCCGCAGCGCTGTGGGCCAAGTCGAGCGTCCCCTGCGGGAACACGCCGATCCACAGGGTCAGCACCGCCAAGAGCAAGACGCAGACAGTGAGCGGCCAGTTGCTCTCGGTGCCGAAGAGAGCTTCCTCTTCGGAACGCAGGAACAAACTCTTCGCCACCCGGAAGTAGTAGAACAGCGAAATCACGGTGTTGAGCACCGCCAAGATCGCCAGCCACTCGAACCCGGCCTGGAACACCGCAAACAGCAGGTAGTACTTGCCCCAAAAGCCCGCCGTCGGCGGAATCCCGGTCAGGGACAAGAGGAAGACGATCAGCGCTCCACCCGCAAGTGGCGCCTTCCAGCCCAGCCCACGTAGGTCATCGATCTCCTCGCTCCTGCTCCGGTTGGCCAGATAGATCACCACCCCGAAGGCCCCGAGGTTCATCAGCGCATAGGCAATCAGATAGAAGACGATCGCCGCCGGCCCCTGCTGCCCAAAGCTTGAGGCGGTCACCACGGCGCCGCCGGCATCCGAGCCGAAGCTGTACAGCGCCACGATGCCCATGAGCAAATAGCCCGCGTGCGCAATCGACGAGTAGGCAAGCAGGCGCTTGAGGTTGCTCTGCCGCAACGCCGCCAGGTTGCCATAGCTCATCGTGATCGCCGCCAGGAAGGCGAAGAAGCCGATCAGCTTGCTCGTCCACTCGACATCTCCGGCCAAGGGCACGAAGAAGCGGATCAGGATGGCGAAGGACACCGCCTTGGAGCCCACCGACAGGAAGGCCGTAGTCGGCGTCGGCGACCCCTCATAGACATCCGGAGCCCAGAAGTGGAAGGGCACCACTGCCAGCTTGTAGGCAAAGCCGCCCATGGTTCCGAGCACCGCCAGCGTCGCGAGGATACTCTCAGCACTACCGCGAGCGGCAAAGGCTTTGAGACCCTCCATCACCCCATGCACCGTCATCTCACCGGTCAGCGCATAGAACAGCGAGAAGCCGAAGAGCATCAGCCCCGAAGCCACCGAGCCGTAGATGATGTACTTGAGCCCCGCTTCGCCCGAACGACGGTCGCCCTTGAGCATGCCGGCCTGCAGGTAGCTGCAGAGCGAAAGCGTCTCCAGCGACAAGAACACGAAGAGCAAGTGCTCGGCTCCGACCAGCAGCATTCCGCCGACGTGGGCACAGACCAGGCAGGCCAGGAACTCGTGCACCCCCCGCTTGGCCATGATGCCGCGGAAGGGGGCATAGAAGGTCGAATACAGCGCCGTCACGAAGAGGCTGAGCAGCGTCAAGCCGCGCAGGACGATAGAGAAAGCGTCCACGCGGAGCAGATCGCCCCAACGCTGCAAAACGAGACCCTCGCTAACCATGCCGGGAATCTCGTAGCCAAAGAAGCCGGCACCAGCCTGGTCCCAAAGCCGCCAACCCGCGATCGCGGTACCAATGAGCACCAAAACTCCCGGCACCCATTGGTCTCGACCTCGAAACCAAAGGTCCGCAGTCGTCACAAGGGCATAGCACACGACCAGCCCGAGGAACTCGGGCATGACGTTGGCGCCACCGAGAGCCGAACTGCAGGCAAAGAGCGCATAGCCACCCAGGATGGTCAGCAGCGAGGCCATAACCCAGGCACTCGCCTGGTTACGCCCCATGTGCCACATATCAGCCAGCAAGACCATCAAGATCGTCGCCACGAGGACCAGCTCTGGGCCCACCGCAGCGAGGTCTTGGAGGAGAGTGGAGTTCATCGAAGAGTATCCTCGCGGCTCACGGATTGAGCATGCCAGCGAGCGCCTGAATCGATGGCCAGAAGGCATCGATCAGCAGGAAGGGCGCGACTCCGAAGAGCACAGTCAACGCTGCAAAGGGAACCTGGCAGAAGGTCTCCCGCGCATCCATATCCGGCATGTCCTCGTATTTGGGATTGAGCTTGCCGAGGAAGACTCGCTGCAAGGACCAAAGGATATAACCCGCACCGAGCACCACGCCGATCGCCGAGAGCACCGCATAGATGCGCGTGTTTTCATTCTCCCAAGCGCCGATCAGAATCATCGCTTCGCTGACGAAGTTGGCGAGACCAGGAAGCCCCAGTGCCGCAAACATGGCCAAGGTCGAGAAGCCGGTATACCACGGCATCTTCAGGCCGAGTCCACCGAAGCCATTGAGGTCCCGGTGATGCGCCCGGTCGTAGATCACGCCCACCATTAGGAAGAGCATCGCGCTTGAGGTGCCGTGGTTGAACATCTGCGTCGCGGCCCCGGTCATGCCTCGCCCGTTGAGCGCGGCAAAGCCAAGGATCACGAAGCCCATGTGCGAGACCGAGGAGTAAGCGACGAGCTTTTTGAAGTCCGTCTGCGCCATCGCGACCATGGCGCCATAAAGCACGCTGACCGTGCCAATGATCGCCAAGGCGATCTGCGTGCTTTCATGGCTCAGCATGTCGCCGCCGAGCGGGAAGTTGATGCGCAGCATGCCGTAGCCGCCGAGCTTGAGCAGGATGCCCGCCAGGATCACCGAGATAGGCGTCGGTGCCTCCACGTGCGCATCCGGCAGCCAGGTATGCAGCGGGACGATCGGGACCTTCACGGCAAAGCCGAGGAAGAGGAACCAGAAGGTCCAGGTCTTGAAGTCCATCCCCAGCAGCTGCGGCGCATCCACAAAGAGCTGCCCGCTCTGCGCCAGCTTGGCGAGCTCGGGAAGGTCGAAGGAGCCCGACTGCAGATAGATGCCGATCAATGCGACCAGCATCAACACCGAGCCGGCCAAGGTGTAGAGGAAGAACTTGATCGCCGCGTATTCGCGCCGAACTCCACCCCAGATCCCGATGAGGAAGTACATCGGGAGCAGCATCAGCTCCCAGAACACGTAGAAGAGGAAGAAGTCGAGGCTGACGAAGCAGCCGTTGACGCCAACCTCCAGCAGGAGCAAGAGCGAGAAGTAGCCCTTCACCCCCTTCTTGATGTTCCAGGAGGAGAACACCGCGACGAAGAAGAGCAGGGCACTGAGTAAGAGGATCGGAGCCGAGATCCCATCGACACCTAAGAAGTAATCGATCTTGAAGGTCTCGGTCTTGATCCACGAGAAGCGCTCGACCAGGGCCATCTGCTCGGGTCCGAGCTGGGTCCAATCGAGGGTTACGTAGAGGAAGAACGAGAGGACGAGGGGCAAGAGCGTCGCAGCTGCTGCGCAGGTCTTGATCACCTCGGTTTTCGCCTTCGGGATGCAGAGGATCGCGATCATTCCCAATAGAGGAGTGAACGTGATCAAGCTCAGGATCATGCTCGATGAATGAGCGTCCTGGATCAGCTTCGTGAGGAGGTTCGCGAACATCGTGGTGCCGGGAAGCCGGAGAAGGTCAGAAGGCGAAGTAGAAGAGCACGTAGGCGATCGTCACACCGCCCACCAACATGGACAGGTAGTGCTGCAGATAGCCGGTCTGGAAGATGCGAGCGATCGCACCGAGGACCTGGGTCACGAAGGCCAACGCATTGACGAGGCCATCGATGATGCCACGGTCGAAGAAGCCGCTGATGACGCTACCAAGCTTGGTGACCTGGCCGACACCGTTGACGATGCCGTCGATCACATACTTGTCGAAAGCTGCGCACCAGACGTTCCAAGAGAAGACGAGTGGGCGCACGATCGCGGCGCTGATGAACTCGTCGACATAGTATTTGTCGTAGCAGGCCTGGTACGCCGGGCCAAAGGCACCGGCGATCTTGGCCGGGTCCAGCTTCTTCCACTGGTAGACCATGAACGCCAGGAGAATGCCGCCACCCGCGACCAGGAGGCTAATCAAGATGGGCGCAAGGCCGTGGGGGTGATGCGCAACCTCAGCGGGAACGACAACGCCACCAGCCTCGCTGAGCACCGGGTTGCCGATCAGCCCATTGAACCAAATATGCGCACCAAGGAAGTCGCCGTTAAAGATCCACGGCGACGCACCAAAAACGCCCAAAGCTGCGAGCAGGCTCAGCGCGAAGAGCATGCTCTTCGGCGACTCGTGCGCATGTTCGGCGTGCTCGCTCCTGGGCTCCCCATGGAAGGTCAGGATGATCAGCCGGAACATATAGAACGCGGTCATGAAGGCTGCTGCCGGGATCAGGATGCTCGGCAAGCTCCACAGGAATCCATGCGCCTCATAGCCAAGCTGCGCATAGGCCGGACTTGGATGCAGAGTCGCGGCGATGATCGCGTCCTTGCTGTAGAAGCCCGAGAAGAAGGGCACCCCCGCGATCGCCATGGTGCAGAGCAGCATCGTGATGTAGGTGACCGGCATCTTCTTGCGCAGGCCGCCCATCTCGCGCATGTCCTGGATGTGGTGCATTCCATGGATCACTGAGCCGGAGCACAGGAAGAGTCCGGCCTTGAACCAGGCATGGGTCATCAGGTGCATGGAGCCCGCTGCAAGGGCACCGCAGCCGAGCGCCGCGGTCATGAAGCCGAGCTGGCTCACCGTCGAGTAGGCCAGGACCTTCTTGATGTCCCATTGCGTGAGCCCGATCGTCGCGGCGAAGATCGCGGTAAAAGCACCGAAGATCGCGATGACGAGCAGCACCTCTGGAATGAAGAGGTACATCGGGAACATGCGGGCGATCAAGTACACGCCAGCGGCGACCATGGTCGCCGCGTGGATCAGCGCCGAAACCGGGGTCGGGCCCTCCATCGCATCCGGAAGCCAGACATGCAGTGGGAACTGCGCCGACTTACTAATCGGACCGGCGAAGAGCAGGAGACCTGCGGCATACACCCAGGTCGGCACCACGCCGCCATTCTCAGCAACCGCCTGCGAGATCCGCTCGAAGATCACCAGGATGTCGAAGCTGCCGGTCTGCTGCCAAAGGATCATCATCCCGATGAACAGGCCGGTATCACCGACCTTGTTGACCAGGAAGGCCTTCTTGCAGGCATTGGCCGCCGAGTCCCGCTCGAAGTAGAAACCAATCAGCAGGTAGCTCGAGAAGCCGACCAGCTCCCAGAACAAGAACAGGAAGAGCAGGTTGCCCGAGAGGACGAGCCCCAGCATCGAGAAGCTGAAGATGCCGAGGTAGGCAAAGAAGCGCGGGTAACGGACCTCGCCCTTCATGTAGCCAAGGCTGTACACGTGGACGAGGAAGGATACGATCCCCACCACGCTCAGCATGACCGCTGTCAGATTATCGAAGAGGATGGTGAAGACCCAGTTGCCCGCAATACCCTCGGTATCGAGGGTCGCCCGCGAGAACTCGGTGGCCGAGCCGAGCAACCAGTTCCACGAAAAGCTCTCGCCATGCGAGTTCTCAAAGCCCGAGTGCAAGAGCAGCGACGGATCGCCAAGCACCATCGTGTGAGCAAAGAGCCCTATCCCGATCAGCATCGAGATACCGATCATCGTTGTCGGCAGCCAGTCACCCTGTCTCGGGAGCTTCCTGCCGAAGAAGATCTGGATCACGAAGCCCGCGAGCGGCAGCAGCAGCATCGCAAGCATCAGATATATGTGAATGAGGTGGAAATCGCCCCAGTTCGTAGAGATCTGCATCTGCCCCTCTACTCCCGCAGCAGGTTCGGGTCTTCGGTCCGAACACTGGCGAAGAGCCCGAAGACATTGAGGACGATGGCGAGCGCGATCACGGCCTCAGCAGCCGCAAGCACGATGATGAACAGGCCGAAGAGCGAGCCATCGACGAGCCCGATCTCCCCTCGGTGGCTACCGAAGGCGACGAAGTTGAGACTCGCCGAGTTCAGAATCAGCTCGATCCCCATCAGCACGTAGATCAGGTTGCGACGCGTCAAGATGACGGTCAGTCCAATCAGGAAGAGGAAGATCGAGACGAAGAGGTAGTATTCCACCGGGACCGAAGCCGGGACGGTCGCGGCAGCGTCGCTGGCGCTCTCCTGCGCCAAAGCCAGGGCGGCGAAGCTCATGCCGAACCCCCTTCTTCGTTGGAATTCTTGCCGATGACCCCAACGCGACGGGCGATGAAGACCGCCCCAATCAGCGCCACCAATAGCACGACAGAGGCCAGCTCAAAAGCCAGGAGCATGCTCCCGTGATCCATGAAGCGCAGGCCGATCTCTCGAATAACCGAGCCCTCCTGAACTCCTCCCCCGCTCGGGCTCAGACCAACCCAATCATGGATGCCGAGCGCCGAAGTCCCGAGGAGGCCTAAGACGATGAACGCGAGCAGGGTGCCCACGCCAACGCGCTTGCGGCATCTTTCCTCCAGATCGGGAGGCGTCAGCATAATGCCAAACAGGTAAAGGACGACAACGCCACCGACGTAGACGATCACCTGCACCACGGCAAGGAAGTCGCTACCGAGCGTCACATAAAGCCCTGCGATACCAAGCAGAGCCAGCATCAGCCCAAATGCCGAGTGCACTACGTATCGGCTCCAAAGCGTAATCAGCGCTCCGGCAACCACCGCAGTGGCAAGGATAAAGAAGGCAATATGCAGGGCGGTCGCCGTTTCCATAAATCAGCCCTCCTGCTCCTCGGAAGCGGCATCGCCCGCAGCCTCGCTATCGGCATTCTTCGCCTCGGCCGCCTTCTTGGCTTCCGCTGCCTTCTTGGCGGCAGCAGCCTCCTTCTTCTTGCGAGCGGCCTCGGCCTTCTTGCGCTTGGCTTCTTCCGCCTTTTGCACCGTCTCGCGATCGAGATCACGCATACCGACCCAGGTCAGCAGGTCATGCACGAGCTCGTGGCGATGATACTTCACCAAGCTGAACTCGCGGCCCATGTGGATGCAGGTCTTGGGGCATGGAAAGCAGCAGAGTTCACAGAACATGCACTTGTTGTAGTCGAGTGAGAACTCGTACCACTCGTTGACGCTACCTGGGTGCCGTTCAAAGCGGATTTCGATGCAATCGATCGGGCAGGCCTTCTCGCAGGCGCGGCAGGCGATGCAGAGATCCTGCTCAAGGTAGTGGATACCTCGAAAGCGAGCCGCCACGTGCATGCGCTCTTCGGGGTACTGCACCGTCACCGGCTTGGTAAAGATGTATCGGAAGGTGATTCCCATGCCGATGAGCGTCGTCGACAGGCCAGACCAAACGTTCTTGAGATAGGTGCCGAAACCATTCATGGGTCTAGATCCCTACCGCAAAAGAGAAAGGCAAAGGACGGCGTAAAGGCGAGCCGCAGGCAAGAAACACGCTCCCCCGGAGATCGAGAGACCTGCCGAGGGAGGGCGAGGCAGCGGGCATAAAAGCCTCTGCGCCGAGAGCTGTGGTGATCTTAGGCGGCATGGTACTAGCTTCCATCCGTCAGCTCCCCAGCCGTGCCACGTACTGCTCCCAGAACACGGTTCCGATGAGGCAGACCAAGGCAATCGGGGTGAGGTACTTGTAGCAAAGGTTCATGACCTGATCGATGCGGATGCGAGGCAGCGTCCAGCGGATCCAGATCATGATCAATACGAGCAGAGTGGACTTGAGCAGCACCGACAGCGCCGCCAACGCTTCGCCCCCGATCGAACCCACGAGAAGCTCGCCAGGAACAAAGGGGATATTCCAGCCACCAAGGAAGAGGAATACCGCGATCCCGGAAACCAGGAACATCGCCGCGTATTCGGCCAAGAAGAAGAAGGAGAAACGGATACCGGAGTACTCGGTATGAAAACCACTCACCAGCTCGCTCTCCGCCTCGGGCAAGTCGAAGGGCGCACGCTTGGTGTTCGCAAGCAAGGCGATATAGAAGATCACGAAGGCCGGGGCTGCGAAGAAGGGATTATGGAAAACCAACCAGTTCCCCACATTCAACGCGCCACCGGCCTGCATCAGGCTCATCTCGCGCAGGTTCAGGGTGCCGTAGCTCGCAACCGCGAGTAAGAAGCACAGCCCCATCGGGATCTCGTAAGAGACCATCTGCGCCGCTTCGCGCATCGCGCCAAGGATCGACCACTTATTGTTCGATGCCCATCCTGCGAGGATCACCCCGATCACTTCGATCGAAAGCAGGGATGCGATCACGAAGATCGAAAGCGGGGTGTCGACAAGGATCGCCTGGTTGCTGAACGGCAGCATCGCGAAGGCTCCGAAGGTCCCGGCGAGGACGATGCCCGGTGCCAACGCGAAGAGGAAGCGGCTCGCACTCGCCGGAATGATGTCCTCCTTGAACAGGAGCTTCACACCATCGGCAAGTGCCTGGATCAAGCCAAAAGGGCCAACTCGGTTCGGCCCCTGGCGCTGCTGGATGCGGCCAGAAAGCCGCCGCTCAGCCCAGGTAAACAGCATTGGCAGGACCGAGCAAATCGAAATCACGAGCACGGTGCCGAGCAGGATCTCGACCAGCATCCCACCAGGTAACCACTCGGGTAAAAGCCCGTCAAAAGCACTGTGCGAGTGGCGCGGCGGCAAACTCGCGCCCTGCTGCAGGGCCGCGGGAGAAAGGGCCGCGGGAGAAAGGGACGCGGGAGAAAGGAGGAATAGCAGCATCAGCGATCCACCTCGCCGAGGACGATGTCGATCGATCCGATGATCGCGACGGCATCCGCGAGCATCGTTCCAGGCAAGACCTTCTCAAGAACACTGAGGTTGCAGAAGGAGGGGCCCCGCACCCGCAGGCGATAGGCCTGATCGGTACCGTCTGTCACGACGAAGTGCCCGAGTTCTCCGCGAGGATTCTCCACCGCAACGTAGGCCTCACTCGGCGCCGGCTTCAGGGTCTTGGGCTTTTTGCCCATGACTTCGCCAGGCGTACTGTCCTTTTGCATCTCTTCGATGCACTGCCGCACGATGCGCGTGCTCTGCAGCATCTCCACCATGCGAACCCAGTAACGGTCCCAGCAATCCCCTAAGACCCCGACCTCGCCGCGCCCGACCGGGACATCGAAAGAGACCTTATCGTAGAACATGTAGGGGCGGGCCTCACGCAAGTCGTAGCGGACCCCCGAGCCTCGCAAGCAGGGGCCGGTCAGCCCATAGGCTCTCGCCAATTCGGCGGTAAAGACGCCGATATTGGCGGTGCGCTCGATAAAGATGCGGTTCCGGGTCAGGAGCTGATCATACTCCCGCCACTTCTTGTCGAAGACATCGCAGAAGCGCAGCACCTCATCGATCCAGCCCTCAGGCGCGTCATTGACGACACCGCCAGGGTAGCAATAGCTATAGGTGAGCCGCGCTCCACATAGCTTCTCAAAGATCGAGAGGAGCCACTCACGCTCGCGGAAGCCATAGAGGAAGGGAGTGAAAGCTCCGAGGTCGAGGCCGTAGGTGCCAAAAGCCACTAGGTGCGATGCGACGCGGTTGAGTTCGCTCACGATCATGCGCAACCAAGTTGCGCGCGGCGGCACCTCAAGCCCCGCGGCCTTCTCGACTGCGAGGCTATAGCCAATATTGTTATTCATCGCCGCGAGGTAGTCGTAGCGGTCGGTGTAAGGCACGAACATGTCGTACGTAACCGACTCGCCAATCTTCTCGGCGCAGCGATGGATATAGCCAACGTAGGGGCGGGCCGAGGTGACGACTTCGCCGTCGGCGGTAATCACAACACGCAGCACACCGTGCGTAGACGGATGCTGCGGCCCCATATTGATCTCCATGTCCTGCGTGCGGACATCGAGAACGATCTCACGCTGCCCATCCGAGCGGCGGTTTTCTTCGATGATGCGCGTGCCAGCCCGGCTTTCCGTCCCCTGAGCGCCGGAGCTGTCTTTCGTGTCCGTCATGGTCTGCAGCTCACTCGGCGCTGATGCCGTGATAATCCTTCGGGAACTGGTAGTCCTTGCGAAGCGGGTGTCCGACCCAGTCCTCGCAGCAGAGGATTCTCCGCAAGTCGGGATGCCCCTCGAAGCGCAGCCCCAAAAGGTCCCAGCACTCCCGCTCATGCCAGTCCGCCGCGGGATAGACCTCCCGAACCGTCGGAAGCGACGGAGCGTCGCTGTGCTCGAGATGGACCTTCACCAGCAGCTCAAGATTGTGGACCGTGCTACGCAGGCGGTAGTGGACCTCGAAGCGAGCCGGCAAGGGCTCGGGCGGTGGCTCTTCGCCCTTTTTCGCTCTGGCGGGCTTCGGCAAGAAGTCCGGGTGGTAGTCGACAGCAGTAAGGTCGACCAAGAGGTCAAAGCCTAGCTCGGGATCGTCACGCAGCTGCTGCATCAATTCGGGCACTCGGGGTCCCGGCACGACGATCCATGGATCGCGACCGCGCACGGTATCGCGCGCCTCGATGAGATCTGGCAGCAACTGGTCGATTCGGTCGGCAATCGCAGCGAAGTCCATGACGGTTCCCAGCTCAAGCGCTTACGACGTTGTTGCGGCGAAGGACGTTCTCGCGGTCGATCTTCGCCTGCAATGCCATCAGCGCATCGATCAGCGCCTCAGGCCGAGGCGGACAGCCCGGCAGATAAACGTCCACGGGGATCACTCGGTCAACACCCTTCACGACGTGGTAGCCATACTTGTAGTAAGGGCCACCTCCAGTCGCACAGGCTCCCATCGCAATCACGTATTTGGGGTCCGGCATCTGCTCGTAGAGCCGCCGGATCACTTCGGCCATTTTGAAAGTCACCGTGCCGGCGACAATCATCAGATCTGCCTGACGCGGAGTCGCCCGAAAGGCGCCGGCACCAAAGCGATCCAGGTCGTGGTGCGCAGCACCGACAGCCATCATCTCGATCGCGCAGCAGGCAAGACCAAAGGTCATCGGCCAGACCGAGGAGCGGCGCGCCCAGTTAACAAGGCGGTCGACACTGGTGGTCAGAACGTTGTGATCGAGGCTGTTCTCGAGTGCTCCCATGCTTCCTCCGTCAGGCGGGCTCTTGGCCCGACTCTTCGCCGCCATCGCCCGCAAGAGCATCACCCGCAGAAGTCGGCGACAAGGGCCCAAGCCCCGGCTGCCCAAGCCCCGGCTGCCCAAGCCCCGGCTGCCCAAGCCCCGGCTGCCCAAGCCCCGGCTGCTCTGCATAGTGCGAGCGCCCCTCGCTGAAGCTCTTCACCCAGTCCAGATCCCCCTTCGCCCAGTCGTAGACCAGCCCGAAGAAGAGGATCAGAACGAAGATCAACCCGCCCCAGACCGCAACCGTGCCCTGCCCCGTCTCGCCCAGCTCCCGGAAAACCGCGGCCCAGGGAAAGAGGAAGGCGATTTCCAGATCAAAGAGCACAAAGATCAGCGCCACCGTATAGAAGCGCATATCGAAGCGGATCCACGAGGAACCAAAGGCCTCGATCCCGCATTCATAGGTTGAAAGCTTCAGCTCATTCGGGTTCTTCGGGCGGAAGAACGACAGGATCAGCAGGTTCGCATAAACGAAGCCCAGTCCGACCAAGAGCAGAACAGCAATATGCAAGAAGTCGTAGTACATGGCCCTCGGAGCAGGGGCTCCCATGGGAGGTCCATCCATGCGGCCTAGAGACAAAGGGGTCTCTAAAGCGGGAACGCCGCACAGGCTCGAAACGGCGAGTGAGGCTAGAGATCGCCAGAGCCATGATCAATGTTGCCGGAGCTTTTCGTTCCACAAGGACGGGGAGCGCGGCCGATTTTCGCAGCCCAGCTCGCCCCGTGGCATGACGAAGAAAGACAGCAGGACGAGCCGGAAACTGGAGGCGAGCAGCCCCCGCCTCCGTGCCTTCGGGAAATCAACGCCGGTATGACCAGCAAGGAGGGCGTCGCAGACGGTACTTTGCCGCCCTGCGCAGATCCCAACGGCCCGCTAGCCCCAACAGCGCCGAAGGCTCCGGAGCAGGAGGCTCAGTAGGGCATGCCCATACCCGCCGGGACCACACGGATCTCGGGGTCGACTTCGCTCTTCAACAGGTTCTCGATCGCCCCCAGGGTGCCGGCAATCGCGCTGGGGCAGGTGCCGCAAGCCCCTTGGTAGCGAATCGTCAGGGTCTTGTCCTCGAGATCCACCACCTGCAGCCCGCCACCATCTGCGGCCAAGGCCGGCATGACCCGCTCCTGCAAGAGCTGAGTGATCTGCTCGAGCAGAGCACCCTGCTTGGTTTTGTCGACCTGGTTGATGCCATCCGCCCCCTCAGCGCCTTCGGGAGCCTCCACCACCGGCGGCTCGAAGCGGAGGATCAACTCGTGCACCCGAGAATGCACCACATGCCACTCGGCCTCCTGGGTCATCGAAATCGTGATGAAGTTCTGATTCAGGAAGACCGTGTCAATGCCATCGATCTCAAACAGCGCTTTCGCCAAGTCATTGTCTTGGGCGGCTTGCTGGTCAGCGAACTCCGCCGCAGCGCCCAGATTGGCATCCACGACGAATTTGACGGCATTGGGATTGGGGGTCGGCTCGACTCGCAGAATCTGCATGTTGTTTCTCCACTGTGCTCAGGCGCGGGCATAGGCCAGGCCCGAAAGGAGAGCAAGTTTAGCCTTTGGCCTCAGCCGAGCCCCGCCCAGAATCCCGAACATGCGCTCGACCTCGACCGGGAACGTCCTCGATCCTGGCGCTGAGATTCGTGGCGCAGGAAATCGCGTCCCCTTCTGGTGCTGGCTCTTGGTCTGCCCCGGGCTCTTCGCCTTTTACCTGCTCTACGCCCAGCGAAGCTTCTACCTGCACGACGGCCTGCAGATCGTCTACACGCACCTGCACACCGGGAACCTGAGCCACCCCCGCCACCCGCTCTACCTCCCGCTCGCAGCAGAGTTCGTCAAGGCCCTCGAGTTCACCGGCGCCAGCATCCACACCCGCGCAGTGTGGTTTTCCGGGGCCTGCACCTGCATCGCCGCCCTGTTCTTTGCCCTGCTCGGCCGCGAGTTCGCTTGGCGACGTGGCAGCTACCTCGGCCTGGCCCTGATCTTCGGCACCTGTCCCGCCGTGCTGTTCTTCGCCACCGTCGTGGAGTTCCACGCCCTCTTCCTGCTCTGTGCAGCCATCGCCTTCTGGTGGGCCGAACGATGCTATCGCCGCGCCGAAGCGAGATCGCTCCCGCACAGGCTCCTGGCGGCCGCCGCCCTCGGCCTCATCACCTGGAGCTCGGCGATGGCGCATTCGACGGGCAATCTGATCCTCGCCCCCATTGCGGTCACCTGGCTGGTCCGAAAGAGCTTGCGTGCATGCCTGCCCGAGCTGGTGGCGATGACGGCAATCCACCTCGCCCTCCTCCTGCTCGCCACACCTCTCCTGCATGCGGCCCTCGGCCGTGCCGAAAGTCCCGGACAGCCGGGCGAATGGCTTAGGGAATGGTTCCACCCGGATGGAGCATTCTCCAGGTTCGCCACCGTATGGTTTAGGGAGCTGCTTTTGCCCTTGGCGCCAGCCAGCCTGGCGATCCTAGTACTCCGCCGGGCCGATTGGCCGCGAGCCCTCTGGGTGATCCTTGGACTCTTACCCTATGCCCTGCTCTGCACCTTCATCCTCGTTGATGACAGCGGCACCCCCATCCATGAACGCGGCGCCTACTTCCTGCCCTGGCTGATCCCGGGCCTCATCCTGCTGCTGCAGCGCATACGCGAGTCTCGCAGCTCCCTAGCTAGAGCGCTCTTTGTCGGCGCCATATTCGCCATATTCGTCGTTGGCCAATACGAAGTACTCAAACACGACAACCGCCCCGGTCGCGACTTCGGTACTGCCCTTCGCACGATCACGAAAGAAAAGCCCAGCTGGCTGCTCTGCGCCAGGCGCTTCGACCTCGAGTCTGTATTACTCGAAAATGCCGAGGTCCGGCCTCTCCTCGCCAGCAGCCTGATAACAAAGTCCAGCGAGCAACTCCTCGCCGAGCTTCCTGGCTTCGGCGACGCCATCGCCCAGCAACTAACGTCCGGCATGCGCGTACTCGCCAGCGAAAGCCTTTTCGTAGACGTTCCCGGTACCCCGACGGAGGTCCAGGCCAAGCTCCGGATCATCCGGCTCTTTCTAAAGACCCGCTTCAAGCTGCGCCCCGTCGGCAAAGAGCCGTATCGCTTCCGCGAACTTCTGCACCCCTAGTCTCTGCTCTCTTAGTCTCTGCTCTCCTAGTCGCTGCTCTCCGCAGCACCCCCTCTCCTTCGGAGCCCGGCATGAAGCCTTCCCCCTTTCGCTCCCTCTCCCTTCTGGTCATCCTGGGGGCCGCTGCAATAGCCATACTCCTGTGGTGGAGCAGAGGATCCTCTCAAGAAGCAATCCAGCAAGGCGGCGGCGCCCCCAAGCTCCAAAGCCGTGAAGGCCGCAAGGCCAGCCAAGGGTTCGAGGCTGAACCTGCGAAGGCGGCCAAGCCCGGGGGCGAAACGCCGCAAGCGCGCACCGGTACAAGAGAGCAAGCTCCCGCGATCCGAATCCTACGTGGCAACGCAGTATTGCCCGGAGGCCTAAGCGCCAGCGGTGGCTTCGCGACCCTCCACCTCGCAAGCGAGAACGTTCCCCACTCCTTTCGGGGGATCATGAACGCCATCGCTGAAGGCAAAGCCTCCACCTCGCTACCCGCCTTCGGCGCACATAGCGAAGCCATCGCCCGGGCCCCCATCGCCACCGACGGCAGCTTCGAGTTCCGCGACCCAGACCCCGGATTCCGCGAACTTCGTATCGAACACCCCCTCGCCTCCCTGCCCAAAGCCCTGCGCTTTCGAGTTCAGGAACAAGGAACCCAGGACCTCGGCACCCTACAGCTCTCTCTCGCCGCCAGCCTCATCGTCCAGGTTCGAGGCGCCGACGGCCGTCCGATTCCCAAGGCCTCCGTCGCCGTCCTTACACCCTTCGACAGTGCGCAGTTCATGAAGCCCGAAGCCTTCCGCGACATGCAAGAACTCATGAAGCGTATGGCCCCCGTCGAGCAGCGCTGTAACGAGCAGGGCATCGCCGTCTTTTTCGGCCTTGAGCCAGGCCCGGCTAAGCTAATCCGAGTGCGACTCAAGGGCTACGCCCAAGCCATCCGCGAGCTGCGCCTCGAACCCGGCAGACGCCGCGTCCTGACTCTGCACCTAGTCAAAGGCGCCGCGCTCTCTATCGAAGTCAGAAACCAGCAAGGAACTCCGCTTCTCGACTGCCAGGCCAAGGTTCACTACGAGCAACGCCCACAGCTCCAAAACCATTACCAGAACGCAGGTCTCTCCCAAGAACTGATCAAAGGCAAAGACGGCAAGATCCGCAGCAGCTCACTGCGCCCCGGTCCGGCCAAGATCTCGATAACAAGCACCGGCTACCTAGAGGCGAGCCTCCCTGTCGTGTTCCATTATGGCGAAACCGTCGAGCGGAGCGTGACCCTCGATCGCGGAGAGATGATCAGCGGCCGCGTTATCGACGAGAAGGGTACCTCCCTGCCGCAAGCCCGGGTTCTACTTCTGGACGAGACGATGAGCGCCAGCCTCCTCGGCTTCGAACTCGCCGATTTCGTCGGCAAGGACCTGATTGGACGCAAACTCAAGGCTGGACACGGGATCGAATGCGACGAAGAGGGCCGCTTCGAAATCGGCGGGCTACGCAAGGGCGAAAAGCGCAAGCTCATGGCGGCAGCCACGGGCTGCGCCCTTCGCATCACCGACCCAATACGCGCCGGCAGCAAGGACGTCGAAATCCGCCTGGTTCCGACCGCGCGCATCATCGGCCGAGTGCTGAACAAAGGCAGCCGCGAGCCCACCCGGGACTTCGTCGTACGCGCCAAGATCAAGGCCTGGCTGGTCATGGAGCGCGCCATCGCCCAGCGCACGATCAAGGGCAGCAAAGACGGGCGCTTCGAGCTCGCCGGCTTCGCACCACAACGAGTCCACCTCGAAATCGAGAGCCCCGGGCGGCAAACGCATACCCAAAGGGTGGACGCCAGCAGCGGCACCTTGGATCTCGGCGACATCCTCCTGGATGAACCCTCCGGCATCGCCGGTCGCGTGCTCGGCCCCAATGGACAAGCCATTGCCGGAGCCGAACTCCGTATCGCCAAAGGCGGCTTGGCCGATATGCGCTTACTCAGTGCAATGAGCGGTGCCGCCCACACCCAAACAAACGCAGAGGGCGAGTTCCTCCTACAAGGAGTTCCGCTGGGCCGGCATCGCCTGCTGGCAGAAAAACCCGGCTTTGCCCTTTGCCGCAGCAAGGCCATCCAGGTCCAGGCTGGAAAAACCACCAAGGGCGTCCTGATCCAGCTCAGCAGAGGCGGCTCCATAAGCGGGCGCCTGATCGATACCGACGGCATAGGCGTCGCAGGTTGGACGCTGAGCGCACAATCGCAGCGCAACGCAACCATGAAGACCGGGAAGAGCGACGCAGACGGCCGCTTCCGCTTCACCGGCCTCGCCCCCGGTCGCTACGAGGTCCAGGCCAGCGACCTGCAAAGGATCACAGCCCTGTCCATGCAAAACCAAGAACCCGACAGGGTGAGCACCGGTGGCATGCTTCGCCTCGTCACCGAGAGCCAGAAGCATGTCATCAAGAAAAAGCTGACGGTCAAAGAAGGGGAAGAGCAACGAGTCGAACTGCGAATCCCCACGAATAAAGCCGACGCTGGCATGACCCACGTCGAAGGCCGTGTCTGGATCGGTAACGAAGAACTGACGGAGGGGCTCGTCGAACTGCTCACTCCGGGGCAAGCCTCAAGCCCCATGCTCGCGACCTTGAGCCCAAGGGGCTTCCGCTTCCGCACCGTCCCACCAGGCAATTACCGGGTGCGGGTGCGCACAGGGGTCTTCTCGGGCGCACTCGGCGAAGTCCGCGATTGCCTGATCCCGGCGAAAGCTCGCCATGTACTCCCGCTCCACTTCCCCGGATCAAGCCTCGCCGGCCGGGTCCTCGACCGTAAAGACGGCGGCGGCATCCCCAGCGCTGTGCTGACCCTCGAAGGTGAAGGCGCCTTGGCCTTCGACTCCTTGGAAAATGCCGAGATAGGCCAGGGAGTCATGCTCTCCGGCAATGACGGCAGCTTTCGCTTTCAAGGTCTAGCGCCCGGGCGCTACCGCCTGCACGCACAAGAGCCTTCTCTTCTTGGCGGAGGCGGTCGCAGCGGAGCTACCGGGTGGATCGACATCGGCCCAGGGCAAAAGGTCGACAAGATCAAGGTCTTCGTTGACGCTGCTGCGAGCATCGAGCTGACAGTGGAAGCCCATGGAGCAAAAGCCTCAGGGGCTCTCGTCCGCCTCCTGGGCGCCAAGGGACGACCTGCCGCTTACCAACACCTGCAAGTAACTGACCCTGAGGGGCAAGTCCACTTCGCAGGACTGCCCCCGGGTGAGTACTACCTCAGTGTCGATGACGGTGCAGCGGCACCGGCGAGCACCAAGCTGCTCACCCTCACCCACAAGGAACACTGCCAGCTGCGCCTAAAGCTGCATCCCGGAGTTTTCGTCTTTGCCGAAATGGCCGGCAGACTCCCCAAGATCTCAGAGGAGGACCTCTACGCCTGGTCGATTTGGGACGCCAAAGGACGCCTCCTTCGCACTGGCAGCCTGCCAGGGAGCATCCTCCGCAAGACCCTACAAACTCAAGGCAGGCTGGCGTTGGGGAGGCTTCTCCCTGGCAGATACCGCCTGCGTATCGAGAGCCGAAGCCTAGGACGACGCGAGCTACAAGGGTCTGTCCCTGCGCGCGGTGAAGCCCGCTGGCGCCTCGACCTGGGCCGCTAAGAGCAGAAGCATCGCAGCTGTGATAAGTCAGGTCCCCGTAGAGTTCCGGGGCGCAGCTGCGGATACACTCGCCGCCCTATGAGAACCCTGCTCGCTGTATTGCTCATCACCGTCACCGCATCCTCCCAGAGCAGCATCAAGGCTCCTCCCGAGCTTTTCGCAGAGGGGGCCCGCATCGCATGGATCGGCGACAGCATCACCCACGCCTGTCTCTACACGCGCTACCTCGAGGACTATGCCTGGACTCGATACCCAAGGCGCAGCCTCGAGTTCCTTAACGCCGGAGTGCGCGGGGACCAACTCAGCGATGGCCTCAGGCGCCTCGACGAAGAGATCGCTGCTTGGCGGCCCAATCGCGCCCTGATCTGCTTCGGAAGCAACAGCGGCAGCCAGCGCCGCTTCGACCCAAAGATCGTCAGCGCTTATCAGCATGACCTTAGGAAGTTCGTGGAGCGGGCCTTGGAGCTAGAATCGGCGCCGTTCTTGATGTCCTCGCCGCCATACGACGCGGAGAGCATCCGCTTGCGAAAGAGCGTCGCTGGCCTGGCCCCATTCTCCAGGGACTACGCAGCCACTCTGCGCCACCTCGCCCTGGTCACACGCGACTTCGCTCGGAAAAACAAACTCCCCTACATCGACCTCCAAGAACCCCTGCGCGCCCACCTTGAGCGGCTGCGTTTTCTCAATGCTGGCGCCTCGTTGAGCTCGGACGGCATCCACCCAGGGCCGGCCGCCAGCGCCCTAATCGCCATCGAGGTGCTCAAACAGATCGGCGAACGCGGCGCTCGTATGAGCATCACGATCAGGGACAGCGGCGCGCTTATCCATGGCGGCCGTGAACTGCAACGCAAGCGGCCCATCGAGGAGCCCATCAACCGGCGTTTCCTCATCCAAGCCGACGTCCTGCCTTGGCCCCTCCCTCTCGAAGCCCGCGAAGCGGTACTGCTCGATGAGTACTACGCCGAACGCAATCGAGTCCAGGTCCGCCACACAACACTGCCGCATGGGATTTGGGAGCTGCGCGTCGATGGCGTCCCCCTGATCAGCGCCGCGTCCGCAACCTGGCGCCAAGGCCTCGACATCGGCCTTCGGCTGGAGCACCCAGACTGGCAGCAGGCCCTGCGCTTATCAGCAAAGAACGGCTTGCGTAATGACCAGATCCGCAGCGGCATCCGCGATATCCAAGAGGCGCGACGCATCGCCGCCAACACCCCAGGGATCAGCAAGGCAGTGGCAGAACAACGCGAGCAAGCAAGGGCCCGCATGCGGCAACTGCAAGCAAAGCTGCCTCAGCTGAAAGAGAGGATCCTCGCAGAGCTCCAAGAAATCAAAGCGCTACGATCCCCGCAGCCACACGTCTACGAATGGGTGCGGCCGCGCTCCAAGTAATGGCTACAGGGCCACGATCGTGGCCCTGTAGATCTCAGCCGAGGTCCGCCAGGTTCCCCTGAGCTTCTTCGTATTCCGGGTCCAGCTGCGCAGCCTTTTCAAAGCACTCACGGGCATCTTTGACCCGCCCCAAGTGGTAACGCGCCACCCCGAGGTTGTTCCAGATCTCCGCATCTTCAGGAGACAAGGTAACAGCGCTCTCAAAGCACTGTTCGGCCTCCAGATAGCGACTAAGCCCAAACTCCACCATCCCCAGATTGAAGAAGGCTTCGTAGTTGCTCGGATCATTCTGCACTACGAAAAGGAAGTCCTGGCAGGCCTCGACATCATGGCCGCAGAGGTAGTACAGGAAGCCTCGCTGGTTGCGATACTCAAGATTCCCGCCGTCCATCAAGCACGCCATCTTCTGGTGCGACAGCGCATCCTCGTACTTACCCTGGGTCCAATAAGCCTCGGAGCAGACCCGGTGCACTGCAGCAAGGTTGGTTCCGACAGTAGCAAGCCGTTCCATCACCTCAGGGATCGCATCGGGAGCATCCTCTACAGGCGCAGCTGTGATCCGCGTAGGCTTCTTCGGGAAGAACGTACCTACCCCAGGCTGCGAGGTAAGGCTCGGGTTGAGAAGCGTCGTATTCTGGTCAGTCATCATCAAACCTCTGCGAAGAGGGCATTGGTATTCTCTCGATCCGCCGAGGCGCTGAGGTATTCAACCCAGTCACTACGGCCCTTCTTACGGAGCAAATCTTCGAGCGCATCTATGTCAGCGCCCATAGGTGGTGCGACCCGCTGCTCACCACGCAGAACGGCGAGCAAGTGCAACGCCGCCTTCGCGACCGGGTCATCGGCTCTTTCCAAGTGCCCCTGAGCCCGGGGCAAGTCATCGCCAAGCAAGGCTGATAAGCCAGCCTCACGCCGGAGCCCCGGGTCATCGCTAGCACAGAGCTCTATTGCTTGTTCAAACCAACGACAGGCCTGGGGCCACATATCGAGCTGACCCAAAACCCGGGCGCCCTGAGCGCGCAGCGCCGGGCTATCGCCATTCGCGGAAATGCACGCAGTGATGCGCTCGATAGCCCGGCTCAGAGCCCCTTCATTCAGGTCGCAGATAGTGCGCAGCAACACCGCGACCTCATAGCCCGGCTCTTCGCGCAGCGCGGCATCGAGCCAATCCGCTGCCCGCACCATATCGCCAAGCTGCATGTAACAAGACGCCATCCCTGCGTAGCTAACGTGGCCAGTGATGCCCGGCTGCACCGGCACCGAAAGCATGGCATCGCGGAAGCCTAGACAGTGATGGTATTGCTCCAGCGCCTCAAGGTAGCGCCCAAGTGAGCTCGCGACATTGGCGGCAATGTAGTGAAGGTTCGGCGTTGGCAAGAATCGCTGCAGCCCTTCGCGAACCAGTTCATCGGCCTTCTCAAGATCACCGGCCCGCGCGTAGTGCAGAGCTAATAAAGCTGAGATCTCAGCTGCAAATGGGGCCTGCCTGTACGTCGAGGGCGCCTGCAGGCGCAGTAAGCTCAAGGCCCGATGAAAGCCGGCGCGCAAATCGTCATCCCGATCGCCAATAATCCGAAGAAAGTCGGCATATTTGTAGAGGCAGTAGACGTCATCGGGATCAATCGCCAGCTGTTTCTCGAAGAGTTCGACATTACGGCGGCGCTTGTCGCGCTTATCCATTATCTCGTCGGTGTAGCCGTAGTGCAGGACCTCGAGCGAACTGGGCAGGATGGCAAGGTTCCGGTCCTTAGCCTCCTCTAACAGCGACATCACCACCTGCTCGTGGATGACGAAGCGGTATTCGATATTGGGCAAGCGCCGGAACATCCGCACCATCGTGAGGCCACCGGTAGCCCCGTCTTCGTGGGCGCTGCGGAAGAGTACGTGGTAGCCGGCCGCACGCTTGTTCTTCGCCAAGTCGCGAATCTTGCAGGCACTCTCTGCAGAGAGGACCTCGTCGGCATCGAGAACGAGAATCCAGTCGCCAGTCGCATGCTCGAGCGAGAGGTTTCGAGGCTTGCTGAAATCCTCCTCCCACTTTTGGTGCAGAACCTTGGCGCCAAAGCTCTCGGCGATCTCGACCGTGCGATCCTCAGAGCCGGTATCGACCAGCACGATCTCGTCGACATGCTCGACAACCTGACGCAAACAGCCTTCGAGGAAACTCTCCTCGTTCTTGGTGATCATGCACAGGCTGATGCGCGGATCCCGGCCCTCCAACTCCCAAGGAGGTGTTTCCACTTCTAGGGCTGAGGGATCGCCCGGATTCTCAAGTTCACCGGCACCATCCCAGCGCTCGAGAAAGATCGGTGTCAACTCGGCGATTCTCGGCCCGGGCTCAGGGCTTTGCCCCGCCCAGGGCTTGGAGCACTTGACCGGCCGAAACGGGTAGCCAAAAGCGCTAGCCCGGAGCAGGTATTCCTCGTTGGCGAGCAGATCACTCTCCAGCTCACTCGGAAGAGGACCCATGTCGAGCAACGCCCCACGCTCGATCATCAAACCACCAAGCCCGTAGAAAGCGTCCTCGCTTTCTTCAACCCGATATGCCGGGGCGACCGGGGCCTCATGGCGCAGTCGCATATAGCTCTCTTCGTCTGGCTGATCACCGGAACGCAAGAGCCACAAGAAGTCACCGCTGCTTCGAGTAACGGCCTCGTTCCAAGACTCGCACTCCCGCTCTTGGATCTCTCCAGTGACGCGCTCCCAGCTCGCGGGGAGAAATGCGTCCAAGGCCCCCATCGTGCGCTGCAGCGCCTCGGGGTCGTCCTTGGTTCGAGCGATAAGCACCGAGCCGGGGGCCGGTAACAGGCGTTCGGCTCGGACCCAAAGGCGGTCGCCGGGAACCCGAACCAGGTAGCGCGTAGCGGCAATCCCCACCTTGAGCAGGGCATGGACCGAGGCCAGAGGCATCTGACGGTCCCAGAGCTGCACTTCGGCGAGATCTCTGACCGTCAGCCCCGCCTGCGACAAAGCTCGCGTGAGCTGCAGGATCGAAAAGCTCTGCTCGCGATCACTTAGAAATGGTCGGTGATCGAAGCCCGAAAGCCCACCCTGCAGAGACGCACGCACATTGCTGGGCGCCATCACGTGGCGCAAGGACAGCACGAGCACTCCCCCCGGAGCCAATACATCGCAAAGCTCCGGGAGCCGCATTTCGAACGACCCCAGGGCCTCGCACCATTCGTGAACGAATAGCTCAGGCAGCGGACCTGATCCGGCGAGCAGCTCGGCAGGGGGGGGAAGGGTTGCCGTCGCCGCTCTCCGGAAACCGGGGTAGCGAAGAGGCTCCGACGACTTGCACCACTGCTCGGGGCTGGTCAGAGACTCTCCGAAACCACGGACCTGGTCCTCGCTGGTTCGGCTCTCGGACAAAATGCTCGTGCCTTGAACGGGGGGATACGGGGATCTGCCCTCCTGGGGGGGAGTGCAGCAAGGCCTCGATGGGATCGATGCCTCGGAACGTGTATCGACACGAAGCCAAAGCGACTGGAGATTTTCTCGACAAGGTGGCGCCCAACGCTCAAGTCGCGAGACTTCGCTTCCACCAACGATTCACCGAATCCCGGGCCAATCGGCAGGCCTCTTCGACAGCTCCATGCGGCACACTAGGCCACCATGAGCTACGGCAAGAACGAACAGGAACAGGTACGCAAGCGACTCTGGGCCCACGGCGAATGGGACCTGGTCTTCCTCGATGAGGTAGCCAGCACCCAGGACAGCACTCGAGAACTGGCCGCTTCACGTCGCGCCAAAGGAATCGACCCCGACAAACTCATCGTCGTCGCCTGCAACCAAACCCAGGGGCGTGGCCGTCAGGATCACAAATGGAACCAAGAACCGGGCTCGGGAATCTCCTTCAGCGTGCTGCTACGCCCCGAGGATCAATACCCCGGACTGCTGCTCCCGATCTTGGTAGCAGCAGCGGCCTGGAAACCGCTTGAGCTACGACTGAAAAACAGCCTGAGGATCAAGTGGCCGAACGACCTCCTCATCGCGGAGAAGAAGCTCTGTGGCATCCTCATCGAAAGCGAGTCGAGCGATAGCTGGATCTGCGGCGTCGGGATCAACGTCAACCGCCTACGTTTCCCGCCTGGGCTCGAAGCGACCGCGACCAGCTTGCGCAAGGAGCTGGGGCAGGAGCAATCGCGCGCCGAAATCCTCGGAGACGTGCTTGAGACCCTCGCGAGCTACGTCGCCTGCGCCGAACAGGGTAATCGCCTGACCGTGCAGCAAGCCTTCATGGAAGGCACCAGGCTCCAGCATGAACTGGTCAGCGTCGAAAGCTGCGGAGAAGAGTTCTTAGGGCGGCTAGAAGAGATCACGCCAGAAGGAGTCGCCCTCACCGCACGACACTTTGCCCTAGGCGAAGTGCAGGCCATTCGAGCAATTCGGTAAAGCCGAGCGCTTACGCAGCAAAGTCCAGCAGCACTTGCGCGCGCTTATTTCACCCACGGCACGAGGGTCCCGTTCGGCGGCGGTGTCCCCTGCGGGCCGACAACGAAGCTCCAACGCAGATACCACTCCTGCGAATCGCCGAGCACGCCATTACCGTTCTGGTCGACGCCCATTTCCATTACGTAGGTGCCGTAGCGCACCGCCGGCAGCACGAAACGGCCCATCGCATCACAGTCCGTCCGATACATGATCGTCTTGCCCTGCAGCAAGCGAATCTCCGTCGCCCGCTTTGGCGCCGGAATCGGCAGCGAAAAGCGCACCGGCACCTGGCGCTGCACATGGACGTCTCGCAACTCCACGGTTTCTTCATAGGCCGCGACGGGCAGCCCCTTCCGATCGAGGCTCAGCCGCAGCTTGCTCGGCGCCTGTGCCGAGTCGAGGCTCGCACGGATCGCGGGAGAGCTAATCTTGCCGACACTGAGCGAAGACAAGCCGAAGAGCCCGGCACTCTGGACATCGGCGACTAAGGAGTTCTTGCTGCTCCCAAAATCGAGCACATGGGGCCGGGTCCGGATGCGATGGATGGTTTTCGTCGCCTCGGCAACGGCCCGATGAACTTGGAGTAAGCCCGCCCCATAAGACTTATCACGGCCGACAGGCCCGAGGTCCTCGGCACTCTGCATCAGGACCTTCCGCCCAGCAGCAAAACTGAGTTCCGGTTGCACCGCGCGCAGCAGCGCCGCAGCAGCGGAGACATGCGGGGTCGCAACCGAGGTGCCACGGAAGGTGCTATAGACAAATCGGAATTGGCCCGGTGAGAACTCACCTCCCCAAGCCGAGTACACACCTCCAGAACCACCAAATGTGGTCCCACCAGGAGCGACCAGATCGACGAAGTGGCCAACGTTGCTGTAACTGGTCTTGTTCTTGTTCGGGCCAACAGCGCCGACTCCCATGACCTCGGGTAAGGCTGCGGGATAGGTCGGCCGGTCGACCCAGCTGTCATTCCCCACCGCAGCGAAGATCCAGATCCCGGCCTTGGCACAGGCTCGGATCGCTGCGATTTCGGCGGGCGTAATCGTCGTGGTGGCGAAGCTTAGGTTGAGCACGTGTGGCCGCTGCGCAGCCTTCAGCACCCGCCCACTCACGTTGGAAAGCCCGGCGCAATAGCGATACGCCTGAACGAGGTCGTAGCTGCTTCCGGGGTAAGGGCCAAAAACCCGCAACATCATCAGCTCGCTGGCCCAGGTGCCCCCTGCCATGCCGAGGGCGTTGTCCGTTGCCGCACAAGCCACCGCCGCAACGTAGGTGCCGTGGAAGAGGGTAATCGGACCGAGAACCCGCGGTTCACTGGGGTCCGCATCCACGCCGTCACCGTCGTTAGCAACCTTGGGGTCGCTGATAAAGTCGTAGCCGTAGGGCGAAATCCGTGATTTCAGATCCGGATGATCCGAAAGAATGCCGGTGTCCATGAAGGCGATACGCAGGCGCTGATCGCCGCGAATCTCAGCCCAGGCCCGGTCGAAGCCCACCATCGGCAGGTTCCACTGCTGCGACGCATAGTCAGGATCATTGGGGACCTTGCTGGGGCCCTGCCCGCCAGCGAAAGCCGCTTGCGGCAAACCCGCAAGCGCCGACCTCGGGATCGCGAAGTTGGGGCTCACGTTCTCGTAGCCCGTTCCAGCCAGGCGAATCTTCCGAAGCAGCTCGGCCTCCTCCCAGAATCGCTGGACGCCAGAGGCCAGCAACGCCAGCCGTGGGCTGCGCCACAGTTCGACATCGCCACCGCTAGCGATGCGCTGCAGGCCCAGCTCCTTGAGACGGCGGGGGTCGGCTCCAGCACCTCGCTGCAAGATCAACTCACCCGCACGAGTCTCGAAGCGTCCGACCCCGAGCTCGCGCGCGAAAAGCTGAACTTTTTCCTGCGCGGTCAGCTCTTGAGAAAGCTGCCAGGCAGGAGACGACGCGGCTTCGGCCCAGATGCGGTAGTCGAGGCAGCCATCCGCTTCGAGAAGCAGCAGGACCTGATCCCCCGGCTCTAGATCGAAGACGCGGGAGCTAGCAGCAGCCCCTTCGCAAGCCGACAGGATCCGACCTCTGCGCACCTGGCTTGCCAAAACCTTGAGCGGCTTCGCCGACTCGACACAAAAGCTCAGCTTGGCACTCGCGCCACCCGGGCTCACAAAGGGACCAAAGCGCCAAAGATCGCCCTCGTCCCCAGGCGTGAGCCGCCCACGGCACATTTCGCCAGGCAACTGCCTCCCAAGCTCGTTCGGCGAGTGCAGCCAGTGGTTGGGCTCTGGAGCCTCTCCTGCGCCCTGCCCAAGGGCCCGGCGCGCCTCCAGCATCTCCCCCTGGGCAAGCCGGGCAGCAAACTGCGTCTGCAGACGAACAGAGCCACGAAGCTCGCGCAGCCCTGGACCGGCACTCCCTTTGCCGACCCCCCCGCTTCCCCCGCTACAGGAAGCGAAGGCGAAAAGAGCCACAGCAGAAAGCAGGCAAGAGGGAGAGCGGAGTAGCGGCAAGGCGGCCTCGGAAGGCGGGGGCAGGACGAACAGAAGCGGCAGAGGGTAGAACATCGCTCCCCGATCGTCACCCCAAGGGCCAAGTCCGGAGGGCCGATCCGCCGCATCGGAGGAATCGGCCCCGACTTAAGCGCCGGCAGAAAAAAATCTTTGCCCAATAGCAAGGGACGATGCCGACCAAGCTGGGAAGAACTCCCAGCTCCAAGCCTCCACCAGGGCCGAAGAAAAAAATCGGGAAGCGGCGCATGCTGATCGGTCTTCGCCGCGGGGAGGGTATGAGTTATGCCAAGAATCGGCACCAGCAAAAGCTCTGTGCAGCCAGCGACGCGCGACCGCCAGACCAACGCTTCGATAGTTTTGCTGCGCGCCGATCCTTGTTCCTTAGAACTGCCGCCGAGTCGGCTCGTGGAGCGCCCGCCTCCTCGTCCTACTCAGGCGGAAGCCTGACTCGCTTGTGCTTCTGGAAGCGGAGGGGGGACTGCCAGCCCCTCTCCGCTTCGCTGTACTCCTGGGTAAACCCCGAGGATCCCCCTACCCCATTGCTTCGCGGCAGCCGCGGCTGCGCCTTTGACAGCTCGCCCCCCTACGTCGATCATTCCTCGCATGCTCGTCGCCTTCGCCTTCATCGGCGGTTTCGGTACCTCCGAGATCATCATCGTCCTAGTGCTCGGACTCGTCCTCTTCGGTGGCCGATTGCCCGAGGTGGGCAAGTCGGTGGCCAAAGGCATCCTTGAGTTCAAGAAAGGCCTGCGCGACCTCAAGGACGAGGCAGGACTCAAAGAGATCGAGGATCTTCGCCACGAAGTGACCGACCTCGCACGCGCTCCTGACTACGCCTACCACCGCGGCTCAATCCAGGATGAGGACAACGCCGCCTGGGAGGCCGAGATCGAAGAGGAAAGCCTCGCCGAAGCAGAGGCTGCGCTGGGAGAGGTTTCTCGCGAAAGCGAAGACCCCGAACTGCAATCTGGCACTGACCCTGAGCCGACAATCGACGGCCCGGCGGCGCTGGTGGAAGCGGAAGAGCCTGTGGAGCCTACTGAGCAGACAGGGCCTACTGAGCCGGAGGATCAACCCGACGCCGAGCCCCCGCGCTTCGACTACCTTCGCTAAATCCGCAGAGGCTCAATCCGCAGAGAACGAGCCTTGGCGGAGATCGCAGCAGGCCCAGCAAGCTAAGCGCTCAGATAGGTCCGGCTATGCGTCGAGAGCCTCACGCAACAGCACGGCGAAGCTCTCGAACTCACTCAGATAGGCCTCGTGCCCCAGCAAGGACTCCACTTCGATATGGCGCACTGGCCCGGCCATCCGTGAGGCCAGCTCTGCAACCTGCGAGCTGGGCACGAGCTGATCGCTGCTGACCGAGACCAAGGTCGCCGGGACAAAGATCTGCTCGGGAACGACACGGTGCAGGTCCATCGCCCTCGACAAGACATAAAAAGGCTCCGGGCGAAAGCCTTCGACATAGTCCCGGCCACAGGCTTCGAGGTAGCTCTCCACCGGCCATGGGCTCCTAGGCCCGCCCTCACGCGGCTTTCCGCCAAAGCGCCGGGCCAAGTCCTCCGGGCTCCGAGAGCTCACCATCTCCATGCCGCGAGCGATGGAGAGGGCTTCGCCCGGCAAAGCATTCTCGAGCGCCAAGCGCAAGACCCGCCGCTGCAGACTGCGCCAGGCCACCCCCATCGGATGCGCTTGGTGGGCGCCGCTTATCGCGAGGATACTCCCCACTCGCTCGGGATACCGCTCGGCAAAGGCCAGGGCCACCATGGCCCCGTACGAGGCGCCGACAAAGGCGTGCAGCTCGGACACCCCCAGCTCGTCAAGGAGCAGGGCCGTGAGCTTGGCCTGGTCGTAGGTGCTGACCTCAGGGAAGCCGAGCCCCGCATGCTCCACTCTTTCGCAGAGCTGCGGCTGCGTCGTCAGGCCGTTGCCCCCGAGATAATCGAGGGCAAGGACGCGAAAGCGCTTGCTGTCGATGGGCCCACCGGGAGCAACGCAGCCCTCCCACCATCCCGGCGCTTTGTCAGACTCGTGCGCCGCAAGATGGCGCCCCGAAGAGATTCCTCCCTGAACCAGAACCAGCGGAGCATGCTCCGGGCCAAGGATTTCGTATCCCACAAAGACACCGCGCAGCTCCTCCCCACACTCGAGGCGCAAGGGCTGCGGCAAATGTGCGATCTCGGCGCCTGGCGGCAAGTTGATCGAAGTGCTCACTACTGCACCTTCATTTCGCTCGGCGCAGGGCACAAGGCCAAGTAGTCACGCAGCACCGCTTCCGCTGTCGCCCGTGGCCCGACCCCATCCCCCAGGTGCAGGCGGAGACTGCCATCATCCAGTTCGTAGCCGTAGGCCACACGCCGCCAGGGAACGGTGAGCCGACTGGCGCGAGGAAGCTCTTCGTAGCGGAGCTCGGGTCCAAGCTCCCGACTCGCCGACCCGAGCAGCCTGGTCGTCCGCCCACGCAGCGCTCGTTCGCGCAGCAGCTCGACGTCGATGCCGGCATCGGGCAGCAGGACCTCACCCAGTTCACAGCGCCGCTGCAGCACCGCGCGCGAGAGTATGCAGAGCTTGAGCGCAGCGTCGCGCCCACTGAGGTCCTGCTGCGGGTCGCTCTCGAATAGCCCTTCGACACGAGCGCGGTCGATCGCCTGCTCCCAGCTGGCGCCAGCTTCGATTTCGCCGACCAGCAGACTGGTCGTTGCATTGGGCACACAAAGGATGCGCTGAGTCCGGACGCGCAGCTCTTCGAGCTCGTTCATCAGAGCCTGGCCGGTTCCGCCGAGCAGGGCGCAAATCCCCAAACGGCTACGTCGCGGGTTTTCGAGCAAGGTCTCGGTATCGCCGAGCAAAGCGCTCTTCGAAGCCAGGATCACCGCCTGGCCGTTGTCGAGCAGCTGCCGCACTCGTGCCGCGGCCAGCTCTAGCTCATCCAAGTCCGTCGGCAGGCAGTCGACCACGACATCGGCGTCCACGACCCGTAAAGCGGTCTCCAAGGGCAAGGGCTCGGCCTTGGCCCCCTCGGCAAAGGAGCCGCCAGCGCGTTTGAGCGCGGCGAGCGGAGCCGCGTCGAGCCCAGCCTTCGAATAGAGCGTCCCCGAGGAATCGGTGACACTGACCAATCTCAGGCCGTGGGCTGCACAGAGATCAAGAAAGCACTGCCCGACCTTGCCGGCCCCCAGAAGATGGACGGTCGGCGAAGAACCGGCGGCCTGGAAGGCGTCCCGGCCACGCGAGTGCTTGTCAGGTGAACTGCGATTCACGGAGCGCTCCTCTGCGCTCAAGTCAAAAGGCCAGCCCGCTGAGCTGGCGGAGCTAAACGGCGCTGTGCGATATCTTGCCGCGACAGCCTGGGCGAGTCTCTGCTGGCCTCGACATGGAACTCTCCCCATCCACCACTTGCTCGAGGCGTTTCGGCGCGAAGCCTGCCAAGGCGGAACATCAGGTCAAGCACCTGCGTCCAAGCTCCGATCCAATCAGGGAGCGAAGCGTCGACCCGCCCAGGCCTCGCATTGCTTTCAACTCTTGGATCTCAGCTGTTCAGTCTCAGCCTCTCCAAGGCTCCCGCCCCCCCGCGAGCCCCGCTGTCATGAGGAAGCCCTTTTGTCCTTTCATCCAATCACCACGATTTGCCGCAAGACCCTGCCCCTAGCGATAGCCCTCTTCGCCCTAGCCGGCGATGGCCACGCTCAGGTCAAAGGCACCCTTCCCAAGGGCTTTTTGCAGAAACAGGGCAATGCGAGCTATCAGCTCGGCCAGAGCAGACTCTTTGGCCTGCCTCTCACTCGAGGCTGGAGCGTCGTCGACGCAAGCCAGGTCGGACAGCCCCTCAGCATCCGTGCGCTGAACCTGCGACAGACCTGCTCGCAGGACCCCGACCCCAAGAGCCAAAAGACCTCGATGCGGCTCTACCTGCGCATGGGGCACGCAAAGATGAGCAAGGTGGGCGCCGGTCCACTCGCCTTATCGACGGCGGTCACCAGCTGGAGCGTCCTCATTAAGGGCAAGAGCATCGTTTTTCCGGACTACTCTCAGTTCCCCAAAAGCCAACCCGCAGCCTGGAGCCTGCGGATTCCACTGCCCAAGCCCTTCCTCTACGACAGGAAAAACGGGATCGCCGTCCAGATCTACGCGATCCCAGCCCAGGGCAGCTCCCGGTTGTTTGCCTTCGATGGCATCGACGAGAGCCGCGCCCGGAGCTACGGCCAGGGTCGCCCCATAGGGAAGGGCTGCCGCTTCCATGGCCAAGAAATCCAAGTGCACGGCGTCTGGACCAGTTACGCCAGCAAACACCGAATGACTGAGCTTGAGGCCGAGAGCTTCCCTGCGGCATCGGAGTTCCGCAACGAGACCCTCTTGCTCCTGGGTGCCACGAACCCGAACCGGTCCATAGGCTTATGCGCCCGCTTGCACAGTTCGGCCGAGATCATCCTGCCGATGAACACGCCGGTGGGGCACGTACCGAGTAAGGACAACGGCCGGGCCGTGACCATCTACGTCCCCTACCACCCCAACCTCGTCGGCACCAAGCTCTACCTACAGAGCTGGGGCATCGACCGATCGAGCCCGACTCCCCACCTCGTCGGCTCGCGAGGATTATTGACCGGCGGCCTGCCGGCACGCCCCAAACCGAGTTCCCAGGTCTTCGTCGCCAACTCCGGGCCCATAAACAACGGATTCGCCGACCTCGTAGTCCTGGTGGCCAATGCCGGGCCGATCTTCGGCATCGAGTGAAGCGAGTCGTGTGAAGCCAGGAGCGCGAGATCCATGGTTTCGCCAAGAAAGCACAGAGCTTTGGCGCAGCGAAGACGTGCACTGAGCCGGCACCCGGCTTAGGTCTATGGCATGGACGCAAACACCCTACTGGCTATCTCCCTGCACTCGCTCCACTTCCTCAGCTTTGCCACCCTCCTGGGCGCCGTCGTATACGTTCGCTTTTTCGTGACCCCGAAGCTCGCCGAGGAACCGGAAGGCCCGCAGCTGTTTCTCGAAATGAACTCGAAAGGCGCCCGCTGGATCTACGCTGCCATCGGGCTGGCCCTCTTGAGCGGACTCGGGCAGTACTACATGCGCAGAAACCTCATCAGCCACCCCCTCGTAGGGAGCAAGATCCTGCTGGCGCTGGCCGCCTTCGCCTTCATCAGCATGGTCTTCCGCAGCAAGGGCCAGCCGCAGGCGATTGCTGTCGTGCAGAAGCACGCCAACATTGCCCTGCTGCTGATGCTCTTCGTTGTCATTCTCGCCTCGATTGCGACCAACTGAGCGTGAAGGGCGAGCGCTGGCGCGAAGCGGCGGAGCAGCTCGCCGCCTGGTTCGAAGTGCATAGGCGCCCTATGCCGTGGCGCGGAACTCGCGACCCCTACGGCATCTGGGTCAGCGAAGTCATGCTCCAGCAGACTCGCGTAGCGACAGTGCTCGACAAGTGGCCGCGCTTCCTCAGGCGCTTCCCCACGCCGGGAGACCTGGCCGCAGCCAGCGACGACGAACTCCTCAGCGCCTGGGCCGGGCTCGGCTACTACCGACGAGCCCGGCAGCTACGCGCGGCGATGCAAAGCGTGCTGGCAGAGCATGGCGGCGAGATTCCGCGTGAGCCCGAAGACTTCGGCGCCCTCCCCGGCGTCGGCCCCTATACGCGTGGAGCCGTGCTCTCCATCGCCCACGACGCGCCTTTGCCGGCCATCGACGGCAACGTTGAGAGAGTTCTCTCTCGCTTCGACCTGGTCGAAGGAGACCCGAAAAAGCCGGCCACCCACCGCGGCTTCGCCAAGCGCATCGCCTACATGCACGAGGCCGCAGCCCCGAGCATCCTCAACCAAGCGCTGATGGAGCTGGGCGCGACCCTCTGCTCCAAGACCCGCCCCAGCTGCCTCAGCTGCCCGATCCAAAAAAACTGCGCCGCCCGTCTCGCGGGCCGCAGCGAAGAGCTACCCCAGAAAAAACCCAAGCCCAAGCCCACCGTCCTCAGCGTGCAGCTGCTCTGGGCCCAGGACGGCAAGAGGGTCTTGGCCCGGCGCGTGCCGAAGGGCGAGGTCAACGAAGGCCAGCTCTGCCTCCCCGGTCCCGGCCTACCCCGGCCCAAGTATCCGAGCCTCAAAGAGGCTCTTCGCCAGGAGCACCGCCTGCATGCCCCCAAGCTCGGCCCTTCGCTAGGGAGCATCCGCCACGGCATCACCCGCTACCGGCTAGAGATCGAACTCTGCGCGCCAGCGATGCCCAAGGCCAAGCTGGACCGCGCCCTCGGGCTCTCATGGCAGCGCCAGGACGACCCCGCCTTGCCATGGAGCACCGTCGCCCGCAAAGCCTTCAAGCTGATGGCCAAGCAAGGCAAAGTCGCCGCGGAATAGCAGCGCGCCCGCTTGCTCCGAGGCGGCAGGGTCCTACAACCCCTGTCATGACGGTCTTTCAGGAACATGAAATACTGGTCCTGGGCGACCTGCACGGGCAGTACGACGAGGTCGACGCTCGCTTCATCGAGAAGCGCTCGCCGCTGCTCACCGTCTTCGTCGGCGACCTCGGGGACGAGGACCCCGAAATCGCCAGCAAGGTCTGCGAGCTGCGAACACCGCAGGTCGTGATCCTGGGTAACCACGACGCCTGGCGCAGCTTTCGAGAAAAGAAGCCGACGAAGGAGCTGCACGAGACCCTCGCCCGCGTCGGCAACAAGCACCTCGCCTATCGACGCCACGAGCTACCTGAGATCGGGATGACGATGGTCGGCGCCCGGCCCTTCTCCTGGGGCGGCCTGAGCCTGCGCAGCCCCGAGCTGTACAAAGAGCTCTTCGGCATCGAGAATCACGAGGAGTCGGCTGAACGCATCGTCGAGGTCGCAGAGGAAGCCGACACCAAGCGCATCATCCTCGTTGCGCACAACGGCCCGATGGGCCTTGGCGACCGCTCTGGCGATATCGTGGGCAAGGACTTCGGCAAGCCCGGCGGCGACTGGGGCGACCTCGACCTGCAGCTCGCCCTTCGCCAGCTCGAGGATCTTGGCTTCGAGGTGCCAATCGTGATCTTCGGGCACATGCACCACCGGCTCTTGTTTCCACGAGGAAGCACCCGCGAACGCTGCGTCGTGCGCGGCAATACCGTGTTCTTCAACAGCGCCAGGGTTCCACGCATCTGGCAGCCTCGCGATGCCGACACAGGCCCCATACGGCACTTCGCGACCCTGACCTTCCGCGACAAGCAGCTCTTCCGAGTGCGGGATCTCCTCGCCTCCCCAAAGGGGCTACGCGGCCGGACCTTCTACGAGCGCGGCACTCTCCAGCCACAAGTGCGAGATACCAACGGCTGAACTGAGGATGCAGGCGGCTACATTGGAGCCATGAGCCCAGTTCGGCCCAACCCGACACGAATCGCCTGCATCGGTGGCAGCGCTTGCTTCACCCTCGAGCAGATCGGCGCCCGCGACCGCCTCGTCGGCTGGACAGAAGACGCCTCGCCGAGCCTGCTGCGGGACAGCGGCGTCCTGCTCGGCAATCCCAAAGAGCCCGACTTCGGCAAGCTCGCCAAACTGCAACCCGAACTGGTTCTGGTCGATCGCTTCCTCTGCTCGGGAGAAGCCTTCGCAGCTCTGAGTAGCGAGTTCCCCGTGTACGTGCTCGACGCGACCAGCCTACTGGACCTACGGCTTGAGCTAGAAGAGCTGGGGAGCATGCTCCACATGACGGACGAGTTCCGAGCCAAGAGCCTCGAACTACAGGCCCATGAGCTGCGCATCCGAAGCGAGCAACTAGGCGCCCCGCCCCTACGCCTGCTCATTCCGCTGAGTCGAGAGCCTTGGTCCATCGTGGGCGGAAAAGGATTCGCCGCCGACTGCCTTGCCGTCTGTGCGGCGAAGACCGCCATCAATAACAGCGAGAACCGGAGCGAGCCTTGGATCCCAGGACAGCTGCGCCCTGAGGACTACGACGCCCTGATCCTCCCCACGCCGAGCTTCACCCAAGAAGACGGGGATGTGCTCGCCGTCGCCCCCGAGCTCGCTGACAAACCGATGCGCCTGCTGGACGAGCGAGCTCTGCTCTGGGCCGGCCTCTATGCCCTCCAAGGCTTGCAGGAGATCTGCAAGGTAGTGCACTCACTACGCCACGACCTCCCCGGCTGAGCTGGGGCCTCGGGCAAAGGGCTCAAGCCTCTGTCGCCGTCGCCCCGATAGCAGCGAAGGCTCCCCACTCCCCAGGCCCAAGAACGGAGACGCTCTGAGCATGGATTCTCCAACGATCAACCAGCCCCTCAAAACCGTCGAGCTGCCAGCTCAGCCAGCCACAAGCGTCGACCACTGGGTCGAGGGCTGCGCTGATCCCAGGGCAGAAGGGGCCATCCCCTGGGCCACGATGAGGAACCGGCCCCTCACTCTCCGCGAAAAGCAGATGCTCCGGCGCTTCTATGACGGTGCCTACCCGGTCAAGAGCGAATACACGAGCCGCCATCCTTGGCATCAGGAGATTGCTCGCTGGCGTATTCAGGTCGCGCAGGCCGTCCTGGGCGATTTAGGAAAAACCCTCGACGCCGGCTGCGCAGCGGGAGAGCTGGTCAGGATTGGCCGGGAGTCCGGCCTGAACTTCTGGGGCTTCGATCTTTGCCCCGACTTGCACGAGGTCTGCTACCCGAGCATCGTCGACAAGGTCAGGATCGGAAGCCTAGGCCATGTGCCCTTCTCCAAAGCCGATGGCTTCAAGACGGTCGTGAGCTACGACGTCATCGAGCACTCCCCCATTGATGAGCTGGAGCTCTTCCCTAGCGAGCTGAAGCGCCTCGGAGTTGAGCAAGTCGCATGCATCATCTCGACGGACACGCTCAGCGAAGGGCACATCACGATCCAAGACACTGGCTACTACAAAGAACTGTTCGGAACCGCGGGATACCGCTTGCTCGAGGAGTTCACCGAGTCGCTGTCCCATGTCCCCGGCCCCATCGGGTGGAACTCAGAAACCGAGCAAGTGATCTGGGCTCCCTACAAGCTCTCAGGGCTGCCCCCGAACGGGTGGAACGAGGCCCCGGGCTATCTCTTCTTCCGCCGAGAGACGTGAGGGCTCGACGAGCCCACAGGGAGATAACGCCAAGAGCTGCCCAGCTCCCTCTCGGCATAGCCGGGTGAACAGGCTCTGGGCGATGTTTGTCCGGGCAAAACTACCGACGCACCTTCCATGGGCATAGCGCATCCGCCCTGGCTGGATCTTGAAAAGCGTTGGCAAAGGTTCAATTGCGACGCTCGCCCCCGGACACTTAGATAAGATCACAGCCCCTAACGCCCCGAAGATGCCGAACAAGAGGTATCCTTTTCGATCGAGACGATTCGTCGGCAATAACGGGGAGTCACAAAGAAGATAGTCCTTCAATGCGGGCGATAAGGTAGACGCTTGGAGCGCTGATTTTTAGAATTTCGTTACCTGCGCCCCCTAGAAGCAGCGGGGTCTGCTGATATTTGGAACGAGAAAACAGTCTTATGAAAGAACCAGAGAAGAGCATTGGAGCCCAGACCCCTCTGTGGCAGTGGTCGGCTCTCGCCCTTATCTGTGTATATGGGTACGTAATTTGGCGCTCCGCGTGGATCGGGGATGATGCACTCATCTCCATGCGAGTGGTTGACAACTTCGTGAACGGGGAGGGGCTACGCTGGAATATCGCCGATCGGGTGCAGGTGTATACGCATCCATTGTGGCTATTCTTTGTATCGTCCATATACGCCCTCCTGGGCAGCGCATATTACAGCTTGATGCTAGCGTCGATCCTGGCTACGGCCGGCACATGCGCATTGCTCCTACGGTCCAAGCTGCTTGATGGCCCGCAGATAGCTGTAGCCCTGGCGCTCCTCGTGTCCAGCAAGTCATTTGTCGACTATTCGACCAGCGGCCTGGAAACGCCCCTGTCCTACTTCCTACTGACCCTTCTGTTTGTGCTCGGAAGACGCTGCATGACAGCGAAAAGAGGGTGCTTAGCATTTACCCTCGTTGCCGCCGCCCTAACCGTCAACCGAATGGATTACATTCCGGCATGCATTACGGTTTGGGCAATACTGATCTGGGGGCAAAGAGTGCCGGTGATCCTGCGCGCGCTCTTGCTTGGCTGGCTACCTCTTGCCGCATGGCTCACCTTCTCTCTCATCTACTATGGAACACCATTCCCCATTACGGCTTATGCCAAAGTCCTCGCCACGGGCATCCCACTCTCTACCCGGCTTGGGCAAACCCTGAACTACTTCGGCGACACGCTCCATAGAGATCCAGTGACGGTAGTTGCGATCGCAGCCGCGCTAAGCTTGCCTCTGGTCCTATGGCGAAGGCGACGGTCTCGGATCGAGCTGGCCATGCTTGCAGCCGTAGGGGTCAGCCTTGTGATGGTGTGTCGCGTTGGCGGCGGCTTCATGTCTGGACGCTTCCTTGCCCCCATTTATCTAGTCAGCGCCCTCTTGATTGCGCGTGCAACACCTACCCCGAGCACCTCACTCAAGCGATGGGCAGGGGCACTATGCGCCTGCGGCGCAATGGCCCTTGGGCTCCTGTCCAAGCCCCCAGCGATCATGTCCCCGGTCGATTACAAAGCCCAGGGGCCTAAGTATTGGGGAGTATTCGATGAGCGCGCCCACTATTACCGAAGCCTTGGGTTCCGTAGCCCGAATCGAATCCCGCTCGTGCCCAGAGCCATTGAACCTCTACTGGCAAGCGTCACCCCGGACAGGCCCTACATAGCCATAAAGCGTGCCGTGGGATTCGAGGGACTCGTAGGAGGAAAATCTCTTCATATTGTGGATACGCTCCTTACCGACCCCTTGCTTGCACGACTGCCGGCAATTACCGGTAGAAGGTGGATCCCGGGCCATGCGGATCGGTGGGTACCCGAGGGCTATCTACGCAGCATCGCACTTGGAAAAAACCTCATCGAGAACGAAAATCTCCGAGCCTACTACGACCGATTAACACTGGTAACGCAGGGAGATATCTGGAGCTGGGACCGCTTCAAAGCAATCTGGTATCTCTTGGTTACGGAGCGAGACCGGGAGGCGTACACCAAAAGCCTAGCGACCCCCGATAAGGTGAAACGAGTGCCGTTTGCGAGCATCCGAAGGTCGGCACTTCAGTCATTGCCAAAAACCTGGAGCGATGAGGGCACTGTCATCCTTGGGGTAAACGAAAACACCCTGGAGGTGGACTTTGGAGAATCGATTTCTCCTGCCGCTATATCAGGATTATTTGACTCGCTAGATAAGTACGTACTGACATTCATCAAGGATGGTGTCGAGTTGGGGTCCCGTGAGGTCACAGTGAATCCAACGGTATTGTTTGGCCTTCAAGATGTTGAAGTACCGGTCCCAGAAGAGGTACGGCTGAAAGGCTTTCATCTCCTAAGAATCGATGTCACCCCGAGCCTGCGCGATGGGATTGCAGCCGTCGCGGCACTGAGCCTTACGTAGCGACTGCGGCGCCGAAAACCGGTCGACACTCACCGAGCAAGGCGCCGAGTCCAAGCCGCATCATCCAGCCAGTAACGTCTTTCAGGCATAAGAGGCCGTTGCAATAGGCCCACTACGCTACCTTCTCCTCGCCACCGAGTTTCGCGATCAGGGTCGTGACCAGGGCACCCGCTAGGACGAGCGCCACTGCGCCGAGGGCCTGGACAAAGCTTGGGGTGAAGAACTCGGTGGGCCAGTCTTCCTTGGGGATGTAGGCAAGCTGCTCCGCAGTGACGACTTGCCCCTTGAGCATGCTCCCGATAACCGGCTCCACCGGTTGCTGGAAGGGGAAAAGCCCAAGCACCGCACCGAGCAGCAAGCCAACGAGGAGGCCGAGCGTCAGCTTCTCGAAGCGCTGCAGCAGGAACTTGAGCAGGTTACTCACCACCACGACGCCAATGATCACGCCGAGGCCGACGGGGAGCAGGACCTCGCTGGCCGGCCCCATCGCGGCAGCCCAGTCCCTGGCGCGCACCGCTTCCTTGCACTCATCGATCGCCCCGAGGATGGGGATGTACTGCCCGAGGACCAGGAGTAGGTAGCCGCCCGAGACACCCGGGAGAATCATCGCACTGGCGCCAGCGAGGCCCGCCACCAAGAGCAGGACGAAGCTGCTGCCTGCGGCCTCGCCGCTAGCCCCTTGTGACTGCGCCAAAGCCAGCAGCCCCATCGCCACAAAGCCGATGAGGGCTCCGCCATAAACACTGGGGCCCACCGGCTTGGCCATACGCCAGACGACCGGCAGGCCGCCCAGGGTCAAGCCGATGAAGATGCTGTACATGACCCAACGTTGCTCGACGACCAGCTCCTTGATCGGGCCGGCCAGCAATACGATGCCGAGCCCTGCCGCCAGCGCGACGGTCCCCAGTAGCACGATGGACTTGCTACGCAGGCGCAAGGTGCTGACTTCGGCGATGGCCTGGATGAAGCGTGGGTAAACGCCCGCAGCGAGCAGCATCGTCCCGCCCGAGATACCAGGAACGAGATTCGCCAAGCCCATGAGCACGCCGCCGAGGGCAGCACGCAGGAGGACAATGATGCTAAGGCTTTGCTCGGGCTGCTTGGCTGCTTCGGTCACGTCGAGACCTCTTCCGGGGTGCGGGAGCGAAAAGGATGGAGAAGTGAACAGGGTCGAAGAAAGGCCGGCAAGAAAGGCCCCCGGCTCGCTTATCGGCGATCTTGGCCCAGGACAGAATCATCCGAGTACTGAACGCCCAGATTTCGTAGGCAGCTAGCAGCGATCATCGTCGGCAAATGCGCCCAGTCACCGGGAGTTATCCAGCACCGAGCACTGGCGAGAACCACTCGCCGCAGCCATGCAGCTTCTTAGCCAGCCCAGCTGAGGTTTCAGTTAAGCCGCGGATCCCCCGGCCGGAACTGGAGCCGCTGGCCCCGACCTTCGAGCCGATCGAAGAGTGAGAGGATCTGCCCATAGCGCAGGTCCACCTCTGGAATCGAAAAGATGCACTGCTTCTCCTGCGCAGAACAGGGCAAGCGCATCAAGAGCACATCCAGAAGCCGGGCAAAGGGCAGCTGCTTCACCACAGCCTTCTCCTTGTCGCTGAGCCCTTGCAGCCGATCGAAGAGCTGCTCGGTCGCTTCTCTCTCGTCGAGCCGCCCATACTGCGTCTCGTGCAGAACTTCGGCCATCACCTCGCGGTAGGCCTTCTTCTTCGGCAGCTCAGAGATGAGGCGCAGCCTGGCGATGCCTTCGAGCACGAGATCCAGGGTCCCATCGTCGTTCCGCCGATGATTGCCGATGCGCCCTAGCCCCCCCACAGGGTGGATGGGTGGCTCAGGCTCGCTCTGCGTCGAATGCCCGGCGAGCGGCATCACCATCGCAAAGAGCCCACTACCCTCAAGGGCATCCTCCACCAGCTCGCGATAGCGCGGCTCGAAGACATGCAGGGCCAGGCGCGCTCCTGGCACCAGAATGACTCCGTCGAGCGGGAAGATCGGTATCACGTTAGGCAGGGTCAATGCAGCAAACTCCTCGCCTCTTGCTTAGGATGATCGCCCTTAATTCGCACGTAGGAATCGGCATGCTGCCCATCGAAATCGTCATCACTCACGCCCTTCGCACCCCCATCGGCAAGTTCCTTGGCGCCCTCTCGCCGCTCAGCGCCGTCGAGCTGGGGGCCCACGCCATCCGCAGTGTATTGGCTGAGTCCGGACTCGATGGCAGCGAAGTCGACGACGTGCTGATGGGCCAGGGACGCCAGCTGGGCTCTGGCCCCAACCCGGCGCGGCAGAGCGCTATCGCCGCCGGGCTCCCCGACACCGTGCCCGCCTCGACCTTCAACCGCGCCTGCGGCAGCGGCCTGGAGACGATCTGGATGGGCGCCCGCCGCCTGGCCCTCGGCGAGGCCAAGTTCATCATCGCCGGCGGCATGGAGTCGATGACCAACATCCCCTACCTGCTGCCGAAGATGCGCAGCGGCTACCGCCTCGGTCACGGCGAGGTCCTCGACGGCAACTTCAAGGACGGCTTCTTCTGCCCCCTCGCCAACATGCCGATGGGCCGCACCGCCGAAAACCTCGTCGACCGCTTCGAACTCTCGCGGCAAGAGCAGGACGAATACGCGCTGCAGTCCTTCCAGCGCTGGGAAGCCGCCGAAGCCGCCGGGCGCTTCGCCAGCGAACGGGCGCCGATCGAAATCACCGGCCGCAAGGGAGCCGTCACCAAGGTCGACTTCGACGAGCACGGCCGTAAGGGCCAAACCCTCGAAGCCCTCGCCAAGCTGCCGCCGGTCTTTCGCAAGGCCGAGGAGGGCGGCACCGTCCACGCCGGCAACAGCTCGGGAATCACCGATGGCGGCGTAGCCCTGCTCCTGACCACACGCGAGATCGCCGAGCAACGCGGCATGCCGATCATGGCCCGACTGGGCGTCATGCAGATGCGGGCGCTCGCTCCCGAGATCATGGGCGTCGCTCCCGTGCCCGCGATGCAGGCGCTCTGTGCCAAGCTCGACGTCAAGCCGGACGACTTTGACCTCATCGAACTCAACGAGGCCTTCGCCGCCCAGGTGCTCGCTTGCCAGCGCCAGTTCCCCCTGCCCATGGATCGCCTGAACGTCAATGGCGGCGCTATCGCCCTCGGCCACCCTATCGGAGCCAGCGGTGCCCGTATCGCCACGACCCTGCTGCACGAGATGCAGCGGCGCGACGCAAAGCTGGGCATGGCCGCCTTGTGCATGTCCGGCGGCCAGGGCATGGCAATCAGCTTCCACCGCGACTAAACCGGCGCAGACCGTCGAGCCAGGCACGAATAGGGCAATCACGATGGACGATGCTCAGAGTATTTTTCCCCCACTCGATCCAGATTTCGCCCCGATCGCCCTCTGGATGCAGAAGCAGCGCCAACGCGCCAGCGCCTCTTCTAGCGAGCCGCTCGAGCTGGCGCTGACGCGCCCGGACGGCAGCTGCTTCCGCCGCGACCTGAGGATCCTCTCGGCAACGGACGCCAAGAGCCACGCCGAGAATCTCCGCGCGACCGAGCGAACGATCAAGCACATGCTCTGGACCCAGGGCGGCGCCACGGTCCTGCTTGGGGCGCATGGCGACGAGGGGCGTGCCCTCGCCGACGAACTCGCCAGGCTCTACTCGCCGAGCGGAGAGCACGCCTTCGACCACGAAATGGTCGGAGAGAGGATCTACCTCGCGCCCTTGGAGCTACGGCACTGCGCCCCCGATGAGCTGCCGGCAGCGAAGGACGCAAGCAAAGCGCTCGGTCGGCACCTGGATGGCTGCCGCATCGGCTTCGACCTGGGCGGCAGTGATCGCAAGGCGGCCGCCCTCATCGATGGCGAGATCGTCTTCAGCGAAGAGATCGAGTGGTCGCCCTACTTCGAACAGGACCCGAATTACCACTTCGAAGGCATCAAGAACTCCATCGAACGGGCCGCCGCCAAGCTGCCGCGCATCGACGCCATCGGCGGTAGCGCAGCAGGGGTCTACGTCGACAACGAGCCGCGCGTGGCCTCGCTGTTCCGTGGCGTGTCGGACTCCGACTTCGCCGAGCAGGTGCGGCCGATCTTCCACCGCCTGCGCGAGCACTTTGGCGGCGTGCCCTTCGAGCTGGTCAATGATGGCGAAGTCACAGCCCTGGCCGCATCCATGAGCCTGGACTCAGGCAGCATCCTCGGCATCGCCATGGGGACCAGCCTGGCAGCAGGCTACGTCGACGCCAAAGGCTGCATCACCAGCTGGCTCAACGAGCTCGCCTTCTGCCCGGTGGACATGCGCGAGGACGCGCCCCGCGACGAATGGTCTAAGGACAGGGGCTGTGGGGTGCAGTATTTCTCGCAGCAGGCTGTCGCCCGCCTGGCGCCACTGGCCGGTATCGAGCTGCCCGCAGAGATGCCCTTCCCCGAGCGCCTGGTCCAGGTACAGGAGCGGATGAGCAAGGGAGACGCCGCCGCCGCCCGCATCTTCACCAGCATCGGCCGCTACCTCGGCTGGTCGATCCCCTGGTATGCCGAGAGCTATGACATTCGCCATCTGCTGATACTGGGGCGAGTTACCAGCGGCGCTGGCGGCCAGTGCATCATCGACGAGGCGCGGCGCGTGCTGAGCACAGCCTTCCCCGAACTCGCCGAGCGAGTGCAGCTGACGACCCCAGACGAAAAAATGAAGCGCCACGGCCAGGCCATCGCCGCCGCGAGCCTTCCGTCTCTCTAGCAGCTCCCTAGCCTGGCCTGTCAGGAGTCCTGCATAAGGGAAGTCGTCGCACCTGGCCCGGCGCTGGCTATCATCGCTGCGCGCCTTCCAGCTCCCAGCAGCTGGCGCACCGCACGACGCCGCAGCAAGCCGTTGAAGCAGTCGTGCGGTGGCAGAGCAACAAGGTCAACGCTCTGCCCTCCCAGGATCTTTTCAACGGCTTGCCCAGACGCGAGTGACCGATGACCCAGTCCGACAGTTTTTCCTGCCCTCACTGCCAGCAGGTCTACAAACGCGGTAACAGCACCGCCGGCAAGAAGGTCCGCTGCCAAAAATGTGAGCAGCCCTTCGTAGTTCCTGAGACCGAGCCGGCGGCCAGCAAGGCGCCGCGCGCCGTGAGTCGAGGCACAAGCAGCAGCTCCAGGTCTCGAGGAGCCGCCAGCTCCAAGAAACGGCGCAACACCAAGGCCCAGCCCCAGTCCAACAAGCAGCCCATGGTGATGCTCGTGGGCGCGCTGCTCGTGGTCGGCGTCTTGGCCGGGCTTTACTTCGGTGGAGTCTTCGGTGGCGCCGAAGCGAAAAAACCCGAGCCGGTGGTCCAGAAGCCAAAGGAAAAAACGCCGACCGAAAAATACGAAGCAGCCCTCGAGGCAGCAGCAAAATCCGGCAGCAAGGAACTAATGGTCGCCAAATACGGCGAAGCCATCGATCTCCTGGAAAGCAACTCCATCAAGGATGCGCGTTTTAGCGTGGAGGAGCTGCACCAAAAGATCATTGAGGCGGACCCGGATAACCAAAAGAGCCGCACGGCACTAGGCTTCACGAAATACAGCGGCGATTTCGAGCGCTACGCCAATCAGTGGGTGCCACTCAGCGACCTGTCTAAAATCCAGAAGGAATATAAGAAATGGCAGGCCGAGCAGGCCGTCAAAAAACAGGAAGCGAAGTGGGACAAGGACGCCTTCGCCAGGAAGGCCGCAAAAATCCGCGACTACTTCAACAAGAAGGCCGAGAAGGTTCCGGACTTCAAGTTCACGTATTTCTTCGACACCGAGGATGTCCCCCGTCCCTTCCTGTTCATCGTCCAGGATGTCGAGACGCCCTCGCCCGAGCAATCGGTCGCGATCGTCGCCCCGGGTATCGTTGAGCTGCGCAGGCAGTTCAAGGAGGGATACCCCAAAGGCACCATTCCAAGCTGGTCAGACACCGACGCCGTCGTTCCGATCGTGCTCTTCAAGGACACAGCAGGCTATGAGCACTACGGCAAGCACGTCAAAGAGCACTACGGGGCCCCGAGTGATGTCGCGGCAGCATTCTACCGTTTCACACCCTACGAAGACGCTCCCGTCAACACCTTCCGCGGCATTATGTTTTGCTGGCCGGGCAGGAGCGACAAGCAGTTCTATCGCTCACTCCTCCACGAGGCGACCCACCAGATCGTCCATAACGCGAGCATCGACGGTTCGATGGGACGGACGCCGTGGTTGCAGGAGGGCATTGCTGAGTGGTGGTCGGCTTTTGAAGGATCGCGACACTCGGGCTACAAGTTCGGATTATTCCAGAACGGCCGCTACGCCAGGGCGAAGGCCGCAGCCGATCTCTACTACAAGAAAATAAAAGACGGCAACGGGTATTTTACCCTCAAGCGCCTCACCAATATTTCGAGCCATCAGTTCGATGCCTGGCGTTCACGTCGTAGCGAGGCCGATAAAGAGAAAATCTCCCTAATCTACGCACAGGGCTGGGCCTTCCTCTACTTCTGCTACTACTACGAAGATGAGGATTACGAAGGGGAAGACGAGGCAAAGAAATACCCCTTCCGCAAAGCCTTCTTGAAGTTCATGTACGACGAACTCCGCCACGAACTCAAGCCAGAAAGCGTGGCGAAGTATCTCGGCATCAAGACCGAAGACGACTGGAAAAAACTCAACGACGAGTTCTTCTTCTTCTGCAAGCGCACGATGCGCCGATGGCAGGAATAGACCCGAGGCAAGATCCTGGGTGACCAACAGCCTGGGTGATCAACGTCAAAGGGGAGCGTCGTCGGCAAAGACCGGCGCCGACGACGAACACGGGGCTTGGCTGCTGCGCAGCTTGCTCGCTTGAACGCCGCAGCCGCTGAGCCCTACTCGGGCCTGAGCCCTTCCTCCGACTCCGGCCCGCTCTCGGCCTCGGCCTCGGCCTCGGCCTCGCCCCCGCCCTCAAGCTCTCCCTCCGGGATCAAGTCCTCGGGAAGCTCGAGCCCGTGCAGGCGCAGCTGCTCGATGGCCCGGTGCACCGCCGGGTTCTGCTCGTCGATCGCAAAGGCCAAGCCCAGGTGCCGCACGCTCTCTTCCTCCTCTCCGGAGACAAAGTAGAGCAAGGCGAGATCGGCGTAGTAGCTGGGGTCCTCGGGGCTCAGCTCCAGAGCTTGCCGCATCGAGGCCAAGGCCTCCTGAACCTTCCCCTGTTCGTGCTGGGCCACCGCGAGCTTCGACCAGATCTCGGGCTGGTCACGGCGTAGACCAGCCGCCACCCGGAAGGACTCACTGGCCCCTGCCCAGTCCTCCGCCGTGCTGAACAAACGCCCCAGGAAGTAATGCGCCGGCCAGAACTGGGGGATCTCGCTCGCCAGCTCATTGAAGAAGCGCAGCGCTTCAGCAAAGCCCTCCCCGGACAGGTGCTTTTCGGCGGCTGCGGCAAAACGCTCTTCAAACCCCGGAAAGAGTTCTTCAGCGAGAACCTGGGCACCAAGATCCCGGCGATCCCAGTCCTCGACATGCGGCACAGCAGAGCGCAGTTCATGGACGCCCTCGTCCCTGCGGCCGATCTCGCGCAAGCAGAGCCCTAGATCGAGGCGGTCGCTGGGCTCCTGGATCTGGCCGACCAGGTCCAGCAGCAGCTCTTCGATGTCAGCAGGGGGCGCTGCGCTCTCAGGATCCCCCAGGTGCTCGGAGAGGTAGCGCAGCAAGACTCCGCCACGCCCCTCCTCTTCCGCCCATTCTCCAGGGTGCAAACTGCGCTCGCCCAAGCGGCGCAGCCCCCGAATCACCTTGTCCCAAGCCTCGTCGTAGCTGTCTTCGGCGAAGCTGAGCCGGGCCAGATGCGCAAAAAAATCGGGATGCCCATCGGCATTCACGCCGTCGAGCCAAAGCTGCCGGGCCTCAGCCCCTTCGCCGCGATTGGCGAGCAAGATGCCGAGTGTCTCCAGCGCAGCGCCAGGAGGATCCTCCCCCTGAACGGCCAGCTGTAGCCAAGCCTCAGCTCGCTCGTTGTCTCCGCTGGCCGCGTAGAACTCTCCGACCACAGTGGCGACCTCGCGATCCCCCGGCTTCAAGTCCAGGGCCTGATCCAAGAGCTGGTTGAACTCGTCCATATCGAGGGCCAGCTGCTCTAGCCCGTCTTGCAAGGCGATGTAGAAGCAGCGCAGCGCCAGCGAATAGTCCGGGTCTAGATGGAGGCAATCGAGGAAGGGCTGCAGGAGATCCTTCGGCTGACGCTCAGCGATCAGCTCGGGGTCCATCAACGCCGCCCCCTCCAGGCCGAGCAAGAGGGCGAAGAAGGCCTGAGGCTCCTCGGTCTCGTAGTGCCGCCAGTTGTTTGACGGCAGGGGTAGCTGCATCTCCTTGGCAATCTCGGCAGCAAGACCGGTCCACGCACGCGCAACGTCCTCGATCGGAATCTGCAGCGAAAACTGCCGCGTGACGAGGGCCGGCTCACCTTGGACGATCGACAGATCAAGCTGGAGTTCCGAGCAACCCCCATCCGGCAGCGGCTCACCTTGCAGATTCACCGGGGGCACAGCCTTGATCGCACCGATGACGAGGGCGGCATCCCGCTCATCCTCGTCGATGACCCCCATCGCTTCTTCGGGTTCCATCTCGCCGGTCAAGGTGACCCAGCGGCCCGTCGGCACTCCCTGCTCGTCGGTTTCACGGATCTCCAGCAGCTCAGCAGAGCCGTCCCTGCGTTCGTTGAGGCAGAGGCAGAGAAAGTCCGGCAAGCGCCGGGAGAGCACCCCGCGGGCAAAACCATGCAGCTCGATCGACTCGGGCTCGGAAAACGGAAAGAAGTAGAGGACGGGTCGATCCATGAGCCAGGGCCCTATGAGCCAGGGAGGCGGAGCAGCCCCTCTACATGCCTGGCGAACTGCGAAGCCGCGTGTATCTGCAACGACCCAGGCGCCACTGGGGCAACGCCTGGGTCGCGGTACGAGTTGGTGGGCCGTACTGGATTCGAACCAGTGACTTCCACCGTGTGAGGATGGCGCTCTAACCAACTGAGCTAACGGCCCCAAATGAGGGCGGGGAGCCTAAGGACAAGTCCGCCTCAATTGCAAGCCTCCCGCGCCTCTTGCGAGGCTGCGGGAGGCGTGAGCAGAGCTAAGGACTGATTCAGCTCTTGGCGTAGACGTCCATGACGTCTTGCAGCAGCTTGATCGCCTCGTCCTTGGGACGCTGGAAGGCGTTGCGGCCCATGATCGAGCCGAAGGCGCCGCCCTGGGCCAAGCCCTTGATCTCTTCCATGACCTCGTCGTAGCCCTTGGCTGCGCCGCCCGAGAAAATCACGATGCGCTTGCCGTTGAAGGACGACTGCACAATGTGCTCGATGCGCTGCGCCAGGGTCTTGGTCGGAATGGCCTCATCCTCATAGACCTTCTTGGCCACGTCCTGTTCGAACTCCGCGCTCGGCGGCTTGACCTTGATGACATGGGCACCGAGCTGGGCGGCAACCTGCGCCGCGTAGGCGGAGATGTCCATCGCCGTCTCGCCGGTCTTGCTCAGCGAGCTGCCACGGGGATAGCTCCAGACGACCGTCGGCAGACCAACGTCCTTGGCTTCCTCGATCAGCGTGCGGAGATTCTCGTACATCTCGTTCCGCATCTGCGAACCGGGGTAGATCGTGTAGCCGATGGCCGAGCAACCCAGGCGCAGAGCGTCGTGGACCGATGCGGTGAGTGCCGAGCAGGGCTCATCGGTCTTCATCATCGAGTCCGAGTTGTTGAGCTTCAGGATGGTCGGGATGCGGCCGGCGAAGGTCCGCGCTCCCTGCTCCAGGAAGCCCAAAGGCGCGGCGTAGGCGTTGCAGCCAGCCTCGATCGCGAGCTGGTAATGGTAGTGCGGGTCGTAACCCGCGGGGTTCTTGGCGAAGCTTCGCGCCGGGCCGTGCTCGAAGCCCTGGTCGACGGGCAGGATCACCATCTTGCCGGTCCCGGCAAGACGGCCGTGCTCCAGCATGCGGCGCAGGTTGGCCAGGACACCCGGGGGATCTGCTTCGTACCAGCTCAGGATCTCGTCAATACGTTTGCTCATCTATGTCTCCTCGACTTGGGGCAATGACTCGATTTCAAGCGGGCCATTGGAGCAGCGCTGGGCCACTGGGGCTACCGCTAAGGCTCGCAGACAAGGGGCTTTTTTGGGCAAATGCTAAGAAACTTGGCAGCTTCGGGTCGATTGGCAGGCGCGCCTTATCCAGGGCGCCCATCCAGAGTCCCAGCGGAGCGCCAAATCAGCCGGAAGCGGCGGCGCAGCCGCGACGGCGCCGCTTCGCCCTCCGGACAACGTGCCAGGGTCAGCATCAGGAGCTGGTCGTTCTTGCGCGGTAAGAGTTCCACTTCGCGCAGGCCGGGCCCGTTCACGATCAGCACCGTATCCCGGCTTGCGAGAGAACAGGTTCCAAGCACTGCCGTGGGCGGCTGCGGCCCCTCTTGCGAGCAGAGTTCGGGCTGCTCTGAGCGGCTCGGCCGTGGATACACACCAGGGCGCGGCCAAAACGGCACAGGCAAGGCGAGTCGGTACCGGTGGCCAGCGACAAGCGAGGCGAGTTCGAGTTCGAGTTCGAGGACCGCCTCGTCTTGCCGCTGCTGATCGAGACGGAGACTTAGCGCCAGGTCGAGTACTTGGTGGCGACCGCGCGGGGCATGTGCATCCACAGGCAGGCTCACACTGCGTCGCAGCTGCAAGACGCCAACCTTGGCATTGTGGAGCACGGGCCGAGAGTGCGCCGCCTCGAAATAGCGTGGACGCAGCGGGTGAGTCGGGACAAATCCCTGCCTACCCCCGCCATCCCCCTGCACCTCAAGCGAGGCCAGGAAGGAGGATTCACGCAGCCCGCTTGCCGCCCAGCAGAGGCCGTGCTTGCGGCGCCAGCGCAGCTGCAGCCGCGGATGCTCGAGGCGAAGCTCGCCAACCCGGCGCGGGAGCGTCCCGCTCTGTGGCAGCTCCAGAGCCTCCTCTTCGAGACCTAGCGCCGCAAAGGCCGACTCGAGCAGGGCCAGGGCATGCGTTTCCGACAAGGCATTGCCAAAGCCACCGAGCCCCGCCGGCGAAATCGCGGGCAAGAGCTGGCGCAGCATCGCCTCAGGAGCCCGATCAGAACCTCGCAAGGCCTCAGCGATGACATCCACAATGCGCTGCTGCTCACAGCAGAGCCCGGCCTTGTCGTGCAGGCTCGCAAGCTGCGCCGCTTCGGGCCCAGGCTCCAAGTGCCGTATTCCTGGCCAAGCTTCGAGTTGGCGCAGCCCCAGCTCCAGGTTGGCTCGCCGCAGCTGATACGGCGTGTGCACGCTCTCCCGGCAATAACGCGGCACGCAGGCGAGGCGCCCTTCGCGGGCAAGGGCTTGGATACGCTCGCCATTCGCCAATAGCAGCGAAGAGAGCATCCAAGTGCCCTCAAGCTCGACCCCGGCCTCAAGCGGCAGCGCGGCAAAGGCGTGCTCTAGCCAGGCACAGGCCACCGGACTCGCCGGAAGGGCAGCAAGCGGCAGCTCGATTCGATACGGCGACCTCACGGCTTGCGCACGATAAAGCTGAGGTGGCGCTCGCTCGTCCTCTCAAACCTGAGAGCGCTTAGGCCGGCTGAGTCCAGGATCTCCTGGTATTCCTCCAGGGTGTAGGCCGCGCGCGTCGTCCGCTCGAACATCCTCGCCTCAAGCTCGCCGAGTTCCCCTGCCTGCTCTTCGAGCAGCCGCTGCAGCTCTTTCTCGCTGCCAGGGCGCAGGAGATCACGAACGACGAAGCCGCCTCCCGGCCGCAGCACACGCATGGCCTCACGAAGCATCTGGACCGGATCCGTGACGTGATGCAGGACATTCTTGGAATAGGCGCCATCGAACTGCTCCCGTTCGAAAGGTAAATCCAGCGCATCGACCTCCATGAGGCGAATACGCCGAGACTCCCCGCGCTCCGCGACCCTGAGCCGAGCACGGCGCAGCATGTCTTTCCCGTTATCGATGCAAGTTAGCTCTATCTCTTGGTGCCGATCGACCAATAGGAGGGGGATGTCCGCAGGACCGGTGCCAATATCGAGGAGTTCGCCGTGACTGCAGCCGTGCTTTTCGAGGTAGTCGACAAAGTCACGATCGGAGGCGGCCCGGTCGAGCTCGATGAAGGCCCGAATTTCTTCGGAACCCTCGGGCCCGCCGCTACTGGGAGTGCGCTCTAGACTCATGCACGGAGCATACTTCGACAACATGGCAAGTTCGCCTGTCCTATCGAAGGAGCTGGCCGATGACAGATTCTGAAGTCCTTCCTCTCGACGCCCCCCAGGGCAGGGCTTTTATACACTCCTTTTTTTTCACAACCCTTCTCACTCCCACCTGAGGGGTTACCATTGGGCAACCCAAACGGTCACCTCGCTATGCAGAAAGGCCGTTTTCTAGCCATACATCCGTGCTTACCTTTCCAATACAAGCATCGCTGCTCATACCAATGCGCACCATCTTCTTCACGATTCTGCTGCTCGCGGGCGCTGCATTCCTGGCCGAGGATTCGCAGGCGGCCCCACAACGCCCGCAAGAACAACTCAAAGCGGTCGACACCAGCTCTAGTGGCGCCCTCACTCCACAAAGCCGCGGCAAATACCAGCGACTACACCGTTGGCTCCGCACCCAAGGCCAAAGAGGCAGTCAGGATGGCGGTGGGCATACCCCGACACCCGGCCCCCTGCCGCTAGCACTTCTCGGCTTGGGCTCGCTTGGCCTCGGCTTCGGCCTGCGGCGTCGCCGTCGCAATAAGAACAAGCTAGCCTGAGTCCCGGCCAGCCCCACACGCCTAGAAGTGATCTAGGCCTACAGGACTTTTCTTCGAGGCCCGCAAGCGGGCCTCGAAGCATGTACGGTCTCCCCTCTCTATGAAGCACTGGAACAAGCTCGCTCTCGGCCTACTGGTCGCCCCCTACCTTCCTTGGCTCTTCGATTATTGGAGCATGCCCTCGAGCTACGTGATGGGCAGCCCCATCGCCCTCGGCTCTGCCGCCCTGGCATACCAACGGGAACGCAAATCCCCAGAAGCGAACAACCCGGCCAATTCCGGTCTCGGCATCACCCTGCTCTGCCTCGCCCTCGCAGCTTACCTCGCTGCAACCATCATCTTCGCCCGCCGCAGCCTGGCCGGTGTTTCACTGGCAGCGATCGCCGCAAGCCTGGCCTACCTATACGGCGGCCGCCCGCGCCTCTGGCGCTATCGATTTTCCTTGAGCTTTCTCTTCTGCGCCGCCCCGGTGCCTGGGCTCATCGTCGACATCCTCAATCGTCACCTGATCGACTTCGCGACGATCGCCAGCAGTGGCTTACTCGGCGTCCTCTATTCCGGAGTCCAGCATCAAGGCAACATGATTATCCTCCCACAAAACGGCGCACTCGCAGTGGTCCCTGACTGCAGCGGGCTTGAGGGTATCGTGCTCTTCTTCGTGCTCGGGGTTTTGATCGTGTTTTTGCACCCTCGGCTACGTTTGCCCTGGAAGCTCGCCATGCCGGCGATCGCCGTCGCCCTAGCACTCGCAGGCAATATGCTCCGCATCGTCATCACCGGCATGTTGCAGATCCATAATCCAGAACTCGGAGCCAATAACACCCTCCACCAAATCGTCGGCATATCCACACTAGCCGCGATGATGCTGCTTCTCTTCGTGCTGCCTCGCTTTATGAACAAACGCGGCGAAACTGCACCAGGCTCCGACGCCCCGAACCCCACATGAATCGCTCCCTCGTTCCCGCGCTATTGAGCATCTCCGCCCTGATGCTGTGGGCAGACCGCCTAGCCTTCATGCCCGAGCCTCGGTCGCCATCGCTCGCGCCCTTCGCCGAAACAGCGAAAGCTCTCTGGCCAGGTGCCGAGCTGCGCAGCGAGCCCTTCGAAAACAACCGACTCATCCCCGACAAGCACCTGCACCTGATGGCCAAAACACCGGAGTACGAGAACCAGCTCTTCAGTGTCTATATCGGCCATTATCCCTTGCTGGCCGACGCCGGAGACAGCAAGCCGCATGATCCAATTCTCTGCTACAAAAACTCGGGCTACGAAATCATCGAAGCACCACAGCTCCTCCACTTCGATCAGGAAGGCCAGCAGCTAGCGGTCAAACGCATGGTTGTCGGCAGCCGTAGCGAAAACGGCGGTCGCTACGAGTTCACGACCTTCTTCTGGTCACAGTTTGCAGGCCGCATGCCGGAGGCGAACGCCGATCTCCCGAACTCCCTCACCCGGACCCAGCTTCGCTATTCCCAAAGACGGGCCGATCTAGCCTGGGTGCGAATCGAGTTCACTGGAGCCAAACAAGGCCTTAACGAAGACCTACAGAAACAGCTCCTCCGCCTGATGCACAGCGCCAAGGATCTCATGCGCGACGAGTGACGAAGAAGGGCCGAGTCCCATTCAGAGCTCGATGCGATTGGACCGATAGGCCCATGTGTGGATGACGTACAACAGGCCAGGATTGCGCTCTTCGTGCACGCGCCGCTCCTCGGTTCGTGTCCTCGAGGCGAGATAGCACGACGCCTCGTCCGGGCTCTCATTGGCAACGGTGCCCAGGTTGAGATCCGGGAGTATTGGAGGACGGCTGCGGGCCCACGAGAGCTGACACTGAGCGACGGCGCCCGCGATTTCTCGGTTCGCACCGCGCTCTCGGAAGACAGCATCTCCGAAATCAAGACCTGGAGCCGCTGCACGGTGCCCCTGTCCTCTCCACTCCTGGTGATCGCCAATCCAGATGAGGACGAAAATGCAGCGCGAGCAGCCATCGACGTGCCGGAAAGTGGTGAGCTGCTAACGATCTCCGAAGAGGATGCTCTCGCCTTCATAGAGCAAACAAGCGCCCTCTGCCGATACTTGGCCCGCTATCAGGGCAGGCCGCCCAGCAAAGCGCCCAGCCCGCCTTCCGCATCGACATCCGCTACGACTCGCATCGGACACGCAGCTGACCTGCCTAGCAGAGAACAGGAGCAGCTACGCCAAGTCGTGAGCGAGGCGCTCCAGGGCCAAGCCTTCGAACTCGTCAACCAAACAGCTTGCGATGTCTTCATCGAGCCTCGGCCATGCTGCGACCCCTCTCCCCTGCGGACAGCTGCCCTGGCGCAGCGCCCCTGCATAGCTGCGGCCTTCGGCGAAAACGCCCAGCTGCTACCGCATCACGGGCTCGGCTGGCCGGTCGGTGTTCGGCTGACGGACGCTGGCCCCATGGTCGACGACGAGGGCATCAAGGTCGCCCTCCGCGAGATCTTGAACTCCCCCCAGGCCGCCCAGAGCCGCGGCGCCCGCGGCAGCGCCCACATACAACGACTCGGAAACACAGAAGCGGCCCCGCCAGCACAGCGCAGCTCAGAAGGGGCGCAGCTTCGTATCCACCTCGAAGCACCGATATTCGCCAGCAACTCCTACGCGCAAATCGCAAGGCATAGCGCCCGCATCTACCGAGAGGCTCCTCGCATCGACCTACGCATCGCCAACAGGCAGCGTCCCGAACGCCCGCCCGAGCTCGATCGCGAATTCTGGCCACTGCTTGAGCCGGTATGGACGCACAGCGAAGTCTGCCTGCGCTCGGGCTGGCCCTTCCGGCACGAGCGCCCAGCCAGCGATGTCTGGGTGCAGCGCTTCGACTGGGAGTATGGCGCCCTCCCGCGGGAGATCGCCGGCACCCTGTCGCACGGCCCCGATGAGATCTGGGTGCACAGCAATCATGTCCGCTCCGTCCTCCTCGACGCCGGTATCGCCGAGGAAAAGATCCAGACACTGCCGCACGGCTACGACCCCACGATCTTCTCGCCATCGCGCCCGCCCCTTGAGGATCTCCGCCAGCGCATTGACGGGCGGCATGCCTTCCTCTTCGTGGGCGCCGCAATCCCGCGCAAGGGCATCGACGCCCTGCTGGCGGCCTGGCTCTCCGCCTTCCAGCGCGAAGACCGGGTCTGCCTCGTGGTCAAGATCGACTCAAGCAGCAGCGCCTACGCCCACCAAGAACAGCTGTCGCTTCTCACCCGCATCGCGGAGCATCCTCGCGCCCCCGAACTCCTGTTACTGGACAGGAACCTGAGTGACGACGAGATGGGGCGGCTCTTTACGAGTGTCGACACCCTCGTCCACCCCTTCCGTGGCGAAGGATTCGGAATGCCCATCCTCGAAGCGCGGGGCGCCGGGCTCCCGGTCATCGTGAGCGCTGGCGGGGCGCCCTCGGATTTTTTGCGGGAAACCGGCACGATCAAGATCGCAACGAAGCGGGTGCCAGCCCAGATTCCTGAAGCCACCCTAGGCAAGCCATGGCTACTGGATCCGGACCGCGAGCAACTCATCGCTGCGCTGCGCCTCGCCCAGGAGCACCAGCAGCAGCTCCGCTCCGAGGCGCTGGCGGACGCGCGGTGGTATCAGAGCGAGCACAGCTGGCGTCGCCGCTGCGAGGCCCAGATCGAACGGCTCTACCAGCTCGGCATGCAGTCTCGGGCCAAGCGGCGCCGCAGCGCATACGCTCCGGCAAGGAGCTCCAAGGCCCTGGTACACGCTTGAGGCAGGCTGAGTCCGCGGGGCATCCCAGGACAAGCTCTGCCTCTGGGTCGCTTCTGACCGGCCATGGCTGCTAGTCTCAGCCGCCATGTCCCTGATCGAAATCAGCCGCACGCTGGACGCCACGACGCGGGCCCTGTCCTTCGCCCCTCCCGTCGCGCATGTCTACGCACCGCTCCACTACGCTCGCCGCCCGCACGAGGCCTATCTGAAGCGCTACGGCCAGGGGAGAAAGCGGGCGCTCTGGATCGGGATGAACCCCGGCCCCTTTGGGATGATGCAGACGGGGATCCCCTTCGGTGAGATTGCGGCAGTGCGCGACTGGATGGGCATCGAGGAGGAGGTCGAGGTGCCAGACGGAGTCCACCCCAAACGCCCGATTCAGGGCTTCGCCTGCCCTCGCTCGGAAGTCAGCGGCCGTCGACTCTGGAGCTGGGTCGCTTCGCGCTTCGGCACTGCCGACCAGTTCTTCCGCGACTTTTTCGTCAGCAACTACATCCCGCTGGCCTTCCTCGAAGAAAGCGGCCGCAACCACACGCCCAACAAGCTGCCCAAGGCCGAAAAGGAGCCGCTCTTTGCCGCTGCCGATGTCGCCCTGCGGGCCATGGTCGAACGACTGCAGCCAGAACTCATCGTCGGCGTAGGAAGCTTTGCCGAAGCCCGCTGCAAGGCCGTGCTCACCGGCCGCGGCCTGCGTTTCGCCAGGCTTCCGCATCCGAGCCCGGCAAGCCCCGCCGCCAATCGCGGCTGGGCAGAGCTTGCCGACAAGGCTTTCGCCACCTGGGGTCTGGAGTAGCAGGCTCCTCCAAAGGCTCGCGACTGGCTGCGGCAGTCATGCCGAATTCGCAGGTCATGGGCCAGCCGAGGACGGTACTTAGCAGCCGCAGGACCCGAAGCAGCCAGTCACCGAACTCGCCTCTTCCCATCTCAGACGATCTGGATCAGCGCATCCCCCGCGCCAACGTTCTGCCCTGGCTTGACGAGTATCCTCTCGACCTTTCCTGGCCTCTCGACAGTGATCGGATTCTGCATCTTCATCGCCTCAAGAACCACGAGAGTGGTACCAGCCTCGACCTCTTGTCCCAACTCGACTTCGATACTCGCAACGATGCCGGGCATCGACGCATCGACCATCTCCGGGCCACTGGGATGCTCTGCTGCCACCAGGCGCGCCAAACGTTCCCGCTGGTCCATCACCTCGACATCCACAACGTTGCCCCGGCAGGAAATCTCAAAGCCATCCCGGCGCTTCCCCAAGGTCACATCGTAACTATCCAGGTCGAGGAGCAGATTCATGATCCGCCCCTTTTCCAGTATTACGACGTCAATGGGCTTCTCCAGCTCGAGGGTCTCATTTCCCTCTGCATCATGCGAGTAGAGCTTGACCCATTTACCATCGACCCGATCTTCGAACTCGAGCTCACGCTCGTAGACATCATCACCATTGCCGATGTTCACGAAATATCGCACATTGACCTCCTCGAGTTCAATAACCGCAGTTGACCCGGTTCGACAGGACCCAGGGGCTCTTGCCGCCATGGGCGGCGGATCCCCCAGCCCCAAGCCCAGACGACTGCCCCACAAGGGCGTATTTGCCGTAGGCGGCAGCAATCGCGATCACATCGAGCATCTCTGCACCAAGCTCAGAATCCAGCTTGGCCAGGATCGAGGTATCGTAATCTCCTGACGTAAAGAGTTCAGACTGTAGTGCCCGAACAGCAACAGGGATCGATGTCTTAATGCCAGTAATCCAGACCTCACTCAAAGCTCGCTTTATCCGCTCAATACACTCATCGCGACTCGGAGCATGGGCGATGATCTTGGCCAACATCGAGTCGTAATGGGGAGTAACCTCAAACCCACTATAAAGAGCCGAGTCGAAGCGAATCCCCTGACCGCCCGGGGGGCTCAGCCTCTGAACCGTCCCCAGACTCGGGAAAAAGGTCTCGGGATCCTCAGCGTTAACACGAACCTCGATGCAGTGACCCCGCGGCTCCCCAGCAGGCGCCGCCTTCTCTCCGGCGGCCACTCGGAGCTGCTCCTTGACGAGGTCGACGCCGTAGCGCTCTTCGGTGACCCCGTGCTCGACCTGCAGGCGGGTGTTCATTTCGAGGAAGTAGAACTCGCCCTGCGAATACATGAACTCGACCGTCCCGGCGCCAACGTATTTGACCGCCTTTGCGACTGCCGCTGCCGCTTCCTCCATCCTTGCTCGCAACTCTGGCGTAACGACCACAGACGGGCTCTCTTCGACGAGCTTCTGATGGCGCCGCTGCACCGAACACTCGCGCTCGCCATAGCTCACGACATTGCCCAGCTTGTCGGCAATGATCTGAACCTCGATGTGACGGGGGTTCGTAAGGAACTTCTCCAGGTAGACTCGCCCGTCGCTGAACGCCCCCTCGGCCTCGGCCGTCGCCAAGCGCGCAGCCTCGGCTAAGTCTTTCTCGGACTGAACGATACGGATGCCCTTGCCGCCACCTCCGGCCGCCGCCTTCAACATGACCGGATAGCCGATCTCTTGGGCCACCCCGGTCAGCTCCTCGATGCTCGCGCCCTCGGATCCGTGCCCCGGGACCACCGGAACCCCAACATCCTGAACGACCGCGCGGGCTCGAATTTTGTCCCCCATCTGCTCGATGGCTTCGGGTGCAGGACCGATGAACTCGATCCCTGCCTCGCGCAAGCGCTTGGCGAACCCGGCATTCTCCGAGAGGAAGCCAAAACCCGGATGCACGGCTTCGGCCCCGGTCTTCCTCGCGGCCTCGATGATCAGATCCCCACGGAGATAAGAATCGCCAGGCGATGGCGGCCCGAGGCGCAGCGCATGTTCTGCCAAGCGAACATGGAGAGCGGCTCGATCGGCATCGGAGTAGACGGCAACGACTTCGATACCCATCTCATGACAGGTACGGAGAACCCGAAGCGCGATTTCGCCCCGATTGGCGATCAGGATGCGTTTGAACACGAAGAAAAACCTCCAGTTGAGCGCCCCTAGCCCGACCGACAGAGCTCAAGAGCGAAGTGCTTGGATCAGACAGCCCCGCCCTACGGGCGGCAAAAGCGAGAAATAGGCTTGGCGCAGCATAGCCAGAAGCTTCGCCAGCCTGCGGAAGAAGTCTCGCAAGCGAGCGCCGAAACCCGTTTCCTTAGGGGTTCCCGCCTGGATCCTAATCACAAGGGCGTAGCAGCCTGAAGACTTGGGCCCGATCTCAAGGCTGGGTTTTGACTTACCACAAACAGGCTTCATGTTCTTTTCGCCTTCCACCTGGACAGGGGCCTTTCACTGGTGCTTTCCCACGGAGCATGGACATGACCGAGAAGCAGATCGAGGAACTACGCGAGCGCAAACGAGTGCTCTATCTCGGCGGAGGCGAGAAGCGCATCGCCAAGCAACACGCTAAGGGGAAGATGACCGCCCGGGAACGGCTCGCGAAGCTCTACGACCCGGACACCTTTCAAGAAACCCACCCCTTCACGCGCCACCGCTGCACCTTATTTGGGATGCAGGATAAGGAACTGCCCGGCGAGGGCGTGGTTACCGGCTACGGCCTGGTGGACGGGCGCCCGGTCTATGCCGCAAGCCAAGACTTCACGGTCGCCGGCGGGGCTGTCGGCGAAGCCACCGCACAAAAGATCCTGAAGCTGCAAGACGACGCGATGAAGACCGGTGATCCGATCATCTTCATCAACGACTCGGGAGGAGCCCGTATTCAGGAAGGCGTTAACGCCCTGGCCGGATACGGTCACATCTTCTACCGCAACATCAAGGCATCGGGCGTCGTACCGCAGATTACGATCATCAGCGGCCCCTGTGCTGGCGGCGCGGCATATTCGCCGGCGCTGATGGACTTCATCATCCAAGTCCGGCACGAAGGCCAGATGTACATCACCGGCCCCAGCGTGATCCGCGAAGTAACCGGTGAAGAGGTTACTGCCGAGCAGCTCGGCGGTGTCGAGAGCCACAGTCAATACTCGGGCGTCGTGCACTTCGTTGCCGAATCGGGTGCTGAAGCCATCGAAATCGCCCAGCGCCTGCTCTCCTTCCTGCCCAGCAACAACACCGACGATCCACCCCTTATCGAAAGCCTGTATGAGCCCACGGTTGCTAACGACGAAGCGCTGAACAGCGTTCTTCCGGACAATCCCCGGGCCAGCTACGACATGCACGAGGTGGTTCGTCGAATCATCGACAACGGCGACATCATGGAGGTCCATGAGCATTGGGCCCCCAACCTGATCTGCGGGTTCGCCCGGATCGAAGGGCACACCGTCGGAATCATTGCCAACAACCCCATGCACCGCGCTGGCGTCCTCGACATCGACTCCTCGGTCAAGGGTGCGAGGTTTGTCCGCTTCTGCAATGCCTTCAATATCCCGCTGGTCACCTTCGTTGACGTGCCTGGCTTCATGCCCGGCATCCAACAGGAGTACGGCGGCATCATCCGCCATGGAGCCAAGCTCCTCTTCGCCTATGGCGCCGCCACGGTCCCCAAGCTGACCGTCGTCGTCCGCAAGGCCTACGGCGGTGCCTACCTCGCCATGTGCGCCAGCAGCATGGGGGCGGATAGGACGGCGGCATGGCCGAGCGCCGAGATCGCAGTCATGGGTGCCGAAGGCGCCGTCAACGTCTTGTATCGCAAGGACCTGGCGGAAGCCGATGACCCGAGCGCGGTGCGCAAGGAGCTGGTAGCGGATTACACCAAAAAGTTCTCGACGCCCTACGTCGCCGCCGCAAATGGCATGGTCGACGACGTCATCGAGCCTTCGGAAACTCGTGGCTATCTGGCCGCGTCACTGGCGATCCTACGATCGAAACGTGAACTGCGCCCAGCCAAGAAGCACGGGCTAAGCCCCCTATAAGGAGCCTTTCGATGTTCGCATTTTTGACTCCCGAGATGACGGCGCTCGCGATCTCCGGCTTCCTGATCGTCTTCGTCGTCCTGGGAATCATCTCCTTTGTCGTCAGCTTATTCCGTCATCTCGACAAGCTGCTGCAGAAACGAGAAGACGCCCAGGAAGAAAAGCCGCAAGAGCAGACCATTGACGACACAACGCTCATCTTGATCACGGCAGCCTGTGCGACGGCAGTCGCAGGGCGCTTCAAGGTTCGTCGAGTCAGGCGAATCCTTTCACCCCGTACCCATCGCACACCTTGGTCCTCTCAGGGGCGCATCTCGCTCCTGGGTTCCCACCGCGTAGACATTCGCCGCTAGGAAGGGCCCCAGCTGAAACAAGAGTGGAGGATAAAATGAAGTTGAAAATCACGGTCCACGGCGTCCCCTACGAAGTCGAAGTCGAAGTCTTGGACGCATCGGACGAAATGCAGCAGCAAAGCGGGCCACTTCCCACAGCGGCTCCCAGGCCGACGGCCCCCAGCTCATTGCCTCCGGCACCGGCGCCAATGCCGGCTCCTGCCGCTCCTGCCCCAGCAGCAGCCGGACAGCCCGGCTCGGTAACCTCGCCTATCGCGGGCACCGTGCTAGAGCTGAAATGCAAGCAAGGGGACAGCGTTGAGCCCGGACAACCCCTCGTCGTGATCGAAGCCATGAAGATGGAAACGGTCATCTCCGCTCCCTCCTCCGGTACCGTAAAGGCCGTACTGGTTGCTGCGGGCGACAGCGTGCGTGAGAGCCAAGCCCTCGTCGAACTTGCTGGATAAGGCACAGTACCTTGCAAGTATTCTGGGATTTCCTTCAGGTTGGCATTGTTGGCCATTTCGCATGGGGCAATATTGCGATGCTCTGCGTCGGCATTTGCTTCATTTACCTGGGTATAGCAAAGGACTACGAGCCTCTTCTGCTGGTCCCGATCGGCTTCGGTATCCTGGTGGGCAATATCCCATTCGGCCAGGGTATGAACGTCGGCCTGTATGAAGAAGGCAGCGTGCTCAACGTCCTGTATGCAGGAGTGACCCAAGGCTGGTACCCCTCGCTGATATTCCTCGGCATCGGGGCCATGACCGACTTTTCGGCCATGCTTTCCAGCCCCAGGTTGATCCTCCTTGGCGCTGCAGCACAAGCAGGCATCTTCCTGACCTTCGCCGGCTCCCTAGCGCTGGGCTTTGCGGATAAGGAAGCTGCCGCAATCGGCATTATCGGCGGAGCGGATGGGCCCACGGCCATTTTCTTGTCCGGGCGCCTGGCGCCCCACCTACTCGGCGCAATCGCCATCGCGGCATACAGCTACATGGCTCTCGTTCCGGTAATCCAGCCCCCCATCATTCACCTGCTGACGACGAAAAAAGAACGCCTGATCCGCATGGCTCCTTCGCGACCGGTGAGCCGGCGCGTCCGGATCATGTTTCCCGTCGCGGCATTCGTGCTCTGCGCATGCATCGCCCCGGGTGCCATCAGCCTCTTAGGCTTCCTGTTCTTCGGCAACTTGCTCAAGGAGAGTGGGGTTACGGAACGGCTGGCGAAAACCGCGCGCAACGCACTCATCGACATCGTCACCATCTTGCTCGGTCTCTGCGTGGGCGCTTCGACCGCGGCTCATACCTTCCTAAAACCCGAGTCGCTCAAGATCGCCCTAATGGGAGCCATCAGCTTCTGCGTAGCAACCGCCGCGGGCGTGCTCTTCGCCAAGCTGATGAATCTGATGTCGCGCAACAAGATCAACCCCATCATTGGCGCCGCCGGCGTTTCCGCGGTTCCAGACTCGGCACGAGTCTGTCAAATGGTCGGGGCGAAGGAAGATCCACAAAACTTCCTCATCATGCACGCGATGGCTCCCAACGTAGCTGGCGTGATCGGCTCGGCCGTAGCAGCGGGCGTCTTCCTGTCCCACTTCGTGTCCTAGCGCGATTCGTAGCCTTCATTGGCTTGGTGGCGAGTGGCGGAGCCTCGTTTTTTGCGGCTCCGCCACTCGCTAGCTTTCCGGGAAGGCCCGCAAGCGAAGCGAGCCTCATGATTTCGGTCGCTTGCATGGGCTGAATCGGCAAGAATCTGGGCCCTCTCCCAAGCAGCCTCGCACCAGATCGATCCTGTCTCGCCGACTCTGCCGGAACCGAATCACCGATGTCGAACGACCCGAAGACCTCCGCCTCGAACTCTCCCGACACAGCGCGCCTGATCATTGGCGATCAGGAAATCGAGCTACCTCTGATTCGCGGCAGCGAGGATGAGCTTGCCATCGATATCCGCCAGCTCCGAGCCAAGACCGGGGCCATCACCCACGACCCCGGCTTCGGGAACACGGGTTCCTGCCAGAGCAGGGTGACCTTTCTCGATGGCGCCAAGGGCATCCTTCGCTACCGCGGCTACCCCATCGAACAACTTGCCGAGAACTCGAGCTTCATCGAGGTCGCTTGGCTGCTGATGGAAGGCGAACTGCCAAGCCAGGAGGAACTCAAGACCTTCCGGCGCCAGCTCACCCTCCACTCCATGCTCCACGAGGACCTGCGCGGGCTCTTTGCCTCGCTGCCCAAGCGCGGTCACCCGATGGCGATTTGCGCGGCAACCGTGGCAGCCCTCTCGACCTTCTACCAGGATCTGAAATACGCGACTCCGGCTGAGCAACGCCAGGCTTCGTCGATGCGTCTCCTCGCTAAGTTCCCGACGATCGCTGCGTTTAGCTACAAGCACAGCATCGGGCAGCCGTACATGTACCCGCGGAACGACCTGCTGTACACCGAGAACATCCTGCACATGCTCTTCGCGACGCCGTGCGAACCGTATCAGCCCGATCCACTGGCAGCGAAGGCGCTCAACCTCCTACTCATCCTCCACGCTGACCACGAACAGAACTGTTCGACCAGCACGGTGCGCACAGTCGGTAGCGCCCAGGCCAACCTCTACGCCAGCGTCTCTGCCGGCATCAACGCCCTTTGGGGCCCCCTGCACGGCGGCGCCAACCAGAAAGTCATCGAAATGCTGGTGGCGATCGAGCAGGGCGGCCTGAGCCCGCAAGACTTCATGGAAAAGGCCAAGGACAAGAACTCCAATGTCCGCCTCATGGGCTTCGGCCACCGGGTCTACAAGAACTACGACCCGCGGGCCCGCATCCTGAAAAAGAGCTGCGACGAAGTCCTCGCCAACATGGGCAAGCAGAATGCCCTGCTGCAGATCGCCCAGGAGCTTGAGGCGATTGCCCTCGCCGATGACTACTTCGTCGAACGGCACCTCTACCCCAACGTCGACTTCTACTCAGGCATCATCTACCAGGCTCTCGGGATCCCGATCGACATGTTCACGGTCTTCTTCGCCATGGGCCGCCTCCCCGGCTGGATCTCCCAATGGCTTGAGCACCACGCCGACACGGACTCCCGCATCATCCGCCCGCGCCAGATCTACCAAGGGCCGCGGAAGCGGGACTACATACCACTCGAGGATCGCTGAGCCAGGCAGTGGGGAGAACCGCGAGCCCAGAAGAAGGGGCACCGAGCGCAAGGCTCGGTGCCCCTTCTTCGTTCCAGTGCCAGAATGGCTCAGACACGGCAGGCAATGAGCCGAAGCGAGAGAGGATAGCGCTGTCTTCCGGCGCCGAATCACCCGCAGACCAACCCCAATAGCATCACTCCGAGAGAGCCAAAGCCCCATGCCGGTTGCAGAGCTAGCCCTGCTTGCCTGGGCCCCGCTAGTCTTGATCCTGTCGATGCTCGCCCCACCGAGAACAGCCATTCTGATGGCAGTCATCGGGGGCACCCTATTCCTACCGATCTACTCCTTTTCGATCCCAGGCTTCATCGACTATGGCAAGGTCACAGCGACCTCCTTCGCAGCCATAACGATCCTCCTCCTGCATCGAGAGCGCTTTCTCGCAGACATCCCCCGCCTAAGCGAGATGTGGCCAGCGCTCCTCCTCGCCCTCGTGCCCGGCATATCCATTCTGAACGTTGGCCTGCCCCCCTACGCGGCCATGTCGGACGTGGTTTACGCAAGCCTTCAATACTCAGCCCCCTTTCTCATCGGCCAAATCGCCTTCCGCTGCCAACGGAGCCGTAACCAGCTCGCTGCCGCCTGCATCCTCGGCGGACTCGTCTACGTACCGCTGTGCCTCTTCGAAATCCGCATGAGCCCACAGCTGCACACCATGGTCTATGGATTCTTTCCCCATAGCTTCGCCCAAACCTTTCGCTGGGGAGGCTACCGCCCGCAGGTCTTTCTCAACCATGGCCTGATGCTCGGGCTCTGGATGGCTATCGCCACCCTCATCAGCTTTGCCTTCATGCGGTGGCGGGGCGGTACTCAAAAACACCGACGCCGCATCCAAATCATCACCGCCACCCTCTTTGTCGTATGCATCCTCTGCAAGTCCTCAGGCGCCATCCTCCTGCTACTCGCCGGCCTCGTCGCGGTCTATCTTTGCGAACGTAAAGGCTGGGCCCTCCCCCTCATCCTGCTCAGCCTTGCGCCCCCCGCCTTCGTGGCTGCGCGCACGAGCCAAATCATCAACAGCGAGGACGTGGCACCGTACATCGAATGGATGCCTCAAGAGCGCCGAGACTCACTACTGTTCCGCCTCGATTCCGAGGACAATCTCCTCAAGGCTGGTTCCGGCCAACTCCTCTTCGGCCGCGGACCTTATGAGTTCCTCCACTACCAGGACGAAAGCGGCAAAACTCAAACGGCCATACCCGACAGCATGTGGATCATCTGGACCTCGCGAACAGGGGTGATCTCCGTAGCCCTGTTCTTCCTCCTACTGACCCTGCCTGTCGTGCAGTTCTGGCGAAAGCATGGCCCGCCCGACCCGAGCAGCGCCGCAAGCTGCTTCAATGCTGGACTGGCCATAGCACTGACCATCTTCAGCCTCGACTGCCTCGTAAACGCCCTACCCCATCCGATCTACCTGCTGATGGCTGGGAGCCTCAGCTGTTACGGAAGAACGAAGCGAGCAGCTTAGCGGGCGCCCGATACCCCATCACTCGGCCAGCCGCTTGCTTCTGTAACGAAGCGAGCCCACATCCATCACAGAGGAATATTCCCGTGCTTCTTCGCCGGGTTCTTGTCACGTTTGGTCTCGGTAAGCTTTAGCGCCTTGATAAGGCGAATACGGCTATCCTTAACCTCGATAACGTCATCGATGTACCCGAACTTGGCCGCAGTATAGGGGTTATAAAAAGCCTCCTTATACCCATCGATCAGCTCTTTCTCCTTGGCCTGAGCCTCCGGGCTGCCCGGGGCTCCGGCAGCAGCAATCTCCTTGCGGAAAATGATCCGCGCCGCCCCCTCAGCCCCCATGACCGCAATCTCGGCATTTGGCCAGGCTAGGTTGACGTCACCGCGGATGTGCTTGGAACTCATGACATCATAGGCCCCGCCATAGGCCTTGCGCGTAATGAGGGTGATCTTGGGAACGGTCGCCTCACAATAGGCATAGAGCAGTTTGGCGCCGTGGCGAATGATCCCGCCAGCCTCCTGGGCCGTCCCGGGCAAGAAGCCGGGCACATCCTCGAAGGTCACGATCGGGATGTTAAAGGCATCGCAAAAGCGCACGAAACGCGCGCCCTTAACGCTCGAGTCAATATCGAGAACTCCAGCCAGGATCTTCGGCTGATTGCCGACGATGCCAACGACCTTGCCGCCGAGCCGCGCGAAGCCCACGATGATGTTCTGGGCAAAGCGCGGCATGATCTCGAAAAAGCGCCCATGATCGACGCAAGCTCCGACGAGCTTGCGCATGTCATAAGGCTGACGACTGTCTGCAGGCACCAAGTCAGACAACTCGGGAGTCTCACGACCTGGATCATCATCGCAATCGCGATCGGGCGGGCCATCGAGATTATTGAGCGGCAGGTAGCTCATCAGCTCGCGCACCGCGAGCAGCGTCGCTGCGTCGTCAGGTGCCGTCAGATGCGCGACGCCGGACTTCTCGGCGTGAACTCGCGCTCCACCGAGGTCTTCACTGGTAACCTCCTCATGCGTCACCTCTTTGACGACATCCGGCCCAGTGATGTGCATATAACTCGTGCCCTCTGCCATGAACACGAAGTCGGTAATCGCCGGCGAATACACCGCCCCGCCAGCGCAGGGGCCGAGAATCGCCGAGATCTGCGGCACGACTCCGGAGGCCAGCGTATTACGCAAGAAGAGATCAGCGTAGCCGCCAAGGCTAACGACCCCCTCCTGAATACGCGCGCCGCCCGAGTCGTTGAGCCCGATAACCGGCACGCCGAGCTTCATCGCCATGTCAATCGTCTTGCAGAGCTTCTTAGCGTTGCTCTCGCTCAGGCTGCCGCCAAAAACCGTAAAGTCCTGGCTGAAGACCATGACCGGGCGACCGTCAATCGTCGCCGAACCACAGACCACCCCGTCACCGAGGATGCTCTGCTGATCCATGCCGAAGTCGCGGCAGCGGTGGACGACAAAGCGGTCCATCTCCACAAAACTGCCAGGGTCGCTCAGCATGTCGATGCGTTCGCGCGCGGTCAGCTTGCCCTTGGCATGTTGGGCTTCGATCCGCCTTTGCCCACCCCCCTCGAGAGACTCTGCACGCATCTTCTTGAGCTTGGCCACAGCCTTAGGGTCGGTCATTGAGCCATCTCCACAAGCTTCGTTGAAACGCCGATGTGAATTCCACGCAGGTACAACCGACACGCTAGGGAAAGCTGCGCGGAGATCTAGGTAGAAGCTGCGCGTTATGCAGCGACAACTTCGGCGCCAAGCATAACCCATGACACCACCAACGAAGACTAGAGCGCCTCAAAGGGTACGGAACACGGGACCAGACAATCAGCCCAGCTCAACATCCCCTGCCTGCACGAACAGCTCCTCAAGCTCACCCAGACGATCAATTCGGAAGAGGGCAAAATCCTTTTCCGTCGGCTCATCCACATCGAGTGGCCGATTCATGTCCACTGCCTGGATGCCGTGCTTTTCCGCCAGCATCAGGCGTGCTGCATTGAGAGCAGCCATCCACCCCACGCGATGCTGCGCAGGGACGACCAGTCGGTAGCCAAAGCCCTCGGCCTCTGGCGCAAGCCCCTGCAAATCCTTACGCACAATCTCAGACTGCGAGGCAAAAAGAGCAAAGAGCTCGGGCTTCCCGTAGCGCTCCCACTCGGCGTTGTCCTCGTCATCGAGATACACATCCGGGAACAGCCGAGCTCGAAGACGTTCATCATCGTCGTCGAGGGTCTGCGGAATCATCAGCATGCACTCGACATAGACGAGAGGAAGATGCTGGAAGACCAGCGCAGCGTCAGATCGAAGCTCTAAGCGGAATTCAGACACGAGAGCATGCTACCACAGGTAGAGACCCAGCTCTCGGCCAGCGGAGCGACTCAGCAACAGAGGCTCCTAGGCCAAGTAAATGCAGGAAAAGGCCCATCCTGGCAGCGCGACGCCCCTCGCAGCCGACGAGCTAGCGCCCCCAGTCCCGGTGATAGAGGAAGTCCATCCCGATCGTGCGCATCCCCACCTTGGCCAGGATCGGTGGCTGTCGTTTGTATTGTGCATTTCGCACCCGGCGCCGCAGTTCCTGAACGAAGCTCAGGTCAAAGCCGGCCCGCTCCAGCTGAGCATCCGTTGCACGGTGGTCGACAATCTTGACCAGGAGCCGATCGAGTTCGGCATAACGAAAGCCCATCTCCTGCTCGTCGGTCTGCCCCTCCCAGAGGTCCGCCGACGGGGCCTTGTCGATCACCGACCGCGGCAGCCCCATCGCCTCCGACAGCTCGAAAACCTGGCATTTATAGAGGTCGCCGATGGGGTTGATCCCCGAAGCGCTATCCCCGTGCTGGGTCGAATAACCTAGGAGCATCTCGGTCTTGTTGCTCGTCCCTGCGACCAGGGCCGACTCCTTTGCCGAGCAGTCGTAGAGCACGATCATGCGCATGCGCGCCTTGATGTTGCCAAGCCGAAGAGCATCCTCACAATCGAGCTGCGCGGCCATCGCATCGGTCGAAGCAGTAATATCAACGACCCGCAGGTCCAGCCCCAGATGCTCGGCCACCAGGCGTGCATCAGCGAGCGAACTCGGTACCGATGTCGCGTGTGGCATCGCGATCGGGATCACGTTCTCGGGCCCCAAGGCCTCGGTCGCCAGCGCCGAGGTGAGAGCGCTGTCTATCCCTCCCGACAGGCCGATGACCAGCTTCTCGAAGCCGAACTTCCGTGTTTCCTCGCGGAGAAAGCCCACGAGGGATTGCACAGCCAGCTCACAGTTGAGGCTCAGCGGATCGAGACTCACAGCACGCCCTCCTCGCAGCCAAGGCCCTCGATCACGTCGCGCAGCAACTCCGGCCGCTCATCACGCCGCATGGGCAGGTTCATCCGCGCCAGGCGGATCCGCGCTGGGTCGACTTCCCCAAAGCAAAGCTCTGGTTCGACCTGCCCGGCACTCGCAACGAACTGCCCGTCCGGAGCGACGATTTTGGAACCGCCCCAGAACTTGACGCCGTCCTCATAACCCACGCGATTCACAAAGAGACAGGCGACGTTGAAGAAGTTGGCCGCCGTAACCAGCAGCGAGTTCCAAGTGCGGGCCGAGCTCGGTTCCTCACCGGCCGCGGGCAGGACGAGCTCCGGCGAGCTCGACACGACGACGAGATAATCCACATTCTGGAGGAAGTAGGAGTAACCGGCCGAGAGATGCCATGCGTCCTCGCAAACAAGCAGCCCCAGACGCCCGAGCCCCGTATCGAAGGCGCGAAAACTCGCCCCAGGCGCCATAAACAGCCCCTCCTCGAAGAGCCCGTAGCTCGGCAGGTAGACCTTGCGGTGCACATGCAGGACCCGCCCCTCGCTGAAGTAGGCCGCGACATTATAGAAACGGTGATCCGCGCTCTCTTCGACGTACGAAGTGACGAAGTCGGGACCGCCCTTCGACAGCGCCGCCAGCCGCCCCACGAGAGGATGCTCCGGCCCCAGCGCGAGCTCGTAGGTCAAATCCCGCAGGCGATATCCGGTCAGTGCCAGCTCGGGAAAGAGCACGAGTCGCGCCCCCCGCTCATCGGCCTCGGCCATCGCCTCGACGTGCATCGCGAAGTTCGCTTCTACCTCACCCAGGCGCGGGCTGATCTGCGCAAGGCAGGCAGTAAAAGGGGCTCGTTCCATCAATGGGACCGTTGCAAGAGTGTCGGGGCGCTAGCGGGCATCAGCCATGGACGAACTCGGCTTTCTGCCGTGGCCCGTTCTTCAGGAAATTCACCACGCCGATGCGCATGTCCTCCAGACCGCAGACCTCGCCGAACTTCTTCGCCTCGTACGCGAGCCCATCCTTCAAGGTCATCTTGGCACCACTGAGAATGGCATCGACGATCAGCGCGTCGACCGCAGTGCTGAAGTGCCCAATATCGACAGCCGGCAGCTCTTCCGGAACGTTCGCTAACGGCAAAGCATCGATCTCCGGCAGCTCCCGCTCGCCACTAGCCAGCTCCAGAGCCAGCGCATGCGCTCGGTCGCGCAGGGCGACGACATCGCCATCGACCAGCTCGTCGACCAGCCCGATCTCCAGTGCCTTCGCCGCCGAAATCGGACGGGCATTGCGCAGCATCTCATTGGCCGCCTCGAAGCCGACCAAACGCGGCAAACGCTGGGTGCCCCCGGCGCCCGGCAGAATGCCAAGCGACGGTTCAGGCTGCCCAGCAAGAACCTTCAGGTCACTGCGCGCAATGCGCATATTGCAGGCCATCGCCAGCTCGTTACCGCCACCAAAGGCCAGGCCGTTATAAGCGCAGACGACCGGCTTCTTGCAGTCCTCAATCACCTGGATCGCAGCCTGCGAATCGGCGCTGGTAGCCGTGCCCTGCTCGACGCTGTTGATCTTGGCCAAGAACTTGACGTCGGCTCCGCTGACAAAGGCTTTGACCCCAAAGCCCCTCAGCACCACAGCCTTGACCGAGTCATCGTTCGCCAGAGCAGTAAAGCTGCTGCGAATCTCATCGAAGACCGCCTGGTTAAGCGCGTTCAGCACCGCCGGCCGGCGGATGGTCAGATGCGCGACCCCCTCCCGGTCCTCGCGAGTGATGTACCGGATCTGGAAAGGCTTGCTCTCGCTGCCATGCGCCTTCAACAAACGCGGCACCGGGAAGCCCTCGTTCTCTTTCGCGTATTTCTCGACCAGGCGCAGGGCCTCACCCGTGCCGAGGGAGTTCATAAACCTGAACGGCGCCTTCATCACCAAGGCAATCTCGACGGCCATATCCATGTCGTCGACGCTGCTAATACCCGAGTCGACAATCTCGGTGCAGATGCCAAAGAAGGCCCCGCGCAGGGCATCGGTAATCTTCTGGCGCTTGCCGTCCTCGACCTCCACGACCTCGTCGCGCCCGGGAACCTCCCAGGCCGTCCCGCTCTCGACCGCGTCCTTCAGGATCTGCGGTGTCCGATACCAGGAGTGGATACGCTTGGTGTAATGATCGAGGCCGATCGCGGTGATGGGATTACCCCCAGTCAGGTTCATCGCGGTAAAGGGACCGATACCCAGGCCAAGGGCTTTGACCGCGACCGTATCGATCTCCTTCGGCGTTGCCACGCCGTTCTCGGCCAACAGCGCCGCGGCGAGGAACACCCCCTCAAAGACCGGATCCAGCGCATAGCCGTAACGCGATCCCACGACGATCGGCACCTTGCCGATGACCTCGTAGAAGTCGCGCAGATACGCCGTCAGCTTGGGGTCGGTCTCGGCTCCGGGCACGAGTTCGACCATCGGATTGCGCTCGGCCGGGAAGAAGTAATGGATGACCAGGCTGCGGCTCTTGTCCTCGATCCCCTCGAAGATGCGCTCGGGCTCCAGGTGCGAGCTGTTTGAGGCAAAGATCGTGTCCTTGGAGCAGCGCTTCTCGAGATCGGCAAAGATCCGCCCCTTCAAGGCCTGATCTTCGGTCGCGGCCTCGACGACGAAGTCGGCATCGCTGAGCAGGCCGTAGTCACTCGTCCAAGTGACGGCGCCGCGCATGGCCTCGGCCATGGGCGCGGCGAAAGCCCCGCTCTCCTCGCCCTTGGCGATCTTCTTCAGGAACTTCTTCTCCCCCCTAGCCAGGGCCTCGTCCGAGATATCGACGACGACGACCTGGACCCCCGAGCGCGACAGGACCTTTGAGAAATAGAGGGCAATATCAGGGCCGATCTGCCCAGAGCCGATGACAGCGATCTTTTGCAGACGGCGACCTTGGAATTCGTAAGCCATAGCGACGCTCCTCGTGCGCTCAGCGGCGCCGGGAAGGGGGGGGGAGAGGCAATCAAAGGGCCAGAAGCCGAGAAGAGGATGCCCGGCGAGAGGGGCCGGAACAATCGTAGATCCGCGCTCTTGCAGCCCCGGGCGCGAGCGCTAGGATCCTCCGTCCCTTTTTGCGGGAGCCGCAACGCCTCCGCAACAATGACCCCCTAGAGGTGGACGAGATGGCCAAGCCGAAGAAGAAGAAGGAGATCGTGCATCTCGTCTGCTCCGAGACGGGCGAGCGTAACTACACGATCCGCAAGAAGCCGGGCACGCCGAAGCTCGAGCTCAGCAAGTACTGCCCGCGCCTGCGCAAGCACACCAAGCACGTCGAAAAGAAGAAGTAGGCGCTAGCCCGTCCCTTCGCGCCTGCCTCAGGTCCCCCGCTCAGGATTCCCGCTCAGAAGCCAAAGAGCGAAGGCGCCCCTTCCAGTTCTCCCCAGAGGAAGGCTGCGAAGACCAGTGCGTGGTTGACCTGACCCGCACGCATCGCCTGCCGAACTTCGGCGGGCGTCAGCGTCATGACCTGGATGTCTTCCCCGGCATCCAGGATCAGCTCACCCTCAGGACGACAGCCGGTCGCCAGCACCGTGCCACAGCTGTTGCCGAAGATCGCCGGGTTGGGGTTGACCGCGCCGAGCAGCTTAGCTTCGCCAGCGACATAGCCACTCTCTTCGCGAAGCTCTCGAAGCCCGGCCTCCAGCAGGTCCTCCCCGGGATCCACAGCACCACCGGGAATTTCGAGGGTGAACTCCTCGGGCCCATGCCGGAACTGCCGCACCAGCACCAGACGCTCCTCCTCGGTCCAGGCCAGGACATTGACCCAATCGCGGCAGTCGAGGGTGTAGAACTCGTGCGCCTCGCCGGTGCGGGGTGAGCGGCTCTGCACCCGCCACACATCGAAGATGCGGAAGCTGCCTTCGTTCTGTCGTTCGATCTCTTGCCAGTCGCCAAGCATGGGAGCCTTTCTTAGCAGGCTGCCACGGACACAGAGACGAAAACGAGGCGAAAACTAGGGGCGGAGACAGGAGCGAGACCAGGGCCAGCGCCCCTGACGGCTACTTGGCCGGCTTCCCCAGCGCCGCTTCGATCTTCTCGCGAAGCTCCAGCGCCCGCCGCGATCGCGCCGCGAGCCGAAACTGCTTCAAGAGCCGCAAGCCCCCGCGCAGCGACAGCCTCCTCGCCTGGTCGCGGTAGAGCTGGAAGCTGGGATATGCCACTTCGACCGCCTGGAACTGAGCGGCGAGCCCCAGAGCCTTCTGGACAAAATCCAGCATCGCCTCCCGGTCCTCGGGCGACGGCCCCTCCTTACCCAGCACCGCCAGCCTCAGCTCCAGCTCCTGCAGCGCCCCGTCATAGCGGATCAGCAAGGGCAGCAACTTGCAGAGGAAGCGCTCGCGCGGCTGCAGCGCCCGCATGAGCTCTGCCCCGCCCTCACGCCGCCAGCGGACCACCTCGTCGGCCAAGTCCGACCAACGCCTGGGGAGAGCATCCGCCTCCTCCCACAGCCCCAGCCGAGCGAGATCCAGCGCAAAGCTCCCCCGCCGCCACTCAGCGAAGTATCGATAAAGCATCCGACGCTTGCCGACCAGCCCTGGCACAGGGCTGGCGAGCGCCCGCTGCATATCCTCCCAGTCTTCGTAGTGCTGCAAAGCAGCCCAATCACTGAGCGTCCCATCCAGCTCAAAATCCAGAGGACGCAGCGCCACCGGCCAATCGTCCAGGGCCGCAACCATGTGGTTACGCAGCTCACTGAAAGTCTGGGCGTTATCGCGCCGCGACAGCTCCTTGAAGCGCTCGTGCAGCAGAGCAAAGGGCAAGGCCGTCACTGCCGAGCTGCTGGGACGCTCCGGGGCCTTACCTGCGACAAAGCAGCCCGCCAGCGGTAAGAAGCCACCGACAAAGGCTGCAAAAAAGGCGGAAGCTCGGCGCATTACTGACTCCGAGAAAAATCGCGATCGAACAGCACCCGCAGCTTGTCGCTATACGAGCCATTTACTCGCCCCAGCTCCTTCTCCGTCTTGGGATCCAGAACGAGATAGATCGGGGTCGATGCAATTTTTCCGAGGGTCTTCCAGAGCTTCAGGATCTGCTCCTTGTTCTTATCCGGCGAGTCGATGTGCAAACGCGCCTCGACAAACTTCGCTTCCATTTTTTTGGCGACCGCCAACTCGAGGAAGAAGCTCTTCTCGATCATGCGACAGTTCAGTCATTGGTGGCCGGTAAAGTTTACCAGGAGCAGCTTGCCCTCCAGGGACGCGGCGTGGCGTGCGGCATCATAATCGTCGATAAAGACCAGGTGCCTCCCGCCATGCTTCCGATCGGCCTTCGGATACTTCAGATCTACCGGGGCAGACACGGCCCTCGCATGCAGTTGCTCTGCACTGTAGGGCGGCGCCATCGCCGTCATGATCCAGTCCAGTTGGTTCCCCAGAGCTCCAAAGAGGTTGTAGAAGCCGAACATGAGCAACACGACACCCCAGGCCATGCGGGAGGGGCCAATCCCCTCCTTCGCTTCTCCCTTCAGGTTGATAATCCCAAAGAGAAAAAGCGCGGCGACGAGGAAGATGCCGAACCACAGGAGCAAGAAAAGCTCTCGCGGCAGAATATGGAGCTTCAGGTCCAGCTCAGCATTGGAGAAGAACTTGAGTGCCGCCGCGATTTCGATGAAGCCCAACACGACCTTGAGCGTATTCATCCAGTTGCCGCTACGAGGCATGGACTTCAGCTTGCTAGGCAACATCGACAAGATGACGAAGGGAATCGCCATCGTCAGGCCAAAGACCGCCATGCCTAGGGTCATCCGCGCATAACCCTGCTTGGCCCCAGCAGCCAGCAAGGTGCCGACAAAGGGCGCGGTGCAAGTAAAGGAGGTAACGACCAGCGTCGCCCCCATCAGGAAGACCCCGATAAATCCACCCTTCATCGAGGCCTTGGACGCGACGTCCATAAGAAAACGAGGCGGCTGCAGGTTAAAGATGCCAAACAGCGACAAGGCAAAGAAGAAGAATACCACCCCAATCAAGAGGTTGGTACTCCAGTGGGTGGCAAAGGGGATGATCGCCGATCCGACCGTCAAGCCGATCAGAATGAAGATCAGCACGATGCCAAAGCCATAGGTAATCGACAGCGGCAAAACCTTGCCGCCACGATTTTCGGCCTGCTTGGTAAAGAACGAGATCGTGATCGGGATCATCGGATAAGTGCAAGGCATCGCCAGGGCGAAGAGCCCACCGCCGATCGCGAGCAGCAAGAAAGCCCAGAGGTCTTTCTTTTCCTTATCCTCCTCAGATCCATGGGTGCCGCTGTCACCGACCGCCTCCGGGGCGGCAGCTTTACCCTGCAAAATCTCCAAATCGGCGGCGCTGGGCGCGTATTCCTTGCGGACATCCCCAAGGGCGACCGGCAGGGAGACCTTAAACTCCTTGTGCCCCGGCGGGTCGCAGGAGTACTCGTCGCAGACCATGAAGTCGAGCCGGGCATAAAAATGCAGCTGCCCTGCTGGTGTGTGCTCAGGAACGAGAACCCGCTGCACGATCTCGAAGGGATCGCTGAGCCAATAACTGCCCTCATGCTCCTCGCCGTCAGGCAGCTGGCTATGCCCGATGGGCTTGGTGCCGCCATCGCCGATCAAACTCAGCGTGGTCCGCATGCCTCCGTCTTGCTTCGCCCCGTAAACGTGCTTACCGAGCGGCGGCATGACGCTGACCCGAATCTCCACGACCTCGCCTGGCCGCGCCGACTCCGGCACAAATGTCAGCTCCGCAATCAGCTCCGACCCGCCACCGAAGTCCGGATCGGTGCCAATCCCTGCCATCGGGTCCTGGGCAGCCCCAGCCTCGGGTGCTGCAGGCGCCGGGGCTGCCGCTGGCACGGCCGCAAGCACCTTCAGCTTGGCCACAAAGCCCTGCGGCTGCAGCTGAGAGCACATCGCGTCATTGCAGATGTCCCCGGCCACGGCGCCCTTGATCTCCAGCTCGCCAGCCTGGGCCGACTTGGGCAGGAGATAGACCTGACTGAGCGTGGCCTTGCCCACGACCCAGTAGCTGGTGATGCCCATCTGCTCGTGCGGCTCACCATCGGGGAACTGCAGCTCACCCTTCGGCTTGAGGCCCCTGGCTTCGCTGAGAGTGAGACTCGGCGGCCGACCACTCTTCTTGCCATAAACGTGGTAGCCCGGCTGGATTTCGACATCCACCTCGAGCCGAACCTCAGCGCCGGGTTTCGCTTCTCTTGGCACAAGGCGCGAGCCAGTAACACGCAGCATCTCGCTCCCTTGAGCCGAGAGGCCCGGGAGACATAGAAGCAACGCCAATGTAGTGAGGGTGCGTAGCAACATAGGGCGGCATCCTACGAACTAGGCTCGGCGCGATGCTAACCCGCGCTTTCGCTTTTGCGTTGATCGCCAGCCAGCAGCCTCCGCAGGGAAAGGCCAGACCACGGGGAACCGCGCAAGAGCCAGGGAAATCGCTAGCGGTGAGCGGCGGGGATTGTCCAGACTCTGCAGCCCTCGCTCAGCTCCATCCAAAGGGATCTATGCGCGCGCCAGTCCTGTCTCTGATTCTCCCAGCCCTATCCCTGCTCGCTCCCGACCTAGCGTCGCAAGCCCCCGCCAGCAGCGACAATAAGCCCGACTCGCGCATCGCTTGGTGGCAAGAAGCGCGCTTCGGCATGTTCATCCACTGGGGGCTCTACGCGATCCCGGCCGGCTCCTGGAAGGGCAAGCGCTCCAAGGGGGTCAGCGAGTGGCTGATGCGGCACATGGGCATCCCGCCGGCGGAGTATGCGCCGCTGCTGAAACAGTGGGACCCAAAGAAATTCGACGCCAGCGCCTGGGCCAAGCTCGCCAAAGAAGCGGGCATGCGCTACCTGGTCATCACGACCAAGCACCATGACGGCTTCTGCCTCTGGGACAGCAAGCACACGGACTGGGATGTCGGCGCCGCGCCCAACACGCGCGAAGTCCTGAAGGAGCTCAGCACGGCATGCCGGGCCGAGGGCCTCCGGATCGGCTGGTATCACTCCATCCTCGACTGGACGCACCCCGACTACCTACCGCGGCTGAAGTCCGATCCGCGCCCCAGCGAAGACGCCGACTACGAACGCTACGTCCGCTACCTGCGCTCCCAGGTGCGCGAGCTGCTGACCCAGTTCGGCAAGATCGACGTGATGTGGTTCGACGGCCAATGGGAAGGCACTTGGACCCACGCCCACGGCAAGGCCCTCTACCAACTCTGCCGCGAGCTGCAGCCGCAGATCATCGTCAACAACCGCGTCGACAAGGGCCGCGGCGGCAACGCCGGAATGACCAAGAAGGGCGATTTCGCCGGTGACTTCGGCACTCCCGAGCAAGAAATACCAGCGACAGGCTTGCCCGGGGTCGACTGGGAGTCCTGCATGACCATGAACAGATCCTGGGGCTACAAGGCGCATGACCACAACTGGAAGTCCGCGACCCGCCTGATCCAAACCCTCTGCGAGACAGCCTCGAAGGGCGGCAACCTCCTCCTCAACGTCGGCCCCAACGCCCTCGGCGAAATCCCCGAGCCCAGCGTCCGCCGCCTGAAGGCCATGGGCCGCTGGCTCCGCACCCACGGGGAGGCCATCTACGGCACCAAGGCCAGCCCCTTCGGCAAGCTCGCCTTCGGCTGCGCCACACAGCGTCAGCAAAACGACGGCAGCAGCAAGGTCTACCTCCACGTCTTCCACTGGCCGAAAAACGGCAGCCTGCTGCTCCCAGGCCTACGCAGCCAGCCCAGCGAAGCCAGCATCTTGGGGCAGGAGGATGCGCCCCTGCAGCTCAAACCCGGCAAGGCAGGGATGCAAATCTCCGGGCTCCCCAAGATCGCCCCCAACGCCCACGCCAGCGTGCTGAAACTCAGTTTCGCCAAGCGCCCCAAGATCGAGCCCAATCGATAGCGGCGGCCGGGAGCCTGCTTCTGCTACCCTCTCCGGCCCATTTTTGCCCCATAGCCCGAACGAAGAAGCGATGGCACAGAACATCACGCCGCGAGGCGACGACTATCCCCAGTGGTATCTAGACGTGATCAAGGCCGGAGACCTGGCCGAGCACTCCCCCGTGCGCGGCTGCATGGTCATCAAGCCGCACGGCTACGCCGTTTGGGAGATGCTGCAGGACAGCCTCGACCGCCGCTTCAAGGCGACGGGACACGTCAACGCCTACTTCCCCCTCTTCATCCCGCAGAGCTTCCTCGCCAAAGAAGCGGACCACGTCGAAGGCTTCGCCATGGAGTGCGCCGTCGTCACCCACTCCGGGCTCGAACCCGACCCCAATGGCGGTCTGCGGCCCAAGGGCAAGATCGAAGAGCCGCTGATCGTCCGGCCGACTTCGGAGACCATCATCGGCCACAGCTTCGCCAACTGGGTGCAGAGCTACCGCGACCTACCGCTGCTCGTCAACCAGTGGGCCAACGTCTGCCGCTGGGAGCTGCGCACCCGGCTCTTCCTGCGGACCATGGAGTTCCTGTGGCAGGAAGGTCACACCGCGCACGAGACGCCGGAAGAGGCCCAAGAGGAAACTCTTCGCATGCTCGACGTCTACGCCGACACCGCCGAACAGGTGCTGGCCATCCCAGTGCTGCGCGGAGAGAAGAGCGAAAGCGAACGCTTCGCTGGCGCCAACCACACCTACTGCATCGAAGCCATGATGCAGGACGGCAAGGCGCTGCAGGCCGGCACCAGCCACAACCTGGGCCAGAACTTCAGCAAGGCCTTCGATATCCAGTTCCTCTCGCGTGAGCAGAAGCAGGAATACGTCTACACCACCTCCTGGGGCGTCAGCACCCGCCTGATCGGCGCCTTGATCATGACCCACAGCGACGACGACGGGCTCATCCTGCCGCCGGCCCTGGCCCCGGTCGCGGCCGCCATCGTGCCGATCTACCGCAAGCCTGCAGAAAAGGAGAAAGTGCTCAGCTACGCCCGCGATCTCCTGGTGCAGATCTGTGGCGAGGAGAACGTCGCGATGTCCGAAGGCGGTATCGGCAACAAGGAGATCCTCTCGGTGCCCCTGCCCGGCTCCCCCAAGGGCCAGCGCGTCGTCCTCGACCTCCGCGACACGATGCGCCCTGGCGACAAGTACTACTACTGGGAACAGCGCGGCACTCCGGTGCGCCTCGAAGTCGGCCCCCGCGACGTCGACGGCGGCAAGGCCATGGTGGTGCGCCGCAGCCCGCGAGAGAAAACTCCTCTCGACAAGGCCCTGCTCGACCGCGCCTGGCTCGACAGCCTGCACCGCGAAATGCAGAGGGACCTACTCGAACGGTCGCGGAGCTTGCGCATCGAGCGCACTTGGAGCTGCGACGACTACGCCGACTTCAAGGAACGGGTCAAGGGCGGCGGTTTCTTCCTCATGCACTGGGACGGCAGCCAAGAAACCGAGGAGAAGATCAAGACCGAGACCAAGGCGACGATCCGCTGCATCCCCTTCGACGACACGATCGAAACGGCAGACGGCCCCATCGCCTGCAAAGAAGCCGGCACTGACCCGGTCAGCGGCAAGCCCAGCGCCGGCCGCGTGGTCTTCGCTCGCTCCTACTGAGCGGCTCTGAGCGAGCCGGTTCAGCCGAGCCCCCGGCGACGTCGATATCCCTCCTCGTATCGCGCTCTTCGGGGCGCAAACCCGAGGAGGGCTTTGATGTACCGTCTGCTACTTATCCCGATCTGCCTGCTCAGCCTCAACGCTTGTGGCCCGAAAACGCCCAGCTCAGACCCAGCAAGTCCGTCCAGTTTCAAAGACGACGGAAAGCGGCATATCAACGAACACGAGGGCTACTCGATTCAGATCCCGGACACATGGGTTCGCGAGCAGCGCTCTGGGTCCTCGGTCGTGCTGAAAGCACCCGAGCCCGGCATGAACGGCTTCGCCGACGAGCTGAGCGTCATCGTCAGCCACTTGCCCGCCGCCAGCGCGATGGCGCCCAGCCTGCTCGATCTCTTTGTGGTGAAGGCGAAGCAAAGCGCCAAACGCCAGCACAGCGCCGATATCGACAAAGAAGGCCGCCTACAAATCGCCGGGCAGCCAGCGGCCTGGATCCGCTATCAGTCGGACAAAGAAGGGGCCCGGCTCACTCACCAGACTTGGATCGTGCCCAAGGCCGACAAGTGCTTCCTAGTACAGGCGGTGGCCATGAGCGAGAACTTCAACGCGACACTGCCGGTTTTCGAGAAGGCCGTCCAATCCCTGCAGCTGAGATAAGCCCTGAGAACATCAGCGATGGAGCTGAAAAAACCAATCTCGCCAGGCCGGCGGTAGCACCCCCAGCCCTCGGGCCAGAACTTCCTCAGCCTCGCTCTTGCGCTTCGCCGACTCGAGGAACTTCTTCAGGTAACCCAGGTCCCTGGCATGGCGGGCCCGCGACCAGAGTTCGGCCTGCAACTCTTCCGGGTATCCCCTGAAGCCCCCCTCAGGCAGCTGCCTAGTTTCGTCCCAGGCCTCCATCTGTGTCGCGGCGACAACCTCTTCCATGACACTGATGGCCTCCGGCAAACGCTCGCTAGCCGCATAGACCTGAGCCAATAGCTGCCACGCCTCATGGCTCAGTCGCTGATATTGCTCGACTCCGGGGTAACCGGCAATCAACTGCCCCCAATACCGCAACGCTCGCATAACCGCTCTCTCTGCGGATGGCTCGTTACCACCCCGGAGCAGGGTGCTGGCAAGCACCTTCCAGGCCTGAGCACGAGCAGCACGGTAAAGAGGGTTGCTACCCTTCTCTTCGGCGAGGCGGGTGTAATGCCGGATCGACTCCTCCACCCGCTGGACCCTCTGCTGCAACGGGTAAATCGCACTTCCGCGCAGCAGAGTCTCCGCCCATTCGAAGCGGTAGTGCTCGACCTCTGGGCGGGAAGCAACAAGGACCTTAAACAGCCCAAGGCTCTTCCCTAGCTCCTTTCGTGCCTCATCAAACTCGCCTTCCCAAGAGGCAATACGGGCACAGTTCGCAAAGAGATTCGCCGTGACCAGTTGGTACGCAGGGTTGCGGACATCTTGTCGAAGCAGCAGCGTCGCGTATCGGCGAGCTTCTTTGACTAAGGACTCATATTGCTTGCGCCATTCGCGCCGTCGACGCTCGGAGCCTGAGCCGTGGTCTCGCTCCCAACGAACCCTCCGTAGCTTCAGCTGCTGATACTCAAACTCGGAGAGAAAGCCGCCGCCAGCACCGTAGCGCTCGGTCCAAAAGTTGAATGTGCGCACGAACTCATAACGCAATCGCCCAGAGTCCGACTTGCTTGTCAGCGGCTCTAGCATCTTTAGGGCCTTGTCATGTGCCCGTTGCGACTCCCGAACTCGCTGCTGCGCCCCATGCACGCGCCCGATCTCATTGTAGATACCCGCGATCGCAACCTGGCTCTCCGTTGGATCGAGAGCCGTTGCTGAGCGATACAGCTTCACGGACTTCTCGTAGGCCACGATCGCATCATCCCAGTCGCCAAGCCGTTGGCGGATATCGCCAATGACCTTGTAGATCCGATGCAACTTGGCCCGCTCGTCCTGGACTCGCTGACTATCCCGGTTCGCCGCCGCCAGCCCTTCGTAGGCCTCCACCATGCGAGTCAGCATGGCCGCTTCGCCCTCGGTCACGGTCGGCTGCGCAAGCGGCTCAAGCACCCCCGCCTCTTCGGCAAGGCTACCCCCGCCCTCCAGGCCTCCGCGCTCCAAGTCGCCGAGGCTGGCCATCGTCCCTCCAAGCCCGCTGAAAATGTCGTTCATTGCCCCAAGCAACAACTCAGCATTCTTCTCGGCTCGGAGAGAAGCCTCGCGCTCTCTCTCGAGCGCTGAACGCGTCTGAACAAAGGCAACCCAACCACCAACCAGCGCGAAGAGCAGAAGCACGATGGTGCTGGCGGAGAGCGCCGCCATCGCCCGGTTTCGCCCAGCCCAGCGCCAGCTGCGCTCGATAAACGAGACCGGTCGCGCAGCGATTGGACGCCCTTCGAGAAAGGCTTCGAGATCGTCGTGCAGAGCCTGGGCATTGGCGTAACGATGCTTTGACTCGCGCGCCACGCACTTCATCACGATCGTAACCAGGTCGGCAGGCATCTCGACCCCGTACTTACGAGGGTGCTCGGGATCGCGGCTGGTGATCGCTTGGATGAGTTGGCTGCGGTCACGCTCCTGATACGCCTGCTGCAAAGTCATCAACTCGTAGAGAGTCAGACCAAGCCCATAGAGATCGGTGCGCTCGTCGTATTTACCACGAAACTGCTCGGGCGCCATATAAGCCAGGGTGCCCACGATATCGGCGCTATTACTTACCTGATGATCTTCGAGCGCCTTCGCTAGACCGAAGTCCGTAATCCAAACCGTGCCGTGGGCGTCGAGCAGTAAGTTGCCTGGCTTGATATCCCGATGCAGTACCTGCTGCTCGTGCGCATGCGCCAGCGCGGAAGCCGCCTGCAAACCAATGCGGGCAATCGCGTGCGCCTGCGAAGACTTGCCGTCATGCTTCCGCACCAGGGGACGGAGAAGAGGATTCTCTTCGGCACCCTTTTTACGCAGCTCACGAACAACATCATCAAGCCCTAGCCCACTGATGTACTGCATTACGTAGTAATGGAAGCCGTCCTGCACCCCAGTGCCGAAAATCGGCACGATATTGGTGTGGTGCAGGCCAGCAGCCGTTCGCGCCTCGCGCTCAAAGCGTTTTAGCTGCCGCTCGTGCATCAACTGCTGACGCGGCAGGACCTTGACAGCGACACGGCGCCCCAGACTCTTCTGCTCGGCTTCGAAGACGACGCCCATTCCGCCACGGCCTAGCTCACGCACCAGTTCAAAATCACCAAGCCGTTCGAGCTTGTGGGGGCCAAGAGAGGCCTGACCAGCGCGTGACGACTCCCGGCTGAGCTTGAAACGCTCCATCGCCAGCATGGTCGGGAAGAGCGCCTCGATCTCCTCAGCGAAGTCGGGATGGGCGCCTGTGTATTCGGCAACACTAGGGCATTCGCCCTTGCGATGTCGTTCGAGAAAGTCCTCAGCTAGGACCTCGACCGGATTGCGCTCATCGTCGCTGGATAGCTTCATCACAGTTCAGGCTCTTCTCCGGCCGGACCATACACGATCAATAGTCTCCCCCCGATTCCTCCACGAACTTCCGCAAGCGCATCAGCGCCCGGACGTAGCGGTTACTCGCCGCGGCAGGTTTGAGCCCAAGAATCTCACAGACCTCGCTGTTGGAGAGTTCCTCGAAGTGGCGCAGGGTCAAGATCTCACGGTCGATCGACTCCATCTGCTCCAAGAACTCCTCGAACTGGGTCCGCGCCTCGGCCCGGATCGCGGCATTACTCGGCGAAGTCAGGCTGGCCAGGAGCTGCTTGCTGAGCACCAGCGACGGAGCGCTCGGCCCAGCTCCAGCATGAAGGGACACCTCCCTTCCGGCATCGCGCTTCCTGGCGCCGATATGGCGCCGATGCAGGTCGGTCATGGTCTGCCCCACGATCAAGCGGAGCCAGATAAAGAAGCTCTTTTCCGAGTCCTTGCGCCAAGCGTCGAGGCGCTTGTTCGCGTCAAGGAAGGCCTCCTGGAGCACATCATCGGGGTCGAGGCGGGCCTCAAGCCGGGGATCGAGTCGGAAGCGCACCATGCGCCAGAGACGCTCGCGAAAGTGGTCAAAGAGTGGGCCGAGGGCCGAATCTTCCCCCTCGCGCAAACGCTGCAGAAGGGACTCTAGGTCAAAGTCTTGTGGCAACATCAAGGGGCTCTCACGGCGGAAGAGGCAAACGATACGCTGGGCAGGACCTATCTGTCGGCTCTGTCCCGACGAAAAAGCCCAGCAGAATTTTCGAAGCCCAGACGCTGCCACCCGGCTCGAACTCCTTGCCGCCCACCCGCCAGATCCTCGGTTCAGGTGATCGAATAGCGCAGCTCAGAATCTGGCCAGCCAGAACTGCCCAGCTAAGATGCGGCCCCCTCTCTCCCTAACACACGAAAGCAAGCGATGGCCATACGCGATAGTTACAAGCACGGTGAGTTCTGCTGGGTCGATCTCGCCTCCCACGACCAAGAGAGTGCAGCGACGTTCTACTGCCAAGTCTTCGGCTGGGAACTCCGGCAAGAAGACACCCATGGCGGGCCGCCCTACAGCAGCTTCACCCTCGAACGCAGCAGCGTCGCCGGGCTAGGGGAGATCTCCAGCGAGATGCAGGAGATGGGCGTCCTCCCCACGTGGAGTTCCTACATCAATGTCGACGACATCGAGGCCGTCGTCGCGCAGGCACAAGAACTGGGCGCAACCGTGACAGCGCCGGTGATGCAAATCGCCGACGCCGGCAAAACCGCCTTCTTAATGGACCCGGCCGGAACCAGCTTCGCACTATGGCAGGCAGGCAACCATGCTGGCGCCAAGCGATCCAACGAGGAGAACAGCTTTTGCTGGGTCGAGCTGGCAACCCGCGACTTCGAGAAGGCCAAAGCCTTCTACACCAGCCTCTTTGGCTGGAACTACCGGGAGAATCCGCACACGGCCCAGCCCTACCTGATCATAGAGAACCAAGGCCGCACAATCGGTGGCATGCTCTTGATGACCGAGGAATGGGGCGACCACCCTCCCTACTGGGGCGTGTATTTCGGAGTCACTAACGTGTCTGAGACCAAGGAGAGGGTCGAAAGCGCCGGCGGCCAATGCCTACACGGACCCTTCGACACTCCAGTAGGCCCCATGGGCGTGATGCAGGACCCACAGGGCGCGATCTTCAGCGTGATGCAGGCGGGCAAGACCTGCTGACGGCGCCCTCGGCGCCGCGAGCCCTGCCCGCAGCCACAATCACTAACGCGCCAGATCCACCCCCATGCGCTGCGCAGCGTCTAACGCTTCCTCGTAGCCAGCATCCGCATGGCGGAGGATGCCCATGGCCGGGTCGTTGGTCAGCACTCGAGCAAGGCGGCGGGCGGCAGCTTCGCTACCATCAGCAACGGTGACCTGCCCGGCGTGTAGCGAGTAGCCCATGCCAACACCGCCACCGTGGTGGAAGCTGGTCCAGGTGGCGCCGCTCGCGGTCGAAACCAGGGCATTGAGCACAGGCCAGTCGCCGATGGCATCGGAGCCATCCCGCATGGCCTCGGTCTCACGATACGGGCTCGCGACACTCCCGCAGTCGAGGTGATCACGACCGAAGACAATCGGCGCCGAGATCTCGCCCTTGGCGACCAGCTCGTTGACCCGCACCGCAAAGCGATCGCGCTCGCCATAGCCGAGCCAGCAAATGCGTGAAGGCAGCCCCTGATACGCGACCCGCTCCCGCGCCAGCTCGATCCAACGGCAGAGGAACTTGTTCTCGGGGAACATCTCCAGCACGAGTTCATCCGTCCGGGCGATGTCCTTGGGGTCGCCGGAGAGCGCCACCCAGCGATACGGGCCCTTTCCCTCGCAGAACAAGGGGCGCACATAGGCCGGCACGAAGCCCGGGAACGCATGGGCCCGGGTGACCCCCTCTTTCCTGGCCTCGGTGCGGATGTTGTTGCCATAGTCGAAGGTCACCGCCCCACGATCCATCAGCTCCAACATCAGCTCGACATGCCGCTTGACCGTGGCCTTGGACTTGACGAGATACGCCTCCGGATCGCTGTCGCGTAGCGCCAACGCCGCCTCGAACGCCATGCCCTCCGGCACATAGCCGTGGAGCATGTCATGCGCACTCGTCTGATCGGTCAGCATGTCCGGGGTGATCTTGCGCTCCACCAGCCGCGCCAACATCTCGGTAGCGTTACCGCACCAGCCAATCGACTTGGCCTCGCCAGCGTCCTGAGCCGCCAGACATTGATCGATCGCCGCGTCCAGGTCCTCGACGATCACGTCGAGATAACGGTCATCGACCCGCTTCTGTAGTCGCGACAGGTTCACGTCCGCGATCAAGACCACGCCGTCGTTCATCGTGACCGAGAGGGGCTGAGCTCCTCCCATACCGCCACAGCCGGCGGTAACCACGAACTTACCCTTCAGATTGGACTGATCGCCGTATTCCTGCCTAGCCGCAGCAGCAAAGGTCTCGTAGGTCCCTTGCAGAATCCCCTGCGTCCCGATGTAGATCCACGAGCCCGCGGTCATCTGGCCGAACATCGTAAGCCCCATCGCCTTGAGGCGCCGGTGCTCGTCCCAGTTGGCCCACTCCGGCACCAGATTGCTGTTCGCGATCATGACCCGGGGAGCATCCTCATGCGTCTTCAAGACGCCGACCGCTCGCCCAGATTGCACGAGCACGGTCTCATCCGGCTTCAAGCGCCGCAGGGTCGCAAGGATCCGGTCGAAATCCTCCCAGCTGCGCACCGCCTGCCCCGAGCCGCCGTAGACGACGAGCTCGTCGGGGTTTTCGGCAACCTCGGGATCGAGGTTGTTCTGCAGCATCCGATAGGGCGCTTCGATCTGCCAGTTCGCGCAGCTCAGCTCCGTCCCGCGCGGGGCACGGACCGGGCGGGCGCCAGTCGTCGTTTCGCTCATCTTTTTCCTCCAAAGGGCCAATCCTGGAGCAAGCGCGGCGGCGGTCAACGCGGCGCATGGATTTCGCGAAACGAGATCCGCAAGTCCCCGAGCGCCGAAGGGAGCGCCGCAGACGCTGCTCTGCCGCCGCACGCTTCTTCTGCTGGCCTTTTACGGCCCAAGGCCAGGTCGCTTCCACTCATCCGTAGCCTTCGGGCCCCTCTTCGCGTTGAATCGCCGCTGAGAACTGAAGCCACCCAACAACAGGGGACAAAGGACGAAGCATGCGCATCATCGACCGCCTGGGCAGAGACAAGTCCTCCGTGTCCTTCGAATTCTTTCCGCCCAAGACCGACGCTGGAGCCGAGCACCTTTTCCAGGTCGTGCAGGAGCTGCAGCAGCTGGCCCCTAACTTCGTCTCGGTGACCTACGGCGCCGGCGGCAGCACGCGCGCCAAGACCCGGGAGATCGTCACCCGCATCAAGCGAGAGACCGGCATCGAGACCATGGCGCATCTGACCTGCGTCGGGCACACGAAAGATGAGCTGAAGCAGATCCTCGACGAGCTGCTTCAGGCCGACATCACCAACATTCTCGCGCTGCGCGGCGATCTCCCGAAGGGTCAGAGCCAAAGCCGCCCGGCCGAAGGTGGACTGGCCTACGCCAGCGAGCTCATCCACTTCATCAAGGAACTCGGAGCACCGGTCTGCATCGGCGGCGCCTGCTACCCCGAAAGCCATCCCGAGTCCGAGGACCCGGCCACGGACCTAGAGATGCTGCGCCTCAAGGTCGATGCCGGGGCGGAGTTCTTGATTACCCAGCTTTTCTTCGACAACGCCTATTACTACGGCTTCGTCGAGCGCGCCCGCAACATCGGCATCCAGGTCCCGATCATCCCGGGAATCATGCCAATCACCAGCTACAAGCAGGTCCACCGCTTCACCCACATGTGTGGCGCCCACATCCCAGCCACCCTCTTCGAAGAACTCGAGTCGGTGCACGGCAATATGGAGGCGGTAGCTGGCCTCGGCATTTCCTACGCAATCGACCAGTGCCGAGACCTGCGCAAGCACGACACACCGGGCCTACACCTCTACACCTTGAATAAGAGCTCTGCGACCCGGGCAATCGTGGCCCGACTCCGGCACGACCCCGAGAGCCGCCATCGCTGATCGCTGGCAGCCATAGCCGGCCGCCGGAATAGGCGCAGATTTCCGCCCTGCCCAATAGATGCGCATTTCGTGCGCTTCACCGAGACCGGTAGCATCCCGCATATGTCCAAGCACCGCCAAATCGTTCACGATCCCGAGATCTACCGGGCTCGCCGCCAAAAGCTCCTCGACCAGCTCGGTGGAGCCCCGCTCCTCCTCCGCGCAGCGCCAACCCAGCTCCGTAATGGCGATGTGCAGTACAGCTACCGCCAAGACAGCAACTTCTACTACCTGACCGGCTTCGAGGAGCCCGAGAGCGTGCTCCTTGCCATCCCTGAGCTGAATGGGCGCAAGAAGAGCCACCGCACGATCCTTTTCGTTCGTCCGAAAAACAAGGAGCGCGAAATCTGGGATGGCGCACGCTGTGGCACGCGCGGCGCCATCAAAGACTTTGGCGCCCACGAGAGTTACCCCATCGAGGAACTCTCCGAACGCTTCCAAGCTCTGTCGCAAGACTGGAATCAGCTCGCCCACGGTCTCGGCGCAGACCCCCAGTTCGACGCCGAGCTACTGGGGCATTTCAGCAAGCGCTTCAGCGGCCGCCCTCGTCGCAACCAGGGCATCCCGCAGATCATCGACCCGCGCCCGGCCCTTCACGCAATGCGATGCAAGAAGGACGCGCACGAGGTCGAAATCATGCAGGTCGCGGCCGACATCACAGCCGAAGGGCACATCACCGCGATGGCCGTTGCCGAACCTGGGATGTACGAGTTCGAACTGCAGGCAGAGATGGAGGCAGCCTTCCGCCACGGCGGCTCACCCCGCAATGGCTACGACTCGATCCTCGCATCCGGCAACAACGCCAACACCCTGCACTACATCGAAAACAAGCGGCGTATGCGGAGTGGCGACCTGGTGCTCATCGACGCTGGCGCCGAGTTCGGCCACTACTCTGCAGATGTCACCCGCACCTTCCCGGTCAACGGGACCTTCACCGAAGCCCAGAAGGCGGTCTACAGCGCCGTGCTCCGAGTGCAAAAGAAGTGCGCGCGCGCCCTCAAACCGGGCATGAGCTACAAGCGCTGGACCGAACTCGCCGCCCGCGAGCTGTGCAAGGAACTCCTCGGCCTCGGAGCCTTGCGCGGACGCGCTGACACGGCCTTCAAGAAGCACAGCTACCGCGACTTCTACATGCACGGGCTCGGCCATTACCTCGGTATGGACGTGCACGACTGCGGCGCGTACGAAACGCCGGAGGGCAAACCCATCACCTTCGAACCGGGCATGGTGCTCACCATCGAGCCGGGGCTCTACTTCGCGACGAACAACAAGAAGGCGCCCAAGGAGCTGCGCGGCATCGGCGTTCGTATCGAAGACAACTACCTGGTGACGAAGGACGGCAACCGGAATCTCACCGAGGCCATCCCCAAGGAGATCCGCGACGTCGAGGCCCTTTGCCAGGGAAGGGGCTGAGCAAGCAGCCCGCGCAAGACCGAAACGGTTTTGACGGCGATCAATGCCCCCTTTGCCCCGGGGCTTTGCTCAGTCTTACGCATCGAATCCGGGACAACGCCCTCCGATCCTTTCGCCTCTTTCGCAGTACCTAGGCAAAGAGGGCAGTATGGAACGCAAGCGCATCGTCATCCTGGGCGCAGCAGGCCGGGACTTCCATCTCTTCAATACCTGCTTCCGCGGCAACGAAAGCGTGGAAGTCGTCGCCTTCACGGCGACTCAGATCCCCTTCATCGACGACCGCCGCTACCCAGCCGCGATCGCGGGTGAACTCTACCCGGACGGCATCCCTATCGTCCCCGAAGAGGAGCTCAAGGATCTGCTGGCCAAAGAGAAGATCCAAGAGGCGATCTTCGCCTATAGCGACGTCAGCTACAGCTATATCGAAGAGAAGCGGAAGCTCGTCGAGGCGGCGGGAGTCGCCTTCTCCACCTTCGACGTCGATGCGACGATGATTCCCTCGGTAAAGCCGGTCATCGCGGTCTGCGCCGTCCGCACCGGATGCGGCAAGAGCCAAACGACCCGCAAAATCGCGCAGCTGCTGCAGCAGCAAAACAAGAAGGTCTCCGTCGTCCGCCATCCCATGCCCTATGGCGACCTCGCCGAGCAGCGCGTCCAGCGCTTCGACACCGTCGCTGACCTCGACCGCCACAAGTGCACGATCGAGGAGCGCGAGGAATACGAACACCACATTAAGAGTGGCATCCTCGTCTTCGCTGGCGTCGACTTCGAAGCCATCCTGCGCGAAGCCGAGAAAGAAGCCGATGTCGTACTCTGGGACGGTGGCAACAACGACACCCCGTTCTACAAGCCCGACCTATGGATCACTGTCGTCGACCCACTGCGGCCTGGGCACGAGCTCGAGTACTTCCCCGGCGACGTCAACTTCAAGCGCGCCGACGTCCTCCTCTTCAACAAGATGGACGAGGCCAAATACCGCGACGTCGAGACGATCGAGCGGCACATCGCTGAGCACAACCCCAACGCCAAGCAGATCAAGGGCGATTCGGTCCTGAACCTCGAAGGCGAGGTCGACCTCGCTGGCAAGCGCGTTCTCGTGGTCGAGGATGGGCCGACCCTGACCCACGGCGGCATGAAAATCGGCGCCGGCACAGTTGCCGCGACCCGGGCGAAGGCCAAGGAACTCATCGACCCACGGCCCTTCCTCAAGGGCACGCTGGCAGACACCTTCGTCAAGTACCCAGAAATCGGCGCCTTGCTGCCGGCGATGGGCTATGGCCAGCAGCAGATGAAGGATCTCGAAGCCACGATCGCTGCCTGCGACTGCGAGGCGGTCGTCATCGGCACGCCGATCGATCTCGGATCGCTGATCAAGATCGATAAGCCGACCGTGCGTGTCCGCTATGAACTCGAAGAGCCCGGCGAGCCGATCCTGAACGGACTCGTCCAGGACCTCATCAATAAGAAGCTCGGCTAAACGGACGAGCCCGCGCCGAAAACTCTCGGCGCGAGCCCTAGCTTGCGGCCTCGAAGACGCGCGGCCGCAAGGATTCGAGGCCTTGAGATTTCAGGGCCTCGAATACTCAAGCAGGGAACGCAGCATCCGCGGCAAGATGCCGAAGCTGTAGGCGATGTCGATGCGCTCGGTCTCTTGATGCGCACCGTATCCATAAGGCCCGAGGTTAATCACCGGCATCGAGATCTTCCGGATCGTGTCGACATCGAGGACATCCAGCTCATCGAAGCCCGGGAAATTGGCGCGAAGCTGATTGAGGTCGCGCTCGACGGAGGCCGGCAGCTGCGCGAAACTCGCATCGCTGATGTAGGGGTAGTAGCGACGGGTGCGGAGATTCGGAACACTCGCCGAGAACGCATTCGCCACCATGCGTAAGGCACGGGTAAGCGGGTGATCAACCGGGCTCGCAACTCCTGGATAAAAAGGCCTTCCGAAATACAAAACGACAATCGGCTTTTCCCGATAGCGGGAGTTCGCGAGCAACTCGCACACCGCCTCGCGTGCAGTGATACGCGGGTAGGCATCGCCATGCCTGCGAACGCAGTCGCGGAGCATCTGATCGGGATCGGCACCGTCCTCGCGCATCTCGGCGCAAAGCTCTCGTAGCGTCCTCACGAGAACCTTCGGAACCGGCCGTTGACCGCCGACCGCCCGATACTGCTCCGACCAGGACTCATCCAAACGCTGCTCTGCCTGGCGCACGGCTCCCTTGATCCGCTCGAGCAACAGAGCAATCACCTCACTCGGGCTCCGCTGGAACTGGAAGAAGTTGTAGTACCCCCAGGCCAGCCTCGGCGTTTGCACGTCGTAGTGTTCCTTGAGGTCTGCCGTTTTCAGGGTCGCAGGTGGAGGCGTCAGCTCGTTGGATTCGTGATCGGCCAACTGAGCGCAGCCTTCGATCGCTGCGGTAATCTCCGCGAGGAGCAGGTTGGCGGAGATGCCCTTAAACGGCTCTCCGACATGTGTAACCTGCCCCTGAACCAAGACCGACGGCAGTAGCTTGCCGATACTGCCGGTGTACACATAACGCGCGTCCTCGTTGCCACCCGGAATCGAGCTGGTGTAGTCGGTGTTAATGAAGCCGAAGAGCTCGAGCCCTTCGCGCTCGGCGTATTCAGCCAAAAACTTTCCAGCCGTGCGCATGCCAAGGGATGCGTTTTCTTCATCGCAGACCCCAACAAAGAGGACACTAAGATCCTCGATCGGCGACTCGACGAGGGAATGCATTACGCTGGCGCATATCGCGCAAGCTCCCTTCATGTCGAGGGCGCCACGACCGTAGAGGTAGCCATCCCCAAAACGTGGACTTAGGTGCTCGTAGAGCTTGTCGGGATCGAGCCCATCCTCCGGCTCGAGGCCGAGGCTGCGAAAGTCCTCAAGGCCCACGGTGTCCATGTGCCCCGAAAGCACCAGCGTGCGCTTAGCGTGGCCCACCCGCGCATAGAGATTACGACGGCCATCTGGGAGTTCGACAAGAGGATGCTCAATAATCTCCACGCCACCTTCGCGAAGGATCTCGGCAAGGGCGTCCGCAACCTCGGACTCACCGGAGCTGGGTGACACGGAGCCAATGCGAACCAGGCGCTTCGTCCATTCGAGGGCCCTTGAGCCCAGAGGGTCGAGCTGCATGCAAATCTCCTTTACCTGTCTCGGGAAGCCCGCGGCCAGGGTGGACGCCGCCCTCAGGGCGGGGAAGCCCTGCCAAGCAGTGGCGTAGCTGGGAATAAAAATGTGAGTTCGAGGGCAAGCCTAGCTTCCCTCCTGGGACAGCAAAATCGCGGCAGAAAAAATGCCGCAGCAAGAGGAAGAAAAGCTCCTCCTTCCCACACTCGTTTATCTCCGAACTAGACCGGGTGTGGGCCGGCTTTGCCGCAAATGACACGACATTGCCAGCGGACACAAACGAACCCGAAACGCCAGAGCTGGGCGGCAGGAAACCCCCGCCCACTGGCGAGACTTTGTCAAAGGCTGGCTCGGGAGTTACCGTCGAAGGCGGTCGTGGATACTGCCCCTCCAGAATCCTCCAAGCTGCCTAGCCCCCCTGCACGACTGTTTCGAACTGCCCCATGATCCACAAGACTCTGCTCCTCGCCCTTCTGCTCGGCGAGCTCGTCACGGTCTCCGCCCAGAGCCCGGGTCCACGTCCGGTCCGCCCCGCAACGGCAGAGCAAGACAAGCTGAACGCGCTGCCGCTCTATCCTTTCGAGGGCGAGTTCCGCTATTGGTCACTCCAGCTCGACCGTCGAATGGACAGCAAGCTGCGCAAAGCCATCAGCGAGCTCTACACCTACTACATGGGTACGCAGGAGCGCGGCGTCGACGAAAAGGGCCGTCCCAACGTCTCGCACGAGCGTTTCACCAAGCTCCGGGAAAAGCTCGTCAGCAAGCTCGCCAAAGAGGCGGGTTGGCTCACCTGGATCCTCAAAGACTCACGTAACGTCAACGAACGACGCCTAGCAGCCTTCGCCCTCTTCTTCGCCCCGGAAACCCAGATCGCGCTCTGGGGCGTGGCCTATGGCGCCTACGAGCCCCGCCCGGTGCTGCGCCGCCAGTTCCTTGCCTGGGCGCTGCCATGGGTCAAAGCCCAACTCCAGAGCCGCTTCACCCAGGAAGATGCCGAGAACGTCTACCCGCCGACTCCGGAAAACCGCGCCCGCGTCCGGGAGGGCAACTTCCGCCACGAGCTGGTCTACGTGCATCAGGCGCCGCAGACCCTGAAGAAAACCGTGCTCTATTGGGGCGACACCTGGCTCAACTTGATGCGGGCGCCAGAGTCTCAAGACCGAGTGCTCGCCCTACAGATGCTCGAGATTCTCGCGCAAACCCGGCCTGCGGCGGCAGCCAAGACCTTGCTCCGCGGCGAGCACTGGATTCGCGCCAATCTCATCGCCAAGAACGAGGCCGTCCGCAGAGCAGCACGGAACTTCGTCACCGCCCTCGACCCCAAGCATCCGTGTCCAGAGGACAAAGCCGCGGTAAACGCCCACCTGGACGCGCTGATGGAGCGCCTCTTCCCTCCGGTCGAAATCCAAGGAGCGCTGGCCCTGCTCTACGACGGCCCAGAACTCGATGCGATGGCGAAGCTCATCAACAAGATGCTCGCGACCGGCCGCTTCGGCTACACGGCGCGCGGGGAAGTCCAGTCCATGGGACATAAGCGCACGGTCCAGGGCGTCAAACTCAACGTGATGCCGGAGCTACTACAGCGCCTCGGGCTTGAGACCGGGATGCTGATCCATACCGTCGACGGCACGCCTGTCCGCAGTTGTGAGCAGCTATTGGCGGTGTTGCAGTCCAAGGCAAAGGCGAAGGCCACGAGTCTCGTCATCGAATACCTCGACCCCGAGGACAGGCCGGGCATGCGACGTTACCTGCGGAAGGGACCGCGGCGACGCTAGACCCGGCGGCGAAAGCTCGGCAGTGCACGCTTGAACGAAGCGCAAACAAACCCCACAACCTAGGCAGCGCCTTCGTCAAGGCGCCACCGGCCGCAACAGCTGGGAGCCCGACCCGAGACGCGGCTCCTCGCCCGAGGGCAGCGGGCATCGCCCCCGCTCGAGGAAGGGCATAGAAGCTTTGGTCGATCGCCACCGCTATGGCGACAAAAACATCGGACCCTTCCAAGTCCCAAGCTCTGCCACCAACACCAAGCGCCCCCTCCAAGGGACCAGCCTGCATGAACTCCTACGAAAACCTCACGCCCCAGGAGGCCTGGCAACGCCAATCTGACCAGGGTGCTATCCACCTCGATGTGCGCACAGCCCAGGAATACGACGAGGGACACGCACCGGGCACCTACAACGTGCCCTGGCTGCTCTTTCACCCCCTTATGGGACGGCAGCTCAACGAACACTTCGCGAACGTCGTCCGCAAGCACTGGAGCCTCGACACAGCCCTCGTCGTGAGCTGCGCCCATGGGCAACGCTCGATCGCGGCCTGTCAGGCCCTGCTCCAGGCCGGCTTCACCAAGATCGCCAACTGCGACGGTGGCTACTTCGGCCGCAGCACTTTTGACGGCCAAACCCTCGTCCCGGGCTGGATTTCGGCAGGGCTACCGGTGATCGCCCAACCCGAGCCCGGACACGACTACGAGTCGCTCCAGGGCGGCGACTCCTTCGCCAACGACGCAGATGCCTGAGCTGTCGGAGCAAGTTCTCGATCAACGCCAGCGCCCACTGGGCAGCTTGCGCCTCTCGGTCACCGACCGTTGCAACTTTCGCTGCGACTACTGCATGCCGGAGGAGAGCTACGATTGGCTCCCGCGCAAGGACCTCCTCGACTTCGAAGAGCTGCGCCGTGTGAGCTACGTCTTCGCCGAGCTCGGCGTGCGCCAGCTGCGCCTTACCGGTGGCGAGCCCCTGCTGCGCCGTAATCTGGCGACCCTCGTGCGCCTGCTCCGGGACATCCCCGGGATTCAGGACATCGCCATGACCACCAATGCCACCCTCCTCGCCAACCATGCGCAGTCGCTGCGTGACGCCGGGCTGAATCGTCTGACCGTCAGCCTCGACAGCTTACGCCGGGAGCGCTTCCGGAAGCTCACCCGGCGGGATGACCTGGCCGCGGTGCTCGAGGGGCTGCGAGTAGCGAAGGCGGTGGGCTTTACCCGCAACAAAATCAACACCGTGCTCATGCGCGGAATCAATGACGACGAGTGCTTCGATCTCCTCGACTGGGCCGGCGAAGAAGACCACGAGCTGCGCTTCATCGAATACATGGACGTCGGCGGAGCAACCGGCTGGCATCCCGAACGGGTCTTGAGCCGCGCACAACTCCTTCAACGCATCAGCAAACACTACGGTAGCTGCGAGCCCGCCGAGCTGGGTACAGCGGCGCCAGCAGATCGCTACCGATTACCAAGCGGCCAGATCTTCGGCGTGATTTCGTCGACAACAGAACCCTTCTGCAAGCAGTGCCACCGAAGCCGCGTAACCGTAGATGGGATGTGGTATCTCTGCCTCTATGCGCGACAGGGCTTTGACCTGAAGCGATTCTTACGCGGCGGTGCATCCGATCGGGAGATCAAGAGCTTCCTCCGCCAGGTATGGGGTATGCGAGCCGATCACGGCGCAGAAGAGCGCCTAGAGTTGGCAGAGCGGGGACGCCTAGCAGACAGCAGCGAGTTAAGGAAGAACCCCCACCTCGAAATGCACAAGCGCGGCGGCTAGCAGATGGCCGGCGCGCCGCTGAAAACCAGCAACACCAAGCGAAGGTACGCCAAGCTCAACCCAAAACGCTCGAGTAACGGGCATAGCTCGCCGTAATCTGGCTCTGATGCAGGAAGCCCACAATCTGCCGACTGTCTTCGTCACTGACGATCAGAATCTCGTCGGTCTGAGACTCGGCCATGAGCTGCGTCGCCCGAAGTAGATCATCTTCAGGCGTTACAAACGGCACTTGTTGCGCCAGATCCTCGGCCACCAAAAAGTCGAGGTATTCGGTCTGCCCGGCACAAGCACGCAGAGCCCGGTTATCAATGGCGCCGAGGAAGCCTCCATCTCTCCCCACAACCGGGAAGGCCTCCTGAGGATGCTCCGCAAAGAGGCTCATGATCTTCTTCAGCGGCATCGATCGCGGCAGCGTCACCAGCTCCTGGCGAATGCTCCCCATCGCCTCACGCACTCGAATACGCTCCAGTGTGCCCGAAAGCATTTCGCCCAAATGCGCGGGTGAGTCGAGGCGGTTGCCTGGCTGCCGAGCATAGATCGTCGTGTGCCGCAAAAGCACAAACGAGATGACGCAGACCCAGAGCGTGGGTACGAGCAGCTCGTACGAGCCAGTCATTTCCGAAACCATAATGACGGTGCTGAACGGGGTCTTTGCCGCCGCAGCAAAGAAGCCCGCCATTCCGACAATGGCAAAGGCCGCCGGAGAAGACGGCATCAACTCCGGGATAACCTGCTCTAATCCAAGCCCAACCGCACCACCAAGAGCCCCACCAATCACGATCGAGGGACCAAATAGTCCCCCCGAACCACCAGAGCCGATCGTGAAACAGGTGCTCAATATCTTGAGCCCGGCCATGAGCAGCAGGAAATGCCAGGTCGCAGCACCATCGATAGCCTTCTGCACGATTCCATAGCCACCGGCCATCGCCTCTTGGCAGCCCAGAAAGCCCATGATTCCGACCAGAAGGCCGCCGACCGCAGGCCGAAGGTGCGGCGGCCCAGGCATCCGCTCGAAGAACCCCTCGACAAGGTAGAAGAACCGGGCATAGACGAAGGCCCCGACCGCGAGCACGAGAGCCAGCAAGGTATAAGGCATCAACTCGTAGGCGGCGTCAAAGCTGATCGCCGCTGAGGTCACGAACAGCGACGAGGACCCCATAATCGTCGTGAAAACCGAGTACCCGACGATCGAGGCCACAGTCGCCGGCACCAGCACCTCCGCCTCGAGCTCCATTTCCCGGTACAGCACCTCGGAGGCAAAGAGCGCCCCCGCCATCGGAGCGTGGAAAATCGATCCAACCCCCGCGCCCATGCCCGCGATCAGCAGCACGCGCCGGTACTGCGGCGACAGCCCGAGCCATTTGGCCAGGGTTGACCCTAGGCCTGAGCCTATCTGGGCAATCGGCCCCTCTCGCCCGGCTGAGCCGCCAGTGCCGATCGTGATCGCTGCAGTCAGAGCCTTCAGGTAAGGCACGCGCTTGCGCACCTGCCCTCCCTTGTTGTGGTAGGCATCGATCGCGTTGTCGGTGCCGTGCCCAGCGCACTCGGGGCACCATCGGAAGATCAGATAACCCGATAACAAGCCTCCGACAGTGGGCAAAAGGAGGAGGAGCCAGGGCACCAGCTCTTTGGCATCAGGAACCCCAAAGGGCGAATGCTCGCCACCGGCGCCCTCCTCGATGTACCCAGCGACCCCAGCCAAGGCATAGTGCTGCACCGCCTCAAGGGCATAGGCGAAGCAAACACCACCCAAGCCCGCGATCACACCAACAATGGCGGGTAAAAACACGAGCCGTAGCATGCGCTCGTAGTGCTGGGAGTGGATCTTGAGCTTTACCACGGCACTTCCTTAGCAAGCCAAGCAGGCTGTTGAAAAAGGTCCACGAGTGACAGAGTGCCGGATTCGGCGTCCCATTGGTTCCATAAAGCGCAGGCGAATCTACTGCTTCGCCTGTGCTTTATGGCGCCGAGGGGGAGTCGCAGACGGTACTTTGGCGCCGTGCGCAGACCTAGACGGCCTGGTAAGCGGCATCCCGCGAAAACAGCGAAGCAATGTACCGATGTCGGCGCTGGGATTCCCGAGACAAGAGCGATTCCCGGACCTTTCCGAAGCTATTGGAGCCTGGCTACGCTGAACTGCGGAGGAGCAAGCAAAGAATGAAACTCTTCATCAGCGCCGACATCGAAGGCTGCTGCGGCGTCACTCACTGGGATGAGGCAAGGCTAGGCCACAGCGAGTGGCAAGAGGCCCGGCGGCAGATGAATGCCGAAACCGGGGCGGCCTGCCTTGGCGCCCTCGAAGCCGGGGTCAGCGAGATCCTGGTCAAGGATGCGCACGGCACCGGACGCAACCTGCTCGGCTCCGAGCTACCTCAGAGCTGCCGACTCGTGCGCGCCTGGAGTGGCGACCCCTTGTCCATGGTCACCGGACTCGACGAGAGCTTCGATCTCGCGATCTTTGTGGGATATCACGCCCGCGCCAGCGCTGGCGGCAACCCTTTGGCGCACACCCTCTCGAGCAGCCGCATCTTCGAAATCCGTCTGAACGGCGTCTCAGCATCGGAATTCCGCATCCACTGCTTCGCTGCCGCGAGCCTTGGGGTGCCCGTCGTCCTCGTTAGCGGCGACGCGGAGATCTGCCGCGAAGTGAAGGGCTTTCGCTCGAGCATCCACACCGTCGCCACCAAAGAGTGCTACGGCGCCGCCAGCATCAACGAACATCCCGAGGCGGTCGTCGCGAAAATCCACGAGACCGCGCGCGAAGCCATCACCGACGAGCTGGCCCGCATCCCTGCTCGCCTGCCCTCCGAGTGGCGCCTTGAAGTGATCTACAAGGAACAGAAAGAAGCGTATCGCTCCGGCTTTTATCCAGGCGCCCGGCTGGAGAGCCCGCACCTAGTCAGCTTCGAGAGCAAGGATTACTACGAGATCCTACGGGCACTGGGGTTTTTGACCTGATGCGCGCCAGCTACAGCGCCGAGTTGCGCCGACAGCTCCAGGGCTTTGAGCCGGCAGACAACCCGCACGCCAAGTCCAGCCTCAAAAAAACCCTAGCTTTGCTCGAAGGCAAAGAGGATCCTCTCCTGCGCAGCAGTTTCCATCCCGGCCACCTAACCGGCAGCGCCATTCTGCTCTCGCCAGACCAAAGGTGCCTGGCGCTCATCTGGCACAAGAAGCTACATCGCTGGCTGCAACCGGGCGGACACGTCGAAGCCAGCGATAGCAGCCCCCTTTGCACAGCCAGGCGCGAGGCCGTCGAAGAGTGTGGCGTCGAACTAGACCCCGCCTTTGAACCGGTGCTGATCCAAGTGGACGTCCACAAAATCCCGGCAAGACGCAGCGAGCCGGAACACGACCACCACGACCTGGTGTTTTTACTGCGCGCGAAGAGTGATGAGCTGCATCCCTCGGAGGAAGTCGGCCGAGCGCTTTGGTGCCCGCTAGACGCGCCTGAGCCGTACCAACCCGACCAAGCGCTGGCAGAGGGCATTCGCCGAGCTCGCCATTGGCAGGGGCGAAGCGAACCCGAAGAAAGCCTCGCTAGCGAGCGGCCGTATAGCCCTCGCCCAGCCACCTAGCCAAGAACTCCTCGCTGACCCGGATTCGGCGTAGCAGCAGTACGTTTCGCAGGGTTTTGCGCCCGCGCGGCCCCGGCAAGAGGCCACGCCACTCGGCATTCAGCCAAAGACCTTCGGGGCTGCGGTAGAGCCGTAGGCGTAGCTCGCCCTGCTTGGCGCTCGCAGGCTGGGTGAGCAATTCAATCTCCTGGAGCGCCGAAAGGCCGCCGTTCTCGAAGGCGGTCTGGATGCTTTTGGGATGGTCGGTGTAACGCCGAATGAGAGGCTCGGCTTGGAGGAAGCGCCTTTCACCCTCGGAGAACACGGCCCGCCGCCACCAGGCCCAGGCCAAGCCGGTTCCGAGCCACAGAACCACGAGGGCTTCGAAGGCCCAAGCCACCAGCAAGAGCCCCGGGGGGACAAAGCGATCTGTTCCGGGGATGGGGTCACCCTTCGTCAGCTTCTCTTCGAAGCCAGCCGCGACCGCGGCGCTACCGCCATCCAAAACCCCAAGGGCAAGCAAATGCGCCCAGCCCAGACTGACAAGCACGAGCCCAAGCAGCAGCGCAAAAGCCAGCCGGGCGTTGCGCAGTTGCCCCGTTCGCAGCAAAGCCACCCCGATCACGCCCAAGACCGCCCCCAGCACCGGCGGCAGGAAGACGTTGAGGAGGACCCAATCGTGGATGTCCAACAGGACCTGGTAGAGCAAGGCCGCCAAGAGACCTAAGCCAAAGAAAAAGGGGAGAACGAAGAAGCTGCGCGAATCGATCCGGCCGCTGTAGGCGAAAGAGTCGCCCTCCTCGAAGTCTGCCTCTTTGTCCATCACTACTCACTCTGTTCGAGCGTCGTCTTCAGGTAGTAGCCGAGCAGCTTGGTCAAATAGATCTCTGCCTGCTCACGCCCACCGGTCCAAACCACGCTACGTCCCTCGTTATGCACCTCGAGCATCAGCTTCTCCGCCTTAGGGCGCGAGAAGCCGAACACCGTCATGAAGACCTGGGTCACATAGCTCATCAGCGAAATCGGATCGTCGTGCACAACGACGTTCCATGGCTTGGCCGTGCTTGCCCGGGTGGCAAGCTCGGTCTCTTCCTTCGTGCTCGTGCCGGACATCTGCATCGGGGATTTAGAAGAAGTTCGCCGGGCGATACTTGCCAAAGACCCGCTCAAGGCGCGCGCAACAGCACGACGAACGAGCTGCGGGATTGTAGCGATGCCCGACAGCTACCCCGAGCACGTTGCTGTTCACAGCGTTTTCGCCAAGTCCTTGCGGCATCTGTCTCAAGTTTCGACAGGGACTGTCCGATGCTATGTGCAGTTTCGCTTGCGCACGGGCTGCCACGACTCAGCTAAGCCCAACACCGCAGCAGCACCACCAACCTGGGCCAAGAAAGGCCCGTTTCTCATGCATTTCGTTCAGAACCACCGACGCCCTCTCCAGCCAAACGAAGTCGCCGAACTCAGCCTGAGTTCTAAATGCCCCGTCTGCCATGCCAAGCAACTTCTGATTCGAGAAATCCCCAGCCGCCTCAGCGGCAAGAGCGTGCGCACCAAGCAGGTCTACTGCCCTTTCTGCGGCTCAACTGGCCAGCAGGTTCTCAAGTCCGGCGCCGCCTGATCGACGCCGCCCCCAAGAGGCAGGACAGCTTCAAGCTGCCCTGAACTCAGCGCAGCTTCCGAGCCATCTCCAAGGCAAAGTAGCTCAGGACGCCATCGGCCCCAGCTCGCTTAAAGCCGAGTAGCGCCTCCTCGACACAGGCCGCCTCATCGATCCAACCCTGCGCCCCAGCGGCCCGCAGCATCGCGTATTCGCCACTGACCTGGTAGGCGTAGGTCGGCACGCCAAAGCGCTGCTTCACCCGGCGAAGCACGTCCAAGTAGGGCATCCCTGGTTTGACCATAACCATGTCGGCTCCCTCTTGTAGGTCGAGGGCCACCTCGCGAAGCGCCTCGTCGCTATTCCCAGGGTCCATCTGATAGGTCTTCTTATCGGCCTTGCCCAGCTGGGCCGAGGACCCGACGGCATCCCGGAAGGGACCGTAGAACGCCGAAGCGTACTTGGCCGAATACGCCAAGATCCTCACCAATTCCGCACCCTGCTGGTCGAGGGCCGTGCGAACCGCGCCGATGCGGCCGTCCATCATGTCCGAAGGGGCCACCACGTCGCAGCCAGCGGCAGCGTGGCACTGCGCCTGGCGGCACAGGGCCTCGACCGTGGCCTGGTTCACCACGTAGCCGTCCTCATCAATGATTCCGTCCTGGCCGTGGCTCGTATAAGGGTCCAAAGCAAGATCGGTAATCAGACCAAGCTCTGGAACCTGCTCTTTGAGAGCAGCGACAACGCGAGGCACCAGCCCTTCTGGATTCCAAGCTTCCTCGGCGAGAAGGCTCTTCCTCTCGACCGGCACCACCGGGAATAGGGCCAGGGCCGGGATACCCAGTTCGTAGCACTCAGCAGCGACCGGCAGCAGCAGGTCTAGGGAAAGGCGCTCGACACCAGGCATCGAGGGAACCGGCTCCCGCCTTCCCTCCCCCTCGCTCACAAAAACCGGGTAGATAAGGTCACTGGGGTGCAGGCGATTCTCGCGCATGAGTTCACGCGAGAAGGCGTCACGCCGCATGCGCCGCATGCGGGTCGAAGGGAAGGAAGCGTCCATGGCTGCAGTCTGCCCAAGCCCCCTGAGCGATGCACCCCCAGAAGCTCTCGCGCCAGGGCCTATTCTCAGCTCTTCGCCCTTTTTCCTCGGCCACGCAAGAAGGCCAGCAAGTCGGCAAAGTCCTCCGGCAGCTCGGCAGAGAAACGCAGGGACTCACCGCTGCGAGGGTGCAAGAACTCCAAGTCCGCCGCGTGCAGCATATGGCGCTTGCAGGCAGGGGCGCCCAGCGGGAGCTTCTGCCCCTGGTGCCGCCGCTCCTTGTAGATGTGCTCCCCGAGTAGGGGATGGTCGATCGAACTCAAGTGCACGCGGATCTGGTGCGTGCGCCCGGTTCGCGGCCGACAGTGCAGGAGGGCGAAGCCCCCCAAGCGCTCGGCGAGTTCATAGAAGGTCGCCGCCTCACGCCCAGGCGCCGCCTCCCCCTTCTCCTCAGCCTCCCGCAGCGCCTTACGCGAAACGATGCGAATCCTCTCCGGCTTGCCCGGGTCACGCTCGAGACGATCTTCGATCCAGTCCGAAGCGAAGCGAGGCTCCCCATGCACCAGGGCGAGGTAGAGCTTGGATACCTTCCGCTCGCGGAACTGATCCTGGAGTCCCTCCAGGGCAGGAACCGATTTCGCCAGCACCAATACGCCTGAAGTGAAGCGGTCGAGGCGATGGACGATGCCAGGGCGTTCCTCGCCACCGCTGCTCGGCAGCTGGACATCGACATGCGCCTGAGCCACCTGCGCGAGAGTTCCCCAGCGAATCCCCCCACTCGGATGGGTAGCCATACCCGCCGGCTTATTGACGACGAGGAGATCGTCGTCTTCGTATAAAACGCAGAGATCCGGCAACTCGGACTCGCCCCCGGGACGCAGCCGATACCTAGGAACGAGCTCGCAGCGACAACGCTGCCCCGCCGAAAGCTTGCGCTTCGCCTCGGTGACTTGCCCGTCGACCTGCACATAACCACTGTCAGCGAGTTCTTTTAGGTAACTGCGGCTCTGAGCCTCCAAACGAGTGGCGAGCAGCTTATCGAGGCGCATCCCAGCCTCTTTGGCTTCGACACAAAACTCGATCACCTGGCTTTCCGACTTGGGATTCTCTGGCATTGCACTACCTCGTAGGTCCTTTCCCAGCGTCAAGGAAGAAAGCTCGCGGCACGTAATTTACCCGGCTAGGCTAACTCTTCTTCAAAGCGTGCCATAGCATCGGGTGGCAGGGCTACTTACCTCCAGAGCCGAGACTATGAATACTTCCCCCACATCAGGTCTCCCCCCAGAGCAAACAGGACCCGCCCGGCACGTCTTGATCGTCGACGACGAAAAGGCCCTGGGACGAACCATCGCTTATTTCGTGCGCTCGCATGGTTGGGAAGTAACCGTGACCCACGATGTGGAGACGGCACTTGAGCGGCTGGAAAACGACCCCCGACTCGAAGCCTGCATTTCCGACGTTTATCTCGACGAACGCGAAGGCATAGCTGGCGGCCACCTCATTGCCGACGCCTGTAAACATCGCAACCCGCAAATCCCCTGCCTGCTTCTAACCGGCAAGCCAAGCATGCAGGCCGTCATCGCCGGGCTGCAAGTCGGCGCCAGCGACTTCTTGACCAAGCCCGTGGACTTACCGCTCCTGGTCGAGAAGCTCGGAAAGGCCATCGAGGATCTCCAGGTTCGCCGCCGCCTTGAAGAACTTGAGCAGGTCAACCGGCTGCTGGGCCAGATCCTCCCGAACACGATCGAAGCGAAGGATCCACTGACCCGGGGCCACTCGGATCGAGTCGTCCAGTATTCGATCAACCTGGCCCGCCGGGTCGGCGTCGCCGAAGAAGAGATCCCTACCCTCCGCCTCGCCTCTCAGCTGCACGACATCGGCAAAATCGGTATCCCCGGCGAGATACTCTCCAAGCCCGGCAAGCTGACCCTCGAGGAGCGAAAGATCATCGAGGAGCATCCGGAGATCGGCTACCGCATCTTGGAACCCTTCGAAGCCACCGTGCCAAAGGTCCGGGAATGGGTCCTGCAGCATCACGAACGCTGGGATGGGAAAGGCTATCCCAGAGGTCTCAAGGGCGATGAAGTCGAACTCCCAGGCCTCATCCTGATCCTGGCCGAGGTCTACGATGCCCTGGCGACCCAGCGCAGCTACAAGAAGCCTTGGAGCAAGGAAAAGATCGCCGACTTCTTCATCGAGGAAGCAGGGCGCCATTTCCACCCCGACCTGGCTCGGATCGTCAGCGAAGGGGTTCGGAGCTATGGCTCGCTCTTTTTCCGGAGAGAGCCCACTCCTAGCCGCCAAGAAAAGCTCGATGTTCCGCATGGAGAAATCCAAGGCGAGTTCTTCTGAAATCGCCTTGCGCCCCGACTTAGGGCGCCAGGACCGTCCAGAAATCCGGCGATTAGAGGTCCTGGACGGATTTCTCGGGCACTGCTAGGTTGCTTGGCCGAAGAATTCGAAGCTCGCGCCAGCAGTGCCCCCCTGCCAGCCGAGCCCGGCGACTCGCCTCATGCACCCGAGGCGCGGCATCGTCGGCCCCGAGCCAGTCACCGAGAAGGAACGCCTGATGCGTAGCTTCCTCCGCCGGTATCCGCACGTTTCGACCGCGGCCTTCGTCCTCCTAGCCGCCTCCCTGTCGGCTTCTCTGGGGACAGCGCAAGAGCAGAAAGCCCCCGCACGAACGCCCGCCGGCTACCCCAAGACCCTCGTACACATCCCTGGCGGCTCGACCCTGCTCGGCTTGGATGCCGACGCTGTCAAAAAGCTTGCTCAGAACCGGGGAAAAAACCGGGGAAAGCGAGAAGCCGCCCGTGCCATCAAGCTGATGGCACGCAGCCTGGGAAAAAGCAAGGTCAGGGTCCCCGACTTCCTCATCGGTCGCACCGAAGTCACCAACAAACAGTACGCGGCCTTCATCAAGGCCGTCTGGCCGCAGGTGCCCTTCCCCTTCCACTGGTGGAAGAAGGACGACCTGCGACAGAAGCAGAAGGAGTTCTTCGAAAAGAAGGAGAACAGGGGCCGAAGCTTCGTCCCCGACGAGCAATGGCGCTTCCTGTTCAACAAGTGCGAATGGGAGATCCCCAAGGGCATGGAAGATAAGCCCGTCACTTGGATCACCTTCGACGACGCTCTTGCCTACTGCGCCTGGGCTGGACTTCGCCTCCCGACCGAAGCCGAGTGGCAGCGCGCGTACGAGGGCGATAAGAACCAGCACTACCTGTTTGGCGACAAGTGGTCCCAGGACTGGCTCAAGCAGCTTCGGCTTGAGAACCTCAGTGACCGTAGGCTCAAAACCGTCGGAACCGTCGAGTCCAATCAGTCGCCCTTCGGCGTCTTCGACATGATGGGCAACGCCTGGGAGTGGACGATGTCCAGCTTCCGGGCCTTCGAGAACTTCCAGAATGAGGGGCGCAGGCTCAAGCTCTGGGCCGGCAAAGAAGCCTCTCGCAATGAGTTCCTCAGAAACATAGCTCTGCCGCTCTTCGACCCCTCGAAGCGCATTCTGCGTGGCGGCTCCTACTTGTCTGTCGCCGATGCAGCGATGGCCTTCCACGGCGCCACCCGCCTGGCCGTCGATCCCTCGCGCTACACCGAGAGCTTCGGCTTCCGCACCGCCAAAAGCATGCATCCCGCCTTCGACGCCTGTGTGCTCTGGGCTCGCCGACGCTTCCACAACAGTGCCCTCGGCAGCTCGCAGCTCGACTTGCCCGGGTCCAGGGAACTGCGTCACATCTCCCAGGGCAAGATAAAGCCCAGCGCCTTCGGCCAGATTGGCATCGAGCGCTGGGAGGAGAAGGACAAGGTCATCCTGGGCCACCAGATGATCAGCTTCGTAGCGACCAAGGAGGCCCCGGAGTTCAAACGCGCCCGCGACTGGGCCAAGGCCTCGGCAAATGAGGGCAAGGACGGCTACTACGGCCGCCCCCTCGCCGCGCTCTTCACCACCGAACGCTTCAAAATCGCCCAGGGACTCGCCGACGGCGAACTCCAGCTCGACAAGGGCATCTATACCTTCGAGTTCCGAGGGAAGGGCCTGCCGCTTGAGTTGCACAAGGCGCTGCTCGCCGGCGCCAAGCTCTTGAAGCGCACCAAGGGCAAACGCCTGAGCGACGAGGCCATTGCCGAGCTAGCGAAAAAGGCGGCAAAGAAGGCCGCGAAAAAGAAAAAGAAGAAGAAGAAAAAGAAGAAGGGCGAGAGCAGCGATCCGCTACCCAGCAGCCGCTGGATGAAGGTCGTGGATGCTTTCGGGATCCCCGACGAAGTGACCCGCAAATACCCGAAGGTCACGATCAAGAAGCTGACCCTCAACCCCGGTGGAGTCACCATTCCAGCTGACAAGAACGTCATCTTGGTGCGCCACCACAAGAAGGGCTACGTCGGCTGGTTGCCCACAAGCATCTCCGTCAAGAAGGCAAGGCTCGGCTCAAAGGACGCCAAGATCGCCCTCGAAATCGATAAGGAGAGCGGAAAGATCACCTTCATCGGTGGCCCCAAGGCACCGCATGCGCGCAGCCGCCTCATCTTCAAGCTGCCGATCTACGTTTCCCCCTCCATCCTTGCTGATGGCTGGACCTCCCCCTACGGCCCCGACCGGGTCGTGGCAAAGGGGCTAGGCAAGAGCAAGCAAGGCAAGGCATCTGCAAGCCCGCGCCGCAGGGGAAAGTAACCCTGAGCAAGCGAGCCCTCGGCTGACGCGCAAATTCGCGCCCAGGCCGCCGAGGGCGCCGGAGCCGCCGGGCCGGGCTTCAAGCCCGCGGCGCGTGTCCGGGCAGCAAGGAGCAATCCTCTGGCCGCGCGGGACCGGGCATCCCATGCCGAGAAGCCATCTCGAGCAGGGGCTCCGGATCGAGTTCGTACTCGGCAGCAATCTGCAAGCCGAGTTCCCAGCGGCTTAGCCGCGGACCGACCTCCGGATGCAGGATCCCCACCAGATCCGGATCCAAGGCTGCGTTGAGCAGATCCTCCGCAGCCGCGCGCACAGTCATCGGTGTCCGCCACTCATCGACGAAGAGCTGGACTCGGCGCCCCTCTTCGGCCGCACGCAGGATCATGTCCGTGGCTCCCCGTCGCCCATCGAAAGAAGGGCCGTAAAGCAAAGGCAGCCGCACCACGAGGTGCTCGTCGCCACCGAGGACATACCACTCCGCCGCCCGCTTACTCCGCCCATAGCTACTAAGCGGCTTGGCTTCCCTCGTCACATCGTAGGGAGCATGCTCTCCCTCAAAGACAAGATCTGTCGACGCAAGAACAACGCGCCCACCGGCATGGGTGACGGCCGCCGCGAGCACCCCGCTCGCTTCCGCATTGATTCGCCAAGCGCGCTCGGGAGCGTCCTCACAGCTGCCCCAGCGACTCTCGGCCCCCATATGCAGAAGCAAGGGCACAGCTTCCGGCTCCTCCTCCCGCATCCGCTCAAGGCGCTGCCGCACCGAGTCGTCCAGAGCAAAGGGCTGCTCCAGGTCGAAGCCATCACGCCCCCAAGACTCCCAGGCAATGCCTCGCTCACGTAAGAGAGCCTGGACTTCGTGACCGAGGTAGCCAGTCGCCCCTGTCACGAAGACCTTTGTATTGCCTTCCACTCTCATTCCGCTGCTCGAAACCAGTCAGGGAAAAGGCGCCGTGCCAGATCCGTCTGCAGCAGCGATTGCGGGTCGAAGCGCTGTTTGAGTGCGTGCAGCTCCTCGATCTGTCCATCCTTCCAGACCTTGCGCACGGTCTCGGAGGTCGTGCACGCATCCTTAGCGAAATAGAGGCGCCCGCCGCCATTCACCACAAGCTCGTCCATCTCGCGGGTCATCTTCCAGACGCGCTCGCGATTGTCCTTCGTCACCCGAATATCCATCGCGAAGGAAAAGCCATCCACAGCGTGGGTCATCAGGAACGAGTCTGGCCGGTGCCGCTTGTAGACCCCGAGATAGGGCACGATGTCGTGACGGTGCGCGATGCGAATGAGTTCGGGATGGACCTCGTGCGCCGTCTCCTTTGGCATGAAGCTCTGATACTGAATCAGGCCGCCGGGCCGGTAACCGAGCTTCCAGTCGGGCACGTAGTCGAGCAAAAAGGCGAAGGCAGCATGCGCCTGGCGATGTGGTCGGCCTCGCGTCTGCTGGATGGCACCGAGGTGGTATTTCGCAGCGTTGATCGTGCGCATTCCCAAGTCATTGAGGAAGGGCTTTAAGAAGCGCCACATCCAGGACTTTGGGATCACGCCAAAAAGCCGCTCGGGCAAGTCCTGCTTGACCGGGGTCAGCCCTTCGATCGGGTTCGGGTCCTCGCCCTCCTTCAGGTAGTTCGCCGCGTGGATCAAGCCACGACCCAAGTGCTTTTCCTTACGCGGGAAGCAGTCGATCCAGCCAACCAGGTAGTCGTAGTCCTCTTTGTTTTCGTCGAGCCAACAAATCATGTCTGCGATCGTCGGTGTCGCGATCGCTTCGACATCCAGATAGCCAGAGTGAACCTTTTTCAGCTGCAAGGTGATATCGAGGAAGCACCCGAGCATGCCGAAGCCACTAATCGCCGCGAAGAACAGCTCACTGTTCTGCTCGCGACTGCAGACAAGCTCCTCCCCCTCGATCGTCAGCAATCGGAAGGACTGAACGTGTTCGGCAATCGTGCCGCTGCGCCAGTTGTTCTTGCCGTGGACATTCATCGACAAGAGCCCACCGAGCGTCGGGTACATCGTCCCCGATACGACGGGCGGCCAGTAGCCGAGGCGAATGCTCTGACGCCAGATGTCCTCGAGGGTCACCCCGCTCTCAGCCACAAGAATCCCGGTCTCGGCATCCAGAGAGAGGATTTTGTTGTACTTGCTGAGATCAACGAGCAGGCCCTCGGCATTGAGGCTCGCATCACCATAGCTACAGCCGCTACCGCGAAAGCCGACCGATAAACGGTGCTGGCGAGCAAAGGCAAGCACCTCGCGAATCTCCTCCCGGCTGCTGGGTTCGACGAGGGCACAGCGGGCCTTCATGGCCATGCCCCATCCTTCGGCCTCGACGACTTGGGCGTCGATGTCCGCCGCGATTTCGCGCAGATCCATGGGTCTTGCCTTCAGATGGACAGTTTTCGGAAGAGGAAGGACGGTATGGAACGGATAACGAGGCTGACCAGACGCCAGCGCCCAGGAACGTAGGCGGTCTGCCGACCGCGCTTCACTGCACGATCAATTATCGACGCAGCCTCATCTGCGGTCTTAAGCCAAAACAGCCCCTCCATACCGCGGGTCATCGGAGTGTCGATGAAGCCAGGCTTGATCGTCGTCACCTGCACGCCGTGCTGGCCCAGCCGATTGCGCAGGGATTCGAGGAAGGTCGCAAAGCCGGCCTTTGCCGCGTGGTAGCTCGGATAGGCGCGGCGACCGCGATCCCCGGCTATCGAACCGATCCCGACAATCGTGCCATGCTTCTGCTCGGTAAAGAGCCGCGCCGCCTCGTTGAGCCAGGCCACAGCACCGTTGAGATTGGTCTCGAGGATCGGGAGGTCTTTTTCGGTCGAATACTCATCTTCGCCGAGCCCTGTGTCCATCACCCCAGCTGCGTAACAGATGGCATCGAGGCCACCCAGCTCCGCCACGATTTCGGCGAAGCTCTCAGCCGCAGCAGTCGTGTCGGTAACATCGCAGCGACGAATGATGGTCTTTCCCGGCCCCCAGCCGGCAGCAATCGCCTCGGCCACCTTTTCCAGCTTCTCTTCTCGGCGGGCGAGGAGAGCCACCTTGGCGCCGCGAGCGACCCAGCGCTTGGCGATCGCAGCTCCCATCCCTGAGGAAGCGCCGATCACAACGGCGCGTTCGATGCTCTTAGCCATAATCTCTCCGTTGGAGCCAGCCACGGTAGCGCTTGGAGTGGAGCTTAAAAGCACAGGCCGCTGCCTACCCCAAGAGCCCAAGCCTTCCCATCGCAGATTACGCCAATCATCCGTAGGCAATCCGGCAGATCCGTGTTTCGTTGCCTGGCCTCGACCAGGCCTCTATGACCATGGTGATGGATTCTGCGCCCTTCCTCGTCCTGGTGAATCCGAGCTCCGGCGGCGGGCTTGCCGGCGAGCTGGCTCCCTATTTGGTGCGGGAGCTGAATCGCCGTGATATCCCAACCCTGGCGCGCAAGAGCGAAAGGCCCGGCGATATCACGGCCGAGGTGCAGCGCCGAAGGGGCGAGATCGCCGGCATCGTCGCGGTCGGCGGTGATGGAACCATGCGGGAGGTCCTGGCGGCAGCACCACCAGCGGAGCTGCCGATCACCATGCTTCCGGCAGGCACCGCCAACGTCCTGGCTGCCGAACTCAAGCTGCCAAAGCGCCCCGAGCTCTGCGCCAAGATGATCGCTGCCGGGCACTCACGCTGCTTCGACGTCGGAAGCTATCGCTGCGCCGACCAGCCCCAGGCCGCCCCCTTCCTACTCTTCGTTGGCGCCGGCCCGGATGCTCGGGTGGTCTCCGATGTCCACTCCCGGCGCAAGGGCGGCACCCTCGGCAAGCTCCGCTATGCCATGCCCATCGCCCGCGAAATCTTCGGCTACGAAGCCCAGCAGCACTGGATCGTCCTTGAGGACGGGCGCCGCGAGGGACCCTTCGAGCAAGTCCTGGTCAGCAACGTCGCCGCCTACGGCGGATTCTGGCAACTCCCCGGTAAGGTCCGGATGGACGACGGGCTCTTGGATGTCTTTGGCTTCCGCATCCGCAATGGCCTGGCTCTACTGAGCCAAGGAATCCGTGGTGCCTTGAGCAAGCTCGGCAGCCAGCAAGATCTGCAGCACTACCAAGTCGTCCGCGTCCGGATCGAGAGCGAAGCAGCCGCGCCGATCCAAGCCGACGGCGACCCCGGCGGCAGCTGCCCCGTCGACATCGAGGTGCAGGATCGTCAGATTCGTCTTTTCCTGCCCGCCGACAGCCCGCTGCTAAGCCCCGAGGAGTAAGAAACCATGCAGGCTCCCAAGCCGGTAACGATTGGCGATTTTCAGGTCGGTGCTGATGCCCCGCTCTTCGCGATTGCAGGCCCCTGCGTCCTCGAAAGCCGCGAGCATACCCTGCGACACGCCGAGGCCGTGGCCGACTGCTGCCGAGCCCTGAACCTGCCCTTCGTCTTCAAGAGCAGCTTCGATAAGGCCAACCGCACCTCTCTGCAGAGCTATCGCGGGCCCGGCCTCGAGACCGGACTGGAGTGGCTCGCCGCTGCCCGAGACGCCATCGGCGCGCCGGTGCTGACCGACATCCACGAAAAGCACCAGGCCGCCCCGGTCGCCGAGGTCTGTGAGATCCTGCAGATCCCCGCCTTCCTCTGTCGGCAAACCGACCTCCTAGTCGCCGCAGCGGAGACCGGCCGCTGCGTGAACATCAAGAAGGGTCAGTTCCTCGCCGCCGAGGACATGCAGCACCCCCTGCACAAGGTGCAGGAGAGCGGCAACTCCCAAGTCCTGCTGACCGAGCGCGGCACCAGCTTCGGCTACCACCGCCTTGTGGTCGATTTCGGGGGCCTGGTCACCCTCCGCTCACTGGGGGCGCCCGTGGTCTTCGACGCCACCCACTCCGTTCAGCGCCCGAGTGCTGGCCAGGGCAAGAGCTCGGGCGACCGCAGCCTCGTCGCCCCCTTAGCTCGAGCAGCCGCCGCCGTTGGCATCGACGGCCTCTTCCTCGAAGTTCACCAGGACCCCGAGCGCGCGCCCTCCGACGGCCCCAACATGGTTCCGCTGAGCCAGCTGCCAAAGCTACTGGAGGAGGTGCTGCGCCTTGATGCGGCCCGGCGCTGCACCTAATAGGCCATCGAAATCACCCAGCATGGGCACCGAGCAAGCTCGACAATAAGCGAGGGCGGCCAAGCGGTCAGCGAGCCCGAGAGCCGAGAACCCAAGAGATGAAGAGGAAGAATCTCCGCTACCTCCTACTCCCCCTTCCATTACTGGCAGGCTGCGTCTTCGCCGATCCTGCTCCCGAACCGGAGCTGGACCTGGAGATCCCGGCCTCATGGGGCAGCAGTAGCCCAGATGGCGACGTGCGGGGCCGCTGGTGGTTCAGCTTTGAAGATCCACAGCTCAACGACCTGATCCGGAATGCCCTGGCGGACAACCGTGCGCTGCACGCCCGAGCCGAAGGGGTTCGCGCTGCCCTCTCCGCCGCAGAGATCGCCGGCGCCGACCGCGCCCCGCAAAGCAGCGCTGGCGTCAACGGCCTACGCCAGAAGCAGGTCTTGATCGGCCTACCAATCCCGGGCGCAAGCCGTCCCATCACCACGCGCTCCACCAGCTACGGCGCCTCCCTAGACATCTCCTGGGAACTCGATCTCTGGGGCAAGCTGGTCGCCCGCGCAGGCGCCGGCCAAGCCGAGTTCGAGGCAAGCCTGCTCGAGTACCACGCCAGCGCCCTGTCTTTGATCGCCCAGGTCGCCAAGAGCTGGTTCGCCCTGCGCGAAGGCCAGGCGCAGCTGCAGCTCGCGCAACGCAGCCTCAGCACCTGGGAGAAGGGCCTAGAGATCGTGCGGGACCGCTACCAGCGCGGCCTCGTTCCAGCCCTCGACCTCAGCCTCACCGAGAGCTTGCTCCACAGCGCCCAAGCGGCGCTGCAGCTGCGCGAACGGCAATGCGACGCCTCTCGCCGTTCGCTCCAACTCTTAGTCGGCCACTATCCGAACGCCAAACTGGAGGGGGAAGCCTCGCTTCCCGCACTCCCGACCGCGCCACCGGCTGGCCTGCCCATGGAGATCCTCGACCGCCGCCCCGACCTCCGCGCAGCCCGAACTCAGCTGCTAGCACTGCGCTACCACGCGAGCGAAGCCGAAGCCTCCCTCTATCCCAACCTGAGCTTGACGGCGAGCGTCGGCACCCGCAGCGACGCGCTCAAAGACCTCATCGACGGCAACTTCTCGGTGTGGAGCATCCTCGGCCGCATCGTGCAACCGATCTACCAAGGCGGTCGCCTCCGGGCCCATCTGGCGCTGCGGGAAGCCCGCGTGCGCGAGAGCGCCGAACGCTTCGCCGATCTCGTCTTGCGCGCATGCGCAGAGGTCGAGCACAGCCTGGCTGCGGAGGAGCACTTCAGAAAAGAAATCGAGGCCCACGGCAAAGCCCTGGCGGCTGCTCGAAGTGGGCAAGAGCTCGCCCTCGATCGCTACTGCAATGGCCGCCTCGACGTGCTGACCCTGCTCGACGCCCAGCGCAAGGCCTTCACTGCTGAGAGCCTCCTCCTGCAGACCCAGCGCTTGGCCCTCCAAAACCGCATCGACCTTCACCTCGCGCTCGGCGGCGACCTCGCCGCAACGAGCCCGGTCCCTCCCGAAGAGGCCACCTCACGATGAACGCGAGCAAGCCTGCCCTTCTGTCGCTCAAAATCCTGATCCCCGTGCTCATCCTCGCCATCTCGGCTTGGGGCCTGCGTGCGCTGATCCTCTCCCGCGACATCCCCGAAACCACAGCGGTCAAGCGCCTGACCCCTCTGGTCGAAACTCTGACCCTACAGCCCAGCAAGCAGCTCATCCGGGTGCATGGCGAAGGCAGCGTCGAGCCCAGTGTCATGAGCGAACTCTCGGCCCAGGTAGCAGGTCGCGTCGAGTTCGTCTCGCCGAGGCTCCGCGAGGGCCTCAGCTTTGAGGCCAATGAGGTACTGCTGCGCATCGAACCGACCGACTACGAGGTCGCCCTCGCCCAAAGCAAGGCCCAGCTCGAATCTGCCAACCTAGCACTGGCACAGACCGAGAAGGACGCGGCTCTGGCGAAGGAAGAGTGGGAGCGAATGAAGCTCGACCGCAGCCCCGACCTGCTCTTGCTCCGCATCCCGCATCTCGCCGCGGCGCGAGCGCGGCTGGAGGCGGCACGCCAGGCCGTGCGCAAGAGCGAACTCGACCTCAAACGCTGCGAGATCCGGGCCCCCTACGCCGGCCGCGTGCTCCAGCGCTTCGCCGATCTGGGAGAGATCGTCCAGCCTGGCATGCGCCTGGCCCAGGTGCACTCGACGGCGAGCTCCGAGATCCGGATGTCCATCCACGACCGCGAGCTCGCATGGCTCCAGCTTCCGAGCAAGCTCTCAGAAGCGAGCCTGAAGCAGCGCCCCAAGGTCCGCATCTCCGCGCAGTTCGGCGGCAAGCTCCATACTTGGCACGGCTTCGTCGACCGCATCGCTGCTCGACTCGACCCCGCCACTCGCCTCGTGGACCTGATCGTGACCGTCCCCCAGCCGTATCGTAGGCCTGCGAGCGACAAGCAGTTCGTGCTACCGCTAGGCCTCTTCGTCCACATGGAAATCGAGGGTCGCCAGGTCCAAGACCTGTTTCGCATTCCGCGCTCAGCACTCCGCCGCGGCTCGCAGATCCTCCTCGTCGAAGACGCTCAGCGGATCCACATCCAAGATGTCGAGATCCTTACCGGACAACGCGAATACGTCCTCGTGCGCGGCCTGCGCCCAGGCTCCGAACTCTGCATCACTCCGATCGACCTCCCCATCGAGGGCATGAAGGTACGAGTGAGCAAGGGAGCGGACCGATGAGGAAGTGGATCGAGTGGTTCGCCGAAAACACGGTCGCAGCCAACCTCCTCCTTCTCGTCGTGGTCGCGGGCGGCCTGCTCTCCTTGTTCAGCCTGCGCCAGGAGATCATCCCCGAAATCGACGCGGCGATGGTCACAGTCACCATCCCCTACCCCGGAGCAAGCCCTTCTGAGGTCCAACAATCCACCTGCGTTCAGGTCGAGGAGCGCGTCCAGGGCCTCAGCGGCATCAAACGCGTCACCAGCATCGCAAGCGAGGGCGCCGGCACCGTCATCATCCAGCTGATGACCGACGCTGACGGCACCAAGCTACTCGGCGACATCAAGAGCGAAGTCGACGCCATCGACAGCTTCCCCAAGGACGTCGAAAAGCCCATCGTCCAGAAGCTCTCGCTTGAGCGGCAAGTGCTCTCCGTCGTCGTCGCCGGCCAAGCCGAAGAGCATGTGCTCAAGGAGTTCGGCGAGCGTATCCGCGACGAGATCGGAGCGATCAACGGCATCACCAAGGTCGAGATCAGCGCCACTCGCCCCTACGAGATCTCGGTCGAAATCGACGAAACCCAGCTGCGGAAGTACGACCTGACCTTCGACGAAGTCGCTGCCGCGATTCGCGCAAGCTCACTCGACGTGCCCGGCGGCACCATCCGAGCCAAAGGTGGCCAAGTACTGCTGCGCAGCCTCGGGCAGGCCTACGAGGGCAAGGATTTCGAAAACATCGTCCTGCGCACCCGCACCAGCGGTGCACGGCTCCTACTCAAGGATGTCGCCAGGATCCGCGACGGCTTTGCCGAAACCGACACGCGCTCGATCTTCGACGGCAAGCCCGCGGTCTTCGTCGACGTCTACCGCACCGGCAACCAGAGCGCGATCACCATCGCAGAACTGGTCCGAGAGTTCCTGGCGAAGAAACGCCCGCAGCTACCGGAGGGGATGACCCTGGAAATCGCCCGCGACGACGTGAGGTTCCTCGAAGGCCGCATCGACCTGCTCGTGCGAAATGGCCAAGCCGGCTTCCTCCTGGTCTTGATCAGCCTCGCGCTATTCTTGCGCCTGCGCCTCGCCCTCTGGGTATCACTCGGCGTGCCGATCTCCTTCCTAGGAGCCTTCTGCCTACTGCCGACACTCGGCGTGTCGATCAACATGATCGCACTCTTCGGCTTCATCATCGTGCTCGGCATCGTCGTCGATGACGCAACCCTGATCGGGGAAAACGTCTACAGCCACATGCAGAAGGGCAAGTCCGCGCTACAAGCGGCCAAGGATGGAGCAGCCGAAGTCGCCACCCCGGTGACCTTCGCCGTCCTCACCACCATCGCCGCCTTCTCGGTGCTCCTCGGTATCGAAGGCACGATGGGGCAGTTCTCGCGCAGCATCCCCCTCGTTGTGATCGCCTGCCTGTCCTTCTCGCTGATCGAAGCCTTCTTCATCCTCCCGGCCCACCTTCGCCACCTGAAGACCGAAGAGAAAAAGCCCCGAGGCATGGGCCGCCTCTGGCTCGCCTTTCAAAACATCTTCACCGGCGGCCTGCAGCTGTGGATCCACAAGGTCTACCTACCTTCGCTTGAGCTTTTTCTACGCTGGCGCTACGCGACGATCGCAGTAAGCCTCGGCACCCTGCTCGTCAGCATCGGCCTGGTGATCAACGGCGCGATCAAGTTCCGCTTCCTTCCCCACGTCGAGAGCGACATCATCGCCGCCGACATCACCATGCCGCGCGGCACTCCCAAGCAGCAGACCGAGCGCGCCGTCACCAAAATCAGCAAAAGCATCGAGCAGGTCGCCAGGGAGGTGGACGGTGGGCTCAACTATGGGGAGGGCAGCATCCGCCACGTGCTGCAATCGATCGGCACACAGCCCTTCCTCACCGCGCAGCGGCAGAACATGGGCGCGACCGCCAGCCCCCTCTCCTCAGCGCATCTGGGCGAGGTCATGGTGGAGCTTGCTCCCGCAGAAGAACGCGACATCAGCAGCAGTGACATTGTCGCACGCTGGCGCGAGCTGACCGGCCCCATCCCCGGCGCCGTGGAAGTGGCTTTCACCTCCTCGCTGATGAGTTCCAACAAGCCAATCAACATCGAGCTGACCGCCCCCGACTACGAGACCATCAAGAAGGCCAGTGCCTCGCTGAAACAAAGCCTCGCCAGCATCGTCGGCGTCATCGACATCAGTGACGATGTCCGCATCGGCAAAGAAGAACTCGTCCTACGCATGCGCCCAGATGCGCAAGCGACGGGGCTGCGGCAATCGGACCTGGCGCGTCAGGTCCGCCAAGCCTACTACGGCGAGGAAGCACAACGCATCCAGCGCGGACGCGATGACGTACGGGTCATGGTGCGCTACCCAGAGTCCGAGCGCCAAACGCTCGCCAGCATCGAAGAGCTCCGGGTGCGCAAACCCTCAGGCCAGGCCGTGCCACTGAGCAGCGTCGCCGAGATCTCTTGGGATCGAGGCCTCGCCGAGATCAAGCGGGCCAAGCGCCGCCGCGCCATCACCATTACCGCCAACGTCGATCGCGAGAAAATCTCGCCAGACCAGGTCATGGACGCGCTCAAAAGCAAGCAGCTCCCAGAGCTCGCCCGACGCTTCCCCGGCCTGCAGTACGGCTTCGAGGGCCAACAGCGGGAACAGAGCGAGTTCATCGGCGCCATGAAGACCCGAGCACTACTGGCGATGCTGCTGATCTTCGCCCTGCTCGCCGTCCCACTGCGCAGCTACCTGCAGCCCTTGATCATCATGAGCGTGATCCCCTTCGGTATCGTCGGGGCGATCTGGGGCCACTGGCTGCTCGGCATGGACATCACGATGATGTCCCTGATCGGACTGATCGCACTGACCGGCGTCGTCGTCAACGACAGCCTGGTCGTCGTCGATTTCGTCAACCGCAAGCGCCGCAACGGCATAGACCTACATCGAGCGGTGTGGGAGGCCGGTCGCGACCGCTTCCGAGCGATACTCCTGACCTCGCTGACCACCTTTGCTGGACTCACCCCTCTGCTCTTCGAGAAGAGTGTCCAGGCCCATTTCCTCATCCCCGCAGCCGCGAGCCTCGCCTTCGGCGTCGTCTTCGCAACCGTCATCACCCTGGTGATGGTCCCCTGCCTCTATCTCGTACTCGAGGACCTGCGCATCGTCGGCGCGCGGCTCCACCGCGGCGTGCGCGGCATTGCCCGTTGCTACGGGCTCATTGCCGATGACTCATCAGTGACAGAGCCGAGACAGCCGTAACAGCTCGGTCGCATTCAGTGAATTCTTTAGCTGGCTAGAGTTTCCTTTCTTCCCGTATGAGGTAATGCAGCTGAACCAAGCGGCACTCCTCGATGGAGCTCCGCCTTGCTGCAGAACTGCAGTCCTTTCTTGGGCTCGAATCGAATCAGCCAGACTGCAATGCCTCCTGCAATCTCCGCTACCAGAGGAAACGAATGAAGACTCTCTCGATCCTGGGCGCAGCCCTTCTAGTTAGCGCTGCCAGCGCCCAGAGCACCAAGCCCGCCGTCACCGGCCAGACGATGACCGAGATCCACTCGGCCGTCAGCCTCAACAAGGCCATGGACAAAGCCATGGTCAAGAAGGGCAGCAAGTTCACCCGCTACCTGCGCAGCCGCGCCCAGGTCCGCGGCGGCTACGTCTCCACCTATGCCTCCGCCGGCAAGCACCACAGTCGCCGAAAACACAAGACCTACTACTACGCCAGCCTCAGCAACTACGGCAGGATCTACGGCAGGAACGCCAGTGACAAGGGCGCAGCCTCGGTCAACGACGGCGCCAAGACTCCTGGCCAGTTCAAGGTCGCCTACAAGTTCGACCTGCCCAAAAACGTCAAGGGCAAGTTCTACGTCAGCCTCTACGGCAGGACCTCGAAGAACAGCATGGTCGCTTTGACCGCCACTGTCGGCAAGAACAAGCCGGTCATGTGGTCGAATGGCAAGAAATACGCCAAGGCCGAGTTCAGCTACGACTTCGCCAAGGGCCCGGTTGTCGTTCAGCTCTGGGCCAAGAGCAAGATGAGCCTCAGCGGCAAGGCCCGTGAGTCCTTCAGCGCTCGCGGCTCGGTCAGCTTCGTGCCCCAGCAGATCGTTGTTCCGCCGGTCAAGCTCACCGTCACCCCGGGCAAGGCCAACTGCGGCGGCACCCTCGCCGGCAAGGTCGACCCCAAGAGCCCGCGCTTCGCCAACATCGTCCACTGCAAGCTCAGCAAGGCCCAGCCGAATGCTCTCGGCGTCGTCCTGCTGTCGCCGAACGGCAAGACGATTTCCTTCGGCAAGTGCCGTTTCTTTAACAACGTCTACGGCATCATGGGCATCTTCCGCACTGACAAGAGCGGCATGGCTCAGCACCGCCTCTACCTGCCGCGCAACAAGAAGTTCACGGTCTACGTCCAAGACGTGGTCCTCAAGCTCGGTCGTCGTGGCCCCTCCGTCACCGCCAGCAACGATCTCAAGATCCAGAGCAAGTGATCTGAGCTCGGCTCGTTAGGCCGGGGGAAGGTGGCGAGCGCCGCCTTCCCCCGGCTTGCGTTTCGGGCAGGGCTCTCGAAGATCCGCCGCATGAGCGAGCTGACAAAAGAGTTCTTCGAACACGGGCCCTTCGCGGTCGTGGGAGCTTCTACCAAGCGCGAGAAGTACGGCAACAAGGTGCTGCGCTGCTATCTGCAGCACGATCTGCAGGCCTACCCGATCAACCCGCACGCGGACGAGGTCGAAGGCCTGCCGGCCTACCCAGACCTGAACTCGACACCCCAGAAGCCCGGCGCGATCTCCGTCATTACCCCACCAGAGATCACCGAGAAACTCTTGGAGCAAGCGCACGAGTTCGGCATCGACTGGGTCTGGCTACAGCCGGGAGCGGAGAGCCCCAAGGCCATCGCCAAGGCAGAAGGCTACGGGATGAAGCTCATCGCCGGCGGCCCCTGCCTCCTGGTGGCGCTGGGCTTCACCGACAAGTAGCCAGGCAGCCGCCCGCCCACGGCAAGGTGCCAGGGCATGACGCCAAGGCAAAGCGCAGGCGATGGCAGCGGCCCCCTAGAGGGCAGCGAAGTCCAGGCCGAAGCGCGCCAGATACTTGCGCAAGCGATCGGCGTCGTTGCCACTCTTCTTGCGCAAGCGACTCGCCTGGAAGAGCGTCCTCCCCGCCTCACTCAAGCTTCGACACTTCGCGCAAACCCGCAACACCTCGGCCAGCTGAGCCCGATCGAAGAGATCTAAGTCCTCCAGCTGCTCCACTCCCAGCTTCTGGCGCAGCAGCTCTTCATCCCCACTCCCAGAGCTGGGTGCTCCGCGCCAGGCCCGGCGCAGCCTCCCCAGCTCCAACTCCACCGTGGCCACGTCGATGCGTCCGCCAGCGGCCAAGGTACAGAGCCGCGTCAGCGAGGCGTTGAGGTCGCGGAAGTTGCCACTCCACTTGGCCTCCGGCCCACGAGCAAAGGAGAGGTACCTCTCTCGCGCCTCACGCTCAAAGGAGACTCGCCGCCCGCTCCGCTCGGTGTGCCGCGCCAACTCGTAATCGAGGTTGGGCTCAAGATCCTCAAGCCGCTCAAGCAAGGACGGCAGCTCAAAGGTCCACATATTGATGCGCGCCAGAAGGTCACCGCGGAAGCGCCCCTCCTGCACTTCCGCCACCAAGTCCCGGTTCGTCCCAGCGATGAGCTGGAACTCACTCTCCACCTCGACATCACTGCCGATCGGCAGAAAGCGCCGCTCCTCGATCGCGCGCAGCATCATCGCCTGCTCATCGATCCCGAGTTCGCCAATCTCATCCAGGAACAGCAGCCCAGCATCCGCCCGGCGCAGCAGCCCTTCGCGTGCCCGCTCCGCCCCGGTAAAGGCCCCCGCCACGTGCCCGAAGAGCGCGCTCATCGCCTGGTCGCCGCGCAGGGTCGCGCAGTTGACCTCGACAAAGTCCCCGGCGACCTGCCGCCGCTGCCGCTTGAACTCGTAGATCCTCGACGCCAGCTGGCTCTTGCCGACCCCAGTCGGCCCGGTCAGCAGGATCGGCGCCTCGCTCTGCCCGGCGACAAACTCGATCTCGTCGATCTGCTGATTGAAGCTCTCGTTGCGCGTCTCAATGCCCGACTTCAGCAGCGAGGCCCCCTGCTGCTGCTCCCGCGCAAAGCGTGCCGCAATGGCGGAGTAGCGAGACAGGTCCAGATCAATGATGCTGTAGCACCCCCCCGGCTGCTCTTGCTTCTTGCGCGGCGGCGAACTCTGCAGCAAGCGGGCAGGAAAGTGCCGGCTCTCGGTCAGCAAAAACAGGCAGATCTGCTGCACATGTGTGCCCGTGGAGATATGCACGAGGTAGTCCTCATGCTCAGTGTCGAAGCTGTAGCGCTCGCAGAGGTCCAGCAGCGCCTCGAAGACCTCCTCGATGTTCCATGGCTGGGCAATGCCGTGGGCCCTCGTCTGGACCCGGGTCTCCGGTGAGACCTTGGCAGCGTCCTCGACAAACTGCTCGGCAAGTCCCCGCTCCGGCCCCCCGTGCAGCAGCTCGAAGCGATCGACCAGCAGCTCCTCGTGCTGGAGCAGCGAGATCGATGGCCGCCAGCGACCCCAGCGCTCCGGACCTCCACCCCGGTCCAACTTCGAACCGAGAAAGCCGAAGACGACGGTCTTGCGTGAACTCATGAGGCAGGCTCCCTAGCCAGAAACCTTATCTCAGAATCTAACCTCTATCCCCCAATATCTAAATCGGAGTAGCTCCAAGCCAAAGCTCCCGAAGACATATCCCGCAAGCCACTGCATAACATGCACTTACAAAACACCACTCAAACCAAACTCAGCTTGGCACAGTCGCTGCTCTAGCCAGCCGCCACAGCGAAGCCTGCCGCTTCGCAAGACCTGACCGAGAGACGAGAAGAATGAGCAATTACCAAGTGATCAAGAGCGATGGTGTCCCGGTCAAAGCGTGGGTGCACGGCGTCGAGCTGGCTGACAATGCCCGGCGACAGCTACAGAACACGGCCAGCCTTCCCATCATCCACAAGTGGGTCGCGGCCATGCCCGACGTGCACTGGGGCCTGGGTGCCACCATCGGCAGCGTCGTCCCCACCATCGGCGCCATCATCCCAGCGGCGGTCGGTGTCGACATCGGTTGCGGCATGATGGCCGTGCAGACGACGCTGATGGCAGGCGAGCTACCCGACGATCTCGGCGGGCTGCGCAGCGCCATCGAGAGGGCGGTCCCACACGGCCGCACCCATCACGGCGGCGCTGGCGATCGCGGCTCGTTCGGGACCCCACCCCCGCGCAACGAGAAGGCGTGGAAGGATCTGCGTCCGGGCTACGAGCGCATCCTTCAGAAGCACCCGAAGCTCGACCGCGGCCGCCACATCCAGCAGCTAGGTACGCTCGGGACCGGCAACCACTTCATCGAGCTCTGCCTCGATGAGAACGACAGCGTCTGGATCATGCTGCACTCCGGCTCGCGGGGTGTGGGCAACCGCATCGGCATGCACTTCATCGGACTAGCCCAAAACGACATGCGCCAGCACATCAAGAACCTGCCGGACAAGGACCTGGCCTACTTCGAGGAGGGCGCCGAGCACTTCGACGACTACGTCTTCGCAGTGGAGTGGGCGCAGCGCTACGCCAAGACCAACCGCGAACTGATGATGGAGGCGATCCTCTTGGCGCTAACGAACTCAGCTCAGCTACCAGAGTTCCAGGCAGGCAAGATGGCGGTGAACTGCCACCACAACTACGTCACCCGCGAAACCCACTACGGCGAAGACTGCTTCGTGACCCGCAAGGGCGCCGTGCATGCCGGCAAGGGCGAGCTCGGCATCATTCCCGGCAGCATGGGGGCGCGCAGCTATATCGTGCGCGGTCTCGGCAACCCGGAGAGCTTCCACTCCTGTAGCCACGGGGCGGGGCGAGTGATGTCACGCAAGGAGGCGAAGCGGCGCTTCACCGTCGAGGACCACATCAAGGCCACCGAGGGGGTCGAGTGCCGTAAGGACGCTAACGTGATCGACGAAACCCCGATGGCCTACAAATCGATCGACGCGGTCATGGATGCGCAGAAGGACCTGGTCGAGGTGCTTCACCGCCTCAAGCAAATCGTCTGCGTCAAGGGCTAGCAGCATGATCAGAATCGACGGCTCGCAGGGCGAAGGCGGCGGCCAAATCCTGCGCACATCACTGACCCTGTCACTCCTGACCGGGAAGCCGCTGCAGCTGCACAGCATCCGGGCCGGGCGCAAGAAGCCCGGCCTGATGCGCCAGCACCTGACCGCGGTGCAGGCCGCCGCCCGCATCGGCAACTGCCCGCCAGGCGGCGTCGGCATCGGCAGCACCGAACTCAGCTTCGCCCCCAAGCAGATCCAGGGCGGCAGCTTCCACTTCGCCATCGGCAGCGCTGGCAGCACCATGCTGGTATTGCAGACCCTGTTGCCGGCGCTGCTCTTTGCCCAGGAGCCGAGCGAGCTCGTACTCAAGGGCGGCACCCACAACCCGATGAGCCCGCCCTTCGACTTCTTCCAGCGGGTCTACGCACCGCTGCTGCGCCGCATGGGCGCAAAGCTCGACTGCCAGCTCCTGCGGCCGGGCTTCTTCCCGGCGGGAGGCGGCGCGGTCCGGCTCAGCATCACCCCGATCGAAAAGCTCCAGCCCATCGAGATCCTCGAACGCGGCAAGCTCCTGCAGCGCAAGGCCACAGTGCATGCCGCCCACATCCCCCCGCACATCGCCAGGCGGGAGCTGAAGGTCGTGCAGAAGCTGCTGCCCTACCAGGACAGCGACTGTGAGATCTGCGAACACCCCGATTCGGCCGGACCAGGCAACCTGCTCTGCCTCGAACAGCAGTACGAGCAGGTGAGCGAGCTGTGCACGGGCTTTGGCCAAAGGTACAAGAGTGCCGAAAAGGTCGCCCACGAAGTCTGCGACCAGATGCAGGACTACCTCGAACACGGCGCCCCGGTCGGGCGGCGGCTCGCAGATCAAGTGCTGCTCCCGATGGCGCTGGCGGGAGCCGGACGCTTCCGAACCGGCCCCCTGAGCCGACATACCCAGACACAGATCGACATCCTCAAGTGCTTCCTGCCGCTGGAGATCTCGGTGACGCGAGAGGATGGTCCGAAAAGGGTCGAGCTCGTCGAGCTAGGCCGAAAGGACTGAGCCGGGTGGGGGCGCCCGACCTACCCGAATCCCAGCTCGGCCATAGATCCGATTGACAGCGGCGGCGAGGCTCAAGAGACTGCCCCAAATGAAGTTGAGCCAGAACGAAGCAGCCCAGCTGCTCCAAGTCTCCGAGCGCACCATCGGCCGCTGGATACAGCAGCTCGGCCTGCCCCACAAAGAGGGCGAAGGCGGGCCCCTCTTCGAACGCAACGAACTCATCGACTGGGCGAATGCCCACAGCCTGCGCCTGGCCATGGATGTTCCCGGTGAAGAGGACGGCCCCCTGCCGAGCCTCAGCGAGACCCTCGGCCGAGGCGGCATCCACTACGAATTGGGCGCAGCGCAATCGGGCCAGCTCGATGTCGAAAGCGCACTCGAGGAGGTCGCGCAGCGCCTACCGCTTCCCGAGCTGGTTGACCGGATGTTCTTCCACCAAGTGCTGCTGGCACGCGAAGACCTCGGCTCAACCGGGATTGGCGAAGGCGTCGCCATCCCGCACGTACGCAGCCCCCTGGTCCTGCACATCGACCAGCCGGTGGTCGGGCTCTTCTTCCTCAAGCAGCCGATCGACTGGGGAGCCCTCGACGGCCAAGCGGTGTCGGTGCTCTTCACCCTTGTGAGTCCGGGCGTGCGCAGCCACCTGCACCTACTCTCGCGCATCGGCTTCGCTCTGCGCGATCCAGAGCTGAGCCAGCTCTTGGTGACCCAGGGAGACCGCGCCCAGATCATGGCCAAGCTAGAGGCCCTGGACGCCAAGCTGGGCGGCGGCGATCACTGAGCCAGGTGGAGTTCAGCTCTTTGGCCGCTCCGGCCCTGGCCCGACCCAGAGCTTGGAAAGGAATCGGCTCCGCTAGCCCCGCAAGGACTCGATGCGCCCCATCTGGTCCACGATCTGCGTCACCCGCAGCCCGTAGCTGTCGTCCACCATCACGACCTCGCCGCGCGCAACCAGCTTGCCGTTGACCCGCAGATCCACCGGCTCCTCGGCCTTCTTATCCAGGCCAACGATGCTGCCCGGGCCGAGATTGAGCACCTCGTCGAGGGTCATCTGCGTCCGCCCAACCTCCACCGTCACCGGTATCGAGACATCCAAGAGCAGGTCTAGGTTCTGCCGCCCTCCCGCCTCTTGCCCGGCACCAAGCTCACCAAACTCCACCGGCTGGGCAACGGTGGCATCCTCAGGCTGTTCGAACTCACTCATGCTGCGTCTCCATTGTCGAGAACGGAGAGGATGCGGGCACCGTAGCGGCCACCCTGAACGCCAATTCGTCCGCGGAACTTGCCGTGCCCTTGAACAGGCACCTCGATGTCATCACCCGGGTGCGTCGGCAGGGTAATCACGTCGCCCACCGATAAGGAAAGCAGGTCGGCTAACGAGATCTCAGCCGTGCCCAGCTCGATCGCGACCCCAAGCTCCACGAGCCCCAAGGTCTTGGCCAAAACTCCGCGGAACTCGCCAGAACGCTGGGCCACGGTCAAGTAGCGGCTCTTCGAAAGAGACTCGAGATGTGGCTCGATCACCGAATAAGGAATCGCGACTCGGATGTCGCCAAGCAGCGGATTCCCCGCTACCTGGAAGTGCAGGCTGAGCACCACTTCCTGCAGCGGCAGAACCTGGGCCATGGCCGGGTTGGTGTGCCGGGCCACGATTTTCGCCTGGATCGGGAAGATCTCGCTGAGCCCCGCCATCAGCTGGTCGAGGATGGGAACCACCACGGCGTCTGACACCGTGTGCTCGGCCTCACTGAGGTCTTTTGGTAGGGCTGCGACAACGCCGCTGCCGCCCAGGATGCGATCGACGGCCCCGTAGAGGAGATCCGCCGAGATCGTCATGATCATCGGCGTTTCCGCTTGCTGCGATTCGAGCAGGTAGACGCCAATCGGGTTATCGAGCAGCGACAGCCAGGTCGAAAAGCGCTGCTGCTCAACACCCACGCAGTCGCAGCTAGCATCGAGTCGCAGGCGATCGGAGACCGTGCCACCGAGCTTGCGCGCCACCATCTCTTGGATACGGCTGATGGCCAGGATCTGCTCGCGGGTGAAGCGGTTGGGCTTAAGGAGGTCCAGTGGCGAGACATCGCCCCCCCTGCGGAAAGCCACAGCATCCGGCCCGAACTCTTCGACACCTTCGAGTTCGTCCGGCATGCCCTCGTTCTGGAAGAGATCGAGGAGGGCATCGATCTCGTCATTCGTGAGAATCTCTTTCATCGCGCCCAGGGGGGGAGAACGCTTGCGTTACGGTCGTAGGAACCAATCTCAGTGGCGAGGCACGAAGTAATCGAGGACCAGGACTTCCATGACCTGAACATCCCTCTCCGCTTCGCTAACTTTCTTGAGCTCGTCGGGGAACAACGAGCGCTCGACGATCGGCACCAAGGTCATGGCCAGTCCACGCGGACCGCCAACCTGTCTCGGATTCTTGCCGCTGAGATAGCTGAGCACCGAGGCTTTGAGTCGATCGCGATTCTCTTCGATCGCTTTTTGCACGCCTTCCTGAGCCTCCGGCCTTTGCCGGTAGACGAAGCGGAACTCGATCTGCCCGGTCTTTGTGCCATCGGGCCAACCGACTTTCATCGGCCGGGACATCTGCTCCGGGAATTCGGTAATCGGAACAATCTGCTCCGGCTCCTTCTCTCCCGGCAGCACAAAGGCAACGGTGCCGATCGCGGCCCCAACTACGAGAATGACGCCAAGCAGGATGGGAAGCATCTTCCCGCCCTTCTTCTCCTCGCCACCCTCAGCTGCTTTGTCTTCCTGGTTCTCAGCCACTCTTACCTCTCGCAGTCCCTATCGACAAAATCGACCTCCGACTTGGGCTCCCAAGGAGGCCACTGATGAAGACTTGTGGCAGGTTCCGGACTGGCAGGCTATCGGCGAACGAGCACGATACTCATCCCTCGATAGCTCGCCGGCTTCCCCTTTCTGGCAAGCATCCTCCGGTTCGTCGCTCCATCAACGACATGAGCCGAACAGCGAACATGCAGGGCCTGGCTCAAGCCGTTTTCCTGGAATCGTCGCATCACCGCTCGACTCCGATTCGTTGCCAGCTCCAGCGGCTGGATGCTCTCCGAGAACGAGGCATGGGTCGCAACACGCACCGCCCGAAAGGCGTGGCCCTTACTGCTGAGCTTGCGCGCCATATCGTCCAGCCATTTCCGCCCCGCTTCCGGCAGTCGATCCGAGCCGTGAGCAAAGGACCAAGGCACGAGCACGAGGGTCTCCCTGCGCTTGGCCAGGTCCTTGGCCTTGCTCTCCTGCATATCGAGCTCAGAACCGGTCAACTGATCGCGGCTTGCCTCACCCGGCATATCGTCATGTTGCCGGTATAAGCGCTGCATGTACTTGCGATCCCCCACGCCCTCGAACCCCTCCTGGAGGCCGCCTTCACCCGGGTTGGGCAGCAGCGCATTCCGGAACGAGCCGGTCATCGCCGCAATCAGGCCATACTGCCGCTGGTGGGCATAGACGTTCAGCAGGATGAAGAAGACCAGTAGCAAGGTCATCAGGTCGGCAAAGGTCGCCATGAATGCCGGAACCCCAGGCTTCGGTTCTTCCTTGATCTCGACCATCAGCGCCCCCCAGCCCGCTGAGGATTTTTGTCCTCCGCTTCCTTACCCAGCGGCAACACAACGAGTTCGACGCGGCGATTCTCGGCAGCTCCCTTTGCCACCACGGGCCTATCAAGACCGACACCCGATATCGTGATCCGCCGCAGATCCAAACCGGTATCGACCGCCTCTCCTGGCCGCAACTCGTTGAAACGCATCTTCGCCAGCCTCTTCCAAATCTCTGCGACCGCACGAGCGCGTAAAAGAGAAAGCTCCTCGAAGCTCCTTATCTGGATTTCCCTCCCGGAATGCCAGGGATCGGCAACCGTGCACGGGACATGATCCGAGCCCCGGTCACAGTGCCCTTCAAAGCGAAAACGCCGCTTAGAGTGCGCCGGCTTCGCAAAGACCCGGCCGATTCGACGCATCTCCCAAACCAGCCAAGGGGCAGGAACAATCTGGCTCGGCTCGAAGGCTGGCTTGCCCCGTTGCTTGTGCCGAGCAAAGAGCCCCACCTGCAGGTCGTTCTCGGAGATCTCCCCCCGCTTCCTCTCCTCCTTGAGATCATCGCCTTGCAGATAATGCTCGTTTGGCGCAGGAGTCAAAACCTTCCCCTTGCGACTGAGCTCCTCTTCACTAAGCGCATACCCTTCTAGCGCGTTGACCTTGCTCTCCTGGTTGGGATCAACATCGGGATCGTGCTCAGCCACTCCCCTTCGCACCTGGTTATGCGCCGTGCCCGAAACGTTGAACGAACGCTTCGCCGGAGTCGCCATCGTTCCGAACGAGCCCCGGAGGATGCTCATGATCTTGACGCGATCCTCCTCCTCCTGCGTGGTGAAGGTGAGCATCATGATGAAGAGAGTAACCAGTAGGGACACCAGGTCCGAAAAGGTCATCAGCCACTCAGGAGCACCCTCTTCCGGTTCTTCTTCAGGGACATCCATGCCGCTGCTCCGGGGGCTACTTCTTCTCGACGACCTCGCGTTCCCTCGGCGCGAGGAAGCTCTTCAGCTTCTCCTTGACGAGCGCGGGCTTATCTCCAGATTGGATCGCGATGATCCCCTCAATCATCAAGCTTTTGAGAGCAACCTCTTCCTTGGATCTATTGTCGAGCTTACTTCCGAACGGGATATAGATCAGGTTCGCCGAAAGGGCGCCATAGAAGGTCGTCAACAGCGCCACCGCCATGCCCTTACCGATGGACGAGGGGTCGCTCATGTTTTGGAGCATCTGAATCAGACCAATCAAGGTGCCGATCATCCCGAAAGCCGGCGCCATCGACCCCATGGTCTCGAGGATCTTCTTCCCTGACTGGTGACGGGTAATCAGGTTGCCCATATCGATCTCAAGAATCTCCCGAACCGTCTCGCCCGGGAAACCGTCGATGATCAATCGCAGCCCCTTCTGCATGAACTCGTCATCGAGCTCTTCCAGCTTTTCCTCTAGCGCCAGCAGGCCTTCGCGACGCGCAAGGTTACTGAAAGAAACGATGCGTTCGATCTCTTCGGTCGGCGTCGGAAGCGGATAGAGCAAGACCTTCTTCATCACCGCGATGACGCCCGTCACTGCCTGCAACTTGAAGCAGATCAAGATGGAGGCGATCGTCCCGCCGAACACAATCATGATCGAGGGCACGTCGATGAAGATACTGAGCGGACCTCCCATGAGGATCGCCGAGAGGACGAGGACCGCGCCCAGGATCACGCCAATCAGTGATGCAAGGTCCATGCTGCTCGCTCCCCCCTCCTCTACTCGCCAAACCTGAGCCGGTTATCACCTCAGGCTCATCGACTTGGGGGAAGCAGCCACCTTTGTCCGATCCATATCACCGACGGCAGCGCAAGGTCAGCGACATCTCTCACAACGACCGCGCTCGCAGCAACAGGCCGCCGCGGGTCATCAGCAAAGCAATGGGTAAGCCTCTATCTCAATAAGACTTACCGCCCTTGCTCGGTCTCGATCACACGCGTCGCTCGTTCGATCAAATGTGCCGCTTGTTCTCGGTCCATTTTCGCGAGCACCTTGGCGGCGCTTTCAGACTCCATCGATACCAGCAGCTTGACCGCAAGGTCTTCTCGTTCGGGGATGTATTTGAGCAGCGTGTCTGCCGCAACAAGCGGGTCCTGCGCCTGAAGGTTCTCAGCCTGCTTCTTAATATTGCGCTTCTCCGCAAGATCGAGCCGAGTGATTTCCTTTTGGAAGCGAAGGTAACGCGCCGCCAAATCAGCCTTGGCCTTTTCGACTTCACGCATCATCTTCTCCACGCTCTTGGAGCGAGTAAGTAGATCCTCTTCGCGTAGCTGTTGCTCGTAGCGACGTTGCCGCAAGGCCGCACGCTCCTGCGCGACCAGCCGCTGCTGCTTTTGCGTGGCGAAAGCAATCCGAACGATCTCCTCCTTCGTCATCGGCGCTTTGAAGGGGAGTTCGAAGAGTGACTTGCCCTTGCCGGTTTCCGCCAGCCCCGATTCAGGCTTGGCTGCTCGAGATCCCCGCTCGGGCTCCAGAGCCCCTGCTTTGGCTGGCCCTTCCTCGCCCTCAGCCTGGAAGGAGGCATCCACAGCGTTTACGTCTCCGGCCTTCGCCTCGCTCTTCGCTTCAGGCTTGAAGCCGAGCCTCGCCGAATCCAGCCGCCCCTGCAAGGCGAGGATGCCGACCACGGAACCGGAAAAGACAGCGAGCCCCGCCGTCGCCAGACCAACACCCGTGAGGAAGTCCTTCATCGCTGTGCCTCCGCATGCTGCCGCGCCCCACAAGAACGCAAGGCTGCGAGCTCTTCCAGTTCTGCCTGCTCTCTTCGCGCACTCTCTTCACGGTGCTCCTGGAGCCGGAGCTCTTCCAGACGTTGCAACTGCCGCAGCTCCCTACGGCGCATGGTCCAGACGTCCCGCAGCCGTCCGAGTTCGACGCTCTGGCGCGAGATTTCGAGGACCAACTTTCGCTCCTCAAGCTCCAAGTTGCGTGCATATGCGGCCGCCAAACTGGCCGACTTCGCAGCAGTCGCAGCTTCGTTCTCGGCGAAGGTCTTCGCCGTACGCACTTCGTCTCGCCGCCTCTCCAAGACCTGGAATCGGCTCAGGGCCTCGGCAAATGCGAGGCGTGCCTGTTGCTCCGCACGCTCGCGCAGCCGAAGCACGCGGGCGAGCCGGAAACGGAATCGCTTCATACCCTCGCTCCTATCGGCATTCGGCGAACTGCCGTTGAGGAATTCGGCAGTTGCGTAGCAAGGCACAGAAAAAGGTCCGGCGAGTGAGTGAGTGCCGGATCGGCCCACTCTCTGTTACCGTCCTCCCGATCATGCTCGCCGCACGTCTAGGACTCCTGTACGCGACCTACTTCTGGGTCATCGGCTTACTCGCCCCTTACTGGCAGAAGTGGCTGGACGCACGCGGTCTGAGCAAAGCCGAAATCGGCGCAATCGCAGCGCTGATGATTTGGGTCAAGGTCATCGCCAATCCGGCCGTCGCCGGCAACGCCGCACGTCTCGGGACCCGCCGCCGGCTCCTATTCACGCTCGCCTTGCTATCTGTCCTGAGCTTCCAGCTCTACCACTGGAGCTTCAGTATCTGGGCCATTGCCGGCGTCACGATCCTCTTCCAGTTCGCATTGTCGCCATTGGTCCCGCTCATGGAGAGCCTGACCGTAGACCAAATGCGGCGCAGCGGGATCGACTACGGCCGGGTCCGAACCTTCGGTAGCTGCGCCTTCCTTGTCGCCGCCCTCTTTGGAGGTGTCTTACTCGAGCAGCAGCACCCTGACTCCCTGCTGCCCTTGGTCACCATCAGCTTGCTTATCATCGCCGGCGCAGCCCTGGCACTGCCCAAGACGCCAGCGCTAAATGCAACAACGCGCAGCCGTCGCCCCATCAGATCCTGCCTCCGCGAACCAGCTTTCCTCTGGTTCCTCGCCGCCGCCGGCTTCCAGCAGGCCAGCCACGGCGCTTACTACAACTTCTCAACCCTGCACTGGACCAAGCATGGCATCAGCGAAACAGAGGTTGGAATACTCTGGAGCCTGGGAGTAGCCGTCGAGATCGTGTTCTTCCTGTTCAGCGCCAGACTCACCCGGCGACTCGACCCGTGGATGCTCCTGGCCATGGCCAGCATCGCCGGCATCCTTCGCTGGACGATGACCTCGCTGAGCTGCTCGCTGTGGGTGCTTTACCCAGCGCAAAGCCTGCACGTCTTCACCTTTGCCTTCTCGCATCTGGGCGCCATGCGATACATCGAGAAGTGGATGCCGGAAGAACTCACCCCGCCGGCACAGGGGCTTTATTCCGCGGTGGGCTTCGGACTCCTACTCGGCTTAGCAACTCTGGGGTCGGGGCTCATCTACGACAGCTTCCTCGGCTACAGCTTCTTGCCAATGGCGGCCATGTGCACGGTTGCCCTGTTCGCGGCTCTCAAGCTGCGTCAGCGGGCACGGCTCAACGCTGCAAGGCCTGCACCATGAGCTGCACCGTTTGATCGGGGCTTCGCTGCACCGTCCCCTGGAACAGCAGCTCCTCGATCGCAGGCATGGCCCGCACCGCTCGATCAAGAAGAGGATCCGCTCCCTGCTGATAGGCCCCCACCTGGATCAAGTCGCGGTTCTCTTCGTAATGTGCCAAGAGCTGGCGAAGTTGCTGCGCCGCCTCTTGTAACTGCGGATCGGCAATTCTCGACATGAGTCGACTGATCGAACCGAGCACGTTGATCGAGGGGAACTGTCCCCTATGCGCAATCTTCCGATCGAGGACGAAGTGCCCATCCAGCAGGCCGCGCATGGTATCGCTGACCGGTTCGTTGAGGTCATCGCCCTCGACCAGGACCGTAAACATGCCGGTGATCCCGCCCCGAGTCGTCGTGCCGAGTCGTTCGACGACTCGAGGCAAGATGCCGAACAGCGAGGGCGGATACCCTCGCAGCGTCGGCGGCTCACCTGCCGCCAGGCCGATCTCGCGCGCCGCCGCAGCGAAGCGAGTGACCGAGTCCATCATGAACAGCACCTGCTTCCCTTGGTCACGGAAGCTCTCGGCAATCGCAATCGCACTAAAGGTCGCCTTAAAGCGCATCAGCGGCGAAGTATCACTGGTCGCCACCACGAGCACCGACTTGGCCATGCCTTCACTACCAAGCACATCGAGAGCGAAGTCCTTGACCTCACGCCCACGCTCTCCGATCAGTGCAATGACATTGACATCGGCGCTGGAGCCACGCGCGATCATGCCGAGCAGGGTGCTCTTGCCGACACCCGAACCCGCGAAGATGCCGATGCGCTGCCCGAGCCCCACGGTCAAGAAGCCGTCTATCGCCGAAACCCCAGTCTGGATCGGCTGCACGATCTGCGGGCGATCCAGCGGCAACGGTGCGTCGCCCATGACCGTGATTTCCGGCCCCATCACCGGGGGCAAAGCATCCAGCGGTCGGCCCAGACCATCGAGGACTCGCCCAAGCGCTCCAGACCCGCCACGAACACACAAGGGCTTGCCGCTAGCGCGCACCGGATGACCGGAAGCAACCCCACGCGGCTCGAACATCGGCATCAAAACGAGGTCGTTCTCGCCGAAGCCGACGACCTCTGCTGGGACGACACCGGCGGGTGTTTCGATCTCGCAATAATCCCCGATCGCCGCCTCGAGGCCCAAACATCGAATCGCAGCACCGGTCACCGAACTGACCCGGCCAATCACTTCGTGTCGGCGAGCGCCTGCCCCAGCATCGAGGAGCCGCCCCAGATCAGGAAGGCTCAAAGCCGGCCTCCTCCCGCACACGATTCAGCGCTTCAGCAACAACCTCCCTGGGGTCATGGATGACACGCCCGATGCTCGTCTCAACCCGGCAAGCGCCACGACCAATCGAGGCGTCGACTTCGTAGCGCACGGCATGGTTGTTCTGGATTTCGGGAGCGTCGAGGGCGTCGATCTCCGAAAGCACATTCGACAGGTCCGCAGGATTCAGCTTTACGAGGATGCTCCCAGAGCCAAGCCCTTGAATCGCGTTGCGAAGACACTCGACCACGTGCTTGGTCGGATCCATGCGCCCCATGTCGATCTCATGTTCGACCAGGCGCTCTGCCAGCCCGAGCCCCAGTTCGACCGCGTACCGTGATAGCTCCTCCAGCCGGGAAGCAACCAGCCCATTGAGCTGCTGTACCGTGAGCGAAATTTGCTCACTGAGCTCTTGGATGGCCTGACGACGACAACTCGCCTCAAGCCTCTCTTCGCCGATGGGGTCGACAAGCTGTGCGGCCTGCCCCTCGCTGAGCTCGGGAAACTGCACACGCTCCAGCTCTTTCGCAGATCGAAGCCCCAGCATCTGCTGGGGTAATCGCAGCTCGACTAGGCTCATACCAACTGCTCTCCCGCACCACCGGGGGCCATGACTTCGCCCGATTCGATCATCCCGCGGATCGTCGCAAGGATTTGCTTCTGAGCATCAAGGACATCACTCAGAGGAGTCGGGCCCTTGGCGTCGCGCTCGTCGACCACCATCTCGGCGGCACGCTTGGACAGGTTCTCGAAGATGTTGTTTTCCGCCTCCAAAGAACAAGCCTTCAGCGCCGTTGCCAGGACAGCGGTATCGATCGAACCAAGCACCTTCTGCATCGACTTTTTATCGAGCTTGGACAGGTCGTCGAAGGTGAACATCTCTTCGCGAAGGCATTCAGCGACGGATTCTTGGCGCCCAGAGATGGTATCGAGGATCTCCTTCTCTACGCCTCCACCCATGTTGTTGAGGATGCTCGCGGCCTTTTTGACCCAGTGCCTAGGCTCACTGCGACTCGTCGACAGGCCAAGCTCCTTGACCTTGCCACGCATGACCTCAACAACTCTCTGCACGACCTCGGGTGCGGAGCGCCCCATCTCGGCGATTCGCGTCACCACATCCGCACGCAGATGCTCGGGCAAAACAGCAACGACTCCACCGGCCTTCGCCGCATCGAGGTGGGCAAGAAAGACCGCCACGATTTGCGGATGCTCGTCCGAAAGCATGTTCGCCAAATCTTCGGGGGGAATACCGTCGAAGACTGCGAAGGGACGCTGCGCGAGGATGTTGTGCTCGACGCTGCTCAGAATCTCACCGGCCCGCTCTTCGCCAAAGGCTCGAACCAGCACGTTGCCGATGGTGCCGCCAACATCCCCAAGCGCGTAGCTGGTGCCGCGCATACGCTGCACCGCCTCTTTGAAGATATCCCGTAGGTCGTTTTCACCTACGGCAGTCTCCTCCAGCTCCTTCATAGCTCGAGTAACCTGCTCGAGCTGATCCTCGCCCATGTGCTGGAGGATCTTGGACGACAGCTGATGATCGATCGCCAGCAAAACTGCTGCGACCTTATGGCTGCCGTTCAGGACGTCTCCTCCGGAACCCATCAGTTATTCACCTTCTCGGTCAGCCAGCTTTCCAATAGCCGAGTGACACTGCCGGGGTCTGCGGCCACGACGCGCTCGATTTCCCGGCGCAGCCGTTTGGCCTCCTTGCCCGAGTCCTCTTCCTCAGCGCCATCTTCTTCCCCGGCGCCACTGGTCGCCGTGGCCATGGTCCCCGGGCCAACAGGGCCGATCGCCGTGCGGGTCCGCTTCAAGAGCCCGCGCAAGAAGAACAGAACGAGAATCACTGAGAGGATCTGCCCGACCAAGGGCGCATACTCCTTGAACATCTGCATGGCCCCACCGCTCTCGACCTCGATATCGGAGAAGTCTGGGAACTTGGTCACGATCGCGGTAAACGGCTGATCACGCCCCTGCTTCCAGCCCACGATGTTCTTGACCTGCTCGGTAATCGCAGCGCTCTGATCCTTGAGTGACTCGTCGAGAATCAGTGATACCGAAACCTGATCGATCGAAGGCGCCAACTGCGTCATCACCTCTTTGCCGATATTGGACAGGTACGTCTTCTTGGACTGAGTCTGCTCGGTGGAGTCGCCTTCGGCAGCCGAGCTGCCCTGGCCCGGCTTCTTCGAGCTGCTTGAGAACTTCGTCTCCTCGACGACTTGCTTGTCGCTGGGAGTCAGCACCGTCTGCTTCGAGCCGATCTCGTTCTTGTACGAAACATTGACCTGAACCGTGGCCTTCCCCGGCCAGATCTCGTTCAGGCGCGCCTGCGCGATCCCCGTCTTCATCGAGGAGTTCTTCATCTCCAGAGCCAATAGCTCGGAGAAACCGCTGAGCCCGCGCCCGCCTCCTTCTTGGGACTCCAAGTACTGGTCAGCCATGTTGGAGGTGACGATGACACTCTCGCGCGGCAGCCCGAGACCCTTGGCGACGATCCCGACTGCGCTACTCGCCAGCTTGTTGAAGTTCGCGTTGGCGCTGACCGTCAGTGTCACGCTGGCACTGGATTTCTGGCCGCCCTTACGGCCAACAAAGGGAGTGCTACGAGGCTGATGCACGGAGACGATGGCCGAACGCACACCACGCATACCAGCAATCTGGCGCTCGATACGCTTGGCCCGCGAATAGAGCAGGAAGTGCCGATTCATCTCCTGCGAGCGAGTCATCGTCCCGCTCTGGAGCTCTTTCAGATCGTTTGCCCCCCCATCCATATAGCCCTCTTCGATGAGCAGACGGGTGGCACTCTGCATATCCCCACTATCGACCGAGATGCTTCCTGTCGCTTCGACGCGAAAGTTGATATTCGCCTTGGTAAGCAAGGAGATCACACCGGGGCTCTCGTCGCGTGACACAGCAATCGGAAGCGGATCAAAGCTCGGCCTGGTGCCCACCCAGATCAATGCGGCCATACCGACCAGCGTTGCCGCAAGGACCGCGCTGACAATCAGCCGCTGCCCACCCGTGAACTCAAGCCACAGGTTTTTGAGCTGACTCACGACTTGGGATAGGAATGCAGGCATCGAAGATCAGGACCTCAGAAGATCAAACACGGATCTGAGATAGCCGCTGCCAGGCATCGATGAGCTTGTTGCGGACCTGGAGCATTAGCGAAAACTGCACGTCGGACTTTCCCATTGCAGAGAGCACTTCATGCACACTCTCTGTCTCCCCAGTTATGAGCCCCTTCATCTTCTTTTCCGCTTCGTGACTGGCATCGGAAACCGACTGCACCCCTTCTCGAAGCAAGTTGGCAAAACTCGGCCCTTGGCCCTGCTCGACCTCGGGCTCCTGCAGAGCTTCGGCCAAAGCTTCACGAACCCGCTTTGGCGCACTCGGATGCACCTGCATGGACTCAAGGCGCCTCAGGCTGTCTTGGATCTCAACCATCAGCTAACCCCAATCTGCTGGATGGCTTCTTTGAGCATCGCTCGATAGTTGCGGAAGGCCGCGATATTCGCTCCGAAGGAACGCTTCGCGATCATCATGTCCACCATCTCGTGCATGATGTCGACATTGGGGCGCTTAACGAAGCCAGACCCGTCCGCCGCTGGATGGCTGGGATCGTAGACCTGCGCATGCGGCGTCACCTGGTCGACCTCAACACCATCGACCCGCACACCGCCCCCAGCCTCGACCTTGTTGCCCACCAGTTGTCCGTGCAGCACTTCGGCAAAACGCACGTATTTGCGCTGATAAGGAGTCCCATCATCGCTGATGGTATTGGCATTGGCGATGTTCCCAGCGATGACGCGCATGCGCAGGCGCTCGGCCGCCATGCCCGAGATCGGAGTTTCAATGCCGCTGAACAGGGTGGATCCAGCCATTTTTGCTTAGCTCCTACTGCCCACGGATGGCGCGAACCATGGTGCGAAAGCGCCTACCGAGAGCGCGCGAAAACATCTCGTGGAACAGTCGGTTCTCTTCCATGTTCTGCCACTCACGCTCGAGGTTGACGTTGTTACCTTCAGCGTTCACCTCGTTGCCTTCCTGCTCGACGATCCGAAAGCGAAGCGTGTCAACGCCATCGCTTCGCAAGGCATCCTTAAGGGCGCCCTGAAAATCCACGTCTCGAGCCCTGTAGCCCGGGGTGCTCTGGTTGGCGAGGTTGTGGCTGATGGCCTGCTGGCGCAGCATCACCCCCTGAAGCGATTTCTCCAGGAATGCCACGGAATCGTTGAAGCTCATGCTGCGACCTATACCGAAGTTCCGATCACGCTGGTACTTCCGTATCGGCCAGACCCAAGCAGTTCCTTGAGCATGCTGTGGTCTATCTGGGCATTCTTCAGGACTTGCTAAAGTCCAGCGCCGAAGCACCTTCGAGAGCCTTCACTCAAAGAGCTGGAGCCTCCAAGGCCTGCAGGCGGTTGTAGAGCGTCCGCGGACTTATCCCCAGCACGCGGGCCGTCGCTGTGCGATTACCGGCTTGGTCAGCAAGTGTGGCGAGTATCAACGCATCCTCGACATCCCGCAGCTTGCACCCGACGAAAGCTTCAATGCTCGCCCCGGACTCCGCTTCGAGTGGTGGAGACTCCGACGGCAGCTCGCCGAGCCAGGGCGACAGCAGCTCCGCCGAGATACAGGCCTCGCGAGTAAGGAGAGCGGCTCGCTGTAGTAGGTTACGCAGCTCGCGAACATTGCCCGGCCAACTGTAGGCTCGAAGTAGGCGCATCGCCTCCGGCTCCAAGCTGAGTTCTCTGCCTACACGCCGGCTCTCCTGCGCCAGAAAGGCCACGGTGAGAGCCTCGAGATCGCCAGGGCGCTCGACCAGCGGCTTCAGCTCGATCGGCAGGACGTTAAGCCGGTAGTACAGGTCCTCACGGAACTCTCCCTGCAAGGCCATGCCCCGCAAATCCCGATTAGTCGCAGCAACGATACGCACGTCGACTTGCCTGGGCTCTGTTGCTCCGACACGGGTAATCTTGCCGTCCTCGATCACTCGTAGGAGCTTGCCTTGCAACTCGGGAGCAATCTCTCCGATTTCGTCTAGGAGCAGGGTGCCGCCATCGGCAAGCTCGAACTTGCCTATCTTGCGCCCAGTCGCCCCGGTGAAGGAACCGGCCTCGTGCCCAAAGAATTCGCTCTCCAAGAGTGCTGGCGGAATCGCCGCACAGTTGACCTGAATAAAGGCCGCCCCCGATCGCCGCGATCGCCGATGCAGCTCACTGGCGACGACTTCCTTGCCGGTCCCGCTGGGACCGGTGATCAGGATGCCAACGTCACTGTCCGCCACCCGATCGATCATCTCGTCCACGGCTAGCATCTGCGGACTAGCAGCAATCAAGCCCGGAGATCGCTGTGCCTCTTGCTCGCGCAAATAACGGTTCTCAGCCACCAGACGAGAGCGCTCTGCTAAGCGGGTCAAAACCAACTCGATCTGCTCAAGATCGACCGGCTTCATCAGAACGTCATCCGCCCCAACCCGAAGCGCATCGACAGCGACATCCACGGTCCCATAGGCCGTAACCAGCACCACAGGGATAGGATTCGGCCCAGACTTGATCTCTCGGATCAGCTCAAGGCCGTCCTTTCGCGGCATACGTAGGTCTGTGAACACGGCATCAAAGCTCTCCTTGGCGAAGAGCTTGCTCGCAGCGACGCCATCGTCACAGGACCGGACATCCGCATCGAAGGAGGCTAGAGCCTCAGCAAGAAACTCACGCGAGAGCGCGTCATCATCGGCCAAGAGGATCCGCAGGCGCTGAGTCATCTTGCCTCCGGAAGAACGAGTTCAAAACGTGCCCCCCGTTCGCTCGGCAACCAGCGAATCGTCCCCCCCATGGCCTCTAAGGCACGTGCACAGAAGGCCAAGCCCAGCCCAGTGCCTTCGTCACGTGTGCTGTAGAAGGGATCGAAAATTCGAGAAGCCAGGTCCGAAGGAATGCCAGGGCCATCATCTTGCAGGCGTATGCGCAAGCGGCCATCGGCGCTCTCGCACTCGACCTCAAGCTTGCTTGCCCCTGCCTGGCGAGCATTCCGAACGAGGTTGGCGAAGACCTTACCTAGGGCCTCGGGACTACCCTGGACCGCCACCTCCGGATCCCCAAGGTTCAGCTCAATATCGTTAAGTTCGGGACGCGCTTCCTCTAACCAGGTCGCAAGGGAACGCACACAAGGCGTGCTGCGACGCTCAGGCCGAGCAAAGTCGAGGAGATCACGAATGATCGAGTGGATCCTCACGACGCCAGTTTCGATATTCTGCGCCCAATGGGCTGCCTTTTCCGAGTCGGGGCGCTTACGCAGAAGGCTCGCGAAGCCAGCAACACCGTTAAGGGGGTTTAGCACCTCATGAGCGATACCGAGCGACAGCTCCGATAGGCTGCTCAGCCGGTGCAGACGCTCGACCTGCTCGCGGAGAGCGCTCAGCATCGTCGTATCTTCGACAAACCAAAGCGACTCACCTCGCGCCTCCAAGGGAACACACAAAGCGCGCAGCTCACGTGGCTCTCCACCGTCGGCGGGGATTCGACTCTCAGACCATGCACCAGTGGGTAGAGAGCTGAGCCAGCTGCGAAGCTTATCGCCAGCAATACGCCCAGCGATCGTGTGCCCTTCGGGGTTTTGCGCTAGTAGCTCCGTCCCTTCGAGGCGAAAGACGCCGATAGGCAACTGGCCAATGATGGACTCCCGGTCGGCAAGTGCCGTGTGCAGAGCCCTATTGGCTACCGCCAAATCCTGATCAACCTGAGACGCTCGCTGCTTCAATTCTTGATAGGCCGCTTCAAGCGCAGAAGCGGCCTGCCGGAACAGCTGGAACTCATGCTGGAGTTCTTGCTGCTCGCCTCTCGCAACGGGCAAGGCCTCGGAGCCTGTCACCAGTCCAACTCCTCTAGCTTCGGCGGCTGCCACTGCTCTTGCACTTGCTGCCACTGCAAGTGCGAGAGGGCCACCTTTGCCGCCTGCGCCCAGGGGCCGGGCAAAGCTTTCTCTTCCGAGTCGAGCACCGTATCCAGCTCCACCAAGGCCGCGAACTCGCGCATCGCCCGCGTCCGATCCCCAACCCGCTCATATGCCTGGGCCCGCAAAAACAAATGCACCTTGGACTCAGGATGGGCCACGAGGGCTTGCTCTAGAAGTTGCAGGGCTGAGCGCGGCCGCGCCGCCTTTAGCAGGGCAACGACAGCCTTTACCTGTTCCGGCGCGGCTTGCAGTTGGAATCGCGGCGGCTGCACCAGCAAGGGGCTACGCGCAAGGGGAGAGGGCGGCAGCACCAAGTTCTCCGAACGATCGCGCCTAGCCCGCCCAACATGGGCCACCCCAACGAGGCCTGAAGTGCTTTTCTTGGGGGTCGGAGCTTGCTCCAAATCGATGCTGGGCATGGGGTCCAGGTCGTCTGTCACCACAGGGGGTTTTTCGATCACCGCCGACGGAAGAACCCCCTTTGCCCGCAACCTACGAACCTGGTCGCGCAAAGCCTCAACACGCCTACTGACTCGTCGCAGCTCCGCCCGCTCTTCTTCGGGTGCCATCGTCGCCTCACGCGAGATCGCAGCAGGTAGCAGCCTCTGGACATCAACAGGGATCAATAGGTCGTGGAGCATCCGCACGCGGGTCAGCTCTGCGAGCTTCTGACGTACACGGATCAATTGGTTACTCCGCACGCCCGCAGTCCTTTCACCGCTCTGGAGCTGCAGGCTATCGCCCGCCGGTGCTTGGGCCGGGGCCTCAGTGATTACGCTCGCGCTCAGAAGCACAACCAGCGCTAAACGAAGCATCAGCGAATCCTCCCAGCGTAGGCTTCAGCTGCAAGCTCATAGCGTTCCAGGGCCGTATAGGCATCTCCCAGCATCCCCGAAACGGCTGCCTGTAAGCTCGGATCGTGGATGAGTTCGCCCCATTCGAGGGCAAAGAGGACGAGCGACTCGTAGCGCTTCTGCTTTTCGAGCGCGCGCATGTGCAAGACACGAGCAAGCTCTCCGTTCTCATCGCGTTGCTCAATAACCGAAGCCAGCACCTGAATCGCTGCCTCGGGTTTACTAAGGGCCAACAAGGTCTCCCCAGCAAAGAGTTCGAGCTCCGGGCAGAAACCAACACCACGGGATTTGATCTCTTGCGTCAGACTATCGAGCGCTGCCTTAGTACGTCCGAGTGAGATGTTGGCCCGCGTCTCCAGTAGCACGAGGCGGTCACGCTCGAAGGGAAGGAGCGTATCCAGGTGCTTTTTTGCCTTGGCGATACACCAGAGCCCCTGAAGTGGGTCATCGAGCTTCCACTGCACCGTCGCAAGGCCCAACCAAGCCGAGCCAAAAAAGCGCTTGTCGGCTTGGAACTCGCCCTGGGCGTTCTTCGAATCAAGCAAATACGCTGCGAGCGCCTCTTCTGCTTCGAGTAGTCGCTCCGCACCATCTGGCTGCCCAAGACGCGCCGTCTCACTCAGTGCAATCCCACGTAAGAACGATAGGTCGATACCCATCTGTTTTCCGGGAACCACCATGAGTAAGGCATCCTGCTCCCGGCCCACGAAGTCCAGATCGGAGATCGCAGCGGCCTGACGTAGTTCATCGAGGATGCCCTCGGCATTCGAACGCATCCATTGGAGTTCGGCCACGATCACATGCAGGCGGGCAAGAGCCTCACCCGATGAATGCCCGGACATAAAGGCAAAGAGGTTGTCCCGGCAATTCGTCAGCTCCATATAGACCTGAGCGCGAAGGCCAGGTCGCTGCTCTGGCGCAAGCGACTCCACCTCAGATAGCTGCTTGCGCGTAAGCAGCATCACCACTCGCCCATAGAGTTCAGCAGCTTCACTGCCCTCCACCTGCTGGGAGTAGCCATTCATCACATCACGGCTGCGCTGCCGGGCGAGATCGTATTGGCCAAGCTCGCAATAGCAGCGAGCTTCCTCCAACTTCGCCCAGCCAACGTAATCCGCCGCAGGATCATTGAGCGCCACGTTGCGGTAAAACTCTTCAAAGCCCCGAGCCGCCCCCTGGTAATCGCCGAGGAATTTACGCAGCTCTGCCTCGCTCCGCAGCACCTGCCCCGGCGTCTTAGGATCCTCATCGAAGGGATCCGGCTCGCCACGAAGAGGTTTCTCTCCTCCGTAGTAATCGGGCAGACCAGTACTGCCAATCGTCAGCGCCCCATACCAATCGAGGGCTAGAGTCCGCAGCCGACTACGTCCACTCTGGCTCTGGGCATCTGGAGGATCGAGAACAAGCACCACCGTCTTGCGCGGTTCAGCATCCACCCCGCCTGGAGCGGCAACCGCATCCGGATCCAGCCTCCTCAACAAGTCTTCCTGCTGACGAGTCAGCTGCTGCGAATCGTTGACCATGTCGAGACCTGCAGCCACGCAGGCAAGCTTGGCGATGGAAAAAGCCTCCATGCTCTCGAAGGAGAGGGTCAGGGACGTCGTCTGCAATCGCCCCCGCAACTCAGGGGGAACGACGAGCCGGAAGGCTCCGAGCTTCTCCAGCGCGCGAAGAGCATTCCAAGCACTGACGTCGACACGCACAGCACGTAGGTGCATGAGAATGCCGGCACGCTCGACGATCTCGAAGATCCGAGCCGGCCGACGACGGATTGGCGCCGGCACCGGCTGCTGCTCTTGCCCCCGCGGCAATAGACCAAACAAACCGAGCGCCATAAGCACAAACAGCTTCATCGATCCTCCTTCGCCTTGCGTTGCTGGATCGGATCAGCTTCTGCTCTATAGCTGTTCGCAAGTCGCAGGTAGGCCAGCGGCACGAGCTTCTCGGTCTCCTCGTCCATACGCCCCTGCTGCAAGAGGAACCTCGCATAAAAGGTTCGGGCACCACGCAGATCCCTCAGCCGATGCGCCTCGGTAGCGAGGTCCCAGAGTTGCTTTGGGTTAAGCCCAACGAGATGGCCGCGTGTCGTGAGGGCCTGGTATTGGGCAGCCTTCTCACGGTTACCGTCCATCCCGTAGTAGTAGGCAAGTTGCTGGTAGACGGTGCTTCGCACGACCCCCTGGAGATCCGGGCTTCGCTCCAACTGGTGAAGTAACTCAATCGCTCGCGAAAGGTTGCCAAGACTCGCCTGCCGAAGCGCCTGGCTCCATAGCTCGTCCTGAGGCTCGACCGCAGCCCTTCCCAAGTCGTTGTCAGAGGGTTTCGCCCCCCCCTCTTCCACCAAGGCCTCGGGGGGTAATACAAAGACATCTTCCTTTGAGGCGGGCTCCTGGGACGCACCGGTAGACTCAGGAGTTTTCTCTCCAGGACCCGCAAGCACAAGCACCGCCATCAAGGCCAAGTTGGCCAGCAAGACGAAGGCGAGGATTTGATCGACTCCCGACCAGTCCCCGACCTTGCCGCGCTTCTTTTTCGCCGGCTTCTTCTTAGCAGGCTTTTTCTTGACCGCTTTGCTCTTCGTGTCTGTCTGCTCGGCTTGACCAGTATCCTCCGCGGCCAAAACCGTAGACTCCTCGGCAACCGCAGCGCCATGCACTTCAGCGGCATCGGCCTGGGTCGTGACTTGCTTTTCCTGGGACTCAGAGTCTGCCACTCTTCGCCTCCTTCACCGATCCCGCACTAGGCCACAAGAGCCGTTGCTCGGCAGCATATTCCTGGGTCTCGGCGCCTCGTTCGCGAACGAGCTGCTCACGCCCCAGTAGCCTCAGGCCGAGTCGATGCCAACTACTCAGGTTCGCGATGCAAAGGCCCCGCCTGTGAGCATCCTCAAGAGCCGAAACGATCTGGGTCATCGACCAGGACTCGCAGCCGGCAAGATCCAGCGTCCCAGCAAGTTCTGCCTGGCTGCGCCAGCGGAGAGGAATCGCCACGGCCAGGCTCTCTTGTCCGTCGACCGTCTCGACCCTCCAGCTATCGACCCCCAAACTCTCGCCGACACTGGAAAGACTCTGTGCATGCACAGCGCTAACAAGAAGCACCAGACGCTCGCCCTCCCGGCGCAGGTCGAGCATCTTTACTGCTGGCAACTCCGAAAGGACCAGGAGCACACGATCGATCTCTTCAGGAGCCCAGCCCTCCGCCACAAGCTGCTGCCAAATGGGACGCAGCCCAGAGGCTTCGTTTTCGCAAACATGCTGGCGATGCTCCGAAATCCATTCACCGAGCCTTGCCGGACGCAGCGGCTTTGGCATGAGATCGACACCATCGCCTACGAGTGGATCCTCCCTGACCCGTTCGGGCGTAGCAGTACAAATCAATGCTGGCCCGGACTGCTCTCGGCGAAATCGGGCTACGAGATCGGAACCGCGCCCATCACCCAGCTCCTGGTCGGTAACCAGCATGTCGAAGCTCTGCTCCGCGAGTAGCTGCAAGGCCTCGTGGAAGCCCCCCGCCTCGCGGACCTCGAGCCCCTGCATACGCAGATAGGCAGCGAGCGCCGTGCGCAGCGCAGTTTCGTCCTCTACGTAGAGGAGGCGAGCCACGACGGAATCTCCTCACTGCCTCCGGGAAGGCGCAGCGTGAAGCAGGCACCGCCACCGGGAAGGTTCTCAGCCAATGCACTGCCGCCATGGGCATCTGCAACCTGACGCACGAACGCCAGACCCAGCCCCGAACTGCGCTGTCCGGTCACGAAGGGCTCAAAGACCTGGTCGAGGAGTTCGGGTTTCAGCCCCGGCCCTTCATCCTGAACGGAGAGCACGAGGGTGTCGCCCTCCATCTGCGCATCGATACGGACCACTCCGCCCGAATCGCACATCGCCCGACCGGCGTTTTCTAATAGGTTCTCAAGGGCACGCACCACGAGATCCGGATCCACGTCATGCCAAAGTTCGGCGCAGACACTCGACTCGAAGCGCACTCTTGAGCCTCGCTCACGCTCGGAAGCTCGACTCAGAATTTGCTGGATGGCATCGGCGATATCGATGCGTCGACGACTGACCTGCCCTGTACGCGCAAGCTCAATGCACGAACGCAGAAGGACACGCAACCGCTCCATCTCCTCCTCAGCACGTGCCAGGAAGGGCTTGCGCGGGTCGCTCTCTTCCATGAGGTCACTGGCGACGGCGAGATTGGTGACCGCAGAAGCGAGGGGGTTACGCAGCTCGTGCGCCAGCATCCCAGCAAAACGCTCCATCGGCCGCTCTTCCTGAAGGAGACTCATAGGATCAAGCTCTCCTTGCTGGGCCGACCGCCGAGCCCATAGACCTTGATCTTGTTGTAGAGCGTCGTGCGGTTAATACCGAGTTCGCTCGCCGCGCGACTGATATTCCAACGCGTCTCCTGCAGGACCTTCTCTATAAGGATCCTCTCAACAGCACGAAGACTGCGATCGTCACCCGGTAGCTCGACGGTCTCCCGCGGGATCACATCATTCCGGCTAAGTGGACTCTCGTCCCAGGCCGGGAGATGAGCCTCTTCGATGAGCCCACTCGGGCAAAGAATGGCCGCATGCTCCACAGCATTCTTGAGCTCGCGAACATTGCCCCGCCACTCGTGCTCGGAGAGAGTCTCCATCGCCTCTTCCGAAAAGCCGGAGAGCGATTTGCCCATCTGGCGACTGAAATGGTCCAAGAAGTAGTGGGCGAGGAGCGGGATGTCTTCGGGGCGATCCCGCAACGGCGGAATCTCCAGAGCGATGACACAGAGCCGGTAGAAGAGGTCTTCACGGAAGCCTCCATTCTGCACTTGCTCGGCCAGGTCCTTATTCGTTGCGGCGATGATCCGGGCGCGGGCGGGCCGATCGGCAACACCGCCGACGCGCCGGTAGCTGCGCTCCTGCAGAACTCGCAGAAGCTTCGCCTGCAAGGTCACCGGCATCTCGCCGATTTCGTCGAGTAGCAGGGTCCCGCCATCAGCCGCCTCGAAGAGACCCTCCTTCCCTTCTCTGGTGGCACCGGTAAAGGCACCCGCCTCATAACCGAAGAGCTCGGCCTCGAGCAGACTCTCGGTCAAGGCAGCGCAGTTGACGGCGACGAAGGGCCCGTTACGGCGCGAGCTTCGCTCGTGAATGCTGCGTGCCACCAGCTCCTTGCCAGTGCCGCTCTGCCCCTGAATCAGAATCGTGGTATCCGGCGCACAGGCGACTTGATCGATACGCGTCTTCAGCTTTCGCACGATCTCGCTGTTACCTACGAGTTCGGTCGAAGTCAGCTCACGAACGCGATCACGAAGTCGACCGACTTCCCCGCGTAACTTCCGCGTTTCGAGGCAACGCTCGGTGACAGCGAGAATCCTATCCGGCTGGAACGGCTTCTCGATGACATCCGCCGCACCCTTCTTCATCGCCTCGACCGTCGACGCAATCGTGCCGTAACCAGTCAAGATCACGATCTCCGGAGGAAGCTCCCCATGACGAATCTGGGCCAGGCCACTCAATCCATCTGTTCCCGGCATACGTATATCTAGGAAGACGAGATCGAAGACCTGGTGATCGTTCCGTCGCACGGCATCTTCGAGGTCGGCAGCAGCCTCAACCCAAGCACCATGCTTTATCAGCAGCGCCTTGAGGCCTTCGCGAATGCCGGCTTCATCGTCAACGACCAAGATGCGCGGAACCGTGCCTGCGATCGCTTCGAGGTTCATCTACTTGCTCCGGACGGAGTGGTCCATGCGGGAGGGGGAGGGGCAAGCCCATGTCATGGAGCCTTTCGGCAGATGTCGCTCGATCCTTGAGCAGTTGCTGCTCGGACCCGGCGTGAGCCTGTGGACTTTTTCGACGACCCACGCCCCACTTTCCATTTTTTCTGCGCTCGCGATTCAACCTCCGATGCCATCGGGTCGATAGCAAGGCAGCGCACGGAGCCCCCTCATTCTCCGTTTCGCCGAACAGAGTTCATGCTCAGGAGCATCCGATGGGCCTAAGAGTCAACACCAACATCCCCTCGCTGAACGCGCAGAGGAACCTGGAGGGGATTACGACTCGGTTGAACACCAACTACCGCCGACTCTCGACCGGTCTTCGCATCACCACTGCAGCTGATGACGCTGCCGGCCTTGCGATCTCCGAACGATTACGGGCACAGGTTCGCTCCATTAGCCAGGCAAAGCGCAATGCCAACGACGGCATCTCCCTGGTCCAGACGACCGAAGGTGCTCTCAACGAGACCTCGTCCATACTGATCCGCATGCGCGAGTTGGCAGTTCAGGCCAACAACTCCACGGTCAGCGATTCGGACAAATTGACCCTGCAAGAAGAATTCGGCGCCCTGATCAGCGAGGTGAACCGCATCGCCCGTAGCACCGAGTTCAACGGGATCAAACTGCTGGACGGTTCGACATCGACCCTGCAGTTCCAAGTCGGCTTCGGCGTTGCCAGGGGCATCGACACCATTCAGCTCAACCTCTCGGCCGCGCTAGCCCAGACGATGGGCATCGAATCACTCAACATCACTGCCACGGGGAATGCCGGCTCGGCGATGCAGGCTATCGATAAGGCCATCGACCAGGTCTCAAGCCTGCGTGGTTCTCTGGGCGCAGTCCAAAACCGACTCGTATCGACGATTGCCAACCTTGGCATCGCCGCCGAAAACCTCCAAGGTGCGGAGTCCCGAATCCGTGATGTCGACGTTGCCGTCGAAACCGCGGCCCTGACCCGCAACTCGATCCTGCAAAACGCTGCGATCTCGATCTTGGCCCAAGCCAACGCAGCACCACAGGCCGCCCTCAGCCTCCTCCAGTAACCCCCCCTCTAGCTGGACGGGTTTATGTGCCTGAGCGCCTCAGCGCTCGGGCATTTTTTTCGTACAGCCTCACCGGATCATCCCGGTGACAGCGGAAGAATTGGACAAAACCCGGCCCGACATCCCCCGAGACCTGACGCCATAAACCCATGCAAACAAGGGCCTTGCGCTCAACCGCTCGGTCTTACCGAGAGAATCCAGTCAGTCGCGCTCAAGCCCCGGGCTAAGCCTCCGATGATGCCGGTGCTTCCGAAGAGGCAGCCAAAGTCCTCCCCCGGACGAGACTGCCTCCCCCAGCCTGACCGCAGGTCTTCGGCGCAAGCCGGAAGCGAGCCTTCCGGTTCGCGCCGAGGATCGGCACTCAGGCGGCAGCCTCACGACAGAGCATCAAGGAAAACAACATGGGCTTGCGCGTAAACACGAACATTGCGTCGATCAACGCTCAACGAAACCTCGAGGGCGTGACCCGGGGCCTCAATGACAACTATCGGCGCCTCTCTACCGGTCTTCGGATCACTACAGCAGCCGACGATGCCGCAGGCCTGGCCATCTCAGAGCGCTTGCGTTCGCAAGTGCGTTCCATGGGCCAGGCCAAGCGAAATGCTAACGACGGCATCTCCCTTGTTCAGACTGCTGAAGGAGCCCTGAACGAAACATCCGCGATCCTGGTCCGCATGCGCGAACTCGCAGTGCAAGCCAGTAACGGCACCGTCAGCGACTCCGACCGCGCAACGCTCAACGAGGAGTTTTCGGCGCTGGTGAAGGAAATTAACCGGATCGGACGGAGCACAGAGTTCAACGGCATTAAGCTCCTGGACGGTTCCGCCTCCAGCTTAAGCTTCCAAGTCGGCTTCGGCGTTACTGCCGGTATCGACACCATCCAGATGAGCATTTCCCCAGCTCTAGGCACAACACTGGGTATCGCCTCACTGGACATCAGCGCCAATGGCAGTCCCAGCTCCGCTATGCAGTCCATCGACAAGGCTATCAACAACGTATCAAGCCTACGTGGCACCCTCGGTGCAGTGCAGAACCGTCTCACTTCAACGATCTCCAATATTGGAATCACGACTGAGAACCTCAGCGCTGCCGAGAGCCGTATCCGAGATGTCGATGTCGCCTCCGAGACCGCAGCCCTAACCAGGAACTCGATCTTGCAACAGGCGGCCATCTCGGTCCTGGCACAGGCCAATGTTGCCCCACAAGGCGCACTAAACCTAATCGGATAAACATTCCAGACCCCTGGATGAACGTGAGGTACGCGGCCCGAGCCTTTGGCTCGGGCCGCGTTTTTTCGTGGGCTAGTGCCAAGATTTACAACACCCAAGAACCCCGATAATCGCCGCCTATTCCATGAGATTCGGTCGATACCATCGGAGCATACCCCAAGCCTCCTACCAGAAGCCCCAAGCTGAAACCCCTACAGCCTAAAGGCTTGCGCCACCTCCTCCGCAAATGCCGGTGCGACAGCTCAAGACCGACAGCTAAGAGAAACCTCAAAGGAGCTAACAATGGGCCTTCGAGTTAACACCAACATCGCTTCACTCAATGCACAGCGGAACCTCTCTACCGTCACTGGCGCCCTGAACAGCAGCTACCGCAAGTTGAGCACCGGCTTGCGCATCACCACTGCCGCCGACGACGCCGCCGGCCTCGCGATCAGTGAACGTCTGCGCGCTCGCGTCCGCAGCCTCGACCAAGCCAAGCGCAATAGCAACGACGGCATCTCCCTGGTTCAGACGGCCGAAGGCGCGCTCTCTGAGGTCTCGAACATCCTCATTCGCATGCGTGAACTCGCGGTCCAAGCGAACAACGCAACGGTAAGCGCCAACGACCGCAAAACCCTGCACGAAGAGTTCGGCAACCTCGTCAAGGAAGCCAACCGCATCGCGCGGAGCACCGAGTTCAATGGCATCAACCTGCTCGACGGCTCGACCTCGAATATGGCCTTCCAAGTCGGCTTCGGCACGCAGGCAGCGGTTGACCAAATCAGCATCAGCCTGTCCCCGGCCCTTTCCACGACTCTGGGCATCGCCTCGCTCGACATCGGAGCCTCCGGCAGCCCCAGCAATGCGATGACCTCCATCGATACGGCGATCGACAAGGTCACCAGCCTTCGCGGTTCCCTGGGCGCGACCCAGAACCGACTGCAGTCAACTATCAACAACCTCTCTGGCGCCATCGAGAACCTCAGTGCCGCGCAGAGCCGGATCCGCGATGTCGATGTCGCCTCCGAAACCGCAAACCTCACCCGTAACTCGATCCTGCAGCAGGCCGCGATCTCGGTCCTGGCCCAATCCAACGTCGCTCCGCAGAGCGCACTAAGCCTGATCGGGTAGTCCTAAGCGTCGCAAAGGGTCGTGACTTCGGTCCAGCCCTTACCGAGCGGGAGCTCGGTCGACCCGTTCGGCAGCAGCAGCCCTGGATCCATTTACTGGAACCAGGGCTGCTTGCATGTACTCAACGCTTGTTGAGTAAGCCCGCGAGCGGCAGATCGCCGAAAGCGGTACTTCCAACCGTTTTCTGATCATGCTGCTAAAGCGCCGTTCTTATGCGGCAAAGGAAAACAGGCTCAGGCAAAGGCGCCCAAAAAAACGACAGCCCCTCTCAAGCACAGCCCAGCACCGCCGAACATCTCGACAAGAAAAGGGCAGAAGGGATTATCTAGGGAAGGGAGTCCACGATGGGTCTCAGGGTCAACACCAACATTTCGTCGATCAACGCTCAGCGAAACCTCATGAAGACGACGGCAAGCCTCGGAACCAGCTTCCGGCGCCTATCGACAGGCTTGCGCATCACGACCGCGGCCGACGACGCTGCGGGCCTGGCCATTAGCGAACGCCTACGATCTCGCATCCGCGGCCTCGACCAGGCCCAACGCAATGCCAACGATGGCATTTCGCTAGTGCAGACGGCCGAAGGGGCTCTAGACGAAGTCTCCAACCTGCTCGTTCGCATGCGCGAACTCGCGGTTCAGGCCAACAATGGCACGGTCAGCCCGAACGACCGCAAGACACTCGACGAAGAGTTCGACAGCCTTATCGGCGAAGTCAACCGCATCGCGCGAAGCACCGAGTTCAACGGCATCAGCCTGCTCAACGGCAGCTCTTCGAATCTGAGCTTCCAGGTGGGCTTCGGAACGACCGCCTCGGTCGACACCATCTCGGTCAGCCTGTCCCCGGCACTTTCCACGACGCTGGGCATCGCCTCGCTCGACATCGGAGCCTCCGGCAGCCCCAGCAATGCGATGAGCAGCATCGACACCGCCATCGACAAGGTTACGAAGCTACGCGGTGGCTTGGGTGCCGCTCAGAACCGCTTGACCTCAACGATCAGCAACCTCGGCGTCTCGATAGAAAACCTCAGCGCCGCACAGAGCCGCATCCGCGACGTCGACGTTGCCAAGGAAACCGCGAACCTGACCCGGAACTCCATCTTGCAGCAGGCCAGCATTTCCATCCTGGCTCAATCCAACATGAGCAGTCAGTCCGCCCTGGCGCTGCTGGGCTAAGCAAGCTCTCGCAAGGCCCGCTAGCCGGCAACGCCGATCCCTCTGGGATGACTCAATAGATCGGCTGGAACTGTCGAAGAGAGAGAAACATGGGTTTCGATCTCCAGCAGGACTTACAGCCATGAGCCTCACAGGAATCAGTATCGGCGGCCTGGCTTCGGGCCTCGACACGGGCGCAATCATCGATGCGCTCGTCAAGCTTGAGCGCCGTCCAATCTTGGCGCTGCAGGAGCGCAAGGTCAGCTTTAACCGAAAGAAGAGCCTCTATAAGGAACTCGGTGACAAGCTCGAAGAGCTCCAAGACAAGGCCAAGAGCCTCAGGCTCCAGGGCGACCTGCTCGGCTTTAAAGCCAAGACAAATAACGACGGCTTTGTCAGCGTCAGCACCTCCGGAAACGCAGTACCAGGCACCTATGAGATCAAGGTCAACAGCCTGGCTAAGGCGGAGGTCCGAACCAGCAGCGGCCATGCCGACAAGGATGTAACCGGGCACGGAACCGGCATCCTCTGGATCGAAGTTGGTGATAATGGCCCCCAGAGCATATCGCTGGACTCGAACAACAACACCCTCGAAGGCATTGCCGCAGCGATCAATGCAAACGGGGACATGGATGTGAGCGCCTCGGTGGTTGATACCGGAAAGGCGAGCAATCCCTACAAACTCGTAATCACATCAAAGGTGACAGGAGAAAAAGGTAACATCACCTTCTCCGCCAGCCCCAGCGACACCGCCCTAACGAGTTTCGTCGACGACCTCAACAACAACGCAAACCGAGTCGTCGCTGCCAAAAACGCCTCCATAGATTACAACGGGCTAACGATCTCCCGATCGAGCAATTCGATCACGGACTTGATCCCCGGCGTAACCATCGACTTGATCGGCGAACACGGCCTCAAGACCAACGATCCGTCCAGTACCAAGATCACTGTCAGCAGCGACTCCGAAGTAACCTCGAAGAAGATCAAGGAATTCGTCGACGCCTATAACGCCGTCGTCGACTTTGCAAAAGCGCAGAACAAAGTCACGCAAAACCAGAAAGCAAAAGAAGGGGAGCAGCAGACCAAAGCCAGTCCGCTTCTCGGCGACAGCGCCCTGCGCACAGTTACCAGCGTTCTGCGTAGCATCGTCGGCAACAGTGTAGATACAGGTAACGAAAGCTACGAGCTCCTCTCTCAGATCGGCATCTCTAGCGATCGCGACGGCAAACTAACTTTTAGTCAAAGCAAATTCGACGAAGCACTGGCCGATGATCCCGGCGCGATCAAAAACCTATTTGCACAACCCGACAAGGGAATCGGCAACCAGATCTACAAGCGAATCGATGAGTGGACCGATTCAGGCGAAGGCCTACTCACGGCCCGAATCAAAGGCCTCGAAACATCGACTCGTGATGTCGACAAGCAGATCACCCGCCTCGAAGAGCGCGTCGAAGCCTTCGAACTCCGGGTCACGAATCAGTACGCCCAGCTCGAAACGCTGATGAACAAACTCAACTCTCAGCGCGCCGCCCTTGGCAGAATCGGCTGAGCCCATCCACAACTAGCTTCAAGCCCCTCCCCCCCTACCAGAGAAGTAAAATGAGCCACGCTGCCCCCGCGACCGACCCCGCGAAGGTCTATCGTAAGAACCTGATCCTGAACGCGACGCCCGAGAAGCTCGTACTCATGATGTACGATGGAGCTCTTCAGGCCCTCGAACGCGCCAAGATCGAGATCCAAACACCAGGGCGAGAACGCAGTAATATCGCCGGCGAACAGCTCGGAAAAGCCATATCCATCATTGGTGAACTGCGCGCAAGCCTCGACCTGGAGCAGGGCGCTGAGGTCGCAGCAAACCTAGACCGCCTTTACGAGTTTATTCTCGATCGCATCTACATGGCCAATATCGAGCGTAGTAGCGACACACTCGACTCCGCGGTCCAAATCATGCGCACCCTGAAGGAAGGCTGGGACGGCATCATCCCGGCCTGAGTCCAACATGCGCAACACACTCGAGCAGAGAAAGGCACAAGGCCTCGACCAACTCACGAGGCTTTATGCCCACGCTCTCGAAGGCCTCATCGAGAACGACTTCGATCAGGCTCTACAGGCCGTCGACGAAGCTGACCCACTGATCCTTCAGCTCAGCAAGCTCGAGTCCGATCTGCGGGCAATACCTGGAGAACAACCAGACGGACTCAGCATCAAAACCCGTGAGGTCAAAGGCCTCCACCAGCAGTTGACCAGCCTCCTTGAGGAACAACTGGGCGCTGTCGAAATCGAACGTCGACGTATGAAAATCGCCCAGCGAGTCGTCCGCGGATATCGGAGAAACACGCAGGGGCAGCAAAAGGGGCGGATCCTCGACGGCACCTGTTAAGAGACAGAGCCCTGCCGGCACAGGGCTCCATCTCAAAACACCGCAAACTTACCGCCGCTATCCTTCGCTAGCTCCCGCATCATTTTTTCCGCCTGCGCGAAAAGCGACATCGCCCCCTGACGCATTCGCGCGCCGCGGGGAAAAACTGTCCGCAGAAAGACCGTGTGGATCCGCACCCGCGCGCCAAGGTTCCACCCCTTCACCCGCTCTGAGATCTGCCCGGGCTCCCAGATCTCACTTAGACCCGGACTAGGGACCCCGTCGCTGAGCAAAAACACTTCATCGACCTGGCTCGCATAACGACTCCGCCGGGAGCGGCGAGTCTTCATACTCAGCCCAGCTTTGAGTCCGTCGTATAAAGCCGTCCCGCCACCCGCCTGCAGCTTCGCCAACATCTTGCGTAAGCGCGCCTTATTGGCCAGATTGGCCCCCACGAGCCGCTTCTGCCACATCCTGACTTGCGAACCAAAGAAGATCACATTGAATTGCGAGTCGGCCGCCAGACCGCCGACCGCCCGCAGCAGTTCCTCTTTCGCCCGCGTGAGCTTTGTCAAATGAGCCCCGGTGGGCTTGCCGTCAGGAGATCGGCTCACGGTTGCGCCCACAGCCGCCTGGCTCATGCTCCCCGAAACATCGAGGATAAAGACCACCCGGCTACCGGTAACCGGGATACCGAAGAAGCCCTTGCTGACTGTCCTGCCGCGATTCGTATTGACCTTGGGCAGCGGTGCCAGTTTGAAGCCTTCTTTGTTCTCTTCCCAAAAGCGGCGCCATTTCCCCGGTTCGTAGGCTGGGGCATAGAAGCCCGTCAGGCTCATTAGCGCTTCTTGGATGGCGCTGCGCAGGGTGCCGCTGAACCCAGCTTGATCCCGGCCCTTCGCCGCCTCCTCTAGCAGCCCGATCAACACCGGCACCGAAGCCACGGAACGGATGACCTGGGCAATGGGGACCAGCGCCATACGCGATCTCCAGCCCTTGCACTCTCGCAACCGGGTCAGCGCTATATCGAGCGTGTAGTTCAGATCATGCTCCGTAGGTGCCGGCGCCTGCGCCCGAACCACTTGGAGAATGCTCCCCGCCACCCGGGCGAGGCCTTCTGAGTCCTCAAGGCGCCCCAGCAGCTTGGCCAGCGTCGGCAGTACCACCCCCGAGCCGAGCTGGGCAAGAGCTTCCGCGCTAGCCAGCGCCAGTGCTTGTTGGTGACTCTCGACCAGGCCTTGGAGGAAAACACGATGGGCCGGATTATGGAAACTGCCAATGATCGGCAGGAGCAGGCGCGCCTCACCCTCCTTGGCATGGGTGTATGAGCCCTTCGTCCCCTTCAATCCTCGCTTCAGCCGATCGAGAAAAGCTGCCTGTAGGGCCTTGGGGCAAGACCGACCTTTGACCACCTTCCTGAGCAAGTTTCGGACATACCAGCTCGGCGGAGCCCCCTTGCGTGGCGGCTTCCGCTCCTCGAACAGGTAGGCCCGGACCAAGAGTTCAGCGTTCTCGGTACGGCCACTCGCCCGAGCCATACCTAGCAAGATCTCGAGTTCGTCGAGCAATCGGGCCGGACGCCCGATCCGTTCGCTCCGATCGAGCAAAGCATCGGTGAGATAGGGCCGATAGCGCTGCAGGTTCTTGCCCTGGAGAAACTCGCCGTACTTGCCGCTCCGGTAGTCCTTGCTCCAACGCAGCAGACTCCGATGGAGCTCCACATCCTGGGCCAGCGCCGCCGAGGCCAAAACGAGCGAGACAGTCAGGCAGAGCAGTGAACGCAACATCTAGGGCTCCGGGCTGTTCGAGGAAGCTGCTAGCAGGCTGGGGGAGGGGTGTAGTTCACAGGATAGATGCTCTGCGGCCTGCGGAAACTCCTCACAATCGAGCAAAGGTCCGGTATCGTGTTTCGCTTCATTTCGAGCCCCGACTGCCAGGCCTATCGCCGGCGCGCGCGGAGAGCCGAACGCCCCCAACGCAGAGCAACCGAGACCCCCCCAGCATGAGCTCACCCAGGCGCAAGCACGGACGCAAGCCCGACGAAATGCGTCCGATCAAGATCGAGCGTGGCTTCACCGACTCGGCCCCAGGCTCCGTCCTGATCCGCGCCGGCGGCACGATGATCCTCTGCACCGCAACTTGGACCGAACAGCTCCCCGGCTGGCTCCACGGCTCCGGTCATGGCTGGGTCACGGCAGAGTATTCGATGCTCCCCGGCTCGACGCGCAACCGTAAGACGCGCGAGATCCGCACCGGGCGCCCGGACGGACGCAGCATCGAGATTCAGCGCCTGATCGGACGTTCGCTCCGTGCCGCGGTCGAGATCGACGCCCTCCCCGAAGTATCGATCTGGATCGACTGCGACGTACTCTCGGCCGACGGCGGCACGCGGACCCTCGCTATCACCGGCGCTTACCTGGCCCTGCACGACCTACTGCGCATCCTCCAAAGCAGGGGGCGCTGCCGCACCTGGCCGCTCAAGACCCAGGTCGCGGCATGCAGTGTCGGCCTCGTTCGAGGGGATCCGCTGCTCGACCTGGACTACAGCGAAGACAGCAGCGCCGACGTGGACATGAACGTCGTCGTCACCGGCAACGGTGAGTTTGCCGAAGTCCAGGCCAGCGGCGAAGGCAGCAAGCTCCGCCGCAGCGATCTGGACAAGCTGCTCGACCTGGCCGAAAAAGGCGGGCGCGACCTACTCGCGATCCAGCAAGCCGCGCTCGAGGCCTGAGGAAGACCCAATGCCCACGCTCTGGCTCGCTACCCAAAACCAGAAGAAGGCCGTGGAGCTGCGGCGCATCCTCCCCCCCGGGAACGAAGTGCGCAGCCTCGGCGAAGTCCCGGAGAGCTCGAGCTTCGACGTCGTCGAAGACGCCCCCGACTTCGCCGGCAATGCCCGCAAGAAAGCTCGCGCCTGCGCCACCTGGCTTAGCAAGCACGGCCAAGTGCTCACCACCGGCGACCTCGTACTCGCCGATGATTCCGGCCTGGTGGTGGATGCTCTCGGCGGCGCCCCGGGTGTGCACAGTGCTCGCTACGCTGGCCATGGCGCCAGCGACCAGGACCGCATCACCAAGCTGCTTGGCGAACTCAAAGATCAGCCGCGGCCGTGGACCGCGCGCTTCGCCTGCTGCCTCGTAGCGGTCAACGGCAAGGGCGAGGAGTGTTTCCTCCACGAAGCCTACTGCGAAGGTGAGATCGCTCTCAGCCCCCGTGGATCCGCCGGCTTTGGTTACGATCCGGTCTTCCTCCCCCAGGCGCATGCCGGCAAGCGCAGCTTCGCCGAACTCACACCAGAAGAAAAAGACGCGATAAGCCATCGCGGACAAGCGCTCGCTGCCCTCAGTGAGCATCTAACAGGCCGTTGAACTATGCGCACGGCGACTAAGCCCCAGGAATAACTCGTGACGCCTCCCGACAGCATCCGCAACTTCTGCATCATCGCGCACATCGACCACGGCAAGTCGACGCTCGCGGACCGCCTCATCGAGATGACCGGCACGGTTCAAAAACGCGAGATCCACGAGCAGATGCTCGACGACATGGATCTCGAGCGCGAGCGCGGCATCACCATCAAGGCCAAAGCCGTCTCGATGCGCTACAAGGCCAAAGACGGCCGCGACTACCTGCTCAACCTCATCGACACGCCTGGGCACGTCGACTTCAGCTACGAAGTCGAGAAGTCCATGCAGGCCTGCGAAGGCGCCCTGCTCCTGGTCGACGCATCTCAGGGTGTCGAGGCGCAGACCGTGGCCAACGCCCACCTCGCCGAGCTGGCCGAGCTGGAAATGATCCCGGTCATGAACAAGGTGGACCTGCCGCACGCGCGCCCCGACGAGATCGCCATGGAGATCGAGAACTCGATCTGCCTGCCCGCCGAGGACGTATTGCCGTGCAGCGCCAAGACCGGCATCGGCATCGAGGCCATCCTCGAGGCTATCGTCGAGCGAGTGCCCCCACCCAAGGGCGACCCCGCGGCCAAACTGCAAGCCCTCATCTTCGACAGCTACTTCGATGATTACCGCGGCGTCATTGTCTACGTGCGCGTCGTCAACGGCGTGCTCAAGAAGCGCGACAAAATCATCATGCCCGGCACCGGCAGCCGCTACGAAGTGCTCGAGCTCGGCCACCTCAGCCCGCAGATGGTGCCCTGCGATTCCCTAGCCGCCGGCGAAGTCGGCTACGTCATCTCCAACATTAAGAGCCTTGGCGACGTGGTCGTCGGTGACTCCATCCTGATCGAGAAGGGCGATCGCGCCGAAGCGCTACCCGGCTTCAAGCTTCCCAAGCCCATGGTCTTCTGCGGGCTCTACCCCACGAACGCCGGCGACTTCGATGACCTGCGCAAGGCCCTCGAAAAGCTGTCCCTCAACGACTCCTCCTTCACCTACGACCCCGAGACCTCGGAGGCCTTGGGTTTTGGCTTCCGCTGCGGCTTCCTCGGGCTCCTGCACATGCAAATCGTCCAAGAGCGCCTCGAGCGCGAAGACGACATGGACCTGGTGCAGACGGCCCCCAACGTCGTTTACCAAGTCCGGGTGCGCAGCGGCGAGATGCTGGAGATCCACAGCCCCGGCGATCTCCCCGATGGATCCAAGATCGAGGCCCTGCTCGAGCCCATCGTCAATCTCTCGGTCATCGTCCCGACCGAACACATCGGCTCGGTCATGAAGCTGGTGATCGAACGCCGCGGCAAATACGTGAACACCGAGTTCGTCGGCGAGAACCGCCAGATGCTGCACTTCGAAGTGCCGCTCTCGGAGATCATCTACGACTTCCACGACACACTAAAGTCGGTGACGCGTGGCTACGGCACCATGGACTACGAGTTCCTCGAATACCGAGAGGCAAACCTGGCTCCCCTCCGGATCCTGGTCAACGGCGAGGAAGTCGACGCCCTCTGCACCATCACCCACAAGGACGCGGCACAGCGCCGGGGGCGCAAGATCATCGAGAAACTGCGCAGCGAGATCCCGCGGCAAATGTTCCAGATCCCGCTGCAAGCGGCGGTCTACGGCACCATCGTCGCACGCGAAAACATCCGCGCCCTCTCCAAGAATGTCACCGCAAAGTGCTACGGCGGTGACATCAGCCGCAAGCGCAAGCTGCTGGAGAAGCAGAAAGAGGGCAAGAAGCGCATGAAGATGGTCGGCAACGTGGAGATTCCTCAAAAGGCCTTCCTGGTCGTGCTGCAATCCGGAGACGACAAGAAGTGAGCAAGAAGAAACAGGCGCAGCCGCAAGGTCCGCTGCCGTCCAAGCTCCGTGAGCTGGTGGAGTCCCTCGCCATGGCGGTGCTGATGGCGATCGGGCTCAAGTACTTCCTCGTCGAGGCCTACTCCATCCCCTCCCCGTCGATGCAGCCCACCCTGCTCGGCAGTAACGCAGCTGGCGCCTACGACCGCATCCTCGTCAACAAGGCTGCCTACCTGCTCCGCGCACCACAGCGCTGGGAGATCGCGGTCTTTCGCTACCCACACAACCGCAGCCAAAACTACGTCAAGCGCATCGTCGGCCTACCGGGCGAGACCCTGCAGATCATCGGCGGCGACATCTATCGACGCGACGCCGAGGGCAAGCTCGCCATCCTGCGTAAACCCAAAGGCCTGCAGGACGCTTTCTGGCGCCGCATCTGGCACCAAGACCTCCGCGAGGATCCTCGCGCCGACCTCGGTCGTAGCGTTCACTGGGACGGTGACGAAATCGTCCTAGCCGCCACCGGCAGCACCACCAAGAGCATCCTCCTTGGCAACCGAGAGTCCCTCCGCGACCACTACTGGCATGGCTATCCGCCTTCGATCGAAGAGGCGGTGAAACGTGACCTCGGCAGCCCGGACAACGGCTACGGTCGCCACAGCGTCGGCGACCTACGTATCTCCGGCGAGCTACAGCTGAGCAGCGGCTGGAAGCGCGCCTTCCTGCGCATCGCCGAACAAGACAGCGGCCAGCTCAACCGCGAGATCGACCTCGAAATCACCAACAAAGCAGGCAAGAGCTTCGCTCGCCTCTCGATCAGCGGCGACGGCTCCCGCCTCGAAGGCGAGCCCACGAGTCGGCACCAGTCCCAGCCGGTCGAGATCGAAGCAGGAACCTGGATCGACATGGAGCTTTGGCACTGGGACGACCAGATCTGGGCCCACGTCGGGGGAGTCGAGCTCGGGCCCCTGCCCTACAGCGCCCCCGCCGTCCCGCTCAACGACGAGGCCCAGGTGGTCGCCCGCGTAGGAGTAAGCGGCGCAGGGGCCCGGCTACGCGGACTCCAGCTCGACCGCGACCAGTACTACCTCGCCCGCGAGGCTGCCGGCACCGACATCAAGGTCCCTGCCCACAACTACTGGATGCTCGGGGACAACACCCAAAACTCAGCCGACGGTCGCTCCTGGGCCACGCTGAGCCTTAGCTACGACCCCAAGACCAAGAAGCTCCTCCGCCCCGGCACAGGCTCGGCGCGCCTCGTCGGCAATGCCCGAGTCGGCTCGGGCGACGCCGACGAAAACCCCGTCTTCGTCCCAGAAGCCCAGGCCCTCGTCTTCACCGACCTGCAAGGCGAAGAGCATGTGCTCAAGGCCAGCTACAACGAGTTCCTGCAGATGGGCTACGGCGGGCTCCAGCCCCGAAACGACGGCGGCGAGGGCGCCCAGCGCTACGATCGCTTCGTCCCCGAGCAGTACTTCCTAGGTCGAGCCCTAGCCATCTTCTGGCCCCTCGGACTAGGCTCGCCCTTCCGCCTCTCCTTGATTCGCTGAACTGAGCCAGATGCCCTCCACAGACGATGATCCAAGGCAGGGCGAGCTACTGCTCGAATCCCGCGACCTGGTCAAGACCTACAAGAAGCGCCGCGTGGTCGACCGCGTCTCGCTCAAGGTGCGACGCGGCGAAATCGTCGGACTGCTCGGCTCCAACGGCGCAGGCAAGACCACGACCTTCCGCATGATCGTCGGGATGATTCGCCCCGACTCCGGCAGCGTCCAGCTCCTCGGCAAGGATGTCACCCGCTGGCCCATGTACAAGCGAGCCCAGTACGGACTCGGCTACCTGAGCCAGGAGAAGTCCTCCTTCCGCAAGATGAGCGTGGAGGACAACATCCTCGCAGTCCTCGAAGCCGTCGGCGTCCCGCGCGCCAAGCGCGAAGAGCGGCTCGAACAGCTCCTAGCCGAACTCGACCTGACGCGGCTGCGCCGCAACCTCGCCGACACCCTCTCCGGCGGCGAAGGCCGCCGCCTAGAAGTCACCCGCGCCCTCGCCTCGCGGCCGAGCCTGATCCTCCTCGACGAGCCCTTCGCCGGAGTCGACCCCATCGTTCGCCAAGAGATCCAAGGCATCGTCCGCGACCTAGCCAAGCGCCAACTCGGCATCCTGATCACCGACCACAGCGTCCAAGACATGCTGCGCATCACCACCCGCAGCTACATCATCCATCAGGGCAAGGTCCTAAAGGAAGGCAGCTCCCTGGAGATCAGCCAAGACGAGAAGGTCCGCCAGGTCTACCTCGGCGACAGCATGGACCACCAAGGCCCGCTGCCGAGCCCAGAGCCAAGCAGCGACTCCCAATAGCCCCCGGCAGCTCCGAAAGTCGCCACGCGGCTTGAGCAAGCCCCGGCCTTAGCCCCACGCCCCGCAAGAGGGAGCACCCGCGCGCCGGCTGCTGTCTTCAACTCCCTGCTAGGCGAAAAAAGCACATCGCCCTGGCGAAGCCCCGTTCCCTGCTCCTCCGGAGTGACTAGTGTCAAACTCTCGTGCTGGGCCCCGGCCCATGCCCTCAAACTCAGATTTTCGGCGGGCCTCGCGGGTCAAAGCTGAGCAGAAGCAGCGAGCCGCCTTCGGAACGAGCCATGTTTCCATTCCGCATTTTTGCTCTGGGCCTGCTCCTAGCCCTTTCCGCAGTCGCCATGCCCCAGGGCAGGACGGGCACGATCACCGGCCAACTAAGCGGCGTTGTGCCCGAAGGCTGCGAGCTGCGGCTTGAAGCCATTGGCGCCCCGGGCCAAGAAAACCCGACGCGGCGCAAGCTCCAATGCGACGCCAAGCATAGCTTCCGTGTCGAAGGCCTTGCTCCCGGCAGCTACCGCCTCGTGGCCTGGAAGAACGGCAGCGAAATCTCCGCCTTTGAGAAGTGCTTCCTGCTTCCGGGCGCAGAGCAGCACGTCGACTTGACTTGCCACGGCCTCGATCAGCTGCGAGTCCGCGTCGTCGACCAGAGTGCTGCGCCCATCGCAGGTGCGAGAATCCTCGCCTCAGTGCAACTCACCCAGCTCAGCCGGAACCACCAAACCTGGATGCGCGGCCTTCCGCAGCAGTGGGAGGCAAAGAGCGACTCGAAGGGTGAGGCCATCCTGACGGTGCCTGGAGCGATACCGTACAGCATCACGGCATCCCACCAGGATGGCAGAGGCGCCCATCGTCTTCTCAGCGCCGACCATTCATGGGGCCCGCCGATCCAACTGCAGCTCCGACCGATGGGGCGCATCGTCGGCAAGGTCGCCGATGCAAAATGGCTCGCGTATGACGGCGCCTGGCTGCGGGTCATCCCCTTGGATCGCCCACAGCAGTCCCCCTCGTCACAGCTGTCCCGACATGGCGCCAGCTGGCACCGTGTCGGGGTAGATGGCCGAATCGACTCGAGGGAGCTAGCCCAGGGCCGCTACCGACTCGAACTCGTCCAGCCGCCACAGATCGACGCCAAGCGGCCCCTGCTCCATGGGGATGTCCCCACGGGTTTCCACGCAGAGCATCCAGATCTCGACTTCTTCGAGCACCATCCCTGCGAAACTCGAGAACTCACAGTCTCGACGAAACTGCTCGTTCTCTCCCAGCCGCTCAAACCCGCTTGGACCCCGAAAGCCGTCGAGATCCAGGGTCGCGTGCTTCGTGCCGGTAAGCCCGTACCCGGTGCCAGCGTCTTCGCGAGCACAAGCCAGGTCACGACAGAGCTTTCCTTCTGGTCCTACTTCCCGGCGCTTCCCGCCTCCCCACGCTCCGATCAGAGCGATCCGAACTCCATCGTGACCGATGCAGAGGGGCGCTTCCGTTTCCGCGGTATCCGTACGGGGACCTGGTACTTCCGAGCGTGGATGCCCGGCACTCATGCGCAAGGGCCAGAACAGAAACTCGCGATACGCGCTAGCAGCTCCCCTTTGCCACTCACTCTCGACCTGGGCACGAGCACAGTGCGCGCACGGGTATTGCCCGGCCGCGGCAACGATTGGTGGAAAGACAAGAGCCTGCAGCTCTTTCGCGGAAACGAAGCCGCGATGCGCCCAAATCTCTTTGGCAGCAACGGCTTGTGCCTGTCCTCACGGGCCCAGGAAATCCCAATCGACGGGCAAGGGCGAATCGAACTGAAGGGCCTATCTCCAGGCCCCTGGCTGCTGCGCCTGGTGCCACATATCGGGCCCTGCCCCTTCGTTCGCTTCGACGTAGGAGAGCAAGAGAATCTGGACCTAGGCACCCTGAGTTTCATCCCCCGCCACCAGGTGGAGCTTCCTCTCGATGCCCAAACGGTAGAACTCTTCTCCCAGTCCGAGAGCCCAAGCTTCCGTATCTTTCGGATGGACCCATTACTCGGAAAGGTCTTCGTCGCCGACCTCGACTTCGATGGCCAGCGCATCCCCAGCCTCCGGCTCAATCCGGGAAAGTACAAGCTGCAGAACACAACCCGGTACGCGGGAGGCCTGGCCCCCTTTCAACGCCCAGCCGTTCCTGGCCTAGCTATCGAATTCGAGGTGGACGAGAAAGGTGCCGTACACCCAACCCCCCTGAGCTTCTGAGCGCCCCGCTAGGCCAAAGCGACGCCAAGCCACTCCGGCAAGAGTTCGGCCACGCTGATGCCTTCGGCGCGGGCTTCGTAGCGCAGGAGCACGCGATGCCGCAGGGCTGGTAGGGCCACGCTCTCGATGTCTTCGCTGGTCACATGCATGCGGCCGGCCAGGAAGGCTCGCATTCGCGCGACTCGCAGCATTGCGATACCGGCGCGGGGAGAAGCCCCGAGTCGAACGTAGCGGCGCGTCGCCTCCATGGCCCCGGGAGCTTCGGGGTGGGTCGCCAGCAGTAGGCGCGACAAGAACAGCAGGAGCTCGGGCGAGGCGATGACTTGCTCGGAGATGCGACGCAGCTCCAGCCACTCCTTCGGGCTTAGGCAAGACTCCATCGGCGGAGTATCGAGCAGGGCCTGGGTATCGAGGATCCTCACCAGCTCACCCTCGCCGGGAAAGGGCACATCGAGCTGCAGCGCAAAGCGGTCGAGCTGGGCCTCGGGCAGCGGGTAGGTCCCCTCCATCTCGATCGGGTTCTGCGTGCCCAGCAGCACAAAGGGCTCGGGCAGCGCTTCCGTCCGCCCGCCAACCGTCACCTGCCGCTCCTCCATCGCCTCAAGCAGCGAAGACTGCGTCTTCGGCGTCGCTCGGTTGATCTCGTCGGCCAAGACCAGATTGCCAAAGACTGGCCCGCGCCGAAAACGGAACTGCAAGCCGCCGCCATCACCGTCCTCAAGGATCTCGGTGCCAGTCACGTCAGACGGCATCAAATCGGGAGTGCACTGCACCCGCGAAAAATGCGCGCCCAGCCCTTCGGCCAAGCACTTAGCCAACTGCGTCTTGCCGAGCCCAGGCAGACCCTGGAGCAAAACGTGCGAACCCGAAAGCACCGCATGCAGCAAAGGCACCAGCAGCTCTTCGCGAGCGCCGATATAGCTCTCCCCCAAACGGTCGAGCAGCTTGCCAACGCGATCACGCAATTGCCCAGCACGGAGCTCCAGCTCTTGGGCGGCAGCAGAGAGTGAAGGGTCACGGACCATGCACTGACGCTAGGGATTCCCCCGGCAGAGAGCCAGCATCCTGGCTCGGCCACAAGTGACCAGGGAGAGGCCTCCGCAGCTCTCAAGACCCGAAGGCCTCTTCCCAGAGGAAGAGGTCTTCTTCGCTGAAGAGCACGATCTTGACCGTGCGCAGGTGGCGGAGCCCGGGCAGCTCTTCTTCCAGCACACGCCGGGCAATGCCGGCGGCCTCTTCGCTCGGAAAGCCATAGATGCCGCAGGAGATCGCCGGGAAGCCAATGCTCTGCGCCTTGCGCTCTTCGGCGGCAAGCAGGGCGAGGCGCCACGCGCTGGCGAGTTCCTCGGCTTCGCCGGCATCCCCGCCCATCCAGACCGGCCCTACGGCATGGGCGACGAAGCGCGCGGGGAGATCGTGCGCGGGCGTGACGCGGACCTCGCCACTGGGGCATCCGTCCGGATGCAGGCGAATGCAGTCTTCGAGCAGGCCTGGTCCTGCCGCACGGTGCAGGGCACCATCGACGCCGCCGCCGCCGCGTAGCGAAGAGTTGGCTGCGTTCACCAGAACATCCAACTCTTGCTGGGTCAGGTCGCCCTGCACAAGTTCGACGTGCGCCTTGCCGATTTGGGTTTTCATGCCGGCATGCTAGCCCCGCCGCTCTGGGGATTCTCTCGGTAGAGCGCCAGCATCCTGGCTCCGCGGCGCTGCTTGGGCAGAATGCCTGCGATGCGCCCTCTACTCTTCGCCTGCGCCCTCGCCTTTGCCGCCTGCTCTAGCCCGCAGATTCCGCCCTTGGACTTTGCCAAGCAGCATGCGCCCAAAGAACGGGAGGTGATCGATGCTGCGACTACGGAACAACTGCTGGCTCTCGAAAAGCGGCTTGGTGCTGGCGAGTTCGAAGCGGTGCTTCACGAGTTGGAGTCCATGGTGGAGGCTCGCCCCGGCCTGGCCGAAGCCTGGACCCTGCTCGGGCTCACCCAGCTCGAACTCGCCTACCAGGATCTCCAGGCTGGCAACAAGAACAACGCCACTGTCGACAACGCCGCCCTCACCCTCGCCGAGTCGTCCCTGCGCACGGCCAGGCGCCTCGCCCCTGACATGATCGGTGTCGATCGCGCCCTGGCCGTGCTCTTCGAGCGCGAAGGCCATCTCGAGGCCGCGTATGCCGCCGCGACCCGCGTGCTGACTCGCAGAGCCTTCGATGCCGAAGCGTTACTGAGCGCCGCCCGCTGTGCGGCCGAGCTCGGCTGGGAACGCCGCACCGTGATCCACCTTGATGCTCTGCGCAGCCTTCGCCCGCAGCCGACCGAGGCCCTCGCCCTCGAAACCGCCGTCTACCGCCGCCTAGCCCTGGGCAGCGACGAGCAAGAACTGCGCACTCGCTGGTATGAGCGGCTCTATCGCGCCTGGAACGACTGGAGCGAGAGATCGCCCAAGGATGCCCGCGGCCCCCGCGGCCTCGCCGCGACGCTGCAGCTCCGCATCGAGCAGTTCGGCGGTAGCTACAGCAAAGACCGCATTGCGCAGATCAGCGCCCTCTACGCCAAGGCCACCGGACTCGCGCCCAGCGACCCGGCGCTTCGCTTTGAGCACGGGCACTTCCTCGAAAAGATCGGGGACTTGGCGGGAGCCGAGCGCCAATACCGCCGGGCCCTCGACTTCGATGCCAAGCATCTGCCCAGCCTGCTCAACCTCGCGGCCCTGCTCTGGGAGAGCGAGCGCCGCCACGAAGCGCGCCTCTACTGGCAGCGGGCCCTAGCTCAGATCAGCGACGCCAAAGAGCGCGCCCGCGTGCAGCAGCTGCTGGGCACGAAGTAGCCGAGGCCAGGCAGGCGCCCAGCGCCCGCGGCCTCAGACTCCCATGATCGAGAAGCCGTTGTCGACGTGCAGCACCTGGCCGGTCACACCGCGCGCGTCACGCGAGAGGAGGAAGCTCGCAGCGTTGCCGATATCCTCCAGCGACACGTTGCGATGCATCGGCGAACGCTCGGCCACGTAGTCGAGCATGGCGCCCAGATCCTTGATCGCCGAGGCCGAGAGGGTCCGCACCGGCCCGGCGCTGATGGCATTGACCCGAATACCATGCCGCCCCAGGTCACTGGCCAGGTAGCGCACCGACGACTCGAGCGCCGCCTTCGCCACGCCCATGAGGTTGTAGTTCTTGACCACCTTCTCGCTGCCGAGATAGGTCAGGGCCAGCACGGCGCCATCGTGGCCTTCCATCAGCGGATAGGCATGGCGACAGAGACGCACCAGGCTGTAGGCACTGACGTGCTGCGCCTCCGCATAGGCATCCCAGGGCGTGAGCATGTAGTCGCCCTGCAAAAACTCGCGATTGGCGTAGGCCACCGAGTGCACCAGGTAGTCGAAGCTGCCGACCTCTTCCCTCACCTTGTCGAAGAAGTCCACGACCGCCTCGTCGTCGGTCACGTCACACTCGGCCATCCACGGATCGCCCAAGTTGGACGAGAGCCGCTTCAGGCTCTGCCCCAGTCGCTCGTTTTGGTAGTTGAGCAGGATGCGACAACCGCGCTCGCGCAAGCTCTCAGCAATGCCGTAAGCAATCGAACGGTGGTTGGCGATGCCGAAAATGACAGCTGTCTTGCCTTCGAGGGAACTCATCGTTTGGTGGCACTCCGCGGTGAGAGAGGCAGCGCGCCGAGCAACGCGCAGGCAGCTCAACGCTCGAACAAAAGCGTAGGCGCCGATATTTGGCTCGGAAGCTTGAGCCCCGGGGAAGAGAGATACAAGGGGCCTAGCTCAGGGTCAGAGGGGACTAGGCCATGGGAGCCCTTAACCAAAGTCGGATCGGTGCCAATCACATCCATCAGATAGCGCATCCCCAGCTTCTTCTGCAGCAGCCGCCGCGCCACCCGCAGCTTGGGGAAGCGCAGCCTCGCATCGATGAAGAGTTCCGCCGGGTCGTAGCCGGGCTTGCGGTGGATATCGACCGTCGTCGCGAAGTCCGGACGTCGACCCTCGTCCAACCAATAGGGATAGGCAAACCAAGCGCCGCGCTCGGCCAAGACCACGAGCTCGCCGCTGCGCGGGTGGTCGAGGAACAGCGCGCGCTGCTCTTCGCGATCATGGACGCTGGCGACGCCCTCCAGCGAAGCGAGTAGCTCCCGCACCGGGCTCAGGTCCCTCTCCCTCGCCACGTAGACATGGGCGATCTGGTGATCGACCACCGCGAAGGCCCGACTAGCACCGGCGTCCAGTAGCTCACCATGCGCGGTCTCTTGGACCCGAAGAAAACCCTGCTCGCGCAGGACGCGATTGAGCAGCAGAGCATGCTCCACCGGCTCAATCCCATACTCGCTGCAGACCAGGACCTCCATGCCCTGCGCCCGCGCCGCGTCGATCAGGCGCCCGGCCTCGGCATCGACCTCGCCCACCGCGGCGCGGCTGCGTTCATGCTCCGGCCCCAGGCGCTGATGCTCGTAGTCGAGGTGCGGCAGGTAGACCAGCATCAGATCCGGGCGCTGCTGCTGCAGCACGCTCAAGGAGGCGTCGGTGATCCAACGGCTCGACTTGATGCCGGCCATCGGCCCCCAAAAGTGGAAGAGGGGGAAGGGCCCGTGCTCCTGCTGCAGCTGCCGCTCCAGCTCCGGCGGTTCGCTGTAGAGCCCGGGGATCTTGAGCCCATTGGCAAAGTACTGGGGCCGCGGCGTCACGCTGTAGGCGGCCTCCGCATACATGTTGAACCACCAAAACATCTTGGCGCAGCGATGCTCCGGTTTGGCGCGACGCGCGAGTTCGTAGATCTTGTCCCCCTGGATCAGGCCGTTGTTCTGGCGCCAGAAGAGGATCTGCGCCAGATCCCGGAAGTACCAACCATTGCCGACAATGCCGTGCTCATTGGGCATCAGCCCGGTCAAGAACGAGGCCTGCACCGAGCAGGTGAGCGCCGGCAGCAGCGTCTTCAGCGGCCCACTACGCCCCTCGCCGGCGAACTGACTCAGGCGCGGGGCATCGCCAAGATCCCGGGGCCGCAAGCCAACGATGTCGAGCACCAGCAGCTTGGTATCGAACGAGAACCTCGGAGTCGGGCGCAGCATGAGCGGATCCTGCCAAGTCGTGGCACTGGAATCGAGCCCTCCGGCGATATGCTCCGCCAGCACTTTCCCAGTTCAGCGCTTTCCCAGCTCGGAGCAGCCATGAACACGCAGGACCCAAGCAAGTTTCCCGCGCCTTGGAACTACCTCATCCCCATCGGCAATCGACTGCTGATCTGGATCCTCTTCTTCCTGGCCCTCTACCTGCTGCGCGACTTCCTGGGCCTGGTCTTTTTGACCTTCGTCTTCGCCTACATCTGCGAGCACGGCGTCCAGGGCCTAGCCCATCGCTTCCGCTCGCGGCGACTGCGCACCCTTTTGGTCTTTGGCACCTTGCTCAGCGCCTTGGCGCTCTTCGCCACCTTCCTGGCGCCCGAGCTCAAGAAGCAGGGAGTGAGCTTCGTGCGAGAGCTTCCTCGCCACGTCCAAACCCTCGACGGCAAGCTCAGCGAGCTGCGCAGCAAGAACCCGGCCGTGAACGACTTCCTCGGGGACCGCGACGCCACCGACATCGTCGAAGAGCTGCTCGGGATCACCCACGAGAGCCCCGAAGACATCAAGGCCGGAACCCGGCGCGGCGCCGACAAGGAACAGATCCAGTCACTGTTCGGCACCCTCTTCGGCGTGTTCAAGAACCTCGCCTCGGTGGCGATGATCTTCGTGCTCGCGGTGCTCTTTGCCTTCCTAATCGTCACCGACCTGCCGCGCATCGCCAAAGGCATCGACTCACTGCGCAAGACCAAGATCAACTTCATCTACGACGAGCTGTCCAGCACCATCGTCAGCTTTGGCCGGGTCTTGGGCCGCTTCATCGAGGCGCAGGGCATGATCGCGCTGATCAATACGGTGCTGACCTCGATCGGCCTCATGCTACTGGGGATGAACTCGCTGGCCTTCCTCGCCGGCACCGTCTTCCTCTGCTCCTTCATCCCGGTGGCTGGTGTGTATCTCTCCACCGCCCCCATGTGCCTGGTCGCCCTCGACCAATCGGGCTTCGGCCTCATGGCCTGGGTTCTAGTGATGGTCACGGTCGTCCACGTGCTCGAAGCCTATGTCTTCAACCCGATGATCTTCGGCGCCCACCTACACATGAACCCGGTGCTAGTGCTCTCGGTGCTCGTCATCGGCTACCAGCTCTTCGGAATCTGGGGCCTAATCCTCGGGGTGCCGGCGGTGAACTACATCTTTGGGCATGCCATCCAGAAACCGGCGGAAGCGGCAGGGGCAGCGGAGTAGAGGCCGCGCGAGTTCTTCGGCGACTGGCTAGCGCGGGTCCTTAGAGCGCAGCACCTCGACCCCGCCTCTGCGGAGCAGATAGCGCCCCAGCTGGAAGACGAGTACGGCCAGGGCCAAGGCAGGCAAACTCAGGGCGATGCAGATGAGCCGGCTCCAAGATCGAAACACGACGCGGTCGATCTCCTTGAGGGCCCAAGCTCCAATATCGATGCAGAGGAACACCGACAGGCCCATCGCAAAGAGAGCCAGGGCCCACCCAGCGAAACTCAGCTCGCGGAGTCGGATGTCGCGCAAGCGCGATGGCAGCTGAGCCCCCCGCCTCTCGTCCGTTGCCGCCACATCGCTCGCCGCTCGCTTGTCTCTGTCTTGGCCAGTCATCGATCTGCCGTGCGGGCCTCGCGCATGAATAGAACTCGGGCTCAAGCTAGCTAGTACTCATCGGGACTGCACGCATTGCAGGTCCGCTGGCAAACTCGCTGACTCACGCATCCCAGGAGGCCCGATGATCGCCCGACTCCGAAACTGGCGACATCGAGTAAGGCGCAAACCCGAGTACCGCACGTGGAGCATCGATCGCGATGCCGGCGTCTACCGCGTCGGCGACGCACTCATCCACCGCTCCGAGATCCGTTGGATCGTCGCTTTCAAGCGCGACCTCATGGTCACCGACCAGGTCTGTCTCGGCATCGCCTACGGCGAGAGCACAGAAGAGGGCGCCCTCCCAACGGAATACATCGAAGAGGACAACCCGAGCTTCGTTCCACTCCTCACCGAGATCGAGGCCAACTTCGAGCTGAAGGAAGCTTGGCGAGAAGAAGTCTATTACCCTCCCTACGAAGAGAACTGGACGGTTATCTGGCCGCGCGAAGAAGAGCCGAGCGGAGATCACAAGCGGCAGCCGTAGGCGCCACTCGCTCAGAAGACGAAGCAGATCGGATAACCCCTCGCCTCGGCGATCTCGCAGGCCTCCACGATCTGCGCAAACAAGTAGCGCCCAGTGACCCCCGTCCGCTGCGGTCTCCCGAACGACATTGCGAGTTTCCGGACTCGCGACACCATGGCAGCGGGCACCAGATCTTCCTCATACTCGCCCAACAGGCAGCCCGTCGCCTCCCCCACGGCCTCAAGGAAACCAGACTGATGGAGCACAGCGAGCTCCGCATCGATGTCGACCGAAACGACGTGCAGCGCCGCCCCATCACTGACTTCGAGTGCTTCTAGCTCTCTGGCTGCAACATCGTCGAGCGGAACGATAACGGCCGGCCGGAACTTCTCGGTCACATACATGCTGTCACCCTACCGTGGAGTCTCATCGCAAGCCCCTCCGATTAGTGGCTGCTTGGATCAGCAATCGTCCTGCGAAGAGGATAACCCACAGCGTCCGCCTCCCCCCCCTTCGCCTTCCTCGAGCGCCCCTGCACGCTCGCCCCTCTCCCCGGCCCCCACGCCCCGTCGCCGGCCAAAGGTTCCGCCGAACTACACCAAGAGCACGAACGAACAAACACGCAAAGGAGAGGAAACTCTCCACAAAGAGCTCAAGCAGCCTGCCCGCACAGGTCCCTACATCCCATGGTCCGAGCTTCTCCGCCGCAGCTTCGATATCGACGTCTTCACCTGCCCCCACTGCCAGGGCCGCCGCCGCATCCTCGCCTTTCTCGAAGACCCAGCTGTCGCCCACAAGATCTTCGCTCACCTCACCCTACCCAAAGAGCCGCGCGCTCCCCCCATACCGCAGCTCGCCGAGCTCTTCTGAGCCGCAAACTAGGCTCCCGAACGCCGCAGCCATGAGCCACGGCAAGCCACCGCTAGATCCCGGCCACCTAGAAGGAGAGTTTCCTCCACCGATCAGGCACGGATCGGCCACAAGTGCACAGGAGAAGGCCTTCGCAGCTCCTTCTGCCGCAAGCTCAAGGGCGCCAAGTGGCTGCGCGACGTCTCTTGGACTTCCTATCGCTAACGGCCGTTCGCGGGGGACGAAATCCAACGTGTTCACACGATCTCGCCGGACCGCCTCACTCTTCTTGAAAGCGAAAAGTCGCACCAGAGGGATAGATCACGACATGCCCGTCCAGCGGGTCCGGAAGACGCTCTACGCATCGCCGAATCAGCGTCCTGGCAAACGCAAACCCGCGAACTGTGGCTTGCGGAAACGCCTCCCTCAGCCGCGCAGCTGCTCCAATCAGGGTTGCACCGCGAGTAATGACATCATCTACTATCGTAAAACTACGCTTGACCCCCAGGCATCCCTTGGTTGCTCGCATGGTTTTGTAGTGATTTTCCGCCGACACCCTGTCTTTACTCTTCTGGAGATGCGATTTCGGCACTGTCTCTGTCCGCTCAAGCAGTTCTTCACAATCGGCTGCAAGTCCTTTCGCGACGGCTCTCTTGCATAACTCCAGCGCCCCCCAGTGCTGCTCCTTGCCCTCCATACGTTTAGCGCTACTTGGCATCGGGACAACGATGCATTCGTCAGGGAAGAACTTGTCAAGCAACTGCTCTGCCACTCCGTGCAGCTTTCCGTTCTCCGCAAAGTGGCACTTGTCGAGCAGCTCATGGATTCTGGTGGTCTTGAGGTATCTATAGACGATTAACCTAGCTTTCTCGTCTAGATCGCTGTCGTGATCAGGTCTTGGGCTGTAGCCAATCCACGTTAGAAAACTGCATCTTCAGCCTCACGCGACTTCGTGGGCGGCAGCTCGGCCATAACGTCATCGAAGTTGTCATCGCTAAGTGGGACGGCTCCGTAGTCGAGAAGCCTTTTGAGCCACGGATGCCCAGTATCGAGTAGCGATTGCAACAACAACAGCGGCCGTCCAAGTCGGATGGCCTCCCAGCCTTGGTTCTCAGTTCCGCTCTTCAGGCCCGCCTCAATGATGACAGTCGCATCAGACAGCAAGGCCATCGTGCGGTTGCGCTTCGGGAAGGTCCATCGGCCGCCAGAGGATCCCTCCTCGAACTCTGACACCAACAGGTGCTCTTCGGCGATCCGATTCTGCAGCTCGCGATTCTCGGCAGGGTAGGCCTTGCTGAGCGCGGTCCCAATCACCGCCATCGTTCGTCCACCGGCAGAGATCGCCGCCTTGTGCGCGATCGTGTCAACGCCCTTTGCCAGGCCGCTAACAACAACCACGCCACGCTTCGCCAACATGGTAGCCAGCCTGTGTGTGCGTCGGCGCCCCGCCTCGCTCGGCTTGCGTGTGCCGACAACAGCTACGCGCAAGCCCGCCATCATAATTGCTGTGTCGCCAGATACGCACAAGCGTTTCGGCGCGTTGGCCTCCTCGACGGAACTCAGTGGCCCGAGGAAGTCCGAAGCGTTCACTCGCTGATTCACTACTCGCATGCTACTGCAGTTGGATGGCTGTCGGATACCGGAGCTAGAGAGGTGCTCCTTGCTCTTGGGAGTTGCGCACCCTCCCAGGTCACCGTATCCAGCAGCAGGAACATCGAACGCGACAGAGCCCTTCGCGCATCGGTCCATGGCAGGCTCCCGCATTGGGGATACAGGGATTCTACGGATTCACTCCTGATCCAAGCAAGCATCAGGGCTTGTGGCCGAATCCGCAGGAGGCGGCAGCGGAATAGAGACAGCGGAGCAGGGCCAAGCGACTAGCGGCCAGCGGAAGCAGGGGACCTGGCCAGCCAAGCTCGCCAGGCCGACAAAGTTCCCCGGCAAGACTCCCGCCGAGAAGCTGAGCAGCAAGCGCCTCGTTACGAGGCTGGGTGTGGCGCCCGGCAGCCGCACGAAGCGTTATGACCACGTGCTGTGCGGCGAAGCCCCGAGCGAAGCCGCAGCTGATCTCCCCTCCTCTCGTCCGTAGGCGCCACTCGCTCAGAAGACGAAGCAGGTCGGATAACCCCTCGCCTCGGAGTCGGCGACACGCGGCTGGAGCTGCTGTTCTGGCACTTCGACACGATTGCGTTGACGACGAATCAGATCACCCTTACGCGGCCACCGCGGTGGGTGTCGGACGGACCCGGTGCGGATTTCGAGTGACGCCGACGCTCACCCCTACCTAATGGCGGCACGGGACATGCAATGAAGGGTCAGCTGGGTAAGACAATTCAAGAAGCTAACGACCCCTGCCCCAAGCTTAAGCTCATGAGTCGACTTCAAAGGCCATGTCCCACGACGGGGCCCATCCTTCAATACACGAGAAAACACCCCTGACCTTAGATCGGATTCCCATTGATGTAAGAGCCGATTCTCCCCAGCCCGCCAAAGACCAACCGTCAGCAAATAGTTGAATTCTGGATCACCTAAGCGACCCCGCAGCTCTTTCTCCCAACAGCCCCCGATCCTGGCACAGATCTCTCGTATAGAGTCCACCTCATACTTCTCCCGAGCGTGCAAGTCGCAGAACAAAAGCGAAAGAAGGCGATAACGCTGCGGTCCACGGGGATCCAGCCTTAGCTGCTCTCCTCTCCATTTCTCCGTCATGCGGCCGACATGTTGAGGGACTGGAACATCAACCCAGCTCGCCAGGCTCATCAACTCGAAAAACCAACAACGACTCAACGCACCAGATCGCCCCCGCAGATAATGACGTGAATCAGTGATAAACAGAGACGTAAGGAATTGGCGATCGGAAAAGATTGCCGCGCACAACTTCGAACCAAAAGCAGGAGAGCCCTTCTTTGGCCGGAGCACTTGGAACTGAAGCAGCGCACATGACACGAAAACATCGCCAATCCCTAGCCTCCCCTTACCTGACTCGCGAGCCAAGACCGAGGATCGCGCACTGCGATTCAGCCACTCAATGATCGCGTCGAATCGGCCTCCCTTTCCAGCGACTTGAGAGAGCTCGACCCGCTCATCGGCGAGACACAGAAGCCCTGCAAGAGCTACTGCCACCTTACGAGACTCAGGCTTGCTCACATCCCAGCAGCTTTTCCAGGCAAGCTCACCGCCGACCCACGTATCGGAACGGAGGAGGCCGCCGGCCTGGCCAAACGCATTCGCACAGAGTACGAGAGCAGCGATGATAATGAAGCGTCTCATCGAATCAGAGCCTCCTTCAAAAACCTCGCCTCTTCCTTAAAGAACCAACCTCGACGTCGTATCAGAAAGTGCAGAAGCGGAGCCTCGCTCTCAGTGACCGTTCCCCCGATCCTAACCCCCTCGACTTCAGCCTCAATATAGCCCTGTGTCGACCAGCTAATGCGCCCTCGAGGTGACGTCCCCGCCCCTCGAAGCTGCTCACGTAAGGTAACGTTACCGAATTCACCGCGCTTCATTAGCTTAGCCACCCTCATAACTTCCTCGCGCAACACTACGTCAAGCTCATCCCGAATCCGCCGCGAGACAGCCAAGATCTCTCCCGCGAGCTTACGCTCCGAATCCAATGCCGGGCGCCCGAGAAGCCGCTTCAGGCGATCGAAACGACCCAGTCGGCAATCAGCGAGAAGCTTTATCCAGTCTCGATCAGAGAATCCCGCAGTGCCTAGCCTAAATCGATCGCGAGCCGAGTTGGGTGCGTCTTTATTCGATATCCCAGAGGGCTTGACGGTCGATAACTCGGGGCCTCCCCGTGACTCGCCCGCCGGACTCCGCGAATCGCCTTTCAGGGAAACAACGCCCTCGTCCTCAGACGTCGTACGCTCTCGATTATCACACCCCCCCAATAGAACCCAAGCGATAAAAAAGGCCGCGCAAGCGGCCACAGATACAAGGAGTGTCCTTACTCTACTCACCGCACCCCTTATGCGACGGGGACCGGACAAACGCGCCCCCCGTAAGACAGACAAAGCACGCCACACTCAACCAGGACTTCGTTGCATCCCCCCTGCTCAGAATGTCAGCGTCGAACCTGCGGTACCGAGGCATGTGCCCTCGCTGTCGAACCACATTGTGGTCATTTGGATGGTGTCACCCTTGTCGAAGCTTTTGCTGTTCTCGCCATCACCACTTCCGTCAGGGAAGCAATTCTGAAAGCAGGAATCCTGCGTCCTTGTCGTGCCCGAAGCTGTGGTCCAGGACCGAACAACCTGAACAGATGCTTCGGAGGCAGAGGACAGGGAGCCACTTGCCCAACTGTAGGCGAAACTGGCCGATCCGGCCTTAGCCTGAAGGCTCACACCATGAGCCGAGGGTGAAGCGCTAAGCAGCAAGCCGAAGGCCGCAAATACTAGAGTCGTCTTCAACATCTTCTCTTCCTCTCTAAGTGAAGCGCCCCGGGTTTCCCCGAGACTCGACTATGTGAGCAGCGTCACTGCGGCAGATGCTTGCTGCTGATTGTAGTAGTGTGTCTCGTATTTTGCAGGCGGAATGGGCCTGGGTGGGCTCAAACACCATGCAGATCGCCCGCTCGCGGTGCTCCGCCGAGAATCTCATGCTTCCCATGACTCCATCCCCTCACGCCTGGGAGTCTCCGGGAAACCCGGGGTGGTTCACTTCGAGTGCTTCTAGCTCTCTGGCTGCATCATCGTCGAGCGGAACGATGATAACGGCCCGGTCGAACTTCTCGCTCACATCCATGCTGTCACCCTACCGTGGAGTCTCATCGCAAGCCCCTCCGATTAGTGGCTGCTGTCGGGTGGGCTAGGGTCGTTACAGGTCCCGGCCTCCCACAGATCCGGACCTGTGCGACTAGCGCATCCGGCTTCTTGAGTCGCCGCAGCTGCGCGCGGACCGCGTAGTCGTTGCCACCGATCGCCTCGATGGCGTCGGAGTTCGTGAAATGATGCCTCCCGTTCGCTGCCAGGGAGTTGATGTACTGCTCGGCCCGCATGCGTTACGATTCTTTGCAAAAGCGATGGATAACGTTGCTTTCGTTGAGAATCGTAACGTCGCGCGGGCGGCACTACGACTCTCAGCGAATCTACCCCAGCTCCCTCCATTCGTTCATTTGCTCGAGAATCGTGCCAGTCGATCACCTGTCGTGCGCCCCAAAGATTGGAACACGCACGCCACGCTCGTTGAGACTGGTATCGGAGTAGAGGCCGTGCGGAATAGTGGCAGCGGAGTAGGGCCCGGCAACTAGAGGCCAGCGGAGGCTGGGGGGCCTGGCCAGCCAAGCTCGCCAGGCCGACAAACGGCCCCGGCTACTCCGCTTTTGGCCCCAGGGTGACGAGGGTGTAGCGCTCGGGATCCAGGTGCTTCTCGGCTGACTCGCGCACATCCTTGGCCGTGACTGCGGAGATCAGCTCCGGATAACGGCGCAGGTAATCATCACCCAGGCCAAAACGCTCCAGCCGAATCGCAAAGCCCACGAGCCCGGAGTTGCGCTCCAGAGCCCAAACATAGCTCCCGGTCAGGTAGGCCTGGACGTCGGCCATCTCCTGCTCAGTGGGCAGCTCCTTGCGGATCAGGTGCATCTCGCTCAAGAAGCCCTCGACCGCGAGTTCGACCTGCTGCGGCGAGGTCCCGATGTAGGCGGTGAAGAGCCCCGGCAGAACGCCCGCCGAGTTGCTGATCCCGGCCCAGACCGTGTAGCAGAGCCCCATCTCGTCACGCAGCTTGCGGGAGATGCGGCTGGTGAATCCGGGGCCGAGCCCGAGCACATGGTCCATGACCACCAGCTTGTAGTAGTCAGGATCCTCTCGCCGGATCCCTAAATGCCCAAGGAAGACGTGGGACTGCTGCGAGTCGAAGTCGATCCGCTCGAGCTGCGGCTGCTTCGGCTTCTCCGGCAGGTCGAAGTCCGGCATCTCGAAGGACGGGCCCTCCCAAGAGCTGAAGCGGCTCTCCAGCTCGTCGAGCATCCTCTCGGGGTCGACCTGGCCGACGCCGGCGATGATCCCGTTGCTCGGAACGAAGACTTGGCCGTGCCAGTCGCGCAGCTGCGCTGAGTTCAGTTTGGCCACGGTCTCGCGCGTGCCCTTCGCCGAACGCGCGTAGGGATGCTTGTCGTAGACCAGGGCCCGGAAGCGCTTGCCCGCGACCGTGCGAGCATCCTCTTCCTCAGCCGTCAGCTCGGCCTCGACCAAGCTGCGCGTGCGCTTGACAGCATCCTCCGGGAAGGTCGGCGCCAGGACCACTTCGCGCAGCACATCCAGCGACGGCTCCAGGTCATCGACAGCGAAATGGATCGAGGCACTACCGGAGCTGCAGGACAGCTCGGCGCCGAGCCCTTCGACCTTCTCCGCCAACTCGTCGCCGCTGTATTTGGCCGTCCCCTCGTCGAGCAGCTCGCCGACCATGTGGCCGATCCCGGCCTGCTCGGCTTGCTCGGCCCGGGCATCGACATCGAAGCCAATCCCGATCGTGGCTGTGGGAGCGGCGTCATTGCGGATCGCCAAGCAGGTCAGACCGTTGTTCAAAACGCGGCGATGCACCTGCACATCGACCGCTTCACCAGCTTTGCTGACCGTCATCTCAGAGCTCCTTCGGCAGGGACCAGCCCGTGCAACGGTGGTCCTCGATCAAATACTTGCAGGCCAGCTCCCGGACATCCTCCGCCCCGAGCGACTGCAGCTCCGCCGGATAGCGCAGCAAGGCCTCGTAGCCGCCTTCACAAGTCGCCTCAAGGCGGCCGATCTTGTGCGCCTGCTCACTCACGGTTTCGAGATCAAAGTAGAACGAAGAGAGGATCTGCTTCTTCGCTCGTTCGAGTTCGGCCTCGCTCGGCCCCTCTTGCTGGATCCGCTTGAGTTCGGCAAGAAGCGCCGCCTCCAGCTCCTCCTCGCTGCCCCCGGGCTTGGCCTCGGCGACCATCCAGAACAGCCCGGGATCGAGGCGGGTCTCGTTGTAGGCCGCCGCCCAGGAGGCGATCTCCTTGCCCTTGACCAGGCCGCGGTAGAGGCGTGAGGACTTGCCGGTCGAGAGCACGGTGCTGAGCAGATCCAGCGTGGTGTCGTCACGCTCGCCCTGCTTGCAGGTCGGCCAGGCCATCGCCAAACGGGAGACCTTGCCCGGGAAGCGCACGGTGATGCGCCGCTCGCCTTGCTGCGGCGGTTCGGCGAGCACCGGCTCCCGCTCGCAGCCCGACGCTGGGATATCTCCGAGCCGCGCCTCGATCTCCCCCATCGCCTGCTCGTGCTGGATGTCCCCGACCACGACCAGGATGCCGCGATCCGGGGCGTAGTGGCGCTCGTAGTAGCTGCGCATGGTCTCGACCGGCATGCGTTCGAGTTCTTCGCGCCAACCGATGATCGGATGGTGATAGGGATGGACCAGGTAGGCCATCGAACTCACCGCCTCCCAAAGCGGCGACCAGGGCTCGTCCTTGCCGCGCATCAGCTCCTCGAGAACGACCTTCTTCTCGGCCTCGAACTCGGCGCCATCGAGGAGGCAGTGCTGCATGCGGCTGGCCTCGATCTCCAAGGCCTCGGTCCAGCGATCGCTCTTCAGGTTGAAGTAGTACGTCGTGTAGTCGTACGAGGTCATCGCATTGTTGCTGCCACCGAGCCGGGCGGTCAGCGTGTCGATGGAGCCCTTCGGGTAGCGATCGGTCCCCTTGAACATCATGTGCTCGAGGAAGTGCGACACGCCGGTTTCGCCGCTGCGCTCGTCGCGTGATCCCACCGTGTACCAAAGCCAGTGGCTCACCACCGGCAAAACGTGGCTCTCGACAAGAAGGACGCGGAGGCCATTCTTCAGCGTCTTGCGATGAACCTCGCGCAGAAGCGAAGCCGCATCGCCGGCCCCTGGGCTTTTGCTGCGAATCGAGTGGGGAGAGCTACTGAGCATCGAGAATCCTCGGAAAAGAAGGCCGGGGAGTGTAGCAGCTCGGCCCCAATCTCCCGCCCGCTACTCCGCAGCCTCCTGCGCGGCTCGCGACTCTGCGCACGTTTTTTGTCGCCACTTCGTTCGGGAGGACTTCGCAGCGGTGGATGACTTGCTGTGGAGAGCAAAGCACTACCAAAGCTGAAACCTGAGAAAGGCGGTTCAAATGAGCTTCGTCCCCGAAGCGACAAAGCTCGGGGTTTGGGGCAGAGCCCCATTACACAAGGGAGCGCGCCGCTTGCGGCGCTCCACTAAACCATGACCGTCGGTGTCTCAGAATCGTTGACACGTTCCGATTGCATCTCCTACCGACAGCGCCGTCGACACGGCGAAGCGGCTCATGCAGCTGTTCGAGGCACAGCGCACGCAGATCCAGCAGCTTGGCCGCAAGGCGGGGTCGGCACTGCGCGTCCACGAGGCGCTCAAAGCCCGCCCGGTCCACCAGCTGCAGGATGTCGCCCAGTCAACGGGACTCACCTTCCCGACAGCCGCCAAGGGCATGCAGCTCCTGATCGACCTGAAGATCGCCCGCGAAGTCACCGGCAAACGCCGCAACCGGGTCTTCGCCTACGACAGCTACCTCAACGTGCTCAACGAGGGGACGGAGAACCTCTGAGTGCGTTGGCTGTCCGGCCATTCCCATACCTCAGAGAAGGGAACCCAGCTCAGCTCGCCCTGCCCAAAGAGCCGCGCGACGTCTCTTGGATATTCCATTCGCCTCCTCGATGTGGCTCGGCGCAAGGAACTTCAGTGAGGCTTTAGCTTCGTGCGCCGACATCGCTGTCCCACTCGTCGAGATGGCTGGCTCTACTTATTTGAAGCCTGTCAAGGACCGGCCAAACGGAGCCACCCGATTCGGCCTGTCCGCGCTGCCCTGGACTCTCTAGCCCTCGACTCTCTACCGTGCTCGGCGCATGGCTGCGCGCCTGGAGAGACGCAGTCTTCGATCAACTTCGTCGGCGGCGTCTACGGCCATGTCCTGGCTGGTGTAGATCTGCATCTTCTTGCCGGCGACGAGGTCGCCTATGACGAAGAGGCCTTCGATGTTGCTCTCGTATTTCTCGCTGACGAGGGCCTTGCCGTTCTTGTCGACTTCGCCGCCGAGGCTCGTGAGCAGCTCGTTGTAGGCGATGATGCCGAGGCTCACGATCGTTCGGTTCGTCTTCACGACGCTGCCATCGTCGAGGCGATAGCCTTCGAGGCCCGTTTTTGGATCGCCGAGGATCTCGCTGATCTTCGATTCGTGCACGGGGATATCGTAGAGTTCGCGGACGCTCTCTGCGCCTTCGCCGATCTCCCAGGGCTGGCCGTTGGCGAGGACGGGGACGCGCTCGTGGCCGTAGCGTTCGATCATCATGCTGGCGATGTGGATCGCGGTGTCGGAGTTGCCGATGACCGAGAGCTGGTCGCCGATCGTGCGGTGGCCGTCGCAGCGCACGCAGTAGAGCGCCTGTCCTGCGTTCGCGAACGGCAGGATCGGCTGGATCGAGCCGGCGATTTCGGGCTGCACGTCCATGATGCCGGTCGCCAGGATCACGTAGCGCGCGCGTAGCTCTTGGGCGCCCGCCTTGCGCTCGGTCCAGTGCAGCACGAAGCCGTCGTCGACCTTCTCGATGCGCTCGACCTTGGCCTTGATGCGCTCGCCGAAGCCCGCGAGCGTCTCTTGTGCGTCGACCCAGTCGAAGCTGCCCTTCGCGCTGCTGACGATCGGCTTGCCGAGGCCATGGAGCCCGGGAACGTTGTCGACGTCCATGACCCAGCTCGCACGTCCCTTGCGCTTGGTATGCGCATCGCCGAGGAAGAGCGCGGTGCGGTTCGCGTTCAGCACCGCCCGCAGGTAGGCCATCGTCCCGGCCGCCCCCGCTCCAATCACCGCCACGTCGAAGATCTCGTTTCGCATCTCTTCCTCCTTGTTCCGCAATGCGTGCTCGCCGTTTTGCACCGACAGCCAGCCTTACCGCAGCTAGCCCTCTGCCTGGGGATCGGTGGCCGCGAGGAGGGCATCCACTTCGGAAGGCAGCAGGAAGCGGGACTTGCCCTTTGGCAACCCCTTCAGCTCCAGGGGGCCTAGTTTGACCCGTTGCAGGCGCAGGACCGGGAAGCCGACGCGTCCGAAGATGCGGCGCAGCTCGCGGTTTTTGCCCTCGCGGATCGTCACCAGCAGGGTCGTGCGCTCTTTGCTTCGGCGCGTGATGCGGATCGTCGCCTGGCCGCTGCGCCCTTCGGCGAGCCAAACACCACCGCGGGTCTTGTCTAGGGTCGCCTCGTCGATCCGGCCGCGGAGGGTGACCTTGTAGGTCTTGGGCACGCCGTAGCGCGGGTGGGTCATGCTCTCGGCGAAGCGCCCATCGTTGGTCAGGAGCAGGAGCCCCTCGGAGTCGAGGTCGAGTCGGCCGACGGGGAAGACTCGGCCGCGCACGTGGGAGATCAGGTCGATCGCCCGCGTCTTCTCTTCGCCGCGGGCATTGGTGCAAACCACGCCCTTGGGCTTGTGCAGCAGGACATAGACCGGCTTCTCCGGCTGCAGCGCTTCGCCATCTACGGCGACGACGTCCCGGAGAGGATCCACCTTGCTGCCCAGCTCGCGAACGATCTCGCCGCCGATGCTGACCCGGCCCTGCTCGATCCATTCGTCGCACTTGCGCCGGGAAGCGACCCCGCAGCGCGCCAGGTAGGCGTTGAGCCGGACCAGCCCGGCGTGCTTCTTCTCTTCTTCCTGCGCCTTGCCCAGGACCTGGTTCCAGAGGCTGGAGCCGGTGCCGCCACTGGGCGCGACCTTGCTGGCTCTGCGCCTGGCGGCTTTCTTCGCCGACTTCTTCCGCCCCTTCTTCGCTGACTTTTTCGCTGCCTTCTTGCCGGCGCCACCGCCAGCAAAGCGGGGGCCAGAGCTTCGCGGCCCCGACTGCTTGGGGCTCGGCCCGCGCCGCGCCGCCTTTTTCTTCTTCGCGCGCTTCTTGCTCGCGCCCTTCCTGGGACCCTTCTTGCTCCCTCGCTTACGGCTAGCTGCCATCGTCCTTCGTCCTCGATCCTTCCTCTTCGATCTCTCCCGCCAGGCGATTCGCATCGGCCAGCGGCAGAGCGATCCCACGTGGGATCTCCCGCACACGGTAACGCGCGGGAGCCAAGGACTCGACGATGGCCGGAACTCCTCTCTGCGGATCGAGCTCGCCACAGAAGAGCAGGTCGGCCGCGAAGTAGCCGTGCTCGGGCCAAGTGTGGATCGCCAGGTGGGACTCGGCGAGGGTCGCCGTCGCCGTCACTCCCTGGGGGCTGAACTGGTGAACGCAGAGATCAATGAGGGTCGCGGCGCTGTCCTGCACCGAACGGCGTAGCGCCGCCTGCACCTGCTCGGGGTCGTCGAGCTGGGCCGCGGCGCAGCCCCAGCCGTCGATCAAGAGGTGGCGGGAGAGGCGCATCGGGCGCTCGCCGGCGCGATCAGACAAAGATGACATGTAAGTGTTTCGGGCCGTGAGCGCCGAATACGAGGGCCCCAGCGATGTCGGCCGTCTTGCTCGGGCCCGCGAGAATGCTGCCGCAGCTGCTGCGTCGCGGCTGGGCCAGCAGGCGCTCGGCATGCTGGCCTAGATCTTCGACGATCTCCGGTCGCGGCACGAGGACGACGAGCTCTTCAGGCAAGAGCGCCTGGGCCCGGCTGTCCAGATCTTCGAAGTCGAGCCAGAGCGCGCCGACGCGGGCAATGGCCCAGCGCGCCGTCACCACTAGATGCTGCAGTCCGTTGAGAGCCTCCTTGGCGATCGGCGCCGGGCCTAGGGAGATTCCTCGCTCGGCCAGCCAAGCCCTAGCTCGCGAGGAGGCCAGCGCTTCGCCAGGGAGCTCTTCCAGTGTCAGCAGATCGCCGCCGGCCTCGAGCAGGGCTTCGGCAAAGCGCAAATGCAGCTCCCGCTCATCCACGACCGCGGCCCTGGGCTGGGCGGGAGAGCATGCTCCAGAGCGCCCTTCGAGCCGCAGCGAGGGCGCCTGGCGAGGCAGGGCAAACCACTGGCGAAAGCTCTGCTTCGGCAGCTCCGGCAGCCGCCGCGCCCCGTCGCAGCTATAGGCCCGCATCTGCTTGCTTCGGCGCAGCAGGGCGCCACTGAGCCGCGGCATCGCCTTCGCCAACCGTAGGCCAAGGCGCCACAAGGCCGGCCTTTTCAAGAAGCTGCCGATCAGCGGCGGCAGCCCGGTCACCGCCCGTCCCTGCTCGGTCAGCACCCCGCGCCAATCATGGATGTGCCGGGCCAGATCGATGCCCACCGGGCAGACCTCGCTGCAGGCCCCGCAGAGGCTGGAAGCGCTCGGCAGCGCGTCGTGTCCGGCCATCGCCGGCCCGAGCACCTTGCCGATCGGCCCGGGGTAGACCCAGCCATAGCTGTGGCCGCCGATACGGCGGTAGACCGGGCAGACGTTGAGGCAGGCGCCACAGCGGATGCAGTCCAGGGCCGCCGCCGCCGGGGTCCCGGCGAGGCCGCTGCGCCCGTTATCGAGCAGGATGATGTGCAGTTCGCGCGGCGGCAGCCCAGCGGCGAGCTCGGCTTCGCTGCGCGCTTGCGGCCCGGCATAGCTGGTCGTGTAGCTGGTGACGCGCTGGCCGGTGGCGCTGCGGGCGAGCAGGGCCAAAAAAGTCGCCAGCGCCTCTTCGCCAGGAATCAGCTTGTCGATGCCGGCCACGACGATGTGGACCCTGGGCAGGCTGGTGCCGAGCAGGGAGTTGGCCTCGTTCTCGACCACGACCGGAGCACCGCTCTCCGCGACCAAGAAGTTGGCCCCGGTGATGCCCAGCTCGGCCGCGAGAAAGATCTGCCGCAGCGCCTGCCGCGCCGCCATCGTCAAGCGCGTAGGATCCTCTTCGCCAGGCTCGCAGAGGCCGTGCTGGGCAAAGAGTTCACCGATCTCCTCGCGGCTGCGATGGATGGCCGGCCCGGTCAGGTGGCTGGGCGGCTCGCCGAAGAGCTGGACGATGCGCTCGCCGAGGTCGGTGTCGACCACGCTGCAGCCGCGCGCTTCGAGGAAGCTGTTGAGCTGACACTCCTCGGTCGTCATCGACTTGGACTTGACGATCTGGCGGGCGCCCTCCTTCTGGAGGATGCTCCAGACCTGCTCGTTGGCAGTTTTGGCATCGGCAGCCCAGTGCACGATGCTCCCGCGCAGCTCGGCCTGCTGGGTAAAGCGCTCCCGCAGCTCCGGCAAGCGCGAGCGGTACTCGGCACGCAGCGCCGCGGCTCGTCGGCGCAGCTCCTCCCACTCGGGCAGCTTCGCCTTGGCCTGGGCTCGGCTCTCGTGTTTGTGCCCGACGGCCTCGATGTGCCGATCGACAAAGGCCAGGTCACGCAGGCGCCTGGCGATTCTCGCCTCCAGACTCTCAGCCATCACAGGCCTCCCACAAGAGTTCGGCCACGTGGCACATCCGCAGCTCTGGCGCCGCGATGCCGCGCAGGTGCAGGAGGCAGGACAGGTCTGCGGACACGACACCGTCCAGCTCCTTGCCCTGGAGCAGGCAAGCCAGGCGATCCTGTCCCATGCGCACCGAGAGCTGCGGATGCTTGGTGGCAAAGCTGCCCCCAAAGCCGCAGCACTCATCCCGCGGCGCGGCTTCTTGAAGCTGCAAGCCCTCGATCCGCCCCAGCAGAGAACGCGTCGCCGCCGCCGTCTGCGTTTCTCGCTGCGAAGAGCAAGAAGCGTGGTAGGCGAAGCGGCGCGGCAAAGGCCGCGGGTAGCGCTCGGGCCCAAACTCCTCCATCCAGGCACAGAACTCCCGTATCGGCGGACTGGAGCATTCTCTCTGCAAAAAGCCCGTGCAGCTGGCGGAGAGGATCAGCACCAGATCGAGGTCCGCATGCTCTCTCGCCCAAAGCTGGCTCACCGCCTTGGCCCCCGCCTCGTCCCCCGAATTGCTCAGGACCTGGCCACAGCAGACCGGATTCCGGATGACGACCCTATGCCCCAGCGCCTCAAGGAGCCGCGTCGCCGCGATCGCAGCCTGCGGCCACAATTCGTCCATATAGCAGGGCACAAAGAGTCCGATTTCGCTCAACGCTTGCCCTCCGTGCCGGGGTCCCGTCCTTCCTCGGCCTTCTTGTCCAAAAGCTCAAGTATCTCCCTCGCCTCGCGCACGACCTGCGGGTCACTGTGCAGACGCAGGCGCCCGAGCGCCGGCCGCGCCTCCTGGGCGCCCCATTCCCGAAACAGCGCCAACCACTCGCGCAGCGCAGGGTTCTTGCCCCGAGCCAGCTCTTGCAGGCCGATCTCAAGGGCATCCCCCTTGCGCACAGCAAGCGCCGCCCGCGCCGGATCCCGAACCTGATAGCTCTTGTCCGCAAGCAGATCAGCCAGCCGGTGCAGGGCGGACTTGCTCGGAATGCCCCCCAGAGCCTCCGCCGCAGCTCGGCGATCCAGAGCATCCTCCGAACGCGCCAAGCGTTCGAGGCCCGGCAGGGCCGCCTCGCTGCCCATGCGGCCGAGAGCTCGGGCAGCCGCCCGCCGCACAAAAGCGCGCTCGTCCTCCTCAAGCAGCTCCAGCATCTTGGGCACAGCCTCCAGATCCTTGGCCGCAGCCAGCAGGCGCAGGGCATTGCGACGCACGACTGGCGACTTGGCCCGCAAGCCGCCACGCAGCTGCGGAAGTAGCGCCTCGCCCATGCCAGTGCACAGGACTTCGAGGGCAGCGAGTACTTCGCCCCCCGTCCCCTCCAGGCCATGTTCCAGCACCCACTCGCCGGCAGGCGCACCGAGGGCGAGCAGAGTTCTCCGGGCCCGATCACGTTCGGCGCTCGATGCCGCGGCGACGGCCTGGCGCCAGAGCTCGGCGAAGTTGCTCTCGGTGGCGGTCGGCAGCGGCTCCGGCAACGGCAGCTTGGCTGGCGAACTCGCCGGCTCCGCCTTGGGAGCATGCTCCAAAGGCGGCAAGTAGCCACGATCCCAGACCAGGCCACGCTCGCCGCGCAGCAGGTATTCGCCGCCTTCACCCCGGGCCGAGAGAGTATCCTCCCCCGCCAAATCAAGGAGCATCGCGATCGAGCTATAGCCACGCGAAGCTGCGGCCGCCCCCTGCAGAGCCACGAGAGCCCCCGGCTGCGCAACGCCGGCATAGAGGTCATCACCGGCAAACTCGAGCAGGAGGCCCAGGCCATTGGCCCCCGCCGCCCCCTGGCTCAAGTCCGCGCCCAGGTATTGGTCATTGCCTTCCTGCTCCAGCAGCAGGCCAAAAGCGAGGTCGTAGCCGGCCCCCTGGCCGAGCCCCTGAGCCAGCACATAGTGATCCCCACCGGCCAGGTCCCAGAGCATCCCCGAAGCCAGGCGAAAGCCCGCCCCCTGGGCGCGTTGTCGACTCTCGTAGCGATCGTGCCCGCTCTCGTCGATGAGGAGGCCGAGGCTCAGCCACTGGGCACAGCCCTGGGCAAAGCTCTCCGCTGCGTAGCGGTCGTCCCCTTTGCCGTCCCAAAGCAAGGCGATGCCGCCAGCGGCCCCTCGCCGCTGATCCCCACTGGCCGCTCCCTGACAGAAGGCCGCCCCCGGCAGAGACGGCAGCCCCAGCGCAGGCCTAGCTCGGCCCCGGCCGAGATAGCTGTCGTCCCCATCAGCATCGAGCAGGACCGCGATGCCGCGCACAGCGGCGAAGCCCTGACCACAAGCGAACACCTCGTAGCTGTCGTCCCCGCCGGCATCGGCCAGCACTCCAAAGCCGAAGCTGCCAGCAGCCAGGGCGAAGGAGCTTCCGAAATACCGGTCGTTGCCGCCGTCATCGAAGAGCAAACCAAGACCGAGCATCCCGGCCCCCAGCCCCAGATCGCCGCATCGATAGATGTCGTCGTCCTTCCCCAGATCAAAGAGCAACCCAGTCCCGAGCAAGCCAGCCCCAAAGGCCAGGGCGTCATCCGTCCAGTAGCAGTCACGCCCGTCGAGGTCGATGGCGATCGAGACCGGACGCTGCCATAGCTCGGAAGCGCCCGCCACCCGCTCGCAGTAGCGGTCATCCCCGCCGAGATCGACCACCAAGAAGAGCTCCCGCTCATAGCTGGTATGGCCTCTCCCGCCGATCGCGATCTCGCCGAGAGGAGTCTCGCAGTGGAAGAGCAGGTCGCCCTGGATGCCTGGGACCCGAATCGGCGGCGGCAGCTCGCTGGCCTTGGCCGCTTGGAACTCGCCAATGGCTCGCCGCAGCAACCCGAGGGCACCGAGTCCGTGCCGGCCAAGACTCTCCAGATCGAGACGCAGGGCTTCGAGTTGGGCGCTCCGGCGCGCATCGGCCCCGTGAGCTCCCCGAGCAAAACTCGGGCAATACAGCGGCGGCAGCAGCTCCATGGCTCGCTGGCGAGCAGCAACGCTAAGCGGCGCCGCCCAGGAGTCGCGCTGCGCTCGGGCAAGCTGCGCCAAGGCCAGGGACAGCAAGCGCCAGCCTTCGGCGGCTCGGCCCGACAGCGCCGGCACCGGCAAGTCCTCGGCGGCGGCAGCCTTACCCAGCAAGCTGCGCCAAGCGACCTCGGCGCTGGCCTTCCGCCCTGGCTCGGGCCAAAGCTGTCCCAGCGCCGCCTGTGGAACGAGGCCAAGCGCCGCTGCCAGGGCGGTATCGGCGCCAGGCTGCCGCCCGAAGCGCTGCGCCCGCAGTCGCAGCCCCATCGCGATCTGAGGCAGCTCAAGGGGCCGCTGCTGGGCAGCGAAGACCAGGGGGAAGCTGAAGCTGTCCTGCGGCCGCTGCCGCTGGCCCAGCTCACGTTTCTCGATCCGCAAGCGTCCGAGGGCCTGCTGAAGCTCAGCTTCGATCCCAGCGAGCGGGTCGGGGGCGCGCGGCGACCCAGCCTGGGCGAGAAGCTGTGCTGAGAGGGCAAGCGGGAGCAAGACAACGAGGCGGAGCATGCCATGAGCTTCGCGCCACCCTAGGCCAACGCAAGGCAATGCCGTCAAGCCATGCCCCCCTTTCTTGCTCGGCCTCCAGCGCCGAGCTAGCCTGCTTCGCTCGAAACCGCTAGAGCTCAGCTCAAGAAAGCGAGGACTTCGTGAACGACCCAGGCTTTGGCTCTGGACTCTTCGACGACGACGAACTCCCGTCGAGCGACCCGAACCCGGCGCAGGACCAAGAAGAAGCACAAGAGGACCGCGTGGAGAAGAAGGCAGCAAAGAAGAAGAAGCGGAAAAGCCGCAAGAAATCGACGACTCGCAGCAAGAAGGCCGCAAGCAAGGACCTGATCGCCGAGCCCGTCGAGGTCGAAGACGGCCCCGAAATCACCGATCTGCCCCCCAGTGAGGAGCCGCAAGAGGCCCCGGAACTGGAGACGGAGATCGCAGAGGACCAGGACGACGAGTTCGTCGGCGCCCTCGAAAACGCCCCTCCACGGCCACGCCGGCGCCGCTCGCGTCGGCGCAAGCACGACCTGGACGAAGCGGAGCACGTCGAGGAACGCCTCGACGACGAGCCCAGGCCAGAGCCCGAAGAGCGGGAAGAGCGTTTCGACGAGCCCCCCATCGAAGAGGAAGAGGATCTGGTCGAGCTGGTCGAGATCGATGACATCGATGAAGTCGACGAGCAAGACAAGCGCCGCGACCTCGATGAGCCTGACCAGGATCTTGACGACGAAGAGCAGGGCCGCCGCCATGGACGTCGTGGTGGTCGTCGCTCTCGCCGCGAGAAGTCACGTGATCAAGAGGAGCACCAGGACGAGCGCGAGGACCGGAATCGCGGACGTGGGCGAGATCGGGACCGAAATCGTGACCGCGATCGAAATCGTGACCGGGATCGGGATCGGGACCACGACCGGGACCGGGGGCGTAACCGCGACCGAAATCGCGACCGCGAGGATCGCCGGCCAGCCCGCCGCAAACGTCGCGACGACAGGCGCGGGCAGCCGAGCCCACGCCTCTACAACACCGGCCAGCGAGTTTCCGTGCTCCTCGATTTCGACTCACTCGAAGAGGCCAGCCGTGAGCTCTTCGACGGGCACATCAACCTGGTCGGCCTGCTCGACTTCCTCCTGGCCGGACGGCGCAACCCGCGCTCTCTCGCCTACACCAGCCGCAACAGCCGAGCCTTGGAAGAGAACCTCGGCGCCGCTGGATTCGACAGCGTCGTCGCCGAGGACCGACGCGAAAAGCGGCTGGTGCAGATCGCGATGGACGCAGTGGCTCTCGCCATGCGAACCGACGTGATCCTGATTGCCACCGCCGACGACAGCCTCGCTCCGGTCGCCGAACAGCTGCGCGCCCACGGTGTGCGCGTCGAGTTTGCCTGCTTCGAGGACGCGGGCGCCGACTTCGGCGACGTGCTTCAGCGCGGTGCCGGCTTCGTCGCCCTGGGCCGCGAATCCACCTTCACGCCCTAGGAGGCGCTTCATCCATGCGCTCAGCAGCGAAGTGCCAGATCAGCTCTGGCAGCCTGCTAGCTCCGATCTCACAAGTGCTCGCCTTTCTCCTGGCCTTCAGCGCTGTTCTCACAGCCCAAGAGCCAGTGAAAGGCGGGCAGAAAAAGCTCCGCGGCTTCGCTGTCTACTCCCTGACGACGAGCCGCCAGCTTTTTGCCGCCACCGACCTCAACGGCGATGACCGCATCCGCTTCTTCGAAGCGCAGAAGGCGATGTTTCAGGCCCGTGATGCAAGAGGCTTCCGTCGCTTCGACACCGACCGCGACGGAGTCATCAGCTTCCGCGAGTTCGACGCCCGCTTTCAGGAGATCTGCAAGCAGGGGCTAGAGCTTCACCTGCAGGCTCCCGCCCTCCTCCGCCTCGCTCGGGGTATCGATACGCCAAAGCCCAGCGCCATCCCCGTGCAGCGCTTCTTTGCCGATCTCGACCGCAACAAGAACGACAAAATCGAGTTCGACGAGTGGCGCAGCTTCGAATCCTTGCTGCAGCCGATGCTCGGCAAGGATGCCGCCGAGAGCTTCCGCGAGCTCGATAGTGACAAGTCCAGCACCCTGAGTCTCCCCGAGCTCGAAGTGCTGAAACCCAAGCTTGAGCGCCACTTGAGCGGCCAGCGCCGTAGCGCCCCGAGGCGCCAACTGCGCCCCTTGCCCGCCTCAGTCCAAGCGGCCGACCGCAACGGCAACGGCCGCATCGAGCTCGAAGAACTGCGCTACGCACTGGCCCGCATACATCCCAGCCTGACTCGACACGCCGCGAATCTGCACCACCGGGTCGACCAAAACCGCGATGGCGCGCTCGATGCCCTCGAGTTACGCAAGGCCCTCGCGCTCACAGGCCAAAAGAAGAGCGGCGCGGCCAAGTAAGACGGATCAGAGGGTCAGGGCTTGCTTGTAGCCTGAACCTCAGGCAGCAAAGCAGCGTAGTGCAAGCCCTGCCCTAGCGTTACAAACGCACCTGGCTTTTCCGAGGACACTCATGCACATGCGACCCACTCTCCTCCTTCTGGCCTTGCTGGCATTCCCTACACCCCTGCCGGCACAGCCCCCAACGCCACAGCAAGAGCTCGTCGAGCTCGTTCAGTCGGGAGCCACCCGAGAGGCCTTCAAGCTGGGCATCGAGACCCTGCTCGGCTTCGAGAAGCTCAATCGGCTCGGGATCAGTGCCGCAGCGGACTTCGAATTCACCCTGGTCCAAACAGGAGAACTGGCCAAACAACTGGGCGAGAGTCGACGCTTTGCCGAAACCCTCGAACGCGTGCGCAGCCAACCCGGACTCGGCGCCTACCCCCTACTCCAGGCCCTGCTCCAATATCACCTGGCCGAGCATTGGCTGAATATCGGCGCCAGCGACAAGGCCCAGACCATCTACGACCAGCTCGGCACGGTGACAAAGGCTTGGATGCTGGGCCCCCTCGATAACGAGCGAGGCAACGGCTTCCGCCGCAAGCATAGGATCGAAAAAGGCCCGGAGCATCCTCTCGACCTCAAAGCCAAACACCAGGGCAAGGCACGCAAGGTCGCTTGGCGCCTCTTGGACATCGGCTTCGCCCCCGAACGCAACTTCGACTTTGACTCACTGATCCGGCCGACTGAGCAGGTGCTCACGATCCTGGCCTTCAGCGCCCGCGTCGAACAAGCAACCCCAGTAAGCATTCGCCTCGGATGCTCCGGCAGCACCCGGATCCTCGTCAACGGCCAGAAGCTGTTCCAACGTGACGCAGAGAGCCGTGCCTTCGGTTTCGACCAAGACGTCGCCACCGCCATCCTGGAGCCCGGCGACAACCTCATCCTCATCAAGAGCGGCTGCCAGGAAGACATCTTTCAGCTACGCGTACGCCTAACCGATCCCAGTGGCGCCCCCCTCCCGGCAAAAAGAGTCATCCTCAGCTGCGACCCCGAGAGGATGCTCGCTGCGAGTAAGGCGGCCGCCTCCAAACGCCCCATCCCCGAATCCGCCATGCTCCCGAGCGAGCGGCTACTGAAACGGCTCAAAGGCGCCAAAAAGCTCGAAGGAGCGGCGCGCGCACGAGCCGGACAGCTCGCCTATCGCCTCGCCTTCCTGCTCAAGGCCGCCGCACGCGAGGAGGAAACGCAACGCCGGGATCGGGCCATTGCCCGCTTGGCGACGCAGCTACGCCCTGAGGACTCGTCCTGCTGGAAGCTCTATGGCGACGCACTCGAGTCCGAGCGTTGGAGCGGAGACCGTGACGACAACCCCCGCTACGCCGCCTACGAGCGCGCGGTGACGCTTTGGCCGCGGGCACAACTGGCCATGCTTGCTTTGGCCGGCATGGAACTCGAATCCCGGAGCAATCATCGGCGGGCATGGATGTGGCTCGAAAGCGCACGAGCGGTGCGCCCCGATGGGCCGGACTTCCTTGAGTCCGAGCTCGCGCTCATGAAGGCTCGCGAGCTGGACAAGGAAGCTCATCTCCGCATCCGCAGCGCGCTGTTGGAAGGAAGGCATGCCCACTTCGTGCCGCTGCTCGCTAAGGCGATCCCGCTTGCCAAAGGCGATTCTCGATACGAAGAGGCCCTCGCCCTCCTCCAGCGTCGGCGCAGCGTTCGCGACAGCCTCAGAACGCGGATCCAGATCGCTCGCATGCAGCTGCGTCTCGGTCAGAGCAAGGCCGCATTCGCAACGCTCGCGCAAGCCGAGCTGCGCTTTCCCTGGGAACAAGACGTCTACGAAGTACTTGCAGAGTTCTACAGAGCCCGCGCCCTCAGCTCGGCGAAGGACGCAGCCAAGATGTGGGCGCAGGCAGAGCGCGCCTGGATGCGCTTCCTCGCCCTTTGCCCCGAAGACGTCTACAGCTGGCTAATGCTGGCCGAGATCGCCGCCCAGCGCGGCGACGTGAAGGCGCAGGTCACCAGGCTTAAGCGAGCACTGGCGTTGAAACCCGGCCTGACCGACGCCGCACGTCGGCTGGACTTTCTCAGCTCTGAGCCCACGCCCTTCTACGAGGGCCTTGAACTCGACAGTGCGGCCTTGCTCAAAGCCGACCCGGGGCCATCGCCGGAGTCGCTGCAAGCCAAGCGTTCCCACGAATACATCCTCCAGCACAGCTTGATTCGGGCCTACAGCAACGGCACCAGCAGCCGCTACGAGCACAAGCTCGTACGCATCCTCACCGAACGCGGCGCCCAAATCTGGTCCAGCTATTCGCTCCCCATCCACTCGGGATCACAACTGGGGAGGATCCTCGAAGCGCGCGTCATCAAGCCCAATGGCCGTTCGCTTCGCGCCCGCCTCGGTCAGGCCTGGTACATCCAGCTCCCCAAGATCGACCCCGGAGACATCGTCGAGCTCAAGCTGCGGGTCGATGACCAGGAGCGGAGCTTCTTTGGCGACTACTTTGGGCTGGAACACAGCTTCCTCCCCAGCGACGGCGCTGCCAGCAAGCTCTCTCGCCTCGATGTCCTGCTGGAGAAGGGCCGCAGTTACTACTTCCAGTCGCTGGGCGCGGTCCCCCAACCAAGAACGCAGCAGCACGAAAGCGGTGCCGAGCTGCGCTCCTGGGTGCTCCGCGATCTCCCTGGGCGCGATGTCGAAACCAGGGCCCCTTCGTCCAGAGAGACCGGCCCCCTGCTGCGAATCTCGACCTACCGCGACTGGAACCAGTTCGCAGCCTGGTGGTGGGACCTGATCCGCAAGCAGACGACAATGACTCCGGCCATCCGTGCCCACGTGCAAAAGCTGGTGCGCGGCGCCAAGAGCAAGGAAGAACAGCTCCGGCGCATCTACGAGTTCGTGACCAATCGCATCCGCTACGAGGCCTGGGAGTTCGGCGTCCACGGCTACAAACCGTATTCGATCGAGACGATCTATGAGCGCCGACACGGCGACTGCAAGGACAAGGCGATCCTGATGAATGCCATGCTCGCAGAGGTCGGCATCAAGGCGTACCCGGTGCTCATCCTCGCCGAAGAGCAGCGCGAGAAGGACGACCTGAGCTTGCCGCTCATCGAGCACTTCAATCACTGCATCTCCTATGTGCCGACCCAAGACGGGCTGTCTGAGCTTTGGCTCGACGGCACAGCCGATCGCTATCCCCTGGGCGTGCTACCGGAGATGGACTACGGCGCCGATCTTCTCGTCGTCCAAGGCCACGAAGGCAAGATCAAACGCATCCCCTGGCCAACGCCCGAGGACAACTGCCGGGCCCAGCGCTTCGACGTTCGCCTGCTTGCCAATGGTGACGCCATCGTCGAAATGGATCAGCTGGCAAGCGGCTTCCACGACCCGACCCTACGGCATCGCTGGGCCAACGAGCCCGGGAAGCGACAAGAGCGACTCCAGGACCAACTCGGCCGCATCTTCGGCAAGATCGAGATTGAGGACATGCAGTTCTCAAAGCTTGAGGATCTCAGTGAGCCAGCTCGCTACCAGCTGCGCTTCCGCGTTCCCGGTCTCGCCCGCCTGAGCGGCGGGGCGCAAGAACTGCGACTGGTCCCGATCTTCTCCCGCCAGAACCTCTCCGCCCTCGCCTCGGCCGAAACACGCAAGAAGGACATCCTGCTGACGCCGCCAGAGTCGCGGCAGTTCCGGGTACGTATCACCCCACCCAAGGGTTGGCGTATTGCCGAAAGCCCGAAGAAGGCGAGCTTTGATGCCCCCTTCGCCAGCTTTGCCTTCACCAGTGAAGTGAAGAAGGGCAGCTTGGAAATCGCCAGCTACTACGTGCGCCGCCGGCAGCGAATCTCGGCAGCCGAGTACAAGCGCTTCCTCGACATGACGCGGCTTGTAGACAGAGCCGAGAATCAGGAGCTCCTGCTCGTCAAGGAGGGCAAGAAATGATCCGCCTACACCTGAGCTCAGTGCTCCTCACCGGTGCACTTCTTTCTACTCTCAGCCCGGCCAGCGCCCAAAAGGAAGCCAAAGAGCATCCTCCACTGAGCCTTCCTGAGTTCGCCCGAGCTGTCCTCGACGCCCAGATGCCGCCAAGCCCCGACAAGGAGGCCCAGCTCGCGACCCTGGATCGGGCACTGCGCAGCTATCCGAGCAGCCCCTATAGTGAGAGGATCCTGCAGGTCTGGCGCAGGATCGCCGAGGCGCCCGACGCACCCGCCAAGGCCGGCAAACGCTTGCAGGAACTACTCCAGGCCAAGCTACGCTCCCCCCTCCACGGCAATGCCCGCCTGGTCATCGAGAGCTTCCTCACCGAGAACCTGCGCAATCAAGGGAAGTACGAAGAGGCGGCCAAGCTCGATCCACGGCAACAGTACGTGCAGCACGCCTTGGCAGTGGGGCCCTTTGGCGACAGTGGCCGCAGCTTCCGCGGCGTCGCCTTCGAACCCGAACTGCAAGAGCTATCTCTCAAGAGCGTGTTCCGCGGTCGCTTCGGCGGAAAGCTGCGCTGGCGCTGCATCTCGCTGCCGCCATATAGCAGCAGCCTTGAGCTCAAGCCGCGCTCCCCAGCTGAACGCAGCGAAGGCGCTCAATACGCCCTGATCCAAGTCAAGAGCCCAGGGAGCCAAGTTGCCTGGACAGAGCTATCCTGCTACGGCCCCTACGAGCTGTGGTGGAACGGCCAACGCATCGCCAATGTCGATCGCATCAAAAACCGGCCGCCGGTGCGCAGCTATTTCGCAACACCGATGCACGAGGGCTGGAACCGGCTCCTGGTCAAGACGGTCGCAAGCAGCTCCCGGGTCGGCATACGCTTCGTAGATTCAATCGCAACACCACTGCCAGGCCTCCACATCGAATCCGAGAGGAAGCTCCATCCGATCGGGACGGGGCCGGCGCCACTGGCCGAAAGCTATGAAGACGAACTGGCTTGGCTCGCACGCAAGAGCCCCGGCAAGTCGTCCGCAACGGTCCTGGCCCTGCGCGCCCACAGCTACATGCGCCACGCGCAGCCCGACCTCGCCCTGGCCATGAGCCGGAAAGCCATTGCTGCCGCCCCAAAAGACATCAGCGTCGCCGCTGCTCACTTCGAGATTCTTAGGCAAGCACGGCGCCTGCCCCGAGACCTACAAAGGAGTGAGGAGCGCGCCTTTCTCGACCGCTGTAGCAAGCTCAGCCAAGAGCATTGGCACCTCACTTGGAGGAGGATGGCCCGGCTCGCCGCCGACGACAAATCCGAAGAGGCCCTGCAGCGCTGCGACGAACTGCTCGCCAAACACCCCGGCAACTACCAAGCCCTGCGCCAAAAGGCCCGGCTGCTCGAGAACCTCGACTGGGACGGAATGGCAGCTGCCGTCCTCGACGAGATCTTCGCTCGCTACCCCACCCACCCTAAGCTCATCCTCGAACAAGCTCGGCGACTCGACCGACTGGACGACACTGCCGGAGCTCTAAGCCTCGTAGAGAAAGCTCGCGCCGCCGGTCTCCCCGGCCACCGGGCTCTGCTGCGCGCGGCCTATAGGTACAGTCGCGACACTGGTGCCCTGCAGAAAGCTCTCGCCCTCCGCTCCTTGCTCGATCGTGACTCCGAGAACAGCCGCGAATCCCTGGATGCCAAGGCAGAACTGGCCCGCAAGCTCGGCGACCACGAGCAAGCGCTGGCACTGTTTCGCGAGATCGCCAAAAAGGAGCCGCAAAACGCCTCCGCACACGAGGACATCGCTGACAGCTTGCTCACCCTTGGCCGGCTGGAGGAGGCCGTGCAGCAATGGAAAACGGCCTTGGCCATCGACCCCAGCAAGCACGGGCTGCGTGAGCGAATCGCCTACCACGAAAGGCGCCCCTACCTGGCCGAGACCGAGCGCTACCGCCTCGACGCACTGGCCGAAGTCGCCCGCTACAAAAGTCGGCCCGAAGACCAAGGAGCACCATCGACCCTGGTCCTCGACCAGATGGTCATCCGCGTGTTCCCAGACGGATCGCAGATGGAGGAGACCCAGCAGCTCCGCCGCCTCAACGACAAAAAAGGGGTTCAGAAATACGAAAACGCCGGTCAAGCCGCCGATGCCGACGAACTCATCGAGTTGCGCAGTATCGACGCCAAAGGAAAGGTCTACCGGCCACAACGGGTCGGCGGCAGCTTCAGCATGCCGCGCCTCGCTCCAGGCATGTTCATCGAGGAGCACTACCGCAACTACAAGAGCGCCCCGGGCCTAAAGCCCATCGACTTCACGTCTTTCTTCTTCGCCAACGCCGACGAACCCTTCCGCTACAGCCGACTGGTCGTCATCTTGCCAAAGGAGCACAAACTCGGGAGCTTCCTCCTGACCAACTACCCGAAGGCCGATTGGAGCAAGGAGTCCCTAGGAGACCTTGAGGCGCACATCTTTCTGAAGCGAAACATGCCTCGCATGCCGACCGAGCCGGCGATGCCAGAACTCCGAGAGATTGCTCCCTGGGTCACCTTTGGGCGCAGGCCCGAGACCACGCCCTTCGTCCGTTCAGGCCGCGAGTCCTTCCAGACGCTTACCCTGCCCTGGCTCGAGATTCGCGAGAAGGCCAAGGAGATCCTCTCCGGCCTGAACCAAGCCCAAGCCACGCCCGGAGCCAAGGCGCGAGCCATCCACGACTTCGTACACCGGCACGTCAAACGGGCCGGAAACTCTGCCCTGGCAAGCCCGCTGCACGCCCTGCTCCAAGGCGAGGGCAATCGCTTCGGGCTCGAATTGGCCTTGCTCGAGGCCGCCGGGGTGCCTTGGACCCCGGCCATCCTCGATCTGCAAGCCAGCAGCCGCGGAATCGAAGCCGACCCGCTTTGGAACGCCCCGTTCAACTACAAGCACCTAGCGGCTCGCATCGAAAGCGGCGAGGGCAAGCCCTTCTGGCTCATCCACGGGGCACCCCGCTACTTCCCCATCGATCAGCTTCCTCCAGCGCTTCCCTTCGGGACGGTGGCCGGCGCCCCCTACCTCCTGCTTCGCGGCACGCAGGGCGAGCCCGGCCGACTACCCGACCCCGGGCTCGACCAGGTCGGCCTGCAATTTGACGGGACACTGCGCCTACACGGAAGAGATGCCGCACTGAAGGTCTCGCTCAAGCTTCGCGGCATGAATGGCTATCGCTTCAGCGAACAGGTTCGAATCCAAGACGAAAACACCCGGCAGCTCATCGCCCAGAACGTCACCCGCAGCTTCTTCTCTGGGTGGACTGTGCGCGGGGTGCGTTTCCCAGGTATCGAGAAGGAGGGTCAGCCGGTCACGATCGAACTCAATCTCCGCCGCAAGAACTTCGCACGGAAGCGCGGCAACGAGCTGCTGCTACCACCGCTGCCCATGCTCTCCCAGATGCAGCGACGCTTCGCAACCCGTGCCGAGCGCAAGTATCCCTTCGTCTCCGGCAGCCTGGATGTCGTCAGCTATCGACTGCGCTTGGAGCTAGGCGACAAACGCTGCAGCCAGCGCCCACAAGGCCTGCTGCGCCGCAAGCTCCTCCTCGACTACGGCCTCTCCTGGGAGATGAGCGACCATGGAATGACACTCAGCCAAAAGAGGATCCTCCGGCCAGGGCGCATCCCTGCTTCTCGATTCCCCGAGTGGATCGAACTCTGCAAGGAAGTCGACCGCATCGAGAACATGCGCCTGCGCATCCGCTGATGTCGTCCGCCTGAACAGGCAGGCCGAGCACGCAGCCTACGATTCGAGAAACGACTCCAAGCGCCTCCAAAGAGCATGCTCTTTGGGGGCGCTTAGCCATCCATAGGCGACAAAGCGCTCCGCCCACTCCTGCGGATCGAGGCCACGCGGCCCCATCTCGCGGAAGCAGGCCACGATCTGCTGACGGATCCGCTCTTCGCTCATACTCTCACTCAGCAGCTCGCCGAAGACCCAGCGAAGGCGCAGCCGTGCCTCGGCGACCTGTTCGCCCAGCTGCTCCCGCCCCTCTGGGGTCCATAGGCTGTCCCGAATGCGCAGCAGCTCCTCCTTGCTGTCCAGCATCAGCAACCCTCCACCGGCGCCGCCACGATCTCGCAGTCGGCGGCGACACGCAGCGCCTTGAGAAACTCCTCCTCCCCCATCGCCGAGCTCGCCTTCGGCGGCGGCGCCAGCCACTGCAGCCGCAGCGGCACCGGCAAGAGCCGACGCACCAAGCGCAACCGACTAGCCACCCGCCCCACGCTTTCCTCGTTGCGGGGCAGGGGCAAGGCACAGAACAGGCTCCGGTCTTCTAAGCTACGAAAGCCAAGTTCCTCGTGGATGGCGGCCGCCGGCAGCTCCCTCGCTAGCGCAGCCAGGGCGTGGATCAGGCCAAAGTCGAGCGGCTCTACCGAGCCGAGATCGCAGACCGCCGAACGCAAGATGCAGGGCTCGCTCAGCACCGGCCGCTCCGAACTCGGCCCCCAAAGCCAGTCTTCAGCCCGAAGCAAAAGGCGGCCCTCCGCAGGAAGAGGAAGCTCTCCTCGGCGCCAGACTGGCCCAAGATCGCTCATGATTCCTCCAAGGCCTGCTGCAGCTTCTGCATCGAAGCCGGGGCAAAGCCGGCGAAGTGATTGTTCGCAAAGGCAAAGACGGTGCGCTCCTGCGCCAGCTCTTTGACCCAGTCGGCCCAGGAGCTGATTCGCCAAGACTGGTCGACGAGTTCCCGATCCCAGGTCTTGCTGAGCTTCTCGATCCCATAGCGATCACCAAGCAAGCGCAGATAGACAAAATCGCTGGTGAGCATGTCCTTGTTCTGACGTTGCTGATCGGGCGAGGGCATCCAAGCATGGTCGATCAAGGCCAGTGGCACCTTGCGCTTCCGGAGCGCCGCGAACAGCGACTCGCGGAGAAAGCTCCTGTTACGCACTTCAACGACAACGCGCATATGGGGGAGCATCCACTCCACCAGCAGATCGAGAAACGGCTCAAGCCGGGCCAAGAAGGCCGCCAGATCGACCCCGCTCTTCTGGTTGAAGTAGGGAAACTGCAGGAGCATCGGCCCCAGGGCGCCGCCGAGCAACGACATGCGTTCGAGGAAGGTCGTCAACTCCTGCTCACAGCCAAGTAAGAAGCTGTCGTGGCTGATGCTCTTGGGGAATTTCGGGCAGAAAACGAAGCCCATCGGCACCCGCTTACACCACGCCTCAACTGTGCGCTTGGCCGGCACGCTGTAAAAGCTGCTGTCCACCTCAACGCAACGAAAGCGCTGGGCGTAACTGCGTAGCATGTCCCCAGGCGCAGTCCCAGAGGGATAGAAAGGGCCGATCCAGTCCTTGTAGGACCAACCTGCGGTGCCCAGCCAAACGGTCATGGCGCGAGGGTAGCAGACCCCAGCTCAGCGAACAGGGCATTGAAAAAGGCCCGCAGCTAGGAACTCAACGCGATAGCAGCAGGTCCCGACCAAGCACCAAGTCCGCTTGCCCATTGCCGTCGAAGTCCCGCGTCGTGAAGCTGCCATAGAAACGCGGCATGTGCAGGAGCGAGGGGTAGACGTAGCAGCTGCGAAAAGAGCCCGCCCCAAGCCCGGCGAAGAGACAGAGCGAGGGCCCCGGATTGCTGCCAACACGACGGCTGAGCACGAAGATGTCAGAGATCCCATCGCCGTTGAAATCACCCGCCGCAAGGCCAGAGGCCACGCCCGGATAGGCATAGTCACTCAGGGGCTCGAAGGCTCCGAGCAGGCGCTCGTTACTGCGCACGAAACGGTTACGGAAGAAGCGGATGCGCCCGCCCGCCAAGACCACCATGTCCCGCTGCCCCACCGTTCCTTTGAAGGGGCTTCCCAGCTCAGTGAAGAGAAGCTGGCTGGGGTCGCTGTCGAGCCGCAGATCGGGCAGAACGCCAGGCAAATAGGAGTAGCGATCAGCTCCAGGCACGCCTTCGACCAATAAGGTGAAAAAGACCACGGTCCGCGTGCCGAGTAGGCTGGCCTCGATGCCGGGATGTCCCTTGCTATGGGGAAGCAGCTCGGCGACCTGCAGATCACGGAACTGCGGTGGCACCCGCAGCACGGCACTCGCCTCGGTAACGACGAAGGGGATGTCCTTGCTCGGCTGGGAGCTGCGCCGAAGCGCCACCAGCACGCCGGTGTCCTGGGACTGAATGACCGCCGGAACGAGCCAGAGGCTGAGATCCAGCACAGAGTTCTGATCGTGGTCCGACGCCCGAACCCTTGAAGCTGACCCCAGCAGCCCCGACTGACGCGGAGGATCGAGATAGCCCCGAACATCGCGGCTACTGCGCTGCTTCTGGCGCAGGTCGTAGTGGACGAGCTCGCCACCCTGCTCAAGCCAGACGAGGACGCCGTTCTTAGAACTCAAGACCTCCACCGAGGGAGCGATCAAACCCGGCACAGGGATAAGCAGATCCGGCTTCTCCGAGTAGGAACCCGAACCTTGGTCGAAGTAGAACTCCAGCTCGGAGTCGACCGCGAGCAAGAGATCGTTCTCGTTGCCATTCCCGTTCCAGTCGCCACTGAGCACGCGTGCCGGCGGCTTTTTCCTGGCCGCCCCGAGCAGACTTCGCCGCGAGTGAAGCCGACCGCCAGCAATCGGCAGCGCGGAGATGACCGGCAGCTTCGTCTGATCGACCAGCTCTTCATGCAGGACCAGGAGGCCGCGCTCACTGCTCCGCTTCCACAGCCTGGCAGCTTTCAGACCAACGACGGCTCGCATTCCTGCGTCTTCCGGCACCAGGTCCGTCGGCAAGAGCGCGGGGCGCACAGCATCCAAAGAGAAGCCGACGAGCCCGGGGCCGCTTCCGCCCTCGGTCCCGACGAGAAGCTCGTCCCGCCCACGGCCATCGAGCTGGATCGGGAGCCCCACCCGCAGGGTGGGCAGAGAGGCGGGAAGCTCCAGGATCTCGGAGGGCTTTGGCCCAAGGAGCATCCTCGAAGCTGCGGCATAGCGCAGAGGGAGGATCCACTGCTTGCCTCCCGGCTTCCCACGAGCCGCGAGCACGTAGACGTCGTGCGGCAGGCCAGAGCCCTGTGCCACCGGGCAGAGCTCGATCAGCTTGGTCCCCGACTCGAAGAAGCCGACGTGGGGCTCGCAAGCCAGAAGCTTGGGACCGGTAAAAGCGCCCAGCCCATTCCCGGTCCAGAACGCGAGGCGGCGGCCGCCGCCCGACTCGCCACAGAGAATGTCCAGAGAGGCATCCCGGTCGAGATCGACCAGCTGGAGTAGATCAGGACGAAAGCCATTGGGCAGGCTCAAGACCTGGCTGCGCGGCGTTGGCAGGCCACCGCTCAGAATCTCGAGGTTTGCTTCGCCGCCATTTGCCACCCGGGCGAAGACGAGGTCGGTCATTCCGTCCTTGTCAAGATCGGCCGAACGCCCGACCAGAATCGCCTGCGCGGCTCTGAGCTCGGTGTCTTCGACCGCGAAGGGCGACTCGACTTGGGCCGTGCTCTTGAGCAAGGCATGCTGCCCCACGTTCGGCCCCTTTGCCCCTGCCCCCGAGATGACGAAGAGCTGCCCCGTCGCCGAGCGCTGGAAGGAACCAGGCAAGAGAGCAAGGGGCATACGCCCGGTCTCCAGCCTTTGCCCCACGACATTGATCGGTCGGCCGATTTCACGGTACACGCCGAATCCTGCCGCACGCAGCATCGCCACCTGGCCGTAATCTCCCCCCGTGGAGAAGAGCGCTAGCTCTTCGCCACCAAAGCCTCCGGGGAAGTAGTGCCCAGGGACGAGTTGGGTGCTCTTCCGCAGCAGCATCGTCACCCGCGGCGAGAGCTGTGGTGTCTCGACACCGAAGCGCGCACCCGGAGCACCGGAGCTAGCCCCGAGCCGCCGAACGACTCGGCGAAGCACGTCGTCACCAAAGCGCTGGGTCAACTCAAGCACCGCCTCGCCGGGCAGGCCGTCGGGGGAACGCGGCAGCAGGAAGAACAGCTGCTGGGAGTTTGAAAGATCCGTGCGGATCGAGGAGTTCGCGAGATGAACCCGAGCCCCCCCCTTGATCAGGGTGAGCTCGACATCTTCGAACAGGTATTCGATCTTGCCGGTCTCATTGCGGGCAGGCACGAGCCCTGAGCCGAGTAGCACTGCGGGCACCCCGCCCAGCAAACTCGCGGTCTCGGGACTCAGACGATCGAGTTCTGGCGCGTAGAGCAGACGCCCCGGCGTGCTTAGGTCCTGCCAGCCGGCGCTGCGGTCCCGCACGAGCAAAATGCTGACCCCAGGAAACTTGGACGAAGGCGCGACAACAGTGACCCGAGCGCGCAGACAGAGCCCCGAGACAGGATCCCGCTCCAGGCAAACAAACTTCTCCAGCTCCGCCTCCACCTCCCGGATCGCATCGGGCTCGCTGCTCGCGACGAAGTAGTTGCGTTGGAAGACGCGAACGCTCAGGTCCTTGGCATCACGCGCCTGGAGCTCGCCCAGCTCAAGGATCACCCGCGAGCTGCCGTTGACGGAGACCTCGACGGCGCCGTCCTGTTCCTTGGACAGAATGCGATCAATGCGTGGCGGCTGCACCAGAACGAAAGTCCCGTCCGGAGCCACCCGCCTGCCGTCAAGGTAGAGACGCAGCTTGCACTGGACATCTTCCTTTTGGCGCCCGGTGAAATGGGCAAGGAACTGCGCAGTCTTCACCTGGAAGCTCACGTTGAAGCGATTCTCATCCACCTTGCTGAGAGAGATCGTCCGCTGCTCTTCGACGATTTTCAGGGCATCGCTGATCAGCTCAACGCGGATACGAGCCGGGTCCAGCGGCAACCCCAAGGCAACGTTGCGCACCGACAGCGCTCGGAACTCCAGGTCGGAACCCAGCAAGAAGATCGGGGCGCGATCATTGGGAATATCGATCGCCGGCAGCTTCAGATCCGGGGGACGCCGATCCCCACGCGCCTTGTTATTCCCCGCAATGATCCCGGCAATCGCCCCGCCGCCGCAGCCCATCACAAGGGCAGAAGCAAGACAGAGCGCGGCCAAGAGCAAGGATCGAAGAGGCGGATGCATAGGCAATAGGCGCAGCAGGGGCGAGAAGCGGGGCACCGAATCCTACCTGATTCTCCAAGCGCCCCCCTGGCCGAGCAGGGAAGAAGTCCCTTGAGCGCCATGCTTTGCCCTGCCCCGACGGGAAATCCGGCTCCAGTGCTGCTATGCCTGTTCCATGCAGCAGCAAGAGAGCAGCAGCGAAGCCCTTCGGATTGGCGGCGTCCCCTACCAGGTGGGCGACGCCCTCTTGGCGGGCCTGGCGCGAGAAGCGCAGGTGGCACTGACCCGTGAGGTTCCGAGCCGGCTGATCGAAGGCCTGCGGGAGGGGCGCTTCGAAGGGGCTCTGGTCTCCTCGATCGAGGCCTTTCGTGAGCCCGGCTACGTCGCCCTGCGCGGCCTCGGCATTGCCTGCGACCAGCGCGTTGGCTCGGTTCGCCTCTTCGTGCGCGGGGAGCCGGCAAAGGTCCGCCGCCTGGCCCTCGACTACGGCAGCCGCAGCTCGGTAGCGCTGAGCGAGATCTTGCTCGCACGACGCTTTGGCGCCCGAGTCGAGGAGCGCTTCGAGATCAAACCCACGCGGCAGCCGAGCGAGATCGACGCCGATGCCGTGCTCTTGATCGGCGACGCCGGCAACGAGGCCGACCCGGGAGAGATGCAGGCCTACGACCTGGGCCAGGAATGGTGGCGCTGGAAAAAGCTCCCCTTCGTCTTTGCGCTTTGGCTCTTCCGCAGCAAACCCGAGAGGATCGAGCACGCGGTCCAGATCTTCGCCCGTACTTGGAAAGAAGCTCTCAAACGCGGTATCGACTGCGGCACGGGTGGTCTCATACGCTACGAGTTGACGGCAGCCCACCACGAAGGCCTCGAGGCCTTTCGCACGGAAGCGGCTGCCATGGGGCTCTGTCCTGCCGCGCTGCGGCCCGCATGGGTCGGCAACGTCGTCGAGACAGAGATGGGAAGGTCTGGGGGGAGCTGAGATGGCGGACGAACGAGTCACGCAGCTGGATCTCTTTGGAGCGCCGGCGGCGAACGCCGGCAAGAGGACGGAGACCGAGGAAGGCATGGCTGCCAAGAAAAGCAAGAAGACCGCGACCAAGAAGCGAAGGGTCAAGAAGAAGAAGCTGGCTGCGAAGGGCAAGACCGCGATCGCGACCGCTGACAGCCCGCTTCCCATCAGCGAGCCGAGCGGAGACCCCACGCCAACAGCCACCGCCCCCCGCCGCAAGCAGGCCCGCCGCAGCTCCGCCGAGCGCATGGCCAAGTCGCAGCGCGAGATCTCGGTCAGCGAGTTTTTCACCAAAAACCGCCACCTGCTCGGCTTCGACAGCCCGCGCAAGGCCATCCTGACCGGGGTCAAGGAGGCCGTCGACAACAGCCTCGATGCCTGCGAAGAGGCCGGCATCCTCCCCGAGCTCCTGATCGAAATCCGGGCCATGCCGGGCGAGGAGAAGCGTTACACGATGATCGTCGAGGACAACGGCCCCGGCATCGTGAAGGCGCAGATCCCGAACATCTTCGGCAAGCTGCTCTACGGCTCCAAGTTCCACCGGCTACGGCAAAGCCGCGGCCAGCAGGGCATCGGCATCTCCGCGGCCGGCATGTATGGCCAGCTGACCACCGGCAACGCCGTGCGGGTGATCTCGCGCACCGGGCCCCGGCGCCCGGCGCATCGCTTCGAGATCCGCATGAACACCAAGACCAACCGCCCCGACACCGTCGAGTCCGTGGTCGAGTGGGAGAAGAAGCACGGCACCCGGGTCGAAATCGACATGGAGGCGGAGTTCCGCCGCGGCGTGCGCTCGGTCGACGAATACCTGAAGCAGACCGCGGTCAGCAACCCGCATGTCCGCATCGTCTACCGCAGCCCAAACGTCGACGAAGTCGTCTACGAGCGCGGCACCGATCAGCTGCCGGAAGAAACCAAGGAGATCAAGCCACACCCGCACGGCGTCGAGCTGGGCGCTTTGATCAAGATGCTGAACGACAGCAAGGAGCGCTCACTGTCGAGCTTCTTGCAAAAAGAGTTTTCTCGCGTCGGACCCGGTGTCGCCAAGCAGATCGCCGACAAGGCCGGCCTGTCGCCGCGCGGATACATCGTCCGCATCAAGCAGAGCGAGGCCGACAAGCTGCACAAGGCCATCGCCGAGACCAGGATCATGGCGCCACCGACCAACTGCATCGCGCCCATTGGCGAGGAGCAACTCCTGGCCGGCCTGCGCAAAGAGGTCAAGGCGGACTTCTACGTGTCGACGACGCGGCCACCAACCGTCTACCGCGGCAACCCCTTCCGCGTCGAAGCAGCCCTGGCCTACGGGCGCGCCGGCGACACGATGCGGGTCACCGAGAGCGGCAAGATCGTCTCGCAAAAGAAGGCCTCGGCCGGTGAAACCGAGCTGCTAGGCAACGGCGACGAGCCGATCCGCGTGGTGCGCTTCGCCAACCGTGTGCCCCTGCAGTACCAACAATCCGCCTGCGCGATCAGCAAGGGAGTGATGACAGTCAACTGGAAGGGTTACGGGCTCACCCAGCCCAAGGGCAGCCTCCCCTACGGCCCGATGGTACTCATCGTCCACATCGCCAGCGTCTGGGTGCCCTTCACCAGCGAGTCCAAGGAAGCCATCGCCAGCTACCCGGAGATCCTCAAGGAGATCCGCCTGGCGGTCCAAGAATGCGGGCGCAAGCTCGGCACCCACCTGCGCAAGAGCCGCAAGATCGCACGCGAGCATCAGAAGCGCAGTTACATCGAAAAGTATCTCCCGCACATCGGCATCGGACTGCAGGAGATCCTGGGCATTAGCGACAAACAGCGGGACACGGATGTCGAGCGGCTCCGCGGCATGCTCGAACGTTCGCGCAAAATCTAAGGGGAAGGGAGAACGAATAGATGGCAGCCCGCAAGAAGGTCAAGAAGGAGCGAAACCGCCCTCTGACCAAACTCGATAAGTCGACGATCAAATGCATCATCGACGAGGCCAAACGCATCCACACCACGATCCAGGCCGAGAAGAAGCCGGAGATCGTCTTCCCCGTGCGCGCGCTCTCGAACGTCAAATACCAAAAAAAGACCGGCTACTTCCAGCTCGGTCGCGGCCGCAAGCGCCGCGACTTGACCTACAACTCGGTCAAGGCCTTCGCGCAGATGCTGCGGATGATGGCCCAGTCCAAGGAGATGGTCGAAACCGACGACACCGCCACCAAGCGAGAGGCCTACTACAACTCCAAGAACTGGGGCGAAGCTAAGTTCAACGACCAGCCCGAGTCCGACACGGTCATGGACGACATCGAGGCGATGTTCAGTCTGCAAGGGCTCTCGCGCGAGCAACTGCGCTTCAAGCCCGCGGAGCACGGCGGCGCCGTCTCAGGCAACTTGGTCATCTGGGACCATGACCTTGAGACCGGTGAACGCGAGTCCATCGACTGCGCACGCATGGGCTCTTCGGCCTGGAAGATCCCGGCCCGCGTCGAGCACCTGGACTTCGAAACCTCCGCCGACTTCATCCTGGCCATCGAAACCCACGGCACCTACGACCGCCTCGCCGGCCACAAGTTCTGGCGCGACCACAACTGCATCCTCATCGAAATGGGCGGCGTGCCGACGCGCGCCTGCCGCCGCTTCATGCGGCGCCTCTCGGAGATGAAGAAGCTCCCGGTCTACGCCTTCGTCGACTGCGACCCCTACGGCATCGCCAACATCTATCGTTCGCTCAAGGTCGGCTCCGGCAACGCCGCACACATCAATCAGTTCTTCTGTGTGCCGGAAGCCAAGTTCCTCGGCGTCACGCCGCAGGACATCATCGACTACAACCTGCAAGAGTATGACGGCGTGCACCCGCTGAAGGAGGTCGACATCAAGCGCTGCAAGGACGCGCTCAAGAACGACCCCTTCTTCCAGAGCCACAAGGAATGGAAGAAAGCCCTCGAGCAGATGCTCAAGATGGGGATCCGCGCCGAGCAGCAGGCGTTTGCCGTCTACGACCTCAACTTCGTAAGCCGCGTCTACCTGCCAGAGAAGCTCAAGAACCCCAAGAGCTTCCTCCCCTGAGCCGAAGTTCTAGGCGGTGCGGCCAGCATCTCGAAAAGCCCTGCTCGCTAAGGCCAGAAGCAGCTAGCTAGCGCGCGAGTTCGGTCTCGTGCACCTTGCCTGGCCGCGACGCCAAAGCCCCGGTCCAGAGCAGCGCCTGTAAGCGACTTCGCGAGTCGAAGAGGATCTCCAGCTCCCGCTCACTGAGAGCTAGCTCTTCCCGCTCCACATGCGGCCCCAGCTTGACGCAGGCGGCCTCCGCCTCAGCGAGGATCCTCTCAATAACCTTGGGACCCGGGCGGTACTCGCGATAGCGGTGGCTGCGCCGAGTCTCCCCATGGAACTTGTAGCGCCGACTCGGATCCAAGTGCAGGACCTTGCCGCTGGCATCAAAGTCGGCAACATCCATACACAGGGTCTCGGCGCTGCCGCCACAGAGGCTCACATTGTGCTTCGCCATGGCCAAACGGTCCTCGTCCTGATCGACCAGCACAACGTGGATCGCCGGCCCATAGGCCATGGCATCTCCACCGATACCGCAGCAGAGCTCGTACACAACTTCGCAGCCGAGAGCGCGAAAGCGCGCCGCCTTGTGCCCGGCACAGCGCTGATCGCTGGCGACCTGCATGCCCTCGACATCACTCAAGAGCTCTGCCACTCGGGTGAACTTCTTCCGCCCCCGCTCGCGCGCCTCAGCCAAGGCCAAGGCCAAGCGCACCAGCTCCGGATCAAAGCGTTTGCGCAGCCCCAAGATCAGGTTAGGCCGCAAGCGCTCAGACTCCCGCAGCGAGCAGAGCTCGGCAACAAGGGGAGCATTCTCCTCCAGAAGCAGTTCCGGCCAGCGACTCACTTGAGATCGACGACAAGCGCCTTACCCGAACTCGGCTGCAGGCGCAAGCTCCCCTCATAGAGCGAATCCTCCCAGGCTCCTTGGCCACGCCGCAGCCGAGACCGAACCCGGTAGGCCCGGCCTTCCTTCGCTACCTCGAACTTTCCTGCCCGAAGGCGAAAGGTCAGAGCATCCGGATCGAGCACGGCGAGCGCGACCTGCTCCCAGCCCTCGCCCTGGGCCAGCTCCAAGCTGCCTGGCAGCACGTCATCGGGGCCAAGCGGCGGCATCTGCGCGGCGAGTTTGAGGCGCCCACGCTCCATGGTGTCGAGCATCCCGGGCACCGGGCCAAAGCGCCGGTCCGCGTGCAGACTCTCGATCCAGCCCCCTTGCCGCCGCCAGTCTTGTAGACGACAAGCAGAGAACTCCGGGCCGACCCAGCTGCGGGTCACGCCGTTCGCAATCGGAGCGATACACTCCTGCGCCGGGAGCCCTGCAGCGAGGGCAAGGAGCGGGAGGGCAGCGAGCTTCGACATCGAGAACCTGCGAGGCGAAAAGGACTTGAGGACGCCAATCGACTTGCGCGAGCGCCCTGTCAAAAAAATGCAGGGCCCGGTGGCATAAGGAGCGGCAGAGCTGGCGTTTCCCCCAGGACTCTCGGCCCCAATACCGCGAAAAGACACCCCTCCGCCAAGCGGCGACTTTATCAACGCCTAGTCTAGTCGTAACGCCTTTCCCTTCACTTCCCTACGCCGAGACAGCCGGCTAGACCCACCCTTTCCGAGAGGCCGAGACTCCCAGCTGCCGACAAAGTTGTCTCGGTCATCGACTCGCGTCCCACAGCCATCCTTCCGATATCTATACTCTGACGCTTAATGGACAGCCCCAAGCAAACCTCCTGGACGATGATCGACGGCGCCGCCAAGGGGCAGGCGGAAGCACGCGAGCAGGTGGCCTTGCTCTACGCCCCCTTGGTCCGCCGTTATCTTGCTGCACGCTGGCGCCTGCCTCAGGACCACGAGCAGGTCAACGAAGGCTGCCAGGACGCTATGCTCCAGCTCTTCAAGCCCGGCGGCGCTTTGGAGAACGTCAACGCCCATCAGGGAGGTGGCTTCCGCGGCTATCTCTATGGGCTGGTCCGCAACGTCGCGCTGATGATCGAACGCAGCTCTCGACGGCACAGTGAACGACAACCCAACGCCGACTTCGAGCTCGACAAGATCGAGGTCGACGAAGCCACACTCTCCCAAGTCTTCGACCGCGGATGGGCTCGGATGATCGCACAGAGAGCTCGCTCTCGTATGGCTGCCAAGCTCCAGGATAAGAAGCCCGAGGTCTACCGCTCCCTGGAGCTCTGCTATAGCGAGGGCCTAGCGCCTCGTCAGATCGCCAAGGAGCTGGGGAAAAGCGCCGGAATCGCGTACGAGCTACTGCGCAGCGCCCGCAAGGAGTATCGCCGCGCCCTCCTCGATACTGTGGCGGAGTTCTATCCAGGAAAAACACACGCCGAGATCGAGGCCACCTGCAGGGAGCTGACACAGTTTCTCTAGGCTTCTTCTCTAGGCTTCTCCTGGCCTGCTTCTCTCGCGCTTGACTACCTCAGCAGCCTTTGTGCAGCTCGTGAAAAACCGGCTCCAGCTTTTGATGACGCCACTTCCAGGACCGGAAGCCCACGGCCAAAATCCCCTGTCTCGCAATCTCCCAGATGGCGGCCCCGATGCCTAACGAGGACAGCTACCTCGACGACGAAGACAGTTACCTCGATGGTTTTCTCGAGACGGCGTTTTCCGCAAGCGATACCGATTCGCTGTTTCCCAAGACCTTCACCGGCAGAGACCCCACCGAACTGCCACCCCGGCATCCACAGTATGAGGTGCTCGATCACATCGGCCGCGGCGCCGTCGGAGATGTCTACCTCATCCAAGACCGTGAACTCGGCCGCAAGCTCGCCCTCAAAGTGCTGCGACCAGCACACATGGGCGACAGCGCCCTGAGCGAGTGCTTCCGCGAGGAAGCGCGGCTTTGCAGCCAACTGCCTCATCCAGGCATCGTGCCTTTGCACGAATCGGGGACCCTCGACGACGGACGCCCCTTCTTCACGATGAAGCTCGTCGAAGGACGCAGCTTCGCCGAGCTGCTGCGCTCTCCCGAACGCCCCAAGCAGAGAGCCCAGCTACTGCAGATCCTCTACAGGGTCTGTCAGGGCATCGCCTTCGCCCACGCTCGCGGAGTCGTCCACGGAGACCTCAAACCGCAGAACATCATGATCGGCCGCTTTGGCGAAGCGCAGATCATGGACTGGGGATTCGCCCTTTATACCAAGCAAAGCCCGTCTCTTTTGGCATCCAGGACTCGCGCCGGAACTCCGGCGAACATGGCGCCGGAGCAGTCGGAGTCGGTGGCCGAGATTTCGCCGCGCACCGACGTTTACGGTCTCGGCACGATGCTGTTCGAAACTTTGACCGGGCAATCGCCGCACCAGACCTCGAACGGAATACAGCGAACGCCGCCGGCATTACTTCGCAGCCAGCTCGTCGCCGCAGAAGCCGAACAGCCGCTCGTCGACCTCACCCTTCGCTGCCTCGAACTTGAGCCAGAGGCCCGCTTCGCTGATGCGAGCCAAGTTGCGGATGCTCTCAGAGCCTTTATCGAAGGAGTTGCTCAGCGCGCCCACGACATGGCCTTACGGGCAGCGGCCGCCCAAGCCAGTCTCGATCATTCGCGGCGCGCCCGGCGCTTCGCCCTGCTCGCCTTTCTCTCGATCTTGGTCGGAGTCGTCGTTATCGCTGCCCTCTTGCTGTGGTCGAGCATCCGGCAGCAGCAACAACTCAGCACGGTGACCGAGCAGATCGCCAAGGCCCGCAGCGAGGCCGTTGCTAAGCGCGCCTTGGCCCAAAGAGACCACAACCCCCTGCATTGGAACCAAGCGCTTGCAGCCGCCGAACGCGCCGACGCAATCGCCAGGAGCCCGGGCGCAAGTAAGGAACTCCAGAGCGCAAGCGCTCAGTTCCTGGCGACCATGCGGGCCGCACACAACCGCGCCCAAACCCTGATCAAGTTGATCGGCAAGCTCGAACGTATCGGGGCACACGTCGGCGACGACCGCAGTGCTCGGGAGCTGGAACTACAGTTTGCGAAGACTTTTGCCAGCATCGGCATCTCTGACAAGCACAAGCCCACAGCTGCCGACCTGGCCAAGGCGCGCAAAGAACTCAACGCCCCGGAAATCCTGCAGGGCCTCGACTCTTGGATCCTGCTGCGCAAGAAACACGGGCTGCCGCACAAAGAGGCGTGGCGCCTACCTTTCGCCTATGCCCAAGCCATCGACATACACCTAGGCCACCGTCAGGCGCGCCAGGCCTACGTCGATAACGATCTCGCATCCCTGCTCCGGATGAGCAAGGAGGATGCTCTCAAAGACATCGCAGCGGAGACGCTGGTCTTCTTGGGTAACAGCCTCTTCGAGATGAAAGCGCACAAACGCTCACTCTCCGTCTACGAGCACGCCCTCCGGCGATATCCAGGCATGCACCGAGTCAGCCACAACCTGGCGATCCTCCTCGACCCAACAAAACCCGAGTCACAAGAGCGCTCCTTCCGTCTCCTATCGATGGCCCTGGCGACGAAACCCAAGAGCGCACACCTTCACAGCGACATCGCCGCCAACCGGCTGGCGGCATCTGCCTTCGAGCAAGCCGCAGACTGGGCCCAGCGCGCGATTGCCCTCGGGTCAAGCACCGGGCGCGCGCATTTCATCCTCGCCATCGCCCAGAAACAATTGGGGGATGATCGCAGCCAGAAGATCATGCTCGAACGCTCGCACGAGCTGGGCTACTTCCCCGCTACGATCTTCCTGGCCGACCAAGCGCTCTCGGAAAACCGCTATCTGAAGGCCTTGCCGCTACTACGCTCAGCCTTCGCACAGCAACCCGGTCACCGGGCACTTCGTCTCCGACTCGGCCTGACTCATGCCCAACTCGCCCACAAGGAAGAGGCAGCCCAGCATTTCAAGGAACTGGCGAAAGCACATCCGAATTGGCCTCAGCTATATGGGCACTGGGCCTTGTTCCTCACCAGGCACGGAGACTTTTCCGGCGCTGAAGCCGCCATCGCCCACGCCCTCGAAGTCCAGGGCAAGGAAACGAACAATGCGAAAATCCTGGACTTGGCCAGGAGTGTGCGCGCTTCGGCAAGGAATGCCCGCAAGCTGCTACCCCAGCTCCGGCAGGGACGCTACCCCCATGAGCGCAAAAAAATGATCCAGGCGCTTTGGCTCTGCAACGTGAAGGGCATGCCGGAGCTGGGCCTGCGGATCTTCAACGAGCTTCGAGCCTTCGGCGCATTGCCGACGACCACGATGCTGAACGGTATCGAAATAATCGCCCGCCTCGCACTGGCGACGAAGGAGGCAAAACGCCGCCAGGCCTTGCTGGCGCGGGTGCACCAAGAACTCGATGCGGAACTCGCCGCCATTGTCCGGGTCGTAAAACAGTTTCCCAAGCGGGCCATGCAGCAGCGGCCGCTGCTGGAGCGCTTCCTCGAGAACCCCACCATGGCCAAGCTGGATGGACTAGCGGGTCATCCCAGCGGCAGCCACAGCGTCCGCAGCAAAGTAAGGCAGTCCCTCGCTGCCATCGACACTTGAGGCCAGACCCCGCGAGTATCTGCAGAGTGCAGATGCTTGCCGACCGGGTTGATTTCCACCCAATCATCATCCACTGACCAGGCCGGCTAGCGGGGGCTCGGGAATCCACAGCGAGACCCCACTGCGGGCAAAACGAGGCCGAGCATGGCAGCGCAGTATCGCAAGCCGTCAGCCGGGACTTCTTCAACGGCCTCTTAGCCGCTGCTAACCTGCCTCGCATGCAGGACCCGACCCAGAACGAGCCCCCTTTCACGGAGACCTGGCGTGTCCTGATCCTCGTCCCGGCGATGAACGAGGAGGAGAGCCTGCCAAAGCTCTTCGCCGAACTCGCCCTGCGCGCTCCCGAGTATGAGATCCTGGTCATCGACGATGGCTCCTCGGATAGCACCGCCCAGCTAGCGCTCGCCGCCGGCTGCGCCTTGCTCCGGCACCCCTTTAATCTCGGCTACGGCGCCGCGCTCACCAGTGGCTACCGCTACGCGCTGCGCCACGGCTATGACGTGGTGGTCCAGGTCGACGCCGACGGACAGCATCCTCCCTGCGAGATCGAGCGGCTCCTCGCTCCGATTCGCGCCCGCGAGGCTGAGGTGGTCATCGGTTCGCGCTACCGAGAAGAGGAGGCTGGCCGCAACCCCTACGCCGGCAGTATTTGGCGGCGCCTCGGCGCCACAGTCATCGCCAGCATCGCCCGCCTGTGGATCCGCAAGCCCATCAGCGATCCGACCTCCGGATTCCAGGCCATGCATCGCAAGGCTCTCGAACTCCTCTGCCATGGCGGATTCCCCGACGACTTCCCCGACGTGGACGTGCTCATCACCATGCACCGCTCCGGACTGCGTCTCCTCGAAATCGCCACCCCCATGCGCGAGCGCTTCGCCGGCATCTCGATGCACGGAGGCTTCGCCGTGCCCTTCTACTTTTATCGCTTGTTCGTCGTGCTGATGCTCCTCCCTTTCCGTCGCCACAGCCCTTATCGCAAGGAACGCCAAGAGCTCGGCAAAAAGGTAGCGCACCAGCGCCAGCAACTAAGGAATGAGAGAAAACTCCCGCTACCAAGCGCTGGAGAGATCACGTGATTTCGACACTGATCGCCACCACACAAGCAAGCCTCAAAGAGGAAGCTCCCCTAGACCTTCCTGGCCGGCAGAAGTTCGTCGCGATCACGATCGCGGTACTGATGATCGTCGTCGTCGCCGAACTCGTTCGCCGACGCAAGCTACGGGAGGAGTATTCGATACTCTGGGTGCTGACCGCGACAGCGCTGTTCGTCCTGGCCATCGAGTATCGCATCCTCTTTTGGGCCACGGAGCTCATCGGCGCGGCAACCCCACATAGCACACTGTTCCTAGGCGCTCTGCTCTTCCTGATGCTGCTCTCGCTGCAGTTCTCGATCCGGAACTCACGCCTGACCAACCGCCAGCGCAAACTCGGCCAACGCTGGGCCGAGCTCGAAGAGCGCATCCGAAAACTCGAAGAACTCCTGGGCGAAGAGCAAAACCGTGAACACGACTCCCGGGACTGAAGTCCGAAGGCGTAGCCCCACGAGCACCCTGCTCGAAGCCTGGCTGCGCATCGACTTCTTCGGCGCGGGTCGGCGCGAGGGCAAGTCAGGCACTGGCAGCCTGAGCAGCACCGTCTTTACCCAAGGATTTCTGAGCTACCTCTTCGCCGCCCTGGCTTGGGGAGAGGTTCCGGCCCTGCGCTACGACGCCGGATGCCTGCTCTTCGTCATGGGGCTGGCGCTCATGGGCACCCTCGGCTCGCTGCGCGGGCAGCTCGACGATGCAGCCGAACGCGACATGCTCCTGGCCTCGCCCATCTCCCGCACCCAGCTGGCTGTCGCGCGCGGCCTGCACACCGCATTACTCCAAAGCGCCTTCACCCTGGGGCTGGGAATCGCCCCAGCCGTGCTCGGGGTCTGGGTTCACGGAAGCCTCAGCGCCGCGCCGCTCTTCCTGTTCTTCGCCATCTGGAGCGCCTTCGGCCTGACCGCGCTCTTCGAAATCCCCATCGTGCTCGTGGATCGGCTACGGGGACCAGGTGCCGCCAGCGCCTTCTCCGCCTTACTGCGCGGTGTATTACTCGGCAGCATGTTCCTCGGCGCCCTGCTTGGGCTCAGAGCCATGCACCTGGGAGCATCCTCCCTTCCCTTCCTGGCGAGCTTCGTCCCCTACATGCCTTCGGTCCCCGCCGCCAAGGCTATCAGCGAGCTACTCGCAGGGAGTGGATCCTCCAGCCAGCTCTGGCTGGCCCTCTCCTGGCCTCTGGCGGCCATCCTCCTGCTGACAGTGCTGGCACGCCTTCCCCGGCGGATGCATAGCACCCAGCGCCGACGCCCACGCAGCCGGAGCTGGGGCTTGCAGCTCAGCGGCGTCTCCGCCAGAGGCCCCGCCGACGCCGGTCTCGCCCGCTTCCTCGGCCTGATGCTGCTGCGTGAGCGCAGCTACCGGCTCCGAGCCCTGCCTCTGCTCGGCCTTCCGGTGGCGGTCGCACTCCTTGGCCTCAACGCGGCCCAGGAGGCCGGGCGCGGCCAACTCTTCCTCGCCCTCGTCCATGTCTTGCCGCTCGTCTACACGCCGGCGCTCTTAGTCTTCTTGCCGTACGCGGAACACTTCCGCGCAGCATGGCTTCTGGAGTTTTCTCTCGACGAACCGATGGCCGCGAGTCGACGAGCGGCGGTGGCCGTGTTCGGCCTCATCCAGCTCTGGGTCCAGGCCGCCCTCTTCCTCCTCGACTTCTGGCAAACCGAGCCCCTCGGCGCCGCGATGCGCAGCTGCGCCGCCCTGGGTTTGGGCTGGCTGCTCCTGCCCCTTCTCCTGCGCCCACTTGAGGCTCCCCTCTTCAGCCAGGACCCGGAGAGCTTCGAGCCACCGGAGATGCTCGGCAGCTTCATTGGCTTTGGCCTTTTTGTAACCATCGCCGCTGTAGGCCTGGCAGCACTCGCTCCAGTGCTTCAAGCCGTCCTGAGCCTGGGACTGCTAGCCGCCGGCTTCTGGGTCTGGCGCCGGGGAGTTCGCAGATGAAAAAGCCACTCGAAGACAGCGCTAGCTCCGGGCTGCGCAAAGAAGCTTGGGCCCTGCTGCTGATCTACCTGGCCTTAGCCTTCGTCCCGCTGCTCACGGGTTTTGCCTGCCACGGGATGCCCTGAGTGCGGCGCGGCTCTCAGCCTTCGCGATCGGCAGCAAGGAAGGCGCTCAGGTCCTTGGGCAGGGGCGAACTCAGCTCCACTCGCTCTCGCGACTCCGGGTGAAGCAGGCCCAGAGTCGAGCTATGCAGGGCCTGGCGATCCAGGCGCAGCTGGGCCCTCGCCTCCTCGTCCAAGTCTCCCGCCAGCGCATCCAAGAAATAGCGCTCGTTCGGTCCATAGAGCTTGTCGCCGACGATCGGGTGACCGAGATGCGCGAGGTGCACCCGTATCTGATGCTGGCGACCCGTCTCCAGATAGCAGCGCAGCAGGCTAAAGCGCTGGGTCCGCTCGCAGACTTCGAAGCGCGTGCTCGCGGGCAAACCATCTTCGCGCACCGCCATCTTGAGCCGCACTGCCGAACGCGATGCCGGCCCGAGAGGCGCATCGACGCGGCACTGCTCCTGGGCGAAGCGGCCCTCGACGATCGCGAGATAGCTCTTGTCCACAGACTGCGCCTCGAACTGCTTGCGCACATGTGAATGCGCCCGCTCATCCTTGGCTACAAGGATCAAGCCCGAGGTCTCTCGATCCAGGCGATGGCAGAGCCTGGGCACGATGTCGAGTTCAGGCTGCTCGACATTGCGATAGCGCCCGTGCAGATAGTTGATCAGTGTCCCGCCACGGCGATGCCCGGCGGGATGCACAGAAAGCCCAGCCGGCTTGTCGATCGCGACCAAGCAGCGGTCCTCCCAGAGGATGCCGATCGACTCATCGTCGATGGGTCGGAACTCTTCGACATCCGGAGCCCTGGGCGGCACGTCGACGATCAGGATGTCGTCCTCACGCACACGCCGAGCAGCACGGGCACGCTCCGCGGGCGCCGCCTGCTTATCCGGCAAAGGCGGATAGGGGCTGATGTGGACCTGCCCAGAACGAATCAGGCGCTGAATCGAACTCCTCGTCCGCCAGGGGAAGAGCTTCGTCAGCGCCTGGTCGAGTCTCAGCCCCTCAAGCTCCGCATAGATACGTACACGGACTCGCTCGATGGGCTTGCTGAGATCGGGCGGCGGCTCACCGGGAACCTTGGGGATCACCATGCGAGCACCTCGGCAAGGGCAGCCAAGCCTTCCGGCTCCTCATCAAACCGGAATAGGCTCCCGAGCGATCGACTCAGCTCTCGTTGCTGGTCGAACTCGCTTGCTGCGCGACGGCCGAACGGATGTCGACACCCGTCATCACCTCATCCACCTTCACATCGTCGACCGACTTGTCGGCAGCCTCATTCTCCGACTTGACGTTGGTCGTGATGCGCCGCGGCTTGCGACGACCGAACTTGGCCTGGTTGGCCTTGCGAATCTGGCGAGCGATGTTGCGCGCGCGCTCACGCGATTCACGCCGACGAGTCTCGGAGGGCTTCTCGTAGAACTTGGCCTTCTTCGCAAGGCGGAAGATGCCGGCGTAGTTGCACTGACGCTTGAAGCGGCGTAGCGCAGCTTCGAGAGGCTCGTTATGGCGGACTTGGACTCGAATCATGTAGAACTCACTACATCCTTTCGGGATCAGGCGCTTGGGCACCTTGTTCGGGGCCCCTATCGACCAGGCCGGTATCGACCAGACTGGGGCGAGCTAGGGGGGCAGCGCTCGTGCTATTGGCGGTGAACCCAGACCAATTGCCTGGGCAGCGCGAGCGAAAGGGCGAAGTAGATTACCTGCTATCGACGCGAACGCAAGCGGGCTGTAAGCCCGCTTTTCAAGAGAGGACCGAGCGGGGAGCTAGGAGCTGCGGGGCGTGCAGGAGAGCTTCGACTACAAAAAGGGGGGCGGGGGCGAAAAGCCAGAGACGCTGCGGGGGCAGCTCTCGCGCGCTTGGTTCCGCAACGCCGAGAGCGGCTTCCTCGCCGGGCTCTTCATCCTCGAAGGCGGACGCCAGATCGCGATCCGGGGTCCGGTCAGCGAGCTCCGCGAAGGGCAGCCCGTCGTGCTACACGGCCGCTACGAGCAGCACCCCAAGTATGGAGAGCAGTTCGCCGTCGATGGCTTCGAGATCGAGCGCCCCCAGGGCCGCGAGGCCGTTCTCGCCTATCTCAGCTCGGGACTGGTGCACGGGGTCGGCCCTGCGCTCGCCAAACGCATTCTCGACACCCTCGGCGATGAAGCCCTAGAGCGCATCGAAGCCGATCCGACCTGCCTGCGCGAGGTCTCCGGCATCGGCGCGGCCAAGGCCGCTGCGATCGGGGGGGCTCTGGCCGAGCAATCCGGTCTGCGCGAAGTGCTGATCTTCCTCAGCGCCCACGGCCTGTCGCCGGCGCTCTCGCACAAGATCATCGAGGCCTACGGCCAGAACGCCGCCCGCCTGATCAAGAACAACCCCTACCGCCTCGCCGACGAAATGGTCGGCATCGGCTTCAAACGCGCCGACGAAATCGCCGCCAAGATCGGCATCGAAGCCGACTCCGAAGAGCGCAAGATCGCCGGACTGCTTTACGCGCTACAGGAAGCGGTGCAACGCGCCGGCCACTGCTGCCTTCCACGCTCTCATTGGCTCCGTCGCGGCAGCGAACTCCTCGGCCTGCCCCCCGAGTCCCTGCGGCAAGCATCGCAAGAACTCGTCGAGCAGCACCGAGTCGTCATCGAAGAGCTACCCAAGCTGCCTCTCCTAGCCGAAGGCGAGGAGGAGCGCTGCTACCCCTTGCGCCTATACCGGGCGGAGACAGGGCTCGCAGCAGCCCTGCAGCAGCTCGCCTCCATCGAGAGCGGCCGCCTCGGTATCTCCGTGTCGGGAGCTCTCGAAAAATGGGAGCGCCGCAGCGGAATCCAACTCGCCCCAGCCCAGGCCGAAGCCCTGCGCACCGCCTTGCGGCGGCCCATCGTAGGCATCACCGGTGGCCCCGGAACCGGCAAGACCACCCTGATCCGAGCCCTGACCGACACCCTGCGTGAGCACGGCAAGCGCTGCGCCCTCGCCGCCCCCACCGGGCGCGCCGCCAAGCGCATGAGCGAAGCCACTGGGCACGAGGCCAGCACCGTGCACCGGCTCCTGGAGTTCCAGGGGGGCACCGGGCGCTTCGCTCGTAACGAGCGCAACCCTCTCGAATGCGACTGCCTGGTCATCGACGAGAGTTCGATGCTCGATGTCGCCCTCGCCTACCAGCTGCTTTCGGCAGTCGCACCCGGCACCCACCTGGTCCTGGTCGGAGACATCGACCAGCTGCCTTCGGTCGGGCCCGGGCGGGTCCTCGATGATGTCCTGAACTCGGGCAGGATTCCGGTCATTCGCCTCAATCGCATCTACCGACAAGGGGCCGACAGCCAGATCGTCGAAGCTGCCCACTCCATCCTGGCGGGACGACTCCCCGAGCTGCGCAGCAGCGGCGCCGACGCCGACTTCTTCTTCATCGAAGATAGAGATCCGAGCCAGGCCCTAAAAAAAGTGGTCCGCACGGTCAAAGAGCGCATCCCTGAGGCCTTCGGCCTGGACCCCATCGACGATGTCCAAGTCATCTGCCCGATGTACCGAGGCGTGCTCGGCGTCGACGGTCTCAACAACGCCCTCAGCGATGCCCTGGTCCAAGACAAGCGCGAGCTCGTCCGCGGCGGCCGGCGCTTCCGCGTAGGCGACAAGATCCTGCAAGTGCGCAATGACTACGACCGTGAGCTCTTCAATGGCGATCCCGGTCGCGTGCTCGACATCGTCGATGGCCAGCTCTTCGTCAGGCTTGCCGAGAGGAAGCTCTACCTGAGCCCGGAGGAGGTCGAGCAGATCGTCCCAGCCCAGGCCATCACCGTGCACCGCTCCCAGGGCAGCGAATACCCGGCCGTCGTCCTCCCGCTCGACAAAGCTCACTCCCTCATGCTGCGCCGCCGCCTGCTATACACCGCGGTCACCCGCGCCAAGCAACTCCTAGTGATCATCGGTTCGCGCTGGGCTCTGGAGCGGGCGGTCGGCAACGACGAGGAGGGACAGCGCTTCACCGGGCTACGTGAACGCCTCGAGGACCAGCTCCGCGGCGATGGGGTACACCCCGAACAGTGGGTCACCTAACAGAGCCGCCAAGAGCGCCGTGCAGCCCGGCCGCCGCATCAACAGGGCAAGAGCGAAAGCGTCCACTACTGCAGCTATGAGCAAAACTCCGATAGAGTCGGAATGATGCGCGCAGCCACCCTCTTCTTCCTCCCCCTCCTACTCCTCGGCCCCCTTCTCGCACAAAGCCCCGGTGGGACGCCCAAGGAGCGGCGCTACTGCGCCCGGCAGATCCTGATGCTCTGGAAGGGACACCCCCACTCCCCCTCCAAGATCACCGCCGACAAGGAAGCGGTTCGAAACGAAGCGCGCGACCTGGTCAAGAAGCTACGGGCCACCGAGATCAGCTTCGCCGACGCCGCCAAGCAGTACTCGCAGTGCCCCAGCCGCCTCGACGGTGGCTACCTCGGCCAGTTCCGAGCGAACGAATACCACCCGGACTTCATCGCCGCCCTCGAAGGCGCCCGCTACCAAACGGTGATCGGCCCGATCGAAACCTCGGTCGGCTTCGTGATCTTCGAACGGCTTCCGATCGAGAAACCCTGGCCAGACCTGCTCAATCTCAAGCACATCCTGATCTCCTATCGCGGCGCCTTCGCTGCCCCAGCCGGGGTCAAACGCACGAAGGACGAAGCGCTGCGCCTCGTCGCCAACCTGATCATCCCCAAGATCAAGACCAACAAGATCAGCTTTGCCGACGCCGCCAAGACCTACAGCGACGACAAACGCTCGGGTGCGCGAGGCGGCCGACTCGGGACCAACAACCCCTCGCAGTTCGTCTGCTCGAGCTTCGTCGACCGGGTACTCGCCCAATCCATCGGCGAAGTACACGGCCCGATCGAGTCGCCTTTCGGCTTCCACATCGTCGTCCGCCTCGAAGTCGAGAAGCCGCTGCGCGCGGCCCACATCCTGATCCCCTATGCCGGGGCCTCTCAGGCCGGCAAGACCACCCGGACCGAGGCCGAGGCGAAGAAGCTTGCCCAAAGCCTTCTCGAGCAACTGACCCCAGCCAAGGGGGGCAGCAAGCAAGAGCTCGCCAAGCTGCACGAGGCTTTTGCAGCCCTCGCCCGCAAGCACTCAAGCTGCCCGACCGGCAAGAGCGGCGGCGATCTCGGTGAATTCCGCTCCGGCTCCTGGGTCAAAGCCTTCGAAGAAGAGGTGCTGCGAGCAGAGGTCGGTGAGCTGCGCGGCCCCGTCCGCACCCGCTTCGGCTACCACCTGATCCTGCGCACCCAGTGACCCAGTGACCCAGTGAGGGAGACCGCGGGAAGCCCGGGATCGCGGGCCCTCACTTGAGGTAGCAAACGTGATCAGGCTCGAGCTCTTTCATTCGCGTACCGATATCCCGGGGCACGATCTGGTAGCTGGTCCATTCCTCGTTCGGGTCGCGCACGATCGCCAGCTCGCCTGCCTCCAGCCGACGCCCTGTCGACTCGCTGACTTCGAAGTAGGGAATGCAGCCGTTTGGAGCGACGAAGTACCAACGGCGCCGTCCGTTTTCTCGCGCGAGCTGCCGTGAGGCGATCAGCTGCTTGAGCTCGGCCCAACGGGCACGGCGCTCTTTCGCGGCCTTTTCCCGCTCGCTCCGCTGCCGGTCCTTCTTGCGCTGCTGCTTGCGCCGCTTCTCGTGCTCGCGCCGCTTGGCCTCCCCTTCGGCATCGCGATCCTTGCTGCTCTTTTTGTGCGTGCGCTGCTCGTGCCGGAGCTGCTTCTCCTTCTTCTTATCAATCAGCTTGGCCTTCTTGAGTTCATCGAACAGCGATCCCATGGTGCCTCCTACGGCCTGCGATGCGGCGCCGCAGGATAGCGCCAGGGCATCATTGGGTGGAGAGTTCCAATACGAGGCCCCCGTCGAGAGCTCTCGTAGGCTTATCCATCGTCGTCGAACTCGAGTGATAAAGCGTGCGCGCCGGCAGCGGTTCAGCGGTTTTGCCAAGCCGGAGTTCAAGGTAGCTACTCGTGCGCACCCCCAGGGCATTGGCGCTCTTCTCGAAGACGAAGCTTTGGGCGTAGAGCTTGATTCCCGCCAAGAACGGAAGCTTGGGGATGATGCCGATCGAAAACCTCGCCGTGCCGCGGCTGTCCTTGTCGTCGATCAACCCGATCAGAGTCATGAGGGGCTCGATGTAGAGGCTGCACCCAGGGGCGCCCGCAGCACGCAGGTCGAGCGGCAAAGGAAGCTGGCCCAGGCTCCGATCCTGTGCCCCCAACCAAAGCAGCGCTAGCTGCCTGGGCACGCCGATGATGCGGGTGTAGCTCCGGAAGCGCAGCGGCGTCTCACCGTCTAGCGGGAGCGACTCGCCACGAGTCTGGAAACCGAAGGGGCAGCCACGGCCAAGCATCCGGGTGGAGCCCATCGCCTTGCTCCGATCGAAAGCCTCGAAGTCCGCATACCAGTAGTGGCTTTCGCGTGCACTGGACAGGCTTTCGGAGAGTAGCTCCATGCACAGGTCTCGACCGGGCAGGAGCAGGAAGGGCTGCTGAAAACGCAGCCGAACACTGAAAGGTGCTGGCGGCATGCCTGGCCGCGCCACGGCCGGATAACGCAACTTCTTCTGCTTGAGCACCGTGCTCAGGTCCACACCGTGCGCCGCCTTAAAGCTCGCATCACCAAGGAGCGCCGGTCGCCGCACCCCATGGCTTGAGATACGCAGGGTTTGCTTCCATTCGTGGTCCCTGTAGGCCGTTGCCCTCTGTCCATCTCGGCGCAGCGCCAGGCCGGTCAGCTTGAGCCCGGCCATCGGCACCTTCAAATCCTGGGCTCGGTATACGCATAGCACCCGGCTTGGCGCGTATCGGCCGGGCAAGAAGAAGTCGCGATTGCCCTCCCGCTTGGCTAGCGGCGAAGCGACCCCCGCGCCATGCGGCAAGACGAAACGGCTCTGAGCAGTGAGCGCTGAGGAAGAAAGCAAGACAAGGATCAAGGCGCTAGGTAGCGCCCACGAAGCGGAGCGGTTGAACATCTGGGGTCCCTCTTGGAGCGTGTGACGGGAGGCGCAGCAGTTCTGCAGCCCCCTCCAAGCTCCGAGGCAGCTCCACCTAGAAATTTGCGAGATTGCTTCGCAGCTTTTTCTCGGCGCTCCCCCCCTGCCTCGCCCATGATCCCCGCGCATGCCGCCCTCCTTGCAAGACAGCAGAGACAAGCACCAGAAGCTCGGTCACTTCTCGCTCGTCCTCGTACAGGTCTGTTTCGGCCTCTACCCCGCCTTTGGCACTCTCGCGATGCAGAGCTTCTCCGGGCCCATCGTGACCGCCTACCGGGTGCTCTTCGCCGCGCTGGTTCTCGGCGGACTCGCGTGGCTATGGCATGGCCGAGCCATGCTGCCACGTCGCGGCGACCTGCTCCGGCTGCAGTTCTGCGCCCTGCTCGGCGTCACCATCAACCAGCTGCTCTTCCTCGAAGGGCTACAGCGATCCACGACCTACAACGCCGGACTGATCATGGGGTCGATCCCGATCTTCACCTATCTGATCGCGGCACTCGCCCGACAAGAGCGACTCTGCCTCGTGCGGGTGCTAGGCATCTTTGTGGCAATGGCTGGCACGGGAACTCTGTTCTTTGGCAAAGGCGCTGACCTACACAACGAATACCTGAGCGGCAACTTGCTGATGCTCACCAACGCCTGCTGCTATTCGGCCTACATCGTGGTCTCAAAACCCTTGCTGCGCCGCTACCCCCCCTTAGTCGTGAGCGCCTGGGTGTTCTTACTCAGCGCTTGGCTGGTGCCCATCTACAGCCTCGGCCAAAACTGGGCCCCAAGTGACGCCGGTGCCAGCGCTCTCTGGTCCCTGGTATACGTGCTGCTTTTTCCAACCATATTGGCCTACCTGCTACACAGCTTCGCGCTGTCCCAGGTTGCCTCGTCGACAACTGCGATCTACACCTACCTGCAGCCGGTCATCGCAACCCTCGCGGGTATTTGGATCCTAAGCGAGCATCCGGGCTGGCCTGTACTCTGGGCCGGGATCGTGATCTTTATCGGGCTAGGCTTAGTTCTATGGCCCCGTCCTACGACCTCATCGATGCAGCCGCATCACAGTACTCACGCAAAAGAAACTGAGTAGGGAGCCTCAGTCACTACCGACAAAACCCAGGGCCGCCCGGCAAATGGCCATAGATAGGCGACGCGACTTGGGGTACTGCACCCCCTCGATCTCGACACACCACCATCCACGAGTCCGAACCGTCTCGACCTCCACACCGTGGCTGTAAACAAAGGCCAGAACCTGCCGAGCAGGCCCCTCTTCCGTCGAAAAGCAGGGGAGCGGCTGCCAGAGGGTCTCGCCTTCGGCGAGCATTAACCAAGCGACATGGCTCGGTCGGCCTCCCGGAAACTCGGGCGCGCCAACAAGCTCGCGAGTCTCGAATCCGAGCACATCTCGGGCGATGCGGACATCGACGAGCCGCTCTTCACGAGGGTCGAAAACCGAAGGCGCCACAGATTCCTTCAAAGGAGCCGGAGCTGCACTTGGATTGGGCTGGGACTCGGAGCCGAGAGCTGCGGCGACGGGAACAGCAGGGCGAGAGTTGAGTAGCGGGGCCATTTTTATTCTCGGCGGACAATAGCCAGGTCTGCGGCAATTGGGGACAAAGGTGCTTAGCCAAGGTTACTTCAGCTGGGCTCAGCTAGGCCAATTATTGAACGAACTCCAAGAGGAAAACAGAACTACCTTACTTTTCAAGCCCAGTTGGCAAAGAGCCTCGGCTTTTTCGTCCCATGTGAAGGCAGCCCCGACCTTCAACCTGCGAGGGCTCTTTCCTTTGCTGCCGCAACAAAAGCCGCAAAAACGGGCTCTGGCCCCTTGCTCCACCACTCAGGGTGCCACTGAACACCTAGCTCGAAGCGATCTCCCGTATTCTCAACGGCCTCGATCACAGCATCCGGAGCACGGGCAGCCACGCGCAGCTCACCCGGATCACGAATCGCCTGATGGTGGACGGAGTTGACCTCACCCCGAAGCTCCTCGCCAAAGATCTGCGCCAGACCTGTGCCAGGCACTCGCTCGATGCCGTGCTCAAGCCGGTCATACAGTTCCTGACTGCGATGGAGCAAGGCGCCCGGAAGCTGCTCCTGGATGTCCTGGTAAAGACGGCCACCACTGCCGACAGCGAGCAACTGGCAGCCCCGACAGACACCGAGCACCGGCAGGCCAAGCTGGCGAGCCTGGGCCAGAAGGCCTAACTCATAGGCATCGCGCTCCGGATCACCCGCCCACTCCGGCCGCAGCTCTCTTTCGCCATAGCTGCTAGGGGCGAGATCCTGCCCCCCGGTCAAGAGCAGGCCGTGGCAGATCTCAAGAGCCTCGAGGCTGGGATCCCCGCCTCCGGCAGCGGCTAAACCACCGGGCAAGATCAGGGGCACGGCGCCCGCCCGGGCCACGGCTTGCAGCATCGATTGCTCGACATACTGCAGCCACTTGCCTCGGAACAATACTCGGTCGTCCCGGGGCTCTTCGAAGGCGATGGAAACAGCGATACGGGGTCGATTCAAACCTAGGGCCACAGCGTTACAGGGGGCAGGCGCAGGTCAGCACCGGGTGCTCTGCGGCGCCGGGCTCAAACGGATTACCGTGACCGACGGCGCCGGACACTGAGAGAGAGCACCAGGAGCCCCCCACCGACAATGGCAAGGACTCCGGGCTCGGGCACAGGGCCGCCTGCCGGCTCACGCTCGCCACTAGCAGGATTCTTAGCGGCGGGGGGAACAGCTTGAGGGAGCGCACAGAGCGGCGAACTCAAAAGACAATGCAGCGCTAGAAGCACTCCTGCGAGCTTGGGAGAGGACATCAAAGACCTCAGGGGGGCGTACGGGGATCGGTCGGCATCAACAGCAAGCTGCCACTCGGACAGAAAGCTAGCAGACGCAATACCTGGGCTTGGACGGGAAAGAGCGCACCGAAGCGAATCGGCGTTAGAGCGCTCCTCGGGGGCACCTGGGCGGCGGAGTCCGACCAAGGGACATTGGCAGAGAAAGAAAACGAGTCGTGCAGCAAGAGCCACAGACCCAGAACCGAAGCAGGCGAAAGCTTCGGGACAAACAAGCTAGTCCTCCCCTCAGGACTGTCAACGCCCTCAGGGCTCTCAATTCGAAAGCTTTACAAATCCCCGGGTTTTCCATGCAATGCAGCACGGAAGGGGGCTGGGCGGCCGCTCCTCGTTCGCCGAGGGGAGGAAAGTCCGGGCACCTCAGGGCAGGGTGCTGGGTAACGCCCAGCGTCCGCAAGGACAGGGAAAGTGCCACAGAGAAGAGACCGCCGGCGCGAGTTCTCGGACTCGTCTCGGTAAGGGTGAAACGGCGAGGTAAGAGCTCACCGCGGGCTCGGAGACGAGCACGGCACGGCAAACCCCACCTGGTGAAAGGTCCGACATGGGGTCCGCGTAGCCCGCGCACGGCCCCGAGGAGACCGTTTGAGGCGCGCAGTGATGCCCGTCCCAGAGAAATGGCCGCCGCCGCAGCTCGCTGCGGTAGCAGGACCCGGCTTACGGCCCCCTTCCCTTTTTTCCCGGAGCCGACTTCGCAATGCTCCCTACTCTCAAGACCCGGCAAGAGCGCCGCCCCCTTAGCCTCTTCCACTTTTTTCCTCCCGCACGAGGAGCAGCCCCATGCAGTTCGTCTGGGTAGTTCGCCGCCGAGACCTATTCCCGACTCATAGCCCTCAGGGCTTCGTCCCCATGGGCCCCGAAGAGCTCGAGCAGCGTTACCTCGGCCCTGCACGTGAACGAGGCTTTTTCGTCGAACGGCGCGAAGCCGAACGCACACCGGCCTGGAAGCAACCCATCCCCTACTGCATCGTGCGCTACGGCAAGGAACTGCTCGTACTCGAACGCCTAGCAACTCAGGGAGAAGCCCGTCTACACGGCAAGGGCTCGATCGGGATCGGCGGCCACGTTGACCCGCCCGACGCCGAAGGCCCAGGCGATCTCTTCGAGAACGCCTGTCTCCGGGAACTCAACGAAGAACTCATCCTGAAAGGAGATCTCCATATTCGGGCACTCGGACTGCTCAACGACGATGCCTCCGAGGTCGGAGCCGTCCACGTTGGTCTCGTGCACAGCGTCGATTGCAGTGAGCGACCAGAACTCCGAGAGAAGGACAAGATGCGGGCCCGCTGGGTGCCCCTTGCCGGATCCCAAAACCTGTGTAAGACTCCCCGCGAATTTGAGAGCTGGAGCCGTCTGCTACTCGATCACGCACATCGAGATGCAGGTTCCCTGGAGCGCTGGCTCTCTTTGTTCTAGAAAACACCTCAAAGTGGCCCCTGCCCTCGATCGCAGCAAGCATCGATGGCCGGAGCCCCCAGACGGCGCAGCAGTGAAGCGTGAGTGGCAATCATTCGAGGAGACTTCTCCCAGTTCCTCGCCCGAATTTGAGCCGCCACCGCAAAGGAATCGCGTAGCAGAGGACCTCCTCAAGCTGAGCGCAGCCCCAGTAGCGAAACAGCCTCACGGCCACGCTCGCTGTGGTGAGTCACGATCACTCTGCGAAAACAACCAATGCCCCCAAGAGCCAAGCTCTGGGGCCAAAATGCCCGGGTCACTCCCAGGCCATTGATTAGAGGACCAGTTCCATGAGCAAGGCCGATCTACTTTTCCAAGCCCCAGAAAACGGCATCGTCGATCGCGAAGAGATTTACGACCAGCTGATGAACGCACGCAAGGCACCCTGGGTCGAACTGGCCTGGGTATCTGGCGAGCGTCAACAGGGCGCGATCATCTTCAATGAGTTCAAGGGCACAGGCCGCTTGATCAACATCGATGACGAAATCAGCATCGACTTCCGCGCTGAAGAGATCCGCGCCGTGCAAATCCTCGATAACATCCCGAGCTGAAGCGAAACGCTAAGCTAAACCCAGGTTCAAAGCCCTTAGCTTCTCGCGAGCCCCTGGATCTTTGAGGTCCAGGGGCTCGCTCCGTAGCCAGCAGGAACCCACAGTAGGAAAACCGACCCCGTCAATAAAAAAACAGGGCCTCGACCCGTCGGTCGAAGCCCTGCTCAGTTCGCTTGAACACCCGCCGAGGAGGTGGAATGAGGAAAGGTACTTATCTGGAAGCCGGATAAGTGAGGAACTCGACGAGCGTTCCGACCCAACAGGTTGTCCAAGACCCTGGAGGTCACGAACCAGCCAGCAACCCTTCGATCCGAAGATCGTTCCGTCGCGACTCCCCTCGTGTCTCCTGAGTCTGGAACGGCTCGAACAGGGGAACCAACCTGCTCGACCCCTCCCTATGGGATCACCGCCCAACGCACCGCAAGATATAGTTGCCCCTCGTTATGGCAAGCGGATTTCTTCCGCTGATCCACAATATCTTGGGGCTCCTCGAGCCGGGGATAACTAGTTTTTGAAACATCCTAGAGAGAGCAATTAGTTCGTGCCCAGCCCTGCCGTGATCCTTGGCCTGCTCCTTTGCTGCCCGACCCTCCTGGTAGCTCAAGAGCCAAAAAAAACCTCGCCGCTCCCTGGCTTCGAGGAGATTCCGCTGCCCAAAGGATTGCTTCCGCAGCTGGCGCTGCCCTGCTTTGCTGCCTCGCTGGGAGCAAGCGCCCCACTCCTCCTCGCCAAGCAAAGTGGGGATACGGCAGTGCTGGCCACCGCCCACTGGCGCGGGAACAGCTTCGGCTGGAACAGCGTCGAGCTCGCCGAAATCCCAGTGCCTGCCACGACAGAAAAGCTGGGCCCCTTCTCTTTGGGCATCCTGCCCTGGGAGGGGAAAGAGCGCGGCTGGAGCTACTACCTCTGGCGCAGAGACCTGCCGCCACTCGTACTCGGCAGCACCCACATGCTCTCAGCGTTGCCACTGGGCCTCAGGCTCCGACAGCGCCCAATCTTCGTTGACATCGACAGGAACCAGGAGGCCAACATCCTCCTCCTCCCTTCTAGGGAGGAGAACGGCGGCCTCGGCGCGCTACCGCGAGTCGTCCCTGCCCCGGGAAGGGATGACGAGGAAATCGAGCTGAATCGCGAGCCCTGGATTGCCCGCATGCAGGAAGCCAGCCAGGTCCTGCCCTGGGACTTCGACGAGGACCAGCAGGAAGATCTCCTGATCCTCTGCGGCAAGGGGCACAGAGCCCAGCTCCTGCTGAATCTCGGCGACCAACAGTTCGACGATGCGCCGAGCGAACAGCTTCCCCGAGACAGCAGTAATGCCCCCCTGCACGCCACTGCCTTCAGGCTGGGCCCCCAGCGCCAAAACCAGCAGTGGTTCCTTTGCTGGCAAGAAGAGGGGAAAAAGCCGCGACTGGGCCTACGCATCCCCGACGAGAACCGCTTCTCCTTGCATGAGCCAAGCGCGGCCCTGCTGAGTGGTCGCCGCGCCCTCGATGCCCGAATCCTCGACCTCGACCTCGATGGGCAAGAGGAAGTCCTGCTGCTCTGCGCCGCAAGCGAAGCGGGAAAGCACCCGGAGCTGCTTCGGCTACGACTCCCAGAAAACCCGGCCCTGGCCTGCACCCTCTTCCAGCCACCCGCAGCTCTAGCCGGAGCCACAGGATTCGCAGTCGGCGATCTCGATGGAGATGGCGCCTTGGACCTGGTCATTCAGCGCGGCCGCCTGAGCCCACTGCTGCTACGCAACCAAGCAACCCAAAACCGACAACGCCCGAACTGGGCGACCTTCCGCCTGCGCGGCAGCGAAGACATGTACCACGCGATCGGAGCCTACGTCGATCTCATGATCGAAGACGAACGGGTGCTCCGCATGCGCTGGCCGCCGATCGATGACCGCGACCAGCTCCGCCTCACCGCTACCTGGTCGATTCGCCGAGACATCGACCCCGAGAACCTCTACTTCCTCGTCACTTGGCCCGACAGCAATTCCATCCGCTACGAAATCGAGCCGGGCAGCTTCCAAGAGGGGAGGCGCTGAAAGTGAAAGCCTGCTAGCCGGCGAACTCTTCCAGTAGCCCAGCGTAGAGCTGCCACTCGTCGCCGATCCGCGGCACGCAGGCCTCGACCAAAGCCTGTTCGAGCGCAGCACTACAAGCCCGCTCAAAGCTTTCAGCCTGCTGGAAGACCCAACGACCACCGAGTTCCGCCGCCCCAAGCGCATAGGGGAAGTGGGGCTCTGGCTGCTCCGAGCGGCGCGGGATCACCCAAAGCAGCTCACCGTGCGCAACGAGATTGGCCGCCGCAGTCGTCCGGCGATCCAGGAGCATTTTCCCAATCTGCGCCCGCCGGAGCGGATCTTCCGCACGCACACCAAGCCAGTGCAGCGGCAAGCCCTCCGGCAGCCCAACAAGCTCGAAACCAGATCCGGAAAGGAGCACCGGGCCCGAAAGGTCGCGCAAAAAGGGGGGCGCCGCGTCGACGAGGTGCAAGTGCCCCATCGGAATGCTAGCCGCAGCCCCAATGGTGTTGTGCAGGACCGTGGCATCGATCCCTTGGGCCAGGCTGAGTCCCGCCCCCAGCAGCTCCACAGAAGGCTCACGAGAAAAACCGCTCGGGGACCACAACAAAGCCTGTCGCGAGTAGAACGGCCAGAGATTCGGGGTCAGGACAAGATCCGGCCCCTGGCTCCAGCGAGCTTCTCCACTCCGGATCTCTGAACCACAGTCCGAGACGAAAGGGGGACGCTGACCGATCGGTGCATTCGCACGCTTGGCCCGATTGGGGATCAGCACAAGCTCGACCTGCCGCCCAAACACAGGGAGTTCTCTCAGCTCCTGAACCGGATCACCGGGCGCAAGGCCAAGTTCGCTCCAATCGAGTTGTCTCGTCTGTGACATGGCCGCAACGTAGAGCCCGAGTGGCCAGGCCGCTATGCTCTCCCCCTCCTCAGAGCCCTTGACTCTGTCCAGGGTTCTCAGTCCCAGGCCCTGCGAGTGCTCTTGAAGACTGTATTCCTCGGAACAGACGACTTCCCAATCCCCGCCCTACGTGCGCTGAGCGAGGCTGACCTCGCTCCCGATCTCGTAGTGACAAAACCGGACGCGCCGCGCGGCCGCGGACGAAAGATCTACCCGCAAAAGGTCCGCCTGGTTGCCGAAGAGCTCGGGCTGAGCTGTGAACAGCCCGAGGACTGTCTCGCCGAGGGTTACCTGCAGCGCCTGCGAGAACTCGCGCCGGACCTGATCCTCGTCGTGAGCTTCGGGAGAATCCTCAATCAAAACTTCCTCGACATCCCGAGCAAGTACTGCCTCAACGTCCACGGGTCCCTACTACCCCGCCATCGCGGCGCCGCGCCCGTGCACCAAGCCCTCCTCCAGGGCGACGAGACCACGGGCGTGACCGTCCAGAAGATCGCACTCAAGCTCGACACGGGCCCGATCCTGCACGTCAAAGAGACCCCGATCGCCCCCCACGAAAACTCTGGCGAGCTCTATACGCGCCTCTCCGAGCTAAGCGCTCAAGCCTTGGTCGAAGCCCTTCAGATCATCGAATCCGGCAAGGAGAGCTTCCGCGACCAGGACGAATCAGAGGCCAGCTACGCCCCCAAGCTCATCAAAGAAGATGGGCACATCGATTGGAAACAACCGGCGGAAGCTATCGACCGACTCGTGCGCGCCTTCACGCCCAAGCCCGCCGCACGCACCCGCTTTGGCCCCAAGAAGCTGATCATCGAAGAAGGGCGCATCGAGGAAGACAACTTCGGCCTCAACCGCCCCGGCGCCGTGCTGACCGCAGGCGAAGAAGGCATCCGCATCACCACCGGCGAGGGCCTCTACCGAGTGCTGCGCCTCAAGCCCGAGAATGGCCGCAAGATGACAGCTGGTGAGTTTGTGCGTGGGCACACCATCCCCCCGGACGCCGTCTTCGGTTGATCCTGTGGCACGGAAAAGCTCGGAGTCGAGGCGAGCGGCCTGGCAGGCCGTAGCAGCGTGGCTGGTCGCAGAGCGACGAACGGCCAGGCTCGGCAGTCTCCACCGCCCCTTCCCCCCACCGAACCTCGCTCCACGCAACCGAGCCCAGGCCAAGCGTCTCGCCGAAGGCGCGGTGCGCCGCTTCGCTAGCCTCGACAGCATCCTGAAGAGCCTGGCCAGGGGCCGTCGCATCAAGCCGCACGGCCTGCACGCAGCCCTGCTACTCGGCGCCTACGAGCTGCTCTTCGAGGCGCAGACCAAGGAACGCGCCATCGTGCACGAGGCGGTCGAACTGGCGCGTCTCGCCGCCGGGGAAGGCGGCGCAGGCTTCGCCAACGCACTGCTCCGTCGACTGGCCCGCCGACGGAAGCTGCATGATTGGCTCAGCGAACCCGAGCACGATGCCAGCTACCGCGAGCTAGCCACCTGGTGGAGCCTCCCCGAAGTCCTTGTCGCACGCTGGATCGCCGAACACGGCATCGACAGCGCCACCCAGCTCTTCGCCGCCGCCAATGCCCGGCCCAACTACTGCCTCCGACTGCGCCCACAGGTTGAGGACCTGCAAGCTTTGCAAGCCGAGCTCGCCCAGTCCGAAATCGAAACCACCTGCGGGCCCCACCACCGCACCCTGCTGCTCGCGAGCAAGAAGCACAGCAGCAGCGATCTATTGAGCACGCCAGCCTTCACCCGCGGCGACTTCGTGATTCAAGACATCGCATCCATCGAAGCCGTCGATCTCCTCGACCTGGCGCCGGGCCAACGCGTCCTCGATTACTGCGCCGCCCCGGGAGGCAAGTCCCTGGCGATCGCCGACGCCCTCGGACCAAGCGGCACAGTCGTAGCCTGGGACCCACGCTGGGAGCGGCTGCAACGCCTTCCCGCAGAGACGGAACGCCTCGGCATCAGCAACGTCCACGCAGTACGCAAGCGCTCTGAGCTCGACGAGGAGGCTCTGTTCGACCGCGTCCTCGTCGACGCCCCCTGCACCAATACCGGCGTCCTGCACAAACGCGCCGAAGCGCGCTGGCACTTCGACGAAGACGTGCTCGAGCAAAGCTGCGACGTACAGAGGCAGATCCTCGAGCAAGCCAGCCAGAAGCTCCGCCCTGGCGGTCGTCTGGTCTATTCGACCTGCAGCATCGAGCCGGAAGAAAACGAGACCCTCGTGCAAACCTGGGCCAAGCTCCTCGGTCTCGAACTCCTTTCGACCAAACGTGTCCTCCCCGAGCCGGGCATCCGCGACGGGGGAGGTGTGAGTATCCTCCTCAAACCAGACGCGAAGAGCTAAGGGAGGAGCAGGCAGGGATGGATCACGAGAAAGCCCAAGAACTGACCGTCCACGTGATCTTTGCAGCCCTGCTCTTTGCTAGCGCCAGCTACGGAGAGCAACTGGCCAAGAACTACTCCGCGTGGAAAGAACCCCGCGTCGGCGTCTTCGCCCTGGTCATCGGGCTCGTCTGGGTCGTCTGGTTTTTCCTGCGCCGCATTAGGGAACTCCAAGATCGGCAGCGCATCCTCGAGGACCGGATCGACCGCGCCCAACGCAAGATCGACGACCTAGAAGACGAGGAACGCTTGCGGTGAAAGGGGAGCCCGCGAGCAGCCAAGGCTCCGTAGGCACTGCGACGGAGCCCTCCGGGATCTGGGCGATCATCCGCGACAACCCCCAGTGGAGGAAGCTCTTCCTCGCACGGACCACCAGCCTCCTAGGCGACTGGCTCAACGCACTCGCCATCGTCTACCTGCTTGGGGAGGGCAGTAGCAGCGCCATCGCCATCGCGATTGTCTTCGTGCTTAAACAGGTCCCGATCTTCCTGCTGGGCCCTGCGGCCGGTGTGTTCGCCGACCGCTACGACCGCAAGAAGATCATGGTCGGATGCAACCTGCTCGCGGCAGCGCTTGTCCTCGGCTTCCTGCTTTACGAGTTCACAGAATCGAGCCTTTTGCTCTATGTGCTCGTCGCGTTGCAGCTCTCGGTCACCACCTTCTTTGAGCCCGCTCGGCAGTCGGTCTTCCCCTCGGTGGTGCCCAAGCGAGATCTGGTCGTGGCCAATGTGATCTCGTCCGCCAGCTGGTCGATCATGTTCACCTTCGGCTCCTTCGCGGGAGGCGTCCTTTTGGCGCTCCTCGGCTGGCAGGCCGCCATCGTGATCGACGCCATCACCTACCTGATCTCTGCGAGCATCCTCTGGACGGTGAAGCTGCCCCCCCGCGAAGCAACAGTAGCCGAGGAATCGCCCGAAGCCGGCAGCGAGCCACGCGGGCTCAAAAGGCTCCTAGGCATCGACGACATGATTTCGGGCTTGCGCTACATCCTGAGCACACGCGAGGTCTTCAGCGTGATCCTGGTCAAGTTCGGCTGGGGCACCATGGGAGTCGTTACCCTGCTGCTGACCCTGCTCGGCCGCAGCGAGCCCTACCAGCTAGGCGGCCGCCCCGAGTTGGGCATCTCCTTCCTCTGGGGCTGTCGTGGTCTTGGCACCCTCTTCGGACCCTTCCTGGCCCAGGGCTGGGCTGGCTCGGCCCCAGAGCGACTCAAGCAGACCCTCACGATCTCCTACTTCGCCGCGCCGCTCTGCTACTTCGCGATCTATTTCTTCTACGGCCACTGGCTCATAACCGGGCTCCTTGTCTTCGCCGCCCACCTCGCCGGCTCGACGATTTGGGTCATCTCCACCGTGCTCCTCCAGCAAGTCGTCCCCGAGACCTACCGCGGGCGCTGCTTCGCCGCCGAACTCGGCCTAGTGATGTTCAGCTCCGCCCTCAGCCAGATCCTCTATGCGATCCTGATGGACAGCGAGATCCTGAGCCTACGCGGCTGCTTCATCGCCGCCCCGATGCTCTGCCTCCTCCCGGCACTCCTTTGGCTCCGAAATCGGAGAAAGGAGCAGCAAGAGTTGCGAGCATCTGCGGGGTTTTGAGCTATTCTCCGCGCCCATCTGAAGGGCTTGAGGCGCGATACATGAGCGATACTCCTAGCAGCAAGATCTCCGACCTGCTCGACGAACTGTCCGTTCGCCTCTCAGAAGAAGAGGTGGATGAGATTCGCGAACTTGTCGAAAAGGATGAAGAGGACGCAGCTCTCGAAAGCCTCTGCGAAGAGCTCTACGAAAACGATGTCCGCATCTCGGCCGACGTCTTTGAGACGATCGAGGACATCGGCAAGGAGATGGCCCTGGACTCATCCATCTGGGCCAAGCTCCAGGACCTGATCCTCCCCGACTGAGGGCCGAGTAGCGGCCGGCGAGCCAAGCTCAATCAAACGAAGCGCCCTTGCTCTTGTAGAAGCTCTCAAGATGCTCGCGGCGTTTGCGTGCGAAGACTCGGACAAGGCCGCGTGACCAGTCGTATCCGGGCTTGCCACGCTCCTCGTAGTAGCTGGCCATGCGATCGTCGTATTCGGCGATGTCAGCCCGGATCTCATCGTCGCTGGGATACTGCTCATCAAAAAGCACCGCCTCGGGCCGCAAGCGCGGGCGCAGCCCTGGCTCCTCGGCAGGGCGCCCCACGCAAAGCCCAAAGAGCGGCCAAACGCCTCTCGGCAAGGCCAAAAGCTCATCCACCTTAGTCAGCTGATTACGCAGCCCGCCGATGTAACAGACCCCATAACCCAGCGACTCTAGGGCCAAGGCCAGATTCTGCCCGAAGAGCGAAGCATCGATAAGCGCCTGAAGGAAGCTCTCGAGATTCTGCTCATTGGCCGTTTCCTTCGCCTCGGCAGCTAGCAGGTGCCGGCGCACATCCGCGCTAAGCACCAGAAAGGCGCCACTCTTCGCAACCTGGCTCTGCCCCCCGCAAAGCTCGGCGAGCTGTTCACGCCGCTCGGGGTCCCGGACGCGCAAAACCGAGTAGGCCTGGATGTTGGACGATGTCGCTGCCATCTGCGCAGCCGCCACCGCTTTCCGCAAAACATCGTCCGCCAGCTCCTCCTCGGCAAATCGTCGAATGCTACGATGCGCGCGCATGCACGCGATTACGGGCTTATCAGTCATCATTTAGTTCCTTCGTTTTCTCCCTGCTCCTCGCACACCCATGAAACAAACTCGTAGCAGGTCGCTCTTCCCATCGATTGCGATTCCAGCCTTCCTAGCCGCCACGCTCTTAGCTTGCGACGCCCCTGCTCCCAAGAGCGGGCCGAGCGAAAGCATTGCCCCAGCAAGAGCCCCGGCCGACAGCGGCCTGATCCAGATCCAGGGCTCAACCGTCCTGCGGCTGAGTGGCAGTGACCGCGAACGCGGACGACAGGAGGGATACCTGCGAGCCGCCGCACTGCAAGAGCTCTTCGACGGCTGGGCACTGAAGCTGGTGCCAAAGTTCAGCTGGAGTTCTTTCGTGCGCCCCCTCCTACACCGCCGCTTTGACTTTCCCGAATGGGCCAAGCAGCGCGCCGAGGGCTTGATCGAGGGCATGCGGAAGGCCGGCGCCCGCTACCTCAAGAGCGAACGTCTCGGCCGCGAGTTCGAGGCCAAAGATTTCCTCGCCATTTCCGCCCTGATCGACGCCCCGGGAATGCTCTGTTCCTCCTTCGCCGTCTGGGGCGACAAGGTTCAGGGTGGCGGCCCCATCGTCGCCCGCAACCTCGACTACAAATCCAACCCATCGATGCTGCGCAACGTCATCGTCATCGTCGAGGACGCAGGGCCCGAGCGATGCGCCACCGTTTCCATTGGTTGGAGTTCGCTAGGAATCACCACCGGCATCAGCGCAGCGGGCAGCTTCGTATCTATCCACGACGTCCCGCAGCGCATCGCCAAAAGCGACGGCCACCTACCTCGCATCCTCGCCCTGCAAGAGCTGCTACGCAGCTTCCGTCCCGAAAAAGAGAGCCCCGCCGACGCCCGAGACAAACTGGAGAAATACAACTACGCCTACGGCGGTAACGCGATGCTCGCCTGGCGCCATAACGAGCGACGCGGCGCCGTAGTCCTCGAATTCGGACCGGCAAAAGCCGCGTCAGCAAAGGTCACCCTTCGAAAACCCAAAGACGCTCCCTGGATCGCCTGCACCAACCACTTCCGTGACCGAAAGGGGCCTCGTGCCTGTAACCGGTACCTGAGCATCAGTAAGGGCGTGACCTCAGCCCTAGCCGAAGAACAAAAGCTGACGCCGCAAAGCGTGTGGAACATCGTCGCCAGCGCCAGAGTCGCCGCGACTCTTCACACTGTCATGTTTGACTTCGGCAGCAAGGAGCTGGTCGTGGATTTCCGGATCCACCCGCAACGAAACAAATGGCGCAGGCTCCAAGTAAGCCTCAGGGAACTCATAGGTCATCAGTAAGCGTTGCTTGACGCCAACCTTGTCTTTCCAGGGAACAGCCTTCGGGATCAAAGCACGGAGGCCAGCAGGCTAGCCAGGATAAGCGCAGTCTTTCCTCCGGAATCGCTCCGGAATGCAATATTAATAAAGACGATATAATTGAAGATGATCGTAATATTGCACCCCATAGCAAAGAAGAGCAGCGCTTTCCCTGCTGGATGATTATCGATCGACGCTCGGCCTCTCACCCGCATACTAGGCCAGTGCAGCCATATGCATCGAATCACGATAGATCATTGACCCCAAACCCCGAAGACCGCTGGGGAATCCGCGCGGCACGATATAGATGGCCAGGAGGAGCCAGAAGACCAAACGCCCAACAGGAATCGATAACTCCGCTAGGAGAAGCGCTACGGCGACAATGAGTTTTCACTGACAGCCGAGCTGCCACGAAAACTCGCCACAGCTCTCGCGACTACGGTTCTCGCCGCCTAAAGAGTGGCGGATTCCGAGATCTAGTCCCAGGCGACCCCTTCGACGCTTTGCTAGGCTCTACGCATGAGCGATGCATCCCACGACCCCCTTGAGAAGGACATTCAGAGCCGTTTCTTCTCACGCACTGACCACCAAGAGCACGCGGACATCTACCTGGTCCGCAAGCTGCCGCAGGAAATCCGAGCAACACTGAACGGCCTCTACTCACGTAGCCAGCTGTCCATGCGCGACACCTTTATCCGGCGGCTACGCCAGGGGCTCGAAGATGCAGGGCAAAGACTCTCAGATCTGCCGCTCCCCCAGTCCCAGGAAGATGCACTCTCAGACCTACTCACCGACCGCTCGGGCAAGTTCCTGCGGACCTACGCCATCGACCACGGCCACAACTCCCTGCGCGAAGGCGCGATCCTCCAAATCGCAATCGAGAACGTCAGCCAGCTCGTTACCCGCTTCATCCAACGCGAACGGCGGGCAAGCTTCGAAGAAAGCAGCACACGCTATATCTCCTTCTCAAAAAACGGCCACTGGCGCCCCCCCGAGATCTTGGCAGCGGGAGAACCCTATTCCTCCCTCTATGAGGAAGCTCTCAGCGACAGCTTCGACTTCTATCAGGACTGTCAGAGCCAGCTGCGCAGCACCATCGAAACCCTTCGGCCGCGGGAAGACGACTTAGAAGAACAGGCCTACGCTCGCGCCGTGCGCGCCGAAGCCTTTGATGCCGCGCGCTATCTGCTGACGCCCGCACTCCTAACCAAGTTCGGCATGGTTGCCGACGCCCGCACCGTCGCCGACATGGTGCAGCAGCTGCTATCGCACCCACTTGAGGAGTTCCGCATCGTCGGCGAAAAGCTCCGGGTCGAGGCCGAAAAAGAAGTTCCGACGCTCTTGGCCTATGCCAAAAACAATCGCTACCTGGAGAAGGGCCACGACACGCTCGGGCGAATCGCGGCACAGAGGCTAGAGGCTGGGAGTCGCAGCCATCCGACCGAAGCCGAGATGTCTGTGCGCCTGCTATCCTGCCCCCCAGATCTCGATGCCCGGCTCCTAGCCTCTGCGATTTATGAGCACAGCTCCCTGCCCTGGGACGAACTCCTCAGCAAGATGCAGAGTCTTGGAGGCGAAGAACGAGAAGCCCTCTTCCAAGAACTGCTCGCAGACCGCGGCCCCCGTGACGCAATGCCCGAAGGATTCGAAGGCGCCGGTTACTTCGATTTCGAGATCCTGATGGACTTCGGTGCTTTTCGCGATATCGCCCGCCATCGCAAAGGCTTCCAACAACAGCAACGACTCAGCACAGCCCACGGATTCGTGGTGCCAGAACTCTTCCACGAAGCAGGGCTCGCCGAACGCTATTGCTCGGTGCTGCAAAGCGTCGCCGCCAAGAATCGCAAGATCGCCGAACGCTTCCCCCATGCTGCGAGTTACCTCGTGCCCTTCGCCTTTTTGCAGCGAGTGCGGGTGCAATTCGATACCCGCCAGATGGCCTACTTCTGCGAGCTACGTTCGGCACCTGAAGGTCATTTCAGCTACCGCGACATCGCGATCCGCATGGGGCGCATCCTGCGTGAGCATGCCCCCCTCTATGCCCGCTGGATCCGCCTCTGCGAGGATCGCGTCTTCCTAGGCAGAGCCGACAGCGAAGCCCAGCGTGACGAGCGCCGCGCGGCACGCGAGGCACGTGCCAAGCAGCGGGGCTTCGAGACCTAGCAGGCCGTTGAAGGAGCCCCTGGTTCAGAAGAGCGATAGCTGCGGATACGCTCGAGGGACTCCAGGGCCCACAAATGCTCCTCGTATTCCATGGGAACCCCGGAGGCGCGCGCCCCTTGAGTTAGCCGCTCGCGCAGCGCCTCATCCTCGATAATGCGCCGCAGCGCATCGGACCAGGCAGATACATCCCCAGCCGGCAATACCAGGCCATCCTGGCCATCTTGGATAAAGGGGCCGACCCCGATCATATCCGAGCCCAGCACCGGCAGCTTCATCGCCTTCGTGTGCAGGAGCACCAGAGGCAGACTCTCCGCCCAAATGCTCGGCAAGGTCATAAAGTCAAAACCCGCGAGGACCTGGCCAATTTCGTTCGGCGCAAAGGTCCCGCCCAACTCGATGGGCAGTTCGCTGCCACGAACCCTTTCGACCAAGCGCTTGCCAAAGAGTGGGTAGCGATGCGCCGTTGGCGAACCGTAGATCTTCAAATGCAAGCGCTGCCACAGCTCTGGTGGTAGAGCCGCCACAGCCTCGACAACGACATCAACGCCCTTGTGCGGAGCAAGCTGTGCGATAACCCCGAAGCGTAAGACCTGGTCGGACGCCGCAACCGGCTCAACAGCCTCGTAGTGAGAGGGGGCCAGGGCATAGGGCATGGCTGTAATGCGCGCAGCATCCCAGCCATGGTCGATATATGCCTGCCGAACTCCCGTCGACGCAACGATGAAATGGTCGACCTCAGCAAAACGCGCCGCCAAATAACGCTCACGCTCAGCCAGAGCCGCGGGGGTAGCGATTCGAATACGTGTGCCCAATGGAGCCAGGACACGGGCCAACAAAGCCTTGGAGCGGCGCTTCCACCGCTGATCCGCCCAGGGGCCAGGCTCCATCACACAGCGACTACACTTGACCGGCTCCGGCCCCGAACACTGGTTGAGACCGGCGTCTAATAGCTGCCCCCGGTGGCACAAGAGCAGATAATCGGTAATCGTCAATAGCAGCTCGCGCGTGTAGGGCCGAGCGACTGCGATCAGTCCCGCCGACACCCCACCCGCAAGTGTCGTGAAGTGCACACGGTCATAGCGGCCGCTTTTCTTCAGCCACTCGGCGAGTGCCTGGTCCTGACGCGGATCCCTGTAGGACTGCGTGAAGGGGCGGCCTGATGACTCTGGAAGCAGAAGCTCGATCGTTCGCAAGCCAGGACGGGGCTCCTCGACGACGAGCCCCCCCTCTCCTGCATAGGGAAAGAACACGTCTACCTGGTGCCCGCGCTCGACGAACCCGACAGCGAGATCGTGAGAATAGCCCTCTGAACCCCAGAGGCCTTTCGGCGGGAAGCCACGAGTGATCATCAAAATGCGCACGGCGGGAGCCTAGGAGTTCTCTCGCCAATGGCGCAAGCACCCTTGCAGGGACTCTTCGTGTCATACCGCCCCCGAAACCATAGAATCCCCCGCCATGACAAAGACGAAGCAAGCAGGCGGGTCGCAACCCGATCTCTCTCGACGTCAGTTCCTCGGACAAGGCCTAGCCATTGCAGGGGCGATGGCTAGCGCCGGATGTGCCAGCCAGCACTCCATCCGCAAGAACGCTATCCCCAAGGCAGGAGCCAAGGACCCGATCCCAAACGATCGACCGATCCGAATCGGCATCATCGGCGTAGGCGGCATGGGCAACGGCCACATGAACGCCTTCATGAGCTTTCAGGCCAATAAACTGCAGAAGGTCCACATCGTCGCACTCAGCGACGTCTGCAAGACTCGGCTCGACGCCTGCTTAAAGGTCGCGCGCGAAAAACAAAAGGGCGTCACCAAAGTCGAGGGATACCGCGACTACAAGAAGCTACTGGCCCGCGACGACATCGATGCCGTGGTCATCGCCTCACCCGAGCATTGGCACGCGCAGATGGCCGTCGATGCGATTCACGCCCGCAAGGACGTGTACCTCGAAAAGCCGATGACGCTTCGCCTTCAAGACGCCCTCTGGCTCGAAGAAGTCATGGATGCCAACCCCGACATGCGTCTGCAGGTCGGCACCCAATACATGACCTACGAAAAGTACCACACCGCCAAGAAGTGGATCAAAGAAGGGCGGATCGGCAAGCCGGTCTTCAGTCAAACCAGCTACTGCCGGAACTCGGTCAAGGGCGAGTGGCTCTACGGCATCGACCCCAAGGTCCAGCCTGGCGAGATGCTCGACTGGGAGGCCTGGTGCGGCCCGCTCGGCCCACGCGAATGGGACACCGAGATCTATCACCGCTGGCGCCGCTACCGCGATTTTTCGACCGGCATCGTCGGCGACCTCCTGGTCCACATGATGACGCCGATGTTCTTCGCCCTGGACGTAGGCTGGCCAGTGCGCGTCATTGCCAATGGCGGCAACTACATCGACAAGGCCATGCAGAACCATGACATGGTCAATATGACCATCGAGTTCGAGAAGGAACACACGATGATCGTCGCGGGCTCGACCTGCAACGAGAACGGCCTAACCCCGATGATCCGCGGTCACGAAGGCAACCTCTCCCTCAGCGGCAACCAGATCGAGTTCCGCCCCGAGCGAATCTTCGCCGACAACGACGACCCCGAGACCGTCAAGTTCAAGGCGAAGCGCCCGCAAGACGCACTCCGCATCGACTGGCTGGAGAGTGTTCGGACAAGAAGGCCCAACATCAGCCAAGTGCAGCTCGCCGCCAAGGTCATGGTCGGGGTCGACCTCGCCACCCGCTCGATGTGGGAGAAGTCGGCCTTCGCCTTCGACCCCAAGACCCGCAGCGCCAAACGCATCTGACCCAACCTCTACTTGTGCTTCCTGAGTATCCCCAATGATCATCCGCCTCGCTTGCGCCGCGATGGGCACGCGTTTCGAACTCGCCCTCGCAGGCGAGAGCGAGGTGGAACTCCATGCGATCGCTGAGGAAGCTCTCGCAGAAATCCACGACTGCGAACAGCGGCTAAGCCCCTATCGACAGGACAGCCTGCTCTCGCACGTGCATCGCTGCGCCGCCAAGGACTGGGTGCGCTTGGACGTGGACAGCTATGCGCTCTTCGACTGCTCCAAGCGGATCTGCAGCGAAAGCGATGGCGTCTTCGATCCAAGCGTCGCGCCTCGAGATCCAGCACGAGCGCAGGACTCAGGTGGCAGCATGCGCGATGTCGAGCTCGACCCCGAGCAAACTGCGGTCCTGCTCAGGAAAGCTGGACTGCGCTTCGACTTCGGCGCCATCGCCAAGGGCCAAGCCCTCGACCTGGCCGCTTCCGTCCTCAGAGAGGCCGGGATTCAGACTGCAATCCTGCACGGGGGCACGAGCAGCAGCCTGGCCATCGGAGCCCCCGAGGCTAGCCCCGGCTTCCGCATCGCGGTCCCCGGCGGTGCGACAAAGAAGCTCCGCAACCAGGCCATGGCCCTGTCCTCGGTTCGCTCGCCGCGCGACGCCTCCCAAGAACCCCACCTCATCGACCCAAACACTGGCCTCCCGCCCACCGACGCCAACATCGCGATGGTCATCGGCGACTCAGCGATGGAAAGTGATGCCTGGGCAACGGTCCTAGCCATTCGACCCCAACTCGCCGAACGCTTGCCTCAGGGCATGCGCTCCGAACTCTGGAAAACCAACCCCGAAGCAACATGCCAAGCAGCCGCCGAGAATTCTTGAAGGACCTCATTGCGGGCAGCTCCATGCTCGCCCTCGCACCCGAACTGCGCGCCATCCCCCTCCGCCTCGGCGCAAAACAGCGTGTGGCGCTCGTCGGCGTTGGCCGCCAGGGCCGAGTGCTTCTCGGGGAGATCGCCAAGTTCCCGGACGTCGAACTCATAGCCATCTGCGATAACGACAAATCTCGCCTGCGCGCCGGTAAACGCCGTGCCCGCGGCGCCGCAGCTTATGCCAGCACGGACGAGATGCTGGCCAAGGAAAAGGGGCTCGACGCCATCATTGTCGCCACCCCGACGCACACACACCGCGAAGTTGCCGAAGCCTGCCTCCAGGCGGAGCATCACGTCTACTGTGAATCACCACTGGAGGCCACAGAAGAGGATGCTCGCGCCCTGGCCGCAGCCGCGCGCGCATCTAACCGCAAGTTCCAATGCGGTATGCAGGGGCGCAGCAACCCGGTCTACACCCTGGCCCGCTCCTTCTTCCGCGCCGGAGCTGTAGGCAAAACATTGGCATTGCGCGCGCAGTGGCACAAGAAGACCAGCTGGCGCACACCGGCCCCATCACCAGAGCTTGAGAAAGCCCGCAACTGGAAGCTCGACGAGGCTCTGTCACTGGGGCTCCTCGGCGAAATGGGTACCCAACAATACGACGTCATGCACTGGATGACCGGCCAGTACCCGGAGAGCGTGCATGCGCAGGGCGAAGTGCTCGCCTACGACGATGGGCGCAAGGTCCCAGACACCGTCAGCTGTGAGATGCGCTACCCAGGCGGAGTACGCCTGCATTACGAAGCCTCACTGGCCAACAGCTACGACGGCGAATATGAGCTGATCCACGGCAATCTCGGCACCATCAAGCTTGCCTGGTCGCATGGCTGGATGTTCAAGGAGGCGGATGCGCCCACCCAAGGCTGGGAGGTCTACGCCAACAGGCAGCAATTCCATAACGACGAAGGCATCACCCTCATCGCTGGAGCCACCAAGCTGGCAGAGCAGGGCAAACTCAAGGCTGGCGTCGGCCTACCACACGCACCCGTCTACTACGCACTGGCAGACTTCCTCGAATCCATCACCAGCGACAAAGCCATCGTCTGCAGCGCCGACGAAGGCCTGCGCGCGGTGCTCGTAGCGATGGCTGCCAAGAAGTCTCTCGTCAGCGGCAAACCCGTCGCGATCACCCGTGAGTATCTCTCGGGAGCTGGTAAATGAAGCCGCTGCGCGAGGCACCCTTCGGATTCCGCGTTGCCATCACGCTCTTCGTCTTGGTGCTCTCGGGCGGGTTTTTGGCCTCGTTCGGGCACATGCACAAGCACCACCAGAATCGCGATGGCCAGGAAGGCCTCAGCTATGACGACATCCAAGGCGTTTACACTGGCGTTCGATCGGTCGCCCCACTGAAACGCGCCCTCGATGCAGGGCACCCCTCAGAAATCGAGGGGGCAACGGCTCTACCCGAGGCGAAGCGGAAAGCGCTCCTGGATTGGCTCGCGATCGAGGCAGAGAGCAAGCGCTCCAGCAAGTTCGACGACTTTGACCTGGGAGAGAATGCTCCGGCAGAGATCCTCTCCGCCAACTGCGTCCAGTGCCACTCCCGCAGCTCGAACAACCCGGCAGCCGGCAAGCGACCCCTCGAGTACTACGACGAGGTTGCCAAACTCTCGATTTCGCGCGACATCGCACCGATGGACCAGGCCATACTTCTGGCAACGACGCACACGCACGCAATCGCCCTCGGCACGACCTCGCTCGTGCTGGTATTGCTCCTCCTGCTTACTCGCTGGGGAGCACTAGCTGGAACCATCGCAGCTTTGAGCTCGCTCGGACTCACCGCAGACCTGGCGGGCTGGTGGCTGGCGCGAGACAGCGCCGCATTTATCCCGATCATCCTCGGCGGCGGCGGGCTCTTCGGCCTGATGACCGCACTCTTACTGGTGCTCATCGTGCTCGACCTCTGGCTGCCAAGCCAGGGGAACAAGTGACCGCCCTCTTCACCAGGGAACACCGCAGACCCAAAAGCAGGGACAAGCAAGCGCATGCTTGCTTGTCCCTGCTTTTGGTGCCCAGGCTCGATAACCCAGGCTTAGCACCCCTGCCTTCGCAGCTCAGTTAATGAACAGGTTCAGGCCGTTCGTTGCCTGCGTTTTCGAAGACGGGTAGCCCAAGACCAAGGCCTGGTTCCAAAGCATGACGCCTCGGTAGGCAGTGTTGTTGGGGATCGGGAAGGGGATGATTCCCGTGCCGGCGCCGGTATTGCTGGTGAGGAAGAACAGCGGCTTCGAGGCCCACTGGCAGCCCTTCAGCGAAGGATAGATAGCTCCGACGTCAAACTTCAGGCTGGGGTCAGATCCGATGGAAAGCAAAACCGGGGAACCCTTAGGACCGGTGACCGTCATCTGGAACTTCAGGTTTCCGAGACTCGGAGAGCCATTGGCGGCAAGCCTTGCAGTACCACATGCCGGGATAACGTTATAAGCACCAGCGCCACCGGGTGTCATCGCCGCCCACGCCGCGACCTCAGCAGGCGAAGCAGCGCGTGTCGAGAAGCGGAACTCGTCGGTGTTATACACCCAAGGAATCGACGCATAGAAGTGACGGCCGATGAACAGATTGCTCTTACCGATCAAGTTGGCGCCAGCAGTCAATGGAAGGACCTTGTCTACCTCTCCGTTGATATACCAAGTAGCCGCCTTGCTACCCGTCCAATCGACAACACAAGCGACGTGCACCCAGCCCTTTGCCGCAAGCGCCTGGATATCTGTCGAGGTACTAAGAGTACTCGGCATGCCGCCCCAGGCTTTAATTGAGAGCCCCTTTCTCGCCGCGCCATTGGTGAAGCAGCGGAAAGACCCGACGTTTGAAAACAAATATGACAAGGACGTGCCAGGAAAGTTCTCCTGCTTCATGAACCAGGCAACGGTAAAGTCCCCCTTGAGATTGGGCTTCCACCCCGTGTCTACAGCGTTGACCGTTTTCGGGACTTGATTGGAAGCACCGCGCAGAGCACTGTTCGTCTTCCCGGTCGTCCAGGGCTTCGCAACAGTACTGCCAACTATGGTCCCAGGAAGAGACGGGTTAGCAAGATTACGCACCTGCTTACCCTTCCCCGATACGAAGGGATAGTAGATCACGTCATTCTGAGCAGCGACGCCAGCGGCGAGTAGGCCAGCAAAGAAAAGTGAAGTCGTAACGCGGGACATATCAGCTCGGGAGATAGAGAGGAAGAAAAGGGGAAAGGTAAGAACATGGGGGGAACAGGGTGTATGTCAAGAGCATGCCTCAGTCGTAGACCAGGGCAGCCAAGAAAAGCCACTCCTGCGACCGGCCTTCAAATAGCCAAGGCCAACACTGCCAAGGCCGCGCTGAGTTGTGAGAGGGTTTTCATCCCTCGCTAAAGCCTTTGCCAAGGTTCTGATAGGCTCCTAGCAGGCCGCCAGAACGATGCGCACAGCGGCAAAGCCCCGTCGGCAACGCCCCATTGGCGCCATAAATCCTCGACGAATCAGTAGATTCACCTGTGTTTTCTAGCACCAATGGGACACCGAATCCGGCACCCTGTCACTCCTGGGCCTTTGTCAACGGCCTGCTAGCCATGGCATGGACACGATCGCCGATCCACAAGAGCAAAGGGGAGTCATGAGCGAGTACCGCATCGATCTACCGAACTTCTCGGGGCCGATGGATCTATTGCTCCACCTGGTCAAGCAGCAGGAGGTGGATCTCTCTGAGATCTCGATCCATCGAATCCTCGAAAGCTACATGGTCTACCTCAAGGCCCTGGAAACTCTCGATCTGAACAACATCGGCGAGTTCATCGTGATGGCCTCGACCCTGATGGAGATCAAATCCCGCGAGTTGATCCCGCGCGAGGACGTCGACCTGGCCGAGGAACTCGACCCACGCGACGAGCTGATCCAGCAGCTACTCGAGTATCAGCGCTACCGCGAAATCACCTTGCGGCTGGAAGAGCGCGGCCAGGACCGCGAGCAGCTGGTGCCGCGAGGCGCCTTCGGCGCTGACACTCGGGAGATCAAGGAGCTCGCCGACGAAGAGCGCGAACGCGAGATCGAAGAGAGCCTCGATATGGAGGAACTCGACGTCTGGTTCCTGCTCAAGGCCTACCACAAGCTCCTTGAGGAAACGCAATTCGGCTCGACCATGGAGGTCGAGGCCGACAAAAAGCCGCTCGCCGCCTATCTCGACGAACTGACCGAGCGCCTGACAGCACCCGATTCTTGGCAGCCACCTGATCCAGATGCCCGCTTCGAACGCCCCTTCACCGAAGTCTTCAACAAAAGCGAAGGCAAGATGGGCGTGATCGGCATGTTCATGGCCATGCTGGAGCTGATCAAGCAGGGCCGCATCCACGCGCGCCAAGAGAGGATCCTCGGTGAGATCCTGCTCTCGCTTCGAAGTGAAGACGAAATCGAGGAAGCTGGTCCCGTCGACCCTGAGTCCTGAACAGCGCTCAAGCAAGCGTCCGCAGCACGAAGATCGGCAACTCTGGGCTAGCGCCCAGGCGCATCGGCAGGAAGGTCACCCCAAGCCCCCGCCCCACGTAGAGCTGCGAGCCTTCGAGTTCGTAGCTCCCTTCGTGCCAGCCGAAGCGGCTATGCCGCACGGCTGACCAACCAAAGAGTTTGACTTGGCCGCCGTGGGTGTGCCCACTCAGTTGCACATCGACGCCGACGGCCGCCGCTTCATAGAAGAAGTCCGGATGGTGGCTCAGCAGCAGGATCGGTTCGTCTTCGCGCGCCCCACTCAGCGCCACTTCAAGATCGGGAACGCCCTCTGTCAGGTCATCAACCCCCGCTAACCAGAACGTGTCACCGTCCCGCTCGATGCGAGCTCCGGCGTTATTCAGCACCCGAACCCCATGCTCTTGCAGAAAGGCCTCCCAAAGCCCGATGTCCTGCCCCCAAAAGTGATCGTGATTACCAGGCACCGCGTACTGTCCAAGCGGCGCATCAAGCATGGCCAGCGCCTCACGGAAGAGTAAGAGCTCTCGTTCGCGGGTATTGATCAGATCACCACCGAAACAAACGAGATCGGGTTTGAGCTCCGCGACCTTGGTAAAGAGCCGAACCAAGTCCTCGGCATTCATGCAGGAACCGGCATGGACATCGGAAATGAAGGCAATGCGGAGGCCGTCGAGTCCGGCAGCCCCACGACTCAAGTGGATCTCCTTCTCCTCCACCTCAAGCCCGCGCAGTAGCAAGCGATGCAGCGGCCTACTCGGCAGAACAAAATCCGCGAACTGATTGATGCGGGCGGTAGCGCGAGCAACCAAGCGACGCAGTCCCGTTCGCCGACCAGATATCGGCCCGCGCGGCTCGGGTGCACGGCGACGCTCGAGCAGTCGCTCCGCGAGCGTCTCCAGCCTGACTTTCTCGTCCAAATCCCTCGCGGCTTGGCTCAACGCCTCTGCTGACTCCTGCAAGTCGTTTTCCTGCTCCAATTCTCCGTCAGATAAACGACTCTTGGTCCCAGTCATCACTCGTCCTTGGCTCCTGACTCAAAGTCACGTGATCGACCCATCCATAAGGTCAAGGCAAGGGGAATGACGGTGAAGTAGAACAAAGTCCAACGCGCATCCAAGGCGCTGGGCAGCTCCAGCCCAAACACATTACCCGTGGACCACTCGAAGAGCATCTCGTGCAAGCCCTCTACTCCAGGCGTTCCGTGGTAGAGCAGGGTGCGCAACGAATCCACGATGGTGAATGAGCGAAGCCCCGACTGCATCGGCACAGAGCCAACGAAGGACTCCCACACGATAAAGAAGCCCAAGCCCCAGAGGATGGCCCGGCGGAAGCGGATAGCGAGCAGGGTCCCAATCGCGGCATAGGCGAAGGGGGCCACAAAGGCGACCCCCATACATGCCTGAAAGGTGCTCCCTTCTAGTTCCCAATCCCCGGCCCCCATCACGATGGGCAGTGGCACGACCTGAAAGGCGACCACGACCAAGAGAAGGGCTCCAAGCACGATAACCCAAGACGCGATCACACTAACGCTGTACTTCGCCAGCCAGATACTCGACCGCGGCACCGGCCCCGAAAGCATGTAGACAATCGTCCGGTTGGAGATCTCCTCGCGTAGCAATGCAGCTGAGAAGTAAATCGCCGTAATCGGAACCAGCAGCTGTAGCCACACGATTGCGAACACGATGCCAAAGATCGAGTTCTGGTCTTCGCGATCTCCGATGCGAAGCACGACAAAAAACAACACGAAAGCCGCCAAGAGACCAGCGCTGACGAAAAACAGATTCCGCCGCCGGCAGGCGATGTCCGAAAGGCTCTGCGCCAGGATGGAGATGTAGCAACGAATCCAAGTGATCATCACCCCCTCCTCACCGCTGAACCAAATGCTGAAAGACCGACTCAAGCCCCTCATCGAGCGGACAAACCGCACATATTTGATGGCTCGGATCAGCGGCCAACCCTTGAATCATATGGAGGAAACTCCCGACAGCCTCTGCCTCGACTTCGAGTCCATCCTCAGCGATCTCGATCGCGAGGACTCCTTCGAAACCGGCAACCTTCGCCGCTAAGGATCGCGCCAGCGGCGTCTTGATCTCATATCGACGCGGCCAGTCGTCGATCTGGGCACGGATCTCCGAGACGGAGCCTTCCGCAAGGAGGCGCCCCCGATGAATCAAGAGGATTCTCTCGGTCATCGCCTCAACCTCGCTCAGCACATGACTCGAGACAAGCACAGTGCGGCCTTCCTCGCCGAGGCGCCGGACTAGCTCGACCATGCTCTGCCGCGCGACCGGATCGAGGCCGGTCATCGGCTCATCGAGTAACAAGAGCTCCGGATCATGCGCCAGAGCCCGCGCCAGCTTGGTCCGCTGCCGCATCCCCTTGCTATAGCCACCGATCCTCTTGTGCATCGCCTGCTGCATTCCGACGAGCTCCATCATCTCTTCGGCCCGGCGCCGGCAATGTCGCCATGGAACCCCCGCAAGCACGGCCATATGCCGAACCCAATCGACCCCACGCATGCGTTCGTAAAAACGATCGATCTCTGGACAAAGCCCCAAGCTGCGGCGGGTCCCCAGACTTCGACTCGGATCGCCGCCAAACACCGTTACCTGGCCGAGATTGCTGGAGAGCAGACCCGAAGCCAATTTTAGGATGGTCGACTTACCGGCTCCATTCATGCCAAGGAGGCCGTGAACGCCCTCCTGGATCTCGAAACCCACTTCAGAAATGCCGAGCACGGGCCCGTACCACTTACTGACCTTTTCGAAGCGCAGCGCAACACTCATCCCACGACCTCCACTGGGCGAAGGAAGCGCCGCAGCCAAAGACCGGCCAAGGTCATCCATACCGCGTAGACGATCAGGCAGGAGCCAAGGCGTAACTCATTACCCGGGTCGACCCCGGCAATTTCGCCTCCGATCCGGTAAAGCACACTCCAAGGGCTCAGCAAAAGCCAAGCATCGTTGTCGAGCACACGCACGAAGAGCCGGGCGACCATGTGCAAACCAAAGAGCGCCCCACACCAGCGGATCACCACGAAGGGCGGTGAATCGCTCGACACCGACAGAGCCACAGCCAAAAAGCCGAGACTGCCACAAAAGAAGAGCTGCCCCAACACAACCCCAGGGAGCATCCTCCATGTGTCTTGGAGAAAGCTCGCATCAGGCGAGAGCGTCCACGCCCACAACCAAACGACCAGGTAAGGCAAGAGCAGCGACGCCAAGAGCATGAAACTGCACGCGCCCCATTTGCCCATAAAGTAGTGCCGCGGCCGGATCCCACGGGTGAAGTAGATCTCGAGCGCATTGCTCTTGCGATCCCTCGCAACGATCGTAGCGCCCACCACACCAGAGAAGATGATCGCAAGGAAGATGCCAAGGGTCAGGGGCACCGCGTAGTAAAACGCCGCATCCGTAACACTCGCGCCAAAGAAACGAACAAGGATTCCTCCGCTTTCCCGGCCAAAGCGCCGCATCCCCATCTGCTGGCCTTGCCCAAAGACGATGAACCAAACGTAGACGATCACCAACTGGAAGATCGCCGGGGATACCGAGAAGGCGAAGTAGATCAGGAACTTCCAACTCTTGAAGAAGCTGCGCACATCGGAGGCAATAATCGCCCCCACCCGCGAAAGGGTGCCGCAGCGTTCACCTTCGTAGCTCCGGAAGCCAAGGTCATGGACACCCATCAGCGCGGCGCCTCCTGCACGGTGCTGAGAAAGACATCGGACAGGGAGCGACGCTCAGGCTTACAGCTGCGGATGAGCACTGCGCAGCTCTGTGCCGCCGCAAAGAAAACCGCCGCCGGCATGTCCGGCAGTAACACCCCGCGTAACGAGTGATCATCGCATCGCTCGATTTCAACGCCCTTTGCTAAGAGATGCTGAATGAACGGGGCGTGCTCGCCCTCAACCTGGAGGCGATAGGAGCGAGTCGCATGTGCCGTTAGCTCTTCGATCCGGCCCTCGGTAAGGACTCTCCCCGCATCGATCACAACAACATAGGAGCAAATCGACTCGACGTCGGGAAGGATGTGGGAACTCAGGATCAGCGACTTGCCGTATTCGTTCACGAGTCTGCCCAGTAACTCGAGAATCTCCTCGCGCCCTCCCGGATCCAGGCCATTGGTCGGTTCGTCGAGAAAAAGCAGCTCCGGGTCATGCACCAGCGCCGTCGCAAGCTTGACTCGCTGTTTCATACCCGTCGAGTAAGTCGCGGTCTTGCGATAACGCTCCTCGTCGATGCCAACGAGAAACAGCACCTCATGGGCTCGCTGCCAGGCGTTGCGCTTAGGTAGCCCCGAAAGTTGCCCGGCAAGAACAACCGTTTCGAGGCCGGTCAGGGCAGGAAGCAGGGTTTCACGCTCTGCCATGTAGCCCACACGCTCGCGTACCCGAATGCTCTCTTGCTGCGCGTCGAGCCCAAGCACCTGAGCCCGGCCTTCACTCGACCGGATCAAGCCGAGCACGGTTTTCAGGATCGAACTCTTCCCAGCGCCGTTGCGCCCGAGCAGCCCGCAAGCACCCGTCGGCATCGAGAAGCTCGCCTGTTCGACCGCGGTGAAACGGCCATAGCGGATCGATAAATCTTCGAGAGAAACTGTGGGAAGAGAGTCCATACGGCCTTGACGACAAGCTAGCAAAGACGAAGGAGGCGAAAGGGGATCTCGGACATTCTCCCGAGGAATCAGGGATGGCTCCGAGAACTATTGGCACGCTGGGGACAGAAGCACCCGATTCAGAATCAATCGTCTCCGATCTCAAACTCGTCGAGTTCATCACCGCCAAAGTGGTCCCAGAGCTGGGGGTAGCGATTCCGCAACAAAGGAGCATCATCCTCATCGAAGGCTTCGCCACTGGGCTCGAGCCCAGCCATAGGACCACGCTCTGGGAGCTCGCCGCTACCGTGGCGCTCCTGCCAAATCTCGGTTGCGACATAGGCCATGCTCTCGAAACCAAAGAGGATTTCCTCGGGGTCCTCAAGCTCGACAGCCAGCTCGGCAAGCGAATCGGGATCAGCAAGGGCAGCCTCGTAACTGTCTTGCCCCTGACAAATCAGCCAGCTACGGAAGTACTCAAAAGAGTCATCGCTGCAGCCGCCGCCAATCACATAAGCGGCCCCCCAGAGTCCCCAGTCGTAGGCCTCAGCACTCAAGCTGCGAAACTCGTCGTCAAAGGCCAAAACGTCCGCATCATCGAGTTCCTCCAAGCGCTCGCGTAGAAGCTCTTCGAAATCCTCGGGATTGCTGCGCCCCTCGGCGCAGTCTTCGATCAGCCGCCAAAACTCGTCACGATCCACAAGGGCCTCCGCATCATGTGTCCGCGGTTTCGAAGCCAGCCACGGTAAGGTAAGGACATGAAGTTCTCACCCCTGATTCCAACTGGAACACCGTTCGTTACCCTCTCTGCCCAAACTCTCCCCCAACAGCCTTAGCACGTGCAGCTCCCGCGCCGCTCCTTCGCCCTGCTATTCCTCCTCCTGCTCGCACCGACTTTTTTCGTCGGCTGGCTGGGGCTCCGGGAGATTCAGATATTCGAAGGCCAGCACGAAGAAGCACTCGCCGGTGAGGCCCAAGCAGTACTGCGCAACGCCGAACAGCGCTTCGTCTCTCTCGTGGATCGCTTCCTCGAGAAGACCCAGCTCGCATTAAACGGTCGCCCGCGCCACAGCATCAAGGCGGCCCTTGAGCGCATGCCGCGCGAGAGTAACGCCTTGACCACCGCCTTTTTGCTCGAACGCGACGGCAGCGCCTTGTTTCCGGTCCTCCCCGAGGACACGAGCTGGCGCGTGCTCACGCCGCAAACGGTCTTCGATAACCTAAGCCCCGAAGAGCGGCGCAATCCCATCGTTATTGCGGCCGAGGACAAGCTCGAAAAGGCTGGCTCAGAAGCCTCGCTCGGCCTGGATAAGGACGCATATGCCCGGCTGGAATCCTTTGATATCCAATCCCTGCCAGCCCAACTCGCCGCCTTTGCTTGCCTACAGCGCGGCCTCTTGCTGGCGCGACTCCAAGAAGACAACGAAGCCCTGGTCGAGTTCGACACCGGGCTGCTCTACCTGCAGAACCTCCAAGACGATCGCTTGGGTTCCACACTGCGCCTTTCCTTACAGTTGGCAGAAGCCGAAATCGAACTAAGGCAAGCCGACGCGGGAATCGACGAAATCGCTGGCGGCTACGCTCGTGACCGGGCCCGCTCTGTCCTTACCGGCATACTCCGGGATTTCGCCAGGGGTGCTTACGACCGCGCCAACGAACGCCTGCTTGAGGGGATCTGGCAGAAAGCGCGTAAGCTCGCAGGTTCGATCGCGGCCAGGAGCCGAGCCTTTGCTAGCGAACTAGAAGCTCTCGATGTACGCAACCTTGAACGCAAGAGTCGGCGCCTATCGCTGAGCCGTATTCTTGAACAAACACAGCTGCGCGAGAGGATCCGCAACACGCAAAACCCACCTCGATTCCCCCTAACCATCCCGCTTGCAGGCAACTTCGAAGCCAAAGAGACCGCCCTTCTCGCCGTCCTCGAAATCAAGGATGCAAGCGGAGAGACCCTGCTCCCAGGCCTGAAACTCGATCTCGAAATCCTTTTGGCTGAGCCGATGCTCGATCTCGAAGAGCGACTAGCGCTGCAAGGCCGCTACGAGGTCGTACTACTCGACGAGAACAACGAACGCCTCGGCGAAGCGCTTGGCCGAACTCCTCAAGAAAGTGCCCGTGACCAAGAGCTGACCGAACGCCTGAGCCCTTCCCTGCGGCTGGGGCCACCCTTACTCGGCTTCAGTCTGTCTGCAGCACCACGCAACCCCACGAGGATCCTCGCTGAGCGCCAGCGCACCCTTGTTATGCGTGGCGTAATGCTCCTGGCGCTCGCGGTCGTTGCTGGCGCCGGAGCCTTCCTGCTCATTCGAGGCATGCGTCGCGAAGCCGAGCTCGCCCAACTCAAGACGAGCTTTGTCGGACGCGTCTCGCACGAACTCAAAACCCCATTGGCACTGATTCGGATGTATGGCGAGACACTGGCGATGGGACGCACCCAGGAGCCAAAAAAGGTCAAACACTTTGCTGGGATCATCGCCCGTGAGTCCAACCGACTGACAGCACTCATCGACAACATCCTCGACTTCTCTCGCATCGAAGCCGGCCATAAGGGGTACGAGCGAAATCCTGTCGAGCTAGCTCCTATTCTGGACGATTGCTTCGAGAGCTACCGTTCGCACCTGGAGTCTCAAGGCTTCGAACTTGGCAAAGAGCTCGAACCCGAACTCTGGGCCGAACTAGACTCCGGCGCCCTGACCCAGGCGGTCATCAACCTGCTTAGCAATGCGCACAAGTACAGCGACCAGTCGAAGGAAATCAGACTGGAGCTGCGAGCCGTCGGAGAACAGGCCGAGATCCGAGTGCTCGACCGAGGCATCGGTGTGCCAGAAGCCGAACGCGAGCGGGTATTCGAAACCTTTTACAGAGCTTCTACAGCTGGCGAGAGACGGGGCGCCGGCCTTGGCCTAGCCTTGATTGCCCACTTCGTCGAGGCTCACGGAGGCTCCACGGCTTGTAGAGCCCGTGAGGGAGGTGGCAGCATCTTTTCCTTCCTTCTGCCGCTCCTACCAACAAACAAGACACACGCGCCCCCTTGCCCATCCCGGCAAGAGGCGAGTCCAAACCCAAAGGAACACCTCGAGTGAAGACCACCAGTGAACTCATTCTCGTCGTCGATGACGAAATCGAACTTGCTGAGGGGCTCCGCTTCAACCTCGAGCACGAAGGCTATGAAGTCGAGCTGTGCGCCGAAGGCGCCACTGCGATGGAACGTATCCGCGCAGGAGGTATCTCTCTCGTCCTATTGGATGTCATGATGCCCGGCATGAGCGGCCTCGAAGTCCTCGAGATGCTGAGAGACGAGGGCGACCGGACCCCCATCCTCTTGCTCACAGCCAAGAGTCAGCCCGAAGACAAGGTTCGTGGCCTTGAGCTGGGCGCCGACGACTACATCACCAAACCCTTTGGACTCCCCGAACTCATGGCTCGGATACGGGCAGTGCTCCGGCGCGTTCAACCCGAGGCAGATGCCCCGGCAGAGGTCCTCCACTTCGACGAACTCACGATCGACTTCCGCCGCTATGTCGTCGCCCGAGATGGCAACGAGCAGCGGCTCTCACGCTTCGAATCAGAGATCCTCCGCTATCTCCTCGCACATCGCGACGAAGTCGTGACAAGGGGAGACCTCTTAACCAAGGTCTGGGGCTACACGAACCTGCCCACGACCCGTACTGTCGACAATCACATAGCTCGCCTCCGAAAAAAGGTGGAAACGCGCCCCGAGCAGCCAAGATTCATTCAAACCATCCACGGCATTGGATACCGATTCGTAACCGGAAAGTCCTAAGCCTGCACGGAAGCTCACCCCTCCGATTTTCCTGCTCCTTTTACGTACCGCTGACCTTTTCCCTCTGGCCCTCTCCGCAATGAGCCCGCCTCCACTCAAGACGATAGCGCTGCTGCTGGCTTTGCTGACCGGCGCTTCTGTGGGAGCACAGAGACCAACACCTCGGAAAGGACCTGCACCCCGGAAAGCTCTACCCCGAGGCGGGCAAGCACAGGACGGAAGCAAAAAGGCCAGGGAAAGGAATCTGCAAGAACTCGACGACTCGGAACTCTACTTCGAGGCCTACTACCGCCGTTATTTCCAGCTAGACACTCCAGCCGCACTCAAGGCCTTCGAGTTGTTATCACAACGCCGGGACTCGCGCTTTCAACGGCTTGCTCAGGTTCGCTTAATCGAGATCTATCGTGACACCCTTCGCTATGACCAATTGGCTGCGATCCTCATGCGGATCCGACAAGACCGCAAAAACGGCCTGAGCGGCGCACAACGCAGTCAACTTCGCGCCTGGGCCCGCGAAATCAAACGCCACAAGGCGGCCCTCGACTCGAAAGTCACCAAGGCCTGCCGCTCCATCGAGCACAAGAGTGGACGCAAGCCCACAGCCAGTCAAATCGAGCGCCTTCGCCTCGATCTCTCCGTCCAGCTCATCCGCAAGAACGGCAAGAAACTCCAAGCACTGCTCTTTGGATCACGCTTCTTCGCCACCGCACTTCTGCCCTATACCGGTCGGGAACCCAATGCCCGAGCCGCGCTGCGAGACAAGCGGGACAAAAAGCGGCGAAGAAAACCCGGCCACAAACGCCCCGACCAGAGTCAGTTCCAATGGCACAAGGCGATGGTGCACCGGCTGGCCCAAAAGCGACAGTTACGCAAAGGCAATGGCCGTAAGGAGCTTCTACGGCTCTACGACGATCGCATTCGTCGGCACCTCTGCGAGATGGGAAAAATCCATCTACAACAGATGCGCCAAGCCTCCAAGCCTCGCCGTGACGCGATGCTACGACACCTGCGCAAGCGTTTTGCCGCAGTCGCACAAGGCTTGTCCTCCAAGGAGCGCTCCGTGCTGGAAAAGATCCGCCGACCTCTCCTCAAAGGGCTAGAGCAATCCGACTGGAAGGCCGTCGAGGAGCAGCTCAAGACAGCCATCGACAAGCACCCCTCATTGCTACGTCGATTCTTCACCACCGGCTGAAGGGCTCTCGCAAGCAGCGATCCTCACTGCTCCCGGAGCCTCTTGAGATACTCATCCTGCTTGTTGCGATGGCAGGCGTGCTCAAAAATCAGCAGCTCGCCGTCACGCTGGAAATAGATCCGGAGATGTGACGCGGCGCGAATACTGTGAAGCTTTCCAGGCACATGCAGGGTCTTGAAATGGAGCCCCCCCAGGTCGGAACCGTATAGAAGAAGCTGGGCTATCGAATGCCAGATACGGAGTTCGTCATTGCGCTCAAAGGATGACAATGTCTTTAAGAAGCCATCTCCGAAGCATGGCAAAAAGGCGCCACCCTCGATGGTTGGCTTGGCATCATTTTGCTTCCAACGCAAACGTTCACGCTTCCCACGTGGGAGCATGCTCTCAAGCTCCTCAACCTGCTCGCCTAGCTCTCGGTTCACGGTCCTGAGCTCGGCATTCTCGTGGCTAAGCTCCTGGAAGCGCTCCCTTAACTGCTCCAAGGCCTTGCGCAATCCCGCCTCTTCTCCCCTCTCCGACTCTTGCTTGACCCGATCGAGATCCCTCTCGAGTTCGGCATACTGCTTTTTGAGTGCCCCCAGCTGGCGCTCAAAGTCGAGGGCGCGCTTAGTCCAAAGCTTTTCCGCCCCCATCGCCTCGTCGCGCTTGGCGATCGCTTCGCTGAGAGATTCACGCGCTTTTGCAGCACTGAGATCGGCTTGCTGCTTTCCGCGCTCCAGTCGCTCATGTTCTGCCCGAAGGATCGCCAGCTCCCGCTCCAAGGCCGCACAGTCAGAGCTCGTGACTGGGGCTTCCTCGGGCTCGCTCTGTTGAGCTAAGAGCTGGACGAGATCCTCGCGTAGCTCCACATTCCGCGCGGCCTGACGTCCAATCTCACGAGCGAGATGTCCAGCCGGAGCTCGCGCGACTCGAAAACCCTGTGGCTTGAGCCCACGCGCCTTCGCAATCCGCCGCAGCTCCGCAACAGGGAGTAGCAGTTCAAAGAGCCTGGCCTTGGACTCTTCGTGCCTCGTCTCGAGGATCCACTGCTCCCAATGCTCCGCCTTCACTTTCCTCGTCCTTGTCGTCCAAGAGTTCCTCGAGGTCGCGCTCATATTCCTCGCGACTGCCTTCCGTATCACGGGTCCACACACGATAGAAGCCGAACTCGAGACCATCGAGCGGTGCACCAATGGCGAGCACACCTGTCCGCCACAGAACAAAAGAGGGGAAGAGAAGGGTCGACAACGGATCAATGCCGTCCATCTCGTCGCTCTTCTGAGTCTGGTAGATCGTGTACGTGACCGGCAATGCCAGAATGTCGAAGGGCACCCCCACGACGAAACCAACGACTCCCATAACCGAGGCCGGCTTGGTTACGAAGTTGCTGCGACCCGTCTTGTTGTCGACCAGATCATCCGTATAGCCCACTAAGGCAGAACAAGAGCCCAGCCCCAAGAGACTCGACAGCAGGAGCAATCGAAGCATCGAACGCATAAGGCCCCTTCGAAGTGGTACTCTGTCCTTACTTACCAATCGGCTCGCGGGAAGCGAACTCAAGGGCTTGCACCAGCCAAAGGTCGCTGAGCTCCTCCGGTGGCGCCTTATCCTTCCCTCGTTCTCGTACAACCGTTTCCTTCGCCTTGATCCTCAAGCGGCGAAGCCGCCAACGAGGAGACGCGGCCTCCGCGTTGTAAAGCGCCCGAAAAAGATTGCTGCGTGGGAGGAAGGTCTTCTTGTTTCGCCCCATGCTTGGAAACGAAATTTTGATGGTGCGCAGCTTGGCCTTCATGCGCTTTGTCCTGCCCTTCGGAGTCTTGACGGTGAGCGTTTGCTCCGTCGGCTTGACGCTCCCGAACTCGTAGCTCTGCAGCGGTATCTTCGCTTCGTTGGTGAACTGGCGCTGAAAGAAGGGGGCCGGATTAATGTCTTCGGCGCCAGCCTGCATCTTCTGCCGCTCTCGGTAGAGCTTCGGGATCAGCGGTAACAATGCATGGATCTCGACCACCTGATCCTGCGCTCGCGCAAAGGCTTCGCGTGAAAGCTCCACCTGATTACGCAAATACAAATGGAAGCCGCCAAAGATCATGATCCCAAAAATCCCGACAAGGATCATGAGCTCGATAGTGTCGAGGTGACGGAGTTTGTTCAGCATGGCTCGTCTCCTCAGAATTCGGTCGGCTGAAAAACGCCGTAGGGGTTCTTAATGTCAAACTGCAGCTGGAAGGCGGCGCCATCAATATCTGAGTAAAGCTGCTCGCCCTTTGCTTCTCGGAAAGCCTGGAAAGGCCCCCCCTTCTTGACGGCTTGCTGGCAAATCGACTGGAAGTTGGCCGACTGAATGCGGAAGTCCGAACCGCGGAAGCCAATCGTGAAGCTGAGCCTGCCCGGACTTTTACCCTGTCCACCGACCTGCAAATCGATCTCCGTTACGACGAAACGCCCAATACTGGGTGAGGCATCAGCCTCTTCGATGACTTCGGCAAAGGACTGGAGCACCGCAAGGCCAGACTCCAGCTTGACCTCGGGGAAATACCCCGTGTCCGTCTCTAGCTTCTTCTTGAGATTACGCAGCCGCGAGCGAAGCGTCGAAACCCGCTTACCCGGACGATCCTCTTTGGCCACCGCCTCGAGGATCCTCCAAGCATCCCGCGAGTCGCTAACGTCGCGGAGGACATAACCTTGATCCCGAGTCGGCCAGGTCAGGGACTCAAGCAATCCGGTATAGCGCGGTGTGCGGAACTTGCGGTTGGAGTCGCTCGCTCGGGGCACACCAACGGCCCAGTCGAGATGATTCCTCTCGACCGTGAGGTTGTAGCAGGTGAACACGACATAGCAGAGCAAGAGCCAAACGAAGGCCATGATCGGCAGCTTGAGCTTGTCGAACTTCCGCCGGAAGGCGAGTTCCTCCTGCCGGAAGTTCATCGTCGCCTTGGTGCTGCCGAGCGCGAGCATCGCGGCCGCCAGCGCGGTGTCGTATCCAGGGTCGCTTTCCTCTTCCCCCGAAACGCGCGCCAAGAGATCCAAGAGCGAAACCTCGACCTGGAGCTCGTCCGCTAGCTGCTGATCGATTCCGGGAAGCCGGGCACCGCCGCCAGAGAGCAGGACCTGGCGCAGGTTGCCAGTGCGCGGCATTCCCGCCAGGAAACGGTAGATCTCGCGGGCAATCCGGGCCACGAAGCGCTTTCCACCAGCCCGTAGCTCGTCCTCGTGAACGTTGATCCCGACAGAGGGCGTCTCGTGCACCAGCTCTTCGACCAGCTCGCCCTCTGCCTCTTCGATGTGCTCGCCCGCTTCGGCGAAGTCATCGGCCACCGGCAGCTCAAAGAAGCGATGCACCGCATCGTGCACGGTGGAGCTATCGCATCCCAGGCTCTCAGCCAGGTCGCTTTCGAGTTTGTCGAGACCCCAACGCAAGACCCGCGCGGTCGCCAGCTGCGAACCACGAATCAGCACCAACTGCACCGAACTCTGGCCGATATCCACGATCAGGTCGAGTTCGTCTCCGGCCGCCTCATCGACGAGGCCAAAGTGCATCGCGGCCTGATGAAGCAAGGCGCAGTCGAGGTCAGCCTTCTCTGGAGAGACCCCATGCTTGGCCAAGAGGCGGAGCTGTGGAGCTAGCAGCGCCTTGGGATGCGCCGCCATGAACAGCTCGGTGCCGTCATCGTCTTCGCTCACGACTGCGGCATCGACAACGACGTCATCGATCGAGTGGCTGTGAATCTGTCCCTCGGACTCGAACTTGAGCACCTTGCGGATTTCGTCACGGCCGCGGAAGGGCAAGACGAAGTTGCGCAGGACGCAGGAGGCCCCCGAGACACTGAGAACACAGCGCTGACGCGCAGCTTCGAAAGACTCAAGGGCGCGGGCGAGCTCCTTACTGAGATGCTCCGATCGAGGCTCGGCATCCTCTTCGCCCGTAAGCGACTCTGTCGGGAGCTGGCGCGGCAGTGACAGCATCCGCGAAACCTTGAAACGCCTCGCCGATCCATCCAACTCGACGAGATGGATGAAAGAGCTGCCTATGTCGATTCCAAATGCTTTGGTCATGGTCTACTCACTGCGCCCGGCTATCCGCGAGGCGCTGGCGATACAGTTCGCGCTGACTCGGCTCGAGCAACGCGTAAATCCGGCGGTCGGCTGCACGATCGGCCTGGCGGAAACGAGCGCGACCCGCCACCGGGAGCGAGCGAAGATACTCCTCCATGAGTCGGCGTTTCTGTCGCTCCTTCTCTTCCAGAACAATGCGCAGCTGCTGCCGCTGGTATGGAGAAAGCTTGAAGTCCCGAGCGAAGGTTTCCAGGAACTTCCTTTCCAGAGAACTCAGGCGACCACCTTCGGCCAAACCCTCCTGGCCCAAACCTCGCCCAAGCAAGAGCCCGACCAAGAAAACGCAGGCTACGAGCAGGGCAAGAGTGCCGAGCCCACGAGTCCGAGCTTCCCGCGCCATCAGCGCCCCTGCGGAGCCAGCCCCTGCGGAGCCAGGGCCTCACCAGCACGGGCATCAAGAGCACGGGCGCGGGCATCAAGCTCACGCAAGACCCTGGAACGCTGCGCTGGACCGTCATCGGCCATCATCGTCCCCGGACGTCGCTCGCCTCCCGAAAAGAGGGCAAAGGCCCCCAGAAGCAAGAGCAGTGAGGCCGCAACTAGGGTCCAGACACGCAGGCTGCGCTCAAGCCGAAAGCTCTCGTGCTCCCCGCTAGTGCTGGCTGCGAGAGCGCCCGCCTCCTCACTCACAGCGCAAGCTTCCTTGGGCTCTGCCGGGTACAGGAGATGGGAAAAGACCCGGTCTGCGAAATCCGCCCCTAGGGGAACCGGCTCCTCGGCCGAACTCCGAAAGGGTCCGCGCGCCTGCACGATGCGCTCAAGCTCCCGAACCAGACTGGGCTCCTGCAGGAGACGCTGCTCCAGGGACTGGCTCTCGGCCGGACGTAGCTCGCCATCGACATAGCGCTGCACGAGAAGCTGATCGCGACTCGGTCCGAGCTGAGGCTCAGGACGCCTATCTTCTGATGGTCTATCGTTCATCGCTGCCTCCCTCAGCTCAAAAGCTCTGGGTACTGCTGTTCGAGGATTTTGCGAAAGCGTGCTCGCGCCCGGAAAAGACGGGACTCCACCGTGCCAATCGAGCACTCAAGCACCTCGCTGATCTCGATGTAGCTGAGCTCCTCGAACTCGCGCAGCACGAGCACCTGCTCGTACTGCACCGGTAACTGGGCAAGGATTTCCCGAGTCAGCTCGGCCCGCTCTTTCTCAAATAGCGGTTCGTGCGGCTCACCCTCGTGGCGGCCGCGCCGGACAAAGCCCGCCGGCTCCTCGGTGCTCCCCACGAGCCCGGCGACATGATCGCTGAGCTGAACGGGGCGGCGCCGACGCTTGCTCACGTAGTCGTGCGCCGTATTCACCGCGATGCGGTAGAGCCAGGTGTAGAGGGCCGAGTCCCACTGGAAGGAATCCAGCTTGCGGAAGAGCTTGAGGAAGACCTCCTGGCAGACGTCCTCGGCCTCCAGAGCATCCTTGGTGTAGCGGCTGACCAGCTTGTGGATGCGCTCCTGGTAGCGGAGAAGCAGCATCCGAAAGGCCGCCTCCATCTCCGGGGTGGCGCCCCGCTCACGCGCCTGGAGAAAACGCTGCGCCAAGACCCGATCCTCGAGCGCGCTCTGGGATCTGGGATCCCGCTCCTCACGGCTCGGCCGCACGGGCTCTTCGGCATCGTGTGTCATCTGTCTCAGCCTAGGGGCAGCAACGCTCATGCCCCCTTGGACGGCAGGGGGCTCAGCTTCTTCCAACGGAAACACAGAGGGGGCAAACAGCTCGCCGGCGCCGCCTTGGCCGCCGTAGGCCTATTTCGACGCTCAGCTAAGGATTCATCGGGCGCCGGAACGCCCAATCCGATCTTACTTGCCGAAGTATTTCTTCCGAATCCACTCTGGCTGCCAGCGATCAGGCTCGCGCGGGGTCCCGGTCAAATCCTTGGTGGCCGGCCGCGGATTCTCGATGGCCCAAGGCGCCTTGTCCCCCAATCGCCGCTGCCAATCCTGAAGCTGGGTTTCCAGCCAGGTCTGGGCTTGGCATAGAGCTTTGTGCCGTCCAGGTTCACCAGCTCATCTGGATCCTCTTGCAGATCGAAGCGCAGGGTCCGGTCGATTTTAGGGGAAGCGAAGTGGCATGCGCAGCAAGATAAGGGCTCCGGCCTTATCCCTTCAAACCCGCGCTCTGCACCCCTTTCACAAACCAGCTCTGAAACAGCAAAAAGAGCACGAGTAGCGGCAAGACCATCATCACAGCAAAGGCAAGAATGTCGCCCCATTGGCGTGGTGGCAGGGTCTGGAAACAGGCTATCGCTACTGGCAGCGGTCGCACCCTTTCGCCAATCGTGACCAGCGTCGGCCAAAGGAAAGAGCCCCATTGCATCAACGCGGTCAGGATCGCAACGCTGGCAAAAACCGGTCGGCTCGCCGGCAGCACAATGCGGAAGAAGCAGCGCCAAGGACCAGCGCCATCGATTCTCGCCGCCTGCTCAAGCTCCTTTGGGAACTCGGCAAAGAAGCTATAAAACAGCCAGATCGAAAAGGCGTTGGCCACAAAGGGCAGGATCTGCACCAGGTAGCTGTCACGCAGCCCCAGCACCGCCGACTGATAGAAGAGCGGCACGGCTATGGCTTCGAAGGGCAAGATCAACAGCGCCAAGGTCCAGCTCAGAGCCAAGCTGCGACCTCGCCAACGCAAGCGTGCCAAGGCATAAGCGGCAAGGCTGTTGACCAAGAGACCCAATATCACGGTCAAGCTCGTAATCAGCAGCGAGTTGAACAAGAAGCGGGTGAAGTTCACCCGCTCAAAGACATCGCGGTAGTTCTGCAAGCTGCAGCTTGTAGGGAAAAGCCCCTGCAGGCTTCCGGCCTCGCTCAGCACCAACTCGTCGGGCTTGAGACTCCCAGCAAAGAGCATCCACACCGGCAGCGCGAAGAGGAGTCCGGAGACCATGAGCGCCAGGTAGAGCCAGACCCGTCTCATCTGACGGCCTCGCGATCGCGCAAGAGCATCCTCTGCAGCACGGTCACCAGCAGGACCAGAACGAAGAACACGACGGTTAGCGCCGAGGCACTACCGATCTGCCCACGATTAAAGGCCCGCTTCACCGCCTCATACATCAAGGTCGTCGTCGTGTCTTCTGGGCCCCCCTGAGTCAAGATCTGCACCTGATCAAAAAGGCGGAAGGCCAGGATTGCGGTCAACAAAACCACAAAGAGCAGCGGCCGCCGAAGCCCAGGTAGCGTGATGTGAACAAAGCGCTGCCAGGCGCTGGATCCATCGATACGCGCTGCTTCATAGCGCTCCTTGGGTATCCCCTGAAGCCCTGCCAAGAGGATCAACATTTGAAACCCAACACCCTGCCAAATCGAAAGCAGCATCAGTGCCGGTAACGCGAAATATGGATTCCGCAGGAAGTCGACCGGCTCCCAGAAGCCGAGACTCATATACGAAAAGATAACGTTGAGAGGTCCGTCTGGACCTGGAGCATAAATCAACTGCCAGATAACAGCGACGAGCGCCATCGGGAAGAGCACCGGCAAGAAAAACAGTCCACGAAAGAACGCAATACCCGGCAACTTTCGATCGAGTAGCAGGGCCAGCGCAAGGGCCAAAGCCGTCTGCAAGGGCACGATCGCCAGCGCGAAGATTAAGTTATTCCGCAAGGCTGACCAAAACACCGGGTCAGCAAACAGGGCGCCATAACTGTCGGTTCCGACAAAGCGCGCAGCCCCGGGAGATCCGAGACGCAGATCACTGAGGGAAAGGGCGATAGCCCCGAGGAAGGGCAGCGCCACAAAGAGAAAGAGGAGCAAGAGCGCCGGCAGAGCCATCAGGACTCCGGCAAGGCCATCGCCAAAGCGCTCTTGTCCGCGAAGCTGCATCACTCAGCCCAGCACCGCCGTTACTTGCTCTTGGCCTGCTCCGCCAGTTTCTTGAGCTCCGCATCGATTTGCGAGGCCGCGCGCGAGAGCGCGATTTCAACCGGTCGCCCGTCACGAATATGCCCAAAGGCTTCCTGAAACGCCGAAGTGATGACCGGATACGCCGGTGAGCGAGGCCGCGGCACGGCAAAGCCTGTCAGCCCTTCGACGAAGAGCGCCAGCGGAGCACCCGGCCGATGTAGCTCGGACTTGGCGATTGCCGAGCCTGTCGCCGGAACAGCGCCATTGGCCTGGCTCATCGCCAGCACCTCAGATGTCTCGAGCAAAAACGAAAGGAAACGAGCAGCAGCTTTGGGATGCTGACTCTTGTCGCTGATTCCCCAGCACCAAGAACCCTGCCCCGTCTTGGCTCCCTTACCAAAATCCGGTAGCGGCAGCAGGAGAAGATCCTCTCCGAACTTCTCGTGGAAGCGCCGGTACTGCCAATGTCCACCCCAACAGAGCCCGACGCGGCCACTGAGAAAGGCCTGCTCATCGAGATTGGGATCCACACGCCCGCTCCGAACCCAAGCCTGCAGCACGGTGAAGGCCAGGGACGGCCGTGGACCCGCCAAAGCCCGAAGACAGCTACCAGTTTCCGGATCGATCACCTGCCCACCAGAAGAGTAGATCAAGGGCATGAAGGCGTAGCTGATCCACTCCCCACGCTGCTGCAGCCCCAGGTCCAGGACCTTCCCGTCCTCATCCTGTTGGACCAGCTTTTCGAGCGCTGCCGCGAACTCCGGCCCCTTCCAGGCATCGGCATAGCCCTTGGGGATGCGTATGCCCGCCTTCTCAAGGATGCTGCGCCGCGCCCAGATCCCAAGCCCGGAATCAAAAGTGCCAACGGCCCAGAGTTTGTCCTGCCAAAGGCCCTGCTCGACGATCGAGGGGAGCAAATCCTTGATCAAAGCCGGGTCCAATAGCTCCTTGAGGGAGCGGAGCTTGCCCTGACTCGCGTAGCTCGCAACGAAGGGACCGTCGATCTCAAGCAGGTCCGGTAACTCACCGGCAAGGGCCGCCGCCTGCACCTGTTGGTGGTACGTCCCCTCGGGCAAATGCGTCAGCGCAATGCGAATCTCGTCCTGACGCTCATGGAAGCGCTGGACCTGCGCCTCGATGCAGGCCTTCTCCGCTGCTTGCCCGGTATGGAACCAAAGCCGCAGCCTTGTAGCCGACGAAGGAGCATCCTCGCCATTGCCGCTGCAGGCAAAAACAGCGAAGAGCGCGAGCAGGAGAGCACAAAAACGCAGAGTAGTAGCTGGCATGCCCAGAATGATAGAAGAGCCCACGCCGAGCTAAAGAGCACATTACTCTTCCCCCGCCCCTTCCGAACCAAGACCTGGCGCCCAAATTCCTTCTGCGACTCCCTGAATCACCCCGGAGAGGATTCTCCTCCTCTATTCCGGATCTTCCAGCACGGGGATTTGGTCGACGATCTCAAGGCCATAGCCGGAAAGCCCAGCGAGCTTCTTGGGGCTATTGGTCAGCAGCTTCATCTTGCGGACACCGAGGTCGTGCAGGATTTGCGCTCCGGTCCCGTATTCGAGCGGATCGGTCCAAAATCCCACCCGGCTGGGCGCACCTGCATCGTCCAACCCTTCCTTCCGCAGGTGTTCGCGGAGTATCTCGGGCTCGACGCGCAGACCGCGGTTTGAGTGTCGAATGAACAAGAGCACTCCAAGTGGCTCTTCACCGATGCGCTTCATCGCCAAACTCAGTGGGGGGCCACTGTTGAAGCCATAGGCCTCAAAGACGTCAGACAGCACGTTGGCTGCGTGCACGCGCACAGCAACCGGCTCTTCAAGAGCCGGATAACGGAGCTCGGTGCTAGCGGCGCGGGGAATGCCGTGGGTCAACGCAACGTGCACGACGTCATCGGTCTTGGACCGATAAGGATGCATATCAAAGACCCCTGCCGAACTTTCAATCTCGAGGACATCGAGGCGCTCGATGATCCTCTCCCTGCGGCGCCGATGCTCGACCAGTTCGGAGATCGCCGCCACCTTCATGCCATGGCGCTTGGCGAAGAGCTCGAGATCGGGGAGGCGGGCCATGGTCCCGTCCTCATTCATCACTTCGCAAATCACGCCGGCGGGTTTGCACTCCGCAAGGCGCACGAGGTCTACGATCGCTTCGGTGTGCCCCGCCCGAACGAGGACGCCACCATCACGGGCACGCAGTGGAAAGACATGGCCAGGGCGAACGAGATCGCCAGCGGTCGCCCCATCGCGAATCGCCGTTTGAACGGTGTGAGCGCGGTCCTGGGCCGAAATCCCGGTCGTCACCCCCTCGCGAGCCTCGATCGAAACCGTAAAACCCGTCCCATGCGGGGTGGTGTTCTCGCTGGTCTGTGGGGGTAGGCCAAGCCGGTCACAGGCCTCGCCAGTCAGAGACAAGCAGATCAGGCCGCCGCACTCCTTGCGCATAAAGTTGATCGTCTCGGGAGTGCAGAACTCCGCGGCGATGCAAACATCACCCTCGTTCTCGCGGCCGGGGTCATCAACGAGGATGACCATCTTGCCTTGGCGGAGGTCATCGAGGATCTCAGGGATCGAAGCGAGTGCCATGCGGGGGGACTCTATCTCTAGGGACCGAAGGTAAGAGCCAAGCTCAGAGGAGCCCTGCTTCCGGGCTGGGCTAGTTCTGCTGCTCGACCGCCGCTTGGATCTTCTTCTGCAGCTCGCCGTTTTGGAACAGCTCGAGCACGATGTCCGAGCCACCAAGGAACTCACCATCGACAAAGACCTGAGGGGTCGTCGGCCAGTTCGTGTATTCCACGAGTGCCGGACGGATCGACGGGTCATCAAAGATGTTGACGCAGGTGAAGTCGACATCGCAGGAGCTGAGCAGCTGGATGGCCCTGCTGGTAAAGCCGCACTGCGGCATCTCCTTGCTCCCCTTGCCGAACATGATGATCTTGTTCGACTCAACGGCCTTCTTGACGTCTTCAGCAGTCCACATGACTGGGTCTCCCTTAGCTTTGGGCTAGAAAAAAGGCCTGGCTGTACGCCCTTTCCCTGGCTTGGACAAGGAACGGCACGTGGATCCTCGCCCTGGAGGCTTAGAATCCCCCGCCATGATTGGCGCCCAACGCACCCAAGTCACCTTCTCGCCGAGGCTTGCTGGCCACTGGCTGCCACTGGCCATGGGCCTGCTCCTCTGCAGCTGCGCGGTATGGGAAGCCCCTCCGAGCAACACCGACTTGCGACAGATCCTCGACTTCGAAGAACAACGCAGCCTCGCGGATCCCGAAGCCCTCGCCACCCTGCTCCGTAGCCCGGTGACGAAACTCCGCGCCAGCACTGCCCGAGCTCTCGGCCGCATCCGAGCGCCCTGGTCAGTCCGGGAACTCGGGCAAGCCATCGGCGATCCAAGCCCGCGGGTGCGAGCAGCCGCGGCCTACGGACTGGGGCAGATTCAGGTCAAAGACCTAGTCCCAGCCGCAATAACGGCGCTGCTTACCCGGCTCGGAGACCCCGATCCTGAAGTCCGTGCCAGGGTCTTCGAAGCCCTCGGCAAGATCGGCGACCCCCTCGTCTACGGAGACCTGATGCGGGCCCTCGATGACCCCGCGCCAGAGGTCCGGCAGCTTGTAGCCTTGGCCCTGCACCGGCAGCAAGTCCGCGCGGCCAAGAGCAAGGAGCCGTGGGCGGCATCGCGTCAGGAAGACGTCGCGCAAGCCCTGGTCAAGGCCTGGAAGCGAGAGCGCGGAACGGTGGGGGCCTGGCGCTACATCTACGCACTCGCTGGGCTGCGCCTGCCAAGCCAAGTCTCCGAGCTCGACCGGGTCTTTGAACCTGGCTCCAGCGAAGAAGCTCGCCTCTTCGCAATCCGCGGCATCGCCGAGCTGGTACGCAAGGGCGACGCCAAGCTCACAGCGGAGCAGCTCGATGGGATGCGCAAACGTCTCCTGTGGCTCCTCAAGGACCCCGCCCCTCGGCTGCGCATCGAGGCGGCCTTGGCACTCGGCGACCCATCCCGCGGCGGTCGAGGCGCAGCGGAGCGCGGCACGCCCGCTCCCTTCGCCAGCGAGGAGAGCTTGGAGGCTCTTGCCAGCGCCCTCGACGACCCCAATCCGCAGGTGGCCCGCGCCGCCGCGCTGGGGCTGGGACACTTCCACCCCTTCGAATCGCCGGCACGCCAGGTGCTGCAGATCGCTGAAACAAGCAAGAGTAGGGTCCTGCAAAGTGCAGCGATCGAAGCCCAGGCTCGGCTCCTTGGCAGTTATTACGCCAGCCCGCTGGCCTACCACGCCGGTGCACCAGAGCTTCATCGCGCCGAAGCGGCAGCGCGAGGGCTGCGCTTTCTCTCAACTCGCGAAGCGGTGCCCATCCTGCAAACGCTCTGGTCGCGCAAGGAGACACGAGCACGTATTGCCGCGCTCTCCGCACTTAAGGAGCACCGCGAAGACCGCAAAACTCTCGATATCGCCCTCGAAGGCCTCTCCGCCCGAGAGCTGGAAGTGCGCGTAGCTGCTGCCCAAGCCATCGGCGAACTCGGTGATGCCAGCTGCCTACCCCTCCTGCGCACCGTCCTCTCCGGTAGTCAGGGAGAGGATGCTATCGAGCTGCGCCAAGAGCTGCTGACAGCCATCACCCGCATCGCCCCAGACAGCACGCAGACCCGCGAGCGCCTACGAGCCTCGATGAAGGACCCAAGCCATGCCGTGCGGCGCGTCGCCCATCGTCTGCTCCGCGAGCATGCCGGAAGTGATCCGGTGCCTGCACTCGAGCGTCTACCCGAGCTACGCAAGCTGCCCCTACCTGAAGGCGCGGCATACACGCAGTATCTAGCGAGTCGGCCCCAACTGACCCTGGAAACCACCCAAGGCAAGATCCGCCTCGAACTCTGGCCCGACATCGCGCCAGTGCACGTGTGGAACCTCCTCGCACTCTGCAAAGACGGTGGCTACGACGGTCGGCTCTGGCATCGCGTCGTCCCCAACTTCGTCGTCCAGGGAGGAAGCTCCATCGGCGCAGCTAGCCGCTCAAGCTTCGGCTTTCGTCTGCGCGACGAGCTCGGCCCCAAACCCTTCCTCACCGGGGTCCTCGGGATGCCACGCAGCCCCGAGCCGGATACCGGCAGCGAGCAGATCTTCCTAACGACAGTGCCGACCCCACACCTTGACGGCCGCTACACCGCTTTTGGTCAAGTTATCGAGGGTCTGCCGGTCCTGTTCCGCCTCAGCGTCGGAGATCGCATCAAGTCCGTAAGCATCCAGCGCTGAGCCGCTTCCTGAGCGCTGAAAATTTCAACAGCCCCCCTGTCCTGCCGAGACTTGCCACGTTTGCCTGCGCCACGACTTCGGTCACAAGGGCCCCATAGCTGTCGACTTCATCAACACCTGTTCGGTTTCGATACAGCGCGACGGAAACAGCACGCACAAGTGCCGGAGGGGGACCGTCATGAAGCGCACACTGATCGAAATCGCAGGCGTTGGCAGCGTCCTGCTAGTGATGTCTTTGCTGCACAGCGAAGTTCGTTCTCTACAAAGGCATGAGGACAGCAAGACCACTGAGATCAATGAGCTACGCAGCATCCTGAAGGACAGGCGCCAGGTGAGCACAGCCGGGCTCTTGGAAAGCAACCGCAAGCAGCGCCGCTGCATCGGTAAACTCCAGAACGAACTCACGATCGTGAAGTCAGAGCTTGAGGTTCTTCAAGGGCAACTGCGCGACCGCACCAGCACCGTGGAGCGGAAGGCCATCGAAGCCATGGGGCAGAGCAAGCTCTTGAGTCGGGCCGTCGAATCGAACGAGCGCACCATGCGTGCCCGTGAAGAGCAGCTGCGTCGCCTGAGCCAAGATCTTCATGAACAAATCCAGGAGCAAAAACTCGTGATCAAGGGGCTACGCCACGAGCTGGCCCGCGACTCTCACGGTATGAGCTCCCAAATGCTGACGCCGACAGTGCAGCTCTCCGGAGAGGAAACCGTCGGATCGGGCACCCTCATCGCGAGCCGGCTAAATCAAAAGCGGGACGGCTATGAGACCTACGTCCTGACCGCGTACCACGTCGTGCGCAACATCCTCAGCGATCAACCAGAGCTTCGCCGCAAGGGCATCGCCTGCACGATCTACAGCAAAGAAGGCAAGATCCAGCGACGCTGCGACATGATCGCCAAGCGGGTTTCCTGCGATCTAGCCCTGCTCAAGCTGCGCGGACGGGACAGGGTGAATCAAGTCGCGACCTTGATCGCACCCGAGAAACTCCAGCAGATCGAGATTTGGACCCCGGTCTTCGCTGTCGGCTGCCCACTCGGCAACGACCCGATTCCTACCGGCGGTTTCGTCGCCAGCTTGGCCAACGAAGTCAGCGGCACCGATTATTGGATGATCAACGCTCCGACCTATTTCGGAAACTCGGGCGGCGGGGTCTACAACGGAGAAAGCCGAGAGCTGATAGCTGTGTTCAGCAAAATCTACACCCATGGGAGGATCCGCCCAGTCGTGATCCCGCACATGGGACTCGCGGTTCCAATGTCCCTCGTCTATCAGTTCCTGCGGGAGGAAGGCCACGGCTATCTCATCCCAGGTGACGACAAGCGCTGCGCCATCGCCTCACCCAAGCGCTGACCGGACCCAGGCCCCGACCGACAGGAACTCACGGGTCCGCAGCAATAAGGTTCTTGAGCTAAGGATCGGGGCCGATGTGACGTCGATCCGGGTGTTTTTTCCAACTCAGATCGACGGGGGGAGTGTGGATTGCGTAGAAGTGACATAGCGCTTCACAGTTCCCCCAGATGCAAGAACCTAGCATGCGAATCATCAGCACCTTCGCACTGGCAGCCTGCACGCTGCTAGGCGCCGAACTCAGGGCCCAGGAGAAGGCCCCCCAGAAGCCAGCTCAGGCCAAGGCCAAGCGGATTCAACGCAAAGCCGCACTCATCTCGAGAATGCCCACGGGCAAGGCCCCGACTCAAGAAGAGTACAAGGCAAAGCTCGCAAGCAAACTGCAGGAGCCCTGGCTGAAGAAGGCCTCTTGGGTTTTGGACTTCGAAGCGGCCAAGCAGCTGGCGCAGGAAAAGAAGAAGCTGATCTTCGCCTACTTCACTCGCTCCTACGCTCCATGAGGTCCCTGCCAAATGGTGGAGGGCGGTACGCTCTCCCAAGCGGATTTTGGCAAGGAACTCGGCAAAGAGGTCATCCTCTTCTGCCACTTCACGACCAGGATCAAGGGACGCAACAACGAACGGCTTTTGCGTGAGGTTGGCGGCACGAGCTTCCCGAGCTTCTTTATCTTCGATGCACAGGGCCGCGTCCTCGGAAAGCACCAGGGCCAACGCAGCATCGACGGGTTCTTAGGCACTATTCGCAAGGCCCATGAGGTCATCCAGCTGCAGAATAGAATCGCGGCTGGCGATAAGGCCGCAAGCATCCAGCTTCTACGCTTGAAGCTTGAGATGGGGGCCATCCTCTTCGCCGATGCAAAGAGACTGCGCGCCAAGATCGAGGATACATCCGAGACTCTTAGCATCATCGACGGCCTGCTCGCCGGCCTTGCTTACCAAGATCGCCTGAGCAAGCTGCGAAAGAAGATGATCCCGCGCCAGCTCGATCCAAAACTGAGGCGGGAAGCCATCGCCAAGTACCAACAGGCCGTCTGCGCTCTCACCATCGAGTGTATCGAGAACGGGCAGATTCCTAAGGGTGGCCGAAACGAGATCTCCTTCTGGCGCAACGCAATGTTTGCCGCAAACTCAGCCGGGGATCCCGACCTTCTAGAAAAGGCCATTCAAAAATCCGACACCGGGAACTCGCGGATGAAGCCCTACCTCGATGGCATGCGCAAGCGGGTTCAGGAGCTTCGCAAGAAGCAGAAGAAGTAGCTCTCACAGCCCTTTCTGGAAAACCCGAGAGGGCAGCTTTCTAGTCCGCTGCGCTTCGCCTAGTCGGCAAGCAGCAGAGTAGCATTTCTCCACTCACTGAAACTTGGCGAGCATCGCATGCTGACGGTCGTCATTCCGGCTCTCAACGAAGAGCAATCGATCGAGTCGATCTGTCGCCGCGTCCAGGCCGTTGCCCCCGAGATTCGCCAGCACTGTGGCCATGATCTCGAGATTATCGTCGTAGATGATGGATCGACCGACCGCACTGCGAAGCTCGCGAGCGCCATCGACGGAATCGAGGTCCTGAGCTTCAGCCATAACAAAGGTTATGGCGCCGCCTTGATGGCAGGTTTCGAGAAGGGGCGCGGCGAGTTGGTCTCCTTCCTCGATGCCGATGGCACCTGTGACCCAAAGTTCTTCGTGCCACTGATCAAGGCCATCGAAGAGGGAGGGGCCTCGGTCGCGCTCGGTAACCGCTTGGGGGAAAGCAGCGAGATGCCAAAGCTCCGGCGCATCGGCAATCTCTTCTTTGCTGCCCTGATTCGCAGGCTTTCTGGGGCTTCGGTCCAGGATTCGGCGAGTGGCATGAGGGTGATCCGTCGAGACGCCCTGCAAATGCTCGCGCCGCTTCCCACTGGTCTGCATTTCACCCCGGCCATGAGCTGCCGAGCCGCCCTCGACCCACGGCTAACACTGGCCGAAGTGCCGATGACCTACGCCGAGCGCGAAGGAGAGAGCAAGCTCGGAGTCGTGCGCGACGGACTGCGCTTCTTGCGCATCATCCTGCAAATCGCGGTGCAGTATCGCCCGCTGCTCCTCTTCGGTCTGGTCGGAGCTCTGCAGTTGCTTGCAGCGTTTCTCTACGCGCTCAGCCCTTTATCCCTCTGGTTCCGTAACCACTCTCTGCCTGATGACAGTGTTTACCGCGTTCTCAGCATCCTGGTCTTCGCGGTAGGGGGCTTTGGCTTTCTTTACGCAGGCGCGGTACTCGATGAAGCGCAGCGAATCGTGCACCCGCTGCGGCAAGGATCGCTATTCAGCCGTTTCATACGGCTACTGCTCTTTGCCCACCCATTCTGGATCGCGCTCGGACTCTTCCTGGTCGCGGTGATGACCAATATCCAGGCTCTGTGGCAATACGTAAGCACCGGTAGTATCCAAGCCCACTGGTCGACGATCGCCTTCGGAGCGCTACTGAGTGTCACAGCGCTGCAGCTGGCAGCCTTCGGACTCGTGCAGCACGTGCTCCGACTCCTCGCAGAGCGGGCACGTGCCTCGGGCCTCGATATTGAGGCTACTTCTTCTTCGCAGTCGCCGGCAGCATCGGAGCAAGCCCATTAACCGTGTCCATCGCATAGGCGATGGCCGCCCACATCGAAGGCGACAAAAGTCCGTTACCCTTGAAAACGAGCCTGAGCCCGTACTCCGTCTCTTCGCCAACGATCGAATGGTCATCGATCATCTTGATCAGAGAAGCCCAGTTCGGAATGTACTGCTTAGAGGAGCCCTTAGCTCGTTTGAGCAGCGCCAATAAGGCACCCTGCAAAGCTGCCGAATTCACCACTTTCAGACCAAGCTTGGCCGCTTCACCCAGGTTCTCTGCATCGAGATATAGCCCGATCGGGTTTCTGGTAGCTTCGGGAAAACGAGCCTGGAAGCCCTTACGCGAAGCCAGGGTCTCGCCATTTGCAATCGATAGCTTCAGCTTGCGGATCGCTCGTGGATGCGTGCCGTAGATCAAGCTCGACCCCATCTGTCCAAGCGCAAGGTAGCGACCGCCAAGAACCAAGTTTCTTCCTCGGACCGAACCCTCTGATTGCAATAGCCTTGAGAGTTTTACGTAGGGAATCGCGTCCTCACCCTGCCCGAGGCTCTTCACATAAGAAGACAGCTTGGAGCGATCACCGCCAAAGGAATCGCTGAGGTCGCCTGCGACTCGAGTGAGGATGCCTTTCCTATCGACCTTTCGATCTCCTACATCGACCGCGATAAGGAACTCAGGAAAGAAACTCTGCTCAGGCGGCAGTACAAAGGCCGTCAGCGCAAGCTTCTCAGGTAAAGGCTCCTGAGCTTTTGGCTTGCTCGTGCTCTCCACGCAGCCAAGCATCATGCGTAGATAGTGGAAGAAGGCGAGGCGCCGGGCCTCAGGCATATACATGAGCTTGGTTAATTCCTCGAGAAAACTCTGCAGACGATTGCCGTCCAGAGTCATATGCAGCGCGGCCACCGTATTGTCAGGAAGCGAAGCTGCCGCCCGAGCCAGTCCGCCATCGCTAGGAGAAAAAACTTCGAAAGGAGAGACGGCAGCTCCTGCTCCCGAGGACTTCTCGAAATGGAACTCTAGTTCCTCAACAAGCTTGCCACCCTGAACCCCAATCACAGATCGAGCACCAAGAAAACGGTCCAAGCCAAACTTGGCCATTTCCTTGTATTCGCCCTCATGGGTGCGATCCCGATCTTCGATGATCCTCTTCCAACGCAAGAGCTGTCGGCCAAGGATCTCCCCTTCGAAGGATATGGGGGGGAGCATGAGCATCTGGTCACCGCTTAGACCAGCCCCCCTCAGGCGTAAAGAAGATCCGAGAACATCCAACTGCAGCGGTTCCTTTATGAGCTTTGGAGACCATTCGCTTCCAATAACAGCTCCAAATCTTCGGTTACGTACAGCAAGCAATACGGCGTCGTTTCGGGACTCATTAAACCTCCACGGTCCCCTGACAACATTCCCCTGGAGCCGCAAGATATCCACCACAACCGGCGTGTTGCCGAGCATTTTTTGGTAGGAAGAAAACTTGCGTTTATCTTGATCCGCAACCATCTCCGGATCCGGGGTGAGCATCCTCTTTATCTTACCTGGCTGCTTCCGAATCCACTCCCTGTCGGAACTACTGCCGAGGAGGGTCGATATCGGCGAAGTATTCTTCTTTGGGGGAAAGATCAAAGAGAAGCCAAGCCCTTGATCAAAGCCAGATAGGACTTCGGAGATCCAAGGACGATGAGCAAGAAAACGGCTCCAGTCACCATCATCTTCCCCAATACTATTCAGAAGACCTCGAACCGTAAGGTCATCAAGAACCTTAAAGAGAAGGATCTCCCCTCTGTTCGCGAGGATCCTCTTAGGACTCGGGAATTCCTGGACGAAAAAGGTTCGCTTGGCTGGTAGCGATTGAGCAAAGGAGGACTTGGAATCCTGATTCCGAGCCTGGACTTTGACTCCTTGATTCTGGACTCCTTGACCCTGCGGAAGCAAGAGACAGGCTAAGAGGGCGGGGATAAGCATGGATGTCTTCCTCGATGTTTCTTGGGCTCCGTGCGGCTTCTTTTTGCCGACGATGAGAGGCAGACTAGCGTAAGGGCTGGCAGATGATCAGCAGGTCCAGTTCTTCGACCTTTTCATTCTTTGTTGAGAGGGTCCATGACTCCGAGCCTTTGGCGGGCATCAAGCCCAGGCTCTTGAGCGAGAACCCATCTGCTCCCGAAATGCGCCCAAGAACGGCAAGCGGGCGATCGGGCAAGAGATCCGCAGCGATCTGGACGAGCGGACCGTTTCCACGAACGAAATAGCCACCACTCGCCTCGAGATTGCCAAACCAATAGCGGCCTGGAGCGGGGTGACCTTCTGCTTCGAGGACTCGCCAGGGACTCAGCTCACGCAAGTCATAGCGAGAATCGGGCTTCACCCGGTCCTTAAGCATCTCCCTCTGGGCTGACCCCGGATCCGGCCAGGTCTCTCCTGGCTGGACGATCCTTTCGATCACCTGATCAGATGCGGCGCTAGGGCTCGGGGCTTTCGGCACACTGACCCGGTAGGGCAAGGGCCGCGAACTACGATTGTGGACCTCGCCCACACCCTGGACCAACCACGCCTCTTCGAGCCAGATCTCACTGAGCATGGCGTAGTTTCCCGATTCGCGGCGCAGCTCGAGGCGAATCGGACCCTCGCCAAGCCAACTCCGACTCAAGGGGTAGATTAGCTCTCTTGGTCGGCCGCTGACCTCGATCCCGGCGGCAAGCTGCCGACCGTTGACCCAGATCGACTGGCTTGGATAGCGAAAGCGCCCTGCCGCTTCAGCGCTGAACGGCAACGACAGATCGGGATTGAAGAGCATCAAGCGGAGCTGCAACTGCTCGAAGCTCTTGGGCCGGGGCAGCTCATAGATGACCGCAACCGGATCAGCACGCAAACTGCGCCAGGGCTGGATCCGCCCCTTTTGCCCCGTATCAGGTAGGGCTATGCCGCTTCTCACGAAGCGGTCGAGGCTGCCTGGCGAGCCACAGTCAACATAGTGGTAGACCCCAGTTTCACCCTGGGCGCGAGCCCGCTCGGGAAAATGCCGGGGCAGCACCGAGTAGCGGAAAGCAAAAACCCCGCTCAGGATCCAGACCAGAACCGCTGCATAGGGCAGCCAACGAGACGGCTTAGATCTCGGACGTATCAGGCCCTGGATTCCCGCAGCTGTGATCACGGCGAAGGCTGGGATCACCGGGTAAAGGTAGCGACCCTGGGCCGAAGGAATCGTGAGGTTGCCGAGAATGGCCAGCACCAGCATCACAGCGGCGCCGAGCAGGGATAGCGGCAGCGCCGCACGCAGCTCAGGGCTGGCACGACGCCAGAGAGCCTGGACCCGCAGCAGGCGGACAAGGCCAAGAAGGAGCATGCCGCCGACAGCTGCATAGATAAGGAAGAAGGGGCGGGGCAGGAGTTCATCCACCGTCCCAAAGCCGAAGAAGGTGCGGAAGAGATCCTCGATGAGCACTTCGAAAAACAGCGGGGTCAGCGGCGTTCGGCGGATCGAGTGGGAGAAGGTCTCCACCTGGGCCTGCATCTGGAACAGATCGCCATAGAGCCAGAAGTTGCGCAGATACCACCAACTCGCGAGCAGCACCGGCAGAAGCAGGCTCCAGAGAAGGAAGCGCAGGGCGGCGCCGCGATCGCCCAAAACCCGGGCGCGCTGCCAAGCCGCGAGCAGGAGCAGCGGCCCGAGGTAAATCGCCGCCGATTTGCTAAGAAGGGCCAAGGCGAAGAAGAGACCGACGAAGAGCCCTAGCTTGCGCTCGCTCCCCAAGCCTGCCGCAGCTCGCACTAAAAAGAGGAAGCTCCATGCACAGAAGCAGACCAGTGGCGTGTCCGGTGTGAAGGCCACCCCGCCGAGCAAGGCCTGGGGAATGGTCGCGGCGCCCAGGGCCAGCGCAAAGCCGAGCCCAGCTCGACCCGGTACAAGCCGCTCCATGAGCAAAAGGAAGGCGAAGCCTGCGGCCAGCCAATGCAAAGCGCAGAAGCCTCGGAGCCACAAGATCTGCCCCAGCAGGTAGGGCAGCGGCGCCAGGCTTTTGTCTAGATCGATACGGACATCGAAGTCGCCCGGCAGAACGAGTTCTCCCGCACCCTCATAGAGCTGATCGCTTGCCTTCAGAAGCAAGGCACCTGCGACATAGACATAGGGAGGGTGCTTATCCTGCTGCACCTTGTACTCAGCGCTGGCCGGCACCGGGCTCTTGCCGTCACGCTCCCAAGCCTGGGCATGGGCGTATGGCTCCGGCATCGCAGAGTGCATCGCCAGGTAGGCCGCATGCTGGACATGACTGAGCTCATCAGGATAGGAGAGCTGCGGCTGATAGAAGATCGCCAGCAGTTCGAGCAAGGCCAGGACACCGAGTAAGCCGAGTCGCTGCGGCCAGACACGAGCATCACTCGCTGCGATGGGCGTTTGGAGCTCCGCTTCGCTTTTCGACTCCATCTCCGTTTCTCCCAAGTCCTTGTGACGATGCCAGGCTTCCTAGCTTCCTCAAGGTATCGACGTGGAACACCGATAGGGCAAGCATCAGGTGGTGAAGATGCAAGCGAAGGAGCGGGAGGTCGCCATTCGCCGCGAGAACGAGCTAGACACCTACCTCCGCGAGATCAACGAAGTATCGCTGCTGACTGCGGAGCAAGAGATCGAACTTGCCCGGGATATCCAAGCAGGCTCGATGCCAGCGCGCGAACACATGATTCGCGCAAACCTGCGTCTCGTTGTCTCGATCGCCAAGAAATATGTGAACCGGGGACTCCCGTTCATGGACGTGATCGAGGAGGGCAACATCGGCCTCATGAAGGCCGTCGAGCGCTTCGATCCCGACGCAGGCTGTCGCTTTTCGACCTATGCGACCTGGTGGATCAAGCAGTCGATCCGTCGCAGTCTGATCAGTTCGGTCAAAACCGTGCGGGTCCCGTCCTACATGGTCGAGATCATCGGTCGCTGGAAAAGCCTCGCAATGGAGCTCTCCTTCCAGCTCGGGCGTCAGCCCACCAGCTCTGAGATCGCCGAGGGACTGGAACTCGCGGAGGAAAATCGCGGGCTGGTCAAGCAGACTGTGGAAACGGCAGCTGCACCAAGCGGCATCGTCAGCCTCGACATGATGCCCCAGGCTGAGGAGAGCATCGAAGACCCGGATGCCGCGGCGCCTGACGAGGCGGTACTCGATGCCGCAGAAGTGACCAGGCTCTACGAGCTACTAGAAGAGATCGACGAAGTCGAGGCTGAGGTGCTACGCCTCCGCTTCGGTTTGGAGCCGAGCCCAGGACAGAAGCCTGGCATCGAAGGGATGACCTTGAAAGCGATCGGCCAGATGATGGGGATCACCCGCGAAAAGACCCGGCAGATCGAAAAGCGTGCCCTCAAAAAACTCCAAGCCTTCTTCCTCCGCGAGTACGGCGAACTCTACTAGCCTGACACCGGCGCGAGCCGCAGCAGCCGCGCGTAGCATCTACGTGCACCTGCCCTTCTGTGTCGTCAAGTGCGGCTACTGCGACTTCCATTCGCTCGCGGATGTACCTGAGCTGGAGATGGGTCGTGTCGTCGACGCGATCCTGGCTGAGCTAGAGCACAAACGTGCCCTGCTACACGAAGGCGCAGCTGCGTATACGGTGTTCCTAGGTGGCGGCACTCCTACCCAGCTACCCACAAGCCTTCTGGCTCGGCTCCTTAACGGAATCTGTAACACCATATCTGTTAGTGATTTACGAGAATTCACTAGCGAAGCAAATCCGGAGAGCCTGACGCAGGAAAAGCTAGATGTTCTGGCAGAGCACGGTGTACGACGCCTGAGCCTTGGGGTGCAGAGCTTCGACGAAGACCGCCTGCGCTTTTTGGATCGCCCCCACGATGTTGCCGGTGCCCATGCCGCTTTGCATCGCCTCCAAGAAGATGGGCGCTTCGAATTCAGCCTTGACCTTATCTATGGCATTCCTGGTCAAAGCATTCAGGACTGGGAAGAGGAGCTTCGCCAAGGGCTCGCCTTTGGCAGCGGACACCTCTCTGCCTACCACCTGAGCTTTGAGACCGGAACGAAGCTTGAGGCCAGGCGTGTTCGTGGCGAAGTGCAGGAGCATGACCAGGAAAAGCAGAGAAGCTTTTTCGAGTGTACCCATGACCTTTTGGCCCAAGCCGGGAGGCCGGCATACGAGATCAGTAACTTCG
>PDSF01000003.1 GCA_002748355.1 Planctomycetota bacterium | reverse complement strand
ATACGCCGCAAATCCCGGGTCAGACCCGGACGGGCTCCGGCCTCGGCCTTACGCTCCCGGGAGAGCGCGTTGATAATGGTCGACTTTCCCGCGTTGGGAATGCCCGCAATCAGGGCCCTCACCGGACGCCTCTCCAGCGCCCGGGTGTTTCTGCACAGCTTCCGGCAGGCCGGAGCAATACCGTTCAAACCCCTCCGGGAAGCAGCCGAAACACGCAGCACATCGCCGGCCCCCGAAAAATGCGACATCCAGAGCTCTGTGGCTTCGGGGTCGGCCAGATCATCCTTGTTCAACAGTACCAGCCGGGGCTTGCTCGCCGTCAGCTTTCGCAGCAGGGGATTGGCACTGGCCCGGGGCGCCCTGGCGTCCAGCACCTCAATAACAACATCAACCTTTTTCAGATTTTCCGCTATCAGCCGTTTGGTCTTGGCCATATGGCCCGGAAACCACTGTACCTGCGCCATTACTTCCCCGTCATTTTTGCCCATTCATCCGGGCAGTAACCAATAACGGCCCGGCCCTTTTCCCGAACCACCGGCGTTTTGAGCAGCAGGGGATTTTCCAAAAGCTCCTCACGGGCATCGTAGTCCTTCCATTCCAGCTGGCGCGCCTTCCACACCTTCCCCTTCTTCTCCAGCATGGCCTCCCAGCCATTGGCCGCCGCAATGGAGTCCAGTTCTCCCGGACTCAGCGGGCGTTTTGCCAAATCAACAAAATGATAGCTCATACCCCGCTCATCAAACCACAGCCTGCATTTCTTTGTATCCCGGCATTTGGCCGTCCCAATTATCTGCACATTCATACCGCAAAACACTACCACGAAACGCCCTCTGACGCACAGCCGGTTGACCTTCCCCCTCTATATTCTCATGATGAACCCATGCGAAAGATACTCCCGGCTGTTTTTTTTCTGTTGACTTCTCTGTTGACTTTCCTGATGACTTCTCCGGCTTTTGCTGCTGATTTTCACACCGAAGCGTACATACCCTGGTACAGACTCAAAACCATGCCCGGCGCCTCAAACGCCCTGGGGCGCCCCCTCTACGACACAGCCCCCAGACCGTGGAAGGGGGCACTGCGGGAAGACTTCCGACACAACCTGCCCCTCTGCTGGGAAGATGACAACTGGACCTCCAGACTCTCCAGAAACTACAACGGATTCTACCTGCATGTTCCCCTTCAGGCCTTTCTGGAAACCGGGGAGCTCCCCCCTTCCCTCCTGAGTTTCATGAGCTACCTCAAGGAAAAGGATGCCTCCGTGTTTCTTTCCCTTATAGGCCACAGCGAGCACTATCTGCCCCTCAGCTCCACTCCGGAAGCACTGCGGGAATTCGCGGAAGACATGGGGCAGCTGTGCGCCACAGTTCCCCTGGACGGCATTGACATTGACTGGGAGTTTGCCTCTTCACCGGGGGAAGACGAAACACAGGGCTTTACCCTGCTGGCAGACGCACTCAGGGAGGCCCTGCCCGCCCACGCCCTGCTGAGCGCCGCGTTCAGCCGCTACCGCATGCCTCCCGCTGAAGCCTTTGAAAAGCTGGACCGTATTCATCTTATGGCCTACGACGGCTACGGCCGGCATGCCACCTTTGAAGCCGCCGTGGCCGACAGTGAAATTCTCATTGCCCGCAGCGGTATTGCCCGTGACAAACTCATTCTGGGGCTGCCCTTCTACGGACGCATATACAGCGAAGAAGACGAGGACTACTACAGCGGCACAATGCACTACAGAGACATTGCAGACGAGTTCTCACCTTCCCCGGAAGACGACGAGGCCGGCGGCTACTACTACAACGGCCCCCGTACCACAGGCAGAAAAACCGCCTGGGCCGTTGAATCGGGTCTGGGAGGAGTCTTTGTATGGGAACCCTTCTACGACGCTTCCGGAGCGCATGCGCTCACCCGCGCCATCCACACAGCCATTCAGTCAGCCGGCCGCAGGACCGCCTCCAGGGAAGAGGCCAGGGCCCGGGCATCCGAGGCGGAATAGGAGCGCGCGCGGACGGTTTTCATGCCGCCGGCCGCCATGGCCAGTACAATACGGCGGTCTTCCAGATGCCGTTTCAGCAACGCCCGCTCCCATCGCCTGCCCCGGTCACTGAGAGTCCGCACTCCCTGCTCTGTCAGTCTCAGGGCCAGTTCCAAATCCCGGGTGACCGCGACATCGCCCCGGCAGGCATGGCTGACGATGTAATCATCCACCGCCCCGGCGCCCTGTTCCAGCTGTACAATCCGCGCGCCCTGCTCGGCGGCCCCCGGCAGCATCCGGTCGGCCACAATGCAAAGCTCCACGGCTCTCCCCCTTACCGCCCGGAGAAGAATCTGCAGGGCCCTGCGGTGGCAGGAATCACCATCCACCCAGAGCCTCATGAGGGGCACCCGGCCAGAGCCCCCCGCCCGGAGCCTTCCACGCAGACTGTTCCCGCCTGCCGGGGAATAAACACACTCTTTCCCCGCGCCGCAGAAAGCTCTTCACTGAAACTGTCGGCGCTTAAGGTCAGGCGGCCCTCCAGAGTCAGCAGTATAAACGGCCCGTTCTTCCCGTCAAGAAAAAGAGGACATCCCGGCGCGGCATCCAGAAGCTCCAGAAAAAACTCCCGGGCCGGCGTATCGAATATCCGCCGGCCCTCACCCGACACGCGGGGCCTTAAAACCCCGGGCGGCAATTCCCTGTAGTCCAGCACCGCCAGCAGTTCGTCCACATCCACTTTTTTTGAAGTAAGCCCCCCGCGCAGCACATTGTCGGAACTGGCCATTAACTCAACACCAAAGCCCTCAAGGTAGGCGTGCAGAACCCGGGCCGGAATGAAGAGGGCCTCTCCCGGCACCAGCTCCACCACGTTCAGAAAGAGCGGAGCCAGAGCACCGGCATCTCCGGGAAAGCCCTCTGCCAGCCGGGGAATCTCCCTGGCCGCCGCCGGGGCCAGATTCACCGATTCACACCACAGGGCGGTGCGGGCGGTTTCCAGGGCCCGCTGTACTGTCCGCGCCGGCGCCCTCAGAACACTGTGCAGAAAGGGCTGCAGCGCCGAAGAATCTCCGGCCTCCAGAGCGCTCAGTACGGACGCGGGTACCAGAGACACACCGGCACTGGCGCACAGTCGGGAAAAGAGAAAACCAACACGCGCGGGCGACTGAAAGCCCATCATGGCTGTAAACGGGGTAAGGGCCATCAGCAGTTCCGGTTTGTGGTTCCCGTCCCGATAGCTTCTTTCAGGCGCCTTGCGGCTTATGCCCGCCTTCTCTTCCCTCTCAAAGCCCTTCCGCGCGGTTTCCATATCCGGATGGGCCTGAATGGAGAGCGGTTTCCCGGCCGCGAGAAGCTTGAACAGAAAGGGCAGGGCCTGGCTGCGCTCCCTCTGGCTCCCGCCTGATCTGCGGCCGCCTGCGGTACCACTGCCCGAATT
>PDSF01000066.1 GCA_002748355.1 Planctomycetota bacterium | reverse complement strand
CACGTCCTCGGTCAGATCCACCAGCTCGGCGGACACCGTGCCGGCGACGTCATCCACGACGACCCGCTTGACCACGGCCCCCACCAGGCGAGCCTGATTCTCGACGGTGAGCACGTCCCAGACATCGTCGAAGTGAGCCAGGGCGTCGGCCACCCAGCTCGCGGTACTTCGAGCTTCGATACTCCTACGAGATCTTCGAGCTGAACAGCGCCGATCGCGGTTGGCTCGCTCTCGATACGCGGACCCGCCCTGAGGTGCGGGAGCGACTGCTCGCCTTCGACGCGCTGTCGAGAACCCCCGCCCCCGAGGGCGACCAGGCCAGCCATCTCGAGTGCATCCGCGAAGTCTCAGATGGAATTCCGGAGCTCACCCGGCGGCTGGACCGGATGCTGAACCGCCCGGCCGCACTGCCATACCCCCGCTCTCGAAGATGGGACCTCGAGCGGCGGGCGCGCGAGTTGGCGCAGGAACGTCGGGAGGCTCGAAACCGCGCCGAACTCGAGAAGTGCGTCGACCGAATTCGAGAGGGAACCCACTTCAACGCGCTTTGGTTCCTGTATCACAACGCCGGACGGGGCCACATGTCCTACGGCGACACCACTGCCGCGTCTTTGGAGGAGCGCTACGGCGTCGAGATCGCCGAGGCCGCGGTCGCAGGATGGCGTGCATTCTGGAGGACCTACGATCCGCCGATGCCCCACGAGCGCGAGGCACGAAACTCGACGCCCGGTGCTGTGATCATTGGACTGGTTGGGCTTAATCTCGACTTTGCCGATGGCCTTGATGCAGCCGAGTTGAACAACGAGGAGGCAAGACTTGCGGTGCGCTACGCATCCTGCGAGCTGAATTCGTTCCCCGTGTGGTTGGCCCCGTTGGCTGCGGCTCATCCGGAGGTGGTCGCTGCCGCACTGTGTCCCTCCGTCGTTGCCGACATGATGCACCCGGACGATGGGACGCTCGTCAACGACGTCCTCGCCAAGCTTCCTCGAGCTGACGACGCGGTCAGAACGGTTCTTGCCCCTTGCGTAGCCGAACAGCTTTGCGCCGAAGAGCCGCCCATGGTGAGGGCGCTCGCCTACGCGCTCGACGTGGTCATTGGCGAAGGAGCAGTTGCAGTCGGCGACTTTGCAGAGCTTGCTCGCGAACGCTGTCGCGGCGCCATTGCGGCTGAGGCACGCTTCGCCACGTGGTGGGAAGCATGGCTATCAGTGGATTCGAACGGCGCGCTTGATTTCCTGGAGGCCGTTGTAGACGACGTGACCCCCGAGCAGGTCTACCAACTGGTGCTCCAAATCTGTCACCGGCTCCACGAGCGCAGCGAGACGTACGCCACGCGGCCACTACTCGCGCGGCAACAACCGGATGTCCTGAAGCGGCTGATTCCGCTGGTCTACGAGCACATCAAGCCCGTCGATGACATCGACCATGAAGGGGTCTTCTCCCCCGGCCCGAGAGATCACGCGCAGCGAATTCGGAGCCAGCTGGTCTCATGGCTCGCAGAGGTCTCCGGGACAGAGGCAGTCCAATCACTGAGAGAACTCGCCGAAGACCCTTGACTCGCCGGAATCCGTGACTGGCTGCTTCACCGAGCAGACCAGCGACTCGTGGCGAACGCGGCCGCGTCGGGACCAGAGATCGTCACCGTTCTGACTGAACTATGCCGGACACACGAAACCAACACTCACTCAAACCTCGGCGAGCTGGCGGAGGGCGACAAGATGGTCAAGATCCTGTTTCTGGGGGCGAACCCCTTGAACTCAACCCGACTTGCACTCGACGAAGAGATTCGGGAGATCGAGCAGAAGCTACGTGCAGCGCGGCTGCGTGACTCGTTCGAGCTGAGGAGCCGATGGGCCGTACGACCAACTGACCTCCAACAGGCCTTGCTGGACGAGGAGCCCACGATCGCGCATTTCTCTGGCCATGGAGATGGCGCCGCCGGTCTCGTGCTTCACGCGGATGACGCGACCAACGACGCCCTCGTCACCGCAGCGGCGCTCCGCTCTCTGTTTCGCGTGCTGAAGGACAACGTGCGAGTCGTCGTCCTCAACGCATGCTTCTCCACCGAGCAGGCGACTGCAATCGTAGAGGAGATCGACTTCGTCGTGGGGACGTCGGACGAGATCGATGATGACGCAGCCCGCTTCTTTGCCGCCGCCTTCTACCGCGGGCTTGCATTCGGAAAGTCCGTGCAGTCGGCGTTCGATCTCGGCCTCAACGAACTCCAGCTCAACGGGTTCGTGGACGACGAAGCGGTGCCGGTCCTTCTCGTACGTTCGGGAGCAGACCCAGCTTCTGCAGTGCCCGCTTGAGCCACGTCGGTTCGCCTTGGCGTCTCGCGCTCTCACCGCCGCCCTGTTTCACGCAACCGCGCCCCGTCAGCCCCACCTCTCGCAAGCCCAGCAAGATCAGACACTTGCGAGAGACGCCCGCTCAGCCCCGTTTCGCCGTAGCGTCCCGCGAGGGGATCGAACCCTCGGATTTCGACACACGAGTCCGCAGACGCTTGCTGAACAGCGCCGAGAGAGAGGATGTGGGCGACGATCACGCCGTCGCGATGGGCTTTAAAGAAGTAGAGCCGGTCAATTTCCTCGCTGGGACATGCCTCGGGAGATTTCCTTCCGGCGCGGCTCCGAGCCCACGCCTTCAGCTGAGTAGAGCCTGTCGCCTCAGCGAGTGGGACACCAAGACCGGTGCACAAAACTAAAGCCTCGCTGGAGTTCCGTGTCCGATCGCCCCACCGGTTCAGTCCCGACCTATGTGCTTCTTCACGTTCAGTGCTTTCCACTGCAGGCCGGGGTTTGTCTCGATGCGCTGCTGCAGGTCGGCCTCCGAGGTGAGCAGCGACGCCTCGATCTCGCCCTGACCGTTGAGGCGGTCGAGGAACGCGAGCTCGTGGTCCGCTAGCGGGAGCACCGCGGAGAGAAGCGCGCGGGTCTCCGTGATGAGATCGCTCGTCCAGCACTCGACGTCCGACGGTGCTGGACGAATGTCCTGGCGCAGCATCGGCAGGAGCTGGCGCTTCACGTCGTCCACGGTCGTGGTCACCGTGTCGGCCGAAACCTCGCGCCAGTCCACACGGTTGATGCCGCCGTAGACGACAAAGGCGAGGCGTAGCTTGTCCGGGTCGAAGACATCCTCCGCGAGGAGCTGTCGCGCGTCGAAGAGGTCCGGCTGGCCCCGCGGGCGAGGAGCGCCGCGAGCTTTCCCGCCGCGAGCTCGTGGTCGTCGAGCACCTGGATCTTCGTGGCGATGCCTGTCAAGGCGTTTGAGACACGCGCCGAGCAAGTTTAGTGTCCTATCACTCCTTCTCGACAGCTCGAGTCGACGAGCAAGGTCGCGCTGTCAAGGCCGAGCGGCTTCGCCGTCGCTTCGCGAGCCTTGACCGCGAGCCCTTGTTCGTCGGTGGGCCGGTTAGAGGCGATGGAAGCCATCGCCTCGACCGTGTTCTCCGGTCGATTTATCCAGACCTCGGCAGGTAGGCTCTCGAGCCTTGGTGGCCCGTTGATGAAGCGCTCGGGATGCCGGTGGTAGTAGGCGAGCTTCCCCTCATGGCGCCGCTGGAGCAGTTCGTCGGCGAGGCCCAGGTGGACTTGCGCCGGCGTGAGCATGGCGATGCCGCTGTGATGGTGCTCATAGCAGTACCAGTGCAGCATCTTTCGCACGACGTCGCGCGCATGCGGCTCG
>PDSF01000025.1 GCA_002748355.1 Planctomycetota bacterium | reverse complement strand
GGACTCCGAGGCGAGGTAGCGCCCTTTGTCTGCGAGAAGCGGGACGATTTGCTTCGGGGGGAGATCTTGAAACTCTGGGGAGTTCACGGTCTTGAGCAGTTGGCATCGCTCTATGTGCTCGTGTCGTCGTCCTCGTCCCCCCAGAGCTCCTCTGTGTCGACGGAAACGGGGCAAGCTCATACTGTGGTTTAGATGCGCTGAGTGAATAGGTACCGGCTTGGGGATTGGCGCGTTTTTCCTTTGCAGTTCGTAGGCGGACAGGTGGCTGTGAATTGAAATAGGCAGCGGCTGGGCTCCGGGCTTGCCGGGGCTGGGCCGCTGCCTATGGGGGCGCCGGGCGGGCGCTCAGGGGCGCCACTTGCGAGCTTGCTTATCTGCCGCTTTGGCGGCGGGAGGGGCTTGGAAGTGGCGGCTGGGTTATGGCTGTGCTTTTGCTTCTGGGCTTATCGGACTTCGACGATGGCGGGGGTGCCGAGGTGGAAGCCCTGGGGCGGGGCCAGGAAGAGGGGCTGGAACCAGAAGGCTTGGCCGATGAGGGTCGTGTTGTTTGGCAGCGTGATCGCGGCTTGGGCGTGGCCGCTGGCATCGGTGACGGTCGGGGTCGGCCAGACGAAGGGGCCGAAGCGGAGGGCGTTGAAGACGCCGTAGCCTCCGAAGAGGGAGCTTAGATCGATGCCGACCGGGGTCTTGCCCTTGTCTGCGGCTGCGTCGAAGAAGACGAAGAGCGGGAAGCGGCGGACTGGGCCTTGGAAGTCGATGGTGAAGTTGCGGCTCTTGGTGAAGTAGACGACACCGTCACCGGAGGCCTCGGCTGCGGGGATACCCTGCGGAGCCGTGGACGAAAGACCCTTGGCGTCGGCGAGGATCAAGCCGCGGATCATCGGGCGACGATCCTTGCTGCCGGCCTTGAGGCCGGTGTCCTTGTTGAGGCCGATCCAGCTGGCATCGGCCTTGCCGGTGCGGGTGCCCATCAGGACGCCGTTGATCGTCGCGATGGTGCCGGGCTGGCCCTTGTAATTGCGCGTCGAAAAGATCGTCGAGGCGTAGCTACCCTGGGAACCGTAGGGCGAGGTCTCGCTGTGGAAGATCAGGTGGGGGTGCTTGTACTTGGGATCGTAGTAGTCATTCCAAGTGCCGCCGGCGGGGTCGATTTCGATGCCCCCCATCCAGAAGGTGATGCTGCCGATTACGCCGACGCTGTCAACCCAGCCTGAGTTCTGGACGAGCATGCGCGTGCTCGGCTGGCCGGTGGGGCCAACACCGGCTTCTTTGAAGGCGATGCGCGCCGACTTGGGCTGGACGTCTTTGACATTGCCCTTGGCATCGTAGGTGATGGCCTTGGCCGGGATGTAGAGCACCGAAGCATCGTTGACCCAGGTTCCGGTCGCGCCCTGGCCCATGACCCTGACGCCGCCGCCGATCTTGGCGATATGGTTCGGCGCGAAGTACAGCGTTCCGTCCGGAGCTTGGCAGAGAGCTTGGCCGCCCTTGGCGTGGGCGCCGGTTTGCTTGCCGATGGCCTTCATGAACTGGTCTTGGGTGATAAAGAACTCGGCCTCTCCATTGGGGAGGATGCGCACGTAGTCGCCACTGCGCATTAGGTAGGGCTTACCCTTGACCTTGACCTGGATCTGTTCGGCGGCCGAACGCGAGGCTTGCTGTTTGTAGTGCTCGGTGACGGTCCAGAAGATTAGGTCGGCACGCGGATGCGCCTTGTCCTTGTGGCGCATGAAGACGCTGATGCCGTCATTGGCGACGCCGTTCATTTGGCCTTCGAAGTTGAGGCGGATGCCGTCGCCGTCAACGTCGCCGATGATGCCGTTGAGCGAGCTTCCGGGCAGCATCGAAAAGGCCGTTGCGCCCTGGCCCGGAACGACTCCGGTGATATCAAAGCTGCGGAACTTACCCAGCTCGGTGGCAGCAGCCTTGTTGTCAGCAGTCTTGCAGTTGTAGCGGTGACTGAAGATCACAAGATGCTTCTTCGTTTGGGCGAAAGCAGTAGCGGCAAGAAGCGTGACCGCGGCAGCGGCCAGAGAGAGTGTGGGGGAGCACTTCATGGTGCGGGACTCCTAGGCTGTGGAGATGTTCTTGGACCCTAGGAGGTTACGCTTGTTCACCTGGATTTCTAGGCGCCCATGTGTAAATGGCTCAGGGCAACAGGCTGCATGGGTGCATTGTCGAGGACAGAGGCCCAGGATGCTGCCGTAAAGGAGGAAGGAAAGCAGATGAACCGTTCACGACTTCTCGCACTGTTTGCGGTCCTGGCGATGCCCTTGTTCTTGGCTTGCGGCACCCCTGATCCGGATCCAACGCCGTCGCCAAAAGCCTCATCGCATGGGAAGAACCGCGGGGAGGAAGCTCGCGAGCCTGCCTTCGAGGTCGTGCGTGAGCCCTCGCTCTTTACTCGTATGCGATCGACTGGTCAGGCGGCGGGAGTCTTGGAAACGACGGTGACGAGCTACGTCGATGCCGCTGGCCGCCAGGTCGATCTGATCGGGGCCGTGCACATTGCGGAGCCGCGGTACTATGACGAACTTGAGGCACGGTTTTCGAGCTACGAGGCCCTGCTCTACGAACTGATCGCCAAGAAGGGCGCTCGGCCTCAGGCCGGCAAAGGCAGGGACAGCATTATCAGTCGTGTCCAGAAGATGATGAAAAGCATGCTCGCGCTCGAATTCCAGCTCGAAGGCATCGACTACAGCAAGCCCAACTTCGTGCATGCCGACCTGTCGCCGCAAGGACTCTCGGATGCGATGACAGCCTCGGGTGAGACCATGTTTTCGGTCATGGTTCGGTTTCTGCTTGCCGGACAGAAGGTCGGGGCCGAAGGCAAGTCGGTGAGCCCGTTGCACTTCCTCTTCTCCCTCTTCGCAGAGGACCGCGCCCAGTATTTGAAGTACCTCATGGCGCAGCAGCTGAGGCAAATGGACAAGCTGATGGCTGCGATGGGCCAGGGTGACAAGGGGCAGCAGAACGTACTGATTGGTGCGCGTAACGAGGCCTGTATGCAGGTGCTGGATCAAGAGCTCAAACAGGGAAAAAAGAAGCTCGGGATCTTTTATGGCGCCGCTCACTTGCCCGACATGGAAGAGCGGCTTTGGAAGCGCGGCTTCACCAAGAAGGGCGAGGAGTGGCTCATTGCCTGGGACGCTCGTAACAAGAAGAAGGGCGACGATGCGGCCAGCAGGGAGAATACTCCCGGTCGTGCTCCGGCGCAGCAGCCGGCGAATCCGTCCAAGAGCAAGGCTTCGCGGCAGGGGCGCTGATGGCAACGAACGGTCCTTTCCGTGGCTTGCGGCTCGGCACTGAACTCCTAGCGACGATCGCCGACTGTGGGTACCGGCGACCGACGCCGATCCAGGCCCGCGTCATTCCCTTCGTGCTCGATGGCCATGATGTGCTCGGCGTCGCGCAGACCGGGACCGGCAAGACCGCTGCCTTCGCGTGGCCCTTGCTACAGCTCCTAAGCGATCAGCCTGGTGCTGAGGAGAATGCTCTCCGGGCCCTGGTCCTGGCGCCGACTCGCGAGCTGGCCCGACAGATCTTCGCGATGATGGAGGTCTATTCGCAGCGGCTCGAGCTGCGCGTGGGCCTGGTGCATGGAGGCATGGGGGCGGAAAAGGACAAGGCGCTGGAGGAGGGCGTGCCTGAGGTTCTGGTTGCCACTCCAGGGCGCCTGCGGCAGCTGGAAGAGGAGGGGAGCATCCACTTCGAACAGCTGCAGATTCTGGTCCTCGATGAGTTTGACCGCATGCTCGACATGGGCTTCTTGCCAGCGGTGCATCGCTTGTGGGAGAGCCTGCCAGAAGGGGTGCAGAAGCTCTTCTTCTCCGCAACTCTGCCGACGCGCATTCGGGTGATCGCCGAACGCTTGATGAAGGATCCGATCGAGCTGGCCGTCGATGTTGCCGCGACGCCAGCCCAGAACGTCGAGCAAAAGGTCTACTTCGTGCGCTACTCGCAGAAGAGCGAGCTGCTCGCCCACCTGATCGAGAGCAAGGGCTATGAGCGGGTCCTGGTCTTTACCCGGCGCAAGAGCCGGGCGCAGAGCATCGCCGAAGCGTTGCAGGAGCAGGGCATCGCTGCCGAATACACCCACGGCGGTCTCAAGCAAAAGCGCCGGCAGGGTGCGCTCGACCGCTTCGTGCGTGGCGAGACCCGGGTGCTGGTCGCCTCCGATCTCGCCTCGCGCGGACTCGATGTCGAGGCCGTGACCCACGTCATCAACTTCGACTTGCCACACGAAGCGGGCACCTACATCCATCGCATCGGAAGAACCGGCCGCGCCGGCCAGCGCGGCGTGGCGATCTCCTTCTGCGATGAGCGCGACTTTGACCAACTGCGCCAGATCGAACTCTTGCTCGGGCGGCCGATTCCCATTGTGACCCAGCACGCCTTCAGCAAAGGAGCCGTGCTGCCGCCGCCTCCGATCGGCGCCTTCGGACGCCGCAAGCGACGCAGGCGGCGCGGCGCCCAAGGGCAAAAGCGGCGGCGCCGCCGTTAGCAGGCCGCCTGAACATGCGCACCGCGCCAACGGCGGTTCGGGCAGGCATCGAGCAGGTTCGAAAGAAGGCTGCGGTCCGCCCCGCCCCTTCGCTTGTGGAGGGGCAAGGGAAGGCCGCGGAGAGTCGTCGAGCGAAACACGCCGAGGGGTTGGCGGCGATGACCCGCGTGCTGGGACTACTGCGGCTCGGGCGATTCTTGGCCGAGGAGCTCTTGGACCAGTTTGAGGAGCTGGTGGGGTTCGAAGGGTTTGCGCAGTAGGGGGATTTCGCTTTCGCCGAATTCTCTCAGGCTGATTTCTTCTTCGGGGTAGCCGCTCATGAGAAGGACGGGGAGTTCGGGCTGGTCGTGCCAGAGGGTGTGGGCGAGCTTGGTGCCGCTGGCGCCGGGCAGGACGGCGTCGGTGACCAATAGGTCGAGGTCCCTGTGTTGGGCGTGGGCGGCGAGAGCTTGCTTGGCATCGCGGGCGCGGGTTACGCGGTAGCCGCCATGTTCGAGAACTCGCGCTGTGAGGTCGAGGACGGCGGCCTGGTCTTCGCAGACCAGGATGTGCTGGCACTGATCGCTCGGAGCTTGGTGTAGCAACTGGCCGAGGAGCTTTTCGCTCTCGGGTTGCCGGTGCAGTCGCTGCTGGGCGGCTTCGCTGCTCAGCGCCGGCAAGAAGACCTGGAAGGTGCTGCCCAGGCCTGGGACGCTCTCCATCCGCAGATGGCCGCCGGACTGGGTCACGATGCCGTGGACGATGGATAGGCCTAGGCCAGTGCCTAGGTGCAGGTTTTTGGTGGTAAAGAAGGGGTCGAAGACCTGCTCCAGGATTTCGGGCGGAATACCAGAGCCGGTGTCGCTGACGGTGAAGCAAACATAGTGGCCTGGGCGGACTTCGGCACCGAAATGCTTGGCTTGGCTCGACTCGCTGGACTGCGCCAACTCGGCGAGCTGCTCTTCTTCGATGCAATGATTTCGGGCTTCGATACTGAGCTGTCCACCGCGCGGCATGGCGTCGCTGGCGTTTACGGCAAGGTTGAGAATCACTTGCTTGATGCTGCTCGCATCCGCCTCGAGGAACCAGCAGTCAGGATCGCAGTTTATCTCAAGGAGGATGCTCTCACGGATGAGCCTCTTGAGGATCCTCTGCAGGTCGTCGAGAATCAATTCCGGTGTCAGAACTTCGGGCTCGGAGGCTTCACGTCTACCGAAGGCCAGGAGTTGTCGAGTTAGGTCTGAGGCGTCTCGGCCAGCACGTTCGATGTGTTCGAGGCCGGATTGGAGAAAGCTGAGGTCATTGCGGCCGCGTAAGAGCGACGCTTTGAGTAGCGTTACGTTGCCCAGGATCGCGGTGAGGATGTTGTTGAAGTCGTGGGCAATACCGCCGGTGAGCCGACCAATCGACTCGATTCGCTGCGCATGCAGGAGCTGCTCTTCGAGCGAAGCTTTCTCCCTGCGGGCGCTGGTGAGTTCGGAGACGTCCTGGACGCTGCCAGAGATGCGGGTGATTTCGCCGTTGTCTCCGTAAATCGGAAAGCTGCGTACGAGGACGTGGGCGATCTCAGTATCGGGCCGGAGGATACGGAAGCTCTCCTCGAAGCGACCGTCCTTAAGTGCGCTGCGAAAGCTGCGGCGAACTCGGCCGCGGTCTTCGGGATGCACGAAGGCGAGTAAGAAGCGCAGTGGTTTGTTGATCCAGTGCCGGAGTTCGTCACCGAGTAACTGAGTAAACGCCGGGTTTGCGTAGAGCAGATGATGGGGCCGGGCGGAGGCGAGCCAGATGCCATCGCCGAGGTGCTCGGCGAGTTGGTGCATCAACTCTTTGTCCATGTGCAGGTCGTGGACATCGATGTGCACGCCGATCATTCGCAGCGGCTGGCCATCGGCGCCGTGGCTGACGACTCGGCCCTTGGAGAGGATCCAATGCCATTCCCCACTGCGGGTGCGCATGCGGAACAGTGATTCGTAGAACTCGCTCTCCCCGCGCAGGTGGGTCTTAAGCAGCCGGAGGGTGCCGGGATAGTCCTCGGGGTGAACCAGGCTCTTCCACTCCTTGAACCTTTGCTGGCCGTTTTCTTGCAGGCCGAGCTGCTCGCTCATGAAGCTGCGGTTCTCGACGATATCCCACTCCCAATAGCCGAACTCGAAGTTCTCGAAGCTGCTGGGATTCTCGGAAGAGTCGTCAGCAGCAACTGGAGATCGGCTGCCGACCACAGCGTCGTTGGCTACCGCGTCGTTGGCTACCGCGTCGTTGGCTACCGCGTCGTTGGCTACCGCGTCGGACGCTACCGCGTCGGACGCCGAGAATTCGAGCTGAGCTTCGACTTCGGCGATGCGAGCACGCAGTAACGCTAGCTCTTCGGTGAGAGTGTGTCGGGAGGAGGGATTCACTCGGCCGGTGCTAGCCTTGTGCTTCAGTCTGAGACTAACGGAGAGAAGAAGAGTAGCGAGATAGGAGCCGGAGGCTCGTCGTTCTCTGTTCGCCTTTCGAGCGATAATTCAAAATTGCACATGGGGGGGCTTCGGCGGCAAGAGCTACTTACTTTTCCTTCCCCAGTTTTTTCCTGTTTGCTCTAGCCGTTGATTCGCAGCTCTCCCTGGCAGCAAAGGCGGTATTGCCTGCCGAGCTCTTCGAAGCAGGGCTCGGCGAAATCTTGGCCCAGGGTATGGATGGGGAGCCCCTTGGCCGTGGGGATCGGCGCTTCGAACAAGCGGGCGCGCATGCGCACCGGGGCGCCCAGGAGCAGGCATTCGACACCACGGCCCTGGACCTGGCTTTGTTCCCGAATCCAATCGTCCAGCCGCTGGCGTAGCTCTTCGAGGAGTCGGGCGGCGTTTTGTAAGCGCAGGCGCGAGCCGTAGCGGGAGGTGCCGCGCTTGGCCAGGTAGGTGCTTTGGGCCAGGCCACGGCCGCGGCTGACATATCGCTTCTGGCACTTGTGCTGGATCAACTCAGCGTCTTCCCAGAGGCCCGCTGCGAAGGCGCCTGCTCGCAGCAACACGAGTAGGTGCAGGCCCAGGCGGCTGGGCAGGTCCTCAAGCCAGGTCTCGGCGTCGAGGCCCGGCTCGGAGGGGCTGAGGACGGCCGGTGGCCGTAGGAGGACGCGATCCTCGGCATCGGCGAAAACGCCACGGCGCTGGTCGTAGATCAGTTGCTCGGGCGCCGGGTAGCCACGGGCCGCCAGTCCATCGAGGAGGGGCTCCGCCTGGTTCCACCAGAAGCTTTCGCCGACAGCTTCCAACGGCTACTTAGCCGTGGTCATGTCCGTGGGGTCCGTGCACGTGGCCGTGTTCGATTTCCTCTGGCGCGGCGTCGCGGATGGCGACGATTTCGACGGTGAAATCGAGGGTGGCACCGGCGAGGGGGTGGTTGAAGTCGATCTCGACCATCGAATCACCGATCTCCGCGATCCAGCAGGGGAGCTCTTGGCCGTCTTCGCTCCTGGCTGCGAGCTGCATGCCCGGCTCGAGTTCTTCGGGTAGTTGGTCGCGGGGGACGCTCTGCTTGGCCTCGGGGTTGCGCTCGCCGTAGCCCTCGTCCGGGCTGACCGAGACGGAGAGCTTGTCGCCGATGTTCTTTCCGGTCAGCTCCTTCTCCAGACCGGGCACGATGTTTTGGTAGCCGTGTAGGTAGGAGAGGGGCTCGGCTCCTTCGGAGCTGTCCAGCACTTCGCCGGCGACCTTGAGTTGGTAGTGGATATCAACGACCTTACCGGCCGCGACGGGGTTCTTGCTCATGCCGAGACGCTAACGGCTGTGGCTGAGCGAGGCCAGCTAGGAGCCAGGAAATGCGGGCGGCTGACAAAGGGGACGGCCTCTAGGGAGCATCCTCTTCGCGTTCTGCAGCCCAATCCTCGATGAGCTTGAGGAGGGCGGGACCGAAGGCTTCGAAGCGCTGGGGGCCGAGCCCGGGGATGGCGAGAAAGTCGATCTCGTCGCGAGGCGGGTTGGCCAATAGGGCGCTCAGGCTGCGGTTGCTGAAGACCGTGTAGGCGGGGCGGCCGTGTTCGCTGGCCAAGTCCCTGCGGAAGGCGCGGAGCAGGCGCTCCAGCTGGGGGTCGCCGGCTGCGGCCTCGCCGGAAGCTTCTGGGGAGGAGGCTGCGGACGGCTCGGCGGTAGAGGCTGCGCTCTTACGCCGAATCGCTGCGGAGCGGGCGCCGGTGGACTGGGAGCGGGCGCGGCGCGGCGCTGTCGCGGCTTGCAGGCTGCGGGCGAGCTCCTGGGGCAGGCCGGGCAGGTCGGGAGCCAGTTCTCCGCACAGGAAGGCCTGGCCCTGCCCGGAGACCGCGAGCACGCTGCCGCTGCTGCCGCTTGCCGACAGGAAGCTCTCACGTTCGAGGAGGCCGGTCTCTTCCAGCCAGCGGAGCAGGCGGCGGATCTCGGCTTCGGGGATCCGCCGCAGGGCTCCGTGGCCGGGGAGGCGGTCCATGCTGCGTTCGACGATTCCCTTGGCGCGGCTGCCGGCCAGCCACTTGGCGAGTTTGGCGGCGCCGACGCGGTAGGGGAGGCTGGCGATGGCTTGGAGGCTGCGGGTGAGTTCGGCGATTTGTTCGGCGTCGAGGGGGGCAGCGGCGCCGCCGGCTTGGGTGCAGAGGTCGCAGCGGCCGCAGGCTTGGTGGGGGCGGCCGAGGAAGTAGCGCTGCAGGCGCTCCATCCGGCATCCGCTCAGTGCCCGGGTGTAGTCCATCATCGCCGAGAGCCGTTGCTCATCGCGCTGGCGTTTGGCTTCGAGGCTCTGGGCGTCCAGCGGACATTCCGCTGCTAGCTCCGGGTCGATGATGACTTCGTCGGCGCGCAGGTAGAGCACGCCGAAGCGGGTCAGGAGCCGCAGCGCGGTGTCGAGAGCATTCTCTTCGCCCTTGAACAGCGAGCGCAGCTCGTCGAGGGGAATGGAGGGAGGGAGTGCGGGTTCCGGCCCTGCGGCGGCTCGGGAGCTGGCGGCGGCGTGCAGGCATTGCCAAAGCCGCGCGACCAGCTCGCTGCGCGGGTTGGCTCCGTCCAAGAAAAAGCGCTGCAGCCGGTAGTCGCCCCCGTGTTCGAGGAGGACGCAGCGGGCGGCTTCGCCGTCGCGGCCGGCGCGACCTGCCTCTTGGTAGTAGCTCTCGATGGAGCCAGGCATGTCGTAGTGCAGGACCAGTCGGACGTCGGGTTTATCGACCCCCATGCCAAAGGCATTGGTGGCGACGAGGACCTCGAGGCCGCTTGCCGGGGCTTCGAGAAATGCCTCCTGCGCGGCGCTGCGGGCCGGGTCGGGGAGGCCGGCATGGTAGGCGCGGGCCTGGATGCCGCGCTGCTGTAGCTGCAGGGTCAGCTCGTCGACGCCGCGCCGAGTGGCGCAGTAGACCAGGCGCAGGCCGGAGGCGGCTTCGAGGATCTGCACGGCGATCCGCGCCTTCTCGGCTTGGGTCGGCGCGGGATGCACCTCGAAGCGCAGCTGCGGGCGGTCGAAGCCGGTGAGGACTTCGACCGGGCTGCGCAGCTGTAGCTGCTCTTGGATGTCCTGGCGCACGGCGGGAGTCGCGGTGGCGGTCAGGGCGCTGATGGGTAGCTGCTCGAAGCGCTGTCGCAGCTCTCCAATGCGCCGGTAGTCGGGGCGAAAGTCGTGGCCCCACTGGCTGATGCAGTGGGCCTCGTCGACGACGATGCGCGTCGGCGGTAGCTGCTCCAGATAGTCGAGGAAGCGGGCCAGGCGCAGGCGTTCGGGGGCGACGAGCAGAAGATCGAGGGCGCCGGCTTCGAGCTCGCGCATGACCTGGCGCTTTTCTGCGAGATCGAGTCCGGAGTGGATGCAGGCGGCGGGGATGCCGCGCTTGCGTAGGGCTTGGACTTGGTCGTTCATCAGCGCGATCAGCGGACTGATGACGAGGGTGTAGCCCGCACTGGCGATGGCGGGTAGTTGGTAGCAGAGCGACTTGCCGGCGCCGGTGGGCATGACTACGAGCAGGTCCTGCCCGCTCAATGCGGCCTCGACGGCTCGTTCCTGACCCTCGCGGAACCCCTCGAAGCCGAAGCGTTCTGCCAGGACTTGACCTGCGCTAGGCTGCGCGCTCACGATCCTTCCCCCCCCCATGCGGCCACCATATTGGGCAGTGGGCAGGATGGTGCAAGTCTGGGCCTGCTCCTTGCTCGGGGCTCTGCTGCCGGGCAGGCAGAACTTGGCCGCGGGGGCGCAGACCTGGTGCGTAGCTAGTCGAGCCGGGTGACCTTGCTGCCAGGGACCAGGTCTTCACTCTGGTCGTCCGTGAAGCGCAGCTGGCATTTGCGGCCGCCGTCATAGTCCAGGGCATCGACGAGGAGGATGGCCTCGCGCTCGTAGGCCCGGACCTGGCCGCCATCTTCCTCGGTCTCACCGCGCCAGTAGCGGACGAAGGGGTTGTTCTTGAGCTCTTCGCCAATGCTGGTCGGCTCCATATGCCCGGGGTAAACGGTCAGGTCCTCGGGGAGGGCGAGGAGGATATGGAGGATGGAGTGCTTGAGGTCGGCGAGGGTCGTGTGCCCCTTGCCACGTGTTCCGCCGACGCTGCCGCGGAACAGCGTGTCGCCGGTAAACACGCAGGCTGTGGCCCGTCCTTCGCTCTTGCCTTCGACCAGGAAGTTCAGCTGGCCAAGGGTGTGGCCGGGCACGTGCAGGGCTTGGACTCTGAGCTCGCCCACTGCAAAAGACTGCTCGTGCTGCAGCTCGATATCGAGGTGGCCGAAGAGCTCTCTCTCCGCCGGGTGCCCACAGAGCGGCACGCGGAAGCGTTCCTGCCATTCGCGGTTGTGCTGGACATGGTCAGGGTGGTGGTGGGTCAAAAGCACTCGTTCGACTTGGTATCCCTCGCTCTCGATTACGGCCAGTAGTGGCGCCATCGGAGCGCCGCTGTCGATCAGCGCTGCCTTGCGCGATATGGGGTCGGCGACGAGGTAGGCGTTGGAGAGCCAGCGCTGGTTTCGAGAGGAGTGGACGTGCATGAGATGGGGAGCCAAGAGAGGAGGGGTTGCTGGCGGCGGCGATCGGCCGAGGAGCTGCCGATTAGATATTGACGTTACGGCCGTAGTTTTCTTCGGCCAGGCGTCTCATGAAGCTGCGGTCTTTGTTACTGCCGCCGATCATGATCGTGTGCAGGCGGATTCGGCGCAGCTGATTACGTATCCGGACTTCGCTGCGGATGACCGGTTTGACCACGAACTTGCCGATCGAAGGGCCGCCGTCGCTGAGCAAGAAGATGCTTTCGATGTCTTCCAGATCGAGGCAGAGCTCTAGGGCGTCGTAGATATTGGTTGAACCGCCGGCGCGGAGCGACTGCACGAATTCGACGGCCTTGGCGATGTTCTGTTTGCTTGCTCGCTGCATCTTCGACCGCCAGGGCTTGGGCTTGTAGTCGAAGGGCACGATGTTGAACCAGCTGTTATTGGGCAGATTTCGCAGGGCTTGGATCAGCTCGATCTTGGCCTGAGCCAGGCGAGTCCGGATCTTGCCGTCTTTGCCTTTGACCTTGACGCTCATGCTTCCGGAGAGGTCGATAATGAAGGCCATGCGCTTGGCGAAGATGCTGATCCCGTAATACTGCGAAGTGCTGCGGCCGCGTATGGGGATTTTGCGCTGCGGATGTTTCGGCTTCTTCAGCGGGATCACGTAGCTTTTCTTCGCCAGCTCCCACCAGGTGAACCAGGAGTCTGGGTCGTCGCCCTGGTCATGGCCGGTCAGGCTGCGTAGGGCTTCGAGTAGAAAAAAGCGCGGGCTGCCTTCTTCGACCGCCAGGCGATCGATAAGGAATTCGATGCTGCGGTTTTCGCGGAGAAAAGCGAGAGCATGGTAGGCGGCGATGCGCACCCGCGAGTCTGGGTCCTTGCCGGCGGCTTGCAGCTCGGTTTCGAAGGCGCGCGCGTGGCCTTCCTCCAGGATGTCCATCGCGGCGATGCGCAGCTCTGCGGGGCGGTAGCTGGCCACCGTGGACGCACAGATGTCGAGGGCTGAACTCCGCCCGTCTTTGCGGGCGAAGAGTTCGCGCAGGGCCTGGGCGGAGGCGCGAGGGCTTCGGCCATCGATGATGCGTAGCAGTGCTGCGCAGGCGGCCTTGCCCTGCATGCGGCTGATGCTGCGGACGGCATCGAAGGCCACCTCGGGGTCTTCGTCGCGGCTGGCCTTCTCAAGCTTGGGGAGATCGGCCGGGGCAAGGGTGCGCTGGATTTGCCGCAGGGCGCTGCGGCGAATGATGGCGTCGAAGTGGCGCAGGCCTTGTGCCCGCATCCAGCGTGAGACCCCCGGGGCGCGCATGGCCACCGCGTAGCGGAGGAAGGACTCCTCTGCGTGTAATAGGCGTTTCTCCACGACCGGCACGAGCAGGGTGATGGCTCGTAGATCATCGAAGCTACAGGCGAGTCGAAAGAACTCGGGGCGATGGTAGTTCAGGCTTGGGTTCTCGATGTGTTTTTTGCAGTGCTCGAAGAAGCGCAGGTCCTTTTTTCTCGCTAGGAGACGGAGGGCTTCGATGAGGACGAGAGCCTCTTCATTGCGGCCCAGATTGGGGGCAACGAAGCTGGAGTAGAGCCCTTTGGCATCGTGAGGACTCAGGCGCAGGGCTCGCAGGATGGCGGCTCGGCGAGAGGCCGGTGCCCCCTCGGTCAGATGCTTTAGGTAGCGGAGGCCGCTCTTGTCGGCTCTGCTTGCGAGGGCGGCAAAGATCGCTGCCTGCAGCCGCGAGGAGCGTGTTGTCTCGGCGAGGCGGGTGAGGAGCAGGCGGCCGTGCGAGTCCTTGGCGATGTCCTTGGCGCGGCGGCGTTGATCGGCGCTGCTCTTCGCTGCTGAGAGAGCCTTGATGCGATCGGCAAGGCTTTCCTGGGCAAGGACCGAGGAGAGGCTCGCGAGCACTGCAATCAGGGCAGCGAGTTCTCTCGTGCGGAAAGCGAAGGGCATGCGGGGGACCCGAGCAGGTGGGGAGCAAAATAATGATCTGGAAGCATAAAACCCTTTGCGGCCAGGGGAGAAGCTCTCTGCTGCAGAAGATATAGCTTTGGCCGCTTAGGCCGCCGTTCTGGCGACTTGCTGCCGGTATCGAAGGGACGGGCTTGCGAACCCTTGGGCGCTGTTGATTGGGCTAAGCGCGCCATGTCAGCGGCGCTTGCTTTCTGGGTGCCTTTTGCCCTCGAATATGCCTCGAAGCGTTCGCAGCGCTTGCTCTTAGCTTGTGTCCTAACCTTTGCCGCTTGGCGTTGCGAACTTGGCGGGCCAGCCGATGGCGGCGTCTCTGGGCCTGAGAACGAGAAGGAATGGAATCGATGACAGATTCAGACGACATGCGGGTCATCCTTGAGGCGCCCGTGCGCACCCTGTCTGTGGTGGCGGCACGGCTTGAGGACGAGGGCATTGAGTATTCTCTCCAGCGCCCGCCCGGCAGTGGCGGTGGCTGAGGCGTCAAGCTTTGGCTCGCGGTCGCGAGCAAGGACGTTGACGAGGCGATGGCGATCTACCACGAATACTGGGCCGAAGGCATTCCCCCAGAGATCCGCGCCATCTCGGAGAGGGCGATCGATCTGGATGCGGAGAAGACCCAGTGTCCGGCTTGCGGGGCGGAGTTCGCGCCCGAAGAGACGGTTGGCGAAGGGCAGCTGCGCTGCCCGGACTGCGGGCTGCGCTACGCCTGAGGCGGCGAAGAGGCGCCGGCGTCGTGGCTGGCTCAGAGTAGCTGGGCCAGATACGGCGGATCGCAGATCGAACTGGCGAAGCGCTCGGCGCCGAGGCGCGCGGCCGCGCTCATGCGCGCATGCTGCGCGGGGCTCAGCTCCAGGGCGCGACGCAGCGCCGCGACTAGGGCTTCGCTGGATTGGGCCGCGCAGAGAAAGCCGCTTTCGCCGTCGCGGACGATGTCCCGGCAGCCGGGCCGATCGCTGGTGATGCCGGGCACCCCGCAGGCCGCGGCTTCGATGAGCGAGCGGCTCATGCCCTCGCGGTAGGAGGGCAGGACGACAAAGTGGCTCTGGGCATAGGCCTCGCGGGCGTCGGCGAGGAAGCCGCGGAACTCAAGGGCCGGCCCGGCCAGGGCGGCGAGCTCGGCGCGGGAGATCAGCGAGCGGTTGGCGGCTTCTTCGTCACCGAAGACGAGAAAGCGGATCTTGGCCTTTTGCGCATGCAGGGTCCGAGCCGCCACGGCGAACTCCCGGATGCCCTTCTGCGCCAGAAAACGGCCGACGTAGCTACAGGTGAGCGGGGCTGTGGGCTGGAGCGGAGGCGGCGAGTGGGCGGCGAAGTGTTCGAGGCGGATGCCCGAGCCGGGAACGATCTCGAGCCGGGCCGCAGGGACCGCCAGCTCCTCCCTCGCGATTTGGTGATCGTCAGCGTTTTGCACAAAGACGTGGTCGGCGCGATCCAGGGCCAGGCGCAGGAGCTTGCGGATCATGCGCAGCGACAACCCCTGCTCGAGAAAGGCGGTGCCGAGACCCGTCAGGGTCGGGATCAAGCGGAAGGGCTGGGTGCGCGCTAGCAGGCCGCAATAGCTATTGGGCTTGATGGTAAAGGAGAAGACGTAGTCGGGACGCAGTCTCGAGAGGATGCTCCTGAGCTGCAGGAGGGCGCGTAGTTCGGAAACAGGGTTTTGCGATAGGGGGTCGAGGTCCCAGGCCTCTTCGCTGGCGCCGAGCTCGGCGAAGCGCTCGGCGGAGCCGGGCTCTGGAGCGCAGCAGACCCGCACCTGGTGCCCGGCTAGTACGAAGCTACGGATCAGCTCCGCGCGGAACTGGAGCAGATAATAGGCGGAGTTGCCGACGAGCAGCACCCGGCTCATGGGGTCGCGTCCCTGGCTAGGGAGCAGGCGCTTACGACGAAGTCGCGGGTGAAGGCGAAGCCGACCTCGATGGGGGCCTTGATCGCGAAGCGCTCGTGGATGGACTCTGGGAGCCAGGCCGCCAGATGCGAACCGCGGTGTTCGAGCCGGGCTTGGCGGAAGTCGACGTATTCGTGGCTGAGGGGAAACTGCAGCTTGTAGAGGCTCTCCTTGGCGCTGAAGAGCAGGGTGGCATTCTCAAGGCCTTGCTCCGCGTCCTGGCTCCTTAGCCAGGCGAGTTCGGATTCGACGAAGATCAGGCGCCAGAGCTTGGCTTCGACCCGGCCTCGCTTCTCGATGTCGAGGCCAAGGCTGCGGAACTGGGCTTTTTGGGCGGCCACCGCGACGCTGCAGGGAGGGCGGTGCGAGATGGCGCCGACATAGGCCTCGGGCCAGAGGACTTCGCGTTTCTCGCCCTTGAGTAGGACGGGTTCGCCTTGTACTCCGAGCTGGGCCAGGCAGGCGCGGGCGGCGTGGCGGCCGGCGCCGAACTCGCGTTTGCGCTTGTCGACGGCCCCTTGCACCAGCAACTCTTCTTGGGGATTGAGGAGAGCTTGGGTTTCATGACTGCACACGGCCACCGCGCAGCTGGCGGCGAACAAGGATTGGGCGGCGTCCTCGAGTTCCTGGCAGGGCTTCATGGCGATCGTCTTAGAGACCAGGAAAGACTCGGGCAATCACGGCCCTCTGCTGCTCTGCTGTGGCGCGATGATTTTCACCGCCTACGCGCTGTGGGCATGCCACCGAGGAAGCGAATCCGATGAATGAGCAAGAGTTCAAGAATCTGGCCACGCAGTGCCTGCAGAGGGTCGAGGACTGGGCCGAGGATTTCGAGCCCGAAGAGATGGACTACGAGCCCATGGATGGGCTGATCAAACTCGAGTTTCCCGGCAGCAAGTGCTTTGTGCTGAATCGGCAGGCGGGCAATTACCAGATGTGGTACGCGGCTGGTGCCCATGCTTGGCATTACGATTGGGATCCGGAAAGCGGCGCCTGGTTGAACGATCGGGACGGGCACAATCTCTTTGATTGCGTGCGTGCAACCGTTGCCGAGAAGCTGGGGCGCGAGGTGCCGGAGATCGGAGGCTGAGATGTCGGAACACGTCGAGAAGCTGCTCGCGGATTGGACCCAGCGCATTGCCGAATCGGAGCCTGGCCGGGTCCTCGATGTGGGCTGCGGGCGAGGCCGGGTATTGGAGCTGCTGCGGGAGCGCAAGATCGAGGCGCTGGGACTGGAGGCGGGGGAGGCGCGGCTGCGGGAGCTGGCCGAGCGAGGTTTGGACTTTCGGGAAGGCAGCGCCTTGGAGCTGCCCTTCGAGGACAAGAGCTTCGATACCGTGGCGCTTCGGCACGTGCTGCACCATCTCAGCGATCATGAGCTGGCACTGAAGGAGGCGGCGCGCGTCGCACGAAAGCAGCTGTGGATTGCCGAGCCCTGTTATGAAACTCGGATTGATTCGCAGGCAGCCGGCGACCGCTTGGACCGCTGGCATAAACGCCAGCACGAGACAACAGAGACTTCCGTCCACCGTAATAACCTGCTCGTGCACGAACTCTTGGCTTCGATCCATGAGGCTGTGGGGGAGGAGCCGGACATAGAGCTTGGGCGTTATCTCCCGCTGACGCGCTGGAGTGTCGACGAAGTCGAGCGGCGCTTTGGCCCCTTTGCTGCCAAGTTGCCGAGCGAAGATCCGGAGCGGGAACTCTACGCCGAGCTCCTTGAGATGGTGCGTTCGGGAGCCATGACCCGCGGCGGTAGCCTCTGGATACAGGTGAAGCTCTAGGCGCTGCGAAAAGGCGCGCAGGCGGTGCTTAGGGCTGCCGCAGGCCTCATCCAAGAGCCTGATCCGTCTGGGAAAAGCTCAGCCAGCTGTCGCCTCGCAGGGCAGTCCGAGGAAGAATGCTGGCATGGTTACGATTCGTTTTGCGAAGGACGGGGATACCCTCGTCAAGTCTCTCGATTTCCTGCTGATTCTTGCGCCGCAGTCGCTCTTAGGCAGTGATGCGGGAAAGGCTCTTCTGCCCAAGCAATACGCGGAGACGATCTGCGAGCTTGCCGAGGGCATGGAGCCGGGCCGCTATGGCACTTTGCGCGAGACGCGCTGCAATGCTGGCAAGCTGCGACTGGTGCTGGCCTTGCTCCCCGACGAGGTTTCTCGTTATGTCGGCCCGACCCGGGGGCTTCTGGCCCGCGATCTGGTCCATAAGTCCGGAATCGCCCAGGTCAAGAAGGGCGGCGCCTTGATGCTGCTCGAAGAAGCTGAGCACTGGCTGGCGAATGCGGCGGCGATCGTCCGCGCTTGTCCGCTCTTTGATCTGAAGACGGGCAAGCCCAAGACGGCGGGGACCTTGACCCTCTGCGGGGTGGTTCCGGGTAAGGGGCCGGTCAGCGTCGAGCGCTCCTGGCGTTCGACGATCGGAGCCACCCGAGCGGCAGCGCGCCTGGTGGACATGCCTCCGAGCGATTTGGATCCGGCAGGGTTCTCGCGCGAGGCCAAGGCGCTGCTACGCGGCGTGCCAGGGGTTCGCTTGCGGGAGATTACCGGCAACAAGCTGCTGGAAGAAAAGCTCGGCGGTATTCATGGCGTGGGGCGCTGTGCAAAAGCCCAGCCTCGCCTGCTCATCGCCAGCCTTGGTTCCTCGCGTTCGCGGGGGAATCACGTTTGCCTGGTGGGTAAGGGGGTGACCTTCGATACCGGGGGCCTCAACCTCAAGCCGCGCACCGGCATGGGGGGGATGAAGAGTGATATGGGCGGGGCGGCCGCCGTGCTCGGTGCCTTCCGGGCTTTGGCTGGAGCTGGGTTCCAGGGGCGGGTGACGGCGCTGATTTGCTTGGCGGAAAACGCGATTGGCCCGCTTGCGGTCAAGCCTGATGACGTCCTCGTTATGCACTCGGGTAAGACGGTCGAAATCAATAACACCGACGCCGAAGGGCGGCTGCTCCTCGCTGATGGCGTGAGTTATGCGGCGCGTAAGCTCAAGGCCGACATCATTATCGACGCGGCGACCTTGACCGGCGCCCAAGGCATCGCCACCGGGCGCGGCCACGCAGCGATTGTCTCCAATGATGCGGTGCTCGAGCGAATGCTGATCGAGACCGGCTTCGACACTGGGGACCTGGTGCATCCGCTTCCCTTTGCTCCCGAACTCTACCAACGCGAGTTCACTTCGCAGGTCGCGGACATGAAGAACTCGGTCAAGGACCGCGCCAACGCTCAGAGTTCCTGTGCCGCTCAATTCATCTATGAGCACCTGCCGGAGAACGACAAGCTCATGTGGGCCCACGTGGACCTGGCTAAGCCGGCGTTTCTCGACGAACGTGGCACCGGCTATGGCGTGCCCTTACTGAGCCAAGCGGTGTGGCGCCTGGCCTAGCAAGAGGCCTCCGGCGCCAAGGCCGCGGCTACGACGGCGAAGGGGTGACGCAGGGCTCTGGCCTTGGCTCTGCGTTTCGTTGCGAAGATGAGGGTCGCGCAGCGAATCGATAAAGCTCTGTCGCTGCTAGGAGTGCACCGTGCGTCCTTCGAATCCGACCCCGTCCTTACCCACGTCTACAACCTGTTCTTGGGCGGCACCTGCATCGAGGACATCGGCCATCTTCAATACAGCGAACCGATCCGGCGGCTGCTGGGGACCCAGCAGATCCCAGGCCTAACGACGGCCGGGGACTTCTTGCGGCGCTTCGAGGTGAGCCACATCGATCGGCTCGACCGGGTCGGTGACGCGATCTGGCAGGACGTTTGGAAGCACAGCTATGGCCTGGCGGCCCCTGGAATGCTGTCGAGCTTGTCGAATAAGTGAACCTGAACTGGATCAACGAGTTAGGCAGCCAGCGACTGCTAGACCCATGGGGCACCTTCCGCCCGCAGAATATGGGGCGCAGTACTGCAGGCAGCAGGAAGCGTTTGCCACGGTTACGATGCTCCGATAAGCGAGTCTCCGAGGAATCCGGGGTGGTTAAGAGGAGAAGCTGTAATGGGTTGTGCCGTGAGATGGGGTTTAGTCTGGTCTGTGTTGCTGCCTGTGTTGTCGTGTTGCGCTGGGGCGCAGCAGGATCCGGGGCAGCTTGAGGTTTGGGCAGGTTACTACTGGGAAGAAGAGTTAGGTCTCAGAATGTGGCGGTTCCCATCGAGGCGTCAAACGTCGCCCTGCCGGTGGTCGTCCATCGAGAGTTGGCCGAGCGGGTCGAGGAGATTGCGAAACTCGCACGTCGTACTGGCCTATGGATATTATTCCTGATGCAGGAACGCGATGGATTGCTTGTCGGGCATGTGCCTCGATGGGATATAGGCAGTCGGCCCAATTGGGTCGACTGCGGTTTCGAGGATGCTGTTCCTGGGTGGCGTTACGGAGTATTGGCTTTAGATAGTGTTTTTTACGAATATGACTCTGGCCTTAGTGGCTTCTTCTTCTCTCTTGGAGCGCTCTGGCGGCGAGGCGGTGAAATGGAGCTTAGTTTCCTAACGCAGGAGCCTGTTGGGATGAGCGAAGAGGAGGTGCCACCTGTTCCGATTGCTCCGCAACAGCTGTCTCTTTTCCGGTCTCGAATGCGCGCGCAGGTGCGGGGCGACGGCCTTAGCTGGACCCGTGGTACATTTGTCCTGGACCGATGGATCGGCGGAAAATTCCGACAAATCAAACTTTTGGGGCGTGCAGACTCTGGAAGGTTCAAGGGGGAAAATTTTCTGGGAATTGAGAGATTTCTCGCGCCTAAGTTGAAGCTTGTTGGGACCCCTGGATCCGATGCATGAGATACCGAAACGCGTGCTTTTCTTACTGGGGGCCCGGGATATGGACGCGTTTGAATGGGAAGGGGCTCGGTATTCTGCTGCTTGTCCGTCGTGGCGTGTCACTGTTTATTAAGGGCAAGGAAGTGAGAGAGCAGATTGAACTGCATTGGGATTCAAAGGCCGAGAAGCTTACGCTTGGCGAATGTCGATAGACTTATTGTTGATGATTCGCTCGCATCGACTCAGAGCGACCTTGCTCTTTGTTTCAGAGCAGCGAAGCCAGAAGCCGTATGCGCTTAGCCTCGACGTCTCCCATGAACAGTTGTTTCCAGCCGTGTGGCGTGAGCTTGGTAGCATCGCTGCGGCACAGCGATCGCTTGGCGGTTGCTAGAATGGCATCGAGGATGCCCTGTTTGCGACCTTGAACTGGATCGACTGGTTCAACAGCCAGCAACAGCATGGGGCCGGTGGGTATGTTCCGCCTACAGAATGCGAGACGAACGACTGCAATCAGCAGGAAGCATCTGCCGCAGTGGCGATGCTCACATAACCGAGTCTCCGGGAAACCCGGGGCGGTTCATGTGGTTGGTTTCCAGTCTTGGTGGCCCAATCCCGAGGATGGGCTTCCTGAGTATGTGTTGCCAATTTCAGATTTACGATCAACCGGGATTCCAGGGGT
>PDSF01000040.1 GCA_002748355.1 Planctomycetota bacterium | reverse complement strand
CGCCGAGGCGGCCTTCCGCATCCACAAGACCGATCTGAAGATCCGGCCCGTCTGGCAGCAGCGCGAAGATCGAGTCCTCTCTCACATCCTGGTCTGCTTCCTGGCCTTCGCGATGTGGAAGACTCGCGAGGGTTGGCAAAGGCAGCCAGGTCTCGGCTCCAGCCCCAGGACCGTCCTTGAAGAGATGGCTCGGATCCAGACGGTCGACGTCGTTCTCCCGCTGGAGATCGGTGGAGAGCTGCGCTTACGCTGCGTCGTAGAGCCCGATCGCGAGACGGCGGCCCTGCTGGACCGCCTCGGACTGCGGCTCCCGAAGAGGCTTCGGTTGCCCTCACTTCCCGCAGAAATGTAGGGCCAACTTTTTTGAAGGATCGCCACCCCATGGCCAACGGGAGGCCATCTACGCAACGAACTGTTCAAGTTGGGCTAGCGGCGCCTGCCGCAGTTTTGCCGACGGGTTGCCGGCAGCTGCTAGCTCCTCAACGCAGCCCGCGCCTACCCCATGGTCAAGAGGACCAGGCTGCCGTTGTAGGCAAAGTGCGCGAGCATGCCGGGTATGACGCTGGCGCTGCGCATGCGCATCCAGCCAAACCACATTCCCAGCCCGAAGTGGAAGGGAAGCCCCAGCGTCACTCCATGCGCCAAGGCAAAGAAGATCGAGCTGAAGAGCAGCCCCTGCCAGCTGCCATAGAGCGCCGACAAGCGGCCCTGCAATAGACCGCGAAAGGCCAGCTCCTCGAACAGAGCCGGACAGAGGGCAACGATGAAGAGGGTGAAGGGAAGGCCGATATCCTCGCTCAGGCGGCCCAAAGCACCGGTCTCGCCGGGAAGCAGCTGCGAATACCCCATGACCAAAAGCAGCGCCAGCGCCGTCCCGAGGAGCAGCTCATGGACAAAGATCGGCTTGAAAGCTCGCAAGGCCCCGAAGGTGTAGCCGGGCGTCAGTAAGCCCACCAAGAGGACCAAGATGCCACCGGCCAAGGACGAGAGGGGCATGTAGAAGGCCCAGTCCTCACTCGGCGCCCACAGGAACAGCACGATCTGCGGTAGGAGGAGCGCGCCCAGCATCGCGCCAATCTCCCAGAAGCTCCGAGTGAGCCAGCGCCGCCGCGAGTCGAAATCGGCCTCGCGCACGGCCCCCGCCTGCATGACTTGCCCTGGCTCGATCTTGCGACCGCTGGCGAAGGGATCGCGCTGAACCGAACTTTCCTCCAGCTCCTCGAGCACGTCGCTGGCAGGAAGCGGCGCCGGAACCCCCGGCTCGGAGCCCACGACCAGCTGCCCAGCGCCGCCACCTTCGAGCCCATCCAGGCTAGAGAGCAAGCGCTGCTCACTGGGTGTCACTGTGCTCGACGCCGGAACCGAGAGCCACTGCCCACAGTCGCAGCGCATGCGAAAGCCAGCAAGGTCCCAGTGCACCAGCCAGCGCAGGCTGCAGCCGGGACAGTCGACGACCTGCCCCTCCGTCGCCTCCAGCTCCTGCCCCTGAGGCCAGCAGCGATCCCAGTCGGCGGCCATTACTTATCGCCCTTGGTCGGGGTCTTGGCCTCTCCCTTGCCCTTCGCGGCACCCGTGCCCGAGCTCAAGGCCAAGCGAATCTCCCGCACCCCGATCCGCCCTCGCAAGCTGAGCTTGACCACGGCCGCAGGATCTTCGAGCAAGGGCCGGAGCTCCGCCGAGCGCGCGGAGAGCACCTTGCCGTCGCTACCGCGCAGCTGCACCCAGACCCTGGCCCCATCGGCCACCAGCCGCACCGCCGCCTGCGCCTTGGTGCTCTCGCGCTTGGCCAGCAGAGCCTCGACCTCGCTGCTCTTTGCCGGGTATCGCGCCCCCCGCCGCAGCTGGATCTTGTAGATGCCCCAAGACTTCTCGACATCGAGGCGCAGCAGCCCCTCGAAGTCATCGAGTTCTGTGCTCAATCGCTCGATCCCCGGTGCCAACAACTGGTCGACGTATCCGGACTGCCAAGCCCCAAGCCCAAAGGCCAGGAGCAGCAGGAAAAGCACCCCAAGCATGGGCCCCCGCCCCATCCCTTCGAGCAAGGGAATCTGGCCGCGCGACGGCGCCCGCAGATGGTCTGCCTCACGCAGCGGCCGCGTTCGACTCACCGGCCGCAACCGCCCGCCAGCGATACCAAAGAGAGTCTCCGTCGCGGCCGTCTCGTAGACCGTCGTGCAACGCAGGGTCGACTCAACGCTCTGCCCCGGCGGCAAGAAGTCCAACAAGGTCTCCAGCTCCGCCACGAAGGCCTCCGGCTTCCCGCCAGCGAAGCGCTCGCCGCCCAGCGTCGCCTCGCTGAGCAAGACCGAAAAGCGCCCGCCCTCGATGCGCAGGTCCGGCTCGGCAAAACCCAGCGCCGCCAGCCGCTGCACCGAGTCCTGGATCTCGCGAGCATGCTCCCCCACATGCCCCTGCAAAAGGCCATCGAACCAACCGTAACGAAGCTTGCCGAGCTCGGCAGCCTTACCAGCGCCTGCGCCCGCGCCAGCGCCTGCGCCCGCATGACTCACGACATCCGCTTCGATGGGATCAGACACGCAGCACCTCTTCCAGCCCCTGGACTTCGCCCATCCGCTGCCAGTCACTCAGGATCGGGGCCCAGACAAAACTCATCGCCCCAAAGTCCCCAGAGCGCCACTGCCGCTTGAACTCATCGAAGCTCAGTGGCCCCACCTGCTGATCCTCTTGGTCGAGGAAATACCATTCGGTGCCGGCAAAGCAGGCGCGCTGCTTTTCGAACTCGATGTCCGCATGGGAGAGAGCCGGGCCCGCTCCCCCAGCGCCTTCCTCCGCCGCCAGCTGATCGGGCGTGCGAGTATCGAGATGCAGGGCGCGATCATGAACGCCGAGGCGTTGCTGCATCTCGGCGTTTCGCTGGTCTGCAAGCTGCCGATCCGAACGCAACTGCTCACGCAGGCGCCGGTTTTCTCGTCGCAAGCGCTCTTGACGCTGCTCCTCAGCCTTCAAGTCCGGCAAGACCAAGATGAGGACCAATGCGATACACGTCAGAAACCCGCCAAGAAAAAACCAGGCAACGACGCTTCGCCCTCGTGAATGCGCAACCAAGGCGCAGATCACCCCGAAGACGGCAGCAATAAGCAGATTCAGAAAAACGTCGGGAGGCATTATCGTTTTGCTTCTATCGCGAAGCGGCGGAGGAAGAAGAGGATACTCGCAAGCGTCAAGTCAGCACTCGCCAGAGGCCCGTGAGAACGAGAGCCAGCGCATAGCTGCGCGTGCCCCAGCAAAGAATTCGGCATTCCAGGCACGAGCGCTGTCCGCGCCAAAGAGCGAGCCCGTGCAAGATCAGGCCGATCAAGGCATAGAGCAGCGTCATAATGCCGACCGGATGCGAGGCCAGAGAATCGGACAAGCGCCCATCCGCCGCCAGCATGGTCGCAGTCGTGAGACCACAGCCAGGGCAAAGCCCCGGGCCACAGAGCTGGGTGAGGGTGCAGCGCGGCCCCGGGTAGCCCAGCAGCTCAGCGCCGCCGCTCTGTCCGGGCTTCAGGCTGAACGCCAATAGCAGCAGTCCCAGGAGCAGCCCAAAGCGCAGCGCGGCATTGCGCCTTAGGCCTTGGTCTTCCTGGGGATGGCTGTGCTGGTGATGCCTGGAGGCATCGGAGTCGAGCTGCGTCATAATCACGGTTCGAAGCGAAGATCATCACCCAGCCCCCCCTGGCTCGCAAGCGAGGGGCGGTGGCCGCCACCCCGAAGCCGCTACTGGAGCAAGGCCCGCTTGCAGCGCCGCTCGACGAGGTAACGGAAGAGCCCACCCCAGCGAAGCAGGCGCCCCGGCCAACGCAGGCCATGCTCGATCAGCGCCCCAGTCATCCACCGATGAACCGCCCGCCGCAGCCCCGAGCGCCCCACGCCCTTTGTCCCCGTATCATCGGCCTTGCGCAGGATCCTCCCGAACTCGCGCCGGAAGATGCCCGCCCGTTCGCTCTCCGGCGCTTCGCGCAGCCGCAAGAACATCCGAATCACCAGGCACTCCAGCATGGGTTGCGCATGCTCCCGCCTGAACTCCGAACTCAGCTCAGCGGCCTGGCTCCAATCCCCCTGCCGGATGCGGGACAGGGCGAGCAGGGGCTTGAGATACAGCTCCGAGTGGTCCCGGGGCAGAGCAAGCGCGTAACGACAGACCTCCTCGCAACGCCGCGGATCGCCGAGTTCGTCATAGGAATAACCGAGGTTGGCGATCATCCAAGGCTCCGCATCTTCGCGCCGGTAGTCATCGGCCATGTATCGGAGCACGATGCGAGCCCCCTTGGGCACCCGCCATTCACAGAAGGTCGAGCCGATGCTTCCCCAAAGATGGCTGCCGGGCACCGGGGTCGGCAGCAAGGGCAAGAGCTGCTTGGCGATAAAGGACTGCTCGCCAGCCATTCGCGCCATATCGAGCATCCTCGCAGCTCGCTCGCCATCATCTTCGGCATAATCCAGCTGTCCAAAGCGCTCGGCGTATGCCTTATGCTCCCCCAACAAGAAGCGGAGAAAGGCCAGCCCATCATGAACCTTGGGATCCTCGTCCTTCTCAAAGTGGTCGAAGCAGGCCTGCCGTTGCTTCGCCCCCACGCTTTCCAGCGCTTCCAACAACAGCTCAGCTTCATCCTCGTCCAAGACCCGTAGCTCAAGCACCCGCCTAAGGAAGCGCAGCTGCAATTCCTCCTCTTTCTGGCGCACCGCAGCCCGAAAGGCATTCGCCGAAAACACCGAACTCGCCGTCTGCGGCTCCGGATGCTCGAGGAGGATCCGATCAGCACGGCTCGCATCTCCTGCCTCCCGAGTCGCCCAGGAGGCATAGATCCGCGCCTGCTCTTCTGCCTTGTCGCAAACGAGCCAGCGACGCGCGGCCTCCGCCGCCGCCTTCGCCTGACCGCGCATGGACAAACTACGCGCAACGCTCTCGTGAAATCGCGGCAGATCCGCCAGCGCCTCCGGAGGATTCTCCGCCAAACGATCCAAGGCCGCGTCGTCGTCGTCCTCGAGCAGCCAGGTCAGATACATATGCCAAGCGTTGTCATATTCGGGCTGCTCTGCGAGTAACTGCTCGATTTGCTCCCGAGCTTCGGCATCGCGCTCTAGGCGCCGGAGCACCCAGGCATCGAGCAGGGAGAGATCGCGAATGGGACCGAGAGCTTGCACGCCTTCGGCGATAACCTCGCGAGCCTCTTCGCCACGCTTGGCATCCACCAGCATGAACACCAGCCGCTGGCGGGTATCGCCAAGACGCGGATCGCAGTGCAGAGCCCGGCGCAGGGCCTCGATCGCCTCCTCATCCTCGCCAAGCCGCTCGTGAAAGTTCGACTTGGCCTGCCATGCATCCTCCTCGTCCGCCATGAGCTGGACGAAGGTCTCGACGCGCTCCCTAGCCTCGTCATAGCGACGCAGATGCAGGAGCACATTGATCTCGGTCGTGCGCGCCCACGAATAGTAGGGATCAAGCTCAATCGCCCGCCCTAGCTCCACCAATCCGTCCTCGGGCTCCGCCGTGCGGAGTAAGACGTCGGCCAGACAGCCGTGCAGAACTGGCGCCAGAGGCCGTTCTTCGAGCGCCTTCTCGTAGACCTGCCGCGCACGCTCTGGCTCGCCACGCTCCTCGCGCAGAGCACCGAGTTCGATCGCGGCCCCAGCGACGCGAGGATTCTCCTCCCAGTAATTCGTCGCCAGCGCAAGTGCCCGATCCTTGTCGCCAAACTTGTTCTCCAAGCGGATCTCCAGGAGCTGCGCTCTACAGGCACGAGGAAAGCGCTGGCGCGCTTCGCGGATCTTGGCCAGCGCCTCTTCGCCACGCTCACGTCGCGCCAAGAACTCGGCGCTCTGCTCGACGATCTCGTGCATCTCGGGAAAACGCTCGGCCAAGCGACCAAAGATCTGCTCGACCTCGGCGTCCTCCATGCTTTCGTCAGCCAGCCGAGCAAAGGAGAAGAGGCTCGCCTCATCGACGCGTTCGCGTTCGAACCCTGCGGCAATGATCCGCAATGACTGCACGGCCTCTTCGGGGCTCTGACTGTACTGGATCAGGTCGGTCTGCACCCCGGTGTGCAAGGGGTCGAGTTTTAGGCATTCGAGAAGGGCTTCCCGGCCCCGCTCCATATCGCCAATTCCGTGGTAGCCCCGGCTCATCTGCGCCCAGTACCAGGAGCAATGCCCATAGCGAGACTCGATCGACTTCCCAAAGTCCAGCAGCTCTTGAGCACGCCCACTGCGCGCAAGCAGCGCCATCCAGCGGTCCACCGAGAGGGAGTCCCCAGGATTCGACCTCACTCGCTCCGAGAAAAAACGCTCAAGAGCTTCGGAGTCGCTCAACTGCAGCAAGGCCTGCCCCAGCAATCCAGAGAGGCCCAGGTGTTCGGGGTAGCGTTCGACCAGCGGGCGGATCCTCTCCACGACGGCGCCCGGTCCACTCTTGGCCTCAAGGCAAGCCGCCAGCTCCGTCTGCAAATAATCCGAGGAAGGCGCCTCGCTAGCGGGTCCATCAATCAGCTCCAGAGCCTCGTCGACGCGGTGGCTCAGCCGAAGCAGTTCCGACTTGCGCACGATCCGGCTCGCGGCGCTCAGTTTGGAGGCACGAGACTCGAGTAGCTCCAGGGCAGCAGCTAACTCATCGTTCTCGACGTGCAGATCGATGCGCTCGTGAATGGCTTGATCGACGCCAAGCGGCAAGTCCAGAGCCGCCTCGATCTGTTCGATCTGCTTGCTTTCATCTCGTAGCTCGGCGTAGGCGCGCGCAAGCGTGATACGCGATGCCGCGTGCTTGTCGCCAAAGCGCTGCACCCGCTGCTCAAGCCAACTCAGACCCTCTTTGCTACGGTCCATTCGCAGGGTCGCGGCGAAGTATGCCCAGGCAAAACGCTCTTCGACCTTCGCTAGCGTCGTCGCTGCTCGATAACAGCGAAGCGCTGACTCGCGCTCGCCACCGCCCTGCCACAGGAAGTCAGCCAACTGCTGATAACTTTGGGCATTGTGCGGCAAAGATCGGCACACACGGCGAGCCAGCTTGCGTGCCCGGTCCAGATACTCGCGGCGGCGGCCAAGCTCGCCCAGCAGATGCTGATTCAGGTAGGGCGAGCGGCTGTAATCGCCGCCGCAACTCTCCGCAAACTCAATGACCTCGTCGCCCCGGTTGGAACGCAGCAGCCCGATCATCAGCATGCTGCGGGCAAACTCGTCTTTGGGAAAAGCTTCGTATTGGGCGCGCGAGGCGGCCAGCTCCCGCTCCTGATCCTTCACGTAGGCCGCGACACTCCGCTGCGCGTCCCATAGCCAGGGCCCCGGATCCATGCCCTCCAAGTCCTGCAGCGCCGCGAGCGCTTCGCTGAAGCGATGCTCTTCGACTCCAGCGAAGACATCGTTCATCAACTGGATCTCACGCTCACGCGGGAGAGGATCCTCCCCAAGCTCCTCCAGCCGCTCGGGAGGCGCGACCAGGGTGCAGGGCGCCCCACGCGCTGCACACTGCTCCGCCAGCTTGTCCATCTTCATCTCGATCCAGTGATGAACGCCAGGCTCGCGCACCAGCCAAACCTGAAGCGCTTGGTCATAGCCCACGATGGCCTGCAAATGCGCCGTCTCCAGCCCCCGCGTGCCGAGACAGAACGGGAGCCCGAGGTCAATCAGTCGCTTGGCGGTTTCAGGTTCGAACTGGAAGGGGCGCACGACAAGGCCGCGCTCCTTACAGAAGGCGTGCAGTCGATAATCCGGTGTCCCTGAATAACTAATCTGCCCCGCCACCTCATCGTGCGGCACATCGACCCCAAAGAAACGCAGCACCGCCGACAGCGTTGCCGGGGCGCAGGTCAGCTCGTCCTGGCGCACATAGGGCACCTTGTGGTGCACCCGCTTGCCGGGCTTCCCGGGCACGAAGTGCTCGTATTGCCTCCGCATCGCGGCGCTGGCCTCGTCCCAGCGAGCCGCGGCCTCCTCGACTTCGCCCAGTTCGTGGGCAATCCCGAAGAGCTCGTTCTTTGCGGCGGCACCGAGACTGCCCTTCGGCCAGTCGCTGCGCTGGACAAAGTCCTGGTAACGCTGGCGCGCCTCCTGCAACTGACCGATCTGCCGAAGCGCTTGCGCATGGTGATACCAAATGAGCGGCGATTCAAAGCGCTCATCGGCCGCCTGATAGACCTCAAGCGCCTCTTGGCGCTGGTCCAGGTCAAAGTGGATGGCGGCGCTGAGATGGTAGCCCCAAAAGAACTCCGGATACTCACTAAGGAGTTTGGAGCCTCGCTCGAGCGCAGCCTCCGGCTGATCGTCACCCCACTCGTGCCAGGCATGGCAGAGATCGATCCAAGCATGATCCTTGGAATATCGCCGCGACTCTTCCAGCAAGGCACCAGCCCGATCGCGATCGCGTAAGCGGGCGTAGACATCGGCGCGTGCCTGCAGCCAATCTGCGTGCTCTTCGTCGCCGACCCCTTCGAAGCGTTCGTGCGCCAAGCCCAGCTCAAGAGCTTCGATCAGGCGCCCGCGGTCCAGCAGCTCGTACACCCGAAAACGAACGCCAGCCGCCGACTCTGGCCAGAGCTTTTGCAGATGACGATAGATCGCCAAACGCTCGCGTGGACAGCCCAGCTGGCCAGCGGTTCGCAGCGACAGCACGCAGGTCGGCAAATCCGTGGGCAAGGCGTCCGCACAGCGTTCGCGCAGAGCGGCTGCGGCCTGCAGGAATAGGCCACGGTCGTAGAGCTGTTGAATCTCCGGAAGATGCATCGATAAACCAGAAACGCGGAAGAAAAGAACTCAGGCCAGGGAAGTCGGGCCAGAGAAGCCAAGCGGAAAGGGGACAGCAGGAAGGCTCAGCCTAGCCGTGCCTTGAAGTCCTCGTATTCAAAGCGTCGCAGCAATTCCCAGCCTCCGGTGCGACTGTCGAACTGCACCAGATCCGGATGCCGCACGCCATTGAACATCGTGGTCTTCACCATCGAGTAATGCGCCATATCCCCGAAGACCAAGCGGCTCCCGACCTGCAACGGCGCATCAAAGCTGTAATCCCCGATCACATCGCCCGCGAGGCAGGTATTGCCCGCGAGGCGATACAGCAGCGGTTTATCCCCAGGAGCGCCGCCGCCCTCCAGCTCCGGTCGATACGGCATCTCCAAAACATCCGGCATGTGCGCAGTGGCGCTGACATCCAAGATCGCTATCGGCAGCTCGTTGTGGACGATGTCGAGCACCGTCGCCAGCAGCACGCCGGTATTCAGCGCCACCGCCTCCCCCGGCTCCAGGATCACTTCGTGCCCATATCTTTGGCGATGTGAGCGCAGCAACTGCAGCAACTGTTCGAGATCGTAATCCTCGCGGGTGATGTGATGACCTCCCCCAAAGTTCATCCACTCGATGCGGCCAAACTGCGCCCCAAACTTCGCCTCCACCACCTCCAGCGTCCGCGCCAGCGCGTCGCTGCCCAGCTCGCAGAGTGTGTGGAAGTGCAAGCCACTGATCCCCTCCAGATCTTGGCCAGCCAAGTCCATCGCGCGCACGCCGAGCCGCGACTTCGCTGCGCAGGGATCATAGAGCTGGGTCGTAACCTCACTGTGCTCGGGGTTGATACGCAGCCCAGCGCGAGGAGCATGCTCCGCAGCGTCGATCAGCGGGCGAAAGCGTCGCCACTGCGCCAGCGAGTTGAAGCTGATGTGATCCGAGAGCGCCAGGAGCTCTGCGAGTTCGTCAGCAGCAAAGGCAGGCCCATGGGTATGCACCTCGCCCCCGAAAAACTCGCGGCCCAGCTTCGCCTCCCACAAACCGCTCGCCGTCGTCCCCGCCAGATACTCCCGAATCAACCCGGCGAAGTGCCACATCGCAAAGCCCTTGAGGGCGAGCACGATTTTGGCGCCGCTCTGCCGCTGCACCCGGCCCAGGATCTGGAGGTTCCTCTCAAGCAGCGCCTGATCGACGACAAAGGCGGGCGACGGCAGATCAGCAATAGCCGCCGAGGGAATGCACAGCGGCGTCGAGGCCGCGCTCACTCCACCCCCACCGGCCAATCTTCGCAGTGCCAGGGCAGACCATATTCGGCAAGATCCGCAAGGAAGGGGTCAGGGTCCATCTGCTCCATGTGCACGACGCCAGGCTGCTTCCAGGTGCCGCTCAGCATCATCTTGGCGCCGATCATCGCCGGCACACCCGTCGTGTAACTGACCGCCTGCGAACCGACTTCCTCGAAGCACTTCGCGTGGTCGCAAACGTTGTAGATGAACTTGCGCAGAGGCTTGCCCTCCTTGACCCCCTCGACCAAACAGCCAATCGAGGTCTTGCCGGTATAGCCAGCAGCCAGGCTCCCCGGATCGGGCAGGAGGGTCTTGAGGAACTGAATCGGCACGATGCTCTGCCCCTCGTGCTCCACCGCATCCACGCGCAGCATCCCGACGTTCTTCAGCACCGTCATGTGCTTGATGTATTCCTCGCCAAAGGTCATCCAGAAGCGGATCCTCTTCAGCCCCTTCAGGTGCAGGGCCAGCGACTCCAACTCCTCGTGATAGAGCAGATACATGCTGCGCTCCCCGACCTCGGGGAAATCGAACTCGCGCCGATGCTCCAGCGGCCCAGTCTCTACCCAGGCGCCATCCTGCCAATAACGCCCATTCTGCGAGACCTCCCGCAGGTTGATCTCGGGGTTGAAGTTGGTGGCAAACGCCTTGCCGTGGTCGCCGCCGTTGCAGTCGACGATGTCGACGTAGTGGATCTCATCGAAGTAATGCTTCTGCAGATAAGCGCAGAAGACATTGGTCACCCCCGGATCAAAACCCGAGCCCATCAGCGCCATAAGCCCCGCTTGCTCGTAACGATCGCGATAGGCCCACTGCCACTTGTATTCGAACTTCGCCTGGTCCAAGGGCTCGTAGTTGGCGGTATCGAGGTAGTCAATGCCGCATTCGAGGCAGGCGTCCATGACGTGCAGGTCCTGATACGGCAGGGCGACGTTGAGGACCAGATCAGGCTTCTCCTGCTTCAGCAGGGCGACCATCTCCGGCAGCACATCGGCATCAACCTGGGCCGTGCCGATGCTGCGCCCCAGTCGCCGCTTCACATCGGCAGCGATCGACTCGACCTTGGAGAGGGTGCGTGAGGCCAGCGTGATCTCTTCGAAGACCTCGGGCAGCTGCGCACACTTGTGCGTCACGACGTTACCGACGCCACCTGCGCCGAGAATCAGGACCTTGGGCATCTGCGCTGCTCCATGGAGAGAAGACGGGGCGCAGATTGAAGCGAGCCGAGCGCTTCCGCGCTATCTAGCAGACTCTCGAAAAAGCCGGCAAATGTCGGAGGGCCGCCGCCAACCCTTCCCCAGACCCTCAGGTTCCCAGGTTCCCAGGCCCTCAGGCCCTCAGCCCAGCTGCGCCAGGGTGAAGGCATAGACGTCCGCCAGCTCTTCGATCAACTTCGAGGTCGGCTTGCCGCTTCCGTGCCCGGCCCGGGTCTCGACGCGGATCAAGACCGGCCGCTCTCCGGCATGGCATTCCTGCAGCCTGGCCGTGAACTTGAACGAGTGCCCGGGAACCACCCGGTCATCGGTGTCCGCGGTCGAGACCAGGGTCGCCGGATACTCCACGCCTTCGCGGAGCTGGTGCAGGGGCGAGTAGCCGAGCAAGTAGCGGAACATCTCCTCGCTATCGCTCGCCGAGCCATAGTCATCGGTCCAAAAGCGCCCGGCCGTGAAGGCATCAAAACGCAGCATGTCCATGACACCGACAGCCGGCAGCGCCACGGCAAAGAGATCAGGCCGCTGACACATACAGGCGCCAATGAGCAAGCCGCCGTTCGATCCCCCCTGTATTGCCAGCTTCTCCGAGCTGGTGAAGCCCTCGGCGCAGAGATATTCCGCCGCAGCAATGAAGTCGTCGAACACGTTTTGCTTACGCAGCTTGGTGCCGGCGGCATGCCATTCCTCGCCGTATTCACCACCACCGCGCAGGTTGGCGACCGCGTAGATCCCGCCCTGTTCCAGCCAGAGCGCCCGCGAAACGGTAAAGCCCGGCTGCAGCGAGACGTTGAAACCGCCGTAGCCGTAGAGCAAACACGGGTGCGAGCCATCTAGCTCGATGTCCCGTCGGCGGGTAACAAAGATCGGCACTCGCGTCCCATCCTTGCTCTCACACCAACGCTGCTCGGTCAGATAATCCACATGGGCAAAATCCAGCTCCGCCCGCCAAATCACTTCGCTCTCGCCGCGCAGCAGGTCGTAGCGCCAAATCGACGGCGGCTCAGCAAAGCTTGAGAAGCTGTAAAAGCACTGGGTGTCGTGCGGCTCACCGCCAAAGCCAGCGGCGGTCCCGATACCCGGCAGAGGCACTGACCCGGCGTCCCGCCCTTCGAGATCAAAAATGCGCAGCACGGAGCTCGCATCCTTGAGGTAATGGCAAAAGAGTCGCCCACCGACGAAGGACACATCCAAGAGCAGCCCCTCAGCCTCAGGAACGATCTCGCACCAGTTCTCCGGCTCCGGCTTGCGGACGTCGATGCGCACAACCCGTTGCTTGGGCGCATCGCAACTGGTCATCACCCAAAAGATCGGTCCATCGTTCCACACATAGCCGATGTCGAACTCGAACTCGTCGACGAGGGGCACCGGCGCAGCGTGCTCACGCCACAGATCCTGCAGATAAATCCGGTAGCGGGGGGCTGTGCCTTTCCATACCTGAATCCACAGCCAGCGGCCATCCTTGGTTGCCTTGGGCAGATAGCCCCACTCCGGCTGCTCCGGCCGCCAATAGACGATGACATCCTCCGACTCCGCAGTGCCGAGCCGGTGGTACATAAGCTTGTTTTCGAGGTTGAGCGCAGTGAACTCCTCCCCTTCCTCTGGCCGAGGATAACAGCTGTAGAATAATCCCGTGCCGCTGGCATCCCAGCTCGGGGAAGTAAACTTCATCCCGGTCAGCTCATCTGGCAGTAGTTCCCCGCTGGCGATATCGAGCACCCGCCAGCTGCGCCAATCGCTACCGGCCTCCTGCACGCCATAGGCAAGCAGGCTGCCATCATGGCTAAAGGACAGGCCCTCAAGGGCAACCGTGCCATCCTCGCTCCAGGTATTCGGATCGAGGAGAATGCGCTCGGATTCTCCCGGTGCCGAGCCCACATGCAGCACCGCGTGGTTCTGTAGCCCATCATTACGCCACTGGAACCAGCGCCCACCGTGCTCACTCGGCACCCCGCGCTTCTCGTAGTCCCAAAGGTCAGTGAGCCGCGCCTTCAACGGCTCTCGCTGCGGCAGCTTCCCTAGATACTGGAAGCTTAGTTCGTTCTGCCGACGCACCCAGTCTGCGACTTCTTCCGACTCTCGAACGTCTTGTTCGAGCCAACGGTAGCTATCGATGAGGCTCTCGCCCCAGTACTCGTCCTCATGCGGGACCTTTTTGCTCTCGGGGTACTGCATCCCTCCATCTTGGCCCAAGCGGCCCCGCAATCACTTGTTCTTAGCCTTCTTCTTATCCTTCTTCTCCGAAGCTCCCTTGGCATCCTCCCCCTTGGCATCAGGTCAGAGGCTCGGCGACGGAAAGGGTAAGAGGAGACCGAGGCGAATCGTTGTGGAAGAGCCGCCATCGGCACAGGGGGCCCCTGAGTCTCGCAGCAAGCATCAGGGCGAAAAAGCCGCCAAAACGGTTACGACCGGGAAAAGCAGTCCCTTAGCCCCGCAAATTGCGCAAGACAAGCCTAGCAAACTCGGTTGCCTAGAGGTCTGCGGACAGCCTGAATCAATCCGAGGCCGGAGCCAGCGACACAATCACCAGCTTGGAGGCCGGGGTCTCCGAAATCCGGGCCCTTGTGCCGAGCGGCACCAAGACGTTGGCTTCGGGAAAGTAGCTAGCCAAGCAGCCACGCGGGATGTCATAGGGCACCACGAGGAAGCTCTTTGCCACTCGTCCAGCAGCGTCCTGCTGCCCATGAATATCCACACGCTGCTCAGCACTCAGCCCCGCTGCCGCCATATCCTCCGGGTTCATCATTACGACGCGCCGCTCACCGTAAAATCCACGATAACGGTCATCGAGACCATAAATCGTGGTATTGAACTGATCGTGGGTGCGGATCGTCGTGAGCTTATATTCCCCTTCAGCCAGCACCAGATCGCAGGGTTCATTGATGGTGAGGCGGGCCTTGCCAATGCGGGTATTCCACTGACGCTGGCGCGGGCCATTGGGCAACAAAAAGCCCCCTGGCCGCCGCACCCGCAGCTTGTACTCGTCAAAGCCAGGCACCACAGCTTCGATTTTGTCTCGAATCGCATCGTAGTTGGCAACAAGCCCATCCCAATCGACCTTGCTGCGCGAGCCAAGCGCCACCTTGGCCAAAGCCGCCACGATCCACGGCTCCGAACGCAGCTCTTCGCTAGCGGGCGCCCGTGTGCCTTCGGAGCTGTGCACAATGCCCATGGAGTTCTCGACACTAACAAACTGGACGCCACTGGCCTGCACATCACGCTCGCTACGCGCCAGGCAGGGGAGGATGAGCGCGCGCCTACCATGCACGAGGTGGCTGCGATTCAGCTTGGTCGAGACATGGGCCGTCAATCGGCAGCCGCGCAGAGCCGCAGCGGTGACCGCCGTGTCCGGGCTCGCCGATAAAAAGTTCCCGCCCATGGCGAAGAAGAACTTGGCCTCCTGGCGCTGCATGGCCTCGATCGCCCGAACCACCGAATAACCGTGCTCGCGGGGCGGCTCGAAGTCGAACTCACGCCCCAGCTTGTCGAGGAACTCGGGCTTCGGCCGCTCCCAGATCCCCACCGTGCGATCGCCCTGGACATTGGAATGCCCACGCACCGGACAGGTCCCCGCGCCGGACTTGCCAATCGAACCGCGCAGCAGCAAGAGGTTGACGATTTCGCGGATATTGTCGACACCGTTGCGATGCTGAGTAATCCCCATGGCCCAAGAGATAATCATCTTGGGGCAGCGGAGTATCCTCTCCACAAACTCTTCGAGGTCCTTCCTGCTTACGCCACTCGCGGCGATCAGAGCCTCCAAGTCACGGCTCTTGAGATCAGCCAGCAACTCGGCATAGCCGCTGCAGTGCTCCTCAATGAACTCGTGGTCGAAAACCGTTCCCGGCGCCGCCTCTTCCCGCTCAAGCAGCAGAATGAGCACGCTCTTGAAGAGGGCCACGTCGCCGCCAACCGTCACCCGCAGAAACTGGTCGCAGAGGTCCAAGCCACCGCTGAAGAGCTCGCCAAGGTGCTGCGGATGCTGGAAGCGGACTAGGCCCGGCTCGCGCAGAGGATTCACCGAGACCAGCTCGGCGCCGTTTCGCTTGGCCGCCTGCAAGGCGGTGAGCATGCGGGGATGATTGGTGCCGGGGTTCTGCCCAACGACCACCACCAGGTCCGCAGTCTCGACATCGGAAAGGCTAACCGATCCCTTGCCGAGCCCAAGAGTCTGGCCGAGTCCCGCGCCACTCGACTCGTGACACATATTGGAGCAGTCGGGAAGGTTATTGGTACCCAGCTGCCGCACAAATAACTGGTAGAGAAAGGCCGCTTCGTTGGAAGTCCGCCCCGACGTATAGAAGATCGCCTCGTCCGGCGAATCCAGCTGGCCCAACTCCTCGGCAAGAATCTCGAAGACCTCACCCCAGTGAACGGGTCGATAATGACTGGCTCCCGCATCCAGCAGCATCGGCTGGGTCAGGCGCCCAGCCTGAGAGAGTTCAAAGTCACTGAAGTCCAAAAGTTCCTGCAGCGAGTGCCGGGCGAAGAACTCCGCATCGCAGCGTTTCTTCGTCGCCTCTTCGGCAAAAGCCTTGGCCCCGTTCTCACAGTATTCCCCAAGCAGCGAACGCCGATCATCGGGGTCGGGCCAGGCGCATCCGGGGCAGTCAAAACCGCCCTTCTGATTCATGCGTTGCAGCTGACGCAGCCCGGCGAGCGGCGAATACCCTTCGCGCTTGAGGTGGCGCATGGCATTCGCCACTGCCTTAAGGCCGCCGGCCTTGCTCGCGGGGCCGGTGCGGCTCAGCCCAGTAAAGCAGACGGGCGCCTCGCCATCTTGGCGAGACGGAAGATCAGAACCTTTGGAGTCACCCATGGCGCAGAGCCTACTCAGGATAAGTCGCTAGCGGTATCGCCAGCAGAGAGCAGGGCTCACCCAAATCCAACCCGAGCGCCAGGCCTGGCCAATGCGGATCAACTCCAGCCCTTCGCGATCAAGAACGCCGAGGCAAAGCCCAAAAGGACCCAAATGCCATCCAAGGCATCATGGAAGCCATAGCGCTTGAAGAATGGGGTCGAGGCCAGACTCTGCTCCACGTATTCTTCGATGGCAGCTCGGCTCTCGGCGTAGCTGACCTGTTCGGACTCTCGTTCGAGCATCTCCTGGAGCATGGCCGTTATCGCGGCACTGTCCTCCCCAATCTCATCCACCGGAGCAGCCGCCTGCAGCGATGCCAAGCTCAGCCCCTCGGCATCAACCATCATCTCCGGTTGCAAGGCCCCTGAGTTCAGCAACCGCTTCTGAGCCACGAGCATGGTGCCGAGCTTCTGTTCCTGCGCCTCCCGCCGCATTTCGCCCTTCACGCCGATTTCGTAGTTGATCACCTTGCCAAGGGTCAGCCCGACCGCGGTCAGTAGCACAGCCGTCACCCCAATCACAACCTTTCCCGATCGCGCCCCGAACAGGGTCACGAATCCAACAAGAACACCAAGCAGGGAGGGGAACCAAGCGCAATCGAGCTTGAGTTGGATCTGCAGCACAGCCCAGACGCCCCCGCCAATCACCGCCGCGCCCAAACCGGCAATGATCGCCACCGGCAGGTTCGCCCTATTCATGTGATGTGGCAAGGCAGCGCCACCACGAACTTTAAAGCTGCCCTTTCGCCGCTCTCGATCTGTGGCAGCAGGAAAGCCGCAAGCGGAGCGGCTCGCTGTATTCCCCGCCGACATTTCCTGCGGACCCAGTCCCGAGGAGCGCTCCCCCGGTCTAGGCTGAGAAGGTATCGATTCCGTACCGCCGCAATCGGCGCCTCCAGGTGAAGGCTCAGAAACAGGTCCCTGTCCCGTGACTGAGGAACGCACACCTGGACCGACCCTCGCAGAGATGTCCTGCTGTTGCTCCTGCTTAAAGAGCTCATCCATGATACCCATCGCTGCGCCTCCACCTCCGATTCGCTTCCGTCCTGAACGAGGAACCTGAGCTGAGGAACCAGCACAGGCCTCAACAAGACCCGCACTTTTTCGGCATCTGAAGGCGCAGTCTGTTGCCTCAGAACAAGCTGTCGGTCAAGGCCCGTTGCCATCTGGCCCTTAGGACAAGGGCTCAGTCGCGATCGACTCGCCGAGCCATGCGATATATGCGTCCATCGAAACGCAGCAGCAAGAGCTCGCCGCTGGGTAGCTCAGCGAAGGAGGACAGGCCGTTAGCCCCGACGAGCAGCCGCTGCACCTCATGCTCAGCGCCCTTTCGGTCTTCTCGGACCGACCACAGGCGTCCGGTGACGAAGTCTCCGTAGAGGTAGCGCCCGACAAGCTCAGGAAAACGTTTCCCGCGATAAACGTAGCCACCGGTCACCGACATCCCTTCGCGGTGAGAGTATTCCGCAACCGGGGCAACCAGTTCCTGCCCCTTCAACTCAGCCAGGGTCTTCGCGTCGTAGCGATGCGTGCCTTCGAGCGCGCGCCAGCCATAGTTCTTACCCTTGACCAGGCGATTCACCTCTTCCCAGCGGTTCTGCCCGACATCGGCGCACCAAAGCTCGCCGGTTTTTCGATCGAAGCTGATGCGCCAAGGGTTGCGTAAACCGAAGCACCAGATCTCTCCGCGGGCCCCCTTTCGCTTCACAAAGGGGTTGTCCTTAGGAATGGCATAGGGCGCATCTTTCGTGGATTTACGCACGTCGATCCGCAGCACCGAAGCAAGCAGGGTGCCCAGATTTTGGCCGTTCTTCTTCGGGTCGCCCCCAGCGCCGCCATCGCCGACAGCGATATACATCATCCGGTCCGGACCAAAGACGATGGTGCCGCCGTTATGGTTGCCCCAGGGCTGCCGCAGCTCCAAAACGCGCAGCTCAGTACTCACATCAACTTTGGGCCCGGCGGGACTAGTCCCGGCAGCACTAGTCCCGGCAGCACTAGTCCCGGCAGCACTGTCGGCATCCTTCGGCCAGATAACGTCATAACGCGCCACCACGCTCTGACGGCCTCGCCGCCCTCTGCGCTCGCTGTAATACATCCAGACATGTCGATTCTTGGCGTAACCGGGGTCGAAGGCGAATCCGAGCAAGCCCTCCTCATTGTGGCCGCCCGAACGCGGATGCAGGATGCTCTTACTGCCGTCATAAAACAACTGGCGCTCGTGCCCCTTGGCATCCGCCGGAATCCTCCAGATCCGCCCCACCTGCGAGACCACATAAACATGCCCAGGATCTGCCGCCGTGTGCTCCAAAAGCAGAGGCCGGTCAAACTTCTTCTGCTTGGGAAAGGCATCCTTGAGCACAAAGGGCAGCCGTATTTTCTGCGCATCCCTAGGCTCAGGCTTACAGGAAACCACGCTGGATAAAAGCGCAACGCAGCAGAGAGAGAGGCAAGTAGCAAGCATGGGAAGGCTCCAGGAGAAACAGGCCGGACTCTAACAGGATCTCGAAATAGGCGCGCGGCATTCCCCGGTCAAACGCCCACAGGCGCTCCCGCCCACGATCCAAAAACTCAGCGCCAGGAATGGCAAGGCCGCCACCACATCCAGCGCCCAATGCACCCGGAGCATCATCGTCCCGAGCACCAGAAAAAAGGCCACCGGCAGCAACCAGAGCAAATGCCAGCGCAGCCACCGAGCCACAATCAAGACCGTAACCAGGGTCACAAGAGTGTGGCCGGAGGGCATACAGCACTCGCGGATCGGCTCGAGTTCATAAAGCAGCTGCCACAGCCACTCTTGCCAAGCACTGCCGGCCATCGGCCCGCCATAATCGATAAATCGATACGGCGGCAGCACCGGAAACATGAAATACCCGAGATAAGACAGGAAGAAAGCGCCAACGATGAGCTCGTTCGCAATCTTCAGCTCGCGGATCATGCGCCTTTTGTATAAGAGCAGCCCGGCCACGATCGGCAGCAGGTAATAAGCCGAATAGCAGAGCTGGCAAATATCGAGCAGCCAGGCCGGTGCGCCCTTCGCCCATTCGATCAGCTGCATGCCGCCGAGCTCCGCATCGAGGGCCTGCACCCGCCAGCTCACCGGCTCGGGCACCAGCTCAGGCAGGAAGCCCCCCAGCGAACTGAAGACCAGCGGAACCAAGATCAGGGAAAACGCCGCGTCGCAGAGCATTCGATCGACACGGCTCACGATCCACGCCGGCAGCAGCATTCCGAGATGCAAGAGGATCAGCCACCAGCGCCCCGGCAGCTCTTGGCCATAGAGCAAGAGCAAGGCGGCCACCGTCCCCCCATACCACAAGAAGAGCGCCCCTAGCCGACTCATCGCCCGCCCTTCTGCAAGCGTGCCCAGACCACCGGCCCTGGGAGAGCATGCTCGCTGGCGACCCTGGCCACCTCGTCGGCCTCCGGATGCGCCAGCACCTCCCCCCCCGGCAAGCGCCGCAGCTTGAAGCGCATATCCCCAAACTCCGTGGGCCGCGTCTCCACCCAGCGTTCGAGGGTATGGCGCTCACAGGCCACCCGCCGCAGCCCCAGGCTGGGCAGCTCCGAGAGCAAGAGATCTTCGACCATGCAGCGCCGCGCCTCTTCGACCAAAGCGATGATCAGCTGGGCTGGGCGACTCTTCTTGGTCGAACCCGGCAGCACCATCACATCGAGGGCCCCTGCCGCCATCGCCCGCTCAAGCGCCTGCCCGATCAACTCTCCGCTGCAATTGTCTATCTGTAAGCGCAGCTCCCAAACCTGCCCCGCCCCCAGTTCTTCGACGCTCTCCCCAATCCGAAGACGGACGAGATTCGGACGCCCCTCGACCTCACGGGTCCCCAGCCCATGCCCGACGCCACAGCCGCGCATCGCCGGCGCCGGCCCCCAATCGCTGACCAGGGTGCGCAGCAGCGCCGCGCCGGTCGGCGTGCACGCCTCCCCCTCGATCCCACCCGTCCGCACCGGCACCCCTTCTAGAAGGCGCAGGGTTGCCGGCGCTGGCACCGGCAACTGGCCATGGGCACAGCGCAGCACGCCAAAGCCCGTAACCACTTCTTGGCAACTGATGCGTTCCAGCCCCAATTCCTCGAACGCCAAAACCGCAGCACAGACATCGGCGATCGCATCCAGAGCCCCCACCTCATGGAAATGCACCTCTTCGATGCCAATCCCATGCACAGAGGCCTCCGCCTCGGCCAGCCGCCCGAAGCAGTCAAAAATCCGCGCTTCGCTCGTCTTCGCCAGCCCTGCGCGGCTCACGATTTCCCGGATCTGACTCAGGCCGCGGTGCTTCTGCTCATCCTGGCAGTGGACCACGAAACGCGTCCCCGCGAGGCCACCGCGCCGTTCCTGACGAATCTCTACTTTGAGCCCCGGGAGGCCGAAACGCTCAAAAGCGTCGCGGATACGGCCCAAAGACGCCCCCGCTGCAAGCGCGGCAGCAACGAGCATGTCGCCCGCGGCTCCAGCAAAACAATCGATATGCCCGACCTTCATGCGGGATAGGATACGTAAGAAGCCCTAACTCCGGTAACGACGAGAGGACCGAAGCAATATGGCCCCCAAGACGCATCGCTCACGCCGCACCCTCGGGCTTGCAAGCCTGGCCGCAGCCCTGCTCTTCGCCCCCATCAGCCTCGGGCAAGAGCGAGGGAGGCTAGAACGCGGACAACCAGAAGCCAGCCTGGCCGCTCCCTCCCTCGTCCACTGGGCCATCCAGGATCACGCCCTAAAACTGGCACTGCCACAAAAGATCCCCGCCTCCGAGGCCCTGCTCAAACGAGCCCGCCAGCTTCTGGCCAGCAAGAACCCGCAAATCCGGCAGGAGGCATTGCTCCTGCTCGGCCATTCCAAAGACCCCGGGGACCGAGCCCGCATCGTCGACAGCGTCCAGAAGCAGAAGGACCAAGATCTCCGCGAACGGGCCATCTTCGCCCTTGGCCTCAAAGGCGACACCATCGCCCAGTTCCAACTCGGCCGCATCCTCGAGAGCCGCGACGAGTCCGGCCGAAGCAAGGCCCTAGCCGCCCTGGCCTGCGGGCTCTCCAAGGATGGCCGCCCGATCAGCTCGGAGATTACGGTCTATGCCCAAGAACTCCTGCGTCTGGGCATGCGCAGCCACGCAGACGAACTCGCCGGCACCCTCTTCGGCTTCTCCAAGGATGCAGGGCGCGAGTTCCTGAGTAGCTTCCTCAAAGGGCGCAGCTCCGGGGGAGCGGCCAAAGAGGCCAGCTCCCGAAAAGGCAAGGCCAGCCCCACCGAGCCGCAAGTGCTTCGCTCAGTATTGCTCGCAAGCCTAGGGCGCATCGCCGCGACCCAAGGCGAAACGAGGATCCTCCTCACCGAACTCAACAACAAACGCCAGCCAGCCCTGCTAGCCTTCCGCATCGCCTGGGGCCTCTTGCAGAACGATGGCAAGGCCCTCGACAAACGCGAACGCGAGCGACTCGTCGCAGCACTCAACAAGCGCATGCGCCTCCGCGAACCCGAGCTCGCCGGCATCTGCCTTTTGGCGATCACTCGCCTCGACCGCAAGCTCGGCCTGGCCACCGCCCGCAAAGAACTCAAGGCCCGCAACAAGCGGCCGATGCTGCTCCCAGCTTCGCTGCTGACACTCGGACGCCTCGGCACCTCCAAGGACCTCAACCTCCTCTACGAAAGCTACGAGAGCCTCCCTGACCAAGACAGCCGGGCGGCCTGGTGCCTGGCCATCTCCGAGAGTCACCGCCGGCTGGCGCCCGCCGAGTGGCCCCTAGCCTCCGGACTCGCGCCAGAAGCCGAACTACCCCAGCCCCTCCCCACGCTGCGCAGCCTCGCCGCCGGCGCCAAGGGCAAGCCCAGCAGCCTCCAACTCGCCGCCGCCATCGCCCTCGCCGAACTCCAGGACAAGCACTCGATCAACCTGCTCATGGACCTAGCTAGCGTTACCCGCCAAGCCGGGCTTCGGCGCCAGCTCGGGATCGCGATCGTCGCCCTACAAGCACCGACCCTCTCCGTCTCCAGCGAAGAACTCCACATCGAAAGCATCGAATGGTCAGTGCTGGACACCCTCGCCGCCGGCGGACACCCCAGCCTTTGGAAAAGCATCCTCTCGTATCTGGACCACAAAGCTCTGCCAGCCAACGCCAAGACCCGCCTACTGCGCCTCGCCAATGTCGCAGCCTCCGGCCCTGGCACCCGCCTACAAGAGCGCCTAGACAAACGCTTCGGCCCCGGCCCCATGCCGAGACTGCTGCAAGAAGTCGCTGGCTGGCAAGAACTGCCCGCCCCCCGCTGAGCTGCCAGCAGCCAGACCGCGCCGGGGCAAGAACAGCCCCGCCCAGCTCGACCGACTCGCCGCCAGGGGCCTATGCGGCGCGATTTGGGGCGAGCCCAATGGACTGGGCGTCGACCCCATCACGCAGGGTGAAGGGCAGGAGCCCATGACTGCGGCCGAGACGCAGCCTGACAAGCTTACTGAAGCTGCTGCAGCAAAGGGGCACCGGATCGACTCTTAAGCTGTAGCGGACAAGGTCGCGGCCAAGCAGCAGGCATGGGCGAGCGGTATCGTTCGAGAACATGGGACGGGAAGACCGCTCTCAGGCCGCCGCTTTCTTATCCATGCCGCCCCAACGGAAAAAGTGCAGAGGATTCACCTGAAGCATAAAAGGCTCCGGGGTCACCGGAACTAAGGGTGAATGTACCATCCCAGGGCCAAGATCCTGGCGACAGCTACCCTGACACAGGGGGCGATGTAGATTTACTTTACTTATTCTGAAGTCGCAGCGTTGTGAGACCAGCCTTCCACAACTGCTTGGAAGAACTGGATCCTCGTCCACCTTTCATATCCAAAATAAAGCTACGCACGGCCTTTTGGGTCGATGGCGACGGTCTCCGCTGATTCAAAGCGCGGACGAGGGCTTTGCTTACAGTCCCTGTTGGACAACGACTTGGAGCAGCACCATTCGAAGCTGAAGAACTCTGTTGTGGTGCGTCAAGGATGGAAGTCCCGAAGACATCTGAAACGACAACCGCAGAGCTGTCCGTTACCGCAACCCATTGCCAAAGAACCCGGGCATTGACGAGATTCGGATCATTCGGGATGGGCTGTGGAATGCGGAGGCCGGCGAAGGGGGCGAGACTCTGCTCTTTCATGGAGAGCACGGCAGGCTGAGCCAGAGTGAATACGTTCAAGGGAGTCAGATAGGCGACTGGGCCAACAGTCGTAATCGGAGCAGAATCGCCTGGTGTGTAATAGTTGACATACAGATACACCTGGCAAGTCTTAGTGCTTTGTGCAAGCAAGGCCGAAGGCGCATCCTGAAAATGCAACATCCCCGACACTGCGAAGGAGGCATTCCCAATAAAGGCACTCGAGGAGAGCACGCTACCATGGTCAATCTTGACATTGTCCGCAGGAGCAAGATCCCCCCAACGAATCAGCGGTCGGAACGGTCGGCTCGAAGTGTACGTGCCACCTTGCAACTGGTAGGCATATCCAGGAGCCAAGGTATCTGTCGACGGCAATCCCCAGGGGTGCCACTGATCCCCACCCGGATTCGTAAACGAACTCACAGTGGCACCAGTTAAGACGTCGATCAGATTCACGACAGCAGCCGGCCCCTTGACCACCAACGGCCCTTGAGATTTTTGGATGGAGGGATTTTCCAAAGCCCATTGTGTATTCCAGGGCAAGGGCAAGGACAGCGCAGGGGCCTCTATCTTCCACACGGACTGATGAAGGTAGCAGCGAACTTGCGTCACAGGTCTCCCCATCATCCAAACAATGCAGCCGGACTTCCCAGGAGCTGCAGCCACTTGAGTGCAGCTCTGCCCCAGCCTTGGCATCTGACTAGCGGTCATTATCGTCGAAAACGATGTCGGCAACGCCGAAGCCACGCCAGTCCACGGTGCTCGCACCAGAGTTTTCGTCGACTCATCGAACGCGTAAATGTGCCCATCGATAGCGTTATAGCCAGCAGACACTGGGTCAAGATTCACCCCTAAATCACGCTGCCCCAATATTGCTATCGAAGGCGTTGCAGCGTTGGCGCCAAAGCCCAGGCGAACAACGACCAGCCAGCCACTATTGCTCTCACTATTCCTCCCGGAGACAAGGAAATCGCGACCGCCTAATGGAGAAATCGACCCGGCCCTATCTAACGGTAGAGCCACCGAGGCCACTACCGGATGGATATTTGGCCCTACGAGAGCAGGATCGGGATGCGCATTAAGCCACCATTTGAGCGTGTTCGACTTGACACCGAGAGATAACTCCCCTCTCTCCAAGCCCGCCGAAGCGGAGTAATCGCAGTTGGCAGACATCAAGTCTCTAGCCGCATCCTGCGCAACAAGACACGGTGCCAGCAACGAGCTGGCGAGAAACACCACGGAAAGTCCACGACGCACAGACGCCCCAATACTTACCAATAATTCTTCACAGCAGATCATCTGGCACCTCCTTCTATTCCGTCGCCAAGCGAAAAAAACGCTTCTGCATGCCCTCAAAGTCATCCCTAAGCTTTCGAAGCCTAGACTATCGCGCTTCAGGCATCCCAGCGAGGCCGCCCAGTGAGGCAGTTTTCACCCTGGTCGGACATCGGCGCCCCAGCGGGAGCGAGCTACGGCCCCCTGCGCCTTGAGTTCCTTAGGAAGACCTAGCTCCTCGCTGACCAGCCTTGCAGCAGTCGCCGTGCGGCGAATTCAACGGCTGGCTAGACTCGCCCGGATGCTGCGAACGCTTCTGACCGTCACCTTCGCTGGCCTGTCCTTGGCACTGCTGGCGCCTTGTTCCCGGAGCCAAAAGCCTGGGTCCAATGTCGTCTTTTTGATGGCCGACGATCTGGGCTACGGCGACCTGGGCTCTTATGGCCAGAGCAAGATCAAGACGCCCCAGCTCGACCGACTCGCCGCCGAGGGGATGCGCTTTACCCAGCACTATGCCGGAAGCACGGTCTGCGCTCCCTCGCGCTGCGTCCTGCTCACCGGGCGGCACAGTGGCCAGGCCTGGGTGCGCGGCAACTACGAGATGGGCGGCTGGGAGCAAGGCAACCGCGAAGGACAACTCGCCCTGCCCGAAGGCAGCTTCACCCTGGGGCGCCTCTTTAAGAATGCGGGCTATGCGACCTGCGCTATCGGCAAATGGGGGCTCGGGGGGCCGCATTCGACCGGACACCCCAATCGCCAGGGCTTCGACCACTGGTTCGGCTACCTCTGCCAGCGCCACGCCCACAACTACTACCCGACCCACCTCTGGCGCAACGAAACCCGCGTCGAGCTGGAAGGGAACGCTTGGAAGAAGCTCCGCGGCAAGCACTACGCGCCCGACTTGATGATCCGCGAAGCGCTGCAGTGGATTCGCGCCAACAAGGACCGCCCCTTCTTCCTCTACTACCCAACGCCGGTCCCCCACCTTGCACTTCAGGTGCCAGAGCAAGCGGTCGCCGAATACCACGGCATGTGGGAGGATCCACCCTACGACGGCAAGCGCGGCTACCTGCCGCATCCTTCGCCCCGCGCAGCCTACGCCGCGATGATCTCCCGCATGGACCACGACATTGGGAGGATCCTCAATCTACTCGACGAACTGAAGCTCAGCGACAACACCATCGTGTTCTTCACCAGCGACAACGGTGCCACCTTCAATCTCGGCGGCGCTGACAGCAGCTTCTTCGACTCCTGCGGCGGGCTTCGCGGCCGCAAGTGCTCGCTCTACGAAGGCGGCATTCGCGTGCCGATGATCGTGCGCTGGCCAGGCAAGATCGCCGCCGGCACCCAGAGCTCCGTGATCTCGATGTTCACCGACTTCCTCCCCAGCTTCGCCGAGATCCTGGGCGAGGATACGCCAGACGATCTCCCGGGCCTGAGCCTCGTGCCGACCTGGACCGGTCAAGGCCGGCAGCAGCAGCATCCCTGGCTCTACTGGGAATACCACGCGGGCGGCGGCAGCCAGGCCGTGCGGCTGGGCCAGTGGAAGGCCCTGCGCCAGCGCATTCGCCAGCAGGAGGATGCGCCCATCGAACTCTACGACCTGAGCCAGGACCGGGGAGAAAGCAAAGACATCGCCAAGAAACACCCCGATCTCGTCGAACGCATCAGAATGATCATGGATTTGCGGGAGCCAAGCCCTATCCCACGATGGAACTTGCGCAAGCAGCGCAGCCGTAAGGCCGATCTATAAGCATCGAGAACCCGCGAGCCTAGGCCCTGCAGACGGCGGCTCATGGCAAGGATGGAGCATTCACCTTCGACCCCGAGATCACCAAGGGACGCTGCCGCTTCATGAACTGAAGTCCCCCGGCAGTGCAAGCAGCAGATGGCCAAGACCTGGCGCCGTAACGGCCTGAGTGCCTGGCGGGCCGAGGGCATACTCCTCGCCTGGAGCCCCCTCCCCCTGCTCGCCGCGTGGCTCGGCCTGGCTGAAGACAGCCCCACGGGCGCAGCCCCGGAGAGCTGGCGTTTGCTGGGAGCCGCGGCTGCGGCCCTCGCCACCCTCGCCGGCGCCCTGGGGCTCATCCGCTTCCCGCGCCTGGGCCGCATCTCCATCCTGGCCGCCCTCCTCACCTGCATCGCCGTGATGGGGGACGAGCTATCCCAGCGCCCAGCGCTGACCCTGGCCATGCTCCTGCCAACGATCTACGCGATCTTTGCCCTACTGGGCGGGGGACGCGGCTTCCTCTTCACCCCCAAGCCACCCCAGGGCCGCTCCCTGCAGCGCATACGCTCAACCATGCTCGGAGCCCTGCTGCTCGGGGCGGCCTTCGAGCTGCTGCGACTGCCGGAGCATGCTCCCCAACACTGGGTTCTGGGTCTGAGCGCAGCCATCACCTGCATCCACATCCTCATCTGGAGCATCAGCGAAGGACGCAGCGAATCCTCCCGCAGCCGCCTATTCTCGCTCGGGGCCGTAGTCCTGATCGGGGCGCTGAGCGCAGTGGGGCTCTACCTGCAGGAGCTTGCTCCCCTGCTGGCCCTCTCCATGCTGCTTGGCCTGGCCCTCCTACCCCGTGCCGCCAAAGACCATGGCCCCCAGCGCCCCTGGTGGGAGCCACTGGTCGACCATCCGGCCCGCGTGCTGATCAGCACCTTCTTCGGCCTCTGCGCCGTCGGCACTGCCCTGCTCCTGCTCCCTGCCGCGAGCGTCGGCGAGAGCCTGGCCGAGCCGATCGACGCCGCCTTCACCGCAGTCAGCGCCTCTTGCGTCACCGGCTTGATCGTGGTCGACACCGCAAGCCAGCTCACCGGCTTCGGCCAAAGCGTGGTCTTGCTGCTGATCCAACTCGGCGGCCTCGGGATCATGACGATCTCCACCTTTGCGCTCTATGCCCTTGGCCGCCGTATGAGTCTGCGGCAAGAGCGCTTGATGACCGAGATCTCGGGTAGCTCCTCCGCGGAGCTCCGCAGCTCACTGCTAACCATCGTCGGCTTCACCGCCGTCGCCGAGGCCATCGGCGCCGCCCTGCTCTTCCTAGCCTTCCTGATGAACGGCGAAGCCGCATCCACCGCGCTGTGGCGGGCCGTCTTCACCTCCGTCTCAGCCTTCTGCAATGCCGGCTTCGCCCTGCAGACCGAGAGCCTGATCCCCTATGCCGAGCAGCCCTTCGTCCTCTACACCGTCAGCTGCTTGATCATTGCTGGCGGCATGGCGCCCGCGACCTGCCTGGCGCTGCCGCGCCTGCTCCGCCACCAACAAGTGCCGCTCGCGGTGCAAATCACCATGTGGAGCACCCTCTTCCTCCTGGTCTTTGGCACCCTCGGCTTCCTCTCCCTCGAGTGGGGGCAGTCACTGAACGAACTGCCCATTCTCGACCGCCTACACAATGCCTGGTTCCAATCGGCGACCCTGCGAACGGCCGGCTTCAACAGCGTCGACATCGCCCAGGTATCCCCGGGCACCATGGTTCTGATGCTCGGCTACATGTTTGTTGGCGGCAGTCCAGGCGGCACCGCCGGAGGGGTCAAGACGACGACCGTCGCCATCCTCTTCATCACGATGTGGGCCAGCATCCGTGGCCACGAGGAAGTCACGATCGGCAAACGAACCATCCCTCGCAGCACCGTGCACAAGGCCATTGCCGTGCTCGGCTCCAGCATCCTCGTCTGGGTCAGCGTCCTGCTCTGCCTCCTACTGACTCAGTCCCTCGACGCCCGCGACCTGGTCTTCGAAACGACCTCAGCCCTGGGTACGGTCGGGCTCTCTACCGGCATCACCTCTTCCCTTGACGAGCTCGGCAAGATCATCGTCCTGATCGCCATGTTTGCCGGCCGCGTCGGCCCCATGACCTTCCTCGCCCTCTTGGGCACGAGTGGCCCCAGGAGCCGCATCCGCCGCCCCGAAGCCCACGTTCCCCTGACCTGAGAGCCCCCGAAGCCATCTAGGTATCGCCATGCAGCAAGTCTTGATCATCGGACTCGGTCAGTTCGGCCGCGCCTTAGCGACCTCACTCAGCAGCAAGGGCGTCGAAGTCCTCGCCGTCGACCACCGCAACGAGCTGGTCGAGGACATTGCCCCTCTGGTCGCCGACGCGGCGACGCTCGACGCCACCGACGAAGAAGCCTTGGCCCGCCTCCAGCCCGACAAGCGCGACGTGAGTATCTGCGCCATCGGCGAGGACTCGAAGGAAGCGGCGATCATCTGCACAGCGCTCCTGCGCCAGCTCGGTGCTCCCAAGGTCATCGCCCGCGCGGCCAGCGTGGTCCTCAAGAGGATCCTCACCCTAGTGGGAGCGCACGAGGTCTACAGCCCCGAGGAGGAGTTCGGCAACCGATTGGCCAATCGCATTGCCCTGCGCAACATCATCTCCGACATGCCGCTCGGAGGAGAAATCCACGCAGCCGAGTTCGCGATCCCCGAGAGTTTTGTGGATAAGACCCTGGTCGAGCTGGAGCTGCCCAAGCGCTTCGGCGTCATGGTCGTAGCAGTTCGCCACGTGAACAAAGCCCACACCATGGATTTGCCCGACCCAAAGGCCAAGCTCCAGGAAGGCGATCAGCTAGTGGTGGTCTCCAAGGAAGCCGCGATCGCCAAACTGCTGCAGGAGAGCTGAGATGGGCAGCATCCGCACCGTGCGCGTCTTGATGATCATCTTTGTGGCGCTGCATGCTCTCATGGCCTTCGGCGCCATCGGCGTCTTCGTGCGTATGGCTCCAGCCATTGAGCAAATCATCGCCCGCAACTTACGCACCCAAGAGGACTGCGAGTTGATGCTACGCAATCTCATCGAGGCAGAGAACGGCACAGAACAGCACAGCGCAGAACAAAGCTTCATGGGGGCGCTGCGCAGCGCCAGAGAGAACATCACCGAGCCCGGCGAACCGGAGGCATTAGCCGCCATCTCTGAGCACATGCGCGCCGCCTTCGATGGCGATCGAGACGCCAAGTCACAATTGCTCGCCGCGATCTCCTCATTGAGCCGGCTCAACCGCAACGCTATGCGCAACGCCGACGCCCAGGCGCGGCGCCTAGGCGTCGGCGGCGCCTGGGGCATGGTCTTCATGGCCGCCCTGCTCTTTGCCCTGGCGATGATGATCGTGCGCAGCATCAGCCGGCAGGTCACCCTCCCCCTCGAGGAGCTGCACTCGGTCATGGAGATGCGCCGCTCGGGAGATACCCAGCGTCGCTGCTCGCTAGCCGGGACCTCCCAAGATGTCCGCCTCGTCTTTGATGAGGTGAACCGCCTGCTCGACGTGGAGCAGCGGGCGATGGACAGCTACTCGCGGCGCCTCGGCAAGACCTAGAGGATCCTCTTGCCGAGCCCCGAGAGCAGCAGGTCCACCGCGAGTTCGCCGGTCTGGTTCTTGTGATCCAGGATCGGGTTGATCTCCGTCATCTCGAAGGAGACCGCGTGGCCATCGTCAGCAGCCATCTCCATCAGGAGGTGGGCTTCGCGATAGGTCAGGCCGCCAGGCACCGGGGTGCCGACGCCGGGGGCGTAGCGCGGGTCCATGCTGTCGAGGTCAAAGCTGACGTGATAGCCGACGGTGCCGTCGTTCAAGAAGCCCAAGGCCTCCTGCATAATCGCGTGCATGCCGCGCTCGTCGATGTCGCGCATGGTGTAGGCATGCACACCGCTGCGCCGCACGATCTCCTTCTCGACTTCGTCGAGATTGCGGATACCGAGCAGCACCACGTTCTCGCGCTGGACCTTGGGGCAGAAGCCGCCGAGCTGGACCAGCTCGTCCGGGCCCAGACCAAGTGCCACCGCGAGCGGCATGCCGTGGATATTGCCCGTAGGTGAGGTATCCGGCGTGTTCATGTCCGCATGGGCGTCGATCCAAATCAGGCCGAGCTTCTGCTGCTTCTTGTGGAAGAACTCCGAAACCCCGGCCACGGTGCCGGCCGCGATCGCATGATCGCCGCCGACAATCACCGGAGTCTCGCCGGCCTCCAGGGCGCCCAGAGCCCGCTGGCGCAGCTCATCACAGGCCGTCGCGATCTCGGTGAGGTACTTGGCATTCGACTCCCCCTGGGTCCGACTCTCGGGAGCCGGCACAAAGACATCACCTTTGTCGACGACCCGGTCGTAGCCAAGCTCATGAGCATGCTCCACGAAGTGCGCGCCGCGCACTGCGGAGGGCCCCATATCGACACCGCGACGATCCGCGCCGAGGTCCATCGGCACGCCAATGAGGTGCAACGCCGCACGGTCCCGGCGGATCCTCTCCTTGGGCAGTTCGCCCCAGTCTGCACAGTTGCTTTTTTCCATGGATCAAACCGGGCTCCCGAGCATCGCCATCAGCTCGTCCTTCTTCTCGGCCAGCAGCTCCGGGGTATTGGCCTCAAGCACCATGCGCAGGTAGGGCTCGGTATTGGAGGGGCGAACATTGACCCACCAATCGGGGTAGCTGATGAAGATGCCGTCGAGGCGATCTTTCTCGCCATCGGCGAAGTGATCCCAGATCTCCTGCATCTTGCCGGCCTTGTCCTCGACCTTGAAGTTGACCTCTCCCGACTGGAAGTAGACGCGCAACTCATCGGCCGCCTGCTTCAGCGTCTTGCCTTCCTTGCCGAGTTCTGCCAAGACCAGCAAACCCGCGAGCAGGCCACAGTCGCTGCCATGGAACTCGCTGAAGTAGAAGTGCCCGCTCAGCTCGCCGCCGCCGATGCAGTCCTTCTCCTTCATGGTCTTCTTCATGAAGGAGTGGCCAACACGCTCGCGCACGGGACGCCCACCGAGCTTTTCGACGGTCTCGGGAACGATCCGCGAACTACGCAGGTCGTAGATGATGCCCTTGCCCGGGTGCTTGACCAGGAACTGCCGAGCCAGGATCGCCGTAATCAAATCGGCGCCCACCGAACGCCCAGCCTCGTCGACGAAGGCGCAGCGATCGGCATCGCCGTCGAAGGCTAGGCCGATCTTGGCTCCGCATTCCTTCATCTTCGCGCGCAGGTCGTCGAGGTTTTCTTCCTTGAGAGGATTCGCCTCATGGTTGGGGAAGGTGCCGTCGAGTTCGTCATAGAGCGGCACCACCTCGACGTTGGGGAAGCGCGCAAAGCACTCCGGCCCTTCGACGATGCCCATGCCGTTCGCATAGTCGACGACGATCTTCTGCGCCGGAATGGCCTCCGGACCACCGACTAGCTCGACCAGTTCGTTGAGGTAGACCTCCTTGACCTCGTAGGGCTCGCGCCGCCCCTTCTCCGCCGCGGCTGCGGGCTCGGGGCCTTCGGCGAGCGCCTGGATCTCCGGGATGCCCTCATCGCCCGACAGCGGCACCGGCCCGGCCTTGACCATCTTGAGGCCGATGTACTGCTTGGGGTTGTGCGAGGCGGTCACCACCACGCCACCATCGCAGGTCACATTGCCGACGGCAGCGTAGAACGCCGGCGTCGAGCAGAGCCCGGCATCGACGACATCGCAGCCGGTGTGGGTGATGCCATCGACCACCGCATCGGTGACCGAAGGCGCCATCGTGCGCATATCCCGGGCGACGACCAGGCGCTTGGCCCCGAGATACTGCGCCAGGGCCATGCCAATGCGGCGGGCGGTCTTCTCGTCGATCTGATCGGGGTAGGTTCCGCGGACGTCGTACGCCTTGTAGATGCTCATTGTTTCCCTCTCTCTGTAAATATCACCGGTGACGCTCCAGACCCTCCCAGGGCTTGGCGTCGGAGTTCGTTCGGTCCCCGGGCTCTAGCGTGCCGCTGGAGAGCCCTTCGCTGACTTCGTGCAGGATCTCAAGCGCCGCCGCCACGTGCCGGTCGCCGAGGTCCCGATGCAGGACCAGCCGCAGCCGCTGCGGCTGGATCGCGAAGAAGAGCATGCCGCGCTCGGCGCACGCCTGCACGACATGACTGTCGCAGAGTGGATCCTCTACGCTCACCAGGACCATATTGGTCTCGGTCGCCTCGATGTCGACGCGGAGCCCGGGCATCTCGGCGATCTCCCGCGCCAGCCGCTTGGCCCGCGCGTGGTCCTCATGCAAGCGGGCGCTGCCCTCCTCCAGGGCAAGGATGCCCGCCGCGGCGATCACGCCGACCTGCCGCATGCCCCCGCCCAGCGCCTTGCGCGCCCGCCGCGCCTCGGCGACGAAGGCCTCCGAACCGGCGAGGATGGAGCCGATCGGCGCGCCTAGGCCCTTCGACAGGCAGAACTGCAAGGAGTCGGCCTCGGCGACCAGCTCGCTGACCGGAAGGCGCAGGGCGGTCGCGGCGTTGAAGATGCGGGCACCGTCGACGTGAAGCTTCATGCCCTGCTCGTGCGCGAGAGCGGCGAGCTCGTCCATCCGGGCCTTGGGCACCACGCGGCCGCCGGCCAGGTTGTGGGTGTTCTCGACGACGAGCAGGGTGCTGCGCGGCTGGTGGATGTCCTCGGCATTCCGCAGGCGGCTGCGCACGTCATCGAGGCTCGGGATGCCAGAGCTACGAGGGAAGCTGTGCACCTGCACCCCAGCAAAGCGCGCGGCGCAGCCCCCCTCATAGCGGAAGCTATGAGTGCGCTCCTCCATAATCGCTTCGTCACCAGGGCGACAGTGCACAAGCACGGCGAGAAGGTTGCCCATGGTCCCCGAGGGAACAAAGAGCGCCGCCTCCTTGCCGACGCGCCGCGCGGCGCGGCGTTCGAGATCCTGCACCGTTGGGTCGTCGCCCAGCACATCGTCACCGACTACCGCCTCCGCCATCGCCCGGCGCATCTCGGCACCAGGACGCGTCACGGTGTCGGATCGAAAGTCGAGGATCTCTGGGCCCTTGCTCATCTCACGCCTTCTCTTCGGGAACAGCTCATCGCTATAGGCTCTGGGCGCAGCCGCCAAAACGGCTCAGAACTCCTCGCTCGTCACTCGCGACGCTTCGCTTGCGCGAACAGACCGGCGCCATAGCTCGACGCGACTGCGGCCCCATCCTCGGCCCCCCACACGGCGACAAAGGATCTGAGAGATTCACCGCGGGGCCGTCCTATCCCTTGGAACGATAGTTGTAGACTGGCGCCGACTTCTCCGATCATGCCCCCCGTCAAGTAGCAGGAAAAGCAGACATGCCGAGGATTTCCCCCATGCCTTCGCCCCGCACGCCGAGCGTGCCCGAGCTTGAGAAGCCCCATGACACCGGGCTTTGCCGGCAGTTTCTTCGCGGAGGCGCCGCCCTGGCCTTGATCCTTTCCTGCCTCCCCTTGGCGAGCTGCAACCAAGGCGGCAAGCAGAATCAGCGGCCGTGCCTCTACATCGCCACCGACGAAGGCGACTCCTCGGTCATCGTGCAGCGTTTCGTCGAGGAAACAGGGATCAAAGTCAGCCCCCGCTACGACACCGAAGCCAATAAGACCGTCGGCCTCTTCACCTCGATCACCGAAGAACGTGCCCGGCCGCGGGCGAGCTTGTTCTGGAACAACGAGATCATCCACACCATCCGGCTGGGCAAAATGGGCCTACTCGAGCCCTACCAAAGCCCCGCAGCGGCAAAGATCCCGGCGCAGTTCAAGACCAAGACCTGGACCGGCTTTGGCGCCCGCGCCCGCATCCTGATCGTCAACGCCGAGAAGCTGCCGAACCCCGAAGACCGCCCCAAGTCGATCTACGACCTCATCAACCCCAAGTGGAAGGGCAAGTGTGCGATGGCGCGCCCGCTCACTGGCACGACGCTGACCCACGCTGCGGCGCTCTTCACCAGCCTTGGCGAAGAAGAGACCTGGAAGTTTTTGAAGGGCCTCAAAGAGAACCAAGTCGTCCTCACCGGCGGCAACGCCCAGGTCAGCAAGATGGTCGCCTCCGATGACCCCGACGCGCCGCTCTTCGGCCTGACCGATACCGACGACTTCCGCAAGCAGCAGATCCGTAACAACCCCAAGGTCGTGGCGATCTACCCCGACCAAGACGGCATCGGCACCATGGTCATCCCCAACACCGTGGCGCTCATCAAGGGCGGGCCCAACCTGGATGCCGCGAAGAAGTTCCTCGACTTCCTCCTCAGCGAAGAAGTCGAGAGCATGCTGGCAAAGGGACGCGCCGCCCAAATTCCCGTGCGCAAGAGCGTCCAACGGCCTGATTACGTGCGCTCCACCGAGGACTTCAAGGTGATGAGCTGGGACCCGGAGAAGACCGCCAGCGCCGTCGAGAAGTACGCGGGCCAGCTCCAGGAGTTCTTCGGTAAGTGAGCATGCTCTCAGCTCCGGTCCAGAGCCTTAGCCCCTCCATGCTGCCACCTAGCATCGCCTGAACGGCCAACGCCGCCGCGCCGCTTTCCCTCCCCCCCCCTGGCTTCGATGCACAGCTTCCGCCGCAAGCTCCCGCTGATCGCCTCGCTGGCGCTGCTCCTGCTACTCGCCGGGCTACCGATCGCCTGGGTCCTTGCGGAGTCGATCGGCCTGCCCTACGGCATCGACCTCTCGGCCTACGGGAGGATCCTCGCAACGGCGACCGCCCGCTCCCAGCTCGGCAACACAGCGCTGCTCGGCATACTCTCCGTCGCCATGGCCGTCCTCCTCGGGGGCGGCACCGCGATCCTCTGCTTCCGCTCGGACCTGCCACTGGCCTCCTGGCTGGGTATGTCGGCAATGCTGCCGCTGCTCTTCCCGCCCATCATCGTCGCCATCGCCTTCGACGACCTGCTCAAGGTCAAAGGGCTGCCCGCGGTGGCCCTGGTGCTCGCAGCCTCGCACGCCCCCTTCGTCGTCGCCCTCGCCGCTCGCGGCCTGCGTTCGGTCGACGGCCGCCTCTACGAGGCGGTGCTGCTGGCGCGCGGCCGCCTGCGCGCCGAACTCTTCCTGCTCCGCCAGATCGTCCCCGACCTCTTGGCCGGCGCCCTGCTGGTCTTCGTCTTCACCATCGCCAACCACGGCGTGCCCGAGTTCTTCTCGGTCAAAATGAAGACCTGGTACAGCTACTCCGAGGCGATCTTCCTCAAGTGGGGCACGCGCGGAGTCGGCCCGAGCGGGCTGGCCATCGGCGGCACCATGAGCCCGGAGCAGGCGGCCAGCCGATCGGCAGCCGATGCCGTCGCCACCAGCATCCCCCTGCTAGCGATCACCGTCCTCGGCCTCTGGCTCTGCCTGCGAGCGCGCAAGAAGGGCACCCTCGTCACCCTCACGAGCGACTTCCGTGAGGTCCCACGCCGTCGCCTCGGCCCTTGGAAGTGGCCGGCCCTGCTCTTCGCCCTCGCCCTCCCCTGCCTGGGCCTGTTCCTACCGATCTGGCGCATGCTGCGCTGGACCAAGGGCAGCATGACCCACGAGCACCCGGCGTTCTCGGTGATCGGCGAGTCCTTCCACAAGCTCTTCGTCCGCGCCAGCGACGACCTCCAAACCACCATCCTGGTCTCGATCTTGGTCGCGCTCGCGGTCATCGCCATCGGCCTACCGCTGGCCTGGAACTCGGCGCGCAGCCGCCGCCCTTGGATCGAAGCTTTGAGCCTGGCGCCGCTGGCGGTCCCCTCGATCTTGCTCGGCATCGGCTTCATCCGCGTCTGGAACCACCCGGGCCAGCCCGTGGACATCTACGACTCACGCCTCTTGCTGGTCATGGCCTACGCCACGCGCTTCCTGCCCATCGCGGTGCTCGCCCTCGCCAACGCGGTGCGGCGCGTGCCGGTGGAGTTTGGCGAGGCGGCGCTCCTGACCGGCCAGGGGGCCATACCGCGCTTTGTCCGCTGCACCCTGCCGACACTGCTCCCCTCCATGGTCAGCGCCGGAATCCTTGCCTACATCCTGAGCCTGCGCGAACTGGACCTCGCGGCGGTGCTGCTCCCCGGCAACGACATGCTGGCGCGGCGCCTGTCCAACATCGTCCACTTCAACGAAGAGGACTTCGGCGGCGCCATTGCGCTGGCGCTGCTCGTCCTCTCGGCCTTGCCGCTGCTCCTCCGTATCCTCCTGACCGGCAAAGCCGGCAGAGCCGTCGAGTGACATGAGCCTCTCGATCCAAGAACTCAGCTTCGCACGCAAGGGCCAGGTGTCTTTCCAACTGGGCCCACTCGATCTGGAGCTTCCTCTCGGCAAGCGCAGCGTCCTCCTCGGCCCCTCGGGCTGCGGCAAGACCACCCTGCTGCGCATCATTGCCGGACTCGAAACCCCGCAGCAGGGCCGGGTCCAGCTGGGTGAACAGGTGTTTGACGACGGCGCCTCCCACCTTGATCCGCAAAAGCGGCGTGTCGGCTTCGTCTTCCAGAACATGGCGCTCTGGCCGCATATGCGCGCCGACAAACAAATCCGCTTCGCCGGCCGCTGCAGCGCCAAGCAGGCCGGGGAATGGCTCGCCCGCGTCGGTCTCGCCGACAAGGCCAAGCGCCTGCCCGGCGAACTGAGCGGCGGCGAAGGCGGCCGCCTGGCGCTGGCCCGCGCCCTGGCCCAAGAGCCGCAGCTGCTCCTGCTCGACGAGCCGCTGCGCTCGGTCGACCCCCACCTTCGCGAAGGCCTGCAGCACACGATCCGCGAACTCAGCGACGAGCTAGGCCTCACCACGATCACCGTCACCCATGACCGAGAGGAAGCTCTCGCGCTCGGCGAGCATCTGGTGCTGATGCACGAAGGCCAGGTCGTAGAAGCCGGCAGCGTCGACGAACTCTGGGGCCAACCGCACAAGGCCTTCACCGCCAGCTTCCTTCGCAACGCCCACCTGCTCCCGGTGCGCTGCCAGGGAGCGAAGGCCGAGACGCCCTGGGGAATCCTCCCCATCCCCCCGGCTCTGCAAGAGCATGCAAAGCTAGCCCTGGCCCTCGTGCCCCAGGATCTGAGCCTCAGCGACGCCAGTTCGCAGCAAGGCATCGCCAGCGGGAGGATCCTCGACCAGTATCGCGCCCCCGCCGGATGGATCGGCGAAGTCGAAGTCGATGGGCACAAGCTGCACGTCGCCCTACCCGCCAAGCACGAGACACTCGGTAGCACGGTCCAGCTAGAGCTGCGCCCCGGCGCCAACCTCGTCCAGCTCGACGATGCGATCACAGCCCAAGGGCAGGGCTCATGAAACTCTTCGCTCGGATCGCCGTCATCCTGCTCCTAGCCGGCCTCGCCCTCGGCGTGTGGATTCTCTCCGCAGAGCCCGAGGCAGGACCGCATTCGGAGGCTGACCCCAGCGCCAAAAACAACGGCGCCCCCATGCCTGGAGCGGTGAAGATCCCCGTCTTCTCCAGCTCGCTCGACTGCAAACAATGCCACCAGGAGATCTACGACGAGTGGATGGGCTCACATCACCAGATCGCCTACACCAACCCCGAGGTGCGCAAGCTCAGCAACGACTTCCGCAACAAGGAATGCCAAGCCTGCCACCTCCCCCGCCCCATCCTCGAAACCGGCCTGGCCAAGCGCCCGCTACCTCGTTACGACCGCCCCAATGAGGGGGTGGGCTGCATCACCTGCCACATGGATGCGAAGCAGCGCATCGTCGGCCGCCGCAGCCGCCCCGATGTCGGCTGTTCGCCGATCCGCAACGAGAAATGGCTGACGACGGACAGCTGCAAGACCTGCCACAACCAGCACAAGACCACCGATCAGTGGGCGGCGAGTACCTATCCCAGCCTGAATATCGACTGCAGCAGCTGCCATATGCCCGTGATTCAGCGCGGCCATGGTGTCGCGGGTCGCCAGCATATTTTCCCCGGAGCCCACGACATCGACACCCTGCGTACGGCGGCGGAGTTCCGCGCCCGCAAGCAAGGCAAGAAGGTCATCGTCGAGGTCGAAAACAAGGGCGCCGGGCATAACTTCCCGACCGAAGAGCGGCACCGCGCTGTCGACGTGCTCTATCGCTTCGTGGCGCAAAGCCAGCTGGAGCAGGACGCCCCAGGCTTTACCCGCCTCTATCGCTTCCGCCAGCCCTACATCGGTGACCCAACGCCGAACACACAGCTACCGGCCCACAAAACCTGGCGGGGCGAGATTTCACTAGAGGGGCAGAGCGCGAAGGGCAAGATCTTACAGCTTCGCCTCGTGTACAAGCTCCAGCCCTTCATGCCGGACCACGAAGCCAAGCAACTGCACGAGCACCGCATCTCCATCGAGTGATCACTGAGTGATGAGGTCCATAGAGTGAGGATCCAACGACCGATCAAGCAGAGCCTTGCACTCCTCCTCGCCCTCACCCCATGGGCCTGCTCTCCGCAAGCCGAGACGAAGGGACAGAAAGCACAGCAGCCCAGTTCGCAGCAGGGCTCCCAGCCGAAGCAACCAAGCTTCGAGCTGCGCGATGTCCTGGCCGAATGGGAGCAGCGCTTTGCTGCAACAAAGCCCGGCAGCTACGACTACCAGCTGCCGACGCTGAGTGACAAGCGGCGCCAGGAGCTCTTCGGCATGCTGGACATGGCCACCAGCACCAGCCGCATCAGGCAGCGCTTTGCCACTCACGCCACCGAAGAACTGAAGGCCATCGGTGACGAAGCCGCCATCGCCGTCACCCTGTGGATCGAAAGCGAAGGAACGACGCCAGAGGCCGCGGGCCGGGCCCTCGAACTCTTCCACGCCAGTCCCCCGGCCCCTCTGCTCTCCGCCTGCCTGCGCTGGCTCGACGATCCACGCACATGGCTGCGCATCGCTAGCTACCGGCTGCTAGCAAGCAGCGGCTCTCCGCACCCAGTGCCCCGCCTCCTGCGTCGCCTCAAGTACGAAGAAGAGCTAGCGGCTTTTCCCTATCTCTGTGAGGCCCTGGCGGAGCTCGGTAGCCCCGCCGCCATCCCCCACTTGATCCAGAGGCTGGGCATCGAGAAGCAGCGCGCCATGGCCGGTGACGTGCTGGTGCGCATCGTGCATCGCTTCGGCGACCAGCCCTACCAGGCCAGCGATGGCTGGGAGGGGCTGAAGCACAAGGCCCAGGCCATCCTTCGCCAGTTCCAAAGCAGCGGCGCCTTACTGGCGGCGAAGCGGCCTCCGCTCGGCAGCCCTCCAGATAGCAGCGCGCGTCCGGCGCCAGCCGGCTCCTTCGAGCCGCTGACCCAGCGGGAATGGTGGCTTTTGCTCAAGCACCTGGGCGGGGATCCCTTGCGCCCTGTCGACGACGCCCGCTTCGTCGGCCGCAGACTGGGCGCGATAGCCGTGCCCTTGGTCAAAGAGGCTCTGCTGGCAAAGAACAACTTCGTGCGCGTGCACTCCCTTGAGATCGCACGCGAGCTCGGCCTGGTCGCCAAGTCCTGCGGCGATGCCGTCAATGCCCTACTCGAAGACCACATCACCCGCGTCTACGCGATCGAGACCATCGGCGCCATCCACGACCACCGGGCCATCGAGATCTACGAGCTGCTGCTGCGGCCGCAGAACAAGTCGCCCCTGCAGATACGCGTCGCCGCCCTCAAGGGCCTGGCCCGCTTCGGTCATCCCTTGGGCATAGCCATCGCCCGTCAGCTCTTGATCGATACGGCACAAAGCGTCGAACTTCGGGCTTGGGCCGCACACGCCGTCGATAGGTGCGCGCGCGGAGCACGTCAGCGCGCGCGGAGCTTCCTCCAAGGGCTGCTCGACAAAGGCGAATTCCACGGCCCCACTCTTCGCGAACTTCTGGCCAAGTAGGCCCGCTCATCGTCGGCATCGAAACGCGAAGATTCTCGCCGCCTCACTGCCGAACCCCCATCGGCGTAACAGCTTTTTCGAGCATCCTCTTTCGCAGACGGAGCCCTCTCGACATGTCGTCCGAACTGCCCGAGTCCTCGCCTTCCCCCGAAACCAAGCCCCCGCGCCTGCTCTCACTCGACGCTCTCCGCGGCATGACGATCGCCACCATGATCCTGGTCAACAACCCAGGGTCTTGGAGCCACATCTACCCGCCACTGCGCCACGCCCACTGGCACGGCTGCACCTTCACCGACCTCGTCTTCCCCTTCTTCCTGTTCATCGTCGGCGTCGCCATCGTCTTCGCCCTCGGTCGCCGCAAAGAAGCCGGCGTGCCCGCAGGCAAGATCCTGGGCAAGGTCGTCGTCCGAGCCAGCCTCCTGATCGTCATCGGGCTCTTCCTAGGCTTCTACATGCGCTGGGACTTCAGCACCCTGCGTATCCCCGGCGTCCTGCAGCGCATCGGCCTTTGCTACCTGCTGGCCAGCTTCTGCTTCTGGTTCTTGCCGAAGCGGATCCTCCCCTGGCTCATCGCAGTGCTAGCCCTCGGCTACTGGGCAGCGATGACCCTGGTGCCCGTGCCCGGCATGCCCGACGCTTCCATCGACGAGCCGACCCGCAACCTGGCAGCATGGATAGACCAGCAAGTCTTGTCCGGGCACATGTGGAAGGCAGCTCGCGACCCGGAGGGGATCCTCTCGACCATTCCGGCCCTGGCCACGACCCTCTGCGGCATCCTCGCTGGCCTCATCCTGCGCAGCGAGCACAGCCCAAACGACAAGACCCGCCTCTTGCTGCTGCGCGGGGCAAGCCTCTTCGCCCTGGGCATGGTCTGGAGCTGGTTCTTCCCCCTCAACAAGCCGATCTGGACCAGTTCCTACGTCCTGGTCACCGCTGGCCTCGCCTTCCTCGCCCTCGGCCTCTGCCACCATGCCTTTGACGTGCGCGGCCGACGCCGCCTGGCCACGCCCTTCGCGATCTACGGGGTCAACGCCATCTTGGTATTCGTCGGCAGTGCCTTGCTCGTCCGCAGCCTCGCCGCGATTCCAATGCAAGTCGGCGGCAAGGAAAGCCACCTGCTCCGCTGGCTCTACAGCAACAGCTTCGAGTCCTGGATCGCCGACCCCAAGCTGGCCTCGCTCGCCTGGGCCCTGAGCTGGGTCCTGACCTGGTTCGGGGTGCTCAGCCTGCTCTGGCGCAAGCGCATCGTGCTCAAGCTCTGAGCGGGTTCCCAGCAACCCGCGCCCGCAGCTCCGCGGCGACGACCGTGGCCTCGGCTCGGAATCAATCCGAGCTGGCGCCCCCAGAAACCCGCTCCGGAAAACGATGGGAGCCAATCTGGAGAACTGCGGCAAAGGCTCCTAGACAGGGTTCTTTATGTCGATCGTGACCGGGCAATGGTCACTGCCCTCGACGTCCATCAAGATGGCTGCGTCGCGCACTTGGTCGCGGTATCCCTCGTCGACACAGAGATAATCGATACGCCAGCCGATATTCCGTTCACGGGCACGAGTGCGATAACTCCACCAGGAATAGGCATCACGCTTATCGGGGTTGCGTTCGCGCCAGACATCTGCGTAACCAGCCGCCAAGAACTTGCCCATCCACTCCCGCTCTTCGGGAAGATAACCGGGGCTGCCCTCGTTCTCCTTGGGGCGGGCCAGGTCGATCGGCTGGTGGGCGATGTTGTAATCACCGCCTAAGACAATGTGGCGGCCGCTCTGCAGCTGCTTGTCCAAAAAGGCCAGCATCGTGTCGCAAAAGGCGATTTTGTAATCAATGCGCTTACCCTGGCTCTGGCTGTTGGGGAAGTAGGCGGAAAGCACCACCGTGTTGCCAAAACGCGCGCCGAGCACGCGACCTTCGCAATCGAAGTGCTGGTCACCCAGCCCGACCAACCACTCGTCCACGTCGTATCGGCTGAGGACCGCGACGCCGCTATAGCCCTTCTTTTCGGCGCTGTGGAAGCGGGTGACATAGCCCGGAACTTCCCGGAGTTCGGCTGGTAGCACATCTTCCTGCGCCTTGGTTTCTTGCAGGAGGAGGACATCCGGGTCGTGCTCCTCAAGCCAGGCGTGAAAGCCCTTCTTCGCGACCGCGCGCAGGCCATTGACGTTCCAACTGGTGATCTTCATCGGAGCCAGGCTAGCAAGGCCCAGCCCCAGCTTCAGCAGAGCCGTCGCCGCCGTCCCCGGGTCCAAGCACTGCTTTAGCGAAGCTTCGATCGCAGAGCGGCGAATCGAGCTGCGCCTTGGCGCACAGTCCTCGTCGCCCTGTCGCCAAAGCTGCGACCGACTTCTACCCTGGCGCCCATGAAGAGAAGCGCTGCGAAAAAGGGGCGGGGAAGCCTCCGAACAGGCAAGGGGGGACAGATGCGCCCGGCGCATGGCCCTGAGCCCACCAAGCATTCCACCCCCCCCTTAGCCAGAACATGAAGCGCACAGGCGCACTCCGGGCGGCCCTTGAGCGACGCCGGCAGCTCATCGAGAAACTGCAGGCCGAGGGAACCGACTGCTACCGCTTGCTCCATGGCGCCACCGAAGGCGTTCCCGGAAGTACCGTGGATCGCTACGGGCCACTGCTCTTGGTCCAGACCTGGCGCGAGCCGCTAGCCCCTGGCGAGCTTGAGACCCTGGCCGAAATCGCCGGAGGCGATCTGCTAGCGGTCTGGAACCACCGCGCCGCCGTGCGAGGCCAGGGCCGCAGCCCCGACTACGGCATCTGGCATGAACTCGAGCTACCAGATCTCATCACCGGACAGGAGCAGGGCCTGCGCTTCGACGTCCGCCCCCGCCACCACGGCCTCGATCCCCTGCTCTTCCTGGACCTGCGTGCCGGCCGCCGGCAGCTGCGCCAACACGCCAAAGGCGCCTCCGTCCTCAACCTCTTCGCCTACACCTGTGGCGTCGGCCTCGCCGCCGCAGCGGGGGGCGCCAGCGAAGTGTGGAACGTCGACTTCGCCAGCAGCGCTCTCAAGGTCGGCCGCGAGAACGCCAAGCTGAACCCGCAGGTGCCAGAGGTGCAGCGCTTCATCCACGAGGACTGCCTCCCCACCATGCGCCAGCTGGCTGGCCTGCCCCCCGGCGGCAGACGCGGCAAGACGCCGCCCTTCGAACGCTTCGCTGCCCGCAGCTTCGATCTCGTCGTCCTCGATCCTCCCCGCTGGGCACGCTCGCCCTTCGGCGCAGTCGACGTGATTCGCGACTACCCCTCCCTGCTCAAGCCGGCCTTACTGGCCACCGCCCCAGGAGGGCAGCTCCTCATCAGCAACCATGTCGCCTCGGTGGGCTGGAATCAGTGGATGGATGTCGTCACCCGCTGCGCCAGCAAGGCCGGCCGCCCCCTGGCTTCGGTCGAGCGCATCTTTCCCGACGCAGATCTGCCCTCTCCCGATGGGCAAGCCCCACTGAAGATGGCCTGGCTCACCCTGTCCTGATCGCTCCGGCCTCTGCCCAGCCAGACCGCTTCAGCGACCTCGCCTCCGGTTCAGCGACCAGTCGTATTCCAAGAACTTCAAGTCGGCCTGCAGGCGGTCGCGCAGCTCCTTGGGGGCGTAGCGCAACAGGAAGTTCCGCGCCCCGTCCTTGCCACCAAAATCGCTGGCATACCAGTTGAGCAGCTGCGTCACATGAACCTCGCCGCCCTCGAGCTGAGCCCCATGCTTCGAAGCAAAAAAGGCCTTGGTCGCTCGCTCCAAATCCGCATCCAGGGTCTCGGCCGACCAGGGTTTCGGCTGCAGCTCGGGGCAGGAGACGGAAGCGCAGTTCACTGCAAAGTGGACCCGAGGGTCACCGAGCTTGCGGGCATGAGCTTCGAGCTGGTTGAGCGAAAGCTGCTTTCCGGCCACCTGCGTAAGCGGCCGATCGAAGAAGCTCTTCACCTGCGAAACGGTGGCGAGGTCCTCGCCTTTGGCTCCCTGGTCGAGAACTATGTCGAGGACGAGCCGTAGCACCCAGGCGTTGTAGGCGTTGACGTAGAAGGCCAGCCTTTCGCTACGACTCACCTGCTCCAGCTTCGCTTCCCGCACGCCTTGCAGGTATTCATCGAGCGCCTTGGAGTCCTCCTGCAGCAGCGCGTAGTCGACCCTCCCGTTCTGAACGACCCTGGCCAGAAGCTTGCCAAAGCCCTCGGTGCTAGGAATCGCCCCCTTGGGCGCGCGCGACTCCTCCCCATGCACCCTCGCCTGTCCCTGGCTAGCAGACACAGAACCTGGCCTCTGTTCGCCGCAGGCGAAGAGGCTGAGCAAGGCAAGCCCAAGAGTGAGGAGGAGCTGTCGTGACATGTTGATCCTGGGACTGTTTGTGAGATCTGGCCGGCCAAGACCGCTACGGTCGCCAGAGTCCGTCCTTCCCCTCGAAGACATGAGGAGACCGATGAGCCAGACCGATGCACGCGTGGCCGCCTTCACGAAACTACTACAGATCATCGACCGTCTGCGAGCCCCAGATGGCTGTCCCTGGGATCGTAAGCAGACCCTGCCCTCGATGGCGAGCCATGTGCTCGAAGAGGCCCACGAGCTGGTCGACGCCCTCCGGCAGCTGGAAGAGGATCCTCATAAGGAGAGGGAGGCGCTCAAGGAGGCCGGGGACCTACTGATGAACATCCTCCTCATCGCCCGAATCGGCCAGGACCAGGGGCGCTTCTCACTGAGCGACATCGCCGAGGCCACGGCGGAGAAACTCGTGCGCAGGCACCCCCACGTCTTCGGCGACGCCCTGGCCCAGGATGTCGGCGCCGCGCTGGCGAGCTGGGAAGCCATCAAGCGCCAGGAGCGTGCCGGGGAGGCGCAGGCAGAGCAGCGCTCCGTTCTCGCGGGAGTGCCGACGAGCCTTCCCGCCTTGCTGCGAGCCCAGCGCAGCGGAGAAAAGTGTGCCAGCGTTGGTTTCGAGTGGCCCGACCTCGAAGGCCCGATCGCCAAGATCAAGGAGGAGATCGCCGAACTCGAGGCCGTGACCCGCGAGCCGAAGCCCAGTGCGGCCGAGCTGCGCCATGAGCTCGGCGACCTGCTGTTCTCGGTCGTCAACCTGGCCAGACAGCTGGGAATCGATGCCGAAATGGCCCTCCACAGCTGCGTCGACCGCTTCAGTCGGCGCTTCCAGTTCGTCGAGGCGAGCCTGGGTGAGCGGCTGCAGGTGGCCACACTCGAAGAGATGGACGAACTCTGGGAAGAAGCCAAGCGCCAAGAGCGAGGCACCGGAGCGCCCGACAAAGCGTCGGGATAGCGTCGGCTTCCCGACGGATATCCGACAGCTCGAAGCTTCTCCAGCGGATCCCAATCTCTCCCCAAGAAAAAATCGAGAGTTCCCCCCCCATCGCATAAGGACTTAGGCACGCCGAGCAACGAAACCCTGCTCGACCCGCGCCATGGCACGATTTGTGTATCTACCTGCGCGTCCCGGAAGGACACACCCGAAGGACCGAGAGGTCCGCGGGGTCTCCAAGCCTCGGAGCCGAATCAGGCGACGGCAAAGAAGCTTGGGGTCGTCCAGCTGGGATACTCCTTGAGGGAAATATTGGCAGGGAACAGTGGGCCGCTTTCGGGCGGCCCATTTTTTTGTACTCCCATTTTTTTGTACCACGTCCGGCCCCTTCCTCGGCACTGCATCTGCATTCGATACCAAGGGTCCGTCCCCTCTCCTCCCCTCTCCTCCCCTCTCCTCCCTCGGCGCGCCTCAGGCCCCCCAAGATTTTCTACTTGGAAACCGTATCTTGCTTGGCCTGGCCTCATCGCCGAACGCCCCCAGCTAGCACGCCCCTCGATCCGCGATCGCATCCAGAGCCTCGATGCCGAGTCCCCTCTTCCTTCTCCCCCTGCTCCTCTGCCCCGGCCTGCATCAGGAGACGGCCAACAAGCGGCGGATCTCTGTGCCCTCGGCTCACTGCTCCATCGTTGTGCCACCTGGCTTCGAGCGTGAACTGGTTCAAGACCAAGAGCTGCACGCGAATCGTCCCCGGCAATACGTCGGCCAGATCGGTGGCTACCGGGCGCGCCTGATCGTCCAGCTCGGGGAGGATCGTTTCTCGACGATCAGCCGCTGCCTCGCCGCCAGGATCGAGGATGGAACCATCGAAGAGGTCATCGCATTCCGGCACGCCGGAAAAGTCATCTGCCGAGTGCGCAGGGGAGACAGGGAACGAGGCGAAGAGATCCAAGAGATCCTTTGCTGCCCTTTCGATCGCCCCCTCAGCGTTGCCATCGTCTTCGAGCACAGCCCCAGCCAAACCGCGCGCAATGAGGCCAATCTCGTGCTCGCCAGCTTTGCCCTGCTCCCAGCCAGTCAGATTACCCGCGCGGAATTGCCTAAGGGCGAGCACAAAAAGCGAGAGATCAACATCGGCTTCACCGAGCAGGACGCCCCCCATGTCCGAGTCCTCGAGTCCGAGCACTACCGTCTCTACTCCACCGCTTCAGGCAGTCAGGCCTTGCTGGAGCTGCTAGAAGCCAAGGTGCTACCCAAGCTCCACCCCCTCTTGGGCTCGGCCCCTCCCTCCAGAAACAAGCTGCCGATCTTCCTGCACAGGACACGCCGTGGCTACATGCTCGCGGCCCTCCGCAACGGCATCCCGAGGGAACAGGCCATGACGATGGAGGCCCACGCCTGGGACCGCTACATGAGCGCAAGCTATGCGAGCCCCCGTGACCCGGTGCTCGTCCACGAAGCCACCCACCAATTCCTTACCGCCGAACTAGGACTCGACGGCGGCGGACCCTGGCTCCAAGAAGGCATCGCCCGCTGGATCGAATCAGGCTATACCCGCGAGCAGCCCGAGCGCACGGCCCGGCATCTAGTAAGCCGTAAGCAGCTCCCGCGCCTAAAGGATCTCATCGAGTCCTCGAACCTCTTCCGCCTCAAGGTGGCCGGAAAGAAGCTCGCCCCCCAGATCAGCTACAACGTGGCGGCCTCCCTCATCGCCTTCATCGCCGAGCGATACCCCATGAAGCTGAAGGACTTCGTCCTGCAATGCGGAGTGCTACCGGCGGGTGACCTGCGCCTGACCGAAGCGGCAAGCTATCGCTGCCTCGAGACCGACCTGAGCAAACTGGAAGCCAAATGGCAGCAATGGCTGCTCGACTGAAGCAGAGAAGGGGCAAGCCGGGCCCCTCCGCTGGGTGCTGAAACACCCGCGAGATCATCGCCAGAGCATCGCGACATCCGCTTCACGACAAGACAGAGCCGCGAACGGTCGATAGCAGAGCGGGAGACCCGCAAGTGATCATGAGTCCAGGCACCCTGCTGTACGCACTCTTCGGCTGCATCGCCCTCGCGTTGGCTGGCGCCAGCTTCGTACAGGCCCTCTTGCCGGGAGGCCCCTGGAGCAAACACCATCGCCGCGTGGTGATGGCAACGGCGCTCGCCGTCCCCCTGCTCTTCGGTGGCGCGGCGCTGGGAGCGATGCTGGGCCTCGGCCCCACGCTCCTACTCAACGCCGTGCTACCCATCGTCTGCTTGACGGCGATCTACTCCAATCACGGGGGCCTGCACGATCAGCGCTTCGGCGTGCACGCACTCTGCACCGTGACCTCGCTGTGGAATGCCTTCCTCTTCGTGCTCTACTCCGTGCGCGCAGCACAGCTGCTCTTCCAGATCGACCTCGGGACCGAGTTCTGCAGCCTGCTGACCTGCAACGCCCTGGCGCAAAGCAATATCGGCTCCCCGGATGCGGCACTGCTGCCACTGTGGCTGCCACTACCGCTGCTGCTGCCCCCACTCTCGGGCACGAGCCGAAGCATGCTCATCTACGCGAGCGTCGCCGGATTCAGCGCCAGCTTCACTCTGGGGCTGCATGCCCTCGAGCTGCCCACGGCCTATGAACTCACCACGACGATGCGGCAGCCAGTCGAACACGCAACGCTTTCGGTGTCGGAGATGCGATCCTTGGGCATGAGCCTCGGGGACATCGGCGAGCTGCGCAGCAAGTCGAACTCGGAAGCAGAACGCTGGATCGGCAACGTTCCAAGTATCGAAGGGCGCATCGCCCGCGCACACGAACTGGGTCTGGATCGCGTGCGGATGAGCGTCCACCTCGACGAGGAGCTGGACCAAGACTTCTTCGCCCGCGCCGAGGAACTGCGGGAGTCCCTGGTTGAGGCCAAGCTCAAGCTGGTGCTAGCGCTCGTGCCACCACGCCGAAGCCGAACGCCACTCCCACCCGCGCAGCAACGCAAGCGCGCCGAAGACGCGCAGTGGATCCTGAGCGAGCGGCTTCGGCCCGATTTGCTGATCCTCTTCAGCCAACCCCTGGTCGGGCCCGGCTCCGAGTGCTACGGCCGTCTTCCCGTCGCGCACTGGTGCGCTTGGATCCAAAGCTGCGCCCGCACGATCCGGCAAGCCCGCCCCTCACAACGCTGCGGCATCGAGCTGAGCCCAGGACATCCACAGGCACTCGCGCTGTACGAGTCGCTGCTTGGGGAAGAGGTCGAGCTACAGGAGCTGCACTTCGCCCTCGACGCTCGCTCGTACCACATGCCCAGCCTGCAGCAGTCTTTACTCGAGCTCGACGGCTGGCTGCTCACCCGCAAGACCTCCAAGACACTCGGCCTCCTGGCCCTACCACCTGCTCCGCTCGGTCTGGGCGGTATGCAGGCGCAGGTGAGCTACGTTCGCCGTTTCGTAGCCTTCGCCAATCGCTACCAGAGCTTCAAGCACCTGGATCTAGGACCCATGTGGGACGGGCCAAACGGCTGGAACGGCTACTGGAACGCCCGGGACATCGAGCGCCCCGCCCTGGCCGAACTCCGCTCCTCGATCCTCCAGGTCCACGCGGCACCACGCTAAGTCGCCTGCGCACTAGGGGTAGGGGCCTTGCTGCCTGAGGACTCCGGCCGCTCAGCGCAGATAGAGATCGTCAAAAACGGCTCGGGCATCACCAAGACATGCGAGTCCCAGGCGGGTCAAGCCCGGCGCCAAGCTGCCCTGGAGACTCGCCTCCCCTTGCTGTGCATAGAGCTGGCGCCCGTCCCAGGAGATCGTGAGCCGCTTCCAAGCCCTTGGCCCTGGCGACAGCAAGACCCGCGCGAGAACCCTGCGCTGCTCCCCATCTTGGGACTCGAAGCGCAGCTCCGAGCGTAGAGCGTCCCATACGAGCAGGTCGAAATGCAGGTCATCGCGCCAGAAGACCACCGCGGCGCCGCTCTCCGAATGACCGCCAAGCGCCCGGAACGAAACATCGAGGCGGCCTCGCTTCCCCAGGCGTTGTGGCAGCAGAACAGCATGCACCGCATCCTCGAATCCCCTGCCCTCTAAGACAGCGAGACCCTTTCCCGCCCCACGCCCAGGCGCCGGCCCCCAGCTGGCCCGCAAGCCCTGGCTCCGCGACTCCACCGGCCGCCAGCCCGAAGGCAGACCGAGAAGGCCAAAAGCCGCCTCGAAGTCCTCTCGATACCCCAAGTCACCGCGAGCCAGGTCGAGCGGCGGGCCAAGCCTCGGCTCGCTTACCCGGGTTTTCTCCGGAGCTGCTTCGCAAGCCAGGGCTAGCAGGAAAAAGAGGTAGGCAAGTCGCATGCGGGTATCGGAGCCGGGCCGGGCTGCCATCGCAATGCGAAAACGCGTCTGAGCCCTTGCCTGCAAGCAGGACCCGAGATCTGCCCCAAAGACAGAAGCCCGGAAAACGATGCGAGAACGGTCGATTGCGACCAGTCCAGCTCTCCGCTGGCAGTAAAGTCGGGGCGCTCCGATGAGCGATTCCTCGCAACAACGAGTGAATGCTCCCCCCAGGAGCGCCCCAAGGAGGATCATCCCGCCGAGGCGAAACGGGCCAACGAGCCTCTCCCGATAGCACCGTGGCCTGGATTGTTTGGGGGTGGACGCTGTCCAATTCCCTTCGAGCCTGCGAGGTGCCGAAGCACGATTCGCGAACACTCTTCACCCATAGAGGCAGTCTCATCCTGGAATTTGTGAAGTTTTGCCCCAGAATTCGGCGCGAACCTTCGAGGAGGATGCTCATGGCGAGAACGAGAAAAGAAGAGAAGCAACTACAACTGCTAGCCGAGAGACTGATCGATGCCCGAGAGCGCGCCGGATTCGAAACGCTCGAAGACGCTGCCAAGGTCGTAAAGATTCCCGCCCACACGATTCGTAGCTACGAGCGGGGACGCTTCGTGCCCAGCGCCCTCAAGATTGCGCAACTCGCCTCTGGCTACGACATGAGTGCCGATTACCTGCTCGGCCTTACCGCCAAGCGCAAGAAAGCCCCCAAGGGCTAAGAGGCCGAGGATCCAGCCGCGCGAGCGAAGTACTCGGCGCGGCTTCGTTTGGGCGGCTTGGCCTAGGGTTTGGCCTCGCCCCCCATATTCGAGCCACCCCATGTCGAGCCATCCCATGCGAGCCATCCCATGTCGAGCAGGTCTCGCATGCAGGGTTAGGGGTCGAGCCGTAGGCGCCCCCAGAGGCTAAACGCCATGCCCCGCAATCCGGAGCGTCGCTCGGCATCAAAGCACTGGAGCTGCAAGCGAGTCTCACGCAGCCCCGAGATCGGGACCTCTCCCCCGGCGCCCCCCGCTTCCGCGACCGCCAGTCGGCGCACAAACATGACCGAGTATCTGCCGTCCTTCTTGGCAGCCTGAATCTGGGGAGCATCGGCATCAACAGCCCATCGCTTTCCGTGAAGTAGCTGCAGCTGGCCGGGCACGTATTCCGGGGATGCGCGAAACCCACCATGGTGAGAACTCCAAAACCAAGCAGGCCCCAGGTTTTTGAAACGCTTGCCGCGAAAGCGCGCCTCAAGAAAGAAGGCAGGGCTCGGCTGCGCACTCAACTGCAGGGCTATCCCATCACCGAAGCCGTTCACCTGCTTGCGGCCAGGCACGCCCTTCCAGGTGACGCGAATCGCGATTCGCTCCCGATCGTGCAAGGCTCGCAACTCAAGACCACGGCCGGTCTGGCGATCATGCCGCTCGAAATGCAAAAGCGTCGGCACGCACACTGGCGCTTGCGCCCAAAGAGGATCCTCTACTCCCTTAGGCAAGTTCGCCCGGTAGCCAACAAAGAAGGTCGGAGTTTTTTGCCGGCCCGGCCACGGGATCTGATCATCGCAATCTAAGCGCTGACGCAGCAAAGACTGAAGAAAGCCGACGAGATGCATCAAGTCCTCATCGGAGATGGCCTTGGCCGAATAGGCCGGCATCCCTGAGTAGGGGACTCCTGCCCGCACTCGCCGAAACAGCGCATCCGTAGAGGTGCCACCACGGAATAACCCGCGACGAAGATCCCGACTCCCGATGGAGTGTCCTTTGGCGTCGACGAACATCCCCTCGAGGCCCGCCCCATTCACCCCATGGCAGGCGGCACAGGCCATTCGGTACACCCCCTCACCTCGCTTCAGATCCGCCGCAAAACCGGTGAAATCTGGAACAGCAATCTCCTTAGCAAGACCGAGTTCTTTTGCCGCCTGCTTTCGCAGCTGTTCCTCATTCACCGGTCGCCCAGCATCGAGCTCGGCCTGCCTGAGTAGCTGGAAACGCCTGGTTACTGCGAGCCGGGGAATCGACAGCCCCGCAACCCGCATCATCCCATCGCCATAGTCGTGAAAAGCCGGCATCGAACTCCCTGGCATTCCTTCACGAATGATGCGAAGGAGCCGCTCCTCACTGGCCAGACCTCCAACGCGATCCGTAATCACGGGTCGACCGAGGGTGAAGTCCACCGGCTTCGGATTCAAAAGCGGAGCCAACGGCCCATCTCCTTTCCCTGTTTCTCCATGGCACACCGAGCAAAAGCTCTGATAGGGGGGAGTCGTCGAGCGCTTCAGCTCGGCGGCTAAGACCGCTGCCCCGAAGCGCTGCTCCGCGACGATTCGCGGACCATGCCGCCCCCGGGAGTCCTGCCCCTCAAGACCAAGGAGAAACGACAGAGGTAAGAAGGAGAAAAGCGCCGCCGTCCAAATCGATCTGAGCATCATAAACAACCGGAGAGAGAGCTAGAGAGAGGGATAACCCTCCGCCATCAATGCCCATGACGCAAGTGGGCATGCTGTCGCATTCAACGCAGCAACAAGGCTCGGCAAGGCGCCTCCCTTCGCGAGATACAAATCGAGCTTCTGCAACCCTGCACTGAGGCCGTCGCGCACGAGCAAGTTTCGCCAGGAGCTAGCCATGAAATTCCCTCGTCGCCATCTTGAACATGGCGCTGCGCACAGGATGCGGCAACACTTCGCCATCCTGCGGCACCGGCCCGCAGCGCCCATCTGAAAGAACTCCACAAGCGCTACCGACGATGACCGAACTACCTGCCTTCAAGGACTTCGATTTCGCCGCCTACGAAGGACATCGCCAGCGCGATCCTGAGTACAACAAATTCCGGCTGGCGGTCCGCCGCAAGCTGGATGCCCACGGCAAGGCGCTCAAGGCTGCCATCAAGAAAGCGCATGGGCTGACCTTGGCCGCCCGCACCAGCTTGAATCACCCGTACAAGTTCAACTTTGGTCGTGTCAACGCGCAGTGGGCCTACCTCTCGCGAAGCCCCAAGGACAAGAAGGAACTGGTCGCGCGCGTCGGTGACGTGCTCGCCCAGGATGTCGACACGCACTACATCCAGACCACGCTCGTGGCGAGCCTCGACGCCGAAGGCTTCGACGTCGCCCTCCGTATCCACGCGCTGGCCTGGTGGGACGGAATCAACCTCGCCAACAAGTGCCAGACTCCAGCCGGCTGCGCAGACTTCGCCGAAGTGCTGAACTCCCTTCCAGACGGTTTCATCCTGCAAATGGACCAATGGAAACGGGAGTATCACCCCGGCAGCCTGCGCGGCCCCGATCTCGAGAACTTCTTCCGTTACTACCAACCCGGCGAGCACTGGCTCAACCTCCGCCGACGCATTCCCAAGGACCTGGTCATCGAACTCGGCCCCCAAATCGGAGACTTCGTCCTTGAGAGCGGCCTGTCCCTCGTGCCGGTCTATCGATTCGCTATCTGGATGCCCGACAACGACGAACTCTTCGACGAAGAGGGTCGCGTCAGACGTTGAAGCCAGCAGGAAAAAGCGGCCAAGCCGAGCGAGAGACCTAAGCCAGACTCCAGCCCCTGGCTCGATTACTGCCCTGATTCGGCGTCGATCTTCGCGAGTTTCTTGCGGCTGCGCATCCGCTTGATCGACTTGGTCAAACGCACAGCCCGCTTGTCCGCCCCCTGGCAGAGATCGGCAAGAGCTTGCTCCACCTCCTTTAGCAGGGCGCGTGCAGGTTCAAATCGGCGCTCAGCCAGAAAGCTACTAGCCATCTCATCGAAGGCTCGCACGCGCTCGAAGGCATCGACCTTCGGATCCCGGGCCAGTTCACCGAGCTGCTTGCGTGCCTCAGGAATACGGCCGAGCACGAGCAGGGCTTTGCCCACGTAGAGGCGGCATTTGCTCGCATACTTGCGGTCCGCGGCAGCGCTGCCCTTGCGGTAGCTGTCCAGGGCCTTCGTCCAGCGCTTGCTGCGCCGCCAAGCATTACCGAGTTCGAAATGGGCCCGCGCCGCCCAACGTTGCTTGCCCAGCCCAGCACTGCGCTCAAAGGCCTCTTGGGCTTCAGCAGGACGGCCGAGCCGCCCCAGGACCTGCCCGCGACGGAAGGCCGCCTCCGCGACGATAGAAGGATGCTCTGCATACTTACTCTCAACCGCAGCGAAGGCCTTCACCGCTTCCTCCAGGCTGCGCACGCGCTCGACGGTCTTGGTCCCCCGGGGCACTCGACCGATCTTGCCCGCAGCAACCAGCTCCCGGCGCGCCCCCCGGTCCAGCTCGCGCTCTTTCTTGCTCTTCTTGGCCTCCTCCTTGGACACCGGCTTGGCTTGGCTCACCTCCTGCTTGCCGTCACTCGCCTGTGCCGACAGTGCGGGGCTAAGGCCCGCGAGACAAATCAGGGTCACAGCAAGACCCAAACCCCATACTCCGCGCTCAGGCAGGAAACTGTCGATTGTCGTAGTCATCGATTCGCTCTCTGATCTTCCGTTCCAGCATGCGCCGCCCCCGGAATAGGCGCATGCGTACCGCATTCAGGGTCCAACCGTGGCGAGAGGCGATCACGCGAAGCGACAGGCCCCTGCTCTTGTCCCGCATTGCCGACCGGTATTGGACCGGCAGCTCCGCGATCGCGCCCTGTAACTCCTCAAGCATCACTCCGAGGCTCGGAGCTTCGAGCGAGCCAATGCGATGGCGATGCGAGGCACGAGGACAAACCGGTTCCCCGACATCCACCCCAAGGCTCAATTCGCTGGCTTTCGCCCGCCGATACTGCCTGCGCAGCATCTCGTTGAGCACGCGGCGACAAATGCCGAAGAGCAGGGCCGGTGTCAGCTCGCGCCCGTAGCGACGCTGCTGCAACCAAGCACGCATACAGCTTTCCTGCACACAGTCCTCAGCGAACTCGGCATCCGAGACCCGCCGACGGAAATATGAGCCTGCCAAACGACGCCAGACCCGCCATGCACTGGAGCTGTCCGCCACTTCACGCCCCCTTCCCCAACAGGCCGCCAGGAAAGCCGGGCGGCCTGCCTACCACGATCCGGGAAGAACCCGAGAGCCGCCCCCATGGCGGCCCACTCCTAGAGGCATCGCCGATGCGAAAACTGCGGAGAAAGGCGCTGCTTTTCGCAAAGGCGCAAGCGAGGGGGGGATGGCAGCTCGAAGGGGAAGAGGTGATTCCAGATATTCCTCGAAGCTTTCTGGCGTCCCCCAGAGGTGAAAGGCGGTACCTTGCTGCCGCGCGTCTTTTCTAGTTGCCCGCTAGGCCTCGCTACCTCTACGACCTTGCAAGTAATCCGGCAAAGGAGCCGCAGTGCCAAAGATCGAGAAGCTGCCACGGATCGATGCGAAGAGCTTCCTCCTCTCTGTCATGATTCCGGTCTACGACGAGGAAGCAACGCTCCGCAACATCGTCGCCAAGGTCCAGGAGGAGCCGACGCGCAAAGAAATCATCCTGGTAGATGACGGCTCCACCGACCGGAGCAGCGAAATCCTCACCGAACTCGAAAAGGAGCCGGGGATCCGGGTCTTTCGGCACCCACGCAACAAAGGCAAGGGGGCGGCGCTGCAAACGGCCATCAAACACATCAAAGGCGACGTAGCAATCATCCAGGACGCAGACCTCGAATACGACCCAAACGAATACATCGATTTGCTGCAACCGATACTCGAAGGCAAGGCCGACGTCGTCTATGGCTCGCGCTTCCTAGTGCGCCGCTACGCGCGCGTCCACCTCTACTCGCACTACCTCGGCAATCGTTTTCTGACCTTCCTCAGCAACCTCACGACGAACCTCAACCTCACCGACATGGAGACCTGCTACAAGATGTTCCGGCGTGAGGTATTGCAGAACATCAAGCTCAAGAGCCGCCGCTTCGACGTAGAGCCCGAAATCACAGCCAAAATCGCCAAGCTCGGCTGTCGCGTCTACGAAGTGCCGATTAGCTACTCGGGGCGAGCCATCAAAGAAGGTAAGAAGATCTCCTGGCGCGATGGCATCGCCGCGCTGTTCGCGATCTTCAAATACCGCTTTTTCAATTGAGCGATGACTCCACCAGCTCTGCGAGGCTCAGCCGCAGGCGCTCGGCTCCACACAGCAACGCCTCCTTCCGCTTCCGCTCCGGCGGCAAGAGTTCTTCCACTCGTATCGCCTCCCCCACTCGGCAAGTGATGGTCGCCGGACGCGGCCAAGAGCGGTGGCGTGGCAATGCCCGGAAGGCCCCGGAAATCCCCACGGGAACCAATGGCACCCCCGCCCGTTCGGCCATCAGCAGCACTCCCGGCTGGAGAGGCTGCAGCCTTCCGTCTTGAGAGATTCCTCCCTCAGGGAAGATCGCGACGACACCACCGGCTTCGAGCACAGCCTGCACATCAGCAAAGACCTTTCGGCTCGAACGCGCATGCTCACGAACCAGGAGCACGCGATTCCAACGCAAAAACCAGCGTAAACCGCGTACGTTCGCATATTCGTCCGTCATCACGAAGCGCATGCGCCGCGCCGTGACGCCACCGAGAAGCAGCGCGTCGAGAAAGCTCGTGTGATTAGCTACAACGACACACGGCCCCGTTCTAGGAACGAGGCCGCGCACGCGATACCCGAAGAGCAGGCGAAACAAAATCAGCACTGACTGCCGGAAGAGCCAGAACGCTGCAGCGTCGAGTAACTTCAACGCAAGGCCAGGCACATCCGCCAAGATCCTCTCATCGAGACCCTCTCTAGACCCCTCTTCTCTAGACCCCTCTTTCTAGACCATCTGTCGGAGCGGGGTCCTAACGAGGTCACAGCTGCTTACTAGCCCAAGAACTCTTTCCATAGCTGCGCTTCAGGCGGGTGTAGATACGCCGCATCTCACTAGTCGCCTTCGGATCCCAAACTCGATAGGCCTTGATCGCGAAATAACAGGCTTCACCGAGACGCTCCACATCGCCCTTGGGATAGAGCACCACCGCGCGCATAAAGTTGGAGAGCGCCTTACGTGCTTCTTCCTTGCCACGACCCGGCATATTCATCCAGGAATGGCCAACCCCGACATAGGCCCCGATCATCGTGTCTTCATCAGCGGCGCCACTCTCAATAATGCCGCGGAACAAAGCTCGAGCCTCTTCGACGTGGTTCTGTAGCAACTCGGCACGGGCGATTTCGAGACTGAGTAAGTTCTCAAGGCTGTGATACTTGCCTTTCACCTGGGTATGCAGGGCCTGATACGTCTTCTGAGCCTGCTTACCGTCGATCTCTCGCAGGCGCAGCCGAACCTGCGTCATGTAGACCTCAGCTTCCTTTTGGTACATCTCGCTCAGCTTGCTCTTAGCAAAGTCTGAGAACTGCCGGACCACGGACTTGGCCTTACTCAGCGCAGCCCTGTCAGCGCCGGCAGACATCGCAGCCCGAACATTGATCTCCCAGAGATTGGGATAGAAGCCTGTGTCCTTCTGCCCCTTCAACAGATCGACGGTCTCCTGACGCTCGGCGGCACTGCCGTGCTCCCTGGCGATCAGGTAGGCCTGCCAGTAAGCAAACTGCGGAGCGAAGTCTCGGAGATTGCTCCGCTTCTTCGCCTTGTTGCCAGCTGCGATGAAGGACTCCCAGGCCACAGCCCAGTTTTCCTCTGCCACGGCCTTGCGCGCACGTTTGAAGAGTCCACGCGCAGCGCTCGTGTTGAGCTTGATGTGGAAAACTTTCTCCCGCGGGATCTTGCGCTCCCTGGACCTCTCCTTCACCACGAGCTCGCGGAAGTTGAAGCGGAGCACACGGACTTGATCCATCGTCGTGCCGTCGGTCAGCTCAACGATGTCGTAGTTACCCTGAGCCGCAACCGGCACTGCAAGGGCAAAACTGAGGCAGAGGGCGGGTAGAGCGGCGCGACGGAGCGCAGGTCGGAACAGATGGAGCATCGGCCTGAGTTCTCGGTTTATTGGGCAAAGGGGGGCGGTAGCGAGCAGAGCAGCATAGCGGCGAGGCCGAGGTGGCCCAAGGGCTCGTAGGGGGCCAGATGCAATGAGCCAAGCGAAGCGCGGCCCAGCCTCGGATTCAGAAGCCCGTCGCCATCCAGGAAATGGCCAATGTATTCACTCGCAAGGACCTTCTTCGCCCCTGTGGCGCAAGGGCAAGAGCTGCGACAGCCACAAGCGTCCCAGAAGGGGCTGCGATGACAACGAAGGCGCCGACGACGAAGAGCACGACGCCATCGAGGAACTACTCGAGCGCAATGAGCAGCTCGAGCGCGAGTTCCGTCGCGTTCATCAGCGCCTGCTGAGGCTAAACGGGCGCTAAAAGCCTCTCCGCGAAGCGCAAGGCTTCTCGCTGAACGACAGCTCCGGAGAGCATGCTCACTCAAGCGCCTCGCGCAGCTTGCGGGCCCCCTCCTTAGTGTCGGGGGCACGCAGCACACGTACCGGCCCGGGTCCGCAGCGCCGACATACGAGATCGCGGCGAACCTTGCGCGCCATCCAATGGGCCTGACAACCCTGGCACTGGTGCAGATAGAGATAGCGCTGGCGGCGCTGCCGTAGCCCCCTCGTATCAAAGTGGTGGGTGCGGTTCGCGGAGAAGCCCGCCCTCTCCATCAAGGCCCCCCACTCCACACCATGCGCCTGGGCGGCGCGGCCGTGCCGCCGATGAACGACGAGGTGGGCCAATTCATGGCAGAGGCATTCTTTGACCTGTGCCGGATGCCGCGCCAGCAAACGCGGATTGAGCTCAATGCGTAGGGCATCAAGGTAGGCGACCCCCGCTCGCGTTCGCATTCGGATATTCCACTCCACCCGCCAGGACCCCGACAACTCCTCGGCATCCCACAGCGCGAGCAGGCCCTCGCCATAGTCGTAGAGGACAGGTGGCTGCGGAAGACTGTGGCTCGGACCCTCGTTCACCCCGGAAGACTAATCGTCAAGATCCTCGGTACGCAAGCTCAGTCGCTCCAGCACCTGCGCCACCCTGTCGGCCCTGTCTCTTCCGCCTGGACGATCCAAACAATAGGCCGCATCGACCAAGGGCCCGAGCCCTTAGCCTTCGAGTATCGCTGCGTACTAGGCCTCCTGGCAGTTGGAAGCGAGAGCCAGCTGCCCTCCCTCTCCCCCGAGCCAGCCAAGCAGCTCGCGGGTGCCCGGAAAGCCATCATCCTCTCCCGAGGACAGGATCTCGACCTCCAGAGGCACGAGGTACTCGCGCAGATCCCGCCAAAGACCCCAAGGCTCTCAGCGCAAAGCCGCGTGTTTCTGAGCTCGACATTTCAAGGCCTCAGTCCCCGAGGCTGACGGAACGCACCCCCAGCTCCTGCAGGGCTGAGAGCATCTCCTCGGTAACGTCAAAGGACAGCCCAGGCTTCGCCGAGATCAGAACCCAAGGAAGAGCGTCGACCTGCCCCTTGGCATTGCGCACCCGCTCGGCGATCAGATCGAGGAATTCGTCCCAGGGCCGGGCTTTGCCGTCGAATTCAAGCCTTTCGGAGTCCAGGATTTTGACCGCGATTTTGCTCCCACGCATCTCCGGGACGCCTCCAGCAGCAGAATTGCAGCCAAGACCAAAGGCGAGACCGAGGGCGAGGAAGCCAGCGAGAAAGGCGCGCGAAAGCGAGGTCGGTAGAGAAGGCATCAAACGAAAGTAGCAGCGTGGAGCCGAAGATGGCACGTTTTCGGCAGCATGACCCTATTGACCCCGAGGGGTTTCGAGCCAAGCTGCGCGCAGAGTGGGGCTTTCCCCCTCTTCCAGCGCTTCTTCTCGTTGCTATGCTTCGAGCGATTATCAGCCCGCTGTGGCATCGTCGAGTCCTGACGCGCGGACTATTTCGTCTGCCCCGTTTCCAGCATCCATGTCGTTCCGAATCTTCGTCGGGAATCTCAGCTACGAGGTCTCTGACAGCGATATCGAGCAGGCCTTCTCTCCGTTTGGTCAGCTCTCTTTCTTCCGCGTGATCCAAGACCGTGAGACCGGCAAGTCTCGGGGCTTCGGTTTCGTAGAGTTCCAAAATCCCGAGGAGGGCAGTAAGGCCCTCCGCGAGCTCGACGGCTCGGAGCTGCGCGGACGTCCGCTGCGACTCCGCGAGGCCGAAGAGCGCGGGGACAACCGCGGCGGCCCTCGTGGCCACCGGCCAGATCGTGGCGCTGCGCGCGGCCCCCGTCCTGAAGGGCGGGGGGACGATCGCCCCCACCGGCGAGGTCCTCGAGAAGACGCAGCCCCACCTCCACGCGAAGACATGGACGAGGACCGGGCCCGGGCCCAAAGGCGGCGCGAGAAGGAGCCACCTCGTCGCCGCGAGGAAACAGAGCGCCGTAGCCAACCCAACTCCGGCGGTCGGCCACCCGAGCGCTCGAAGGGTGGTGCGAAGAATCGCTTCGGTGGCTACGACGACGATGATGAAGACGACGACATCGATCTCTTCGGCAAATACCACGAAGACGACGATGTCGAAGTCGATTTCGATAACCTCGATGGCGTCGAGTTCGACTCGGGCGATGACGACGACGAGCCGAACGGGCTGCAGATCCCCTTCCCTCGCGACGACGACAAGTGACACCGGGCGTTCTCGCCGCCCGGTGCGCCGATTTTCTGTAATGGCGCGCGCTCGCAAGAGCCTCCTGTGCTGAGCCTCTTGTGCTGGGCCTCCTGCGCGAGGGTCCCCTCAGACCTCTTTGTTTGGCCGCGCTCAGAAGCGAAGCAGGTAGACGAGCTTGAGCGTCAAATCCTGAGAGTTCGGCAACAACGGTGCATCTTGGCGCAAACCGCCCTGATCATCCCGATCCCAGCCAAAGCTGCCGAGCACGAAGAGTTCGCGCCCCGGGTCAAAGGTCCAGCGCAAGCGGCTCTGCCAGGCCAGAGACTCAGAGTCGCTGTCGTACTGCACGAGGTTGCGCCATGAGATCTCGGGGCTAAGCGTCACGTCGAGATGACCCTCGTAGACCTGCGTGTCGAACTTGCCGCCATTCAAATCGACGCGGATATCCCGCAGCGTCGCAGAGAGCTGCCAGTAGGGACTCGTAATCAGTCGAGGCGAGAGAGAGATCTGCAGCAAGCTGCCGTCATAGAAGTCGCCGTATTCGAAGCGGAAGCTCCCCGAGAGCTGGCGCGCATCCGAAAACCTCAGCGTCGCGAAGTGGCGAGTCATCGTGTAGCGCGCCGCAGGGATAGAAATGCCGCTGCGAATCTCGAAGGCCTGATCCAGACGTTCATGGATCCGGTGGGTCTCGAACTGGAGGCTATCGCCCGACTGTAGCCGCAGCCCAAGCCAGCCCACCGGCACAGCCCAGGAATCCACCTCGCCCGAATGATTGGTGCTCAGGGTCGGTGCGATGCGGAAGTACAAACGCCGCACCGTCTCTCCATCGATCCACCAGTTAACACGAGGTGCCGTTCGATACTGCCGGATATCGCGGCGGCGAACGAAACCAAGCTCGGGCTCAAAGTCCGGATCCACAGTGTGGAAGCTCGTGCTCCAGTCGAACTCACGGGTGCGGAAGTCGGCTTGGACGCCGTACGCAGCCCCCTCGCCACCAGGCCCATCGCCGGTGCTCTGCACGTAGTAGCCCCACGCATCGAAGTTGCTGGCCTCGGCGAAGAGATCGCCGCCACTAAACTTGAGATCGGCGCCAAAGCTGGCAGCGTCCCCTTCAGCGCCGGGTCGACCGTCGGTAACGATGCCTCCGACCGTGAACTGATCGCTCACCTGCTTGGTCACCCGCGCAGTCGTAAGAGCTTTCTCTCCCAGGCCATCGTGCTCGTCGACCAGCGTCGTCAAGGCTCCGAGGCTCCAGCCATCGACCCGCCCGGCCAGCTTCGCCCCTCCCAGCAAAGTCACCGGCTTACCCTTGTTGTCACGACCAATGCGCCGACTAAAGAACGGGCGCATCGATCGCGACCAGCTGGGAGCCCCGAACTCGAAGAGGTCGGCATCGGCGAGGAAGAAGTCGCGCTTCTCTGGGAAGAAGAGCGGGAAACGGCTCAGATTCACCCGCCTTGAGTCGACCTCGGTCTCGGCAAAATCAGTGCGGGCCGTCAGCTGCAAGGCGAGGGAAGGCGTGATTCGGTAGCTGAGATCGCCACCGATATCGCCGCTGCGCACAAAGTCGCGGCGCTGCAGGGCGTTTCGCTTGGCCGCGGCCTTGAGATATGGGCTGAAGTCGACCCCAAGCCCCTGCTCCAGCTTTTCCAAACCGAAGAGCCGACCACCGCGCCGCAGGTCGAAAAAGCGGTACAGGCTCTTCGGCGAGGCCCAACGCATCTCCTCGCCACTCTCCTTGCGGATCCGGCGCAGATTGAAGCCCCAGGCCGCCGCATTGGGATCAAAGGCGAGGGTCTTGTAGGGCAAGGCCAGCTCGGCACTCCAGCCGTCATCGACCATGCGGCTGCGCGCCAGGAAGACGCCATCCCAGCTCTTGTTAAAGCGCCGCCCCGCGTCGCTGAGCAGAGCATCGCCCTTACTGCCGCCGGGGCTGATCTGGAACCAATAGCCAGCCTGTGCGGTGCCGAAGGAGTCGACCCAAAACTCGACACGGTCGTCGGGGTCGAGCCTGGCATCGCGCGCCATCAGGTTGGCCCGAATCAGACGTGGCTCGTCATAGCAGTGGATTCCGATGTAGAGGTTTTCCGCGTCGTAGCAGATCCGGACCACCGTGCGCTGCGTCGGCACCGCACCTTCGATCGGCAAGACCTGCGTCAAACGACCGATCTCAGGAGCTTTCTCCCAGATCGCATCGATCAGCAAACCGTCGATACGAGGTGCCTCTCCTGCTCCCAGCCGGAGCGGAGAGAGATCTCTCGGTGCCTGCGCGAGCAAGGCCCCAGCCAAGCTGAGCAGCAGCAGAATCCGAGTGAGCATCATGGGGCCCCCAAGCAGATCGCCAAAGCTGCCGCGCAAATAGCTCAGCTTCGCTTCCAGTTGAGGATGCGCTCATTCATCCAGGGAACGAGTTCGTCCTCGTGCACCCGGACCTGCTCCATCGAGTCGCGATCGCGCACGGTCACGGTGCCGTCCTCCAGGCTCTCCCCGTCGACCGTCACGCAGAACGGCGTGCCGACCTCGTCCTGGCGGCGGTAGCGGCGGCCAATGGCACCCCTCATGTCGTAGAAGGTCTTCATGCCAGCGAGGCGCAGCTTCTCTTCGACCGCATCCGCCTTCTCGGGCATGCCGTTCTTCTTGACCAGGGGAAAGACCGCGACGGTGATCGGCGCGATGCTCGGATGCAGGTGGAGGACGGTGCGCACGTCAGGGCGGCCTTTCTTGTCGGTGCCTAGCTCCTCTTCCTCGTAGGCGTCGATCAAGAAGGTCATCGCCGTCCGGGTCACGCCAGCAGCCGGCTCAATCACGTAGGGGACGTAGTGCTCCTTGCTCTCTTCATCGAAGAAGCGCAGCTTGACGCCCGAATGCTCGGTGTGCTTGTTCAGGTCGTAGTCGGTGCGCTTGGCAATGCCTTCCAGCTCATCCCAGCCCCAGGGGAAGAGGAACTCCACGTCGGAGCAACCACTGCTGTAGTGCGCCAGCTCATCGTCCTCATGCGGCCGCAGGCGCAGGTTCTCCTCGCGCACCCCAAGGTCGAGATACCACTGGAAGCGTGTCTTGCACCAGTAGTCGTACCAATACTCCTCCTCAGCGGGCGGCACGAAGAACTCCATCTCCATCTGCTCGAACTCACGAGTCCGGAACACGAAGTTGCCCGGCGTGATCTCGTTGCGGAAGGACTTGCCGACCTGGGCAATGCCGAAGGGAGGCCGCATACGCGCGGCGTTCACCACATTGAGGAAGTTGGTGAAGATGCCCTGCGCGGTCTCTGGGCGCAGATAGGCGGTCGAGCCGGCCCCTTCGACCGGACCGAGCTGGGTCTTGAACATCAGGTTGAACTGCCGCGCCTCGGTAAAGAGCCCCGCCGCCTGGCACTCGGCCGCCGGACGCTTCTTGAAGGCCTTGTTGGGGCAGACGGCCTCATTCAGCTTGTCCTCGCGGAAGCGCGATTTGCATTCTTTGCAATCTACGAGCGGGTCGCTGAAGCCCGAGATATGGCCCGAGGCTTCCCACACTTTTGGGCTCTGAATGATGGCGCTATCGAGCCCAACGATGTCGCGGCGGGAGGTGACCATGGCCCGCCACCAGCTCTCCTTGGTGTTGCGCAAAAGCTCGACGCCAAGGGGGCCATAGTCGTAGCAGGAGTTGATCCCGCCGTAGATCTCACTGGATTGGAAAATGAAGCCCCGGCGCTTACAGAGACTCACGATGCGATCCATTAGATCGTCTGGACGGGCGGTCATAGGAGGGCTCTCGGCAGCGGGACTCTCGGGGCGCATGGCCTCCTCTGCTTGAGGGGCCCGATAGACGGGGCTACTCTCCCCCGTCCGAAATTTTGCGCCGCAGCGGCGTGATTCGGAGCAAAGGAACCCCCCCATGAGCCTGAAGGCAAGCACGAAAAAGGTCCTGAGTGGGCAAGCACTGACCCCGGACGAAGCGCTGCAGCTCTATCAAGAAGCTGAACTGACCACGCTGGGAATGCTCGCAGACCGCTGTCGGCGCCGCATTCGCGAGGAAAAGGGTCTGCCGCTGGACACGGTCAGCTACATCATCGACCGGAATATCAATCCGACGAATGTTTGTATCACTGACTGCGGTTTCTGTGCTTTCTACCGGCGCCCAGGCAAGGAAGACGCCTATGTGCTCAGCCGCGACGAAATCTACCGGAAGATCGACGAGCTCATAGCGGCAGGCGGCGTCCAGGTGCTGCTACAGGGCGGCCACCATCCAAAGCTCAATACGGCATGGTTCGCCGATCTCTTCCGGGACATCAAGCAGCGTTATCCAGATCTCTGGATCCACGCGATGAGCCCACCCGAGATCTCGCACTTGAGCCGCCTGGACCGAAAACCGATCTTTGAGGTCATCGGCGAACTGATCGAGGCCGGACTCGACTCGATCCCAGGCGGCGGCGCCGAGATCCTGGTCGAACGCGTTCGCAAAATCATCGCCCCCAAGAAGGCGACGACCGACGAGTGGCTCGACGTCATGCGGCAACTCGCCCGCCATGGCAAGCGCGGCACCGCGACGATGATGTTCGGACATGTAGAAACCATGGCCGAACGCATTGAGCACCTCGAACGCGTGCGGCAGCTCCAGGAGGAATGCGGGGTCTTCACCGCCTTCATTCCCTGGACCTTCCAGCCAGCCCATACCCCCAAGGGAAGTGAGTGGCTGCCCGAAAACAATAAGGCGAGTTCGGCCGAATACCTGCGCATGCTCGCTATGTCGCGCATCTACCTACACAACATCGATCACATCCAGTCCTCTTGGGTGACCCAGGGCATCAAGATCTGCCAGGTAGGTCTCTCCATGGGGGCGGACGACTTCGGCTCAGCAATGCTCGAGGAGAACGTCGTCAGCTCCGCCGGCTGTGACAACATGACCAGCGTTTTAGAAATCGAACGCCACATTACGAACGCTGGATTCGTGCCGCAGCGGCGCAACATGCTCTATCAATACCTCAGCGACACCGATCAACCGGTGCTCAGCAATAAAGGAGCAACGGCATGACCAGCTACGCAGTCCCCGAGACCCTGGATATTGACGATACGCTCATCGATGCCGCCGGGCTCGGTGAGATCCGCGCCAAGGTGGACGCTGGCGAACGTTTGAGCTTCGAAGACGGCGTGGCGCTCTATGAGAATCCCGACATCAACGCTGTCGGCGCCTTGGCAAATCGCGTCCGGCTGCGCATGCATGGGAAGCGAACCTTTTTCAATATCAACCTGCACATCGACTACACGAATATCTGTATTTATTCGTGCAAGTTCTGCGCTTTCGCCGCAAAGCCGGGAGACGAGCGCGGATATTTGATGCTGGCCGAGGACGTCGAGAAAAGGATCCGCGAGATCACAGATCCGAACCTCTCCGAAGTCCACATGGTCGCAGGCATCCACCCAGATATGGGATACGAGTACTACCTCGACATCATCCGCGCCGCCAAAAGGGCAAAGCCGGATATCCACGTCAAGGCGTACACAATGGTCGAGATCGACCACATCCTGCGCATCTCCGGCAAGAGCGAGAAAGAGGTCTTCGACGACCTGCGTGAGGCAGGGCTCGGCAGCTGCCCCGGCGGCGGCGCCGAAGTGCTCTCCACGCGGATCCACAAAGCGGTGTTCCGCGACAAGATCTCACCAGAAGAGTGGTTAGCGACCGCGGCCAAGGTCCAGCGCAACGGCTTCCGCATGAACGCAACCATGCTCTACGGTCACGTCGAACGAATAAGGGAACGGGTCGAGCACTTCGTCCGCCTGCGGCAGCAGCAGGACGAAAGCGGCAAGTTCATGACCTTTATCCCGCTCGCGTTCTGGCCGTACAACACCGCGCTAGAGCATTACGGCAAAGTCACCACCGGCTGGGATGACCTGCGCAACATCGCGATATCCCGCCTGATGCTCGACAATATCCCCAACATCAAAGCCTATTGGGTCATGCTGACCCCGCGCATCGCCCAAACCGCCCTTAGCTACGGGGCCAACGATCTCGACGGCACCGTAACCGAAGAGAAAATCACCCACGATGCGGGTACATCAGCGCCAATGCTCATGCCCAGGGACGAACTCGTCCACCTGATCAAAAGCGCCGGCTATGAGCCGGTGCTACGCGACACGGTGTATGAGCGAATGGAGCATGTGGGATAAGAGTCTGAGCCCCCCCCGCACGCAAAGCTCTGCTCAGTTCAGCTACAAACTCGCGCGAACTTGGAGCAGTCCAGGTCTGGGTTTGGCGAAACAGGACCAAGCTCCAAGACCGGGCACGAGTAGCCGTAGCTCTTGCAGAATCTCCCGATCACGCCCAGAGAATCGCTGCAGATCTCAGCATCCTCAGAACCGAAGCGGTTGTAGACGATAGCAGCTAGCTCCATTCCCCTTGAGGCCAGCGCCTCAAGGCTAGCAAGCGTATGGTTAATCGAACCCAGCCGTGGCCCAGAGACAAGGACCATGGGCCAGCCCTGCTCTCGAAAGTAATCGATCATCAGCAGATCATCGGTCAAAGGGACAAAGAGCCCCCCAGCGCCCTCGACGAGAACAGGCTGATACTCTTCGCTCAGCAACCGCACGACATCGCTGATCTTCTGGCTATCGATGGCCTCCCCTTCGATACGAGCCGCAAGATGCGGCGAACACGGCTTCCGATAGAGATAAGGACAAGTCACTCCACTCCTGTCCTGCTCAAGGAGGTCCATCCCCATGAAGCGGCGATGCACGCGAATATCGTCGCTGATACCAGAGCAGCCCGTCTGCACCGCCTTGACGGTCACAACCCGGTGCCCCTGATCTGACAGCCCCTTGGCAATACAGCCGGTGACGACACTCTTGCCGACATCGGTATCGATTCCGCTGATCGCAAGAACCTTTCTCAAGACTGGCCCCTCCCCTTCTTTCGAGCGACGACGAACCTGGAGACGTAGTCCAGAGAAACCCCGCGCATCGTCCCAAACCGCTCCACGTACTGTCGCTCGAATCGCCTCAAAGCAGCCACCGTCCAGTGGAAGTCAGCGACCCCACTCACTCCAGTGTCCTGAATATGCCGGAGCACCTCCCTTGGGTTCTCGAAGAACAAGCTGTGCTTCACAGTTTCAAAGTGCAGCAGATCCAAATCCGCCTTCAAGGGCCCTAGCAGTTCTTCATCTGATAGATACGTAATCCCAACCCCAGTAAGGCTCCGCACCTGCATCATCGTCCCCTTAGAAAACAAGGAGAAGACGAGATTTCCGCCAGGCAGCAAAGCCTCCGCCATCCTGTGAATGCTCGACGCATAGTCACAAAACCACTGGAAGGTCGACGAGGAAACGATCAAATCCAGTCCAACAGGAAGCGGTATTTCTTCGATGTTTCCCGGCAGCTCCAAGACCTCAGGAACCAGAGCAGAGACCCTTGAGCTGGCAGAAGCGCAAAGCTGCGGCACCAAGTCGTTGACCGAGAGCGTATTGATATCAAAGTCACGACTTAGGGCCTCGGTCATCCTTCCGGTACAGCTCCCCACCTCCAATACCTTTGAAAAACGCGAGCCGCAGTAGTCCCGAAGTAGAGATAGCAGTAGGTCGCCACAGGTTTCCTGAATCGTCGCCTGCGCCTCATAGCTCTCCAGGCAACGTGCGAATCGAGCGCATACCCGGCTCGGATCAGGCCCCTTGCTTTGCGCACTATTCAACCGAAGATCTCCCCAGCAACGTGTCTAGCATCCCGTCCCAGCTAGCCCAGGAATAAAACGGGAAGTGCGCGCCAGAGACCTCCCTGATACTGCGCTCTCTCCAAAAACGGCGTTGATTCTCAGAAGGGACCACGAAGTCTCTGTCCGCAACAATCACATCAGAATAAAAGTCGTCCGAGACGTCGAACTCAAGCTCGGCATCTAAATAGTATCTCAGCTCTTGGCGCTGCCCTTCGATGCTCCGCTGCGGCATGTCTGCCAAGAACCGCTCGAGGATATCTCTGCGCTGACACATCCGCCGATAGAACTTGTCCCGTGCCGCTACCGACCATTTCTCCATGGTCATGGTCATCAGGTCTCTGGGTATGCCGTACTCGTCGTGGATCGGGCACAAGGTCCCGTTGAGGGCAATGCTGGCCTCGAAGAGACCCAAGCCTCCGAACAGACATCGTCCCCACCACACCCCCATGGACCAGCCGAGGAGTAGGCGTCTCTGATATCGAGAAATCGAATCAAGCAGCTCCTGGTCCGCCTGCAAGCTATCGCAGTCATAGAGGAACAGAACATCGTATTCCGAGGACTTCAGATACCTAAAGGGTCGCTCATCCATACCCCAGCCGGCACAGAAGACCAGAAGCTGCTCCCTTTGACTCTCATGCAAGCAGAGCTGTTTCATGACCGGCTCCGATCCATAGATCCCAAGACTTCACTGATCTGCAGCGGCAAGTCGGCAATGTCCGCAGGCTCCAAGTCAGCCCGCAAAGACAGGCGGAAACGGGAGGAACCCTCCGGAACCGTAGGCGGCCGGACCGGAAGCACGAAATACCCGCGCTCTCGCAACAGTTCAGCAGCGCGAACGGTACGAGAAGCTTCGCCGATAAGCACCGGAACGATGTGCGTGGAGCCCGAACTCTGCAGACCCTGCTCCTGGAGGCCCCGGCGTAAGACCTTCGAGAGCTCAAGCAGCTTCGACCTCCTCTCGGAGAAGCTTGCCATCTTCTCAGCGACCATGAGGTTCCACTTGATGACGACAGGGGGCAAAGCCGTGGTAAAGATCAAGGAGCGGCTGTGGTTGATAAGAAAGGAGCGAATCGTCGTGCTGCACACGAGAAACGCCCCCATCCCCCCGTATGCCTTACCGAAGGTGCCCAGCAGCAGGTCGATGCCGCCAAGCACATTCTGCGCTTCAGACTGACCTAGCCCCCTTGCTCCATGAACCCCAACTCCATGGGCCTCATCCACACAGAGCAAGCAGCTATAGTCCCGCTTGAGCCGGACCAGTTCGGCCAAATCGGCGACATCACCATCCATACTGAATACGGACTCAGTGACGATAACACAGCGCCCATAATCGCTCCGGCAGCCTCGCAAAATCTCCTCGACTTGCCGGTAATCCCTATGCCGAAATCGCTTCACTGTGGCCAGAGAAAGACGCTGACCATCATGAAGGGAGGCGTGGTTCAACTTGTCTGAGAGGATCAGATCCCCTTTACCGAAAAGCGCAGGCAGGATCCCAATATTGGCGTGATACCCAGAGTTAAAGAGCAGAACCGCCTCTCCCCCATACATCCTGCTCAGGCTGTCTTCTAAGTTCCGCTGAAGGCGACTATCCCCAGTAAGAAGCCGAGATGAGGCGGCACCGAGGCCAAAATGCTCTAGCGATAGGTTCTCTGCCCCCCTGTAGAACTCACGATGCAAATCGATGTCGGCGGCGACCCCAAGGTAATCATTGGAGCTCAGGTTCAGCAAGGACGAGTCATCCAAGCGCACCCGGCAGCCGGCCCTGTGATCTGGACACAGCAGAGTGCGTAAGCGCCCAGCACGCTCCAGCTCATCGAGTTTCTCGCCGTATTCCATGTCACATTTCCCCATGGACATTCACAACATCACAGATCGCGCTGGTGAGCAGTCCCAGGTCATCATCATCCATGCAATACGGCGGCATAACGTAAACAAGCTTGCCAAAAGGACGCACCCAAACGCCGCGCTCGACAAAGTCCTGCTGGGCTCTCTCCAAAGACACCGGCCGCTCCATTTCAACGACGCCGATGCCCCCAAGGATGCGGACATCTGCGACCCCCGCAAAGTCGCCGCATCTGGCAAGCCCGGTCCTCAGCCCCTGCTCCAGACGCTTCACATTGGCTTCCCAGCCTGACTCAAACAGCAGGTCGATCGACTCCACCGCGACGCGACAGGCCAAAGGGTTCCCCATGAAGGTAGGTCCATGCATGAACACACCGGGAGCAGCAGAGGAGATCGTCTCCCCCACTTCTGCCGTAGCCAGCACTGCGGCGAGGGTCATGCAGCCCCCAGTCAGGGCCTTGCCCAGGCACATGATGTCGGGAGTCACATTCGCGTGATTACAAGCGAAAAGCTTGCCGCTGCGACCAAAGCCCGTGGCGATCTCGTCCGCAATGAGCAGCACGTCGTTTTCAGTGCACAGGCGCCGCAGCTCAGCCAAATATCTCGGATGATAGAAATACATCCCGCCAGCACCCTGGACGATCGGCTCCAGGATGACGGCACAGATAAGGTCGCGATGCTCCTCGATGAGAGTATTTATCGAGACCAGAGCCGCAGGGTCCCAGTCCTCATCGAATTTCGCTGCAGGCCTCTCCGCAAAGAAGTATTCAGGTAGTGACCCCGAATAGATATGGTGCATCCCTGTGACAGGGTCACAGACCGACATGGCATGGAAGGTATCGCCGTGATATCCGGACTGAATCGTCAAGAACCGGTTTTTACCAGCGAGCCCTCGCGCAAACTGGTATTGCATGGCCATTTTCATGGCCACCTCGACCGAAACAGATCCGGAGTCGGCCAAGAAGACCTTTTCCAGCCCCTCGGGGCTAATGTGCACCAGATACTCGGCCAACTCTACAGCTGGCCTGTGGGTCAGGCCCCCAAACATCACATGGCTCATCCGTGCGGCCTGATCCTGAAGGGCGGCCACCAGTCGCGGGTGATTGTAGCCATGGATGGCAGACCACCACGAAGCCATCCCGTCGATCAATTCCCGACCATCACTCAGTCGTATACGAACCCCATCGACAGAATCGACCGGGAACACGGGGAGGGGATTCACGATCGAAGTATAGGGATGCCAGAGATGCTCCCTGTCGTACTTCAGCAATGAATCCAAATCATCGAAATCATGCCGTCGCCCCATTTCCCCCCTCCTTGGTCCCCACCTTATTTTTAAGATCAAAACCAAGACGCGAAAACATTTCGAGGTCCCTCTTCAGCGTCGTCCCCGTCGTGGTCAAATAATCCCCGACGATGGCACCATTGGCTCCGGACGTGAAGCATTGCTCCTGTGCATCACCTAGTAAGGCTCGCCCACCAGCCATTCGAATAACAGCATCAGGATTAATGAAGCGAAACATGGCGATAGCCTGAAACACCTCATCCTTGGAAAGAGGCTGAAGATCGGAGAATGGAGTATTGGGGATCGGATTCAGGACATTGATGGGAATAGAACGAATCTCCAGGTCCCGCAGCTCACAGGCCAGCTCTAGCCGCTGGCGGAGGCTCTCCCCCAGACCGATGATCCCACCAGAGCACACCTCCATCCCAGCTTCTTTGGCAATGCGAATGGTCTCGACCTTGTCATCCCAAGTGTGGGTAGTGCATATCTTTGGAAAATAACTGCGACTAGCCTCAAGATTGCAGTGGTATCTCGTGATCCCCAGAGAGACCAGCTCCTCGGCCCTTTCCTTGGTCAACAAGCCCATGGAAGCGCAGAGTTCCATATCCGTATCGGCCTTGACAGAATCAATGATTGGAGCAAGAGCCTTTATCCTACGAGGAACGATCGACCTCCCCGCCGTGACAAAGGAGAATCGCTGCACCCCATGGGCGTCGTTGATCTTGGCCAACTTCAGGGCAAAGCTTGGCTCGACCGCATAGTAATGATCAATTCCAACCGAGTGGTGGGCCGACTGAGCACAGAACCGACAATCCTCCGAGCAGCTCCCCGAAGCGGCATTCACAATGGAGCAGAGGTCGATCTTGTCGTTATGGTACTCTTCCCTTAGCGAATTCGCCCCAGCGACAAGATCATCGACACTGCAAGATGTCGCCATATCCATGGACTGATCGAGACTAAGGCGTCCGCCGCCTCTAATCAGACGTAATGCTTGGTCTATTTTCCGGTCCATAGTTATCTAAGTCGCCGAGATCCCTCGGCAATAAAAGGGAGGTGCTGGGTCGAAAAACAGGCGCAGGGTTTAGTGAGCCGTTGCGGCTGTGGGTCCTGGGCGCATTCTTCTGGGCTCCACTGGTGCAGTCAAGCTTGCCCGGACAACCAGGATCCCCAAGGCACAGAATCCCCAAGGCACAGCGCGACGCCTCGCCTTTGCCAGAAGCGCAAGACGGAGGCTCGGCGAAAGCCTTGGGACCAGCCCCACTAAGCCCAAGAGCTCAAGACCCGGCGCCTACTTGTCTCGGAGCCGCAGCAGCATTCAGCCCCCTCCCCCCGGCGCCTGCCCGGGGAGTTCCTCATAGACCTGGATTCCCCCTAGCCAATGGGGCTAGACCTCCAGGTTTCCCGCCCAAGTAGCAGGGCGAGCTGATGCGCCGATTCCTCCCTTCACCGGGCCAGGGGCGGCAGCACCCCACGGCTAGCCGTAAGCCCCCTCTCGCTGCGAAGCTATGAACTAAGAGTGCCGCTTCACAGCATCATTCAGCATTGACTACGCCATAGGTCCCACGGAGACTGCCGCCCGGCGTCCTGAGCTACAGCTCTGTCGGCTCCAGGTCGCTGCCCAATACGGCCTGAACCGCCTAGCGCTTCCGGCCAATCGGACGGACGAATGGACTTGCCTGGATTCACTTGATCACCGCTCAGCAACGAGCGATCTGCCTGACATGTCTTCAATACACATTTACCAATAGACATAAATTGCGCTTGGCCTTCCAAGACAAACGGCTGAACCGAAAGACCCCGAGCATGAGCACCACCAGAGAAAAGCACAGCGCCTATCGAGTCCGTCTGGCTGAGCTGTACCGCCAGGGCGGCCCCGCTCGCCTAGAGAAGCAACACCAGAAGGGAAAGCTCTCCGCGCGGGAGCGCCTAGCCCTCCTTTTCGATGAAGGTAGCTTCCACGAGATCGACGGGTTCGTGACCCACCGCGCTCGCGACTTCGGCCTGGATGGCAAGAAAATCGCCGCTGACGGAGTCGTCACCGGCTTTGGCCTGGTGGAAGGGCGCACGGTGTATGCCTATAGCCAGGACTTCACCTCCTCCGCCGGCACCCTCGGCGAAATGCACGCCCGCAAGATCTGCAAGATCATGGACCTGGCTCTGAAGGCCGGCTCGCCGATCGTCGGCATGAACGATAGTGGCGGGGCCCGGATTCAAGAGGGGGTCGACGCCCTAGCCGGCTATGGCGAGGTATTCTTCCGCAACAGCTGCGCCTCCGGCGTCGTGCCCCAGATCTCAGCCATCATGGGCCCCTGCGCTGGCGGTGCCGTCTATTCACCGGCCCTAACGGACTTTGTCTACATGGTGCGGCGCAGCAGCTACATGTTCATCACTGGCCCGCGCGTCATCAAACAGGTCACGGGAGAGGACTACGACAACGAGAGCCTCGGCGGCGCAGACGTGCACTCCGTTAGCAGCGGTGTCTGCCACATGGCCGTCGATAGCGACGAGGAATGCATCGCTGGCATCCGGCATCTGCTCTCGTATCTACCTGCCAACAACATGTCCAATCCTCCCCACCACGAATGCGAGGACCCGATCGCACGGCCCTGCCCGGAGCTGGACAGCATCATTCCGGACAGCACGCAGCAGGGCTACGACATGCGGCAGGTCATGGAGAGCCTCTTCGATATCGATTCGATCCTGGAGATGCAGCCCGATTACGCGCCCAACCTATTGACGGCCTTTGCCCGTTTGGGTGGCAGCAGCGTCGGAATCATCGCCAACCAGCCCCAGCACCTCGCTGGCTGCCTGGATATCAATGCCTCGGACAAGGCCTCGCGCTTCGTACGCTTCTGCGACGCCTTCAACATCCCCTTGGTAACCCTCGTCGATGTTCCTGGCTTCCTGCCCGGTGGCGACCAGGAACACGGCGGCATCATTCGCCACGGTGCCAAGATGCTGTGGGCCTATAGCGAAGCCACTGTCCCCAAGGTCACACTCATCCTGCGCAAGGATTACGGAGGCAGCTATCTGGCCATGTGCTCGCGGCAGCAGGGCGCAGACTTCACCTTCGCCTGGCCCACGGCAGAAATCGCCGTAATGGGCGCCGAGGGCGCGGTAGAGGTCATCTTCTCCCGCGACATAAAGAACGCCAAAGACCCCGTTGCCACCCGCAGCGAGAAGCTAAACGAATACCGGGAAGCCTTTTACTCGCCCTACCGGGCCGCCGCCCGCAGCTACATCGACAATGTCATTATGCCCAACCAGAGCCGCATGGTTCTGCACCAGGCTCTCACCGCGATGAGTAACAAGCGCGAAGTGCGGCCACCTCGCAAGCACGGGAATATCCCCCTCTAGGAAAACCGTCATGATCAGCGACAAGAAGAAGAAAGCCATCATCCTCGCTGCCGCTTCAGCCTACCTGAGACGCCAGCGCGCTGCGGCGACCCTCATCCCCATGAAAAGGCCCGAAGCCTCGGCCTGGGGCCTAAGCGGTCGCCAGGAAACGATGCAAGTCACCATGATGATCCAACGCCGCATGTGGCAGCGCGCCTAGCAGGTCGCTGCAGAACTCGCATGGCGACAGAGCGCCGCCAGCGACGAGCTGCGACAAGCACTCTGCGACTCACGAAACTTATTCTCTGCCCCGGGAACCGGGAAAGATACAAATGAGCACCGATATCCAAAACCGCAACCGACTGCGGATCACCGATACAACGCTGCGGGATGGACACCAGAGCCTCTATGCCACCCGCATGCGCACGGAAGACATGCTGGAAGTGGCTGCCGAGCTGGACAAACTCGGTTTCCACAGCCTAGAGGTCTGGGGCGGGGCCACCTTCGATGTAATGCACCGCTACCTGCAGGAGAACCCCTTCGACCGCCTGCGGCAGCTACGCCGGGTGGCCCCGCGCACTCCTTTCCAAATGCTGTTGCGCGGCCAGAACCTGGTGGGCTACCGCAACTATCCCGATGACGTAGTCGAAACGTTCATCAAGCACGCAGCCGATGTGGGCGTGGATATTTTCCGCACCTTCGATGCTCTGAACGACCCGCGCAATATCGAAAAGCCTGCCGCCGTTATTAAGGCCTGCGGCAAGCACCTCCAGGGCGTTATCTGCTACACGATTACCGAACGTCGCATAGGCGGCCCGGTCTTCAACGAAGAGTATTACCTGGAAAAGGCGCGCGGCATGGTCGAGCTGGGGGCGGACAGCCTCTGCATCAAAGACATGGCCGGCATGATCTGCCCCCAGGATGCCGAATACTTGGTGAAGCTGTACAAGAAGCACTTCGACATCCCCTTGCAGCTGCACACCCACTTCACCAGTGGCATGGCGGCCATGGCCTACATGCGCGCCATCGACGCGGGTGTCGACGTAGTGGACTGCGCCCTGGCTCCCTTCGCCATGCGCAGCAGCCAGCCTGCCATCGAACCCATAGTGGTGTCCCTCGACGGCCATCCTCGCGACACCGGCCTGGACCTAAATGCCCTCGCCGACACCGGCGCCCTGCTGGAGAAGGTGGCCCCCAAGCTGCGGCAGTTCCGCGACACCAGCCGCACCGCCGTCATCGACACCGGAGTCCTCATTCACCAAACCCCCGGCGGCATGCAGAGCAATATGGTCAACCAGCTGAAGCAGGCCAACGCTCTCGACCGCTTGCCCGAGGTCTACGAAGAACTGCCCCGCTGCCGGGCCGACCTAGGCACCGTCCCCCTGGTCACCCCCACCAGCCAGATCGTCGGCACCCAAGCCGTCATGAACGTGCTGAGTGGCCGCTACAAAGTGGTCAGCCAGCAGGTCAAGGACATGTGCTACGGCCTCTATGGCAAAACGCCCACCAAGATCGACCCCAAGGTGCAAGCCACCTGCCTCAAGGGCTACGAGCGGGGCGAAACCCCCATCACCTGCCGCCCCGCCGACGTGCTGGAGCCGGAGATGGACGAGGTGGTCGATCAGGTGAAGGCCATCTACAGCGAGGCTGGACGCCATGGTGAGCCCGATATGGATCACATCTGCATCTACGCCCTGTATCCGCGCACCGGAAAGGACTACCTCCGCTACCACTTCAAGCTGACCGATCGCATGCCTGGCGAAGCCCCCGTCAGCCTGGAGGATGTGAAGCGCGAGGACGAGCTGATCAACAAGGCCATTACCGGTGAACTCGAGGAGAAACGGCCTGAGCCCGAGCTGCCCGAAGACGCCCAGACCCTGACCATCGCCCTGGACGGCGAGGTCTTCGAGGTCCAGGTCGCAGGCGACCCCTTGGCCGCCCCGGCGCCGATCCCGACGCCCAGTTACCGGCGACGCCCCACACCTGCCACCCCGGTTCCGGCCCCGGTCGCAAGCAGGCCGGCCCCAGCTGTAGCCAAGAACTCGAACGGATCCGCCGCCCTGGAAGAGGGGCAGTCCGAAGTCAGCGCCCCCATGGCCGGCACCGTGATCGAGTACATGGTTTCCGAAGGCGACAGCGTCACCGAGGGCCAGGCCCTGGTCACTCTTGAGGCCATGAAGATGAGCAACGAGATCGTTGCCCCCACCGCCGGCACCGTCGCGAAGATCTGCTCTGAAGAAGGCGCCAACGTCGCCCGGGGCGAACGGCTCGTGGTGCTGAGCAGCTAGCAAGACCGCTGCGAATTGCCGCGCAAGTGGCCATCGTACGAACGGCTGCTTGGCAGCTGTCGACGGGGAGAGCTGGCGAATCTAGGGTTCGCCAGCCCTCCCCGTCGACGTTTCCGGCCGACCTCTCCGCGGCCCACTGTCGCGAAGCAGGATCAGCCTCACTGCCGCCCAAAACCAGCACCCCTCAAACGAAAACAGGGAGCCCGCAGGCTCCCTGTTTTCGTTTGAGGCCAGCACTCAGGCAGCCAAGATCAGACAGCCAAGAAAAGAGCTAGGCCTGCTCGAGTTCCCAATAGGTGAGATCCACCGGCGTCGCACGCCCGAAGATGGTCACGATCACTCGCACCGAGCCCTTCTCGACATTCACCTCGTCGACGGTCCCGTCAAAGTTCTCGAAGTGACCCGAGTTGATCTTCACCCGGTCGCCCTTCTTGAAGTTGACCGGCAGCTTGGGCTTCTCCTTCGAGTCCTCCATCGTCCGGAGGATGCCCTCGATCTCGTCTGGGCTCATCGGCACGGGGTTGCGGCCACCACCGACGAAGTCGCCAAAACCATTCGTTTCGCGCAGCAGGAACCAAACCTCGTCACAGAGCTCCATGTGCACCATCAGGTACCCAGGGAAGAGCTTGCGCTTGGTCGTCCGCTTCTTGCCACCCTTGAGATCGGTGATCGTCTCTACAGGCAGCAGCACGTCGAGGACCTTGTCCTCAAGCCCCTCCTGCTTCACTCGACGAAGGAGGTTCTCGCGGATGCGATCTTCACGCCCTACCTGCACGCGGATGATGTACCAGTTCGCCGTCACGATCGGCTCCAGTGCTAGGGATCAGCGGGGAAAGATCAGTTGATGCACGCCCCAGTTCAGGACGATGTCAGCGCCGGTTAAGAACAGCGCGAGGATCAACACGGTCACGACCACAACAATAGAGGCCGAACGCGTATCCTTGAAGCTCGGCCACGCGACCTTGCGCAGCTCGACTTCGGTCTCGATCAAGTAGTCAGCGATCTTCGGCTTATTGAGGATGCGCAGCACCACGAACATCGAGATCAGCGGCAGCACGATCCATGCAAAGAGCGAGATCGGCGTGACATTCTGGATCACGGGCAAGTGGGCGAGGGTGCTGCTGAAGAACTCCGGCAGCCCCCACGACTCAAGCGAATAGCGCAAGTCGATGCAGCCATAGAAGATCAGCCCCCAGATGAGCCAGAACGAGGCGAGCCTTACGTATCGCCCCTGTTCACGCTTGTATGCCACGGTGATCTCCTCGCTTTGCCCTGAGGGTAAGCATCCCTGAAGCCGAGCTTCACTAATGATTGGCAGGAGAGGAGGGACTCGAACCCCCAACCGCTGGTTTTGGAAACCAGTGCTCTACCAATTGAGCTACTCTCCTTTGTGCCCGGGAGCGAGGCTAGCTCGCCACAGCTCCCGGAGAGGAGCAGGACCATCGGGCCCTACTCCGTCATCATCGAAACTACTCGATGACCTTGGTCACACGACCGGCGCCGACAGTGCGTCCACCCTCACGGATGGCGAAGCGCTGGGTCTCGGCCATGGCGATCGGGGTGATCAGCTCGACGGTGACGTTGACGTTATCGCCGGGCATGCACATCTCAGCGTTGTTGAGGATGGCCGAGCCGGTCACGTCCGTCGTGCGGAAGTAGAACTGCGGGCGGTAGCCGGAGAAGAACGGGGTGTGACGCCCACCTTCCTCCTTGCTCAAGGCGTAGACCTCAGCCTCGAACTTGGTGTGCGGGGTGATGCTGCCAGGCTTGCAGATAACCTGCCCGCGCTGGAGATCCTTCTTCTTCAGACCGCGGAGCAGCAGACCAACGTTGTCGCCCGCCTGCCCCTCGTCCAGCGTCTTCTGGAACATCTCGACGCCCGTGACCGTGGTCTCGGAGGTCTCGCGGATGCCGACGATCTCGACCTTGTCGCCAGTGTGGATGATGCCCTGCTCGACACGGCCGGTGCCGACGGTGCCACGACCTTCGATCGAGAAGACGTCCTCGACCGGCATCAGGAAGGGGCGATCGACAGCGCGCTCGGGCTCGGGGATATAGGTATCCAACGCCTCGACCAGCTCGAAGATGCACTTGCAGTCCGGGTTGTCCCGGCTCGGGCTATCGGTATGCAGGGCCTTGAACGCCGAGCCACGGATGACGGGGACGTCATCGCCGGGGAACTCGTAGTCGGTCAGCAGCTCGCGGACTTCCATCTCGACCAGGTCAAGCAGCTCGTCGTCATCAACCTCATCGCACTTGTTGAGGAAGACCACGATGGCGGGAACGCCAACCTGACGACCGAGGAGAACGTGCTCCTTGGTCTGCGGCATCGGGCCGTCGTCGGCCGCCACCACCAGAATCGCGCCGTCCATCTGCGCCGCGCCAGTGATCATGTTCTTGACGTAGTCGGCGTGGCCGGGGCAGTCGACGTGGGCGTAGTGCCGGTTGTCCGACTCATACTCGACGTGCGCCGACATGATGGTCACAACACGCGACTCGTCGCGGACGGTGCCGCCCTTGGCGATGTCGGCATAGGCCTTTTCCTTACCCAGGCCGACAGCAGCCAGGGTGCGGGTCATCGCCGCCGTGGTAGTGGTTTTGCCGTGAGCCACGTGACCGATCGTGCCGACGTTCACGTGGGGCTTCGTCCTCTGAAAGACTTCCTTGGCCATCTTGCTCTCCTAGTCGCGAAGGGGGTGGGCTGTTTGGTGCGCGTTGGCCTTGCGCATCCCGGGAGCGAGCCCCCCTCGATCGTTCGTCGTATCGGTCAGTGAATGGTGTAGTCGTGGTCCCCGAACACGAGTTCGGGCGGAGCCGCAAAGCTCGTCACGTCCTGGGACCAGGCAACGGATTGTCCGAAGCCTGTCTTGGAGCTGCTGATGGGACTTGAACCCATGACCTCTTCCTTACCAAGGAAGTGCTCTACCACTGAGCTACAGCAGCCTGCTGTTGTCTTGTTTGTCTGGAGCGGGCGAAGGGAATCGAACCCTCACAACCAGCTTGGAAGGCTGGGGCTCTACCGTTGAGCTACGCCCGCTAAGAGCGCCCTCGCTGTCACTGCACCTGATGCAGTCTTCCGGGCGCAGGTGGGACGCCCCAGCCGATGCCGAAGAAACGCCCGTCACCCGCACTCGGTCCCCTGCCTCGCGGCATAGTTCCGAAACGAAGGATCTATGAGCTCGGCAGAGCGCTTGGTGGTGGGAACAGGATTCGAACCTGTGAAGGCTGAGCCATCAGATTTACAGTCTGACCCCGTTGGCCGCTTGGGTATCCCACCCCTGTCGCACGAAGCCTTCCACGCGAACGCGAACGGCTTCCATCTCGACCGAGTCTCCTCCGGTGCCCCACGGTTGCGGCCCCATTGCACGGGCCCGAGCCTTTCACTCGCCGCCCCTGCCAAGGCCGCCGAACCCGGCAAACCGTTGGTGGAGCTAGCGATGGGACTCGAACCCATAACCTCCTGTTTACAAAACAGGAGCTCTGCCAATTGAGCTACGCTAGCGCGATGCTCCGGAGAAAGGCGGGACAAGATAGACCCCCTTGAGGCGAGTGCAAGCACACGCTTACGAAAGCCTGGCTTTTCACGCCGAGCCCCTCAGCCCTGCTCCCAAAGCTTCGCAGCCCGTTCCCGATGCGCCTCGCAGGCAGCCCGCAGCAGATCCACATGGGCCCCAGCGAAGAAGGTCAGGACTGCATCCGCCAAAATCAGGGCCACCATGGCCTCGGCAATGACCGCCGCTGCCGGAACCGCAGTGACGTCGCTTCTCTCAAAGCCCGCCTCGGCCGGAGAGCCATCCTTCAGGTCGATCGACGCCAAGCGCCTCCGAACTGTCGCAATCGGCTTCTTGGCCGCGCGCAGCACGATGGGCTCACCGGTACTGAGCCCGCCCTCGATGCCCCCGGCCCGATTGCTGCGGCGGCGAACCGAGCCATCGTCGCTCCGAATGATCTCGTCATGCACTTCGCTACCGGGCTGCCGCGCAGAATCGAAGCCGAGACCAATCTCCACCCCCTTGAAGGCCTGGATCGAGATCAGCGCCTGGGCCAGGCGTCCGTCCAAGCGCTCATTCCACTGCGCATAGGAGCCGAGCCCCGGCGGCATACCGACGGCAACTACCTCGACAACCCCGCCGAGGCTATCCCCCTGCTTCGCCACGCGATCCACCGCATCGCGCAAACGCCCGTCCCAGCCCTCAGGCAAAACCCCAAAGGGGCTCGCCTCAACCCGCTCTCGCGCCCGCTCCAGATCACTCAGTGACTCCAGTCCCGCCCCTCGCTCCTGCCCGGTGCAAACCCCACCGAGCTCGACAACGTGCCCGAGCACCGCAAGCCCCAGCTCCCGCAAGAGCAGCTGGGCCACGGCGCCGGCCGCAACCCGCGCCGCAGTCTCCCGAGCCGAGGCCCGCTCCAAGCAGGCCCGAATATCGCGATCGCCGTGGCGCTGGCAGCCGACCAGGTCAACATGCCCCGGCCGCGGCCGCGTCGGCTCGGGCAGCTCTTCGATCTTGTCATCGCGGTTCTCGACCCAGAGGGCGAGCGGCGCGTCGATGCTCCGTCCGCGGTAGATCCCTGTCAGGACCTCTACATGGTCGGATTCGATACGCTGACGGCCGCCACGGCCATAGCCCCCCTGCCGGCGGCGCAGCTGCCTGTCAACAAAGGCGGTGTCGATGGGCAAGCCCTTGGGCAACCCTTCAAGAATCGCCACCAAGCCGCGGCCATGCGATTCGCCGGCCGTGCGAAAACTGAGCCCCAAGCTCACTCTCCCCAGTCCAAAGCCCGCTGGCCCGGAGATCCCTCGCCAACGATCCTGAGCACATGCGTGGCCAGGTCGATCAGGTCAAAGGGCTTCTCGAAGACGCTATCCACGATGACGTGAGAGTCGATGCGGCGCCGATCCTCGACCGAGATGTAGCCAGAAAGCACGATGACGGGGGGCGCATTGCGCTCCCGCACTTCTTCCAGGAAACCGAGCCCCCCCATACCCGGCATGCGCAGATCCAACATCACAGCGCCGTAGCTCTGCCCGAGATCCGAACTCGCGCTCGTCTCCAAAGCCTTCAAGCCAGCTTCCGCCGAAGGCACACAGTCCACGTCCAAGCCGTATTCCTTCAGCATCGTCTCGATGACCTGCATCACGCCCGGATCGTTGTCGATCAGGAGCACGCGGCGCCTCTCACTCCCCTCGGACTCGGAGCCCGCTGGCTTCTGGCCAGGCTCCGAACTCTCGGGAGTACGGGGAACTTGGGATTCGTGGCTAGCCATGCCTTCCTCCTCGCGCCCCCGGAAGCGCCTGAGCTCCGATTCAAAAAAATAGGGCGAGTACGACCATGGGCAGCCCATCAGTCCGTGTCCAGGGCTTGGAGCCAAGAAACGTCCTCCCAGGGCAGATCCATGCGCAGAGCCCCCAGCTCGACGGCGAGCAGCTTCTTCTTGCGGTCGTTCTTCAAGACCTTGCAGCGGCGCCGAAAGCGCGGCACGTAGACAAACTCTCCCTTCTTGACGCCCTCGACATATTTCTCGCGACGCCGTCCGAGAGCACTGCTGTGGAGCAAGGAGCCCAACAGCTCAAGCATGCCCTTCGCCAGCTCGTTGAACGGTGCCGGCGCCCCCAAGAACTGCTTCATCGGCGTCTGCAGCATGTCGCGCGCCGCCCGCAACTCCTCGTCGACGAACTGCTCGGCCTCCTCCTGTAGCCAGGCCGATTTGAGGCTCAGCTCCTCTTCTCGTTCGCGCAGGGCGCCCTCGTCGCTCTCCACCTGTCGGCGCCGTGTCTCGGCCGCCCGCCGATGCTCCTCCGCCGCCTTACGCGTGCGCTGGATGCGCCCGATCATGTCGTCGAGGCTAGTATCGCGATCCCCGAGAATCCGCCGCGCCCGCTCAAGCAGCTCGGCCGGCAGCCCCACCCGCTCAGCGATCACCAGCGCCTGGCTCGAACCCGGCAGACCGACATCCAGCCGGTAAAGCGGGCGCAGCTCATCGGGGTCAAAGGCCATGGCCCCGTTCTCCACCCCTGCATGTTGGTAGGCGAAGTCCTTGAGCCGCCCGAGGTGGGTGGTCGCCACCGAAGGGATCTGCGCCGCATGCAAGGTCTCGAGAATCCCGTAGCCGAGCGCGCCGCCCTCTTCCGGATCGGTGCCGGCGCCCAGCTCGTCGAGCAGGACCAGCGAGCGCGAGTTCGCCTTCGAGAGGATCCTCGCGATGCGCGTCATGTGACTACTGAAGGTGGACAGGCTCTGCTCGATCGACTGCTCGTCGCCGATGTCGGCATAGACGCCATCGACGAAGGGGAGCGCGGTGCCCGCCGCCGCCGGCACCGGCAGGCCGGACTGCGCCATCAGCACCAGCAGACCCAGGGTCTTGAGCGCGACGGTCTTGCCGCCGGTGTTTGGCCCGGTGACCACGAGCATGGTGAAGGGATCCCCGAGGTCGAGGTCGAGCGGCACGATCTGCTCGCGCAAGGCCTCCGCCGCTTCCTCGCCCTTCCATAGAGGCAAGAGCAGTAGCGGGTGGCGCCCATCGCGAACCCGGAAAACCCCGCTCTCGCTGGTCTCCGGCACCACGAAGCCCAGCTCGCGCACCAGCCGCACCCGGGCATTGCTAAAGTCGAGCCAGGCCAGCCCTTCGAGGGCAACACGTACCTCGCCCTGCTGCCGCAGGATCTCCTGCACCAACTCTGCGAGGATCCTCGCAATCTCTGCCGACTCCTCGGCGCGGGCATCGGCCAAGCGATTGGCCGGTTCGACCGCAGCCTCGGGCTCGATGAAGATGGTCTGCCCCGACTGGCTCCGGTCATGCACGATGCCGCGCACCCAGCGCTTGCCCTCGGCCTTGACCTGCAGCGCCGGCCGCCCATGCCGCCAAGCGACCTGAGGCGTCTGCAGCCCCTTGCGAACCATCGGGTCCTGCAGCGTCCGCTGGATGGCAGCGTGTATCGCCGACTCCGCCTTGCTGATCTCGTCGCGCGCCGCCGCCAGCTTGGGACTGGCCGAAGAGAGCAGTTCGCCGCGTTCGTCGATGGAGTTCTCGAGAAGGGCAAGCAGCCCCGCAAGCTCCGGCATACGCTCACCCAGCTGCGCCAAAGCCGGCCGATCCTCCATCTCAGAGAAGATGCGCCGCACCCGAGCAGACTGGCGCAGAGCCTTGAGCAAGCCAGCAAGATCATCGACACGCACCCGGCGCTGGCTACTCCGCACCGCCTCAAGCCAAGTCAGCAGATCCGGTAGCGCACTCAACGGCAGCCGGCCGCCCTCCTCCAGCCAGCCATGCAACTCGCGCACCTGCGCCTGCGCCCGCCGCATCGCCTCCTCCGACGAAAACGGCCGCAGCCGATCCAACGCATAACGCGCCAGCGGCGAAATCAGAAAGCGCTGCATCAACTCGAGCACCTTGGGATACTCGAGGGTCTCCAGATCGAAACTACTCACAGCAAGCAAAGCCAAGCCAACAAAGCCCAAAGGGGCGAAGAGCCTAGGCCCACCCGCAGCAGAATTCCCGCAGCGGCAGCCGCATGCCCCCCCAAGACCGTGAGCCAATAGGCCAGGATCTGCCCCCGAAAAAAGCCCGAGTTCAAGCCTCGGAAGCCCCGGCCATCTCCTGGACTTCGCTCACCCAGGCGTGGAAGCGCGGGCACTGTCTTCGTAAGCGTTGCTTGACGCCCACCCTGTCTTTCCACTCGGAATCAAAGCACGGAGGCCAGCAGGCACTCCCGCTCAGCTTCGACGTCTGGCATGAAGAGCCGTTTCCAGCCGTGCAGCGTGAGCTTGGCCCCATCGCTGCAGGTCGAGACCGCTTTTCAAAACGCAGCTTTCGGCCCCAGGAAGCCAGCGTCGACCGGTTCACGCCAGTTCGCTCAGATAGCTCCGACCGGCTTAGTCCCATCCGATCCCGGATGGCCGGAATCGCCCTCATTTCCTCCAGGCTTCGTCTCATGCCCACAGCGTCCGCAACAGGCGCTCGGAATCCAGGTGGGCGTCAAGCAACGCTTACCGGCGGGGGAAGCGAGGGAGGGCGCGGTGCTACTTGGTGAAGACGAGGGGGATCCAGTTGCTGCAGAAGGCGGGGCCTTGGCGGTCGAAGCAGAGGAAGGCGTGGTCGATGCGGATGCCGGCAAGG
>PDSF01000039.1 GCA_002748355.1 Planctomycetota bacterium | reverse complement strand
CCCTTCCTTGCCTGCCTCCGTCCGATCCGAACCGCAGCGACGGAGCAGAAGCGGCTCGGATCAGACGGAGGCTCATCTATCGCTTATTCCAGGGCTAGCTTCCGCATCCTGACCAATCTGCGCGACGAGGCGCATCGCTTCGCCATCGGCTACCACCGCAAGCTGCGGCAGCGCATCGGCAGCGAGCTGGATGAGATTCCCGGACTGGGGCCGACGCGGCGGCGGGCGTTGTTGCGGCACTTTGGCAGTCTTGAGGGGCTGCGCCGGGCCAGCCTTGCGGAGCTGCGCGCGGTGAAGGGCTTGCCCGGGGCGGTGGCCGAGGCGGTGCATGCGAAGTATCGAGGGGGGGAGGATGCAGCGGAGCCGAAAACCGATGGCTGAGGAGCAAGCTCGCTTGTCATCGAGCCGAGCGGCGCAGGTGGCCCTGGGGCCTGGTCTTTTGGCTTTGTCGGCGGCTTGGCCAGGGGCCTTGCCGCTGCGGCTGCGGCCGGCGATGCTGCCTGGTCCTCGTTCCTGGAGCCTTCCCATGCCGCTCTGTCTCCGCACCCTGGCTTGTGCTCTCCTTGGTCTCGCTGCTGCGCAGGCGCAGCTGGCGCTGCCCGCGTTTCAGCGGAGCTATGTGGCCCCCGCCCATGCGCGTGGCTTCTGCTTTCAGGCGCCGCTGGCCTTTTCCGTCACTGGGCTGCAGGTGCCCGACGAGTCGGAGCAGGGCACGCAAACGGTCGCCCTGTATCGGCTGGCCCAGAAGCCGCCGCGCTACTTCGCCTCGGTCTTGGCGGCTCCGATCTACTTCGCCACTGGCAAGAGTCGCGAGATCCTGAAGCCGACGCGGCCCCTGCGCTTTGCCAAGGGGGAATGGCTCGTCGTGCTCGGCAGCTGTGGTGGCAGCTCGACCCAGGTCTCCAGCTACGGGGCCAATCTGTCGCAAAGCTCGGTGCTCGGCCACCGGGTCACCCTGGAGCGCGTGTTCTTGCAGAAGAACCTCCCTGCCAGCAAGGGGATTGGCCAGCTCTCGAGCAACGGCAGCAACCCGCTGGCGCGGGTGCGCGTCTTCGTCGAGGGCGGGGCACGGGCCGATGCCTATGGCCAGGGCAGCGGCTACCTGCCGCTGCCGACGCTGGCGCCGATCGACACTGCGCCGCCGCGGCTGGGGCAGCGAGCGGGGCTCCGGGTCACGGCTCTGCGCCCGCGTGAGCCGTTTGGGGTCCTCCTCATTGCGTCGGGTCGCGACCAGGTGGCGACGCCGCTCGGCAAGATCTTGGTCAAGGCGCCGCTGCTGGATCTACAGCTCTTGCCCACGACCATTCCCCAGAAGGGCATGACCCTGAGTCTTGCCCTGCCCAAAGCGCCGGCTCTGGCCGGGATGCGGGTGAACCTGCAGCTACTGGCTGTTCGCGACCCGGACTATGCCCTCAGTAATGGGCTGGAGTGGCGGCTGGGTCTCTGAGCGCCGGGTCTCTGTGGCTGGGACTGGGACTCTGGGACTCGTGGGGGCGGCGACCCGCCCCTCAGCCCTGAACCCCGCCAAAGAACTCGCGCAGCATCGGGGCCCGCTCGCGGGCGCGTGCATCCTCGGCTTCATACTGGGCGAGCAGCTCCGGATCCTCTCCGCTGGCCCACCAGCAGCGCTTGCCGGCCTCGAAGGCATCCCAGCTGCCAATCGCCACGGACTGGGGGCTGCGCTTCTCGCTTTCGACACCCTCTAGCATCGGCGTTTGGGTGGCTCCCGGGTGGGACACGAAGACGTGCGCGGGGCAGCCGCGATGCTCCCATTCCAGCGCCAGCGCCCGGCCGAAGCTGGTGAGCGCCACCTTGGAGCTGTTGTAGACGACGTTGTAGGGCAGGGGCTGGCGGGCGACGCCTGAGGAGACCAGGACCAGGCTGCCGGCGCGTTCGGCAAGCCCGGGCGCGAGGAGCCGCGCCAAGTGCATCGGCGCTTCGATGTTCACCCGCAAGAGGGCCAGGATACGGTTTTCGTCGGCCTCCTCGAAAGGTCCGCCGACCAGGAGGCCGGCATTGAGCACGGCGATATCGACCGGGGCGCTGCCTTGGACCAGGGCGCGGCGATCGTCCAGGTCGAGCAGCTCCAGGGCGAAGAGTTCCGGCGCCGCTGCGCCTGCCGCCTCGCAAGTACGGGCTGTTTGCGCTAGCCGCTCTTCGTCACGTCCGTGCAGCAGGAGCTGGGCGCCGCGGCGCGCGGCTTCGATGGCGAGGGCGGCGCCGATGCCGGAGCTGGCGCCAGTGACCAGGACGCGTTTGTCCTGGAGGGTTTGGAGAGAATGCTCGCTCATGGCTCTGGCTTTTTCGGGGGCCTTGCTTCGAGGTAGAGGAAGGGAGGCGAGGGCTGGCTCGTGGCTTGCGCTTCCCGCAGCGGAGAGTTGTAGCAGGGCGGGAAGCCCCAGTCCCGCAATCTGGAACTTCCCCCGCTAGCCCCTACACTCCCTGGCCTTTTCACCTGATGACTACTGGGTTCCCGGGACCGAATTCCACGGACAGAAACCGATGAAGATCCACGAATACCAGGCCAAAGAGGTGCTGGGGCGCTTCGGCGTCGCGGTGCCTGAGGGCCGGGTCGTGACCGACGCTGCGGCGGCGGGCAAGGCCTACGAAGAGCTCGGAACGGCGCTCTGCGTCGTTAAGGCGCAGATCCACGCGGGTGGCCGCGGCAAGGGCGGCGGGGTCAAGCTCGTGCGCAGCGCCGCCGAGGCTGTCGAGGCGGCGCAGGGCATGCTGGGCAAGCCCCTGATCACCCACCAGACCGGCCCCGAGGGCAAGGTGGTCAACACGGTTTGGATCGAGAAGGGGTCGGACATCGACAAGGAGTTCTACCTCGCGGTCACGCTAGACCGGGTCGAGCAGAAGGCCTGCGTCATGGCCTCCCGCGAAGGTGGCATGGAGATCGAAGAGGTCGCCGCCGAGCGCCCGGAAGCGATCTACAAGGAGTGGATCCTCCCCGGCCAGGGCCTGCAGGGCTTTCAGGCTCGTAAGCTCGCCTTCCAGCTCGGCCTTGAGGGGACCGCCTTCAAAAACGGCGTCAAGATCATCAGCCAGCTGGCCAACGCCTTCACTCAGCTCGACTGCTCGATTGCCGAGATCAACCCGCTGGTGCTCTGCAAGGACGAGTCGGTCATCGCCCTCGATGCCAAGATCAACTTCGACGGCAACGCCCTCTTCCGGCACAAGGACATCGTGGAATACCGCGACCTGACCGAAGAGAACCCCAAGGAGGTCGAGGCCAGCAAGTTCGACCTGAGCTACATCGCGCTCGATGGCAACATCGGCTGCATGGTCAATGGCGCTGGCCTGGCGATGGCGACGATGGACGTCATCAAGCTGCACGGCGGTGAGCCGGCCAACTTCCTGGACGTTGGCGGTAGCGCCACCAAGGAGCAGGTCACCGAGGCCTTCAAGATCCTGGTCAGTGACTCCAACGTGAAGGCGCTGATGGTCAACATCTTCGGCGGCATCGCCAAGTGCGACGTCATTGCCGAGGGCGTGGTCGCCGCGGCCAAGGAAGTTAAGTTGGAGCTTCCTCTCGTGGTCCGTCTCGAGGGAACCAATGTCGAAAAGGGCCGTGAGATCCTCGAGCACTCGGGCCTCACCATCCAGACCGCTTCATCGCTTGATGAGGCTGCGGACAAAGCCGTCGCGGCGGCGAAGGGCTGAGGAGGACTACGATGAGTATCTGGATCGATAGCGAAACCAAGGTCCTCTGCCAGGGCATCACCGGCGGCGCCGGCCGCTTCCACAGCGCTCAGATGGTCGAGTACGGCACCCATATGGTGGCCGGTGTCACCCCCGGAAAGGGCGGCGACAAGGTCGACGGCGTTCCGGTCTTCAACACCGTGGCGGAAGCGGTGGAGCAGACCGGTGCCGAAGTCTCGGTCATCTACGTGCCGGCGCCCTTCTGCGCCGATGCGATTCTCGAGGCCGCCGACTCGGGCGTGCGCTTGATCGTCGCGATCACCGAGCACATTCCGGTGCTGGACATGGCCCGGGTCATGGAGGTGATGCGCAGCAAGCCGGATGTTCGCCTGATTGGGCCGAACTGCCCCGGCATCATCACGCCGGGTGACGGCAAGGCTGGCTGCAAGATCGGCATCATGCCTGGCTACATCCACAAGCCCGGCAAGATCGGCGTCGTCTCGCGTTCGGGCACCCTGACCTACGAGGCGGTGTGGCAGTTGACCGAGCTCGGCCTCGGCCAGACCACCTGCATCGGTATTGGCGGTGACCCGATCAACGGCACCAACTTCATCGACTGCATCGCGGCCTTCAACGAGGATCCGGCGACTGAGGGCATCGTGATGATCGGCGAGATCGGTGGCAGCGCCGAGGAAGAGGCCGCGCAGTTCATCAAGGAGAACGTCAAGAAGCCGGTGGTTGGCTTCATTGCCGGCCGCACCGCTCCTCCGGGTAAGCGCATGGGCCATGCCGGTGCGATCATCAGTGGGGGCAAGGGCACGGCAGAGGAGAAGCTGGAGGCTTTGCGTGCGGCCGGCGTTGCGGTGACCGAGAGCCCGTCCACGATTGGCAAGACCATGGCCGAGACCATCGGCTGAGCCGGAGCGGCGATTCATGGACCGTAAGGGAATCCTCGATCAGGTCGATCAGCGCCAGGGGCGGACGCCGCTGGTGCTGATCGGGCTCGGCGCGATGTCGATCGTGCTGCCCATCGCGCGGGGCTTCCTGCCCGCGGAGCATCGGTCCCTGCTACCCGGTTCTTGGTTGACCGAGCTCTTGCTGGGTCTGCTGTTTTTCTACGTTGCCGCGCTGATCTACGAGCGCCAGCGCCTCAACAAGTCCTTCCAGGAGCTGCTGTCGAGCTTTGACGAGTTCTTGCGTGGGGTCTACGGCGATGACTACCGCCAGCGAATGCAGGCGATCAGCGTCTTGATCCGGGCGCTGGCATCGGAGGATGCCAAGATCCGGGAAAAGAGCCACGAGAGTCTCAAGCGCCTCACCGGTAAGGACTTTCCTGCCGAACACCTGCCATGGCACGAGTGGTGGCGCGACAACAAGATGAGCTTTTTCACCCAGCTGCAGCGTTAGGATGCTGACGCTGGAAGAAAGCCATAGCTTTGCCTGCTGCTACCGCGACGCCAGCGGCGGGTGCCGGTATCCTGCCACGCCTGACCGGCTCACTGCGGCAGTGCTGTTTTCCAAATCCTCGAGGAGGGTGGACCGCCATGATTGCCTTTACGCTCGGAGCGCCCGAAATCATCATCACCCTCGTTGTGGTGCTGCTCTTGTTCGGCGGGCGCATCCCGAAGCTGGCTCGTTCTTTGGGCCAGGGCATCGTCGAGTTTCGCAAGGGCATCAAGGGCGAAGCCGAGGATGTGAAAGAACTGCCGAACGAACAGAAGCAGTCGCTTTCCAGTGGCCCGGCAGCTCCGGCATCGGAGCAGCAGCCCGCCGAGCAGAATCAAGGCCAGACCCGATAGCCGTATCCGGGTCTAGTTCCAGGGCTTCTGTTTCTTGGGGCGATGCTTGTTTCGATGCCAATGCTTGTCTCGGCCCACTTGTCTCACAGACTTGCTGACTCCAGTGAGTTCAGTTCGAGGGCGGTGTTCCCGCCCGGTACCGGTTCCTTACCGGAAAGTTCGTTGTGGCGCAGATCACCGCACTAACCGATGTCACCGGCTTGGTCCGGTCCGAACTCGACGAAGTCAACCGCATCGTCGAAGAGGCTCTTGCTCCTGAGGCGCCCGAACTCCAAGCGCTGCTCGGGCACGTTGGCGGCTATCGCGGCAAGCAGCTTCGGCCGGCGATGCTGCTCCTGGTAGCCAAGGCCTTGGATGGACTAGAGGAAACGCATCTCTGGGCAGCGGCCATCGTCGAGATGATCCATACCTCGACCCTGGTCCACGACGACATCCTCGACGGGGCGCTGATCCGGAGGAAGCTCGCCAGCCTCAATGCCGTCAGCGGGCCCGAAGTCTCGGTGCTGGTCGGCGACTACATCTATGCCCAGGCCTTCCACCTCTCGGTGGGGCTTCGGGACCAACGCTGCAGTCGGCTGCTCTCTCGGGTCACCCGCGTCGTCTGCCAGGGTGAAATCACCCAGATGCTGCACCGCTACGACATGCAGCTGAGCGAGGAGCAATACCTGCGAGTGATCGGGGAGAAGACCGCCATTCTTTATGGTGCTTCTTCGGAACTGGGCGCGATCTACGCCGAGGCTTCGCCGGAGATCGTTGAGCTCTTTTCGGGCTTTGGCTACGAACTCGGCTTGGCCTTCCAGATCATCGACGACTGTCTCGATGTCGAGGGCGATGAGAAGGTGGTTGGAAAGTCCCTTGGCACCGACTTTGGCAAGGGCAAGCTCACCCTGCCCTTCCTGCACCTGCTCTCGCAGTTGGACAGCGCTGAGCGCAAGCGCTTCCTGGAGATCTTCGAGGACAAGAAGATCCCAGATCGGCAGGGGGCGCTGCTGGCTGAGTTCGACCTGAAGCCAGGGCTCAGCTATGCCCACGAGAAAGCCGATTCTTTCCTGAGGGCGGCGCTGCGTCGCCTCGACGGCCTGCCTCGCAATGACTATGTCGAAGCTCTGCGCATGATGGCTGACTTCGTGCTCCACCGGCGCAACTGAGCCCGTGTAGCCTCCGGGGCGAGCTCGCAGCAGGGAAGATCTCTAGGGAAGCTCAGTAGGGCGAAGCTCAGTAGGGCCCAGGCTCCACGGCAAGGCGAAGACGGGTTTCGAGAGGGTTGAGCTGATGACTTGGCGCAAAGAGTGGGAAGAAGGGGGCCTAGGCGGAGGAGGAATGGGAGGCGGCCTGCAGCTGGCCTTCCCGCGCATGGGCAAGGCGCTGAAGATCCTGCTACTGATCAACGTCGCCGTCTTCCTGGCCAACTTCCTGTTCTTTCTGGCGACGGGGCAGACTTTTGCTCCCTACTTGGGCCTGAGTCTGGACAGCGCCAGCGAGCGCCCCTTCCTCGCGGTGCTGCAGCTGATCACCTATCAGTTCACCCACGCGCTGGACCCGTGGCATCTGCTGATGAATGGCCTGATGCTCTATTTCTTCGGTTCGATGGTGGAGCAGAGATACGGGCAGAGGCACCTGCTGCGTCTCTATCTCCTCTCCGGTATCGCCGGCGGCGTCTTTTGGCTGGTCTTCTCGGGCTTGGTCGGGCATCTCTCGGGGGTGCCGGTCATCGGCGCTTCGGGGGCGGCTTACGGCATCCTGGTCTTTGCCGCCTTCATGAGCCCGCATAGCCGCGTCCTGCTCTTCATCCTCTTCGTGCCGCTCTGGGCCGTCGCCGCCCTGCTTGGTTTCCTCGCCCTCTACGAGACCTTGGTGGCGTATCGGGTTCCGGGGGGCGGTGTGGCTCACGCCGCGCATCTTGGCGGCGCGTTGTTCGGCTTGTTGTGGTGGCAGCTGCGCCCTTGGCTGCAGCAGCAGCGCTTCCGCTTGCAGGCCCGGGAGCAGCAGAAGGGGAGGCAGCGCGAGCTGGACGAGCAGGAGGAGGTCGACCGGCTGCTCGCCAAGGTCAAGCGTGAGGGCATGGCCAGTCTCAGCAAGAGCGAGCGTAAGACGCTGACCAGATACTCGGAGAAGCTCAAGCGCTGAGCTGGAGACTCTTCCACAAGCCGGAGCCATCTTCGCCCTGGCTCGTCCTCCCCGAGAAGCTTTGGGCAAAGCGGGCCGCTATGCGTACTTCGCATTCCTGATTCGCAGGCCTTCCAGGTATAGAATCCCAAGCCTTCCTTCCCCCGATCCTGCAGCCATGGGTGCTGATGATGCCTCGCCCTTACCGACTCTTCTTCCGTGCGACCTGTCTCCTGCTTCTGGCGGTGTTTGCTGCGCCGGTGCTGGCCCAGGGGGCCTACGCCACCTTCATCAAGAAGTTCGATAGCGCGAAGGAGCTGGGCGACCGCAAGCGCATGATTCGTGCGCTTAAGGACAGCCCGCAGATGGCCATCGAGCATTTCAGCCTCTTGGTCGACACCTATGTGACCCGAGGCGATGCGAAGGCCGGTGAGCGTATCCTCCTCTTCAAGGAGCTGTGGAAGGAGTCCTTCGGCTCGAGCTGCCTGGAGAAGATTGAGCGCTTCCGCGCCGAGATCGGAGATTCCGAGCGGCAGGCGCTGTTCCAGATCATCAAGAACTACCGCAAGGCCCAAGGGCTTTACCAGCAGGGTGTTTCGCAGAAGCAGCCCGAGACTCAGTTCAACGCCGCTAAGGCGATGATTCAGCTCGCCGAACAAAGTGAGCAGATCGGTGATAGGGTTCTCGCGTCCCGCTGCCTACGCGATGCCGCGGCCTACCTTGCCCAGATCCGCCCGGTGAAGAAGGAATACAAGGAAATGGAGCGGGATGCGCTGCGTCAATACCGGACGCTCCACCAGGAGCTGGACTGGACGCAGGGGCTCGACTTCAAGCGCAACATGATCTATTTGAAGTCGCTTGAGCATCAGCTCAAGCAGGGTCAGATCGGTGGCGGGGCCGCCAAGAAAAAGAAGAACGAAGAGGGGCCGGCGAAGTATCTCCCAGGCTCTAAGTGGCAGGACTTCGATATGCTGATCTCGCTGCAGAAAAAGCCGCAGCCAGGGATTTGCTTACCGTCCAGCGTCAACCCCTTGGAGTGGCGCGGTGTCTGGTTAGAAGGCAAGCTGCCCAGTCAGATCAGTTTCTTCCAAGACGGAAAGATCTGGCTGAAGCGCCTTGGGGCCAACGACTATCGCTACGGAGTATCGGAAGCCGATGCCGGCAAATACAAGCTGGCGATGGCCAGCAAGCCGAGTCAGTGCTATCTGAAATACGAGAAGGGCGGTTATGAAGTCGAATACGGCTTCTTTACCTATCTGCCGACCGATCGCGAAGTGGCCAATGGCACCATGCTCAACTACGGGCCGACTTGGGGGCAGAGAACGTCCGCGAGCCTTTTCTTCCGCAGTGCTTCGATTCTTTATGCCGAGATCGAGGGCGAGAAGTTTGAGTTCCTCGATGAGAATGCGAACGGCGTGGTCGGCGAGGCCTGGAACTCGACGCCGGGAACCGGCGACTTCCGCTTTGGCTCAGGATGGGAACAAGCCGTCGGTGTGCCGGTCTTCGATTCGATGAAGCGTGGCCGCAGTAAGCATCGCTTGCCGTTCTCGAGCTACGTGAAGGTCGGCGATCATTGGATGCGCCTGCGCGTGACCGGGAATAACGAGACCCTGCGTTATCGGCCCTTGGACCCGGCATCGGTGCAGAGCGGTTTTGTCCAGGTCAAGTGGGAAGGACCGCGTAAGGCTAAACCTGATTACTTGGTCCTAGCCGAGATCGGTTACTACAAAGGGGCCGCCTTCGACGCCTTCGAGAATGGCAAGAAGCCGGTGGAGGTTCCTGCCGGTCGATATGCGATTATCTATGGGCGCATCTTGAACGGGAAATTCCCGCGTAATATGGACGCGCTCATCCTCCCGGGCACGTCCAAACCCTTCGATGTCGAGCCGGGTAAGACCACCGAGATTCGCATCGGCGCGCCGTTCCACATTGAATACCAATCCGAGGTCAAGAATGGAGAGGTCAGCGTCGACAGCTCCACCTTCTACGTGAAGGACAGCTACGGCCTGCGCTACGGGGCCATCGGGGCGGCGCTGCTCGAGCCCGAGCTGATCGTTTCGAAGAAAAAGGGCGCCAAGAGCGGCAAGGTCATCGGCAGCTGGCGGGCCGTGCAGGGCAATGAGATCGGGCCGCTCTCGATGAACGTCGGCAAGCGGCGCCAGGCCAAGGGCCTGCGGGGCGGAGTCCCGGCCTACCACCTGTCCTACTGGCCGATCAACGGGGCCGACTCCCGCAACGCCGACAGTTTGCTGCGGGTGAAGATCCCCTTCCGTGGCACCGTCTTCGTCGCCGTGCGCCAGAAGAAGCACAAGCTCTTCGGCAAGCTGGAGCCGATCTGGAAGTAGGGGCGGCCGACTCCGGGGCGCGTTCTGCCCGGGCCAGCCAGTTTCCCCTCGCAGGAGCCGCGCACTTGGGCGAAGCTCCTGCCTTCCCCTCGAACTGAGACCTCCGAAGCGAATCGCCTGCCATGCTCGATCCCAAGTGGGTCCGGGAACACCCGGAACTCGTCAAGGCCGCCGGCCAGAAGAAGCACATGCCCTGTGAGGAGCTCGTCGACGAGTTTGTCGACGTCGACAGGGAGCTCCGCCGGGTCTTGCCCGAGATCGAAGGGCTTCGCGCCGAGCAAAAGCAGAGCGGCAAAGCAGTCGGCAAGGCCTCGCCCGAGGAGCGTCCGGCCCTGCTGCAGCGCCAGGGCGAGATCAAGAAGCGGATCCAGGAGCTGGGCAAGCGCCAGAAGGAGCTGCAGGAGCGCCGCGAGTTCTTGCTGCTGCGTCTCCCCAATCCGCCGGCGGACGATGTCCCCGAAGGCAAGGACGAGAGCCAGAACATCGAGATCCGGCGCCATGGCGAGCCGCCTCGTTTCGACTTTGAGCCGAAGGACCACGTCGAGCTGGGTGAACTGCACGGACTCCTCGATGTGCCGCGGGCGGTGAAGATCGCCGGCAGCCGCAACTATTTCTTGCGCGGCGACGCTGTGCTGCTTGAGGAAGCGGTGCTGCGCTTGGCGCTTGAGCACATGGTCGGCAAGGGCTTCGAGCCTCTGTCCGTGCCGCAGCTGGTGCGCGAGGAGGCGATGTATGGCACGGCCTACTTCCCCGGTGGCGAAGAGCAGGCCTACAGCTGCGAGAAGGACGATCTCTACCTCGTCGGCACCGCGGAGGTCTCACTGACCGCCTTCCACGGTGACGAGATCCTGGACCCCAAGGAGTTGCCGCGGCGCTACGTGGCGCGTTCGTCTTGCTACCGGCGCGAGGCTGGGACCTATGGCAAGGACACCCGGGGCCTCTATCGCGTGCACCAGTTCCAGAAGGTCGAGCAGGTGGTGGTCGACATCGCCGACGAGGCCAAGTCGAAGCAGCACCATCAGGCGATCCTGGAGAACTCCTGCGAGATCGTCGAGGCACTTGAGCTGCCCTATCGCGTGGTCAACGTCTGCGGCGGCGACCTCGGCCAGGGCCAGGTGCAGAAGTTCGACATCGAGACCTGGATGCCGTCGCGGGGCGACTACGGTGAGACCCACTCGGCGTCGCGCTTCCACGAGTTCCAGGCGCGGCGGCTCAAGCTGCGTTATCGCGGCGAGGACGGCAAGGCGCGCATCGCGCATACCCTCAATAACACCGTCGTCGCCAGCCCCCGCATCCTGATTGCGCTGATCGAAAACCACCAGCAGGCCGATGGCAGCATTGCCATCCCCAAGGCGCTGCAGCCCTACTTCGGGCGCGAGAAGATCGGCGGCTGAAGGCCATCACCGGGCCGGAGGGCTCGGCCTAGCTACGAGCGGTTCTTGGGCTGAGGCCCGAGGCCGCTTAGGCTTTTGGGCCGCTCCCTTTCCTTCCCGCTCCTGAGGCTCAGCAATGCCAGATCCCTGCTGCCCCGCCCGGACCTTCTTCCGTCTGGGCCTCTTCGTTGCTTGTAGCGCTGCTGCTGCCCTGGGAGCCCAGAAGCAAAGCCCGGCGCCGAAGCCCGAGCGGGTGGGAGGAGGCTTGGTTATCGCCATGCCTTCGGGGCCCGATGGCTTCCTCTATCCGGTGAGCGGCACGGCGACGGGGTCCACCCTCTCGGCTCTCGTCGCGCCGGCGCTGATCGACAGCGAGTTCAAAAACGGCCGCATCGTGTATCGGCCGGCGCTGGCGACCCGCTGGCAGTTCAGCAAGGACAAGACCCAGATCACCTTCTTCCTGAAGAAGGGGGTCAAGTGGCCTGATGGCGAGGAGATCAACGCCCACGATGTCGCGTTTACCACGGAGCTGGTGGCGGATCCCAAGGTGGCGAGCCCGCGGCGCAACAGCGTCGAGCACATGGATCCCAAGGAGCCGGTGACGGTCATCGACGACTACACCGTCCGCTTCAACTTCACCCACGCCTACAACCAGGGCACGATGATGTCGCACGCGGCCCCGGGGACCATCGTTCCCGAACACCTGCTGGGTAAGGCGGACCGAACGGGGCTGCGCAAGCACCCGCTGCACAAGCAGAGGGTCTTCGGGCACGGCTTCTTCGACTTGATCAAGTGGGTGCCCAAGCAGTACCTGGTTTTCAAGCGCAACCCAAACTACGCCCTCGGCAACCAGAGCGGCTTATTGGCGCACTTGGACCGCATCCTGGTGCGCATCGTCCCCCAATACCAGACACAGCTACAGGCGCTCAAGTCGCAGCAGGTGGACCTGATCGAGACGGTGCAGGAGAAGGACCTGCTGGAGGTGAAGTCCTGGCCGCACGTCAAGGTCTACCGCAAGGGTCTGCGGGCGATGGACTACATCTGCTACAACCTCAACGACCCCCTGTTCCAAGATGTGCGGGTGCGTCGCGCCCTGACCATGTCCATCAACATCCAGCGCATCATGAAGACGCTGCTGACGGTGGGGGGCGAGGTCGTGGGGGTGCAGGCCTTCTCGACGATTAGCCCGGAGCTGACCGACTACAAGGCGAAGGGCATCAAGCTCCTGCCCTACGATCCGAAGCGGGCGAAGGAGCTGTTCGCCGAGGCCGGGCTGCGAGACTCAGACGGGGATGGCATGCTCGACAGGGACGGCAAGCCCTTCCGCTTCACGCTCTCCACCAATACCGGCAATCCGCGCCGCGCTGATGCGGTGGTCCTGGTCCAGGACGATTTGAAGCGCGTCGGCATCGAAGTGACGATCGAGCGCATCGAGCCGAATACCTTCTTCGACAACCTGCGGCACCGGAAATACCAAGCGGCTTTGGCCGGCTGGTCGGCTGGGCTCTTCGTCGACCCGAGCCCTATTTGGGGCTCGCCGAGTAAGGATGACAAAAAGCCCTTCAACCACTGCGACTACAGCAATGCCCGGGTCGACGCGCTGATCACCAAGGGGCTGAACACGGCCGACTTCGACGAAGAAAAGCGCTGCTGGGAAGAGATGCAGCAGATCATCTACGACGAGCAACCCTACACCTTCCTCTTCTGGCGTCCGCAGTTCTTTGCCGTCAACAGCCGGGTGCGCGGGGTCAAGCCGAGCATCCTCTCGACCCTCTTCGAGATCCAGAACTGGTGGGTGCCCAAGGGAGAGCGTGCATATGACCTCTGAGTCCCTTTTGATCTGGGCCTGGCTTTCTAGCTCTGGAGCACCACAAGACTAATGCTCAGCTTCCTTCTTAGGCGTCTTGGCTCGGGCGTCCTCGTCCTCGGGGTCGTGCTCCTGGCCTTGGTGGCGATGCTGGCGCTGTCGCCGATCGACCCCTCGTCGATGTTCATCAACCCCGACTTCCCGGCAAAGATCCAGGACCAGATTCGTGCGAACATGGGCCTCGATCAGGGGGTCTGGGTCTTCTGTTTCAACTGGCTGGTGGGCGTCTGCAAGGGCGATCTCGGCTACTCGCTGGTGCAGAGCGTGCCGGTCTCGCAGCTGCTCGGTGAGGCCTTGCCGAACACGATGCTGCTGTCGATCTGCTCGATGGTGGTGATCTTCACGCTCGGCTCGCTGATCGGCATCTTTCAGGCTGTCCGTCAGTACACGAAGACGGATGTCGCCATCACCCTGACGACCTTGCTGATCTATTCGGCGCCGTCTTTCTGGTTGGCGATGATGCTGCAGCTGGGGGCGCTGTATCTGATCGATGGCTGGCCGGTCTTTGGCATGTCGGGGCCGGACATGATCTTTCGCGAGGCGGAGATCGCCGCGGCGGCAGCCGAGGCGACGGCGTCGATCGGCTTCTTCGAAGGCACTGGCGACTTGATGCAGCACTTGCTGCTGCCGGTGCTAGCCCTTGGCATTCCTTCGGCGGCCGGCATCGCCCGCTACATGCGCTCTTCGATGCTTGAGGTCATCCGCCAGGACTATGTCCGCACCGCGCAGTCCAAGGGCCTCTCGTCGCGCAAGGTGCTGTTCAAGCACGCGCTACGCAACGCGATGATCCCCATCATCACCCTGCTCGGCCTCTATCTGCCGTTCCTGATTTCTGGCGCGGTGCTGGTCGAATACGTCTTCAGTTGGCCCGGGATGGGGCGGCTGATCGTCGAGTCGGTCAAGTCCTACGACTACCCGGTCATCATGGCGAACGCGATTATGCTCACCGGCATGGTGATCTTGGGCAACCTGATTGCCGACCTGCTCTACTCGATTGTTGACCCGAGGATCTCCCATGGCTGATTCACAGGCGAGGCGCGGTGAAGCGCCGAAGGGCTGGGTCAACTGGCCAGGGATCTGGCAGCTGCGGGAAGGGCCGCGCTTGCTCGGCTTCTGGGTGCTGCTGGTTTGCTTCGTGAGCCTTACCCTGCTGATCCTTCGTTCCGACAGGGTGCTCGACAGCTTCGATGGGGATGGAGACCTGGGCCATTTCTGGGCCTTGCTTGGCTGCACCCTGTTTCCGGCCTTGGTGCTGTTCCTGGCGCGCAAGCCTCCTTTCGTGCCGAAGTACGGCAAGAGTCAGTGGCAGCTGGTGCGTGAGCGCTTCCTGCGTTCCCCGCAAGCGCAGGTGGGCTTCTTCTTTGTCGCCAGCTTCAGCTTCGTGGCGATTGTGGCGCCCTATCTGGCGCAGTACCAGCCCGATGAGCTGATCGACCCGATCCACATGAAGCTGCAGCCGCCGAGCCTGGCCCACCCCTTCGGCACCGACAAGTTCAGTCGCGATGTGCTGTCGCGCGTGATCTACGGCTCGCAGATCAGTCTCACTATCGGGCTGTTCACGGTGGGGCTTTCGGCCACGCTGGGGCTGCTCCTGGGGCTGCTTGCCGGCTACTTCGGCGGCAAGACCGATTGGATCATCATGCGCGTGTTGGAGGTGCTGCTGAGCCTTCCGCGCCTGGTCTTCCTGCTCGTGTTGATGACCCTGTTCAAGGACGTCGAGTTCTTTGCCGGGGAGCGGCGCATCTATCTGATCGTGTTCTTCCTCGGGCTCATGGGCTGGATGGGGACCGCGCGCCTGGTCCGCGGTGAGGTCTTGCAGAAACGTGGGCAGGACTTCGTGCATGCCGGGCGAGCCTTGGGCTTTGGCGATTTGCGTATCCTCTTCCGCCACATCATGCCGAACTGTCTGGCGCCGGTGATCGTGAGCGCCTCCCTCGGTGTCGGTGGCACCATCTTGGTCGACGCCAGCCTGTCCTTCCTCGGCTTGGGCGTTCCGCCACCGGTGCCGACTTGGGGCGCTGACGTAGCCGATGGGCAGGAATACCTGCTCCTGGAGTGGTGGCTCTCGGCCTTCCCGGGCCTGGCCATCATGATCGCGGTGACCTCCTTCAACTTGCTTGGGGATGGTCTGCGTGATGCCCTCGATCCGCGCTTGGCGAGCACTGGTAAGCTGCCGTCCGACGAGGAGATCCAGGTGCTGATGGCGCAGACTCCTGGCTTCCGTGGAGAGGAAGCTCCCGAGATCGCCGGCGACTTCGACCAGGGAGAGAAGCAGCGATGAGCATCGAAAGCAAAGATGCGGTGCTCGAAGTTCTCGGGCTCCGCACCTGGTTCTTTACCGACGAAGGGGTCGCGCGCGCGGTCGACGATGTCACCTACCGCATTCCGCGGGGTAAGACCCTGGGGCTGGTGGGCGAGTCGGGTTGCGGCAAGTCGGTCACTTCGCTCTCGATCCTGCGGCTGGTGCCGACGCCTCCGGGCAAGACGATCTCCGGGCAGATCCTCCTCGAAGGGAGGAACCTCTTGGAGATCAGCGAGGAGGAGATGCGCTCGTTGCGCGGCAACGAGATCTCGATGATCTTCCAGGAGCCGATGACGGCCCTGAATCCGGTCTACACCATCGGGGATCAGATCATCGAGTCGGTGCGCCTGCACATGGGGCTGAGTAAGGCCGCGGCGCGGGCGCGCGCCATCGAGATGCTGGCCAAGGTCGGCATCCCTTCGCCGGCCTCGCGGGTGGACGAGTATCCGCACCAGCTCTCGGGCGGCATGCGGCAGCGGGCGATGATCGCGATGGCCCTGTCCTGCAATCCTAAGCTGCTGATCGCCGATGAGCCGAGCACGGCCCTGGACGTGACCATCCAGGCGCAGATTCTCGACTTGATGCGAGAGTTGCAGAAGGACAACGGCATGTCGGTGCTGCTGATCACCCACGACCTGGGCGTCGTTGCCGAGATGGCCGACGAGGTCTGCGTGATGTACGCGGGCAAGGTCGTGGAGAGTGGCGATGTGCGCACCATCTTCAAGCGACACCGGCATCCCTACACCGAGGGGCTCTTCCATAGCCTCCCCGGTCTGGAGACCGATGGAGCCCGGCTGCAAGCGATCGAGGGTAATGTGCCGACACCGTACGAGTTCCCCAGTGGTTGTCGCTTCCGCGATCGCTGTCCCTTGGCCGAAGCCCGCTGTGCCGAAGCTGAGCCGCCGTTGGTCGAGGTCGAAGCCGGACACGAGCTTGCTTGCTTCGTGCGAACGGAAGCGAGGACGGAGGCTAGGGCATGAGTCAGCAAGAGATGCCGAAGAGTGGGCAACGGGTTCCGCCGCCTCCCCGGGCGAAAAAAGCGCCGCTGCTCGAAGTGCGCGGGCTCAAGAAGTGGTTCCCGATCGAGCGGGGCTTGATCAAGAAGACGGTGGGGTATGTGAAGGCGGTCGATGGTCTCTCCTTCAAGCTCAAGGCCGGTGAGACCCTTGGTTTGGTGGGCGAGTCGGGCTGTGGCAAGACCACGGCTGGGCGCACCCTGCTGCGTTTGCTTGAGCCGACGGATGGCTATGCGCGCTTTGGCGATCTGGATGTCTTCGATTTGAAGAAGCAGGAGCTGCGGGAGCTCCGGAGGAAGATGCAGATCATCTTCCAGGACCCTTACTCGTCGCTGAACCCGCGAATGACCGTTGCCGGCATCGTCGGTGAGTCGCTGCGGGTGCATGAGCTGGTCGACTCCGCGGCTGAGGCGCGCGAGCGGGTCGAGCAGCTGCTTGAGCGGGTGGGGCTGAGCCGCAAGTACGTGAACCGCTATCCGCACGAGTTTAGTGGGGGGCAGCGGCAGCGTATCGGTGTGGCGCGCGCTTTGGCGCTGAATCCGGAGTTCATCGTCTGCGACGAGGCGGTGTCGGCGCTCGACGTGTCGATCCAGGCGCAGATCCTCAACCTGCTGATGGACCTGCAGGAGGAGCTCGGGCTCAGTTATCTGTTTATCGCCCACGATCTCTCCGTCGTGCGGCACATCAGTGACCGCATCGCGGTGATGTATCTGGGGCAGATCGTCGAGCTGTCCGAGACCCAGGACCTCTTTGTGCGGCCCTCGCATCCCTATACCCAGGCGCTGCTCTCGGCGATCCCGGTGGCGGATCCGGATCAGAAGCCCGATCGGGTGCTGCTGACCGGGGATGTACCGACGCCGATCAACCCGCCGAGTGGTTGCCACTTCCATCCGCGTTGTCCGGTGGCGATGGATCGCTGCAGTCAGGAGGAGCCGCCCAGCTTTGACCTTGGTCAGGGGCATCGCTGCAAGTGTTGGCTCTTCGATGAGGAGTTCCCGGTCAAGGTCGAGGGCTGAGTCTTGGGCTTGCTTGCGCAGCTGGCGCTACCTGGCCTTGTGGTCCTGGGTTCCCTGTCTGGGCCCTGCGCCCAGGGGAGCCAGCGCCTCGTGCGCTTTGACAATGGGCTCGAGCTGCTGGTTGAGAGCGTTCCTGCTTGTCAGGAGATGGCGCTTTTTCTGTTTGTGAAGAATGGTTGGGCCCAGGATCCCTTGGACGGGACCGGCACCATGCACCTCGTGGATCACCTGGTCCTGACCGGGGCGACGCCAGAGCGCAAGGGCTGGAGCTACCAGCAGTGGCAGCGGCAGCGCACGGCTGCGAACTCGATGACCGCCTGCCGCTATACCTGCTACTACTCGATCGGCAGCCGCAAGGCGATCAGCAGTGACGCGCGGCGCTGGGCCGAGGTGCTGGCGGGGAAGCTGCGCTTTGGCGCGCGCGATCTCGGGCGCGAGCGGCCGCGGGTTTGGACGGAGGCGCGCAAGCTGACCACCCTCGTGCCGGGGCCGATGCTGCAGTGGCGGGCGCGGCAGCGGCTACTCGCCGGCAGGCCGGAGGGGCGGGTTGGCGTTGGGCTGGCTCAGTCGCTGGCGAAGCTAAGCGAGGCGGCCCTGCGTGAGGCCTATCTGCGCTCGCATCATGTGGGGAACGCTTTGCTCGTTGCGCTGGGGCGGGTGGATGTGGAGAGGGACCTGCCCTTCTACCGGCAGGTCTTCGCCGGGCTCAAGGCCTCGGCGAGAGAGCCGCTGCCGACACCGACGCCGCCGAAGTCTTTGGAGCATGCTCCCGCGAGCTGGGCGGTGCGCCAGGTGGGCGGGCCCTTCGCGACCCTGGCCTTTGCGGCGCCGCCGCTGGGGAGCGAGGAGTTCCCGGCCTTTAGCGTCGCTGCTGCTGTACTTCGGCGCCGGGCCATGCTGAGCTTCCCGCGTGGCAAGACGCTGGGGCAAGCGATGTTCTTTCCCGGCTACCACTCGCTGCTGGATTTCCCGGAGATCGCCTTCTTGAACTGGCGGGGAGAGGATGGCGGCGACTTGCTGGTGACGCAGGAGAAGCTGCAGGCCTGGGTGAAGCAGCAAGGACGGCAGCCGGTCCGTGCCGCCGAACTGCGCTTCGCGCAGCGGCAGCTGCGTCAGACCTTGGATGCGCTGCCGCTGGAGAAGCTGCGCGCGGCGCAGCTGGCGCGCTTCCCCCGGCTGCTCTACTCGCTGGGGCTTTCGCGCGGCTTGACCCAGATGGGGCTCTTGCCCGAGGGCCTGGCGGCGAGAATCGCGGCGCTGGATGCTAAGGGCGTCGAGGCGGCTCTGCAGAAGCACTTCGCGCCCGAGCGCGGGGCGGCTCTGGGGCTGCGTCCCAAGCAGCAGGAGTCGAAGCCGAAGCAGGGCGCGAAGCCTGGGGGAGGTGGCCGGTGAGATCAGCTTCCGATGACTTGCCGGAGGGGGTGGATCCCGAAAAGCTGGACGCGGCCTTAGACCGCGCTCTGGCGGCCCAGCACTTCGACGCCAGTTTGAAGGGAATGCTGCGGAAGCTGGTCTTGGACCCTGACGACAGCTACCGCGAATGCTGCGGTAACGACTGCTATGTGTGCATGCTGCCACTGGGCCGGGCGGTGGATGATGTCCGGCGGGAGATCGCCTACGACCCCTCGCGTGAGTCCTCGTAGAGCTTCTTGGCGCTAGAGCGCCTGGCGCCCGCGCCGCGGGCTCTCCGAGCTGCTCAGCGAATGTCGAAGTCGCGCCAGAGGATTTCGCGCAGCTCGTAGAAGTCTCGCACTTCGTAGTCCGCTGCGACCTTGGCTTCTCGCTCCGCATGGCGTCCGCTGCGGCGATTCCAGACCGCGATCATGCCCAGTTCCTTGCAGGGGGCGATGTCGTTGTCGGGGTGGTCTCCGACGTACATCGTCCTCTCGGGGCGCAAATCGAGTTCTTCGAGGGCTCGCTGGAAGAGTTTGGGGTTGGGCTTGCCGATACCGATCTGCTCGGTGATGAAGATCGCGTTTGGTGAGAGAAACTCGTAGATGTGCAGGCGCAGGATCTTCTCCGTCTGCTTGACGGTGAGTCCCGCAGAGATGACGCCTCGGATGAGGGACGTTCCGGCGAGGCGACGCAGCACATCGTAGACGTCGTCGTAGACCCGCAGGTCACGGAACTTGGTGTCGTGGTAGGCGACCATTCCGGCAGCGACCAGCATGGCGGGATTCATGCCTTCGATAGCCTGCTCAGGGAGTCGGCTCAGGAGCTTGTCGAAGTGGTGGCCATAGTTGGAGCTAAACTCCTCCACGACCTCGCGTAGCTCCTTGAGGGCGAGCTCGCGCGGGATTCCACGCAGCCCATACTGGATCATGGCATCGACGGCGGCCCGGCGTGCCTTCTCGGCAAAGACCGAGGTCGAGAAAAGGGTATCGTCGATATCGAAGAAGACGGCATCGAGAGGGCGTTTCCCGCTGGACATGGGGGATCTCTTTGGAAGGCGCTGGGACAAGGGAGACACTAGGGTCGCGGGCTACTCTGGTAAAAAGCTGCTCTGCCAAAAAAGTCGCTCGGCCTAGACCGTGGCTCCGTCGAGAAAGCGGGGCTGCTTAGAAAGAACGGAGGCCGAGTAGGCTTTCGCCCACTCGGCCTCCCGTTTCTGACGCCATTGCTTGGCTTGGTCTCAGCAGCTGGTTTTCAGCGGCTGATGATTCGTAGCACGGCCTCAGCGGCCAGAATCCTCAAGCTTCTTGAGGCGGTCAGCGACGTTGACGATGTGGGCCTTGACCAGAACCATCAGCGACGCGGTCTCTTCCGTCGAGCCTTCCTGCTTGAAGAAGAAGCTCAGCAGCGGGAGATCCGCCAGCCACGGCACTTCGGCGCGGCGATCGAGCTTGTAGACCGAGTTCAGACCACCGACCAGGACGGAGCCGCCATCGGGCACCTTGACCGTGGTCGAGACGCTGCGAACGGTCATCTTCGGGAACTGCAAGACGACGGGCTGAGTCAGGCCGGAGAGGGAGGTGGTGAAGGTCGGAATCGGACGCCCGAGTTCTGCCACGGTGGGCTTCAGGTCGAGGGTGATGTACTTGCGGTCGTAGGAGATCGTCGGTTTGACGTCGAGGACGACGCCGTCTTGGATCACGTTGACCTGGGGGTTGGCGATGAAGGCCGCGGAGGCGACTTCCACCTCGAAGTCCTGCACGTAGGCCGTCTGGTTGATGACCGAGACGTTGGCGCGGTTGCCGTTGAGGATCAGCAGACTCTGGCTGTCGACCACTTCGATGTTCTGGCTCTTCTCGACAGCGTTGAACAGGACGTTGAGCTGGGTGTCATCCAGCAGCGTCAGGCCGAAGTTCAAGCCACCATTGCTGGAGAGTAGGTTGCCCAGCGGGTCCTTGAAGTAGTTCTCCGTGCGACCACGGAAGTCTCCGTCCAGGCCGTCATCTTTGAAGATACCCGCGATGGGCTTGCCGTTGGGGTCACCAGCACCGCTGTTGTCGAAGCCGCGGGAAGCATTGCCTGGAGCGCCGTTGGTGAGGTCATCAAGCTGGGCGACGGTTCCCTTGGCGTTGGAGCCACCGAGGCCGCGGAAGTCGATACCGAACTCTTGGAGCCAGTTCTGCTCGACTCGCAGGAACTTGGACTCGACGTTGACGAGGCTGGTCGTGAACTTGCGCAGGTCGTCGAGGAACTGACGGACCTGTGCTTGCACGGCTGGGGTATGCGTGACGAGCAGGTTGCCCTTCGCCTCTTCGATCGCGATGCCATCGTTGTCCCAGGTGCCGCGTCCCACACTGCTACGGACGAGGTTCACCAGCGCATCGCCATCGATGAACGCCTTCGCTTCGCCGACGGGGCCACCACTGCGTGGGTTCTCCTCACTGTCGACATCGCCACCAATGGGCAGGTCTCGAAGGATGGGGCCGGCGAATCCCTTGTGCTGGAAGGTCAAGTCCCTGATGGGGTGGACCTGGACGACAGGCTTACCGAGTGCCTTCTCGGGCGTCGTGATGATGACCACGCCCTCGGTGATGGAGTAGGCGAGAGCTTTCTCGCTGCGGTCCATCATGATGTTGAGGAAGTGCTCCAGCGAGAGCGGCGACTCGAGGCGGAGGGTGAGGACGAGGCCGTTGCCCTCGATGACTTCGCTTGCCTCCGGTGCCACCAGGATCGAAATCCCGGTCAAGGTCGTGAGGTTCTCGAAGACCTGGAGGTAGTCGCCATTGTCTTCGTCGTAGGAGAGACCTTCATTCAGACGGGTGGTGCGCAGCTTGTTGCGCAGGGCACGGACCTCGTCCGACTCGGTCTTGGGGGAGCTGCCACTGGCGCCCTTGCGCAGCTCGGTAATCTTGCGCCAGTACTCGACGTCGGGAGCGACGAAGATCTCACTGTAGGGAATCATCCGCTCAGCGTTGTTGAGCTGATACTCCTTGAAGCGACGGGCCTTCGCAGCGATGTATTCGCTGTTCTGGCGGTTACGCAGGGCCTTTTCGGCGATCTCTAGGAACTCGCGCGCGTCTTCGTTGAGGGGGTCGACGTCGAGAGCCGCCTGAGCCTGGCGGCGGGTCTCCTCATAGTGACGCTTCGGGAAGGATTCGGCAGCCTTGCCAAGGTGGAAGGCGACCTGGCGCTCCCGCTGCGCCCGGCGGCGCTCGGCTTCGCGAGCCAGTCGCGCTTGCGACTCGGCGCGGGCCTCTGCCTCCATCCGGGCCTCGACGGCGTCCCGCTCGGATTCTGCTTGCTTCAGCAAGCTGGCGAGACGGGTGGGAATCTCCTCCCAATCGATGCCGACGCCGACCTGGATCTTGACTTCGATACGGCGGAGATTCTGGACGGCTGCATCGTAATCGCCTTCGCGCATCTGCTGCTCTGCAGTCGCGAGCAGGCGGCGGGATGTGGCCTTATCCCTTTGGATCCGGACCTCAAGGAGCTTGGCCATGTAATCGGCATAGCTCTCAACGGGGCCGGCTCGTTCTCCCAGCTTTTCCTGCACCCGCACCAAGAGGCTGCGCACGCGGGTATTCGCGGGGTCCACGTTCTTAGCCTGGAGCAACTGGACCTTGGCTTCCTGGAAGCGCAGCTGTTCGATCAGCCGCTCTGCCGATCCAAGGTAGCGGGCGATGAGGAAGTCGTTGCGCTGCTTTGCGAGAGGATCCTCGCTGTTGCTCGAGGCCTTGCTCTTGCTCGAGGCCTTGCTGTCGCTCGAGGCCTTGCTGTCGCTCGAGGCCTTGCTGCGCACGGCCTCACGGGCGGCTTCACGCCCGGGGGTGGTTTCGTTGCTCGTTTCGTTCGAGACCTCTTCCTTGGAGGTTGTCTCGTTGGAAACGCTGCTCTCGTCCTGCGAGGAGGCGCAGCCGAGAAGGAGGCCAGCGGGCAGCGCGAGCAGAGAGAGACCGAGCACGGAAGCCGAGCTGGTCATGAATCGGGACATCGCGAGGGACATCGTCTTCCTTCGAACCATGCGGGAGAGCGAGGGGCCGGGGGGAACGTTGCGTAGCTGCAATCGGCATCAAGGCTCATTCGTTGATGACGGTGCAGATAGAGCGCAGCGAAGCCTGCCGAACCTCCTTCGATCAGGGAGAAGGGGTAGCCGCCGGGAAAGTCCGGAGACCGAATGACTCGGAGAGAGTTCTGACGACGGCAACGCGGCCGACAGCACTCTCTCCCCCCCAGGGCAGAGGGGACTTGCAGAGCCCGGTGAAGAGCCTTGCAAGCTGCGGAAAGCTAGCAGAGCAGGCTGCCGTGGGAAAGCGATTTTCCAAGGCAGAAGGCCAGGTCACTGGCGGGTCCGCCATACGAAAGCGCAGCCTTCGAAAGAGGAATGGGGCGGGAGGGCTAGGAGGCCTCGATGCTGTCCGTCCTGGCCCTCTCTGGGGCCGTTTTCGTTGAGCGAGGCGCGGCAAAAAAACATGCTCCGCTAGGCTGGAATTTTCTTAGAAGAGCGAGGGCTAAGCGCCCTTTTCCTCCCTCTTTGGCCGGAGCTATCTACTTGAGAACGCAAGAAGCGCCTGGCCCCCGGGAGAGGGGCTCAGGCGCTTCTTGGGCGCTTGAAGCTGTGGTGCCTTGAAGTTGCGGTGCCTTGAAGCTGCGGTGCTAGGACCTTCGCTGCGCGCTACTTCTTCTTGGCTTGCTGGTTGCGGTAGCTGCCTTCACCTCCGCCAAAGGTGATCTCTTCGAAACCGGCGGCCCGTGCAATGTCGACCACTTGGGTCACATCCCCGTAGACAACACCTGCCCCGGTTTTGATCGTGATCGGCTTGGGCTTCAGTTTGCCGTTCTTGTCGGGGATCCGATTCTTGACTTCCTTTTTGAGCATGTCTTCCAGGGCCTTGACGGTCCGGACGGTAATCCTCCCGACCTCCCAGGAAACCTTGTGCCCTAAGAGAATGCGGCGACCATAGCCGGTGGGCTCTTCCTTGCCGAACTTGAGCATTGTGATGCGGATGTCGAGCTTCTCAATCGGCTGCGCCTCGCTCGTGTTGACACCCACATCCTTAGGCAGGTTGGTCGCAAGCTTGCCTTCAAGGGTCTTGAAATCGAGGCAGAGGAAGAAGATCAGCAGCAGGAAGGTGACGTCGATCATCGGCGTCATATCCATCACGGCTTCTTCGTTCTTCTTCTTGTTCTTCTTTTTCTTCATTGGATTTGATCCTCGTTGCCAGAAGGCCGGTGGAGAGGGGGCTCACAGATCTGCTGCCTGCCCAAATGGGGCTAGGCGCCGACTGCAAGCTCAACTGCCACCTTTCCCCTTACCTGCGCTTGTTCTCGTCCGGTTCGCCGACGGCCAGCTCCACCTTCCAGATTTGGACGTTATCTCGGCCGCATTCCATCATGACCTTGGCGACGTAGTGCATTTCGGTGAACTCGTCGGCACGGATCAGAAGTGGGTCGTCAGGGAGCTTCCTGCCGACGGCCTTGTCGAACTTCTTCTTCATCACGGTGTTGGCGAAGAAGCTGAGCAGCTCGTTGAGCTTCTTGAAGTTCTTTTCGTCCCGGTGGTCGTACTTGGTCTGGCCACGGTAGATGACATCGCCATCCTGATTGATGTTGACGATGGGACGCACGCCTTCCGGCTGCTCGTCAGGCTGAGCGTACTTTGCGACCGGGAGCTTGAGGTCTTCGAGTTCCTGGTTCTGCAGGTCGATGATCAGGAAGAAGAAGACGATGAGCTGGAAGACGCAATCGATCATTGGCGTCATGTCCATCCGCGTCTCTTCGACTTCTTCTCTGTTCTTTTTGCCGGCCATTTGTTCTTCCTTCGAGGCACTTAAGCCTCGTGTGTGAACGGTGCCGGGCTAGCGCTGCACCAGAGTCCCCGATGGGGGAGTTCTGGATGCTCATGAACGCTGGCCCGTCACCTCTCTGCCTTGCCCGGAGGAGAAGCGAGGGCTCAGACCTGCTCGCTGCGGAAACGGTCGAAGAGATCCTCGGTGATCGCGGCAATCTCAATCGAGATGCGCTGGGTGCGGTTCTTGAAGTAGACGTAGGCCGCGGTCACTGGGATGGCGACGGTCAGGCCCAGTAGGGTGGTCACGAGCGCGCCCTTAATACCGCCAGCGAGGTCGCCCGGCTTGACGCTGGGCAGGACCGCGATCTTGCCGAAGGTCGTGATCATACCATTCACGGTACCTAGCAGACCCATCATGGGGGCGACGGCGGCGATGAGGTTGAGCCAGCCAACCTTCTGGTTCAGGCTGATGTCATTCTCTTCGGCGACTTCGTACATCGAGGTCTGGATGGTCTCGTAGCTATGGCCGAGCTTGGCCAAACCGGCCTGGACGACCTCGGTTAGGTAGTTCGGCTCGGCTTCGCAGACTTCGATCGCCTCTTGCCACTGCTTTTCGTCGAAGAGGGCTTCGATATCGTCGATCAGGTGGGGAGGAGCAAGCTTGTCGCGCTTGAGCGTCATGAAGTGCTCAATGATCAGCGCCAGCGCGAGGATCGAGAGGATGACGATGAGCCAACCAATCAGACCGGCATTCTCGACAATGTCCTCCATCATGGTCGGCGCGCTGGGCTCCTCTTGTGCGAGGGCAGGACCGCTGAGCAGCGCAGCGGCAGCGAAGACCGGGGTGAGCTTGAAGAGGGCGAAGGCCTTGAGGTCGGCCCAGTTGAAGGGGGTGGTCATCATCGGCAGCTCGATGCTCTAAGAACTATGGTGAATGCTGTTGCAGAAATTCTCGGGATCGTCGTGCCCTAGCTCTGGCCTGCAGCGCGGGGCGAGAATCACGGTGATGAACATCACTGGGATGAACAGCACTGCAATCCCGGATCACGAGAAGTCCAGGGGTTTCGGGGCATTGACAACGATCTCGAGCTGGGGCGGAGCCAGAGATCGCAAAGGAGCATGACTCGCCGTTCCGGCCAGGGCTGCCTTCCTCAGGCGAGGGGGTAACGGCAGATTCCTGATCGGGTTCGCGAGCCCCCTGAACCGTTGACTCTGGGCTCTCGTGGGGAGAGGCCAAAGGGAAGGAAGCAGGGAACGCTTCTCGGGTTCTCAACCAGCGGACTGGATGAGCAAGAAACAGGGGAGCATTTTGCCTGCTCGGGGCCTTGGAAGAAAGCCTGCGAATGTTCGGAATCCGGGTGCGCCGAGGACGGGGGCGCTTGGACATCGAGGAAGGGGGAGCGCAGCTTTGTTCTCAGGGAAAAAAGCGGGCGTGCAGCTCCGGCCCAGTAGGTGGAGCCCAGTAGGTGGAGCCCAGTAGGTGGAGCGAGGAGGAGAGGCTCACGCCGACTCCTCCTCGCAAAGCCCCCGGTATGGGGGAGATCGCAGTAAGGCAGCGATCGCAGAAAACCCGCTTTGGCGATTCCGCGAAAACGGGACCCGAGGCTCAGCCGCCGAGGGCCTTGCGCGCCAGTGTCGCCCAGCGGCTATCGGAATAGCAGGTCTGGATTTGGCGGAAGATACCCATGGCCCGGCTCGCGTAGTCCTTGCCCTCATGGTCTTTGCCGAGGGCGAGCAGAGTGCGGCCCATCAGATAGAGGGCCTTTGCCGAGGTGTCGCCGTCGAGCAGGTCGGTCGCCGAGACTTCTGCGAACAACTTCTGCGCGTTGCGCAGCTTCTTGATGTCCTTGTCCTTGACGCCTTGCTGGTAGAGCGCCTGGCCAAGGCCGCAGAGGCTTGCCGTCTTAAAGGCGGGGCTCCGGGTAGCGAGGCTGCTCAGCCCTTCGTAGAAGCGACGGGCGTCCTCCAGCTTGCCTTCCTCGATGTAGCATTCGCCCTGGGCGATTTTGATCTGGACCGAGAGCGGGGTCGCCTCGGGCATCGTCTTGGGGTCCAGGCGTGAAACGATGGTGTAGGCGCCCACGAAGGTCTTACGAGCGTCGCCGAACTGCTTCTGCGCCATCAGCGCCAGGCCCTGGCCCAGCTTCGCTTCGCCGATCCAGATGGGGCCGAGTGCATTGCTTGTGGCCAGCTTTTCGAGCTTTTCGAAGGCGAGCTTGGCAGTGGGGGCGTTGCCGGCCGTCATCTCGGCGCGCCCGAGCAAGCGCAGCGCCGTGGTCTGCAGCCGGTGCTGCGGATGATCGTCACACCAGCGCTGTGCCGCCTGGGCGGCGGTGCGTGCCTTGTTCGCGGAAGCGCCGGCTGCCTTGACCAAGGCATCCACCGCCAGGAAGCGGGACGCAGCCTTGAAGGCATCAGATTTGCCTTGGTCAGCGGCTTCTGCGAAGAGGTTGGCTGCCGTTTCCGCGTCCCCGTTCTCCATCGCGATCTCGGCGCGAGCGAAAGAATCCGGCGTCTTCTTCCAGGTGATGGAACGTACCTCAAGCGAAGGAATCGTCGCTTTGCGGCTGCCGCGTTTGTAGCTGAGTTCCTTGAGGCCGTCCTGGACGATTTCGACGCCGCGCAGGATGGCGCCGTCCACCTTGGTGACCTCGGCCTCTTCGGCCTGGGCTGCTGATACGAGCAGGGCCCCGGCAAAGAGAGCGGGGAGGACTCGGTCGATGAGCTGGTCGTTCATTGTGCTGTCTCCCTGATGCTTGTCACTTAGAGATGGGGCTGATGCTGCGGAAGAGGTTGGTCAGGATCTCGCCCTCAGTGCCGAGCTTCTCCAGGGTGGCGAAGTTGTCGGTACTCTTCGCCAAGCGGTAGAACTTCTTGGCGATGGCCATGAAGGCACTGTCCTCATTGGCGGCGACCTTGAGGGAGATGTCCATGCAGTCGAAGTAGAACTGGTACCACTCGAAGCCGTATTGTTTGACTTGCTTCGACTTGATGTAGCGCCCGTATTCCTTCCACATCAGGTTGTAGGCCTCTTTGAATCGGCCCAGGCCCGTCTGCTGCACGGGAATGCCGCTGTCGTTGAGGCTGGTGCGGTAGCCAGCAAGGGCAAAGGCCTTCATCCGGATCAGCTCGAAGTAGAGCTTGCTGCGCTTGCTCTTGACGCTTCCGAGCGCGTCTTCGACTGACTTCAGCGCCAGGTCGAACTTGCTGTCGAGGAGATCGATTCGGGCCAGGTCAGGCTTCACGAACTTGTTGATCATCTTCGCGAGCTTTTTGTTGCCGGAATAGACCGAGATAATCTTGCGCAGGAAACCGCGGGCGATCTCGAAGTCCTTGATTTTGAGCGCGAGCTTGGCGGCATTGCGGAGCAGGTTGTAGTCCGGCTTGTGCTCGAGCTTGACGTAGGTATTGGCGAAGTCGAGTGCCTTACGGGTCTCTGCTCGCAAGCGGGTGTTGGCTTCGCGGATCTTGCTGCGATTGGCTGGGCTGATCTTGATTCCGGCGACTTCGGCTTCGACGGCCTGGACGACATTGCTCCGGGCCTTGAACAGAGAAATCGCCAGGAGCGCCACCGTGGGGTCGGTCGGATACTGCTTCTTGAGGGCGGCGTATTCGAGTTCGGCATCGTCCAGCTTTTCGAGCTCGATATAGGCCTTGATCAGGTTGAAGCTGCCTTGCGTTGCGAGATCGGGGTAGGCCCTATTGGCTTCGCGGAAGCCCTTGAAGGCATGGACTAGGTCCTTGAGCTTGCCGGGCTCTGGGTTGAGGCCGTTACGGCCCAGGGCTTCGTCGCCGATGATCATGCCGCGGTGGCACTCCATCTCAGCAATGCCGCGCTTTCGAACAGACTGCTTGTTGATCTCGCTCGCTGGGATCGAGTGGAACTTGTCCTTGACGTAGTTTTCGTAGATATCGAACTGCTTGCGAGCACCCTTGATATCGCCCTTGCGATAGAGGGCGACACCAATGCGGACCATGGCGAGTTCGTAGTTGAGGTAGTCCTTGGCGATGCCGCGGTAGAGCTGGATGGCCTGGTCATACTTTTTGTTGCCCAGCGCTAATCCGGCCTCCTTCCAGTTGATCATGTTGGCGTCACGACCACCGGTTGACTTGATCGCGAGCTTGGCCTCGTCTTGGAGCTTCTGGAAGTCTTTCGACTTGGTCTGCGACTGCTTCCTGGCTGCGGAGTCCATCATCAGGCCCGCGAGCTTCGATGCCTGCTCTTGGTCGAACTTGCCGTAACGGGTGTAGCCTTCTCGGGCCGCGTAGTAGGCCTCGAGATAGCGGTTCATCTTGTAGTAGCAGTTGGCGATCAGGCCCCAGGTGCGAAGGGCATGCTTTTGCTGCTCTTCGGGGCTCTTCAGCGAGCGCAGCACACGCTTGAAGGCCTGGATGGCTTCTCCGTATTTCCGAGAGCGATAGAGGCCGTCCGCGGCGTCAAGGAGGGCGCTAGCACCCACGTCGGCACCTGATTCGACGATGCTCTGGATCAGCTGCTTGGCTTTGATTCCGGTGAAATCAGCCGGATGCCGCTTGGCGATCTGCTTGGCCAGGTCCAGAGACTTGTTGCGGTTCTCCTTGCCACCCACGGCGAAGAGGGCCTGGGCTCCGAACAGTACGATGTTATCGCCGAACTTGAAGCTGGGGCTTGCTTCGAACTGAGCGAGGCGCTTGCTGTATCGCTCGTAAAGAGCGAGGGAATCTTTGGTCCGCCCTTCCTTTTCGTAAATCTCACCGATGCGAACGTACGCGCGTTCGGCGAATTCGAAGAGCAGGGCGCCACGAGACGGGGTTACGGGGTTCTCTTCGTTCTCCAGAACCATCATGACCGTGTTGACCGTATCCTCGAAGGTCATGATGGCATCCTCGCTATGACCCTCGATGTCATAAGAACGGCCGAGTTCGAGCATGCCGAGCATGCCGAGTGGGGTTTCCGGACCGATGGTGAGGACCATGTCCTCGAGTTCTTCACGGGCTTCGGAGAGCTTGATGCCTCGGTCGCTCTCGATGGTTGCGGCCCAGCGAAGAAGCAGGGTGCTCTTGCGCAGCCAGCTCAGGAAGTACTGGATCTTGGCCTTCGAGTCGTCCTCGATCTGCGACTCGAGGTCGAGCATCGCGGCATTGGCCGATTTGATGCCCTCACGGAAGACGTCGAGAGCTTCCTCTTTGATGGCCTTACGCTTGTCCGGGTCCTTTTCGATTTCGATGCGATTGGCAAGAAAGCTGCCATAGGTTTCGCAGGCTTCGGCCAAGGTCGCGCGCACGTGGGGGGCTTCATCACTGTTCCCATACTCCACCAAGAAGTCTTTGAACTTCTGGATGGACTCGCGAAGCACCTTTTGCCGCTCTTCGAGATCGCGAATACGGCGGGCTCCCAGGAACAAGACCTCAGCATGGACCTGCGAGAGCTTGCGGCTCAGGTCGTTGGTCAAGTTGGGGGACTTCCTAAGGGCTTCGATCTGCTCTTGCGCGAGATCGACAAAACCCCAGTCCTTGGCCAGGCTGCGGATGACGTGGAGTTCGCGTGTGAACTCCTTGTTGCTCTTAGCCTGCGATAGTGCAGCTGAGGCGAAGATGCCGATGCTGAGGAGCGTCGGGACGAGTAGGGATAGGCGAAGCTTCGATTTCATCGAGAGAATCCAGGATTCAGCGGCTCGCAAAAGGCGGGACCGCATTCGTGGGCAGAATGCAGACACGTCGAAGGGAACGGAGCATCTTAGCGGGGCTTGCTAAGAGATAGAACGACGGACGAAGGAAGTGAAGGAGCTGCAGCGAGGACTTGCTGCTTGAGGCAGGGTCTGGAATTGCAGCGCGGGGCACCTCTCAACGAGGGTGCCCCGCGCTACGGGCTCCGGAAGCTTGGCTTTCGATACGCCGATCTCCGGAAAGTCCTAGCGAATCAGCGGATGTCGATCGCCTTCGGCTCCCACTCGGAGGGAACAACGATCTGAGCACGCAAGAGGATCAGGACTTTCTTGTTGCCGGTGAAGACGCCCTTCTTCTTGAAGAAGAACGAGATGAGGGGCAGGTCGCCAAGGATCGGCACCGAAGACTCGAAACGCTGCTTCTCAAGCTGCTTCATTCCGCCCAGCAGGAGGGTGCCGCCGTCCGGAATCGTGACGGTGGTGCGGACGCGCTGCAGCTGGAGCACGGGGAGCTGGATCGAGACCGGCTGGCCTGCACCGAGGCTGGTGGTGAAGGTCGTGATCGGGCGGGAAAGCCGTGCCAGCGTCGGACGCAGCTCCATGAGAATGAAGCGCTGGTCTGCTGAGACGACGGGGCGCACATCTAGGACGACGCCGTCACGAATGATGCCCACCTCTGGGTCGGCGATCGCTGCGTTCTGGGCGATCTCGACGTTGAAGTCCTTGATGTAGGTGAACTGGTTGGTGACGGTCAGATTGGCCCGCGAGCTGTTGTGGATGAGCAGGCGCGGAGCAGAGAGCTGCTCAACTCGCTCCTTCTTGGAGACGGCCCGGAGGATGACTTCGAGCTCGGCATCGTCGAGGAAGGCATACTGCAGACTTGCGCCGCCACCGGCATCCAGCCTGCTGGAGCCACCGAGGGCACGGTCAAAGAGGTTCTCGGTGCGGCCGTAGATATCGCCATCTCTGCCGTCATTGTAGAACCAGCCAGGCTCGAAGCCGGTGCCCGTGCGGCCGGGGCTGGCGGAGCTGACGTCACGGCCATAGTCGTCGAAGCCGAAGCCAGAGCGATCTCCCTGCTTCTGCAGACCCATGCCGGCCTTGCCAGCGGAACTCTGGTCACCCAGGCCGCGGAAGTCGACGCCGACTTCTTCGAGGAAGTTATCTTCGACCTGGAGGAAGCGGGCTTCGATATCGACCTGGATGCCGGAGGTCTTGCGCAAGTCGGCCAGGAGGCGGTCGATCATGGCATGGACCTCGGGGCTCTGATTGATGATCAGTGCCTTGTCATCCGCAGGCTCAATGCTCACCCCCTCACGTTCCCAGGACTCGGGGGCGACGTTGTTGCTGATGAGGGTTTGCAGGGTATCCATATCCATGACGATCGACACATCTTCTTCCTCATCGAGGTCGCCTGGATCGCCGTCTTCGCCGAACTTCTGCGCCAGGTCCTTGCCCGGATAATGGGTGATCTGGCTGGTGATCTCCTGGATGTCGTAGATCTTGGTCACGATGTCCCCGCTGCTCTCCTCGGAGGAAAGCAGGTAGACAACGCCATCCTTGACCTTCCAGGAGATCGCGGGACGAATACGCATGATGCGGTTGAGGGCCTTCTCGACCGAGTCGAGGGGCAGCAGGAACTTGCTGAGGCCGGTCTGCTCTTCGTCGAGTTCGCGCAGGCGCGGGCTGATGACGAAGGTGAGGCGGGTCGCGCGACGGTAGTAGTCGACCCACTCGTCGATGGTGGCTTCGGGGAAGTCGCTGGGGACGCGGACGTTCGCAAGTGTCTTCAATACCGCTTCGTTGTCCGGATCGGTCTCCGTGCTCCAGTTCGTGAACTCAAGGGGCTTGCGGTTCTTGACCTTTTCCCAGTGACGCAGGTCATGCTCGATGACCTTTTCCTGCATCACGTTGCCCTGATTGATGTCCTCGAAGGTCTTGACCCACTCGCTACGCCAGCGGGCATTGACCGAAGCCATATCCCGGTCTTGACGGGCGCGGAGGGCTAGCTCGCGGAGCTCTTGGGCCGGCGCGTTCAGCGGATCGTACAGGAGGGCGCGGTCGAGGTAGGTCACCGACTCGCCATACTGGCGGTTCTGGAAGGCGAGGTTGGCCTGGTCGAAGAGCTTGCGGACCTTGGCCCGGGTGCGCTTAGCTTCGGCGCGCTCGGCCTTGACTAGCTCCTCGCGAGTCTCGCGTGCCTTGCGCTCAGCGATGCGCTGTGCGAACTCGTCGCGGGCCTTTTCCGCCTGCTCCATCTTGGCGCGGAGCGTGCGCACCTTCTCACTGCCCGGGGTGAACCAGGGGGAGTAGGTGACGGTCAGGAGCGCTTTCTCGTAAAACTGGCGGGCTTTCTCAAAGTCTTGCTGCTCCATCATGAAGTTGCCGTCGCGCTCATACTTGCGCGCCTGCGACTCGGCCTTTTGCTTTTCGATCTCGGCCCGGAGCATGGAGGTCTTGGCCTGCTCACCGACGCTCGCAGTCGCATCGCCAGAGAGCGCATTGGCTTTCTGCAGCAGGAGCTTGGCTTCATCGTCGCTGGGGTCAACGCGAAGAGCCTCTGCGGCCGCATATTTCGCGTCTTCGAAGCGACGGTCCGCCAAGGCATTGCGTGCCTGGGTCTTGTAGTGAGAGAGCAGGAACTTGCGTCGCTGCTCAACTACCGTGTCCTGGCTACCCTCGCCCTTCTTCGCATCCTGTGCGGTTGCGATGGGGATTTGGGCGCTGTCTTGCTTTGCACTCTCAGCGAGTTCTTTCGAACCCTGCTGAGGCGAACCCTGCTGAGGCGAACTCTGCTGAGGCGAACTCTGCTGAGGCAACGGCTGCGCGGACTCATTCAGGTCTTTTTCGTCCGGGTTCGTGCCGGTGCCCGAGCAGCTCGCGAAGAGCGTCACGGCACAGCCGAGGACGAGAGCACTGAAGATCGAACGCTGCGAGTGCGAAGCGAAAGAAGGGAGACCGAGGAGCTTCGTCAGGCTCGTTTTCTTCATCGGAGCTTCGGAGCTAGGTGACGCCAAGACGACCGCTATCGGCCAGGGAACTCGACGACACGATTTCCTGAGCCGAAACCACGCTCGTGTAGGAGCACGGCAGTGCGTGATCGCGGCTCGATGCAAGGGGCCAACTCGATGCCTGAACGCCACTAAGGGCGCTATGGGCCGGCACGACACCAAGCCGGAGCTCGGTTTGTGCCTCGAGAACAAGGCAGACGTCCGGGGCAGGGACGGGAGAACAGGAATAAGGGCAGCCCGCTCATCCGAAGGGGATGGGGCGGGATGTGGCCAGGAACGCTAGCCAGCCTGGGGGAGAGCGTCAACAACGAGTCCGCAATCCCAGGCTGAGGAGAGGCAGTTCGCAGGGTTCAAGCATCGGCCTTATATGGCTTGGGGCGCTCGGGGCGGCCCAGTGTTCGAAGTGCTAGCTGGATATCGCTCCAGGTCTCGCGCTTGGCGCTGGGAGTGCGCAGCAGGTAGGCCGGGTGCCAGGTCACGACCAAGGGGATCTTTTCCCATTGGTGGACGCGCCCACGGAGACGCCCAGCGCCCTGTTTCGTGTCCAAGAGATACTGCGCGGCGATGGCGCCGAGGCAGATCAGGATCTTGGGGCGCAGCGCTCGGATTTGTTCTTCGAGGTAGGGGCCGCAGCGCTGTTGTTCCTCGGGGCTTGGATTGCGGTTCCCCGGCGGACGGCACTTGACCACGTTGGCGATGTAGACCGCAGAGCGGGGGATGCCCATGGCGTTCTCGATGATGCGGGTGAGCAGCTGCCCGGCGGCGCCGACGAAGGGGACACCCTGGGCGTCCTCTTGGGCGCCGGGGGCCTCACCCACGAACATGATCTCGGCTCCCAGCTCTCCATCGCCGAAGACGGCCTGTTGGCGCTTTTCGTGGAGTCCACAGTGAGCGCAGTCGCGGCTGAGTTCGGCAAGTCGGCTCAGCCGGGCGCCGGGCTCGGACGGCAGATCCTGCAGGTGAAGGGGGAGCTTGGGGTTGGGCGTAGCGGTGGGGGGGGGCGATGGCGGCTTTGCGGAGGCCGGGCTTGGGGCAGGCACGGGCGCAGGGGCCGGAGTCTGCGCTGGGGCCGTCGTTGGCTGTGAGCTGGGCGCTGCAGCCGCCGCTCCTGCTGCTCCCGCTTTTGGCCGGGGCAGTAGCAGGTCGGCTCCCGCTACCGAGAGCCAGTGCCGCAGTAGCGTTGAGTGACTGGGGAGCCTGGATGCCATGCGCCGAGACTAGGTGGCTGCGGCCCATGAAGGCAAGCCCGTGCTTGTTCGTCCGCGCGTCTTCGTGGCAGGATCGCCGGATGCCTCAAGTCGAGCCTCGGTTCAGCTCCCGCCGCGAGCACATCTTCGCCTTCTTCTTCTGCCTCTTGGTGGCCACCCTCGCCTTCGCTCCGGGTGTCGGAGGCGATTGGCTCAACTTCGACGATCCGCGAACGGTGCTGGGCAACCCGGCTTTTGCTGGGGATTCGGTCGACCTTGCGCGGATTCTCGATCCCAGCCAAAGGATCGCGGACGTTTACCTGCCGGTCAATTACCTCAGTCTGGGGCTGGACGTGCTGCTGCATGGGATGAGCCATCCCCTGCCCTTCCAGCTCCACTCGCTGCTGCTGCAAGCCTTGGCCGCCTTCGTGCTCTACCTGCTTGTCCGTGAGCTTGGGCTGGGTCTCGCTGCGGGCCTCTTGGCCGCCGTGCCGCTGCTGGCGCACCCGGCTCTCTGTGAGAGCGTGCTTTGGGTTTCGAGCCGTAAGGAGCCGCTGGTCGCCCTCTTTGCCGGGCTCAGCCTGCTCAGCGGTCTGCGGGCCCTGCGGGGGCGCATGGCGTTTTGGGTGCCGGCGCTGCTGGCGCTCTTGGCCTGCTACAGCAAGGGCAGCGGCGTCGCCTTGCCCTTGCTCGCCCTTCCGCTCTTCCTCTGGCGCCGTGCTGAGGGATGGAGTCTTCGGCGGCTAGGCCTTGTCCTGCTGCCGATGCTAGTGATTTGCGCCCTCGCGGCCCTGCATCACTGGCTGCTCGCGCGGGAGGCGGGCACGGCCGAGTTCGAGGCGCCCTTTGCGGTCTTGCCGGCCAGCTACCTGCATAGCTGGGGGAGCTTCTTCTGGCCCACGGAGCTGGCGGTGCATCATCCGCGGGCCGAGTTCTTGGCTGGCGCCGAGTCGGCGGCGCCGCTGCCCCTCCTGGTTTTTGTGACGCTCATGGCTGGCGCCCTCTGGCTGCTGCTTCAGCGCCGCTCTGCTGCCGGGCGACTGTTCGCCCTTGGTCTCACCTTGTTCACCGCTGCCTGGGCGCCCTTCAACGCCTGGTTCCCGGCGACGGCGCTTCCGGTCGCTGACCGCTACTTGCAGCTGCCGATGCTCGGGGCAGGACTGCTTTTGGCGGGGCTCTCCTTACTCCTCCGAGGGGAGCTTGCTGGGCGGATTCGCTTCGGACTGACCCTTGGGCTCGCGCTCTTGCTTTCACTGCTCAGTTGGCGGCGAGGTGGCGATTTCGCCGACAGCGGGACCCTGTGGCGAGCCAACCTGAAGGTCTATCCCGAGGACGCGGTTTCCTGGGTCAACTTGGCTCAGTGGCAGGGCACGCAGGAGTCCGTGGACAGCGCCCAATACCAGCGCAGTGTCGCGCGGGCAGCAGCTCTCGCCGAAGGGCCCTACCAGCACTACCGCGTATGCCAGCTCCAATTCGACCTGGCCAACCGTAGTGGCGATGGACGGCGCATCGTCGTTTCGCGCAAAGCCCTGGTCGAAGCCACCGACAAACTTCCGGCCGAGCGTCAGGAGGCAGAGGAGCTGCAGATCACGGCTCGCTACCTCCTGAGCGAGGCTCTGGTCGAAGAGGGGCGCTACCAAGAGGCCCAAGGGGTCTTGCAGGACTTGCTTGAGCGAAGTGCTTCGCACGTCGATGCGCTGGGGCTTTTGGCCTCTTGCACGATGCGGGATACCGACCTGGGGGAACCGAAGCTCCGGGTGCGGGTGGCGGCGCCACTGCTGGATCGGGCCTCAGCCTTGCCGGGTCATGAGCAGAGCTACCAGTACCAGTTAGCCGATGCCGAGCGCCTGTTCTTGCTCGGAGACATGCGCGCGCGCGGCGCCGTCGTTCGCCTGCAGCAGAGCGGCCTGCGCCCCAAGTTCAGCAGCGCTTCGCGGATCTACGCGCTTTCGGCGGACATCTTCCTGGCTCACCAGCTGATCGACGAGGCGATCTCGGTGCTGAAGGAGGGGCTGGCGCGCTGGCCGAAGGCGGCGCTGCTGCACGCCAAGCTCGGCCAGCTGCTCTACGCCTCTCGGCGTTTCGACCAGGCGATGCCGCGGCTGCGGGAAGCGATACGTCTGCGGCCGGGTAACCAGAAGCTGGAGCGGCTGCTCGGGTCCTGCCTGCTCTTTGCTGCGCAAACTGCGGCGCCGACCGCAAAGCCCGCCTCCTGGAAGCCGCTGGTCGAGGAGGCGGCGAAGCTGGTTCCCGAGCATCCCCTGCTACCCCTGCTTCAATCGAGGATCCTCTTTTCTGAGAGGATGCTCACGGAGGCCTTGGCGCGGGCACGGGAGGCCCTGAAGCGCTCCCCAGACTCTGAGCCGGTGCAGCAGCTCGTCGCTGAAATCTTGAGCGCCAACGGCTATGCGCGCCTGGTCAAGGGAGAGCGCGATGAGGCCATGCATTTCTTTCGGGAGCTGCTCGAGTTCGCGCCAAAGAAATACTCCCTGGGCGCCGTGCGCGAGATCTTGCGTAGCAGCTTCTTGTCCCGCCTGGAGCGGGGCAAACGGGCCGCTCGCGCCAAAGCCTGGGGTGAGGCGGTGCTGCATTTCCGGGGCGCACTGGCCCTGCTGCCGGAGAATACTCCTCCCTTCGACGAGTATGTCAACGCATACGGGCTCTTGGGCACCGCTCTCTACCGCGATCTCAAGCCGGAGCAGGCCGTGGAGCCCTTTCAGCGCCTCGCCCAGCTTCTCGAAAAACGCAAGCAGGACCCTGGGCGCGCGGTGCTCAACGCCGTGCTAGCGATGCAGCAAAGTGGCATGGAAGAGCGGGCGCGTGCTTTCGCCTTGCTCTATCTCGAGGGCGAAAAGAAGGACCTGATCAAGAAGCCGGAGCTGCGAGAGCAGCTGCGAACGGCGGTGACTCGTTAAAGGCCTGCAGCTCGACGATTTGACGCATTGCGGAGCTGCCGTTCTGCGTTATCTTGTCGACCCGAACACTTTGCTGGGCGGCGAAGTGTTCTTGGTTCGCGTGGACCTCGTGTGCACAAGAGCCGTTCAGGGCCTCGCGGGGAGTGAGGCCTGACACTCGAGCAGGAGCGGTCTTTCCGTTTCTCGCCGGGTTCACCAGGCCCCTATGGGCCGAGAGGGAGGGACGTATGTCCAAGAAGAACTACACGTTGCTAGACGTGCTCGGTGACGGTTCCAGGCGCTCTCGCCGGGAATCACGCCATGATTCTGCGCATGACCGTGACTCTGGGCAGGGACGCGAAAGCTCGCCGAGCCGGAGCCCTCGTTCCGAGCGCGCCGGTGCAGCGTCTGCAGCTTCTCGTCGGGGCGCACGCTCTGGGCGAGTTCGGCGAGGCGAGGCTCCTGCCAGCGGAGAATGCGGCTATGAGATGGCGGAGGCCGTGGTGCCCGGCGCCGGCGGAGCTAGCAAGGGACATGGCTATAGCGCCACCAACGAAGGGGAGACCCGCCAGGACGCGGCTTTGTTCGGAGACCAGGGCGAGGGCGGAGTTCCTGGCCAGGCCAAGGAAGAGCAGAGGCGGAAGCCGAGCTTGCGCAGTTCTTCCGAGCAGGTGAAGGGTTGGCTGCAGACCGAGCAGCGTAGTACCCGCGGAGTTCTGCTCTCCGGGGCCGCAGCCGCGCTGCTGCTGATCTGGGGCTCGTATCAACTCGGTGCCAGGACCCGGTCGACGGTCCAGGCCCAGCAGCGCGCCTCCTCTGCCATGCAGGATGAGTATCGAGCTGGGAAGAGCCGGAACAGCGCGCCCGGTGGGCGTGCCGACTTTGCTCCGGAGCTCGATCCGAATCTGCTTCCTAGCCCCGCGGCAAGCACCGAGTTTCCGGATTCCGAAAGCTCGGGCCGGGATCGCTCGAGCAGCTTGAACACGGAGTCGGGCATCAAGCCGCTTCAGGCCGGGGCTAGCCAGGACTGGTCTAAGGAAGGCTTCCTTGTCTTGACGCGCAATGCCGCCGATGCCGACTCCAAGTCGATGAGTTCGGCGGTGAAGAACTACCTCCTGAAGCATGGCTTTGGCAAGGTCGACTGGATGAACGATGGCAAGGGGCATATCCTCGTGGGGATTCGCTATCCCGCCAAAGCCAGTCCCGAGGCCAAGCAGAAGCTCTTCGAGCGCTTTCGTGCGCTTCCGATGCTCAAGAACAAGGTCGTCACGATGCGTTTCAACGACATCAAACGCTTGGACTACGACCGGGGCGATGAGCACTGATCTGATGCCTAGTCGTGTCGGCCTGGTTCTGTAGACCAGTCCTGGACACGAGCTTCGGCTTCTAATGGGCCGGCTTCCGATGGGACCCTCAGCGGGCGGTGCTTTTCCACCGCGCCCCTCTTTCCTTTTCCACCTTTTCTGCAAGGGCTGCTGAGGGTCGCCTTTTCCTTGTGACGGCAGCAGCGAGCCCTTGCGCCTTCGTTTGGCACCGCTAGGCTGTTCCCCCTTTTCTTGCCCCGGCGGCCCGATGTTCAGTGAGCATCGGCAGTATCAGGACCCAGCAACCATGTCGATCCACAGCAGCCTGAAGATCTCGGGCAACCTCAAGGGCTCGCGTAGCGTGCTGACACGCACCGAGCGACTTCAGATCCTGCAGCAGCAAGCGCGCTGGGATGATTCCCAGTCCGTCTATGGGCTGCCGAAGGTGCGCACCAAGTTCAAGGTCGCGACCAAGAAGAAGAAGAAGAAGACCGACGAGGAATAGCCCTCGTCGCTGTGCCTGCGCGTGCCGCACTGCCCGTGCCAGCGCAGGAACTACTGCTCGCCAGGCCGCGCTTTCGAAGCGTCGTTCGAGCTTGGGAGTTTTGGAACGGGAGCCGTGCCTTGCTTGTGCGCGGCTCTCGTTTTTCATTGGCGCGTTTTTCATTGGCGCGCTGATTCGTGCCCAGGGAATGGAGGACCGAGGCGCCCGGTCGCTTCTAGGGTCGGCCTTCCCGCCAGAGCGCTGGTGGCTCGGTGCTGGTGGCGCTCGCAGTGCTTGCGCAGCCGGGCTCGGTCAGCACAAGCATTAGCTGTACAACTGTCTGCCGTACAAGAGTGAGGAATCCCGCGATGTTTGCCGAGAGGATGCAGCAAATCGAGGGGAGCGGCGTTCGGAAGATGTTCGAACTCGTTGCCACGATGAAGGACCCGATCAACTTGTCGATCGGGCAGGCCGACTACGACGCGCCGCCGGCGGTCAAGGAAGCGGCTTGTCAGGCCATCATGGCCGGGCAGAACCGCTACACGATGACCCAGGGACTTCCGGAGCTGAACGAGAAGCTCCTGGACAAGATGCAGCGGCTCTACGGGCACCGCCCCGAGGCCGCCTTCATGAGTTCTGGCGTCTCGGGCGGTCTGCTGCTGACGGTCCTTACCCTGCTGAACGAGGGCGACGAGGTCCTGGTCCCAGACCCGTACTTCGTGATGTACAAGAACGTCCTGGCCCTCGTTGGCGCCAAGCCGGTCTTCTACAATCTCTATCCGAGTGAGGATTCTCCAGGGTGGGGGCCGCGGCTGGATGAGATCGAGTCCCTGTGCAGCGAGCGGACCAAGATGATCCTGGTCAACTCGCCCAGCAATCCCACAGGCGGTGTGCTGAGCGGCGAGGAACTCGATGGGATCTGCGACATCGCCGAGAAGCACGGGCTCTGGCTGCTGAGCGACGAGATCTACGATGAGTTCCTCTACGAGGACAAGCCTTTCGAGTCGATGGTCAGCCGCATGCCTCGCTGCAATCGCAGCATTGTGCTTGGTGGCGCCTCCAAGACCTATGGCGTGCCGGGTTGGCGTCTTGGTTGGATCGCCGGCTCCGCCGAACTGCTCGACCAGATGATGCTGGTGCAGCAATACACCTTCGTCTGCGCTCCGGCGCCGCTGCAGCACGCGACGATCACGATGCTGGACACGGATATGAGTGCCGAGCAGGCGGCCTACCGTGCGAAGCAGAAGATGGTCGTCGACAAGTTGGCGGGCCACTATGACCTCGTTCCGCCCCAGGGCAGCTTCTACGCCTTCCCCGCCTATCCGAAGGGGATGTCCGAGGCGGACTTCGTTCAGGCCACTCTGGATCGGAACATCCTCATCGTTCCGGGCTCTGCCTTCTCGCGCCAGGCCTCGCACTTCCGCCTCTCCTTCGCGGCGCCGGATCCCATGCTGGAACAAGGCCTGGACCTGCTCGTCGAGATCGCGAAAGGCTGAGCCGGGGTGAAGAGCAGCGAGATGGTGCCTCTAGCCACGAAGAGCCGCCGGAGCACGGCGGCTCTCTGTGAGGTCTTCCTCTCGCTGCAGGGCGAGGGACCCTCGGTGGGGCTGCCGACGGCCTTTGTGCGCTCGGCTGGCTGTCCGCTGCGCTGCAGCTACTGCGATAGCGTCTACAGCTACAAGGCTCCCGAAGCCTTCGAGCTGCGCGACTTTGATGGGACCCGCCTGGGGCACTTCGACAACCCCGCGAGTGCGGGGAAGATCGTGCAGGCGCTGACCCGGAGCCCGGGCTTCCCCGGTCTCGCCTACTTGTCCTTCACCGGCGGCGAGCCGCTGCTCTGGCCCGGCTTTGGTTACGAGCTCTTTCGCGAGGCGCGCATGCTCGGTTTGCGTACGCATCTTGAGACCGCGGCCATCGATGCTGAGGCGTTGGCCGTGCTCCTCCCGCTCACCGAGCACCTGGCCATGGATTGGAAGCTCCCGAGCACGATTCAGGGCAAGGACTATTCGGCGGCTCACCTGCTGAGCTTGCGCGCCGCCTTGGATCATGGCTGCGAGGTCAGCGTCAAGATCGTGCTGCCGAGCCGGGATGAGGCCGAGGAATACGAGCGTGCCCTGGATATGCTCTCCGAGGTCGAAGGACGCTTCGAGCTGGTTTTGCAGCCGATTACGCCCTGTCTTGACGAGCAACGGGCGCCTGATTCGGCCGAGTTGATGCGTCGTCTCCGTGCCGCGCTCGAGCTCGGCTTTTCCCCGCGCGTGCTACCGCAGGTGCACAAGCTGATGGGTTTCGAATGAGCATTCCGAGTGTTGCCATCGTCGGCCGACCGAACGTCGGCAAATCGAGTTTCCTCAACGCGGTCGCAGGACGACGGGTATCCATCGTCGAACCGACGGCGGGCGTGACCCGCGACCGGGTCTCGATCGAGGCCGAGTGGCGCGAACGCCGCTTCGAACTGGTCGATACCGGCGGGCTCGGCCTCGTCGATGAGAGTCGACTCGAAGCGCATATCCAGGCACAGATCGACGTCGCCATGCGCGAGGCCGATCTCTTGGTCTTCTTGGTAGATGCTAAGGCCGGGCTGAGTCCGATGGACGAGACCGTAGCCCGCAAGGTGCGCAAGCTCGACAAGCCCACAATCCTGGTGATGAACAAGGTCGAGGCTCGGCGCGATGAGTTCGTGGCCCAAGAGGCCTACAAGCTCGGCCTCGGGGAACCGCACATGGTCTCGGCGATCGAGGTGATTGGGATCACCGATGTCCTCGATGCCATTATCGAGTTACTCCCCGATAAGGACTCGGCCGAAGAGGAGCCCAGTCTCAAGTTCGCGATCGTCGGCAAGCGCAACTCCGGCAAGTCGACCCTGACCAACCTCCTCGCGGGTAAGGAGCGGGTGATCGTCTCCGACATCCCTGGGACGACGCGCGACGCCGTGGACGTGCGCTTTGAGCGTAACGGCAAGCCTTGGTTGGCTATCGATACTGCGGGATTACGCAAGAAGGCACGGGTGCAGGATGCCATCGAGTTCTTCTCGCTGGCTCGCAGTGACCGCAGCGTGCGGCGCAGCGATGTCTGCATCCTCCTCTTTGATATGACGGGCGATATCAGTCAGGTCGACAAGAAGTTGGCGCACTTTGTTGTGCAGCATTACAAGCCCTGCCTGCTCGTGGGTAACAAGCTCGACCTGGCGCTCGAATCCGGTGCGGATATTGACAAGTGGGAGAGTTATCTGCGCGAGCAGCTGACCGGATTGGCCTACGCGCCGATCTCCTATATCAGCGCCCGCGACGGCATCAATGTCGACGAAACCCTGGACGTGATTGAGGATCTCTACAAGCAGTCCTCCTACGAAGTGAGCACCGGCGATCTGAACCGGGTCTTGCAGGCCGCTAAGCAGAAGAATCAACCGCGTGACCGCAGCGGCAAGCTGCCGAAGCTTTTCTACGCGACGCAGATCGATGTGCGTCCACCGACGATCCTGGTTTTTGTCAACGAGCCAGTTCTGTTCACCGGGCAGTACGACCGTTATTTGCAGAATCAGTTGCGGGAGGCTTTTGATTGGGAAGAGATCCCGATCCGCCTGGTCTATCGCAAACGCGATAAGGTCGAGCTGCCACCTGAGTGATAGGGCACCTGAGTGATCGGGATGGTTTTGGAAGCCATGCACCCGGTTTTGCCGACCTGGGGTCGGCCCAAAGAGAGGAAAGAGAAGCGTGGGACTGAAGTGTGGTTTGGTCGGGCTGCCCAATAGCGGCAAGACAATGGTCTTCAACGCCATCACCGGTGCCGGTGCGGAGGCTGCGAGCTTCCCGTATTCGACGCTGACCCCCAATGTCGCCAGTGTGCCGGTCCCCGATGATCGCTTGGAGAGGATCCACGCGTACGTGGAGACCGACAAGGTCGTGGCGGCGGAGCTCAAGGTGGTTGATATCGCCGGGCTGCCGAAGGGCGCCTCTCGGGGCGAGGGCATGGGGACCAAGTTCCTCGGGGCGATTAAGGAATGCGATGCTCTGCTGCATGTCGTGCGTTGCTTCCCCAATGTCGATGAGCCGAATGCTCCCCTCGATCCGGGGGGGGATATCGAGATCGTCGAGCTGGAGCTGGGCTTTGCTGACCTCGAGACCGTCGAGCGCAATCTCGAGCGGGTCGGTAAGAAGGCGCGCACCGGCGATAAGGAGATGGTGGAGCAGCGCGATCTCTTCGAGCGGGTCAAGGCCTGGCTGGAGTCGGAGAAACAGGTCCGCGATATGGAGCTGAGCGAGCGCGAGCAAGAGCTGCTGAGGCCGATGTTCCTCCTCACCCAAAAGCCTGTGCTCTATGTCGCGAATCTGCCCGACCAAGCCTTCGAAGAAGGCCAGGATGGCAGTCAGCACCAGGGCTATGTGGCTGCCTCGGCCTTTGCCCAGGAACACGGTAGCGACTGCTTGGCCATCGCCGGGCGCCTGGAAGCCGAACTCGCCGACCTCGATGACGAGGAGCGAGAGATGTTCATGGAGGAACTGGGGATCAAGGAGCGGGGGCTGGCGCGCCTGATTCGCTCGGCCTTCCACCTGCTTGGTCTGCGCACCTTTTTCACCGCCGGAGAAAAGGAGATTAAGGCCTGGACCTTTGTTGCCGGCTCGAAGGCTCCGCAGGCCGCCTCGGTGATCCACACCGACTTCGAGAAGAAGTTCATCCGCGCCCAGATCTATTCGTTGGAGGATCTTGAGACCTACAAGAAAGAGAGCGAGATCAAATCGGCCGGCAAGCTGCGCGTAGAAGGCAAGGAATACGAAATGCAGGACGGCGATATCGTCCTGTTCCTGATCGGTGGCTGAGGGATTATGGATCCGGACAGCCCGAGTCCTGGCGCGGCCAGCGCAAGCTGATCCGCGCGATCTGCGCTTCCTGCGCGAGTTCTGTCGCGATCCTGAGCTCGTGGCGCCCTTGGGTATTGCCCAAGGGCACGACGTCGATGAGGTGATGCTGGCAAGGCAAGTCGCAGAGGCCGGCAGCGAGCTGCTCGGCGCCGTCTTGATCGTCGAAAGCTTGGACGGGGCCCGTATTGGTCAGGCTCGCCTTGGGAGGCTGGATGCTGCCGGTTCTTGCGAGATCGAAATTTCGCTGCTGCCTGGCGCCCGGCAATTTGGTTATGCCGAAGAGCTTGAGCGCGCGATGCGGCGCTTTCTTTTTGAGAACACTCGCTGCAGCTCGGTGCGCCGCCGGGTCCTCGATACTGAAGCCGGGGGGGCGCGAGCTGAAGGCAGCACGGAGCTAGACCGTGAGGCTTGGCTACGGCTGCAGCTTGGCGGCGAAGCTGCGAGCATCGTCCCTGAAGCTGCGCCGGTGACGAAGGCGCAGATTACAGCCAAGCTGCAGGAACTCGGGGTCGAGGAGGGGGGGCTGCTGCTACTGCACGCTTCGCTCTCGGCTTTGGGCTGGGTTTGTGGCGGTGAATACGCCCTGCTCCAGGGTGTATTGGAGGCCTTGGGCCCCGAGGGAACGGTCATCGTTGCGACACAGAGTTCCTACAACAGCGATCCGTCGCAGTGGCAAGCGCCTGCTGTTCCAAAGACCTGGTGGCCGGTGATTCGCGCGGAAATGCCGGCTTTCGATCCTGCCCGGAGTCCGAGTCGGGGGATGGGGCGGGTCGCCGAACTACTGCGCAGCTGGCCCGGCGCGTTTCGCAGTTCTCACCCCGCGGTCTCCTTCGCCGGCCTCGGCCCGATGGCGGAGGAGCTGCTGAGCGAGCATCCTCTCGACCACCCCTTGGGGGAGGATTCTCCATTGGCGAGGCTCTACCAGGAGGATGCTGATCTGCTCCTCCTCGGCTGCGGATACGAATCCTGCACCGCCTTCCATTTGGCCGAGCATCGAGCCGGGATTCGCGAAATCGAACGGGCGCAGGCTGCGGTCCTTATTGACGGTCAGCGGCGCTGGGTTGCTTATGAGCAGATCGATTATGACTCGTCGATCTTTCCCGAGCTGGGAGCCGCCTTCGAAAGCGCGTCGGCACTCGCCCAAGGGCAGCTTGGGCAGGCGGAGCTAAAGCTCTTCGCCATGCGCGCGGCGGTGGACTTCGCCAGCGATCATTTTCGCCAGCGATGCTGAGGCTAGGGAAGGGGGGGCGTCGAGGCTGCTTTGCCGCCCCAAGCCTCTTTCAAGGCAGGAGGCCGATAGGAGCAGAGAGCAGGAAGAGACGAAGCCCGGCTCTCTTCTCAGCTGGAGGCGGGATGATCGGGGTCGTCCAGTAACTGGTCGATGTGGCTTAGCAGCCGATCGGCCTGGGGGCGCAGCTGCACTTCATCGCGGAAGCCCCATGTCACCGCGATTTTTTCGGCGCAGCCGGCTCGGGCCGCAGCTTCGAGATCCCCGGGGCTATCGCCGACCATTACGCAGCTTTCGATAGGGCAGCCTAGGCGCCTTGCCGCCTCCAGCAGCATGTCGGGGGCCGGCTTTTTCGCCGCCACACTGTCTCCGCCGAGAACGGCATCGAACTGGCCTGGGAAGTAATGCTGGGCGAGTAAGGTGCAGAAATACTCGTCCTTGTTGCTGACCACTGCGAGTCGCAAGCCGCGAGCGCGGAGCTGGGCCAGGGCTTTTTCCACGCCTGGGTAGGGGCGGGTTTCGACGCAGAGCTGGGTTAGATAATGAGCGCGGAATCGTTCTCGGGATTCGGCGAGCAAGGCCTCGGTCCATTCTCTTCCCGTCGCTTTGAGGGCGCGGCGAAGCAAGCTCGGGAGTCCATGGCCGATCGCGGCGCGAACTTGCTCGTGGCTCCAGGGCTCCAGGGCGTAGCTGACGCGCACCTGATTGATGCTCTGTGCGAGATCCGCGAGGGTGTCGAGCAGGGTTCCATCGAGGTCGAAAAGGTAGGCGCTTGGCTGCACTCGAGATCTCTCTGTTGCGGATGCAAGAGGCAACTAAGCTTTGCATGGAAGCTCTTGGCATGCACTTGCGAAGCTTGCACAACTTGCTCTTGCCAGAGCCTGTCCTGTCGCTAGCTTTCGGCGACTCTGCCTCTGCCCCTCTTTGCTTCTTCCGTGCAACGGGAGCTCGGTTCTGATGCGCTCGTTTCTCGAGGAACAACTCGGCTTTGTCATTGGTGCTGCCGAAGCCCAGTTCCTAGGTAGAGAGCGGAGCTTTCTGCGCGGCCTCTCGGTTGACCGCCTCCAGGACCGTGAGCTCTGGCTGGAGGCTCGTGAGATGCCGCCAGCACCAAAGACCGTCGATCGTGTTTGCCGCATCGTTGCTGAGCACCTGAGCAACACCATGCGCAGCGATTTGCGGGTGCGGGTGACCTTGGCGCGCAAGGGGCCGGCCAAGGGTTTCAACGACATCGACTCCGAGCCACTGGTCGATAGCGGCAACCTCGAGGCCTTTCGAGCTCTCGATGCCTACGCTCGTGATCAGCTGCAAGGGGTGCCATGCATCTACTTGTACGGCGGTTCTGGCCTTGGGAAGACGCGGCTGCTTCGCTGGTTCCAGCAGCAGGTCGGGGTGGCGTGCACGAGCTGGGATGCCTTGGCGTTGCACCGCGAGCTACAGAGCGCCTCCCGAATCGGTCGGCTGCAGGCACTGCGGAGCGCACTCGAGGCAAGCGAGGTCTTCCTCCTCGATGAGGTGCACCGCTTGCGGGGAAAGCGCCGGACTCAGGAGGAGCTTGGCCGGGTCATTGACCTGCTTGCGGCGCGCCGCCGACGGGTGCTGTTCTGTGGTCGGCATCACCCCTACCAGATTCGCGAGTTCCGGGCCTCGCTCGCCTCCCGGTTGCTCGGTGGCTACACCATCGGGCTAAGGGCTCCGACGCTCGCGACCCGCAAGAGCTTCGCCAAGCGACTGTGGGACGAGCAGGTGCGGCCAGGTCTCAGGGGAGATCGCGAGCGTTCGCTCTGCCTGTATCAGGCCAGCATGAGTGGGGCGCAGAGCTATGCCGAAATCGTGCAGCGGGCCCATTCCTTCCAGCAGCAGCATGCGGAACTGGGGGTGGAGGCAGAGTCCCAGACAGCGGCAGCAGGGCGGCCCCTCCTCGATCCTGGCCAATCCAGGCAGCATGAATCCTCGCAGCTCTTCGAGCTGCTGAAGCAGCGGGTTGCTCGCGCCTTTGGCATCGATGCCGAAGCTCTGAGCACCCGCGACTCTAGCCGTCGTCTCTCACTCCCGCGTCAGGTGCTCGCCTATCTCGTGTACGAGCAGGGAATGCCGGGGCCGGAAATCGCTCGGCGTTTGGGCTGGCGCTCGGCCTCGTCGGTGACCTACGCGATTCGACGAGTCAAAGAGCGCATGAGCTTGGATGATGAGTTCGCCCGTCTCGTCGAGAGCTGTCGCTGATGGAGCTTTCCGCGGCTGAAGAGGTCGGAGCCGTTAGGAAGGGGGGCCCCCTTCTCGTGGCTTTCGAGGGGGTCGATGGCGCCGGCAAGTCCGTGGCCTGCGCCCGGGTTGCCGAGCTGCTCAAGCAGCGCGGTGAGGACTGCATCGTCTTGCAGGAGCCTGGCGGCACGCGGGTTGGCAACAAAATCCGATCCCTGCTTCTTCACCAGGAGGGGCTCGCTCGCGACCCGCTGCTCGAAGCCTTGCTGTTTTCGGCGAGTCGTCGCCAGCTCGTGCTGGAGCGCATCGTCCCCGAGCTGGCCGCCGGTCGTCACGTCTTGCTCGACAGGAGCTTCCTCTCTACCTGGGTCTACCAGGGCTTGGCTGCGGCGCCGGGGACTGGGCTCCCGCTGGCGCGACTCGAGGAATGGACGCGGGCCGTGCACGAGGGATGCTGGCCCGATGCGATCTTCCTGCTTGATTTGCCCGATGCCGAGGCCAGGCAGCGGCGAGGAGCGCGGAGTCTTGGGGATGGCAGCGCGGTGGACGCCATGGAGGCGCGGGGGGAGGCCTTCTTGTCGCGGGTGGCGAGCGGCTTCCGGCAACTGGCCGAGCAGCGTCCGGAGCTCGTGCGCCGAATCGATGCCCGCCCAGAGATCGAAGTGGTGGCTAGCCGCTGCCTTGCTGCCTTCGATGAACTGCAGAGCGGAGGCCCGGGATGAGCTGGCCCTTCGTCGGCCTCGAGGACCTGCGCCGCCGGCTTGAGGCGGATCTCGGCCAGCGTCGTTTGCATCACGCGCTATTGCTCACCGGAGCCGTGGGCGTTGGTAAGCGCAGCCTGGCCCGCTTTCTCGCTCGGGCTCTTCTCTGCGAGCGCAAACGGGAGCTACCCCTGGGCTGCGGCGAATGTGGGCCGTGCCTGCGCGTCGAGCGCGGCCAGCATAGTGATGTCCAGATCCTGCGCCGGCCGCAGGGCAAAACGCAGATCCCGGTCGAGCAGGTGCGCGAGCTGTTGGCCCTCTTCGCCCGGGCCGAGCTTGAGGGGCAGGGACGGGTGGCGATTCTCGAGGATGTCGATGAACTGGGGCGAGAAGGTCAGAACGCCCTGCTCAAGACCTTGGAAGAGCCGGAGCAGCGGCGCTGGCTTCTCTTGACCACCAGCCGTCCAGAACTCCTCCTCGACACCGTGCGCAGCCGTGTCCAGCGCCTGGCAGTGCCGGCTTTGGCCAGCGCCGAGCTTGCCGAGCTATTGCGCAGCGAGCTGGGGCTGGAGGCCGGGGCAGCGCAGCGCCTGGCCGAGGTGAGCCAGGGGAGCCTTGGACGGGCCAAGTCCTTGCATGCGGAGGGGCTCGAAGACTGGGAGCGGCGATACGCGGCGCTGAAGTCCGGGCAAGGCGGGGTTGAGCCCTGGCTCAGGGAGCTTTTCGAGTCCCTGGCGTCCGGGGACGAAGGGCTTCGGCAGGCCCGGCGGCTGCGCGCTGAGCGCGCCTTGGCTTTGGCCCTAGTTTTTGCCCGAGAAGAGGCTCATCAAGGTGATCCCGAGGCCTGGTCCCGTGTTGCCGCCTTCCTGGACGCAGGAAGGCAGTTGGCGCGAGGGCTGGGGGCCGAGCTGGTTCTCCGGGGGCTGTGGGACCAGCTCCGGGGGACGAGCTAGGGGCTGCTCGCCGCGCTTTTGGAGAAAGTCCTTAATGTGGCGATGTCATGGGCCGATCTCTAAGCAGGATGGAATGAGGCTCTGCGGACCGGAAATCCGTGGAGGACGAGGAAGCGAGAGTCATGAGCAATCGCCTGGAAGCATCGATTGCGGGGATCCGGGAGCGGGACCCGCGCTACGAGAAAAATGCCTACTTCTTCGTGCTGGAGGCCCTGGACTACACGGTCAGGCACTACTCGGCAGGACGCAGGGATAAGCACATTGGCGGGCGTGAACTCCTCGCAGGTATCAGGGATCTTGCCCGCGACCGCTACGGCTTGATGGCGCGAGAGGTTTTTCGGCAGTGGGGCATCACAGACACCGAGGACTTCGGTCAGGTGGTCTTCAATCTCATCTCCCATGGCCTACTCCAGCGCCGACCCCAGGATCGCCTCGAGGACTTCGAGAACGGCTATGACTTTGAGCGCGAGTTCGAGACCGAGTATCGGATGCGTGTTCCGTGGGAGTGAGTAGCGAGGGATTAGGGCTTCCCGCATGACACGCCTCGAGGGAGCAGAGCGACGCAAGGTCGTGGTCTTCGCGGTCATCACGGCCGTCGTGATCCTGCTGCTCGGGTATTGGCTGCGTTCGATTATTGGGCCGGTGCTACTGGCCCTGGCCCTGGCCTACGTCTTGGACCCGCTGGTCCGCAGGCTCAACGCGATCAAGCTCTCGCGGCCGATGGCGGTCTTTGTCGTCTTCGTGCTCTTCGTCGGCGTGGGTGGGCTCGCGATCTGGTTTCTGATTGATCAGGGCACAGAGCTCTACTACGCCGCCTTCGGGCGCGAAACGGTGGGCCATCCGCAGTATCAGCCGGGCTTTCTGCTCGGACTGGGGGACCGGGTTTCCGACTTCCTGCAAGTGCAGTTTCCAGAGTTCTTCGACAGCGATGAGCGGAGAGTGCTCCTGGATGACCTGCGAGAACGCCTGAGCCCAGAGTCGATCCAAGAGACGATGAAGGGGACCGTGTCCTTCATCGAGAGCGCTGGCGAAGGGATCCTGACCATCGTCAACGTGCTGTCGATCCTGGTTCTTGTTCCGATCTACCTGTTCTATTTCATGCTGGATTGGCCGAGCATCGTTCACTGGATCAAGCGGCACCTTCCCGGTCGCTACCGCCGCCGGGTGATCGAGTCGGTGCAGCGGATCCATACCGGCCTCGCCGCCTTCCTACGTGGGCGCATCATGATTGCTGTCATCAAGGGCTTGCTCACGGCGGCGGGTCTGCAGCTGACCGGGATTCCCTACGCCTTCTTGATCGGCATGTTGTCCGGGCTGCTCTCCATCCTCCCCTTCATCGGTGCAGCGCTTGGGGTCCTGGTTTCCGTGATCCTGGTCCTCGTCGATCAGAATGGCGACATCGGCATGTTGATCGGGATCGCGGCTGTCTTTGGGGTCGCGGAGGCCATCGAGGGCTACCTTCTCTACCCCTGGATCTTGTCGGAAAAGATCGACATGCATCCGGTGACGATGCTGGTCAGCGTCTTAATATGGGGCGCGGTGCTTGGCTTTTTCGGCGTCCTTGTAGCAATCCCCTTGACCATCATCGTCAAGCAGATCGTGATTGAGTTTGTGATGCCGCCAATTCTTCAACTAGCCGACGAGAGTGAGTAGGCCTTGTCGGCGGCCCGTCGCCCCGTTCTCATCGGGTCTTCAAGAGAAGCGCAGAGCGGGTGTTCCCCCTAGCCGAGGATGGGATAGGCTTGTATTGGGAAAAATCTGAGGCCAAGTTGCCTCGGGTTCCTTAGCCCTATGCTCTTCGGAGGAACGCTCCCGATGCTCATCCGCTTGATTGCTTCTGTCCTTCTTAGTATTGGCCTCCTGTTTTCAACGTCCTGCTCGCGCGGCAGCTCTGGAAGCGGGACAGGAACCTCTGGCGGCTCGACCAAGCTTCAGGAGGTCGTTTTTCAGTCTCGCCAGGAAATCGCCGTTGGGGTCGAAGGGTTGCGAAGCTTTGTGCTCGGCGACTTCAGCGGTAATGGCTCCTTGGATCTGTTGACCACGTCCCTGATCGACCAGCGCGTGGTCTTTCTCGCCGCCGCTAGCCCCGGCAGCTTTGCGAGCCAGCAGACTTCGGTCTTCCAAAAAAACGGCGAGCCTACCCAGGTCGTCGCCGGGGACTTCGATGGCGATATGGACCTCGACTTCGCCGTTGCCTTCCCCAGCCTCCAGCGGGTTCACGTCTGGCGCAACGACGGCAGCGGCAAGTTCACCGAGGATGCGAACCCGCTTACCGTCGGCTCCGCTCTCGGCGAACTCCTCGCCTACGATGCGAATGGCGATGGGAAGGTGGATCTCGTTGCCGGCCTGAGCACTTCCCTCAGCTTGCGATTCTTCCGCGCTGAGAAACAGGGCTTCGCAGCAGCGGTGGACCTGCAGACCTCGAGCAAGGGTTTCTTGGCTGGCATGGCTTCCGCGGATCTGGATGGGGATGGCTTCCCCGAGCTCGCCGTCGCCAATGGCGAGACCAACGAGGTCCTGATCTATGCCGGCAGCAAGCAGGGACCCGCGACGACCCCGACTCGCGCTGTGGCGACGAGTGGCAAGGGGACATTGAGCATCGCCTTTGCCGACATGGACAAGGATGCCAAGCTGGACCTCCTCGTGGCCTGCTATGGCTGCGGTTCCTTGCTCACCCTGCAAGGTGACGGCAAGGGCGGCTTTGCGGCCGCGAAAGCTGCGCCCGGCGATGGCCACCCAGTGCACGTCTCGGTGGCCGACATCGATGCCGACGGCAACCCTGACGCGGTGCTGAGCTATCTCGACCGCGCGTCGATCGGCTTTTTGAAGGGCGATGGTAAGGGCGGTTTTGCGCCTGAGCGGCAGTTTGGCACCACTGGCCTGCCGACCATGACCCGTATCGTCGACCTGGACAACGATGGGCATCTCGACGTCTTGGCCTCGGGTCTCGATTCGATGCGCCTTTCCTGGATCCGCGGGCTTGGTGCCAAGGGTCTGGTCGGTTCCGAGCACTTCAGCACGGGGCACCAGGCCCCCAGCTTTACCGTGGCCGAGGACTTCGATGGAGATGGCTTCGCCGACACGATGGTCAGCGATCGCTTGGCTTCCCTCGTCACGGTTCTGCCCGGTGGCGCCGACGGCCGATTCGCTCAGAAGGTCTTCGAAAGCCAGGTTGGGGCTCTGCCTGGCCACATGAGTAAGGGCGATTTTGACCGGGATGGCCGCCAAGATGTCGCGGTCGCGGTGAGTGGCGGCCTACGTCTCCTGCTCAATCGCAGCCGCAGCAAAGCCATCAACTTTGAGCTGTGGCCGGCCGCTACGAAGCCTCCCTTGAAGGTGGGCACTGGGCCCTTCGAGATTGCCAGCCTCGATGCGAATCGAGATGGGGCCCTCGACCTCATGGTTGCCGATTACGGTGGCGATCGCGTCCTCGTGCTCTACGGCTTGCGCACGGGCTTCGGCTTCCAGCCGACCCCCTTTGAGATCGCGATCCAAGGGGGACCGCTGAGCTTGGTGACGGGCGACTTCAACAGTGACGGGATCACCGATGCTGCGGTTTCGCGCTTCAAGGCCGCGTACGTCACCGTTCTTCGCGGTGATGGTGCCGGCCAGTTCTCGGTAGCCACGGAGCTGCCGACGGGGCCTTCGCCCAACTACCTACGCAAGGCGGACTTTGATGGCAACGGCAGCGAGGACCTCGTTGTTAGCAACCTCAGCAGCAATCAGCTGACCCTCTTCCTTTCGCAGGCGATCGACAGCTGGTCGAGCAAGCCGTTGAAGGTTGGAAAGGGGCCCACGGCCTTGCTGGCACGCGACCTTGATGGCGATCGCAAGAGCGACATCCTGGTTTCCAACGCCGACAGTGCCGATTTCTACGTCCTCCTCGGCGACGGCAGTGGCGGCTTCCCGATTGCGAAGCGCTTCCCCGGTACTTGGGGAGCAGTGTCCGCCGACCTCGGCGATGTCAATGGCGATGGGCTTCCCGACTTCGTGGTCGCGAGCTTCTTCGCCAACCGTATCGGTCTCTACCTGAACCGCTCCAAGTAAGCAGCGAATCGAGCCCATGGCCCAGGCTTCTGATCTGATGGGGGTCATCCTTGCCGCTGGCAAGGGGACCCGCATGCTCCCTTTTTCCGAACGCTTTCCCAAGCCGATCCTGCCGATCGGCGGCAAGCCGCTCCTGATCCATCAGATCGAGGCGATACGCGATCTCGGTATTACCGAGATCGTCGTCGTAATTGGGCATCTGGGCTATGAAATCGTGCGCACCCTTGGAGATGGCTCCGATCTAGGTGTGCGTCTGCACTACGCTGAGCAGGAAGAGACCCTGGGCATCGCCCACGCTCTCGGCCGCCTCGAGCGGCAGGTGCAGCGGCCCTTCCTGCTCTTTCTCGGGGACATCTTCTTCGAGACCGAGAAGCTCGACGAGATGGTCAAGCGTTTGGGCTCGGGGGAGCGCAACGAGTGCGCGGCGGTGCTCGCGGTGAAGCGCGAGTCCGATGCACAGGCCATCCAGCGCAACTTCGTCGTTCATGTCGACGAGGTCGACGGCCGCGTGTCGCGGGTGATCGAGAAGCCGCGCCACCCGCAAACCGACCTTAAGGGTTGCGGTCTCTATGCCTTTGGCCCGGCCTTCTTCGACGCCGTTCGGCGCACGCCGCGCACGGCCATGCGCGACGAGTACGAGATCACCGACGCGATCCAGATCTTTATCGATGACGGCTGGCGGGTCGAAGCAGCCGAGGTCGTGCGCGAGGACTTGAACCTCTCCTTCCCCTGCGACTTGCTGAAACTCAATCTGCACTATCTGCAGACCCGGGGCTTGGACAAGATCATTGGCGAGGATGTCGAGCTGACAGCGGGCTGTTCCATCCACAACTCTGTGGTCATGGATGGGGTCCGTATCGAGCACCCGATCGAAGTGAGCGACGCCCTGATCTTCCCGGGCACGAAGATCGCGCGGCAAGGGCCGGTCCGGCGCATGATCGTGACTCCCGAGGACATGGTGCACTGTGCTTCGCTCTTCGCCGACGAGGAGCAGGGCTGAGGCGCTTCCGGTTTCGGCCGGCAGAGTGCTCCGCTTCTGGGTGCTTGCCCGAGCCCCGAGCTGCGGCCAGGATCGCCGCATGCTCTCACCTGCACAGCTACTCTCCCGCCTCCTGCTGCTCAGCTTCCTGCTTCTGAGCTTCGCTTGCGACAGTTTCTACGATGGGGGGCGAGAACCGGGCAGCGACCCCGAGCTCGGAGAGGTTCCTGAGCCGGCCAGCGAGATCTTGCTGCTTCGGGAGATCTTGGGGCCGAAGGGCGTGCTGCCGGGGCTGAACGCCATCATCCTCCGAGATGGCCGCATCGTGGACGTGACCACGCGCGTCGCCGCGCTGCAGTATCGCGGCGCCAAAACGCGAATCTCCGAATACCCGGGCGGACGAGCCCTGCCCGGACTCTGCGACGCGCACGGGCACCTGGCTGGGCTGGGCAAGTCGCTGGAGACGGTGAACCTTCGCGGGGCGCGCAGCTATGACGAGCTGCTGCGTCGCTGCGAAGCGGCGGCGGCGCAGCTACCGGAAGGGGCCTGGCTTGAGGGCCGGGGCTGGGATCAAAACCTCTGGCCGGAGCAGCGGATGCCGACCCATGATCGTCTCTCCGAGCGCTTCCCGCGGCGACCGGTCTGGCTGCGGCGCATCGATGGTCATGCCGGGCTGGCCAATGCCGAGGCCATGCGAAGGGCCGGGATCGGCGCCAAGACCCCGGCTCCCGAAGGAGGGAGGATCCTCCATAAGGCAGGTGGCGAGCCGAGCGGAGTCTTTGTCGACCACGCCATGTCTCTGATCTCGCGGCAGCTGCCGCGGGTCGATGCCCGGGCCCTGGAGCGGCGCCTCTTGCTGGCGCAGCAGCACTGCTTCGAACTGGGCATCACCCGGGTGCATGATGCCGGGGTCGGTTTCGCTCAGAAGAGAATCCTCGAAGAGCTCGAAAGGCAGGGCCGCTGGAAGCTCGGGGTCTATGCGATGTGGGGGGCTCCGGGCTATGGCCGGGAACCGCTTGCGGTCTCGGATCCCGGAGTCCGGGCCAGGCTGCGCTACCGCGCGGTCAAGCTCTATGCGGATGGGGCCCTGGGGTCGCGGGGCGCGGCGCTACTCAGCGAATACAGCGACGAGCCCGGTAACCTCGGCTTGCTCACCCTCAAGCGCGAGGAGCTTGCACGCATCGTGCGCCGCTGTGCTGCCTTGGGCCTCCAGCCCTGCGTGCACGCCATCGGCGATCGTGCCAACCGCATGGTCCTCGATGTCTACGAGCAGGAACTCACGGCCGAGCAGCGTGCGGCGCTGCGGCCGCGCATCGAGCACGCGCAGGTGCTCAGTCTCCAGGACCTGCCGCGCTTTGCTCGCCTGGGCGTGCTGGCCAGCATGCAGCCGACCCACTTGAGTAGCGACATGCCTTGGGCGCCGACCCGCCTCGGTGCCGAGCGAGTCAAGGGGGCCTACGCCTTCCGCACGCTGCTCGAGGCTGGGGTGCATGTGCCCTTCGGCTCCGACTTCCCGGTGGAGCCGGCTTCGATCTTTGACGGCCTCTTCGCGGCGATGACGACCTGTTCGCCGCGCAAGCCTCGCGGGCCGGCTCTGCGTCCCGACCAGCAACTGGACCCGGGCCGCGCCTTGGCCGGCTTCACCAGCGAGGCCGCCTATGCTGCCCATGAAGAGGGCGTGCGCGGGCGCATCGCCAAGGGCTATGAGGGCGATCTGACCATCGTCGACCGCAACCTCTTTGCTGTTCGGCCCGGGGCGATCTTGGGCACGCAGGTGCTCGCGACCTACGTGGGCGGCGAACGGGTCTATGTCGAGGGTGAGGGCGAAGCTCGATGAGCGAGGGCTACCGCGAGCGCTGCCTGCAGCTACACCGCATCCTCGATGAGATGCCCGGCGCCCTCGTCGCCTTCAGCGGCGGCGTCGACTCTACGGCTCTGCTTGCCGCGGCTCGTGAGCGTTTGGGGCCAGAGAAGGTCATTGCGGTGACGGCGGATGGCCCGGCCTACCCGGCGCACGAACGGCAGGAATCGGTCGAGATCGCCGAGGCCTTCGGTGTCAGCCAGCGCATCCTAGGCACCGATGAACTGGGGCGCGAGGGCTATCGGCGCAACGCCGAGGACCGCTGCTACTTCTGCAAGACCGAACTCTTCACGGAGATCGCTGCGGTCATTCGTGCCCAGGATCTGCCGCCCTGGCCCCTGCTCTATGGGGCGATTGCCGATGACCTTGGTGATCATCGTCCGGGCTTGCAGGCTGCGACTGAGCATGGCGTCCGAGCGCCCCTGGCTGAGTGCGGCTTTAGCAAGGACGAGGTGCGCCGCTACAGCCGGGAACTGGGCTTGCCGACTGCCGACAAACCCTCCTTCGCCTGTCTCTCCTCCCGCGTCGCCTATGGGATCGAGATCGACCAAGCCCTGCTCTCGCGAATCGAAGCCGCCGAAGAACTCCTGCGCTCGCGGGGCTTCCGCCAGTTCCGCGTGCGGCATCACGGGACCATTGCCAGGATTGAGTTGGAGGAGCAAGAGCTGCTTCGCGCTTGCGAGGATCCTCTTCGGGGTGAAATCCTACAGCGCCTCAAAGGCCTGGGCTGGAGCTGGGTCTGCCTGGATCTCTCGGGCTTTCGCAGCGGCTCCATGAACGCCGAACTCTGAGCTGCGAGGCGGCTGGGGTGTCACTTGAGGAAGCTCTTCGAGAGTCGGACTGGTCGAAAAGCGTGCCGCCACTGGCTCGTTACTCTCCGCTCTCTTCTTCCCAAAGCCGGTGTAGCCCTGGTTTCGGATTCGGGCCCAGCTGCTTGAGACCCGCCTCGAGCTGCTGCCAATCCTCTTCCGAGAGAGAGTCGAAGAGGCGGCGCAGCTCCTGCTCCTTGCCGCTTGCGGCCTGGGCGAGCTTGGGATCGATGTCGACGAAGTGCGGAAGCTCGTCCCCGGGATCACACTCGTAGCTGGTGAGGACAGCGAGACGCGTTCCGACCCTGGGCACGGTGCCGAAGACTCTACCGACTGGGGCCGGTAGTATCTTCACGCAGGGGAATTGTCCCTCGCCCTTCGTCAGGTCCGTCGCCACAGCGATGAGCATGGGGGAGGTGGACAGAACCTGCGCCGGAGTAACGCAAGCGATGCGGTAGTGCCGGGCAATGAGCCACCAATAGAAAACGAGCAGCGCCAGGGCGATCCCCGTCAGAATCCAGAAGCTCCAGTGCAGGTACCAAGCGAGGAGGAAGCTCCCCGCCACCGCCAAGAACCAAATCGTCGGCCACTTGGGGTAGTACCGCCAATAACGCAGCTTGTTGACGGTGAGATCGCCTGGATTGGAGGCTTGGTATTGCTGCTCGCTCATCTGCAACAGTCAGGGATAAGAACGCGGCGGACGCCAGGCTATGAAAGAGCAGCGCAGGTTCCTTACAAGCGAAATCGTCACATGGGGCGATCCGAGGGCGGCTGCAAGGCCCAGCAGCAATTGATGCCGAGATCCGCTACCGAGATCCGACAGCGGCCCTGACCGCCGTCCGTAGGAAAAGGCTGCGGACTGCCTGGGGTCCGCGAATGGTGAACTCGAAAGCCCGTTTTCGTGAGGAGGTGCAGCTTCTTGGCCTAGCTCTTTGTGGGCTTTCTTGATCCTGCGGGGCGGAAACGACTTTGGGCTGACGATTAGGAGCGCAGCAGCTCTGTGAGCCGCTCAATACCCCGCTTAACCTCTCGCTTGCGGAGGTAGGCCAACGCGAGGTTTTGCAGGGCACCTAGGTTGGTGTTATCGGCGTTGTCCATGTCGTCGTAGGCGTCGTCGAGCGGGGTTTGGAAGCGGAAGTAATGCTCGGGGGCGAGTAGCTGCTTAACGATGTATTCGGTTGTGTCGGCGGCGCCGTCCATCAGGACGTCGATGACCGGAATGGCCCATTCCAGTGCGCCCCATTCCTGGGCCTCTTTGATGCTGATGGAGCGGGTGGACTCGCCGGTGCCGAAGGAGGCCACGACGATCTCGCTTAGCGGGCGCCCTGAGTCGCGAATGGCCTCGGCGATGGCGCAGGCGGCGGGGTTGTTGGCGGCGAGGCCTCCGTCGATGTAGGGAGCCTCGACGCCATCGACGCTGAGCAGCTGCGCGGCAAAGTAGGTCGGGGCCGCTGACGAGGCCTTGGTGAGCTCCCAGACGCAAAGATCGGCGAAGCGCTCGCGCGTGTTCTTGAATACGGTGGCGCAGCGGGTGAGCGTGTTGTAGCTGGTCACCAGGGTTGGCTTGATCTGGAGTTCGCCGAAGCGCAGGTCACCGAAGAGCCGCCGCAGCGCTGCCTCGAGTCCAAGGCCATCGTATTTGGGCGCGCTGAGACCTTCGTCGAAGAAGCGACCGAGACGACTCCAGATCCTGGAGAGTCGGCCGGGGAAGATGGCGGCGGCCTCCTTGACATACATCTGCCGTATCTCGGAGGCGCTCAGCCCGGAGGAGATGGCGCAGGCCAGGATGCTGCCGGTGGAGGTGCCGGCAACCAGGTCGAAGCTCTCGGTCAGCGATTGTCCCAGTTCGCGCTGGAGGCGCTTCTCCAGGGCTTCTAGCCAGACGGCGGTCATGAGTCCACGAATACCGCCGCCGTCCAGAGCCAGGACGCGGTAGGGGCGGGTGGCTGGCGCCCGCGACCTGCTGGAGGGACGCTTTTGGGTCCTTTTGGCTTTCTTGGCCTTCTTGTGTTTGGCACTGCGTTTCTTGGCTGGCATCGCTTCGCTCCCCGCTCCTAGGCCGCGGCTTAGAGGATACTCCAGGCATTTAGCGCCCGGAGCTTCCTCCCGTGATCGTGTGAAGAAGTGAGATCAGGTCCGAGCCGACGAAGAAGTAGTAGCGACCATCTTCGCGGTCATCGGCCATCAGATTGACTCCGGCACCGAACTGCAGGCGTTCGCTCCAGAGCGACAGGGTCGCTCCGAGGCCGATTTCGACGTCTTTGTCGGGGTCGAAGTTGAGGAAGCTCGCGTGGATGCCAAAGCCTGGGTCGAGGGCGCGGGCGATCCCGGGGTAGAGGCCGGAGTCCTGCGGCCGTGTCGTGTAGCGGTGCAGCCAGGAGAGGACCGGGGCGAAGGCGAAGGACTCCTCGCGGCTGCGCAGCTCGGTGGGGCGCACGAGCATGACTGCAGGAGAGAGCCGGGCGTTCCAGCCGAAGCTATGGATCTCCAGGCCCAGTTCTGCCTCATCGAGGGGTTTTTGGCCGTCAGCAGGAAGGAGCTGGACGCGCACCCGGAGTTGCTCGCCCTCGCGGCGGGGCGTTCGGGTGAGCTCGATGCGGGTGTCGCGGATCTCCTCGAGCGGAATGCGGAAGCCGTTTAGATCTGGGAGTGGCGGCAAGGCGCCAAGCCCGCTCTGCAGGCCGCCAAAGAGCTGGCCTAGCTCCTCCAGGAGCTTGTGGCTGTCCTCCCAGAGCAGCCGCAGTCGCTCCAGTCGCTGCATCAGACGGGTTGCGGCGGCTTCCTGCACTAGCGCCTGCACGCGATCGCGCAGCTCCGTACTCAGTTCGGCGAGTTCACGATCGAGCAAGTCGCGAAAGCTTGCCTTCGCCGCTGCGAACCAGAGCGCGGGCTTGGTCTGCGCCAGTCGCATGGTCTTGTCGACGAAGCTGCGTGCGTCGAGGAGCAGCTCGACCAGGCTTTCTGGCCGCAGCTTTTGCAGGCGGCGTTCGAGTTCATAGGCCTCCCGCAGCCACTCCCCCAGCTCCAGGCTTAGGGTTAGCCGATCCGCCCAAAGCTTGGGGAGCCTTCGTAGCTTGCGGACTGCCGTTTCGCCGAGCTCATTTGCCGCTGCCTCGGCCTTGCTCAGCAGCTCTTCAAAATCGCGGCGCGTGTCCCGGGCAAGGGCCCGCAGGTCCAGGTCGCGAAGGCTCTCGTGCAGCGCCCGCGCTTTGGCCAGGGCTTTGCGCAGCTCTGGCGCGCTGCTGTTAGCCAGGCGCGTCAGCAGCGCTTCGAAGTCGCTCTCGCCCTTGCGGAAGCTCTCCAGTCCGGTAGCGAGGGCGACGCTGCTCTGCCACTGCGCGCGCAGGCGCTGGCGCTCTTCCTCGCTCAAGCTGAGCCCGAAGCGCCTGCGATGCTCGACGCGGCCCTCGTCGAGGTCATCGTAGCCGGGGACGTGGACCTGCGAGCGCTCGGAAGCACTGTCGAGGAAGGCGGAGATGCGTAGTTCTCGTTTCCGCGCCGCGAGTTCACGGGCAAGTGCGTCCTGCTTGGCGTCGAGCTCGCGGATGCGCTGCCTGAGGAAGCTCCGTAGATCCAGGTAGCTGCCGCTGCGATCGTCGAGGTCCTCGAAAAGGCGGGGGGCCTGCTTTTCCCACAGCTGCTTGATGCGTTCGATGAGAGCATGCTCCAGCGCAGCGAAGCTGCGCCGTGCCCGGACGAATCTTCGGCGCAGGGCCGGGACCTCCTTTTCCGTAGCTCCGGGCTGTCCCTCCTGTCTCGCGCGTGCCTTGCGAAGAGCCGCGAAGGCGCGGAGCGCCGTCGCGCGCGCGTCGAGCACATCCTGCAGACCTTCGAGAACCTGGTGGATGCTCTTCCTCTCTCGTAAGAGCTGCTCCGAACGAGACTCCGAGAGAACGGAACTCGCGGCCGGACTCAGAGCATCCTTGTTGATTTGGATCTCAATGCTGCTGTCGAGATCGACGAAGCCGGGGGCGGGCAGTCGAGTGGCTCGGGCCTTACCGGCGAAGGGCACCCCCACAGGTTGCACAGCGCTCAACTCGCGACGCTGGCCGAAGCGGTCGACCTCCACGATGCGCAGCGATTGCTCGACCTGCTTGCGGGCTTCGCGGTAGCGCGGCTCCGAGGCGCAGGCGCAGAGCAGGGCGAGCAGGAGGAGGGCTGCTAGGGAAGCGGGTCTTCTGTGCTTGGGCTTGATCGTGACGTGAGTCATGCCTGGTCTCCTCGGGCAAAGGCTTGCCGGATTCGCAGGATCGAGGGACCACCACGGGCGAGCGAGAGTGCGTCGAGTCCTCCTGACTCTACGAAGACGCGCTGGCCCTTTAGGTTGACGCCCAGGACGATGTAGCCGTCATTATCGGCGCCCCAGTTCTCGCGCTCTTGCTTGCGGAGTAGGGAGACATCGTCCATGAGCAGGACGACACGCCAGGGCTCTTTGAGCTTCCTCTCGGCGAGATCGTGGATGGGCCGGCCGCGTCCTTGGCCGTCGAAGCAGAGTAGGAGAGTCAGGTCCGGGTCGTCCAGGTAGGCGTCGAACTCTGCCCGGTTGGCGATGAACACCATGGAAGCCTCCATTCGAGAGCGCAGGCGGCTGGGTGCGGTAACAAGGGCCTTTGAACAGCGGGGGGCGAGGCATGTCAAGGCAAGTTGCTGCGCCTGCTCCGGCAGGGGCGTGGCTTCCCGGTCCCTCTAGCGCTGGAGGCCTCCGCTCTCTTGCCCGCTACGCGTCTTCGTCAGCGGATGGCGGGTTCTTCTCTTGTGCTGCGAGGATCCTCTCGATGTCGGCCCTGTCAATGTGCTCACGTTCGATTTGGTCGCGAGTGCGGGCGGCTACGGTGAGCTGCAGCTCGTCGACTTCCTTTTCCAGGCTCTCGATGCGCCTGCCTAGCTTCTTGTTCGCGCTGTGTTGGGAGCGGCGGCGTCTTCTTTCGGAGCGGCCGATCTTCTTGCGTGTCTTATTGTTATTGCGTCAGAAGGCGAGCCAGAGGAAGAAGAAGTTTATGTCCATGGGATTCCTGGGGGCTTGATCCGTTCGAGGTGCGAAAGGATCGGGGCAAGCAGGGAGCCGTCTCGATCAGTCTCGGCCTGCGAGCATCGCATCGAGCCGATCTTTCCAGATAAAGGCTTCGTCTTTAAAGCCCTTGGTGAGGCTGAATTTGCCGCCGAGGCTGACGCCGAAAACCAGGATCTGGTCTTCGCTGCGGTGAAACACCCTGAGGACCTTTGCCGGCCACATTCTTTTGAGGTTGTGGGACTTGGCGATCTCGACCTTGAGGATGGCTTGGATCGGGATGGTGATTTCCTTCTTCGTGAGCCACTGGGAGAAATGCAGCGCTTCTGCGCTCAGGGTGAGTTCGCCGCTGCCTCTTGCGACGAGAACGTTTGCATGCGTGTTGCCGTTTTCGTCGACCCTTTCGAAGCCAAAAAAGTTGGCCCCCTTCTTTTGTAAGATAACGTCGCTCATGGCTCTTTCTCTCTGTTGCTCAGGGGAATACGACAGCGTTTGCGGGTCAAGCGGGGCTTTTGTCTAAAGCCTTTGATTGGCCGAATGCGGCAAAGGCGAGGAGGACTTGTGCCCCAGCGATCAGTTCCCAAATCACGAAGATCACGACCTTGTTGCTGACCAAGATCTTGTCGCCCAGGTTGAACATCATGATGCTCGGCGTGAGCGGGAGGATCAGGAGGGGAAACAAGACCATCAGCCAGTGGAAGAGGGCAGAGTGCTTGCCTGCCTTCCCGCGCGAGGCGAAGAAGGCGGCACCCAAGGTTGCGGCGCTTGCGGCAAGACCGTGCAGCAGGCCGCCAAAGCAAATGAAGCCTAGTGAGAAGTAGATGATCTTGGAGATCAGGTACAGCGAGGCCAGGAGAGAGTACGCGCGGTAAGGAGCCATCCTTCACCTCCTTCAGTGAAGCGCTTGGCGGACGGGAGAGAGCCGTTGATCTTGATCGGCGCTGGCCTTGGCTGCCTTCGTCGGGCCCAGGAGATGAAAGATGGCACAATCAAGCCACTAGGAACAGTCGCGGGCAGCGGCTGGCGATGCGACCGAATGCGGGGCCAGGAGATTCTCAGCGGCTTGCCTTGGTGTTTCCAAACTTTTTGAGGCTTGGGGAGGGGCTTTTTCACGGTTGAGGAACTAGGGCCGGCTAGAAGCTGGAGCCCAGAGCTGTGATTCCTTCCCCTCCTGATTCGGCAGCTGCCAGAAGACAGGAGAGTCGAAGGGGGGCCAGAGCGATGCTGGTATGCCGGCTTCCGGAAATGCGTTCGCCACCCAAGTGTTGCCGGTGTCCAGGAGGTGCTCGGAGCCTTCCGCTCTAAGAACTCGTCGGCACCGTTAGCAAAGTACCCGGCGCCTGGGATCAGCTTCGCATTTTCCTTTGCCGTCGCCCTGATGATCACTCGCCTCGAAGATCATCAACTTGCGGCGTTTGCGAGCTTGTTTTTCCTGCCTTGGGGTTTCCATGCTCTAGATACTCCACGAGGGCCTCCGCTCAGCGTTGGTGGATGGGGAGCAGCTGAAACGGGAGGGAGAGGACCAGGAGGTTCATCGCGCTTGCGTAGGCGCTGCTGTATTCACGGCTGGTCCAGAGACCGGTATTGGGATCTTGGGTCTGGGCCAGGCCTTTGACCAGGCGGGGATACCACTTGTGGAAGTGGCTCAGGTCGCGAGCCGAAAACAGGGCTTCGCCGACGTAGAGGCGTTCGTAATAGGGGAAGCGCTTGTGGGCGCTGCGCACGCCACCAGGGTCGGAGTAGATCGGGCTGCTGTCGATCAAAAAGGCCAAGGCCTTGGCCAGCACCGGACTCTCGTACTGGCCCGAGGCCTGCAGCGTTGCGGCGGCGGCGGCGGTGAGGGCGACGCTGCTGTTGGAGCTGCCCAGCTGGTAGCGGATGCTCCCATCCGGCTTTTGCGAGAGTTCGACGTAGCGGACGGCGCGGGAGATGACCTTGGAGTTGACCTGGATTCCGGCGTCCTTACAGGCCCTAAGCGCCTGCACCACGCAGATGGTGATCGAACCCTCGTGCGCCACCGGCACCGGTTCGTAACTCCAGCCCCCGGTTTGCTTCTCCTGGCTGCTGCATATCACCGAGACCGAACTCTCCAAAGCTCGCCGCAGCCTACGCCCATCGACGAGGGCCTCGGCGCCGCGCGGCAGCATGCCGTAGAGCTGGGCCAGGCAAGTCGTCGCATAGCCGTGGCCGTGCATCTTGCTGTACTTGTCGGACTCAGCCCCGATATAGCCCTCGGCCTTCTCGCCGGGGCCGCGCTGCTGCATCAGCAGGTAGCGGGTGGCCCGCTCGACCACCGGCCCGTACTTGCCGCGCCCTGGCAGGTGACCAAAGGAGAGCAGCGCCATGGTGGAGAGGGCGGTGACCGCGACCGGGGCGGGATTCTTGGCGGGGCGCAGCGCGAAGGAGCCGTCGCGCCCCTGCAGGGCCGCAAGCCCGGCACAGGCTTTCCTGCTCATGCCCTCGGCCATTTGCAGCAGATCGGCGCCGAGGAGTTGGCGCATCTCCAAGAAGCGGCGCGGGGCCTTATCGCTGATCTTGCTGTCTCGGCTCTTGCTGTCGGGGCTCGGCTCGGCGGGCCGCGCTGCCTGGGCTGCTAGCGGCGTTTGGCTAAGCGCGCAGCTTAGAACCAAGCCGGCAACCAGAGCGAAAACGCGCTCCGGCAGCCGATGCTTATCAAGCCGCGATAGGGGAGGCGAGGGCAGCAAAGGAGGCTACTTCTTCTTGTTGCTGCGCTTGTAGAACTCGCGTTCGAAGCGGCGGTACTTAGCCGGGACTTCGGGGCGCCCGCCACGACGGAAGATGCCCTGCAGATACTTGGGGAGCTGGCCCCAGACGCCGGCCTTGGCATCTCCGTTCAGGCGCTCACTGGCATCCTGAGGGGGCGGAGTCTTGGCCCGGCGCTTCTTGCCTTCGGTTTTTTCTTTCTCGGAGCCTTTATTGGGGCGCTGCTCGCGACTGCTCTTTGGCTGTTCCTTTTGGCGAACGAGATCTGGGTTCTCCTGCATGCGCCGGTCTCGTTCGCGCTCTTGCTGCTGCCGTTGACGCTCTTCTTCGTCCTTCGGCTGTTGCTTCTGCTGCTGCTGTTGCTGCTTTTGCTGTTGCTTCTGCTGCTGCTGGGCCATCTCAAGCAGCTCGTCGATCTTCTTGATGACCTCGTTCTGGGACTTGATGGTCTTGCGCAGCGAGCTGCCGACCTCGTCCTGGCCAGCAGGCTTGTTGGAGGATGCTCCTTCGCTACCGGCCTTAGCGCCGCTGGAGGACGCCCCGCTAGTGGCGGCTTGATTGCTGGCTTGGTTCAGCAGCCGGTCGATTTCGGCCATCTCCTTGCGGATCTTCTCGATGAGCTCCTTGGCCTTGCCGTCGGCCTGAGCTGGGGCTGGGCGCGGGGCCGCGAAGATGGCTGCGAACAGAAGCAGCGCGATGCTAGTGACCTTCGAGCGCATCATTTGCCCTCCTCCTCGTTCTTCTTACCGGCGTCTTCCGGCTGCTTGTCTTGGTCCTTTTGGCCTTCTTCGCCGCCCTGTCCGGCGATGCCACGGGTCTTGAGAAACTCAGCGAAGAGCTCGCTGAGCCGCGCGTGCCGCAAGCTCAGCCGGTTGAGCGTTGCTGCTTCGGAGGCGCCGAACGCGCTGCCGAGACGCTCGCGCAGGCGCAAGAAGCCTTCGATGCGGGTGCGCACTTCGATCTCGAGAGCCTTCAGCATCTTCAGCTCGGCCGAGTCGGGGACCAGCCGCTTGGCCCTTTCGCCTTGGTTGCTGTTCTCTTGCTGCTGCTTCTCATCCTCCGGCTTTTGCTCCGGCTTTTTCTGCTCCTCCCGCTTCTTCTGCATCTCGCGGCGCAGGGCGTCGAGCAAAGATTGCAGTCGTTCGCCAATCTCTTCCTGGATGCCCAGCACGTAGCGATCGAGCTTGGGGCGGCGTGTCGCCATCAGGCGGCGGAGTTCCTTGCAGTCGAGGGCGATCGACTCCAAGACGTAGGTGAAGATCAGCGTGCCCTCCTTAGCCAGTGCCTCTGCCAGGAACTCGGCCCGCTCGGCCATCTCACCTTGCTGGCGACCGAGCTCTTGGATGGGGCCGCGCATGCGCCGGGGGATGCGAGTTTTCTCTCCCAGCTCACTCACTAGCTCGAGGCTCTTGCTGGAGATCTGCTTTTGCTTGTCGAGCAGGGCGAGCACCTCCTCGGCGATCTTGAAGAGCAGCTCTTCTTGGCGGAGTGATAGGTAGCGGTCTTCTTCCTTCTTCAGCTTCTTGCGGGCTTCGTCGAGCTTTTGCTGGGCCTGTTGCTGGGCCTCTTGGGCCCCCTGCGGGTCCTGCTGCTGCATGCGTTGACCGGCACGCCGGGCCCTGCGAGCGGCCTCCTTGAGGTCCTCTTTGGCCTCGGCATTCTTCTTGGGGTCGATGCGGCGAGCAAGCTCCAGGATCTGGCGGGCTAGCTCTTGTTGCTGCTGCTCCAGTTGCTGCAGCTGCTGGCGCTGCTCTTCGCCCAAGGGGCGGTTTTGTTCCAGGGCCCGCTGTGCTTGCTCGAGTTGTTCCGCGGCTCGCGACTGCTCCCGAGCTGCGGATCGCGGCGAGCCCTGCTGCAACTGCTCCTGGGCGCGCTGCATGGCCTGGAGGGCCTCGGCCACCCGTGGCTGCGCCGAAGCCTGCTGCTCGGGGGAGAGCTCGCCCTGGCGCGCGGCCTGCTTCATCTCCTGCTCGAGTTGCTCGGCTTGTTCTTGCAGCTTCTGCTGCTTGGCCTGGGCCTCGGGAGTGGCGGTCTGGGCCTGGGCACGCATTTGCTGAAGCTCTTGTTTCAGCTCCTCGCTGGCCTGGTCCAGGGCCTGACGGGCGCTTTGCCGGCGCCGTTCGGCCTTGGCGAGTTCTTGCTGGCGCTGTGCTTCGCCTTGGAGAGGATTCTCTTGTGGCGCTTGCTGCTGGCCAGCTTGCCGCTCGGCCTGGCGTGCCGCTTCTTCGGCGGCGCGTAGCTCTTCGCTGGCCTTGGCCAGCTGCTTGGCGGCGTTCTCGGCTCGCTGGTTGCTGCCGGCTTCGTCTTCGATCTGGCGCGAGAGCTCTTGGGCGCGATCACTCATGCGCCGGGCCTGGGTGCTGGGCCGGGTCTGCCTAGCGCGTTCCTCTTGGGCGGCGCTCATCAGCTCGCGAAGCGCCTTCTGCGCCGCCGCTTCGGCCCGGACCAGGCTTCGGCGCGGATTCTTCTGTTGGCGGCTGGCCGCTAGGCGCTCGGCAGCATCCTCCATGCTCTTGGCGGCCTGCTTCAGATGCTCTTGTCGCTGCTTCTGTTCCTTGGGATCTTGCTGGGAAGCTTCTTGGGCAGCCTGCTCCGCAGCTTGCTGCGTGGCCTCTCGGTTTTGCCGGTGCCGGGTCTCGGCGTCGCGGCTCTGCTGCTCGGAGAGTCGACGCATGGCCGCCGCCGCATTGTTCAGCTCTTCGGCGACGGCTTTGGCCTCACTGGCCTTTTGCATCCCGGTGGCGCGCTGTCGCAAGTTCTCAGCGGCTTCCTTGAGCGCTTTGCTGCTTGGGTCTTGCTCCTGCTCGGCAGGGCTAGCTGCTGCCGCTTGCTCTTGGCGATTCTGCGCTTGCCCTTCGAGTTCCTTGGCCAGGCGCTCCAGGGACTTCGCCATGCTTTCGCGTTCTTCGCGGGTGGCGCCGCTGCGGCTGCGGCTCTCAGCGGCCTTGGCGAACTCCTCGGCGATGCTGCGGCTCTGCCCCGCCCCTTGCTGCTGCTGCAAGGCCTTGCGAGCATTCTCTACAAGGCGCTCGAGGGAGGGGGCCTTGCTGGTGGGCTTGCGCTCTTGCTCCTGCTGCAAGAGCTGGGCGAGTTCGCCGTCCTGCTGCTTGAGCTGCTCTACGGCTTTTAGGCTGCGTTCGAGGCGGTCCTGCAGGGCCTTGCCGCGTTCGGCGTTTTCCTGGGCGAGCTGGCGCTGCTCCTGGACCAAGTGCTGTATTTGCTGGCGAATGCGGCGCTCGGGAGCTTTCTCACTCTGTTGGCGCAGCTTTTCGACTCGTTGGCGCAGCTTGCGCTGCTCGGAGGAGAGCTCGGCCAGCTTGCGTAGCTGTTCTTTGACTCGCTTGGCTTCGCTCTCAAGGTCTTCGACCGAGCGGCGGTCGAGGAGGATCTGCAGCAGCTTCTCGACATCGCCCACCGCTTTACGTTGGGCGTCCAAGGCCTTGTTGGTCTGGGCACCTTGCAGCGCCGTCTTGGCGGTAGTGAGTCGTTGCAGCAGCCCGGAGTTCTTCAGATGCTTGCGTCCCTGCTCCAGCAGCCGGACGTAGTTGTCACGGCCTTCGGCGGCGTAGCGATCTTGGAGCCGCTGCATCAGCCGGCCCAGGCGCTCGGCTCTGCGGATCAGTTCCTGCTGCTCCTCGGCCCAGCGCCGCCGCGCCTCTTGTTTGGGGTCTTCGGCCTTGTTGGTGGACTGGCCCTTCAGGGCGGCAGGGCTCAGGGCTGCCAGGCCGAGGGCTAGGCAGATACTGGCGCACCATCGAAGCATGTTCATCGCTTCACCTCTTTTGCTTGCCAAAGTCGCCTTCCACCCGATCCATCAGGTCCTTAAGCGAGTCTCGGATCTGACGGGTCATGCGGATTACGTCTTGGTATTCGTTCCAGTCATCCAGGAGGGTCAGCAGACGCTGAAGCTCCTCGAGGATTTTCTGCTGTGCCTCGAGAAGCTTGCCGAAGGCCGCTTGCAGCATGGCATCGTCTTGGGCGGTCGAGGCGCCTGCGAGGATGCGCAAGCTCTCCGGGACCTTTGCTTCGACCAGCTTGTGGGTGAGGGCGAACATGTTGCAGAGTCGCCCTAGCAGCTCCAGCTGGCCGATGCGCCCTTCCTGGCGCTCGTTTTGGAGGTAGGCCCAGAAACGGGGATCACTGGCCTTGGCCTCGATCTCGCGGCCATACCAGCTTAGGTAGGCCTCGACCACCGACTTGCTCGCCGGGCTGGAGTCGAGGGCGTTGAAGAGGTGGGCGTCGAGGACTTCGCAGAAATCGCTGCGTACCCGGGAGAGTGAGCTGCGCACCCGTTGTTGGCCGGCCTCTGCTGCCGTCAGTGCATAGCCCAGGCGCTCGATGCCGGCGCCGCTGCTGAGTTCGCTCAGCATGGAGGCGATGCGGGCCCGCTGTTCCTCCTGGACGCCGCGGGTGCGTTCGACGGCGCGGCGGGTGCTACGTAGCCGTGACTGCAGGCGCCGGCGTAGTTCGTCGAGGGCGACCAGGTCGATGCGGAAGGCGCGGGGAAGGCTTTGCTGGGCATCCGGGGCGCGGTTGTCGCTCGCAGTCACCGCGAACTCGAGGCGATCGCCTTCGCGTGGGGCGCGGGTTTCGCTGCCGCCTTTGTTGGCAAAGAGCTGCTGGGGGCTGAGCAGGCGCAGGCTGTCAAAGCGGGTGCGGACTTGGCCCGCAGAGTCGGCGTCCTCCTCGCTCAGGGACCAGAGAGTCTCGTAGGCCAGCTCGCCGCGCGAGCCGAGGCGGCGACCGAAGCGCAGCTGGGTCAGGCCGTAGTCGTCAGTGGCGCTCAGGCGCAGGGGGAAGACCGCGTCGGGGGTCATGGCCGGAAAGCTTGGCCCCGGAGTCACGACGCGAACCACGGGGCGGTGGTCAGGTTTGGGCACGACGCTGTAGACCGAGCCGCCGAGTCCGGAGAGGCCGTTCTTGGCGCGCATGGAGATTTGGTAGCGGTCGGCACTACTGGGCATGTTGAAGCGCGCCTCGTAGCGGAAGATGCTCTCGACGTCCTCGCTACTTTCAGCTTTGTCGCTGGGGAGAGCATCCACTCGTTGCAGCGGGACCTTGCTGCTGCTCTCTTGGAACTCCAGCTCGGCTGCGACTAGCTCGGTGGAGGCCCGCAGCAGGACCCGCACATCGCTGCCTGGGAGGGCTTCGACCAGACCGCCTTCGCTGCGGATGGGAGCCAGCCGCGTGTAGGTGGGCGGCGTGACCAGCACTTGCAGGCCGCTTGCTGCTGGCGGCACGAGGATCCTGGTCTCGATGCGGCGCGTTCCGGGGTCGTCGCCACCACGGGCGTAGATGAGCGAATCTTCGAGCACGCGGCGGAGCACATAGCGAAAGCGACGTTCGCCGCGGCGGGTCATGAAGAGGATGCGCTCGTTGCCGCCTTGGAGCGGGCGCACCACCAGCTCGACAAAGTCGGGCACCTTGCCTACGACTTCGACGTTGATGGGCAGGTCGCTGCCGCGAGCTACGTCGACCTGGAGGGCTTCGCCTTCGACATCAGCGCGGATGGCAACATTGGCCTGGGAGGGCGGCACTTCGATAGAGAGGAAGCTCGCTCGCGGGTAGGGCGTCGAGGCGCCGAGCAGGCGCTGTAGCCAAACGCCAAAGCCCTCGGGACTCAGCGCCGCGGCGCCGAAGAGCAAGCCGAGGCCTAAGCTGGCGCCCAGGCCCACGCGCCGGGTGCGATCGCTCCGCAGCAGGCCGTCGAAGCGCATGCCGCGCAGGCGCTCGGCCACGTCTTCGATGAGCTTGTGGACTAGCTGCTCCGAGCTATCTGCCGGGAGGGGGCCGCTGCCGAGCTGCACCGCCGATACCAGTTCTTGGTGTAGCTCGGGGTGGTTGCGCTCGACCCAGAGAGCGATATCGCGATCGGCGAACTGGACCTTGAGCGGGGCCAAGAGCCGGCGCTGCACGCCGAAGGCGAGATAGACCAGGGCAGCGCCGAGGAGGAGCAAGCGGATCGGTGCCGGCAGGTCGAGGTTGCGATCGATGGTGTAGTGGGCGAGCAGCACTAGCGTCGTGGCACAGAGGGTCCAGAGGCCGCCGTGCAGGAGGAAGCGCCGACGCATGCGGCTGCGCAGGCCTGTCAGGCGCTCGCGGATGAGCTCGGGTAGGGCGTTGCTGGTGTTTGACACGGGCGACAGGGTCCTTTCGTCCATGGAGGCGAGGATGCCCCGGGGCTCACTTCTGGAAGATGGGCAGGTATTGGTAGGGGATGGCAAGGATGAGGGTTGCAACGGCTGTTCCAAAGTTACTGCCTGGGCCGACCTCGCAGGTCCAGGCGCCGAACTCCGGCCCCTTGCGTTGGACCTGGCTGCGCAAGAGGTAGTCCTTGATGTGGTCGTAGTAGAAGTTCCAGCGCTTGCCACCGGCCATGTAGAAGGCCTGCACCGCGTAGTAGTTGCCGTAATAGAAGAAGTAGTGGCTTCGGTACTGCTTGTTGTACCGGCTCAGCCGCTTCTTCAGGAATTCTAGGCCGCGGTCGATGAGAGGATCCTCATAAACACCGGCGCCATAGAGGGTGACTACGCCTGCGGCGGTCAGGGGGAAGCTGGCGCGCGCATTGCGACCGGTTTGGTAATTGAAAATCCCGTCGTTGAAGTAGCCGAGATTGCGGTCGCGCTGGAGGCGGTCCCAGTTGAGCTGGCGGTCGCTGCGCGCGCTGCGGCGCACGTAGCGGACGGCGTTGTCGATCACGCTCTTGGGCACATGCAGCCCAGAGTTGCGGGCGGCGCGTAGCGCCACCACCTGGCAGACGGTGACCGACATGTCCGACTGGGCGGCGAAGGGCTTGTAGCGCCAGCCTCCCTCGCGATTCTGCGAATCGGAGATCAGAGTGACGCTTCGCTGCAGGGCATCGCGCAGAGCCTTGCTGCGGGTCATGCCGTAGGCCTCGGCCAGGCAGAGTGTGGCAAAGGCATGGCTATACATGCGCGTGCCGTTCTGGGAGATGTAGCCGTTCTCGTTGGTATGGCGAATCAGGTAGTCGAGTCCGCGCTGGACCACGTCACCGTAGCGGCCGCGACCCGGGATCTCGCCGCAGGCCAGGAAGGCCATGATGGCCAGAGCCGAGATTCCGGTATGGGCGGCGTCTGCCTTGGTGGTCTCGTAGTCGGCGTTGACCTTGAAGCCGATGTCCGCAAGCCAATAGCCCTCGGCATGCTGTTGCTTGGCCAAGTAGCTGAGGCCGCGCTGGGTGGCGCGTTCGACCTCGGGCGTGACTTCCCGTTTGCCGCCGCCAATGGTGCGAAAGTCCTCTTGGCTCACGGCTGCTGTGGACATCAGCAAGAAAGCGCAGCTGGCCAGGGCCGCCTTCAGAAGTCGTCGGGGTCGTTGGTCTTGCATCATTCAGATCTCTAGCAGCCGAGGCTCCAGGCACGGAGCCGCGACCGACTTAGTCCTTGGCGCTGTAGAAGCGCAGTTCCGTCCCGAGGTTCACGACAAGTTGCGGACCACGGCTGGCGAGCTGCAGTGCTCCCTGCCACGGTAGGGATTTGAGAGCCGGAGCCGGGGCGACGTGGCCGCTGGCACCGATTAGAAGCGTAATCTCGACCTGCCGATCACGAGTCCGGCGGGGGATGCGGGCGCGCGCCAGCGCCAGGGTCTCGGTTCCGAGCAGGGAAGCACCCGAATGGCGGCGAAGAACAAGGCCCAGGTCCTCGGGGGCCCAAGTCGGCAAGGGGCTCATCCAAGAGCTGCCGCCGACTCTGCTGTCGATCTGCAGGACTTGCGGCCTGCCGCCGCTCTCCGAGCTGAGGATGAGGAGGGGGCCGGCGGGAAAGAGCTGGGCGCGGGTGCTGGGGTCGTGGAGGAAAAAGGCCTGCGAGCCACATTCCACCGCTTTCATGGCACGGCCACTGGCCCGGTTTAGGCGGAAGAGCAAGGAAGCGTCCGGGTGATGCACGCCGAGCAGTAGGAGAGCGAGTGGGCCCGAGAGCACGAAGCCATCATCGGGGCCGAGCTGCTGGCTGGCTGGCAGCTTGAAGTGCCAACGCTCTTTGCCGGAAAAATCCAGGGCATAGAAGCCTGGTGCGGTGAGGCCGGAGCGATTGCGGCTGAAGACGTAGATACCGTCGTCGGCGACCAGCAGTTTTTCATCGCTGAGCCGTCGGAAGCCGGGGCGGCCATCCTCGCCAAAACGAATGCGGCGCTGGAGCTGACCAAGCTTGGAATCGTAGAGCTCCAGACTGGCGTACTGAGCCTGATCTGAGCCTGGGCTGAGCAGCCGAAAGATACGGCCGGCACGCAGCCTTGGCGCCCGGTGCCCGGTGAGATTGCGTTCGAAGAGGGTCGTGCCGGTGAGCGGCTCGACGCCGAAGATGCTGTGGCGAGCATCCTCTTCGGCGTAGCTGCTGAGCAGAATGCCGATGAGTCCGCTGTCCAGCGGAGCGCAGGCGGTGATCTCGCAGCTTTCGCCATAGTCGGCGGCGAGGTCGAACTCCCACTGCACTCGGCCCGTGCCTATCGACAGTCCGAGGACCCGCCGGTCCTCGACGAGGACCAGGGTCTCGCCGCAGAGTATCGGGCGGATTTGCAGCATGTGCCGCTTGTGGGCGACTCGCCAACGCTCCCGCATGGTCGTGCGCCCGGCTTGCGGGTCGGCGAAGGCTTGCAGCGTTTCACCGTCACTTAGAAGGATGGGAGCTTTCTCTTTGGGCTGGGGAAAGCCACTGACAACCCGAGGCTTCTCCAAATGCGGGGTGCGCAGGAAGCCGAGCAGCTGAACCTTGGCGCTGAGGCGCTTTGGCGTCCCCGAAAAGCCCTCTCTGCGGATGAGAGCATCCTCAATAGGCGGGCAATTGTTGTCGAAGGCTCGGGCCAGCCGGGCATTGCCCCTTTTGGCGGCGATGCTTCCGACATGCTTGAGGAGCTGCTCCGGAATCTCGGGGAGCCGCTTCGCTGCCAGGTGCAGGGCCGTAAGGCATTTGGCGAGATCGTTTGTTTGCGCTGCTTGTGCCGCTAGTTGCAGCAGGGCCTCCCGGGCGGCAGTGCTCAAGGGATAGCGGTCGAGGATCGAGCGCAGCCGGGTGCCGTCTTCGGCGGCGCCGACCAGCAGTTGTTGTGCTTCGGCCTCGAAGGGGGCATAGAGCTTCTGGCCAAAACGATCGAGCAGGCGGCGCATCTGGGCCAGAGCAAAGGCGCGGCTCGGCGTGCTGTCGATCTGCTCGCCGGAGTAGGAGCGCAGGATGAGGTGGAGCAGCTCGATGCGTTTGCGAGCATCCTCTTCGCTGTCGCCGAGCTTCTCAAGGCGCAGCAGGCAGGCGAAGAGACCGCCGGGCATGTGGCCCTTGCCGGGGAAGAGGTGCCGCGCCTGGCGGTGGACGGTTTCGAGCTGGCGAAGCACGATTTGGCGGAGCTGGAGATCATCAGGAAAACGGCTCGCCGCCTCGCCAAAGAGGCGCAAGAGCTCGCGCTGCAGGCGCGCATCCTTTTCACGCTTGGCGAAGAGTTCGATGCCGGCGCTGATGGCTTGCTGGTAGTTCTGACAGGCTTTGCGCGGATCGAGTTCGAAGCGCTTGCGGGCCAATTCCAGCCGCAGGCGGAAGCGTCCGAACTCGGCGCGCGCCGCGGCTTCGCTGGGCACAGCCTGCTCGCGGAAGAGCTGGGTTGCTTGCTCGAAGAGCTCGACCGTGCGCCCCAGTTCGAGCAGGGTCTTGGACTTGTCGGCGGCCCAGATCTCGGCGAGCTCGAGGAGCAGCACCGGGTTCTTGGGCTGCTTGCGCACCCGCTGCGCTGCGATGCGGAGCAGGTCGCGGCGGGAGAAGTAGCTGGTGATCTTGGAGCGACTCGCGGCGTAGAGAATGCCGCCGGCGCTGAGCAGGGTGCCAATCTGCGAAGGGCTAAGCCGCGACCGGCTTGCTTGCACGATGCGGCCATCGTGGTCGATTTTGAGCAGGCGACCGAAGGGCGTCAGGTGGTAGATCCAGCGCTTGGTCATGAGGCCGCGCGGGATGCTGTTGGCGCTGGGGTCGAGGTTCTCCTGGCCCATGGATTCGGCGCTGACCAGGGCCTTGGCAAAGACGCGGCCACCGCTGATCCGCGGGCGCAGCGGCACCGTGGCCAGGCATTGCCCTTGGAAATAGGCCTTGCCCCCTGAGACCCCGAGCAGCCAGCGGAGCCTGGGGCCGTTGCTGCGCTGGTAGCGCGAACGGACCCCGGAGCTGAGCTGGTGGGAGGTCTTCCACAGCAGTTTGGCGTTCTCCTGTTCGACGGCGATGGCGTCGCGTGAGTCGAGCGGCGTGAAGATCACCAGCCCTTCGGAGAGCAGCGGCGGGTTGTTGCCCCAGTAGACCGGGCGCTGCCGCGTGTGCATCTGTGCCGGCGGGATCGGAATGATGTCGTAGGCGCGCAGCCAACGAATGGCGCCGTCGCGGGCATCCAGGGCATAGAGCACGCCGAGGTTGCTGGAGCCGTAGATGACGCCGTCGTCGTAGGCCAGCGGCGAGGCGAGGTGCTCGACACTGGCGTTGCCGAACATATTGACCTCGACCTGCGAGCTGCAGACCAGGGTGCTCCAGCGAAGGGCCCCGGTCTTGAGGTCGAAGGCCGAGAGGTAGAGGGCGATGGTGCCGAGCTGCTTGTGCGTCGCGACAAAGACGGTGTCGCCGACAATCATCGGCGGGCCACTGACATCGATGGCGGCCTCGTCGAGACCTTTGGGCATGCGGCCATCGGCGGCCCAGTGGCTCCAACGCAGGCGTCCGGTCTCGGCTTCGAGGGCGTAGAGGCGGCGCACCGGCAGGCGGCTCATGATGGGGATGCCGCGGAAGCTGCGGTTGCCGCTGGCGGCATCGCTGGCGATCGGGACCTGCATCGGCGCGACCAGGATGCCTTCGCTGGTCGAGGCGCTGTGCGTGCTGTGCACGCTGACGCTGTTCATGAAGGACAGCGCATCGTTGTCGTAGTGCAGCGGCCCTTCGAAGACCCAGCCGCGGCTGGAGTAGCCATCCAGGCCGTAGATGGAGTTGCCGGTGTTGACGAAGATCATGCGACCATCCGAAACCGGGAAGAGGTCGCTGACCGGTTGCCAGGCCCGGAGAATGGAGTTCAGGCGCACCAGCGGCTGCTGCCAGGCCTCCTCCCAGGGCTGCTTGGGTTCGGGGGCGAAGCGCGAGTTCGAGAGGCCGCCGCCAAAGCTCTTCCATGCTTCGCGTAGCGGCTGCGGTCGCAGCGCCTTGCTGAGCGAGAGCCAGTCTGCGGGAGTTTTCTCTTCGCCGTTCCAGAGCAGCGCCGGCAGCTCGCTCGGCAGTCGCGACGCGGCGATGGGGAGGCCGAGGAGGCGACGGGCGAGGAGGAAGCGGGTCCAAAGGGCTTGGTCCTGGGGCTTCCTGGAGAGGGCGGCATAGGTCTCGAGAGCGCGGACCACTTGGCCGCGTTCTAGGTAGAGATCGCCGGCGGCGAGCAGGGCCTGGGCGGATTCGCCAGAATGCGGGAAGCGTTCGGCTAGGCCGATCAGCTGCTTGGGCTGGGCTTTTGCTAGGGCGGAGTCGAGTAGGGACTTGGCTTCGCGGCTGATGCGCTGCTGGTAGACCGCGCGCACCTTGCTGGGCAGGGAGGCGAGCGATTCGCGGGCTAGGACCTTGAGCCCGACGTAGCGGTCGCCGTCGATGTCCAAGACGGTCGCGGGGCTCGTTTTGAGCACCTCGAGCAGCTCTTCGACGGCGGCCTCGCCGCGGCCTTGGGCCAAAAACTTTTTGGCCTGGCTCCACTTGTGGGCCCGGGCCAGGTCACGCACCAGGCTGAAGGTGCCGCGGTGGTTGCCGAAGCTCTCGACCGAGGCCTTCTTGGTCGGGGCCTTCTTGGTCGGCCTTTGCGCCAGGAGTCCTGGGGCCAGGCTGATCGCCAGGGCTAGGACGCAAGTGGCGAAGCGGAGGCCGAGGCTTCGTGGCTGCTGCGGGGCACGGGGTCGCTGCGAAGTCAGGCTCATACCAGCCTCCACTTCTTGCGGAGGATCCACTCAAGGCTGAGTAGCAGCAAGACCAGCAAGAGCGTCCAGGCCTGGTCCCAGATCTCTCGCGTCTTGCGATCGAGGACCTTGAGGCCGGCGCCGCGGCCGTCGAAGGCGGCCAGCAGCTCGTTCACTCGGTGCAGCGGCGCATAACGCCCACCACCCTGCTGGGCCAGCTCCTGCAGCCCTTTCTCGTTCATGCTGGCGAAGGCGAGCTCCTTGTCCGGGATCTCGACCACAACATCCTCACGAGCGAGGGGCCGTCCCCCTGGCTGGGCGCTTTCGTAGACGAGGATGGAGTAGACGCCGTCCTCTTCGAAGGGCACCAGGGCTTCAAACTCACCGGGCTGGCCGAGCAGCCGCGGCAGCTCGATGGGGAGCAGCTCGCCCCCAGGGCTGCGCAGGTGGATCGTCGTCTTCTCCTCCAGCACCGGGTTGTAGTCCTCGTCGAGGAGCTGGACATGGACGCGGACGCGGCCGCCGATTTCGATCTGCTTCTCGTCGACGGTCAGCAGCACGCGATCGTCGAGACGCCGCAGGCGGTTCTCGGAAAGCGTGCGCACGACCTTGCGCCAGAAGGGGTCGAGGTACTTCTCGCCATAGCCCTTGCGCCAGCGCCAGAACTCGTCGACCGCCGCGAAGAAGACCTTGCCCTTGGGGTAGGGGCCGAGGGCGGCGAGGACGCGGCGCCCGTATTGGTTTTGGTCCTCGGGATGGCGGAGCAGGACTTGTGCCCCGGCCTTGGCCCGCAGCACCGGGTAGTACCACCACATGCCCATCAGCCCCTCGCGCCAGAGCAGGCGGTTTTGTTCGAGGTTCTCGCTGAGCCGCAGCAAGGGATGCGGCTCGTGAGGATTCTCCATCAAGGGCCGGAAGGCCTGGGTGCTGGCGCTGGGCAGCTCTTCGTCGCCGGGGTTGGCAAGCACCACCGGCAGCAGTTCTTCGAGCACCGACTCACGGTAGCTGTCTGGCATCGCCAGCTCGCCGGAGAGGATGCCGAGGCCGCCGCCGTGTTCGACGAAGTCCTTGAGCAGCTCGAACCAACGGGCGCGCTCCTCCTCAGTGGCACCGAAGCGCGACGGCGGAACGTCACCGATGAGGATGGCGTGGTATTGGAAGAGCTCTTCGCGGGTCGCCGGCAGGCGCAGCAGCGGCGCCAAGCCCTCGCTGCGTTCCTGGGAGAAGTTGTGGCTGGCATCGAAGAGGAAGCACTGGAACTGGATGCTCTCGTCGACCCGCCGCAGCGCCTCTTTGAGGTAGCGATATTCCCAGCGCGGCTGTTCCTCGATGTAGAGCACCCGCACCTTGTCGGAGTCGACCCGCAGGTAGCGGCGGGTGATGTTGTCCTGGGGGTTGGTCTCACCGGGGAGGGGCGGGACCTTGAAGCTGAGCAGGTAGTCGCCGGCTTCTTCGAAGACGTGGCGCAGCGTGACCCGCCGCGACTGCCCTTTTGCCGGCATCGGAAAACGGGTCGTTTGCAGCACGGCGGCGTCGCCGCTCTCTGCCGGATTCTGATCGTCGCGCCGCACCGCTTCGAGGATCAGCTCGGCGCTGCGGGCATCGAGGCCGGTGGCGCGGACATCGAGTTCGAAGACCGCCTCTTCGCCGCGCAAGACCTGCTCGGGACCGTTGGGGCCGCTCAGGGTCAGGTTGTGCTCTTCGGAGGGATCGCCGACCCCGATGCAGTGCAGGGGGATCTCGGCCGCCTTCAGGCGTTTGGCGGCGGCGCTCGGCGACAGGCCCTCGTTGTTGCGGCCGTCGGAGATGAGGATCATCGCCTCGAGCTGGCCGCCTTGCTTGCCAAAGCTGCCGAGGTGGATGTCGAGGCTGTCGCCAATGCGAGTGAAGGGCGCGGCGGCCTGCAGCTCGCTTAGGTCGACCAGCGGCGTGCTGTTGTCGGAGAAGCGGAAGAAGCGGAGGTCAAAATCCTCGGCCAGGCCTTCGATGAGCTGGCGGGCTGGCGGCGCCGCGCGCTTGGCCATGTCTTCGCCACCGCCACCGAAGAAGCGCTGCACGTATTCGCTGCGGGACAGCTCGGAGCTGCTGCTGGGGGCCTGATCGCCGAGGGCCGCCAAGAGGGCTTCGCCGCGCTCCTGGCTGTAGGCCTCCTTGCGGGCCATCGACGCGGAGTCGTCGATCAGAAAGTGAATCTCGCTGCACAGGCGCAGGTTGCGGGTGGTCTCCAGCGCCGGGCGGAAGCTGGCGACGAGGACCAGGAGCAAGGCCAAGATCCGCAGGGAAGTGAGGGTGATGCGCTGGCGCCGGGAGAGCATCCTCTCGCCGCGGTAGCTCCACCAGATGAGGAGGAGCAGCGCCGGGATGAGGAGCAGTCCCAGCACCCAGGCCGCGGGCGCGTCCAGCCAGCGCAGCTGGCTCTGGGTCTCCAGCAGAGCCTCGCTGCTGCCGTCCTGAGACATGAGGTCTTGGAGCATGGCGATCATCGGCGACGACCTCCGAGCAGGGCGGCGAGCAAGGACTCGAGGATGCCGAAGATCAGGACGAGGATCATGAAGAAGCGTCCCAGCTCGGTGGCGCCGGTGGCGGCCTCGACATGGTCGTCGAGTTCAAGACGCTGCTGCACCTGGGCCATCGGTAGCTCTTGCTGCAGTTGCTGTTGACTGAAGTAGCGCAGCTCGCCTTCGGCCGGGTCGGGAGCCACGGCGAAGGGGATGCGCTGGGTGGCGCGGGTGCGCCCCTCGAACTCGGCCTCCAGCGTGTAGATGCCGCTCTTGAAGGTGCGCCCAAAGGCTGGGGTTAAGAAGCCCGGGCTCCGCTGTCCGAGGCCGAGCACGCTGTCCATGGCCTCGCGCTCGGGCAGCGCCACGGCGCTGCGCTGTTCGCTGCCGGGGCTGGTCACCCAAAGGCCCTGCGGGCGCTCGGGAAGCCAGGCGCTGAGCCCTTGGCCCACAAGCCGATTGAGGCGCTCAGGATTCTCTTCGGCGAGGCCGTGCACCAAAGAGTGCATCAGCGGCAAGGCCACCCAGAGATCGTCGAGGCGGTTCCAGCGGCTGGGTCGCTTGGAGATGTTGCTGCTGAGCAGCGCGCAGTGTCCGCGTCCGAAGCTACGAACGGCGAGCAGCACGGCGCTGCTGGGATCCTCGGCCCCGGTCAATCCGAGCAGGAGCCGGGTGTCCTTGGGGCGATCGGCGAGGCTGGCGGCAAAGTAGCGGTAGACGGGGGTGCGCTGCAGGATTTCGGCCAGCACCTTGTCGCTGGCGAAGTCGTGGAGCATGGGGTGCTCGCGATCTTCGATGCGCGGCGTCAGGTAGCGGGAGGGGATGCTGCCGCCAGCGACGTTGCCGAGCTTGCCGAGGAAGCCGCGCATGCCGAGCAGGCGCAGGGGCAGGGGACCCTTCTCGCCGGCACTGCCAAAGAGCCGGGAGTTGAAGAGGTCGGCCGAGCTGCCGGGGCCGGGGATGATGAGGAGGCCGCCACCTTTCTCGACGAACTGGGTCAAGCGCGCGGCGACGCTGCCCCTCGGGCCACTGAGCCCGGCCAAGACGATCAGGTCCTGGCCCTGGAAGTAGCTGGGGTCGGCTTGAAAGCGGTCTTCGTCGACGACGGTGGTCTGGAAGGTCAGCAGCTCGTCCTTGCCCTCACCTGAGCTGGGGTCGAGGAGACGGTCCCAGAGGAAGCTCTCGCCGAGAATCGGATCGAGATCGGCGCTGCCGGCGTCTTGGTCGCGGCCTTCGACGAGGAGCACGCGGATGCGATCGCGAACGTGGACGACGAGCTGGCGCAGGTCATCGACTGGGAGAGCATCCTCTTCCAGCGAGAGCTGGATGCTATGCATGCCCTCTTCGAGGAAGCGCAGTGGGAACTCGATGCTTTGCAGCTTCCCGGTCTCGAGGGTGACCCGGCGCGTTTGCGGGTTCTTGCCGTCGATGGCCATGCGCGCGAGGAGCTCGCGGCTGCCGCCGCCCATGTGGCGCAGCTCCGCTTGCAGGGTGGCGCCGACGCGGGCGACGGCGTTCTGCGGCAGCAGGCGCAGCTTGACGATCTGGCTGTTCTGCGGCGTCTCGCGCGGAGCCAGCGGCAAGAGGCGGATTTCGCAGTCCCGTTCGCGCAGGTCGCCAAAGAGATCGGCCAGCTCGCGGAAGCGCGGATCGGCGCTTTCGGGGGAGGCTGGCTTGGGGGCGGCGGGCTTGTCGCTGCGGGCGCTCTTGGGCTGGGGCTCCTGCTTGTTTGCCTTCTGCGTGCCTGGCTTCTGCTCCTGCGCCAAGTGATCGAGCAGGCTGTCCTGGAAGTCGCTGAAGATGTAGAGCACGCCGGGCTTCTTGCCCTCGTCGAGCAGCTCCATGGCCGAGCGCACGGCGGGGACCAGGTGGGCGACGGTGTCGCGGGGCGCGTCGAGTGCGGTCAGCGCCCGCTTGGCCCCGGAGATGCCCAGCTCGTCGCGCACCGGCGTTGAGACCCGGGAGTCAAAGAGCAGCAGCGAAATGTGGTCGTTCTCCTGCTGCCCAATGTGGTCGACCAGGGCCTGGCTGATCCTGCGCATGTTCTCGAAGGGCGAGCCGCCAGCGCCGCTGCGCGCCCCCATCGAATAGGAGCGATCCAGGAGGAGGATGTGGTGGGTGGAGCTATTGTCGACCCCGAGCGAGATCCTTGAGCCGAGCTGCGGGCGCGCGATGGCCAGGGCCAGGAGAATGGGGATGGCGCAGCGCAGTAGCAGCAGCAGCAGGTTTTGCAGGCGCAGGCGCCGCCGATTCTGCTTGTAGGCCTTGAGCAGAAAGTGCATGGCGGCCCACGGCACTCGCTGGTAGCGGCGCTTGTTCAGCAGGTGGATGAGGAGCGGGACGGTGAAAAGCGCGCCCAGGCCCAGGAGGCCAGCGTTCAGAAAACTCATCCTGAGCAGCTCCGCTCGTGTAGTGCAGCAAGCTTGGGCTCGATCACGACCATTCCCCTCTCTAGTCCCTTTTGGGTGCGAGCACTCGCACGCTTCATTGATCCCGGCAAATCCGTGGGCAGAAGCGCTGGGGCGGACCTAGAACGGCCGTCCCCCCGATCTGGACACGGGGCCTGGCACGGGTCAGCGCCTCGCAGCCTTGCTCAGTGCCGCGCGCCGCGCCAGGTAGGTGGTCAGCACGACGTCCAGTGGCTGGTCGGTGATGACCCGTTGGTAGTCGACTTTTTGCGCCTGGCAGCCCTTGCGCACCTGCTCTTCGAAGGCCTGCACCTCGGCCAGGTAGGCTTCGCGCAGGGATTTCGGGTCGCAGAGCAGCTCCGGCATCGCCTCCATTCCCTCGAACAAGGTCATCCGCTGGAAAGGGAAGTCGACCTCATCGCGGTCCAGCACGTGGAAGAGCAGGACATCCTGGCCGCGGTGGCGCAGGTGCTTGAGTGCGGCGAGGATCTCCTCCGGCTCGTCAAAGAGATCGGAGATCACGATGACTAGGCCCTTGCGGACCTGTTTCTCGGCCAGCTCGTTGAGGACCCTGCCGATCTTGGTCTTGCCGCTGGGCTGCGCTTCGGACAGCGCCTTCAGGATCTTGTTGACCTGGGCCCGGCTGTTCGACGGCGGGATCTGGGTGAGCAGCCCTTCGTCGAAGAGCTCCAGCGCGACGCTGTCGGCCTGCTGCTGGATCAGGAAGCCGAGCGAGGCTGCCATCGTGGCGGCGTAGTCGAACTTGCGCCGCTCCGAGCCGTAGCTCATCGACTCGGACTGGTCGAGGAAGATGTGGGCCTTGAGGTTGGTCTCCTCCTCGAACTCCTTGACGTAGAGGCGATCGGACTTGCCGAAGACCTTCCAGTCGAGGAAGCGGATGTCGTCGCCGGGCACGTATTCGCGGTGCTGGGCAAACTCGACCGAGTAGCCGCGGTACGGCGACTTGTGCATGCCCGCGACGAAGCCTTCGACGACGAGCCGCGCCCGCAGGTCCAGCCGTTTGATTTGGTCGAGGACCTTGGGGTCGAGGTAGTCCCGGGGATCGCGTTCGCTTGACTCGGCCATCGTGGGCGCCTCAGTTCAGGACGCCGGGCAGCTTGCCGTCGGAGAGGGCGGCGCTCTCGTTCGGGTCGACGGTCTCGAGCAGGCGGTCGACGACCATGTCGGGGGTGATGCCCTCCGCCTCGGCGCTGAAGTTGCAGATGATGCGGTGACGCAGCACCGGATGCGCGACGGCCTTGACGTCGTCTGCCGAGACGTAAAAGCGACCGGCGAGGATGGCCTTGGCCTTGGCGGCGATCACCAGATACTGGCTGGCGCGCGGGCCTGCGCCCCAGGCCAGCTGCTCCTTGATGAATGCCGGCGCATTGGGGTTGTTGAGGCGGGTGAAGCGGGCCAGGCGCATGGCGTAGTCGAGGACCTGGTCGGCGATGGGCACGCGGCGAACGATGTCCTGCAGGTCGAGAATCTCTTGGCTGCTCAGGACGGGGCTGAGTTCGACGTCCTGGCCCTCGGTGGTCCGGCGCAGGATTTCGCGCTCCTCTTCGAGGCTGGGGTAGTCGACCTTGATCATGAACATGAAGCGGTCGAGCTGGGCCTCGGGTAGGGGGTAGGTGCCCTCCTGCTCGATGGGGTTCTGCGTCGCCAGCACGAAGAAGGGTTGGTCCAGGGTGTAGCGTTCGCCGCCAACCGTGACCTGCCGTTCCTGCATCGACTCGAGCATGGCCGCCTGGGTCTTGGGTGGCGTGCGGTTGATCTCGTCGGCGAGGATGATGTTGGCGAAGATCGGACCCTTGAGGAACTTGAAGACGCGGGTGCCGCTGGCCTTGTCCTCCTGGATCACCTCGGTGCCGGTGATGTCCGAAGGCATCAGGTCGGGAGTGAACTGGATGCGGTTGAAGCTCAGGTTCAGGACCTTGGCCAGGGAACTGATCATCAGGGTCTTCGCCAAGCCCGGCACGCCGATCAGCAGGGCATGCCCGCGCGAAAACAGCGAGATGAAGAGCTCATCGACGACCTCGTCCTGGCCGACGATGACCTTCGAGAGCTCCTGCTTGAGGGCATCGTAGGCCTCCTTGAGGCGCTTGACCTTTTCCAGGTCGTCGCCGGCGAGTTCGCGGTTCTGGGTGTCGGACATGTACCGAGTTTTCCTTCTACAGAGTCAGGACTGGGGCGAGCTACGCAGAGTAGCGAGAGCCCACGGATACGGAGCGATCTCCGCACGAGAACGATGTTTGGGCCGAAACGGCCCCTTCGCAAGAAGACTCCCCGCGCCCAGTTGGATCGAAGAAGTCTCGCAAGGGGATTGGGTTCCTCAAAAGAATCGCTTCCTAAGGCAGGGCACCAAAGCCCTTCCAGAAGATTCGCCCTTCCAGAAGATTCGCCCCGTCCCAAAGGAAGGCCCGTCCCAAAGGAAGGGTGCCGCAGAATCCGGCCTGCCGCTATCGCGAAGTGCTGCCACAGCCCGCTAGCAACACAGCCTGGTAGCAACAGAGCTTCGGACAGGCAAAAGCAAGCCGAGCAGCCTAGCAGCCGCTGCTTTTTCACGCTCTGCTGGCCTGTGACTTTTTCGGCCCAGTTGCCGGGGAAAGTCGCTGCCGGAAGCAAGACGCGCCCCTATCTCGGGATCACGGGGCTTAGTGCTTCCCAGGCGGCACGCTTCCCAGGCAGCGCGATGCCCAGGCAGCGCGATGCCCTGCGACCCGCAGCTCCAGCCTCGCAAGGCCTTCGACGGATTCGCGAGCAGCTAGCACTGGAATACCCCGGGCGCCGTGAACTGCCGACAAAAGGGTCGCGAGGAGACCCTTGGCCTTCTCCGAATCGCCAGCAGGCAATAGAGCCCGTTCGAACGAGCAAGCTCATCGAGTGAATACTCACGGGCCGTGCATCTCCGCCTCGCCGCAGAAAGGAAAGCCTTTGCTGCGCGTACGCTACTCACATAACCGAGTCTTCCGGAAACCGGGGGCGGTTCACTCAGCCGAATTTCTGGTGGGGCGGAAGAAGTCGACTGCCGAGAGGGTTCGGCTTGTTGCCTCGGTCTCGGGCCTCCGCGTTTATGGGCTGGGCTGGAGGGGGCGAATCGTCGATTGCGTTCACTTGGGCTTATTGGTCGTCGGCAAGGTGCGACGGATTGTTCTGCCCGTCATCACCGGCAAGGGTGCATCTGCTCCCGCAAGGGTCAAAGGGGAGGGGCTCCCGCTCGAAGTATCGCTCAAGAGGAATGGGGGAGAACAGCTCATCTTGACCCTGCCTTCCGCTGCGCCCTTGGGATCATTTTCGGGAAGGGTTCACATTTTTGGATCCTCGGAAGCGCCAGTAGTAGTCCCTGTTAACAGGAATTGTGATCGACTCCTGTCGAGTTGTGGGTCGCTTCGCCATGGCGGATGCTTTCGATCTGGATGCCGCGAAGGCAGAGTTCGCATTTCGCGTCGCCCTTGGGAAGGACCCGGTCGAGCTTCGTCCTGAAGCGAGGGTAACGGCTTTGAAGCTCAGGACGGGAAAAGCACTCGCAGATAAAAATTTAATCACGCGATGCCTGCTTAGAAGAGACCGGGGCGTCCTGAGTGTGATGATTGAATCCAAGAAGGGGCACTGTCTGGTCGGAGCTATCGGAGAATGCGCTGTTCGTTTTTATTCTGCTCAAAGTGCCAAATCTGCAGATTTAAAGTGCAAAAGTGTCGTCAGGCTAACAGGGTAAAAAGGGTGTCCTGGCAGGGTTGGCTAGAAAAGCCTCCAGGATCAGGGGTGAAGCCGCAGATTACGAATCACGAAGGAAAGGCAAGGTAGGAGAGCGGAGATGAAGGGTTTTGCATTAGCCCGCATCGCTCACCAAAAAAGTGTCTGACCGCCCGAATTCGCCGTAGAGACGGTTACGACACTGTTTCAGAGCGAATCGCGGGACGGTCAGATGACGGCAGAGTGTACCCAAGACTTTCTCCCCTTCCAGCGCTTCCACGGACGCGAAGTTCGAGCCAGTTTCGATGGCGAATTCGTTAGCCCGGACGGTGGAGCGCTCCTGCTCGAGGCTACTGAGCGGCGTTCGAGGATCTGTGAGCGTCTCGCCAGCTGCTTTCATGACTATCGCCACCTAGGTCGAGTCGAGCACAGCGTTCTCGATTTGGTTCGGCAGAGATTGATGGGGGCTCGCGCTTGGCTATGAGGATCTCAATGACCACGACGTGCTGCGACGGGACCCTTTGATCGCTGCTTGCGCTCGGAAGCATGACCCTAATGGCAAGCAGCGAGTGCGCGCGCGAGACAAGGGTGCTGCGCTTGCCGCTTCGAGCACTCTCAATCGCTTGGAGCTTTCCATCCCGGAGGAGGCTGCCGATCACCGATACAAGCGCATTGCACTCGACTCAGCGGCTGCT
>PDSF01000024.1 GCA_002748355.1 Planctomycetota bacterium | reverse complement strand
TCGGGCGGTCATGGTGCTTTGCGATGGCAGCGCTGCCATCTGGAGGCAGGCGCAAGCTCGGGAGGAGTTCTCCGGGGCCATCATGGCTCTGGACTTCTATCACGCCGCACAAAACTTGATGCACGCAGCCAAGGCAATCTTCGGCGAAGGGAGAACGCGAATGCGTGGCACAAGAGGGTCTGGAGGAAGCTCCAGACCTCATGGAACGGCGCAGGCGGCGCGATCCGGTCCATGCGCCGCTACTTCAAAGTGAAGTCCTTGTCGGAGGGGCGTCGAGTGGCACTCAAGCGCGTAATTGGCTACTTCAATAAGCACCACAACAAGATGCGCTATGCCGAGTGCTTAGCCCAAGGGCTGCCCATCGGAACTGGCCCCGTGGAGTCCGCCGCCAAGGACATCGTGCAGGCTCGCCTGAAGCGCAGCGGCATGCGATGGTCCAGGCCAGGCGGGCAGACCATTCTCGAGCTACGCGCTCATCTGAAGTTCGGACCTTGGGACGTCATGTGGAGCACTCTGAAAGCGACCGCATGATCTGCCCGAAATGGAATCTGCACCCGTGTTGGCGTGGCGTCGCTCTGTAGTATTGTCGCTGTTGTTTTCATGGAGGGCTAGGTATGGCTGTTCTCTTTCCGATCGGGGCGGAAGGTGTATTCCCCGCGGTTCCGCGGTTGGCTTGGGATCATCCTGTGGCTCCGTTGCTGCGAGAGGGACCTTTTGGGGTTTACCGTTCCGATGAGGGGTTAGAAGAGGATTTGCTTGAACTCAGGGCATCAGGCTTCGACGTTGAGCGGTTTGATGCGGCCCGCTGGTCGAGATACGAGTGTGCGTCTTATGAGATCGGAGATCGTCTTGATCTCGGAGAAGAAGAGCTGGAAGACTTGGACCTCGTTGATGTTGACAACAGCTCCGGTCTCGCTCTGGGGTTGTTTGGATTTGGTACGTTTAGAAGCCGTCGTGCTGTGGAAGCGGATAAGGTGTTGTGGGATCTGTTCGCAGGCGCTTGGTCGCAAATGTGTTGTGGGCGATTGCTTGTAATCCTGCTGCAGATGGGGGTGGATGAGGCTCGCGAGAAGATTTATGGGCCGTGTTGGTCTGGAATGACTTTCTATGATCGTTAAGCGTTGCTTGATGCCCACCTTGAGGGAGTGTGGGAGTGTCAGATAAACGGTGTAAACGGCGTTTGACGGGTGGGACAAAATCACTAATACACGAACCAAACGGCGGCGAAGCACCCAATGTCCTGTCGAGTCCCCAGTGACCGGATACGCCTCAGGAGGCGCTTACGTTACGGCTTATGGGGTCATCGCTCATGCAACTCTCTCTACCTGCCCGATCACTCACCCTGCAGATGTCCGATACGGACGGCAGGCGCACTGAGATCTTCTGTGCGAACTGCGACGGTCAGCTAGGCCACGTGTTTCTCGGCGAGGGTTTTGCCGACAAGAACACGCGGCACTGCGTCCACTCGATTTCGATGCGCTTGGTGCCGGCGGGGCGGGAGCTGCCTGCGAAGATAACGAAGGACTGATGGGCGCTTGCTCTCGCCCGGTGCTGCAGCCTCAGCGGAAGAAGGCACGCATTTGTTTGACGCCCTGGTAGCCGGCCGCGCGGCGTAGCTGCTTGCCGCTGCTGTCGAGCAGGATCAGGGTCGGATAGCCCTTCACGCCATACTTCTTGACGAGAGCTTTCTCTTTGTCGCCGTCGAGCTTGACGCAGATCACGTCCTTCGCCGCGTCAACGACCGGCTGCTTCGTGTAGACGATCCGGTTCATCGCCTTGCACGGGCCACACCAGTCCGTTTCGAAGTCGAGGAAGACGCGCTTGCCCTCTTGCTTCGCCCGAGCCATGGCGGCGGCGTAGTCGTGCCCGAAGGCGAGCGGCTTCTTGGCCAGCGGCGCACGCCGGTCGGCGAGTGTGCGATCGTTGCGCTTCTCCTCTTCCTCCTGCGTGACGCCCGGATCGAAGGGCTCGAAGCTCAGTGCCCGTCCGTGCGGATCGAGTTCCACCAGCCGGTAGGCCCTGCCGTCGAGCCAGGCGTGCAGCTTTGTGCTACGTGAGCGCGCGGAGAGCAGCGCCTTCTCCGTGCGGGCCAGGGCCCAGGAGTCGTTCCGGTCGAAGACGCCGTCCATGCGCATCTCGCAGACGAGGACGAAGGCCGGCTTACCGGCTACCTCGACCGTGCCCTGGTGCCAGCCGCGACGCGACCAGCGGAGACTACGCGGTGCGTCGGGCTCGCTGGGGTCCTCAACGAACCACAGCGAGATGGGGTAGGGGCGAGGCGTGGGAGCTTGGAGCTGCTGTGGCGCGCTGCTGTCCAGCTTCCGCGTTATCGGTATCGGTATCGGCAGTGTCGTAGAAAAGCTCGACCACCACTTGCCGCGCCGCTCGATGGCCGTGCACTCGAGCCACTCGTTGGCGGAGAAGCTGCCGTTGCGGTCCATATCGACGGCGAGGCGCTCGAAGCGCTCGGCGCCCGCGCGCCTCTCCATTCGGACCTGAATGGGAGCCACGCCCTTCGGTCCGAGCGTGAAGCGTCCGACGAGTGCGCCGTCCTTGTCGGCGAGTGGGACTTTTGCTCCCTTCGGGCTCCATCGCAGGCGGGCACCCTTGTCAGGGGCTCGCGCTTCGAGCTTGGCGTCGAAGCGTGGGGCGTCGCCGGCCGCTTGTGCGACCAGCAAGGGGGAAAGGGGCAGCAAGGCGAGGAGGGAAAGCGAAGCTTTGAACATGGTTGCTCCGTTGCGAGGGCTTGGGCGAGAGCTTGCAGCGAGGACTTGCGGCGAGGATGCAGGGCAAGGTGGCGCAGCATAGCTCGGCGAGCACGGTGCTTTCTCCTCCCTTCGCGTTGCCCCTTTCTCTCCGTTCCGATCAGGAGCCCTTCCATGTCCCATGCGCAACTTGCCGGTGCCTTCAGCCTGGCCGTGCTCACGCTTGGAAGCGCGGTGCGCCAAGCTGAGCTGCGGCTGCAATGAGGTCTCGGTCCTGATTCCCTGCCACCGGGTCGTGGCCGCGGATCGGCGTTTGACCGGCTTCCGCTGGGGCGTCCACCGCAAGCGCGCCCTGCTCGCGCGGGAGGCTTCCTTGGAGCCGGAGCGACTTGTGAAGTGCAAGTTGCGCCCTGGGCGGCTTCAATCGCATCCGTGAGCAACCAGGACGACTACCGCCGCCTTGTGGACTTGATCCCGCGCAGCTTCGACGCGCTGCTCGGGCGCTTTCCGCAGTTACTACCCATCCAGCACGAGGCCATCCCGCCCCTGGCCGAGGGCCGCAACGTCTTGCTCGCGGCGCCGACCGCCGGCGGCAAGACCGAGGCGGCGCTGGCGCCGATGCTGCACCGCATCCTTGAAGAGTCCGGCCGCGAGGTCGAAGGGCCGGCCCTGCTCTACGTCGTGCCGACGCGCGCCCTGGTCAACGATGTCTACCGCCGCCTGCAGGCGCCGATGCAGCGCCTGGGCCTCTCCCTGGCGCGCAAGACCGGCGACCACGGCAGCCTGCCCAAGCGCTTCCCCCAGGTCCTGATTACCACGCCTGAGTCGCTCGACTCGATGCTTACCCGTATTCCGCGGCGGCTGCTGCCGCTGCGCGCCTTGGTGCTGGATGAGCTGCACGCCCTCGATGGGACGCCCCGCGGCGATCAGCTAGCGGCGTTGGTGACACGTTTGCGCCGCGTGCTCGCCAGCCGCTCGGGCCCGCACGCCCGCGAGCTGCAGATGGCGATGCTCAGCGCGACCATCGACCGCCCGGAGGACTTGGCCTCGCGCTACGCCGAGGACTGCGTCTTGGTCAAGGACCATGGCCTGCGCCAAATGCGGGCGCGGCTGGCCGAGTCGCCCTTCGGAGAGAATCCTGCACGCAGGCTGGCGGCGCTGATCGAGCCCGAGCATGGCGGCAAGGTCCTGGTCTTTGCCAACTCCCGGGGCGATGTCGAGTGGGGGGCGAGCAAGCTGCGCGGGCTGCTGCCCTTTGGCGAACGCGTCTACGCCCATCACGGCAGTCTGGCCAAGAGCGAGCGCGAGCGGGTCGAGCGCGACTTTGCCCACGCCAAGACCGCCTGCTGTTTTTCGACTTCCACCCTCGAGCTGGGCATCGACATCGGCGACATCGACCATGTGGTGCTCTACGGGGTGCCGCCCGACCTGCCGAGCTTCCTCCAGCGGGTCGGCCGGGCCGGGCGCCGCAGCGGCTCGCTGTCCTTTGCCGCGCTGGCCCGCGATGAGGGCGAGATACTGCGCTTCAAGCACATGACGCAGGCGGCGCGCGAGGGGCACCTACTCACCGATCCGCCGGTCTACGACCCGGGGACGGCGCTGCAGCAGGCTGCGAGCTTGCTCTTCCAAAACCCCAGCCACGCGATCGCCCCCGAACACCTGATGCAACGGCTGCCGGCTTGGCAGCAAGAATGGTGGAGCAGCGAGCGTTTGGAGCATGCTCTCGAACATGCCGATCGACACTTCAAGCGCGTGCGCGAGGGGCACTACACCGCCGGCGAAGAGCTCGAACGCGCCTACCGCAGCGGCAAGCTCCACGGCAACATCGGCGGCGAGGCCGAGGTCGAGGTCATCGAAGAGCTGACCGGCCGCAGCCTGGGGACGATTTCGCTGATGAAGCGGCGCAGCGAGGAGGGCAGCGACAAGGTCCTGCTCGGCGGCAGCGCCCGCAAGATGACGCGGGTGCGCTCCGACGGCCGCGTCGTCGCCAGCTCGGGAGGCGAGCGCGAAGCGGAGGCGCGCTTCAGCGGCCGAGCCGCCGCGCCCATCCCCGGAGCCCTGGCCGAGGATGTCCTACGCTGGATCGGACTCGAGCCCGGCCACATCTACCGCGTCGAAGGCGAGGACGAGACCCTCTTCGTGCACGGACTCGGCACCCTACGCGGCGCAGTCGTGCACGTAGCCGCCAGCGACCTCGAGACCTTGCCGCGCCCAGGCCGCGGCGCCGCCTTCGGCTTTCGCCTCGAACGTGGCCACCGCGATTGGCCAGCAGGGATCTCCCAAGAAGATCGCCTCGCCCTAGTCACCCGGCACTGGGCCAGCAAACTCATCCGCCTCCTCGGCTTCGGCCCCTGGTTCCCCCTCCTCCCCACCCGCGAACGCGAACACGCCGTCCTCGAAGCCGTCCGCCCCCGCGAACTCAGCGAACAACTCCGCGAAGCCGAAATCATCGAAGTCCACGAAGACGAACAACGCGCCCAGCTCCGCGCCTTAGTCCGAGCCTAGGCACCCGGTCGAAAGCTCCGGCAAGCCCGGCGCCGCCCGGCTAGGCCATCGAGGCCAGTCATCCTTAAACGGGGGGCTGGGATGCGCTGTCGTCCGTTCCGAGTCACCGAAGATCACCGCGACGCTGACGACTCCGTCCTATTCCGTGGCTGGCATAGACCTATCGCTGGTGAAAGCGAAGTGAAGCCGGCTCTTCGCCGAGTCCTATTCAGATACGAGCTCTACTCAGATCTTGAGATGTTCGAGAATGCCTATGGCTATAACGTGAAAAAAACTCATAGGATCTCGACAGGATGACTACGCCAATAGCACATGCCACTGCACCGATCCTTCATCGGACGGGTGTGTGCGTGGGCGTTTTATGGTCCGAGCACTCGCCCTCTAGCTCCGTGGGCTAGCAGCTCAATGGAGGACAGGGATGGCACGCGCAGATCTACTACTGGATATTGTAAAGGCGGGTGCCGAAGGCAATCAGGAACTCTTCCGCAAGGCTCTTGAGGCCTTGATCACCGAGGAGCGTGCCAAGCAGCACATCATCTTGGCCGATCGGCTCGCCGAACATTTGCCGCTGCAGGGGCAACCAACGCGAACGGTCCGGCCCGCCGTTACGACGCCTAACGGCACTGCGAAACTGTTCTACGAGCTTCGCCCTCGTCGAAGCCTTTCAGACCTGCTGCTGCCTCCTCTGGTCGCAGAGGCCTGTCGTGAGCTTGTCGAGGAACACACCCGAGCAGACCTGCTCCGGGCGCACAATCTGGAGCCTCGCAATCGAGTGCTCTTGGTTGGCCCGCCGGGCAACGGAAAGACTTCGCTGGCCGAGGCGTTGGCCTACGAGCTAGGGAGTCCGATGCTCGTTGTTCGGTACGAGACTCTCATCGGCAGCTATCTGGGGGAGACAGCGGTTCGCCTGGCGAAGCTCTTTGCTGAAGCTCGGACACAACGATGCGTCCTCTTTTTCGATGAGTTCGATGTCATCGGGAAGGAGCGCGGTGACATCCACGAAACCGGTGAGATCAAGCGGGTCGTGAGTTCACTGCTCCTCCAGGTTGATCAGCTGCCATCGCACGTTGTCGTCGTCACTGCGACCAACCACAGTGAGCTACTCGACCGAGCCGTTTGGAGGCGGTTCCAGCTTCGATTGGACCTACCTGCTCCTGGCAAGGCCCAGCGAGTGGAGTGGCTGAAGTCGTTCGAGCGACGGACGAGCCTGCCCTTCGACTATACGCACGAGCAGCTGGCACGGCGGCTGTCGGGCCTGAGCTTCGCGGAACTTGAGCAGTTTGCCTTGGACGTCCAGCGAACCTATGTCCTCACGATGCCGAACGCGGACATGCGCGAGATTGTGGGAGACCGACTGAAGCAGTGGGCGAGTCGGTCTACCCCAATAGGACAGCCAGTGGAGTCCGACGATGACTGAACGACCTCTACTGATCTTGCCGAAACCTGATCTTGCCGAACGAACGAAGATGGGCGGCGGAGGTGGAGGCCCAAAGCCGCTAGGCCAGATACGCCAGAAGCAGCGGATTGCACCGCGCTTACTTGAGCTTGAATCAGCCTTCGAGGCGAAGCGCCTGGCCCTCCAGACCAGTACTTCTGGGTTGGTGCCAGAAGACGTGTTGGTGCTTGAGACCGCAGGCTCGGTCGAAGACTTCTTCAATGCTGTGGGAAAGGTCGAAGGGCTGGAGTTCCTCGGCGAGTACGACGAGGAGGACATTCCACCGGACGATGACTTCTTCGTGGAGAAGAAGGGCGTCCACAAGAGCTATCGCGGTCGCGTGTATTTGATGTTCTCGAACCAGGAGGCTTTTCGCCAACTGCTGAAGCTATGGAAGACCTGGCAAGGCGACGAGAAGCTTGCGAGAGGGTTCACCAAGTGGCGTGAAGTGTTCTCTCTCCTCCGAGATATTCGCCCCTGGTCAGTGCGTGATCGCCTGGAAGAGACGGGGGTGCTGGAGGATTGGACATCCCGGCTCGAATGGCAAAAGGACCCTATTCCCTGCGAGATTGAACTTTGGTTCCGTGGAGACGAGGCTCAGCGTCGAGCGGCTTCTCAAGAGGTGCGATGCCGAGTCGAAGCGCTTGGAGGCAAGGTGCTTTCGGAAGCTGTCGTCGCCGAGATCCACTACCATGCTCTTGCTGTTCGGTTGCCCGCGAAGGCCGTGCAGGATCTTCTCGACGAGAGCAGTCGAGGCTCCGTCGCCCTGGTTCAAGCCGAGCAGATCCAGTTCATTCGGGCAGCTGGCCAGATGGCCGGTCGAGTCGGTGCGGACGAAGCGAATCCTCTTAGCCAGCTGCCTGCTGCACCATATCCCCAAGACGGTGTTGACCCTGTTGTCGCGCTTCTTGATGGGCTCCCTCTTCAAGCCCATCAGGCCCTTGCGGGCAGGCTGACGGTCGACGATCCCGATGACTTCGGCAGCGACTACGAGGCTCGCTTTCGCTTGCATGGCACGGCAATGGCGTCGCTCATCATCTGGGGAGACCTTCATGCGCCTGGGCAGCCCATCCCTCAGCCCCTTTATGTGCGGCCGATCATGCAGCCGTTCGTTCAGCAAGAGTTCGAGTGTTTGCCGCCTGAGGAACGGGTGTCAGAGTCGCATTTGATCGTTGACCTCATCCACCGCGCGGTCCGGCGCATGTTCGAGGGCGAAGGCTCAGAGCCACCGTCCGCCCCCAACGTGGCGGTGATCAACCTCTCGATCGGAATCGCCGATCGGCCTTTCGGCGGGACGATGAGTCCGTTGGCTCGGCTGCTGGATTGGCTCTCATGGAAGTACAGCGTCCTATTCCTGGTTAGCGCTGGCAACTGTTACAGCCCGGTCAAGCTAGGGCGGCCATGGGGGGAACTCTCGTCAGTCCCGCATGATGACTTGGTAGAGCACATCGTCAGAGGGGGGGCGGCCGATACACGTCACCGCCGACTGCTGTCCCCCGCGGAAGGGATGAACATCGTCACGGTCGCCGCGCTCCACTCCGACGAGGATCCCTCTTCCGTTCAAGGTTATTGGATAGACGCTGCGGAAGCTGGGTTCCCGAGTCCCATCAACGCCCAGGGTCTGGGATACAAGCGATCGGTGAAGCCTGAGGTCCTTGCGGCGGGCGGTCGCGTGGTTTTCAGGCTGCCGTTCCAGAATGGTCAGACGGAACTAGAGATCCCGCGCCTGACCTACAGGCCAGGGCAACTCGTGGCTACTCCCGGCCCAGCCCAGGGGGATGTTACTGCCACCGTGCCTTCGCGAAGAACGAGCAACGCCACCGCACTCATGTCCCGAGCAGCTGCATTTGCCGTTCCCGTCCTCGATGATCTCCGATTGATGGATGGTGGCGAGGTGCTCAACAACGTGCCGGATGCCTTGTGGCTGAAGGCGCTACTGGTGCATAGCGCGCGCTGGGGTGAGCTAGGGGAGGCCTATCAGGCTCTCCTCGGCTCCGGCGACAACAGTGGCAAGTTGAAGGAATCCCTGACTCGACTGCTTGGCTATGGCGCTGTGGACCTCGACAGCATCCTTGAGTGCACAGAGCATCGTGTTACCGCGCTTGCAGGCGCTAGCCTTGACGCTGACGCTGGAGCAGAGCATCGCTTCCCGCTCCCACCATCCTTGAGCGGAAAGCGTGGCTGGCGGAGCCTGGCTGTCACCTTGGTGTGGATGACACCCATCCATCCCCTCAACCATCGTTGGCGTCGCGCCCATCTTTGGTACAACGCGCCTACGTCCAAGATGAATGTCGGCACGGACGCCCACCTGAAGCGAAACGGTGCCGACTGGCAGGCAACACGGCGTGGGACCGTTCAGCACGAAGTCTTTGAGGGGGAGAAGGCTGCGGTGTTTATCGACGGGGACGATATCGTCGTACACGTTAGCTGTCGCGAGGATGCCAAGGACCTCACCGGATCGGTCCCCTACGCTCTTGTCGTGACGCTTGAGGTAGATGAGGGCATCGACATCGATATCTACGCGGAGATTCGCGAACGCGTGCAGAGCAAGCTCCGGGTTAGCACGGGGGAAGCCCTCTGATGTGGACCCACAGAGACAGGAGCGCATTCAGCGCAATCCTGAGGAGCAAGAGATGAGCAAAAAGCTGACGCTGCGCGAGGCGGCGATGATGCTGCTGAGCAGCGGGTGAGGGTGCCGTTATCCCCGGTTTACTTAGAGCTACGCCACTTGCTTTGAGTCTGGCCTGGGCGGCTGCACAAGCAGATCACTGGCCTGAACTCGACCATTAACGAGCTGGGAGGAAGCCCGAAGAACCAGGTCGATTGGGCTGAGCCCGAGAACTGGAAGGCTGAAGGTGCTAGTTCTGCGGTCTTGCTGTCAGGGGGTGGCTCTGCACTCTCGTGCTCGTAGCTAGCTTTTGCCGCGTTTGGATAGAGAGCGCATCGCTAAGCGGAGCGGACGCATTCGAGGATTCGGGCGATGCGGAGTGTGGCTTCGTAGGCGGCTTAGAGGATGAGGCGGGCGAAGGGCTCCCAAGCGCTTTCGGGCACTTGGCTGTAGGCGAGGGGGAGTGCGGAGCAGAAGGCCTGGGTGACCGGCTGCTCGGTGTCGATGGCTTGGGCATCTTGATGGACTCCGATGCGTAGGAGGCCGCGCAGGGCGTCGCGCTCGTCGTCGGTGGAGCTGTGGATGCGTTCGGCGATTTGCGCTAGGGCCGGCTGCTCTGCCATGGCATAGCCGTTTCTCATGCTGATGAGCCCTTCGCCGAGTTCCTGGCTTAGGTCGGCGAGGTAGTTGATTTGTCGCTCGGCGCTCTGGCCGAGCTGATCCTCCAAGGGCACGAAGTAGTTGCGGTAGAGGGTTCCGCCGCCGCAGGCGATGGCGCAGGCCGGGCCCTGGGTTCGATCGTAGGTATAGATGCCGATGCCTTCTTCGGGGGTGACGCTAGGCCCGGGCATCTCGAGGAGGTTGAACTGCGAGGCGACTTGGAAGATGGCGTTGGCGAAGGCTGGGTCGCGGTGCAGCTCGGAGACATCTCCTACGATCTCGCTGAGTGTCGATGCCTGCTCTGAAGTCTGGGGAGAATCCTCTTTTCGGAGTTCGTCCAGTCGGGGGCATTGCAGCCAGCCACATCCGAACTCAGCGCCGTTGACGCGTGATCGCAGTTTGCGATCTTTGAGCTCGATCAGTGAGCGCACCTGCGCCGGGGATTCTTCGATGAAGCCGAAGCTGGCCTCGAACCAGTTTGCTGCTGCTTTCATGTTTGCTAGCTCAGAGCTTGGACAGGATCGCGCCGGGGCGGAATGCAGAATGCAGCCTGCACGCTGACTTGTGCTGCGACAGCCACGAAGCCCTAGCGGCGGCGGAAGATTGCTAGTTCTTGTAGCCCTGGGTGGCGGACGACGTGGGCGAGTTCGTAGTGGCGGCTGAAGTCTGGGTGTTGGATGCCGGCGGCTTCGACGTGGGCCCAGACGGGGTGGTGGAGGAGGACGAGGTCGGGCTATTGGGCGACCCACCAGTCGAGTTTGCCGTAGAGCGTCAGCAGCTCGGGCAGGAAGTCACCCACGCGCAGCGGCGGCGGCAAGATGCGAAGCCGCGGATGAAGACCGGCGGCTCGTCGAAGACCCCGGCTGTCACCTGCGCCAGTTTGGCGTCCAGGGTGCGCGGCAGCAGCTCGCCGAAGTTCAGCAGCGAGAAGAGATACCAGGGCAGCTGCAGGGCGCAGAAGAGCCCGATCGCGAGCAGCAGTGGCCGCCCGTGCTGGGCGAGGGCGCCGCGGTAGCGCAGGAGGTAGGCGAGGAGCAGGGCGCCGACCAGGAAGATGCCATCGGGGCGCACCAGGCAGAGCAGGCCCAGCGACAGGCCGCAGAGGGAATAGTGGCGGTCGCGGTAGAGCCAGGTGGAGAGGGCGGCGAAGCCCAGGATCAGCGGCGTGTCCATGCCGAAGCAGTAGCCGAGCATGGGGGTGGCGAGGAGCAAGAGCCCGGAGAGGAGCATCGGCACGGGGCCTTCGGGGCGAAGAGCCGCAGCAGCGCAAAGAGCGCTGTGCCTAGGCCTAGGGCGAAGGCGAGGGTCTGGGCCAGGAGCCAGTTCTTGCCACAGAGGAAGCCGAGGGCGACCAGGGACGGGGTATTGCCGGTCGAGGTCGAGGTCGAGCCGTTGACCCAGTCGCCTGGGTTGTAGACCCAGCCTTCGCCGTTCAGCAGCTTGGCGACGTAGCGCAGGTAGATCATCGCGTCGTCGGGGGCGCTGGGGATGATTCACCACCCGTAGCCCGCAGCGATCGCGACACAGAGCAGCCAGAGCCCGGCGCCGCCCGGGGGGCATGCTGCGGGCTTGATGCGGAGCATCTGGCGACAGGCTTGGTGTTGTGGGGCTGTTCGCCAAGCGCCCTGCGCGATGTCTGCGCCATGGCCGAGGAGCATTCCCTCATCGAGCTCCGGCTTCGGGCCTTTTGCCCCATGCCATGGGGCGTGGATCTTCCTAGCTTCTCCTTGGCCATGAGAGAACTCTGGCGAGCCCGCTGAGAGCCAGACTAGGAGGCTTAGGATCATGAAGGTTGCGATTGCCAGCCAGAACCAACGTGATGTCACAGGCCATGCCGGACGTTGCACCTGCTTTTGGATCTATTCGGTCCAAGAGGGCGAAGTACAAGGGCGTGAGCTGCTTGAGTTCGGACCCGGAGAGAGTATCCACGACCGGGGCCACGAACCGGGGCCGGGGCTGATGGACTGCAAGGCCCTGATTACCCAGAGTATGGGGCCTGGCCTCGCCAGCCGTTTGGCGCAGCGAGGGATGCATGCCGTCTGCACCGAGGAAAACGATCCGGAGAAAGCTCTGCGCGCCTATCTGGACGGCTCGCTGCAGCCGCTGCCGAGTTCCGGCGACGGAGGTTGCGGCAAGCATTGATTCGGGCGTAGCAGGTCTTTGTCCATGACCTGCTAGCTTCGATCTGCGCGCAGATCCGGGCGATCTTCAAGACCTGCTCGGTGGGGGACGAAGAGAGCTGCATGCCCGACCCGTCTTCTACTTCAGCAAGGGAGTCCTTTGTCCGCGATTCGCGCCAGGTCGGTCTTCTGCGTTTCTTGCTGACCTTCTCGCTGACCCTGCTGGGCTTGGGCTTTGTGGCGATCCCGCGCTTTGGCTCGCCACTGTCCCCAGAATCGGCGCGCCAGGCGGCGCTTGCCGAGCTGCGCTCGATCGTCGAAGCCCAAAACCGTTGGCAGGCGGAAGCGCGAGTGGATGTCGATGGGGATGGTGTCGGGGAGTTTGCTGCGCTCTTCGAACTGGCGGGAAAAGCCTCGCCTCGTCTGAAGGGCGAAGGCTCCTTCGCAGCGAGCCTTCCGCTGAGCTTCTCGGATGAAGGGCCCAACAAGCGCCTGCGAGTGGGGAGCTATCTCTTCGAACTCTGGCTGCCGGCGAAGGGCGGTGGCTGGATCTCGGCTCGCAAGCTCGGTGAGCTGCACGATGACATCGACGTCGACGCCGCCGAGCAGCGTTGGTGCGCCTTCGCCTGGCCTACGCATCGCGTGTTTCCTGCTGAGGGGCCGGACTGCTTCTTCGTCGACGCGAGGGGGGAGATCTACGGCTGCGTCGATGAGGCCACACATTGGGGTGGATTGCGGCGGGTGCCACATCCCGGGCTACTGCCGAGCACGCCCTACTCCTCGGGCGATACGCCACGGCGCTTGCCCGCGCGGTTTCGAGACGGGGCTGGGCGCAGCTGGGTCTGGCATTACTGAAGGGCTGCCGCCAGCGGCCAGCCCGGTGAAAAAGGCGCTGGGCAGCAGGACCACGCCTGCGTCGTCCTCATGGCGCCGCAAGCCTGCGGCCCATCGAGGGGCTTCGCCTGTGGCTTTTTTTAGCTAAGGAAGCGGCGAATCCGGTGCCTGCCCCTCGCGAGACTCCCTCTCTTGCCTGCTACACTCTCGCCCTTCTCCTTAGGGGTCCCGCCCATGCGCTACCAAGCCGCCCTCCTCGCCCTCCTCTTCCCCGCCGCCCTCCTCGCCCAGGAGGCGGCCGTCCCGCCCCTTGCCAAGAAAAGCCGCGCCGAGCGCTTTGCTGCCCGCGTGCAGAAGGCCAAGGAGAGACAAAAGCTGGTCGGTGTCGCAGCGGCGATGCTGGTGGATCGAAAGATCGCTTCTTGTGTCTATCTGGGCTGGGCGGATCGTGAGAGGAAGCTCCCGGTGACCGCCAAGACCCGCTTCCGCTGGGCTTCGATTAGCAAGTCGGTCACCGCCATGCGGGCGATGCAGCTGGTCGAGAGCGGCAAACTCGACCTAGACCGGGATATTCGCAGCTACCTGCCGAGCTTCCCGGAGAAGCCACATGTGATTACGACGCGGCAGTTGCTTGGACACCTCGGTGGCATCGTGCACTACCGCAATGGCAAGGTCATCCGCAGCAAGCGGGAGTACAAGAGCGAGCACCCCTTCGCCGATGTGGTCCTGGCCCTCGATACCTTCCAGCTGAGCCCTCTGATCGCGGAACCGGGCACCAAGTATTCCTACACCACGCACGGCTTCATGCTTGTTGGGGCGGTGCTGCAGAAGGCCGGGGGGATGCCCTTCGCCCTGCAGGTGCAGGAGCAGATCTCCAAGCCGCTTGGGATGAAGAGCTTCGAGCCCGACTACCAGTGGAAGAAACTGCCTCATCGCGCGGTCGGCTATCGCAAGCTGGGTGCGCTGATCGTTCCCTCGACCAATACCGACGTCTCTTGGAAGCTCCCGGGTGGGGGCTACCTGTCCGATCTCCACGACCTCGCTCGGCTCGGCCAGGCCTGGCTGCGCAAGGAACTCCTCAGCGACAAGAGCTATGCCCAGATGTGGACTGCGCAGACGCTGAAGAGCGGGAAGCGTACCAAGTACGGGCTCGGATTCAGCGTGGCTAAGGAGAAGGGCCAGGTCGGGCACGCAGGGGCACAGGAGAAAACTCGCAGCTACCTGCTGGTCGACCCTGAGGGCGGCTTCGGCGTCGCGATCATGACGAACAGCGAATACGCGAAGCTCCGCCCTCTGGTCCGCGACCTGATGAAGATCGCTGGCTCGGACGAGTAAGGCCCGTGGCCCGGGGGAGCTTCCTCACTGGGAGCTCCTCCCGGAGGGGCCTTGGCAAGGGGCGTTCAGCCCGCCTTGCTCTCAGCCCTACTTGTATTGGGCGGCCTTCTTGCGGAGGGCCTTGAGCCTGTTCTTCATGCTCTCAATGGCCTTCTCAAGGCGGTCCTTCTGGTCCTCGCGAACGCGGTTGCGGAAGGACTCGAATCGCTTGAGCTGCGACTGGAGCTGTCTCTCGATGAAGGGGAAGGCTGCGGTCCAGGCCTCGGCGTCGTTCTGCTTTTCGGCTTCCTGGAAGAGCATGCTCATGTAGAAGGCCTCGAGCCCGTGTCCCTTGGGCAGGCGCCGATTCGACTTCCACATCTTGTAGATCTTCGCCGGATGCGACTTGGCCTCAGGGCTGCGGCTGCGGGCGGCCTGCAGCATGCTCTCGATCTCTAGGGCCAGGAGCATGGTGTCCATCTTGTCGGCCTGAGCGTCGCTCAGTTCGATCTCGGCCATCGCCTCTTTGGCTTCTTCCACGCTTAGCATGCCCATGCCCATCCGGGCCATCAGCCACTCGGCCTTGTCGACGTCTTCGCCGGCATCGACCTGGGCTTTCAGTTTCGCGTACTTGGCGGCCGAGTGAACGATCGCCTTCATCGACGGCAGGTCGCGGCTGACCTTCTTGGTGATCATCTCGCCGTTGGCATCGAGCAAGGCCAGGGAGGGGAAACCTCGGAAGCCGTATTTACTCAGAAGATCATCCTCTTTGCGACCCTGGATTCGGGTCATGATGCTGGCGAAGAGCACGACGTTCTTCTTGGCCCAAGCACGGAACTCTTTGGTCGAGAACACACGGTTCTCGAGTGAGGTGCACGGCGGTCACGGGCTGTAGGAGCGGGTGAAGTAGGCGAAGACGACCTTGTTCTCCTTCTTCGCGCGTTCCTTGGCGGTGTCGAAATCATCGACCCACTTGCCCTTGACGAACCAGTCCTCTTGGACCTTCTTCTCGTAGTTCGCCTGGAACTTCGCTTGTTGCTCGGCCTGGGCCGTAGTGCTGCCAATGGCGAGCATCAGGGCTAGGCCGGTGAGCGGCAGGTGCCGCAGGCTGATTTTCATCACGGAATCCTTCGTGAAATGTGCTGAGGTCGCTGCTCCAGGGCAGAGTGCGTGAGGAGCCATGCGAGGACTACAGTCTGAGGGAAGTGCCGGATTGCTCCAAGCACGAGATTGGAGGCCTCACTACGAAGCTTGCTGCCTCGGTGTTGCAGGCGAAATCGAAGAAAGCCATTCTTAACGCCCCACTGAGTCCAGGACTTTGGGGGGCGGGAGCAAGGCTCCTCGAATCCAGCACTTGCAACACCTTGCTGCAGACTGCACTCTGGCAGCTCGCGAGCCCGGATCGCCACGAATCGGATGGACAACGCAGCACATTTCCAGGTCATCGGCCTGACATGCAACCTCGTGGGGATCTTCCTCCTCGCGAACTCGATCGTATTCCGCAGTCCGCGGCATCTGATCGAGGAGTTTTTTGGAGCCAAGACTGGCTCCCTGCGACCCTTGCGCGACTACGTCGTCAACAAGATCCAGGTCGTGATCGGCTTTCTTCTCCTGACCGCCGGCTTCATCCTCCAGGCTCTCGCGGCCTGGGCCAGCATCGATAAGCCCGTCGTCATCCTGGTGATCTGCGGCGTGCTGCTGCTTCTCGCCTTCTCGATCTACTACTTTGGCGACAAATACTCGCGGCGCTCGTTCCGGCGCTACCTGAAGGATTTCTTCCGCAGGCACCCGTACAACTTCGCGCAGAACATCGAGATGACCAAGCAGATCGGGCAGCTCTTCGACGTCCCCAGCGATTCGGAGGAGACCGTCGAGGCCTATGTCGTCAAGGTCATGCGCGCGCTCGGCCTCGACCCCCTCAACCCGCCGAAGGGCGATGAGGAGTCGCAGCGGCGGCGGCGGCTGCGCGAAATGGCGCCGCAGATGCCGGGCAAGCCTTAGGGGTCTCGGGTTCGGCTCAGCTCCGGTTCTTCCCCAGGATGATCTCGAAGGGGTGGGCGGCAGCGCCAGCGCGGCCTTGCACGGGGCAGCAAGCCCGCTTAGGCCGTGCAGACTTCGATGCGGCCGGCTGGAGAAGGTGCCAGCTCGGGACCGGGGAGTTGCCCGCTCCCGTTCGCAGGCTTGGGGTCGGCGAAGGCTGGCGGCGCCGATGCCACCGAGACTACGCACAACGAAGGGGTCCGGGTGCTGCATGGGCGGCTCGGTATCGGTGACCCTGGCATGCCGGGAACGGGGGGAACGAGGGCCCGCCGGGTACGAAGAAAATGACAGAAACGGCGAAACGAAAGCACTTTGCGAACTAGGATCTCTGTTGTCAGCCCCCAGCCAAGGCCCTTCGATGAATCCTGCTCGCCCCCTTTTTCTTCTCTGCCTCTTCCCTGTCTTCCTCCTGCTTGCTGCTCGGCTGCCCGCGCAGAGCCTCATTGATTTTGGCTCGGCGCAGCGTCCCACGGGCAAGGCGAAGCTCTACTGGAACGACGTGACTCCGGCACTGGGGAGCGCTGCGCTTCCACTGGTCGATGCGAAGGGGTTTACGACGGGAGTTACGCTGCAGTTGCGGCAGCCCTTTCGGGGGGTTGGCATCGGCGGCACGAGGAGCGCGGCGACGGGCAGTCGCCTTGAGCAGCTCGGGTATCCGGCGAGTGCCTACTCCGATTACCTTTGGGGGACCCGTGGCGCCGGGCCGGTCAGCATCGTGCTGAGCGGGCTGGACCGCAGTGCCAGCTACGACATCGATATTTTCGCCTCGCGCATGGGGGTTCGAGATGTCCGCAGCGGCCTGTACGACGTGCTCGGCGCGACGCGGGTCAGCGTCGTGCTCGATGCGGCGCTCAATCAGGGCCGCATGCAGCAGGTGCGGGCGATGAAGCCGGATGCCCAGGGGCACATCACGATCAAGGTCTCGACGGCGAGCAGTAACACGAACCCAGCCGGCTACTTTTATCTAAGCGCTTTGGGGCTGAGCCATAGCAGTGGATCCTCGCAGCCCCAGCGTCTCGGCTTCTTTCCTCGTCGCCTGGACTTTTTGCGCACTGTGGGGAGCAGCCCTTATGCCCACCAGCTCGATCTGCGATCGAGTCCTGCGGCGAATCTGAGCGTTCAGCTCAAGGCTACCGACTCGAAGACCAAGCTCCCCCCGACCTGGCTTGCGCTCGCTGCCAGTGGCAGAAGCGGCAAACCTATCCCGATCTCTGTTGGAGGAAGCTCTTTGGCAGCGGGGAGCTATCGAGCGGTGATCGAGGCGAGTCGGGTGGGATACCGTTCGGCCCGACTCGAGATTACCCTGACCGTGCGGCCGGCAGGCGGCGCCCGCAATCTTCTCTGGTACGGCAACAGCTTCACGATGGGGAACGCCACCGTGTCCGACCTGATGCGGCGTCTAGCCAAGGACATGGGCGAGCCTGAGCCGGTCACCGTTACGCGACTCGCCGGTGGTAGAAATCTCTCGTACCATCTGAAGAATCCCTACCAAGCCGAAGCCATTCGCAAGGGATTGCCGCTCGGCGGAGAGTGGGACTACGTGATCCTGCAGGGGCACTCGGTCGAGGCGACGAAAAGACTGGGGAACCCGGACGGCTTCATTGCCGATGCGAAGGCCATTTTGACCAATGTCCGCAAGCACAGTCCGCGTGCGCGGGTGGTGATGTTCCAGACCTGGGCCCGGGCGCAGGGGCACAGATACTACCTAGGCAGCAAACCGATCTTCGCCAATCCCATGGTGATGCACGGGGAGATCGCGCAGAGCTATCGCCGCGCCGTGCAGGAGATCAACCGGCAGTTTGGTGTCGATACGGCGCGCCTGGCGGCGGTGGGGGATACGGCGATGCTCGTAAACTTCGCTCCGAGCTACTACGCGAGCGACCTCTACCACGCAGGCCGGCGGATCACGACGCTGGCGGCGATGGCGATCTACAGCGCGATTTATCAGAAGCCGGTTGCGCCGCACCTTCCCAATTTTCAGGGTCAGTCTGAACTCGTCGCCAGGCTCAAGAGCTTTGGCATGAAGGCGAGCGACTGGCAAGTCCTCTCGGGGCTCGCCGATCGCGTGGGCGCGCGCTCGCTGCGTGCTTTCCCGGGTTCGGATGAGGACCTGCTTCTGCGCAGCGCGGTGAGTTCTGTGCCAAATCCCACGATGACGGCGGTGGCGCGAAAGGGCGTGCAAGTCGGCCAAACTCTCTACGTCGAGCTGTCTTCGCCGGCGGGCAGCTGCGATCAGGCGCCCGCGCTGCTCCTGCTGACTGGGTACCTGACGGGCCACCCGCCAGCGCCCATCCCGGGCCTTGGCGAGCTGCACCTCGATCCGAAGAGCTTTCTCCCCGTGGCCGTGAGCGCCTCGCTCAATCGTCTGAGCTGGCAGTTCCCGATGTCGCAGCGCTTCTCGGGCGTGAGCTTCCTCTTCCAGGGGGTTGCGCTACGCCCCAGTGCGCGGATGAAGAATCCTCTCTTTAGCGCTACCGACGCCCACGAGCTGCGCGCCCGTTAGAGAGTTCGCGCAGGCGTCTGGTCTTCGGATCTCATGCTTCCGACTCAGGCTAGCTCTGGCCTCGACGTCCCGAGACGAGCTGCTCTGCCGGGCTCCAGTGCAGCTCTGGATCGAAGGGATAGATCGGGCGGGCGAGGCGGCGATAGGGGAGGGCGGCAAAGTCCTGGCTCACTGCTCCGGGGGTCAGGGCGATGCGGTCGCGGCCGGCGAGGGCGCGCAGTTCTGATACGAGGTAGCCGATTTTGACGACCAGCAGGGCGCAGTCTCTGGGGTCGAGTCCGAGGCGCAGGAAGTCCTGTAGTCGGTGAAAGGCGGCCCGCTCTTCGGTCACGATGATGCGCACGCCGCCGCAGCGTAGGACGACGTTGGTGCAGCAGGCGGGGGTGCGCGGTCGCGGCTGCGGGTCGGGCGGGACGATGGCCTGGAGCTCGGCGCGGAGCGCTAGTGGCCCGCCGTGGCCCGGATCTAGGTGGCCACCTAGTGAGAGTTCTAGCTCGGCGCCCACCCCGGCCTCGAGGCAGAGGCGCACGGCGGCGGGGTCGGGGATGCTGGCGTAGATTGCGTCTTGGGTTGGCGCTGAGAGCATCCTCTCAAGGGCGAAGCTGAGATCGCCGGCCCCGCCCGCCGTTGGGTTGTCTCCAGAATCGGAGAGGACGACTGGCGTCGGACCAGGCTGCTCGGCCCAGGCCAGGCATTCGTCCATCGATGCGGCCGGCGACTCGAAGTCGAAGTCGGCGCGAAGCTCCCAGAAGCGTTGTCCCAGTTCGAGGGCTGCGGCACGCACCTGTTCGGCGCTGTTGCCCATCGTCACGACCGATGCGGCCGATCGCGGCTCATCGGCCCATATGTAGCCGGCGAGGATGGAGGCATCTAGGAGCTCAAAGCGCTCGATCAACGGCTCGATGCTGGCCCAGAGTTGTTTGCCGGGCTCCCAGTTCGTGCTCGTCTGTTCGCCCGAGTAGAGCACGGGCACGCGGATCATCGCGCGCCAGGGGCCTTGCCCAGATTGCGTCGTGTGCAGGAGCAGGTTGCATGCGCGTTCGAGAGTCTCGCGCACGTCGATGTGCGGCGCGGTGCGATAGGCGGTAAGGAGGTCCAGCTGCGCGAAGGCCGCTTCGCTGAGATTGCCGTGCAGATCGTAGGAGGCGGAGAGGATGCAGTCCTCGCCGACGATCTCGCGAATGCGGCTGAGCAGGACGGCTTCGCAGTCTTCGCTTCCCTCGACCTTGGCCGCGCCGTGCATGTGCAGGAAGAGCCCGTCGAAGGGAGCCGCGTCGCGGAGCTTCTGCAGCAGCTCCGCTTCGAAGCGCTGGTAGAAGCCCCGTTCGATGCAGCCGCCCGGCAGGGCTCCCGCCCAGAGCAGCGGCACGAACTCGTGCTGCTCAGGCAGGAAGGGATACTTGGTGAGCAGCGCCTCGCCGCGAAGGAGTTCGAAGTCCTCTTCCCGCGAGAGCAGCGGCGAGAAACTGCTGCACTCGCAGTGCAGTCCCAGGACGCCGATGCGGCTCATGCGCGGCTCGCCTCGGCGATCCGGCAGATCTCGCGGAAGGCTTCTGCGTCGCTGATCGGGATGGCGAACTCGTCGAAGTCGGGGTCGCTGCCCATGAACACGGCCTCGTTGCGGAACTGCATGGTGCTCGCCGCCTGACGCTGCGCGAACACGTGGTATTCCCTCGCGCCGGTGCGGCGGATCAGCTCGCCGATATTGCCAGTGTTGATGCCGACGCCGGGCATGATGAGGATCCTCTCTCCAGCCTTTTCGACGAGTTCGGCCAAGAGCTCGCTGCCTTCCATCGCCGAGGGGCGCTGCCCCGAACTCAGGATGCGGTCGACGCCGAGTTCGATCAGCTGCTCCAAGGCCTCCATGGGATCTCTGCACATGTCGAAGGCCCGGTGGCTGGTCACGCTCATGGGGCGGGCGAGCTCGATGAGCTCGCGGTATTGCTCGAGCTGGAGCGAGCCGTCCGGGTGCAGCATGCCGATTACGATGCCGTCGGCACCGAGCTCCTTCGCCAGCTCGACATCCCGGCGCATGATCGCCATCTCCAGCTCGGTGTAGACGAAGTCCCCTCCGCGCGGCCGGATGATCACGTTGAGTCCGATCGAGAGCTCTCGCCTGGCTGCTTCGATGGCGCCGGCGCTCGGCGTCGTGCCGCCGTCCCAGAGGTTATCGCAGAGTTCGACACGTCGAGCACCGCCGCGCTGGGCTTCCATGGCGCAGGGCACGGAGCTGACACAGGCCTCGATCAGGATCGCTTTCTTGCTCATCGGGTCTCGTTCCTTTGCTGCGGAGCCGGGGATTCTCCGAGCTTGCCTGGCATGGCGAAAGGCTTTGTGCCGGCGATTGCGTACGAGGGGACATGATGAGCTTGCCCCGCTTGGCCGTCTGGTGCGGGAGGGGGCTAAGGAACTCCACTTCCTCGGAAGACCAGATCGTCGACTCGTGCCCTCCCGCGTGCCGCAAGCTTCGTTCCTGCTTTTCACTCGGCTCAGACGGGCAGCCTCACCGTTGTCGGCAGCGCCTGCGCGAACACGGGGGCCGGCGGGGGCCAGGCTTGCATTGGCAAGAAGAAGACGGGGGGCTGTTCGGTGCCAAGCGCAAGGCTAACAGCTTCGAGCTGGGCGATTCGATAAGCAGCCCTCGTGTTGGCCGGACAGGTCAGGCAAACACGAGGGCTGCGAAGATCGCAGGGGCGGGGCCCCTGCGATGGGCCCCTGCGATGGGCTCAGCGGCCGACCTTCAGCACCACGCCGTTGCTGGAGCTGATGGGCTTCGCAATGCCGCGCATGGCGTAGGCCTGCAGGGCGAGGCGGACGCCGAGCAGTTGGGCGTCATTGGGGACCTGGAGGCTGGCCTGGAGGCTCGTTCCCGTTGAAGCGTAGCCGGCGAGGACGTCGAGGGTGGCCGGGTCTACATAGGAGATGGTGCCGGGCATGATCGAGCGCGGCCGGGTGGCAGCTGCGCCAAAGACCAGGGCGACGGTGGAGCGCGCCTTGATATTGCGCAGCTGCAGGTGGCTCTTGCTGCCGAGGATGGGCTCAGTGCCGGAGAGCCGCAGTTGCATCGGGCCGCTCGCCTCGCCTATCGAGTAGGCGCTGGCGCCTGGATCGAGAGCGAAGGGTTCTTCGCCGAACTGCATGCTGAAGATGCTCAGGAAGAGTTGACCGCTTGCCACGAGCCGAGGCATTGGCGACGAGCCCGTTGTGCCGGGCGTTAGGTCAGTGACCATTTTTGTGCCCTTGGCGGAGCCGTCCGTGACCCAGAGCTCTGTGCCATGAGCTGCGGTCTTCCCCGCGAACCAGGCGCGATGCTGCCCTGTCGCAACGATCAAGTTGCCGAGCCAGTGGATGCCCGACGCCGCGCCAGCGCCGATGTCGAGGAGGATTCTCGTGCCGGCCTGCGTGCCGTCGGTCGACCAGATCTCCCTTCCCTGTGCTTGCGTGGTAGCGGTGAACCACATACGGCCCTGCCACTGCGTCAATACCTGAGGCCAGGAACCCCGAGGGCCTTTCTCGATGTCGGCTAGGAGCCCGGTGCTGGAGATCGTGCCTGCCGTCGAGAACAGCTCCCATCCGCTCTTGCCGTTGTCCGCGCGGAAGTAGAGTCGGTCGAGCGCCATTCCCTGGGAAGCGGCAAAACCCGT
>PDSF01000038.1 GCA_002748355.1 Planctomycetota bacterium | reverse complement strand
CCTTCCTTGCCTGCCTCCGTCCGATCCGAACCGCAGCGACGGAGCAGAAGCGGCTCGGATCAGACGGAGGCTCATCTATCGCTTATTCCAGGGCTAGGTTGCTCCCCCTGAATTTTCCCCACAGGTACTCTGATGACCGCGACCTATCCCATCCCCGCCGTTCGCTACCCCGCCACCGACTTCGACCCAACCGACACCGAGCAGCTGAGCAATATCTGTGACGAACTCGAGCAGCGCAGCATCGGCTCCGCCGATGAACTGCAGGCCTGGCTCCTGGACCTCATGGACTTCGCCTCCCGCATCGGCGGCGAGGGCTCGCGCCGCAATGTCGCGCATGCCCGCGACACAACCGATAAGGAGGCCGAGGCAGCCTTTCACGTCTTCGTCAGCCAGGTCGGCCCCCTGGTCGCCACTCGTTTTAACGGCCTCGAGAAGAAGCTGATGAGCTCGCCCTATCTCGCCGAGCTCGAGAATCGCGATAACTCACTGCAGATTTATCTGCGCAATACCCGCCTCGACCTCGAAACCTTCAACGAGGAAAACACCCAGCTCGGCTCGCAAGACACGCAAATCTACTCCGAGTATGCCAAGCACATCGGCGGCCTTAGCATCGAGCACGAGGGCAAGCAACTCACCATTCAGCAGACCGGCCCCTTGATGGAGTCGCAGGATCGCGAACTCCGCGAATCGATCTGGCGCAAGGTCGACGCCGCGCGCAAGGAAATCCGCCAGCCGCTGCAAGATATCTATGACCGCATGCTGGCCTTACGCGAAAAGATGGCCAAGAACGCCGGGGAGCCGAGCTATCGAGAACTGCGCTTCAAGCAATACCACCGTTTCGATTACGGCCCCAAGGAATGCGAAGCCTTCCACGAGGCCGTTGCCGAACACTTCGTTCCCCTGGCCTCCAAGCTGAACGCGAAGCGTAAGCAAAAGCTCGGCCTCGATGCGCTGCGGCCCTGGGACATGCAGGTGGACCCGGACGGCGCCGATGCCTTCGCTCCGTACAAAGACGAGAAGGAGCTGATCGACCTCGGGACTCGGATCTTCGAGCGCGTGGATACCGGCTTTGCCGACGACTTCCGCTTCATGGCCGAGCACGACTGCCTCGACCTCTGGTCACGCCCGGGTAAGGCGCCGGGAGGCTTCCAGGCGACCATCGACGACACCCGTCGCCCCTTCATTTTCGCCAATAGCGCCGGCAGCCCACGCGACATCCGCACGGTGCTGCACGAAGGTGGCCACGCATTCCACGCCCTGCTTGCCCGTCACTTCGACGTCCAGGATTACCGGCACTCGCCGCTTGAGTTTGCCGAGGTTGCCTCCATGGCCATGGAGCTGATGTGCGCTGAGCACCTTCACGAGATCTGGCCCGCGGACGAGGCCGAGCGCTCACGTATCGACCAGATCGAGCGCGCCGCATCGCTGTTCCCAAGCGTGGCGATGATCGATGCCTTCCAGCACTGGATCTACACCCACCCAGGCCACTCGCAGGAAGACCGCGTAACGAAGTGGGTCGAGATTACCGAGCGCTTCAGCCCGGACCTCGACTACAGCGGCATCGAGGACAGCAAGGGCTACGGCTGGCAGCGCGTCCTGCACCTGTTCAAGGTCCCCTTCTATTACATCGAATACGCCATCGCCCAGATCGGTGCGTTGCAGGTCTGGCGCAACTATCGCAAGGACCCGGAGAAGGCGATCGCAGAGTATCGCGCCGGCCTATCGCTCGGCGGCAGTCGCCCCTTGCCCGAACTCTTCGCCACCGCAGGCGTGCGCTTCGATTTCGGCAGCGAAATGCTCGGCGAACTTGCCGCAATGATCGAAGAAGAGGTGCTCTAATGCAGCTAACGATGACGCCCGATGTAGGGCTACCCAAGCGCCGCTTCGTGCCCGAGGGCTTCGACTCGGCCGATCCGGAGCAGCTGCGAGCACAGTTTGAACGACTCGAAGCCCAAGAGATCACAAGCGCTGAGGAACTAAAGAGCTTCCTCCTCGACTGGAGCGAGCTCGCATCACAAGTCGACGCCGGCCTGGCCCGGCGCTATGTCGCCATGACCTGCGACACCAAAGACGAAGCGATCAAGGCGAGTTATCTCGCCTTCGAGCGTGACGTCATCCCTGAGTGGAGCAAGCTCGACGACAAGCTCAACCGCAAGTTCCTCGCCTCGCCGCTGCGCAGCGAGCTGGAGGAGGACTTCGCGGTCTTCGTCCGTGACCGGCAACGAGCCGCGGAGATCTTCCGCCCCGAAAACACCGAGCTCGCCGCCCAGGACTCTGAACTGAGCGCGAAATACAGTGAGATCCAGGGGGCCATCGAGGTCGAGTTCCGCGGGGAAAAGCTGACCGCACAACAGTGTGCAGCCAAGCTCGAGGAGCCCGATCGCGCCACGCGTGAGGAGTCCTGGCAGGTTCTCGGGAAACGCCGCCTGCAGGACGTTCCGGCGATCAACGAACTATGGGAGAAGCAACTAGGACTGCGTACTCGCATCGCCCAGAACGCCGACTTTGGCGATTATCGCGACTATCGCTTCGCGCTCTGTGGGCGCTTCGACTACACGCCGCAGGACTGCGAAGCCTTCCATGATGCAGTGGAGAAGGTCGTCGTGCCCGCCGTTGCCAAGCTCATGGAAGAGCGCAAGCAAAAGCTCGGTCTCGACTCGCTGCGCCCCTGGGACCTACGTGTTGGTATCTCCGGGCGCGACCCGGTCAAGCCCTTCGATAACGAGCAGGGCTACATCGACATCACACGCAAGCTCTTCGAAGCCGTCGACCCGGTTTTCACCGCTGACTTTGACCTACTGGTTCGGAACAAGCTGCTCGACCTGATGTCGCGACCGGGCAAGGCTCCGGGTGGATACATGTATCCGATCGAGGACATGCGACTGCCGTTCATCTTTATCAACGGCGTCGGTCGGCACGACGACGTGCAAACCCTGCTGCACGAGGGCGGACACGGCTTCCACACTCTCGCCGTCCGCGATCAGGATCTGGGCGACTACCGGGAGCCACCGATCGAGTTCGCCGAAGTCGCGAGCATGTCCATGGAAATGCTCGGGCTGGAGCAGCTGGGCACGGTCTACGCCGACGGCGATGCCAACGAAGCCTACGTCTCCCACATGAACGACGTGCTCAGCACCTTCACCTGGGTCGCGACCATCGACGCATTCCAGCACTGGATTTACACCCACGAAGGGCATAGCGCCGAGGAACGTGTCGCCGCCTGGACCGAGATCCGCACCCGCTTCGCGCCATGGATCGACTGGACCGGAATCGAAGAGCACCGCGATCATGAGTGGCAACGCCAAGGCCATATCTTTGGCTCGCCCTTCTACTACATCGAATACGCGATCGCCCAGATCGGAGCACTCCAGGTCTGGCGCAACGAACGTAAGGACCACGACGGGGCCGTTGCGGCCTATCGCAAGGCACTGGCACTTGGCGGCAGCCGCCCCCTGCCCGAACTCTTCGCCGCTGCCGGGCTACGCTTCGCGATGGATGCGAGCATCCTCAAAGAACTGGTCAGCGACGTAATCGAGCAACGCGCACGCCGAGCCGGATAAGAAGGATCCCGGAGAGCGGCAGAACTCCAAAGAGGATGCTCTGCCTCTCTCCGGGATTCACCAGGCGCCACAGCCGGCCGGGGCCTGATCAGTTGATCACTCCGCTTAGGCGCAAGATCGGCGCATAAAACGCTGTCGACATATAGCCGGTCGGCGAGCCCGAGTATTTGGGACCAAAGACCGACTGCACCGGAGCCGAGGAGTAGCCGCCTACCGGCTGGATCTCCACGAGGTAGGCGTCGTCGGTCAGGACCAGGGTCATGGCCTTGGTATTGATCGCCATGCCCTGCGTATAGAGAGCAAGCCCTTCTAGCTTCGGATCATTGGGGATGGGCCACGAAACCGGACTCGTGGTAGCAGCCTTGGTGAGGACGATATCGGTCGCGAGGCTGCACTGGGTCATGCCGGCAAAACCCGTTACGTCGAAGGGTAGCTTCAAGGCGCCATACTGCCGGTTCGACAGGCCAAGCCAGTTGATAAAGAGGTCGAGCTTTTGGCCCGGCCCAGGAGTCAGCACGAAGTTGACATCCAGGTTCTGCCCTGGCGAAGCCCCCTTACTAGCGATGGAAATCGAGGCCTGGTTACCGGCTCCATCCTTGCAGGCAGTGTTCTTCCAGATCTGCGTGTTTGCCGGACGCGAGGTGCGCCAGTAAATCGCCGAGTCGGCCAGCCAACTGGAGCGCTGGTAGGTTTGCTGCTCCTGCCAATCGATCAGCAAGTTGCCTTTGCTGCGCAGCAGGACAAAGGGCCTCACGAAAGGGATCTTCACCGTGAAGGCATGCGGCACCGGCGCCTTGCCCGTGAACGCGGGCAGCTTGAGCACCTTGCCAGAAAACATGGTCTGCTTCTTGGCGCCCCCGATATTGGTGGCCCAGGTCTTCCCCATCGTTTTCGCGCTCGTCGACGTGACATAGAGGTCGATCGTCGGCTTCAGCTGGAAGGCGGCATATCCCGCACTCGAGTGGAGCCCATCGGCTCGAAACTCGAAAGACCTGAGCGTCGCCACCTGCCTACAGATCTCGCTGCTGTCCACGATCATCTGCCAGCGGACCTTGCGGTAGGACAGGGGATAGGTAGAGCGGCTCGCACCCTCCACCGTCGCATAACGCTGTGGAACGACCACAGAAGTCTTCTGGGCGGAGATCAAAGGGGCCAGCATCGCGCCGACAAGAAGGGGAGATAGATAGCGGAGGCGCATCGTCACAGCTTGGTAAGTGAACTGGGAAGGGGGCAGGAGACTCGCGAAGGAGCAGGGCGAAAGCTCCGATATGCGGAGGATCAGAAGGGTGCTCCCGAGCGGGAGAAAAAGGACGAGCCCCAAGCGCCGAAGCGCCCGGGGCCCCGCCGGGGTGTTGCCAGCCACCTACGCGGCGAACAAGGGCCAGTCGAGCCCGCTGCTCGATCGGCTCTCTGTCCGAATGGACTTCCGATCAGGAGTGGGGGAGATCCTGCCCATGGTGCGAGTGGCTCGCAACCACAAATGCAAAGTATTCGCAGTAAAAGCTGAAGCCCACAGGGCACCCGCCCGATGAGCGCAGGCACCAGCAAGCCTCCGATCTGCGAATCTCTCGCATTTACTATCGCGAAGGGCTCGCGATTCCGGCTAGACTCTGCCGCTTGCAACTGGATCTCCCCCACACAGAGAAAGAAATGCGCCAGCACCAAATCGCCCTAGTCCTAGCCCTCCTGAGCGGCGTCACCTGCGCCCAACAGAGCCGGGTTCTGCCAGCCGGGCACGGCTTTGAGAAGAAACCCGGATTCCACATGTATTCGAGCCTCTTCTCGAAGTCGGCCATCCACAACCTCCAGCTTTTCAGCGCCGCTGGCGTTGGACTCAAGACCGGCGTGATCAATGAACTGGCCTGGCGACGCCAGGGGATGAGCGTTTACTCCACAGCAAAGCGCAACGTCGAAATGCACATGGGGTATTCGAAGCACGAACCAGCAACGATGCCGGCGCGCTTCTCAGAGATTCCGAGCTCCCCACTCACCCTTGGATTCAAGGGAACGATCGCGCTTCCCAGCTCTACGCCGCCCATCTCTGGCCTGCCCCAGTTCGCGGTGAAGATCAAGCTAAACAAGCCTTTCGTATTCCTCGCTAAGAAGGGCAACCTGGTCATCGATATGAAGGTGAGCGCATCCTTCGCTAGCGACTGGAATATCGACTGCCTGCTGAGCCAATCTTCTTGGCAAAACGGTAGCTCGGCCTTGCTTGGCAAGTCCTGCTCCGGCACCGGCAATAAGACCCCGCAGCTCATCGTCGACAGCCTCCACCTGCTCGCACCCGGCCGCGAAGCGCGCATCGTTCTCGTCAATGCTCCCGACAAGTCCAAGGGCACCGCCATCGAGCAACTCGCCTTTAACTTCCTCGGCATCAGTAATACGAGCTGGGGCAGCATGAAGCTCCCTTATGCCCTGCCGACCGGATGCTCCCTTTACACCAGCATGGATCTGCTCCAAGCCATCAAGCTGGAGGCCCCGGTCAACAATGCCCGCTCAGCAAGCTTCTACTGGAAGCTACCGGCTGACCCACGCCTCAACGGTAAGGAACTCTTCACCCAATCGCTCCTAGTCGACCTGGGTGCCAACTCCATGGGCCTGTTACTCACCCACGCTCTCAAGCTCAAGATCGGCGTCGGCAGCTCCGCGCCATACTCGTCCCAATCGATCTACACGAGGGGCGATCCCAAGAGCAATAACGCCTACCAGTCAGCCTACCAATTTGCGCCGATCCTTCGCATCAGCGGCTACAGCTTCCAGTAAAAGGGACCCCGACATGAAATGGAGAATTCTCCCTCCGCTTGCCGCCGCCTCCGCCATGTTTTTCTCGGCCTGCTCGCCGAGTGAAGCCAGCAGCGGGCACGCCAAGCCTATCGAAGGAAAAACCGCCGTCCTGCTAGTCAGTCACGGATCCCACTCCAAGCGCTGGCGCGAACAGCTGCTCCAAATCGAGGACAAGGTTCGCAAGGACATCCTCGCTTTGAACGGAGCCACTCATCTTTGCTCCGCCTGGATGGAATACAACGAGCCCTCGATTGCAACTCGGCTCAAAGAGATCGACCAACTGGGATATGACAACGTCATCCTGGTGCCGCTGCTCCTGCGTGTCAGCGGCCACTCCTTCGACGATATCCCAACGATCATTGGCCAGAAGTACGACCATTCGGCAGCCCTCCACCTCAAGGCTGAAGGCATCGAAATCTACAAGCCCAAAGCCAAGGTCCTGACCACTCCCCTGATGGACTTCGGGACGCTTCTCGAAGCGAACCTGGAGCGCCGGATTCGCAAGCTGAGCAAGAACCCGCAGGAAGAGGGGGTCGTCCTCGTGGCGTATGGCAGCAAGCCATACAACGAGGAGTGGACGGCACTCATGGAGCGTTTAGGGAAAGCTCTCCGCCCCCGGCTGAACATCGAGCACTGGACGCACGCATGGTGTGGGCACATCGCTAGCTACAAAAAAGAACCAACGAAGAAGGCGATCAGCCGGATCTTGGCAAAAGCCAAAACTGCCATCGTTATCCCCGTCCTGGTCGCCGTCGACGAGATGTTCCAATTCAGGATCATCGGCGGCGCGATCAAGGACATGGCCGAGAAGGACCGCATCCGCTACGAGCCAGACGCGATTCTGCCCGAACCGGTCTTCGAGCGCTGGATCGTCCAGCAGTGCCAAAAGGCAATGCAAGGCCAGCTCTCCGGAGCCACTAAGTGAAAAAGCACTCGAAGAAGGGGGCCGTGCGTAGGTGGTGCCTGATTCTGCACCGCGACCTCGGCTACTTCTTCGCAGGTGCAGTGATCCTCTACGCCGTCTCCGGCCTAGCGGTGAATCACATCAACGACTGGAATCCCGATTTCATCGTCGAACATCAAGAGCGGCCCTTCTCGCTGCCCAGCGAGCAGGCAGCGATTGATCACGATGTCGTCCGAGCTGCGCTCAAGCAGCACGGAATCAACAACAAATACCGTAGCTACGACTTCCCCACCGAACACAAGATCAAGATCTACCTCGAAGACGCCTCGCTCTTCATGCGCCTCGGAGAAAAGACCGCCGCCTACGAGTCAGTGCACCGCCGCCCGTTTTTCTTCGAAAGCAACCGGCTCCATCTCGACCCCAAGGGCTGGTGGCTTGTCTTCTCCGACATCTTCGCGCTCTGCCTCATCTTCCTGGCCGTCTCTGGCCTGGTGATTCTCCGAGGCAAAAACGGCTTCTTCGGTCGTGGCAAGTGGTTCGTCGCAGCAGGACTCATCGTCCCACTCCTTTTCTTATTTACTGTCTGATTCCCGCGAGCAAGAGAAGGCTCATGACTCCATCCCCTTCGGCCAGCAGCCTGCACCGGCTCTCCTGCATGCCGCGAAGTGTCGTTTTTCATGTTTGCCTGCGGGATGAAGACATCCTTGCTCTGGGCCTCGACAGCCAATCGGCACCACTGGGGCTGGACAAAAGCGCTTGGCTGCGTCACGAGCTGCTCCTGCACACGAGCCGTGAACCCTCACTCCTAAGCTGGCTCACCGACCTACTCGATCTCCGATACGCGGACAGCATCTGGCGCGTGCGTTCGACTTGCGTCGGGCAGCTGAGCCAGAAAGTCATGCTCCGAATCGGACGACATCCCGATGAGGAGTTCGCCGGGCTACTCTGGGCACTGCTCTCGGACGAGCGTAGCGACGTACGCTGCCTGGGCATCTTCTGGTGCCAAACCTGGCTCGGCCAGGTGCTTGAGTCGGTGGGACGCCCGCAAGCTTGAGATACAGCGAACAAAGACCAGGCTAGCAACAGGCCACAGAAGAGATCGCAGTCCTCGCTCTAAGCAAATCCTCGACATCCCAAGGGCGAGTCGGTAGGCCAGCTTGCCCAAATGTATGCAATCCTGATCTCAATCGGCACGGCCCTAGCCGTGGTTCTGGGCTGGGCCCTAGTGCTGTTCCCCGCTAGCTGGGGATGGGGCAGCTTCTTCGGCATCGTCACGATGATCGCAGTTTGGATCATCATCGTCCGACGCATCGGGCGCGCGATAAAGCCGGCCCTGGAGCGGGGCCAGGCCCTAGCCCAACGCCAGCTCTGGCAGCCCGCGATCGAAGCCTTCGAGAGTGTTTTGCCCATGGGCAACTGGATCCCGATGCTCAAGGGCCAGATGTATGGGCAGATCGGCACCCTCTATCTGCAGAGCGGCGACAGGGATAAGGCGATCCTCAACCTTGAGCGCAGCAGTAAGCGCGTCTCCGAAGTACAGCTCGTCCTAGCCTCGATGTACTACAAGGCAGGACAGCTAAAGGACGCTTATCGAGTGCTAAGGCGCGCCATCAAGGCCAATAAAAAGGCCGTCATGCCCTACCACGTCTACGCATGGATGCTGCACAAGCAGAACGACACAGCTGGCGCGATGGCAGCAATAAGCCTCCACCTCAAGAAGGATAAGGATAACCCGACCTCGAAAGAGGGCCTCCTCCGCCTACAGAACGGCACCAAGCTGAACATGGCGACCTTCGGCAATCACTGGTGGGCACTCGGGCTCGAACAACCGCCCCAGAGCATGGGACAGGTCCAACAGGCCCGCAAGGGCTTCCGACAGCCACCAAAGAACCCGAACAAGGGCAAGAAGAAGCGCGGCAAGCGGTAGCAGCGCAGCCGAAAGAGCCGCGCGGTAGCAAAGCCGTTTGCTCATTGGCATCTATCACGGAGCCGGGCAAGTGCCCGGCTCCGTGCAATTCCAAGCCACAATGGGATCCAGCAGGCCAGACAACAGCAGTTACAGCGATTCCGAGTCCTGCCGCCCCGCCCCAAGCGCTGCCAGCAACGACCAAGGCCAAGTCCCCATCCCAAGGCTTGACCTTGGCCTGTTCGGGCGAAGAGGAAAAAGCTAGGATGCTGCCCTTCTCGCTACCCCACAGTCTCAACACCGCCTTCATTCGCGGACGCAAACAGAGAAGGGTAACGATGAAGGATTCCCCGGCTGCCCCTCTCTTTCTCGATTGGCAGTCACTCTCCCCAAGCAACTCGAGGCCCGCTGATGCGTATCCCCCTCCTCATTCTCACTCTCGCCCTGGGTCTATCGACGCTAGTCGTCGCCCAAAAGACCTTCATTATTCCCGCCACATCCGCCACCACGGAAGGCGGCAGCTCGACCAGCTATCCGTGGAACGTCAACCAGCCAAACGGCCACCGGATCCAATACTGCTACGACTCGTCCCACTTCAGCGCGACCAAGCCCATCCTCATCCAGCGCATTCGATGGCGGGCCGATGGTTCGACCACCGCAACCTGGACCGGGGTCACGCATCCGAACGTCAAGATCGACATGTCTTCGGCCACGACCGATCACAGCACCCTATCGACCACATTTGCGACGAACCACGGCAAGGACCGGAGCACCGTCTACACGGGCAAGGTCGTCGTCGCACCGTCCCCGAGCACCGGCAGCACGACCCCCAACATCTTCTACGTCGACGTCCAGCTTTCCTCGCCGTTCTTCTACGACCCGAGCGTCGGCAAGGACTTGCTAATCGATATCACTCTGCCCGGCCCATGGACCAAGGGGACGACGTCCTACTATCTGGACTGCGAATTCGCCAATACCAGCAAGGTTTCGCGTATGTTCAGCTATAGCGACGCGAAGGCCCTCACCGGAACCTTGCAGCAAAACGTCGGACCCGTCATCGAGGTGACCGCGGCCCCGGCCAAGGGGCTTTATGCGAACTTTATCGCCGACAAAACGATGGGCGCCAGCCCCCTGACTGTGAAGTTCACCGATAAAACATACACCAGCGACCCCACTGGCGTGAAGACCTGGGCCTGGGACTTCGATGGCGACAACATAATCGACTCGACAGTGCAGAACCCGGTCTTCACCTATAAGGCGACGGCCTTCGACAGCTACTTCGACGTTTCGTTAACCGTTACCGACAAGACGCACCCGAAGAACACCATCACCAAAAAGCAGTTCATTCGCGTCAATCCCTCGACAGCAAGCAATGAGGACTTCGGCAAGGGCAGCTTTAACAAGCCCGCCCCATCGCCGATCGTCATGCCCAATAACACGAGCCACTACATCTGGAAGGCTGTCCGCGGTTTCCACTTCGCAGCTCCGGGTCCATTCCTCGTCAATGGTTTCGAGTGCCCAAATGACCACGCCACCAAGCAGACAGACCAAACCGTTTCGGTCTACCGCCTGAAGGCCGCGCCGACGCTTACGGGAACCACGCCGACCGCCGCCGAGCTCGTCTTCCACGGCACCGGCAAGGCTGGAACGATCTTGCGCCCGAAGACCCCGATCATCTTCAAGAAGGGTGATCACTTTGCGATTCTTGGTGCCTGCCACAGCGGCGCCACCGGTCATAACTACAACAGCTACGGCCCTGGCTCCTGGAAGACGAGCGTTCTGAATAAGCCCATTACCTGCAATCGCTTGGTCATGCAGGTCGATCACAAGGTCAATAAGGGCCTCGGCATGATCTACGACGGCCGCACCGGCTCGATCGCCCGCGTCTGGGTGCATGTCCTTGGGAACACTTCCCAATTGGTGCCCGAGTTGAGCTCGAGCGCCCGCCCGATCCTCGGGACAACGCCGAATCTGCAGTTCACGGGCAACCTAGCAACAGCCCAAGCCGCCATCCTCTTCCTCGGCGTCGGCCGTATGCCTGCCCCAATCCCCACGCCTTTTGGCTCGCTGCTCATCCGGCTGCCGTTCCTGATGAATGTCCCGATTGCTGGCGGTAAGGGCGATGTCCCGGTGCCAATCCCCAACTCCAACTCCCTGAAGGGCGTCGTCCTCGACTGGCAGGGCATGGTCTTCGATATCCGGGGTGGCTACTACGGCATGAGCAACGGCACGGAGTGGTATCTCGGCACGAAGTGATGCTCACTCGCTGATCCCCGGCGGCTGGGCCGAGCTTTGTTCTCGAGCCCAGCTGCTCCGAGGCCCCCTTCCCGGGTGCGCAGCCCCCTGCTTCCGTCTCCATTCGCCCCGCTGCGACAATCCGCCGCAGCGGGGCGCAGCATTTGCGCTGAGCCGAAGCAAACAGGCCCCGCAGACACGGGCTCAGGCTTGCATCCTGTCGCCGGGTCCGGATCGTTCGGGGCGTGAACCTCGCCACAATCGACAAGATCGTTCTGATCGTCTACCTGCTGCTTGTCGTCGCCTTCGGGCTCTGGATGGGCAGGAAGCAGAAAAACGCCGCGGACTTCATGCTCGGGGGTCGCACCCTGCCGACATGGGCCATCCTGCTCTCGATCGTCGCGACCGAAACCAGCACGGTGACCTTCCTCAGCATCCCCGGCTGGGCCTACAAGAACGGCATCGCCTGGCAGCAGATCCCACTTGGCTACGTGCTGGGGCGCCTGCTGGTGATCCTGGTGCTGATGCCGCGCTACTTCGCCGGCGAGATGTTCACGGCCTACGAAGTCCTGCATCGGCGCTTCGGTGGCGGGGTGCAGAAGCTCGCCAGCGTCCTCTTCATCGTCACCCGCACCCTCGCGGACGGTCTGCGGCTGTTCTTGACCGCCCTCGTGTTGCAGATCGTCGTCGGCATCCCCTTGGTGGAATCGGTGGTCGCCATCGGCATCGCCACAGTGCTCTACACCTTCCTCGGTGGCATGCGGGCTGTGGTCTGGACCGACGCCGTGCAGTTCCTTCTCTACGTCGCAGGCGCGCTGCTCGCCCTCTTCGTCATCCTTGGGCAGATCGACGGCGGCTGGGACACGGTGATGCAAGTAGGCAGCGAGAGCGGACGCCTGACCTGGTTCCACACGGGCTGGGACCTGAGCAAGGTCGACACCCTCTGGGCCGGCCTGATCGGCGGCGCCATCCTCTCCTTCTCCACCCACGGCGTCGACCAAATGATGGTCCAGCGCTACCTGAGCGCACGCAGCCGGGCATCGGCCAGCACCGCCCTGGCGCTGAGCGGCATCGTGGTCTGGGCGCAGTTCGTGCTCTTCCTCGTGCTGGGCGTCGCCCTCTTCGTTTTCTACGGCCAACAAAACCCGACGCCGAACTTCGATAAGGGCGACCGCATCCTCTCGACCTTCGTCGTCGATCACATGCCCAAGGGCACGGTTGGCCTGCTGCTCGGCGCCGTCTTCGCCGCCGCGATGTCCACTCTCTCGAGTTCGCTCAACTCCTCGGCCACCACTCTGGTGCGCGATCTCATCCGCGGCGCCAAACCCGTCGTCACCGGCGAACTCCTACTGGTGCGCGTCTTCACCGTGCTCTTCGGCGTCGCGCAAATCTTCGTCGCGATCTATGCCCGAGAGGTCCCTGGCAGCACGGTCAACAACGTGCTCGCCATCGCGGGCTTCACCACCGGCCTGATCCTAGGCGTATTCCTGCTCGGGCAGTTCGTGCGCCGCGCCAGCAGCCTTGCTGCGCTGATCGGCCTAGTCCTGGGCCTCGCCGTGATGTGCGTGGTCCACCTTGGGCCAAAAGATGTCCAGCCTTTCGCCAGCCTCTGGCCCTTCGCCATCAAGCTGGCCTGGCCTTACTACGCCCTGATCGCCTCGAGCAGCGTCCTCATCTTCGGCCTCCTCGCCAGCCTCATCTTCCCCAGCCACGCCGCGACGCATGAGCAACGATAAGCCCAAGAGCCAGCCTTGGAGCTGGATCCCCAGTCTCTACTTCGCCGAAGGCATCCCCTATGTCGTGGTGATGACGGTCGCAGTGGTGCTCTACAAGCGCATGGGGATTTCGAACACCGACATCGCGCTCTACACCTCCTGGCTCTACCTGCCCTGGGTCATCAAGCCGCTTTGGAGCCCCTTCGTCGACCTGATGCGGACCAAGCGTTTCTGGATCCTGGCGATGCAGCTCTTGATCGGTGCGGGCCTGGCGGGCGTAGCGTTCACGATCCCGGTGCCGAACTTCTTCCAGTGGACGCTGGCGCTGTTCTGGCTGATGGCCTTCAGCTCAGCGACCCACGACATCGCCGCCGACGGCTTCTACATGCTGGGCCTAAGCGAACAGCATCAGGCCTTCTTCGTCGGCATTCGCAGCACCTTCTATCGCTTCGCGATGATCGCCGGGCAGGGCCTGTTGATCATGCTGGCCGGCACGCTCGAGCGGAGCACTGGGCCCGAAGTTGCGCGACTTGAAGTCACGGCAAAGGCCGGGCTCAGCGCAACGGCACTCGGCAACCCCCAGAGCTTCGACGTGGCGCTCGAAGGCGAGCGAGTCCAGTTCGAAAAGAGCGTCCTGGAGCTTCCTCTCGGCGCCGCAGACCCGGAGTCAGTGCGCCAACTACTGAAGCGCGTAAAGACCTGGAACCAAGAGCACGGCTTCATCCCCAAACCGATCAAGAAGAAGCCCGAGCCGAAGAAGGGCAAGCAAGAGGCGGGCTTCTGGCAGAGCAAGGTCTCCGGCCCCCTCGGCAAGTGGATCAAGGAGAGCTTCGGCGAAGAGCGCAAAGCGGTCGAGAAGCTCAACGGCGCGGTCGCGGTCGTCGAGCTGCGACTGAGCAAGCCCGAACTCGCAGCCGAGGGTGCAAGCCTCACCATCGAACGCAGCAGCGGTAACAAGAACCTGAAGCTGGTGTCCAGCGACACCCTGCGCATCACCCCTGAGAACGTGGGCAGCAGCGCCCTCGTCGCGGTACAGATCGACCCGAGACAGAAGCTGCCGATCAGCGCCAGCTTCGAGGCCCGCGCCGGCAACATCCCGCTGGCCTGGTCGATTACCTTCTTCGTGCTCGCAGGGCTCTTCCTCTCGCTCTTCGTCTGGCACCGCTTCGCCATCCCCAAGAGCGCAGCTGACCGGCCGACACGCCGCGAAGAAGGGGGGAGCATCCTCCGCGAGTTCTGGGGCACCTTCGCCAGCTTCTTCAAGCGCCGCGACATCGTCATGGTGCTGGCCTTCCTGCTCTTCTACCGCTTTGGCGAGGCGCAGCTGGTCAAGCTGGCCGCGCCCTTCCTACTCGACAGCCGCGATGTCGGCGGGCTTGGTCTTTCGACCGGCGAAGTGGGCTTCGCATACGGAACGGTCGGCGTCTTGGCGCTCACCGTCGGCGGCATCCTGGGCGGCCTATTGGTCAGCAAACACGGGCTCAAGCGCTGGCTACTCCCGATGGTCGTGGCCATCAACCTGCCCAACGCCGTCTACATCCTCCTGGCCGCGACGCAGACCGAGTCCTTCTTCCTGGTGAACCTGTGCATCGCGGTCGAGCAGTTCGGCTACGGCTTCGGCTTCACCGCCTACATGATGTACATGATCCTGGTCGCCCAAGGCCCACAGAAGACCGCGCACTTCGCAATCACCACCGGCTTCATGGCCCTCGGGATGATGATCCCGGGCATGTTCAGCGGCTGGCTGCAGGAGGCTCTGGGCTACCACAACTTCTTCGTCTGGGTGCTGATCGCCACCATCCCGGCCTTCATCATCGCAGCCCTGGTCAAGATCGACCCGAGCTTCGGCCGCAAAGAGGCCTGAGGGGCAGTGCCGTAAGCGGCTCCTTCGTAGCACGTCTGGCATTCACGCGCGGGGCTGGCTTCAATGCTCCACCCGTTTTTGCCCCCGCGCCAATGACCCTCGTCTCCCTCAGCAACGTCGAACGCAGCTTCGGAGACCTGATCGTCTTCGAAGGGGTGTCGCTGCGCATCGACGAGAAGGAGCGGGTCGGCGTGGTCGGCGATAACGGCGCAGGCAAGACCACGCTGATCAAGATCCTGACCGGCGAGGAGCCGCCTGACCGCGGCGATCGCTTCACCCGACGCGATCTCAGCATCGGCTGGGCCGCGCAGATCCCGCAGCTCGGCGAAGGCTGCACCGTGCGCGAGGCCACTGAGCGCTCCCTTGAGCAGCTGGACCGCATGGAGCAGGAGCTGCGCGAGATCGAGGAGCAGCTAACGCGGACGCCCGAGGACAAGGCCCTCCTGCACCGCCACGAGTATCTGCACACCCGCTTCGAGTCCGCCGGCGGCTACCGCCGCCACCAGTTCGTCGAACAGGCGCTGACCGGCCTCGGCTTCCAGCTCGAAGACCTCGATAAGCCGGTCTCGGTGCTCTCGGGCGGCGAGAAGTCGCGAGTGGCCCTAGCCCGGCTCATGCTCCTTCCCTGCGACCTCCTCATACTCGACGAGCCGACCAACCACCTCGACCTAGAAGGCATCCATTTCCTCGAGTCCTGGCTGACCCAACGCAGCGGCTCCTTCGTCGTCGTCAGCCACGACCGCCGCTTCCTCGACCGGGTCTGCTCCTCCATCGTCGAGGTCGAAGGCGGCAGGGTCCGCCGCTTCAAAGGCAACTTCGCCGCCTACCGCAAGCAGAAGGAACTCGAACTCGAGACCCTGCTCCGCGAGCACAAGAAGCAGGAGGAGTTCTTCGAGAAGGAGATTGCCTACATTCGCAAGCACATGGGCAGTCGCTGGACAGCCCAGGCCAAGGGCCGCCTCAAGCGCCTGGAGCGAATGGAGCGCATCGCCAAACCAAACGAATACAAGCGCCACATGGCTCTGCGTCTCGGTAAGGCACGCGGCCTTGAGGGGCAAACCATGATCGAGGGCAAGGAGCTGGGCTTCCGTTTCCCCAACGGCAAAGAGCTGTTTCGCTCCCTCGACTTCCGCGTCTACTTCGGCGAAAGCATCGGCATCGTCGGCAAAAACGGCATCGGCAAGAGCACCCTCCTCAAGTGCATACTCGGCCAGGTCCTGCCGAGCGCCGGAGTACTCGAACGTGCCCAAAAGCTGCGCTTTCTGTATTTCACCCAGCAGATGGAAGACCTGCCGAAGAGCGGCACGGTCCTGCAGGCATTACTTGAGCTTGTCCCGACCTGGACCGAGGGCGAGCTACGCGGCCACCTGGCGAAGTTCCTCTTCAGCGAAGACGAGGTCGACAAGGAAATCTCCACCCTTTCCGGCGGCGAGAAACGGCGCCTCTGCCTCGCCCGCCTGGTAACGCAGGAGGCCGATGTCCTCCTGCTCGACGAGCCCACCAACCACCTCGATATCACCACCCGCGAAACCCTTGAGGACGCAATCCAGGATTATCCAGGCACAGTGCTCGCGATTTCCCACGACCGATTCTTCCTCGACAAAATCGGCGGCCGCGTCTTCGAAATGCAGCAGGACCGGATCGTTATCCACGAGCAGGGCCTCGAAGCTTATGAGCAGGCCCTGGCCCAGCGTCGGCTGCAAGCCAGCGAGAAAGCTCGCGCCGAAAAAAGCAGTCGCTCTCGCCAGCAGGCAGCGAGCCCCGAGCAGAAGAGCGACAAAATCCGTAACCCCTACGCTTTCCAAAAGCTCGAGGAGAAGATCTTCGAGCTCGAGGCCGAGCTGGAGAGCTGTCAAAACGGCCTCACCGAGCAGGACGCGTGGAAAAACCCAGGGCAAATGAAGGCCCTGCAAGACCAAATCAAGCAGCTCGAATCCGAGCTAGCGAAGCTCTACGAGCAGTGGGAGAACTGGCAGTGAAATCGATCCCAAGCGACCTCAGCGGACACGTCGAAGCCTGCCTGCGCACAGCCCTGGCCAAGTGCCTTGAGGGCCAAGACGCGAGCATGCTCCCGCTACCCCTCGACCGCCCCAAGGACCCGAGCCACGGCGATATTGCCCTCGCCTGCTTTCCCTTCGCCAAGCGGCTGCAGACCAACCCGCCTGGCGCCGCCAAGATGCTCGCCGAGGCCCTGCCCCCCGATGACGTCATCGAGAGCGCCGAGCCCACCGGCCCCTTCCTCAATATCCGCTACCGCCCCAGCGCACTAGCAAGCGTGGTAGCCGGCGGCATTTTGCGAGAGCAAGCTCCCTACGGCCGCTGGCCGAGCAACGGCCAAAAGGTCGTGATCGATTACAGCTCGCCCAATATCGCCAAGCCTTTCCACATCGGGCACCTGCGCTCGACGGTTATCGGCGGCGCCCTCTACAGGATCCTCTCTCACACCGGCCACGAGGTTACGGGCATCAACCACATCGGCGACTGGGGCACGCCGCAGGGCAAGATCATCGTGGCCTGGCAAGAGTGGGGTGACGAAGACGAGCTGAAGCAGCGCCCGGTCCGCCACCTCTACGAAAACTACGTCAAGTTCGGCGTCGAAGCCAAAAGCGACCCCAGCCTCGAAGAGCGGGCGGCAGAGGCCTTCCGCCGTCTGGAGTCGGGCGAAGATAACGAAGAACGCCGCCTCTGGAATATGCTGCGCGAAGCCAGCCTGGAGGCCTTCAACGGCCCGTACCGCCGCCTAGGCATTCACTTCGACCATGTCACCGGCGAGAGCTTCTACGAAGACAAGGTCGAAAACGCCCTGCGAACCCTGATCGACGCCGGCATCACCAGCGAATCCGACGGCGCCCTCGTCGTCGAGATGAACTACAAAGGCTGCCCGAAAAACGACAAGGGCGACAACAAACCGGCCCTCGTGCGCAAGAGCGACGGCACCACCAACTACACCACCCGCGATCTCGCAGCGCTGATCTATCGGCGCGAGAGCTTCCACTTCGACCGCGCGCTCTACGTCGTCGGCGGCGAGCAAAAGGTGCACTTTCTCGAGCTGAAGAACATCCTCGAAAAGCTCGGATGGAAGAACTGGGACCAAGTCGAGCACGTGCCCTTCGGACTCATCCTCTTCTGGAGCGAAGAGGAAAAGAAATGGGCCAAGGGCAAATCGCGCGAGGGCAACACCATCTTTCTGGACGATGTCTTCGACCAAGCGGTCGCGCGGGTGCGTCAGATCATCGAAGAGAAAAACCCCGAGCTCCCCAATAAGAACCAGGTCGCCGAACAAATCGGCGTCTCGGCCATCGTCTTCAACGACCTCAAGAACGGGCGCATCAAGGACGTCAAGTTCGACTGGGAGGAGATGCTTAGCTTCGAAGGCGAAACCGGACCCTACGTGCAATACGCCGCCGTGCGTCTGGCGAGTATTCTCCGCAAAGCCGAAGCCAAGGGCATCGGCTGGGACGGCAACAGCGACGAGGTCGACTGGAGCATGCTCTCAGATGCGCGCCAGGTCCTGCTGACCATGCAGGAATTCGGCCCCGCCTTGCAGAGAGCCGCGGACAAGAGCGAGCCTTCGACTCTCACCCAGCTCTTGATCCGCATCGCCAGCAGCATTCACAGCTACCTGCGGGAGCACCGAGTGCTCGACGCCGAACCCAAAGTCCGCAACGCACGCTTGGCTCTCGTAGCCGCCGGGCGCAAGCTGCTGGGCGATGGCCTCGCCCTGCTCGGCGTCGCTTCACCCGAAGAGATGTGAGCAGCAGGGCAACCCCCAAAGTGCACCCAGATGAAGCTCGAAGACAACATCCGTGACATCCCCGACTTCCCCAAGCCAGGCATCGTCTTCAAGGACATCACGCCCCTGCTCGGCAACGCCGCGGCGCTGGCAAGATCCATCGAGCTGATGGCGGCTGATGCACGACAGCTCCAGATCAGCAAGGTGGCCGGGATCGAGTCACGAGGCTTCATCTTCGGCACAGCCGTCGCGAAGGAACTCGGCGTCGGCTTCGTCCCCATCCGCAAGCCAGGGAAGCTCCCCTACAAGACCAGCAGCGTCGAATACGACCTGGAATACGGCAGCGACAAGATCGAGATGCACGTCGACGCCATCAAGCCCGGGGAGCGGGTGCTATTGGTCGATGACCTCCTCGCCACCGGAGGCACGATGGCAGCCGCGGTACAACTCCTGGGACAACAAGGAGCCGAAATCGCTGCCTGCAGCGTAGTGATCGAGCTGGGCTTCCTCGGAGGCCGCAATCGCCTTGGTGCAGCGGCTTTGCACACGCTGATCCGCTACGACTGACGGAGATCTGGCCGCCAAAAGCGGGGATCTCGAGAAAGCTGTCGAGATTCTCTCCAAAGTCCTGAAGCCAGCGGTCGATCCCGCCGATATATGGAGGCGGCACATTCACTGTCGACGCTCTTTTCCAACCGTCCAAAGCTCTTCTCGAAAAGGCAGCCCCATCGCGAGGTGGGCGCGCAAAGCCATGGACCTGGAGACCCCAGGCTGCCTGGCTACCGAAAGAAGAAAGCGCGGACGTGAGCCTAGCTGACTGGCACCCAGGCCTGCCGATCCTGTCAGGGTTTATCCCCTACTGACCGCTGCCAGCTAGCGAGACCACTCACGTGCGATCGATTCGAGAGGGCTCTACTCGGCCCCCTAACACCCCAAAGGTGAGCATGAGATCTGCACGCTCCAAGAAGTCTTCCTCTTCCAGCAGCTCAAGCAATCGCTCAAAAGCTAAGCTCAGCCCAGCCCCCAAATCCGGCTCAAGCCAAGCAACAGGCAAGAAGAAAAGCGCGGCAACGAAGGCCGCGGCTCGCAAGACGCCAACAAAGGCGTCGCCCGCCCAAGCTGCAGGGCAGAAGCCCAGCAGCAAAAGCGCCCCGAGCAAGCGGACAACGAAGAAGTCCGCCACCGCCAAGCTCTCGGCGAAGAAGACTCCGGCAAAGAAGGCCGCGGCGAAGAAGCGCAGCAGCCCAGCCAAGAAGTCGCCAGCGAAAGCCCGTAGCAGCGCGAGCCCCCAGGACAAGCCGCTGACACCCGCCCAGCGTAAGCGCGCCGAGCAAGAGCGCATCGATCAGATTTGGCGGACCTTTAAGAAGACCGGCGACGAGAACCTACGCAACATCCTCGTCGAGCATCATTTCCCGCTCGTTCGCTACATCGCCGAACGCCTGCTGCAGACCCTGCCCAAGTCGATCGAGCTCGACGACCTGGTCAGCGCCGGCACCTTCGGCCTTCTCGACGCCATCCGCGGTTTTGATCTCTCGCGTGGAATCAAGTTCAAGACCTACTGCTCAACCCGTATCCGGGGGTCCATCCTGGACGAGCTGCGCAGCCAAGACTGGGTCCCGCGCCTGGTCCGCCTGAAGGCCCACAAGCTCGAGCGGGCCGTTCGCAAACTCGAAGCCCTACACGGACGCGAAGCCAACGATTTTGAACTCGCCAATGAACTCGAAGTCTCCCTGGAAGAACTCGAATCACTCCGGGGAGAAGCCAATGCCAAAACCATCTTCTCACTCTCTGACAAGCTCGAAGACGGGAGCGAAGAGCGTGAGCTAGAGAAGGTCGAGATCCTCGAGGACAAGCAGAGCACCGACCCCGTGAGCGCCCTGCAGCAGCATGACGTACTCGACGTGATCACCAGCAGCCTGACCAAGAAGGAACGGCTCATCATCATCATGTACTACTACGAAGGGCTCACCATGCGCGAGATCGGCGACATCATGAGCCTCACCGAGTCGCGCGTCTGCCAGATCCACAGCAACGTGATGTCCCGACTCAAAAACCAGCTGCAGCACCTCTCCAAGGAGGAGCGCACGGTCTGAGATTTCGATGAGTATGTCGAGTCGAAGACACTGATCGCGGCAGCGGGCGTCCTCTCACAGCAGAGACGCCCGCTTTCCATGACAACAGCCACGAAAAATGCTGAAGTCACAAGAGGCCGACGATCGAAGAGAGAGCACGGAATCCAATGCAGTTAGCCGAGGAAGGACCATGTCCAACATTCTGATCGTCGACGATTCAGGTACGATGCGCAAAATCATCATGCGCGGCATCCGCCAGGCCGGCTACAAGGTAGACAGCTTCAAAGAAGCCGGAGACGGACTCCAAGGCCTGGAGCAACTCGACAAGGGTGCCGTCGACCTAATCCTCTCCGACGTCAATATGCCAAATATGAACGGACTCGACTTCGTAAAAGCTGTTCGAGGCAAATATGGCAACAAGACGCCGATCGTAATGATCACGACCGAAGGCAGTAACGAAGTCGTCAACGAAGCCAGGACGAGTGGCGCCAACGGCTATCTTAAAAAACCCTTCACTCCCGAGAAGATCCAAGAGGTCCTCGGCCCACTGCTCTCTTGATTTAATCGGCAATTTTCGCCGAACCATCGGTTCGGGAGCAGCAATGAGCAAGAAGGTCTTGGCCACTCCTTTGCCCGATCAGCTTGAGATCGCGACGCACACAGTGTTTTCGTCGATGATCCCAATCCCGATCGAGACCAAGGAGCGTAAGCCTGTCATTTCCGCCGCTAGTTCTTGTGAGATGACCGCTGTACTCAGCTACAACGGAACCAAGGTCGGCTCATTTCTCATCACAACATCACAAGACCTTGCTAAGCGTATTGCGGCGACTCTGCTGATGGCGGATTCGCCAGATGAGATGAGTGAAGAGGACGTCTCTGACGCCCTCGGCGAAGTGCTCAACATGATCGGCGGCAACTTCAAGAATTACCTGGTCGAGCGCGGGGCGGACATGAACCTGTCGACTCCGACAGTAACCGTCGGCTACACCCTGCCCAGCAGCATCCCTCCCGAGTCAGTCGCAGGCTTCACCCTCGACTTTGATCTCGAAGGGGAGCCTCTGTCCTTGACCTTCTACTACGTTATGTAGCTCGCGACAGGACCGCGATCAGCCGATTTGCCCCATGGCCTGCGCCTCGTTCACTATCGCCGAAGACAGCGCCAAGACGCTGCACAAAGTGGTGCAGACGGCCTTGGACATGGTTGCGACGAACCTGCACTCACTAATGGAACGCCCGCTCGTTATCGAGTCGACTTCGAGTTCCATTATGTCGAGCGAACAGATCTCTCAAGCCATCCAGGGCAAGTTCATCCACTTGCACGGCCAGTTCGACAAGGAGATGGCCGGAACCGTTCGGATCTTTAGCCCGCTCGCCGACTCCCTCGCCTTTGCCGGGTATCTACGGATGCTCCCCGACGAAGTCGTCGGCCAAAACTGCAAGGCCGGCGAATGGAGCGATGACGACGACGAGGCGATGAAAGAGGTGGGCAACGTCCTCTTCAGTGCCCTCGATGAGGTATTCAGCGGAGCGACGACCAAGAACTCCAATATCCGTATCGACAATATCGAGCCGGTCGAGTTCAAGCTCAAGTCCGAGCCGATGGACATCGAACCCGAAACCTATGTGGTATCGGAGTTCTCTTGCAAGGTTGCCGACTTCGACGCCAACCAAGCCTGGCTGCTCATCCCACTCGAGGCTGCAGAAGAACTAAACGGCACCCCTCTGGAATTCGCCGAAGCCAGCTGCGGGACTATCGACGACGACATTGAAGATGCACCGGTTCGCGGTGAGCTCGTCGCCTACCTCAACGATGTCAATATTCAGCGCACAGTTCGACGTGCATGTCGGCGATCCGGACTGAGCTTCAACAAGCGCCCACGCAACGAGGTTCCCAATCCCGCGGCTCACAACGGCAAAATCGTCCTCCTGGAGATCGACGCCGACTCGGGTAAACGCTTCGATTGGTGTAAGCGCCTCAAGATCTCCAACCAGGAGGTCCACGTCGTCATCTTGCTCTTGCGACCCAACAAACTCATGGTCGCAACCGCTTTCAAAGCCAAGGCCGACTGCATCGTCGGCTGGCCGATCGAAGAGACACTCCTGGCCGAAAAGCTCAGCCTGGTCTTCGAGGCAGCGCAGACTTAGCAGGCCGTTAACTACGGCCGCGCTACTCCCAGGCCTGCAGCACGCGTAGCACGTTGCCGTGTGCGAGGCCGACCGGATCCCCGGTATCGATGCGCTCAACGAACCCCCGCAACTTGCTCACATCCTCGAGCCCACGCGCCACCGACTCGATCCCATCAAAATCACTGCCCAGCGCCAGTAGCCCCGGCCCGCCGACCCGGAGGATGTGATCGGCATGATCGAGGGCATCTTCAATACTCGCGCCCTCAACACGTCCAGCCAAAAAGCTCGGCAGCAAGCACAGGCCGAGGATTCCACCGCGGTCGGCGAGCAGCTCAAGCCGCTGGTCATCGACATTGCGCACGTGTTCACGTAACGAGCGGGCGCAGGAATGCGAGCAAATCGGCGGCGGCAGGTCGAGCCTCATCACATCATCGAAGGTCCGCGGGCTCACGTGCGAAAGATCGACAATCATGCCCAGCCGATGCATTTCATGGACAACATCACGCCCGAAGTCCGTCAACCCCTTTGGCGCATCACCGCGATTGCGCTGACAGCTCTCGGCCCAGTCCAGATGGTTGTTCCAAGTAAGGGTCATATAGCGCGCTCCGCGAGCAGCGAGTGCACGCAACTTGCCGAGGTCGCCCTCGATGGCATGACCGCCCTCGATGCCAATACATGCCGCGAGCTTGCCCTCAGCAACACAGGCTTCGATCTCGGACCTGCTCCGGCAAAGGCGCATGCGATCGGCATGCTTCGCCGCCTGCTCCTCGAGCGTATCGATCATCGCCATCGCCCGCTCAAAACAGCGATCCGGCAGGTATTCCGGAGAAACCCAGATGGCAAAAAACTGCACCCTGACCCCTCCTTGCTCCAGCCGGTCGAGATCGATGTGACCGGCTGGGTTCGAGGCTAGGTCGGCGCCATCGTCGATAACCTTGACGATGGTGTCGGCGTGGCAATCCAGGAGAAAAGGTGCTTCACTCGGCATGGCAGGGAGCTTGACCCAGAAAGCAGCGATCAGCAAGACAGAGCCCACAAAGCGAAGCCACTTGTCCACGACGAAATACAGCGACCGAAAAAGCAAAGAACTCGCCCAAGAGCACTACGAGAACTTCCCTGTCGGGTCTTGGCTGCTCCCTAGGCGCCTACGCCTCCACGTACACCGCCTCTATGCCTTCGCCCGCGTCGCCGACGATATCGCCGACGAACAACAAGACCTAGATGCACTGCGTGCCTACCGATCTGAGCTCGAGTGTGCCTTCGCCGGAAAAACAGCCGGCGTGCGGCCACTGCTACTAGCAGCGGCAGAAACCGCACAACAATTCGATCTCGAGCAGCAGCTCTTCCTCGATTTATTACGCGCTTTCGAACGAGACCTGCTGCAGTCGCGCTACAAAGACCTCGCTGATCTCAACAGTTACTGCGAGCAGAGCGCCAACCCGGTCGGTCGTGCATTGCTTGGGATTTTCGGAAAAACCAGCCCGGAAAACCTCGCCGACTCCGACCGTATTTGCACCGGACTACAAATCCTCAACCACTGCCAGGATCTGCGCGCGGATTACCTTGAGCGCGGCCGTGTCTACCTGCCGCAGAGTATGCTCTCAAAGCACGGTGTCGCTGAAAGCGAGCTCGGCGCGCAAAGCGCCAGCCCAGGTCTGCGCCGAGTCGTCCAAGAGCTTGCCCTGGGAGTAGCAGCTGACTTCTCTCGCTCCTGGCCCTTGGTGGGACGCTGCGGCGGACGCTTCGGCCTTGAGCTAAACGCGATCCTCCACGCTGCAGCCCTGGTCCTACGCCGCCTGGCGCGCGGCAACTACGACAGCCTCGCCGCCCGACCCAAGCTCCGCCGCAGGGATGCCCCCGGACTGCTCCTGCGCGCCCTGTTCCAATGGAGGGCGCCGCTGCTACCGTGACGCCCATGTCGAGCGCCCCCCTGGCCGCACGCATGAGCCCGCTGCAGATTGCGCGGGCCTCTGGGTCAAACTTTCTCGTCTCCTTTGCCTTCCTCTCTCCGGGTCGCCGGCGAGGGATGCTCGCGGTCTATGCATACTGCCGTGTCGTCGACGACGTCGTCGACGACGCCAAGCTCGAAAGCCCCGAAGGCCGAGCCGCAGCCGAGGAGCAGCTGCGCTTCTGGGAAGAGGAGCTAGCCAGCAGCTTCGCCGGACAGCCCAGCACCCCGCTCGGCTACGCCCTGCACCGCGCATCGATTCGCTTTGGCCTCGACGAAGAGCCGCTACGCGCCGTTGTCGCCGGCGTGCGCAGCGACATGACCCCTCCCTGCTACGAGAGCTTCGATGATCTCTGTGGCTATATGAGCAAGGTGGCCTCGGCCGTCGGCCTGGCCTGCCTGCCGATCTTTGGGGCGGACAAAGATCGTTGCCATGACTACGCCATGCAGCTCGGTCATGCCTTGCAGTACACCAATATCCTCCGCGACGTCGCCGAAGACGGAGCGCAGGGCCGCTGCTATCTGCCACGCGCCGTGCTGCGCCAGCATGGGCTCGAAGCAAAGGATTTGCTCGCGGACGCCGAGCTCGCCCGCGACCCAGACTCCCCCCTAGCCCGCCTCTATGCCGCCGAATGCGCCCGGACCAGGGCCCTCTTCGCCGAGGTCGACAGCCAGCTAGCAAATCTGCCAAACGCCGACCGCCGCGCCCTGCGACCGGCGCGGATGATGGACCGAATCTATCGGGAGCTGCTAGGACGCATCGAGAAGCTTGGCGCTGAGCTACCGACTTCAAACCGGGTGCGCGTCTCCAAGCTCCTCAAACTTCGCCTCGCCCTGTCCACACTGTTCTGATGCACCGGGTCTCGAACTCCTACTACGCCCCCGCCACACGCACCCGCGGCCGTGTCGCCATCATCGGGGCCGGCACCGCCGGCCTGTCCTCGGCCATCGCCCATGTCGAACACGGCTACGAGGTCACGCTGATCGAAGCTAGCCACCGACTCGGCGGCCGTGCCTGGGCAAGGATCCGCGACAGGATCGACAACGGCCCGCACGTGCTCCTGGGCGGCTACCGCGGCTTTCGCCGCCTCCTACGCACGATTGGCAGCGAGAAAGGCTTCGATCAACGCCCCTCCCTCGAGCTGAGCTACCTGCTCCGCGGCGGCAAGCTGCTCCGCCTGAAAAGCTCGACCAAGGTCCCGGCGCCGCTGCACCTGGGTGCCGCCCTGCTCCAGGTCGAGGGGCTCGACATCTCCGGCGGGCTCGACTTGCTGTTCAGCGCCTTCGCCACCTTCGCCCTAGCGCCGCGCCCCGAAGAAACCGTCCTCGACTGGGCGAAACGCCGCAGCCTCGGCGAGTGGAGCCAAAGGATCTACCTTGAGCCCCTCTGCCGCGCGGTCATGAATGCCGAGCCCGAGCAGGCCAGCGCCAAGCTCTTCGTCGCCACGCTGCGGGAGGCTTTTTCCGGCAATCACGGGCACAGCGCGATGTGGGTCCCCAAACGCTCCTGGCACGCATTGCTCCACGAGCCCAGCCTGCGCTACTGCGAACGCCACCATGTGCAGCTTCGCTTGGGGGACCGTGTCCGCAGCCTGGTGCCCGGAGAGAAAGCTCCCAAGATCGTGATGAGCAATGGCGAGCATCTGTCCCAATGGGACCGAGTCGTCCTGGCAACACCTTGGGGGGCCGCTAAGCGACTACTCGGCGAGATGCCCGAAGCGAAGGGGCTCGGCGAAATCAAGCGCTCGCCGATCGTGACCGTCCACTTCGAGATCCCCGAAAAAGATCTCGGCTTCCGCGACCCCATCGTCGCCCTGGTCGGAGGCGCACCCTTCCACTTCATCTGTCGGAGGAGCGCTGGCGACGGCTATGCGCGGCAGCGCAGCCCGGTCTCGCTGCTCGCGGGAGCGGCCACAAGCCTGGACGGCATCCCGGGCCGCGAGATCGCGGTGCTGGCCGCACAGCAACTCGCAAGCTGGCTCGGCCGCAAGTCGCCCTTCCCCATCGACACCGTCGAGAACGCCAAGGTCATCCGCGAGAGCGCCGCCACCATCATGCCCGAGCCCGGCGTCGAGGCGCGACGCCCAGCTCCCGGCCCCAGCAGCCTACCTGGCCTGTGGCTAGCGGGCGACTGGTGCGATGTCGGGCTGCCATCGACCCTCGAAGGGGCTGCGCGCAGCGCCTTCGCGCCCTTCGACCGAGGCCTGGCGTGAGCCTGATCGAAATCAGCGGCTATCCCCAGCTCTTCGGCGAGCAAGGCGAAGGCTGCCTCCACCTGGAAGCCGGAGAATGTGTCGTCGTGCGAGGCGATTCGGGAAGCGGCAAATCCCGCCTCCTGCGCAGCCTCCTCCGCCTCGACTTCGAAGAGCGTGGCCAGCTGCTCCTGCGCGGCAGGGATATCCGCGACTGGCCCCAGACCGAACTCCGGCAGCAGTTCGTCCTCGTGCCCCAGGATCCGCCGCGACCAGCACAGACGGCAAGGGAGATCTGGGAACGGATTCTCAGCTTCCGCAGCAACCTCGACATGGACCAGCAGATCCAGCCGCTCGACGCCCTACTGGAGCGCCTAGACATCCAGGAGCAGGCCAGGCGCCCGATGAGCGAGCTGTCGGGCGGTGAGGGGCGTCGCCTCTGGCTGGCCATGGCCTTCGCCCTGCATCGCCCGGTGCTCCTACTCGACGAAGCGACAAGCGGCCTCGACGAGCGGCGCAGCCTCGCGGTCTGGAAGCTGATGCAGGAGCAGCTCAGCGAAGGCGCCGCCGCAATCTGGGTCAGCCATGAGGCCCTCCCCCTTCCCAAGGCCTCAGCGCGCTGCTACGAAATCCGCGCAAGCGCCAAGGAGGCGTGATGCTCGCCCAAGTCCCCAAAGCTGGCCCCGAAGTCCTGGACGGCTTCGACTTGGCGCTGGTGAGCCTCTGCCTCCTCGTCAACGTCGTCCTCTCCTTCCTAATCCAGCTCGGCCTCACCCGCTCGCTCCTAATCGCCGGAACACGCACCGTCGTACAGCTGCTGGCGATCGGCTACGTCCTGCAACAGATCTTCGCCGCAAGCCATCCCGGCTTCGTCCTGGCCCTGCTCCTGCTTATGGGGCTCTTGGCCGGACACGCCATCACTCGCCAGACCAAGCACCGGTTTCGCGGGCAAATGAGCATCGCCACCGGCTCCCTGCTCTTATCCGCCTTCCTGATGACGAGCTATGCGGTCTTCGTCGTGGTGCAGCCGCAGGACCCCTTCGACCCCAGCTACCTCATCCCGATTATGGGCATGGTTTTCGGCAACGGTCTCACCGCGATCAGCCTGGCCATCGACCGCTTCGTCATCGGTCTTATCGAACAACGCCGCGAAATCGAAACCATGCTCGGATTCGGTGCAAGCCGAAGCGAAGCCGTCCGGCCTCACGTTCGCGAGGCGGTGCGCACCGGCATGATGCCCATGCTCAACTCCATGACGGTAGTCGGTCTGGTCAGCTTGCCAGGAATGATGACCGGCCAAATCCTCGGAGGAACGCCGCCGGAACAGGCCGTGCGTTATCAAATCGTGATGATGTTCCTCTTAGCCGGCAGCACGGCACTAGGCGCAGGCATCGCGGTGCTATGGCTGCGTAGGCGCCTCTTCGACGAACAGGATCGCCTTCGCCTGGCATTATTCCATAAGAGCAAAAACAACTCGCGAAGCTAGATAACGCCACCGGCACATAGCGACCACTACTTCCCAGGGTCCTTCTTCGGCTTCGGGAGGGTCACCGGAATGACGATTTCCAGCCCCTCTTGGCTTTCGGAACCAAATTGCTGGCGCCCCTGAGAACGATGGCTCGCTCGCCTTTGCTTATCTCGAAACTGGGCACTGAAGCGCATCCGCACTCTTCGCGACGGAATGAAGGAGAAACGGAATTTCCCCTGCGCGTCGGTAGTCGCAAGCGGCAGGCGTTGATTTACCGAAGCTGCAAAACGGTCCTTCAATCCCATACCGCTCATGGACCATCCGCTGATGCGCAGATCCGCACCAAGCAAGGGCTGCCCAGCTGCATCGACAACCGTTCCGCTCACATAGCAGAGGTCCTGGAGCATGAGTTTGCGCTCAATGTCCCCCTCCCCCGCCTCGACCTCAAAGTCCTCGAAGACGTATCCAACATCGGGCACCATACAGGCGAGGATATAAGATCCCGGCAATACCAGCCGCACGAAGCTCCCATCGCGTCCGCCAGTCCACCCCCGGTGCAGCTGCCTATAGGACCGGTCGTGATTCTTGGCAGGTTCGAGAATGATTGTTGGCGAGCGTTGGGGTCGACCATCCTGACGCATGATTCGTCCACGCAAGATTCTCATGCTCGCCAAATCGAAAACCTTGTCGGCCGCCTTGCCCCACAACACACCATGGTACAAAAGCGCTGTTGGCGGAAGCTGCCCGAGGAGGCCGGGAGGTAAAGCAAGCTTGCGCAGAAGCGTGGCATCCACGAGCACATCGATTCGATTGCTATCTCGCGAAGAACCAGCAGGAATCAGGACTCGCCCCTTGCTATCACTCGTCAGCACGACTTGTCTGCGAAGGAAGCTCTGATAGGAGTTCTTCCCCATCGCCTGCTGAAAACTACCGCGGCAGACCAGCCGAATACCGGCCAGCCCGGCTCCCTTGGGCCCGAGTAGTCGGATCGATCTTGGCTCCGCCGGCTCTAGCAAGACCTTGACACGAACGGGAGCGTCTTCTCTCGAACCAGCCTCGGGCTCGATGATCTCGAATCCCGGGGTTTTTACTTTATTTCGACCAGCGACACTCACCATCGAATATCCAGGAGCCTCGATCCGAAGACCACCCCCATAGCCGTTAGCTCTGCCGATAACGATACGCAGATCCGCCGCAAGGCAACCATCTTCACCAGTCTCACCCAGCCGTCGACCGATCAACCACTTCCCGGCATAGTGGCCAACGACTTTGAGGTCGGCGTAATCGAGAGTATGAAGGACCTCCCGGATGACCGCACCCTTGACCGGTTTCTTCGTCTTACGGTCGATCACCGTCAGATGGCAGCGCCGCGGCTTCGGAATATTGTAGCTCCGCTCACTGGGGCCACGGACTGCGCTCGCAGTCCTATAACGCAGTCGTTCCACCCCAAGGGGTCCATGATCATCACGGAAAACCAGAATAGAAAGAGGACCAGCTCGCGGCGGGACAAGAACGGAGGAATCTTCCCCTACCGGTAACGACACCCGGTCGAAGTTTGCCGAACGCCCCACCAGATCACAGCGCAGCGCTCCTTGCACCCGCTCTCGCCCCTTGATCGTCAACCTGATCGTGCGCCGCAGAGCTTCCTGCGCCCGTAACCTGAGGATCCTCCCGGCGCTCCCTCTCTCATAGAGTTCACTGATGCGGAACTGCCCGCTCGACCGCCAGTCCTTTTCTGGCGACACCGCATAGAGCGAATACTGCCGATCCGCCGGCACCCGAATGCGAAAACGCCCTCGCGGCCCCGTCGTGACCTTGGCGCGAAAGTCATCTCCGAGCCCATCACGCCAGAAAAAGCGGCTACCAATCACATGCACCTCGGCTCCAGCCCAGGGCCGCCCATCAGCAAGCCTTACCACTCCGGCCAACTGCTGCTGCGCCAAGGGATCGGTTGTCGGCGCCGAAGCATCCTGAGAAAGCGCCTGACAAAGGGGTAAAAGAGCGCACACAAGTAGCATTCGGAGCATGTTCAAGCCTATGCATGAGCGCCACAGGAAGGCGCAACGAAAGAGAAAAGGTATCCAGCTCATGAGAAAGACATCGCCGCATCAGCGCTTTGGATCCAAACCAAGCCGCTTACGCAGCAAAGCACCCGCAGCATCCTTATGCCGCCAATAAGCGATCAACTCACGGTGTGTGGCGACGCCAACATTCCTGCGGCCATTTGGCAAGCTCTCACGAAACCCGACAATGCGAAAGGGAAAGCGCCCTTGGAAACGGATCTGGAGGCTGCGCCGCAAACTCGGCATTTTGACCGTGTAGGCGAGGATGCGCGGAGCTGACGAGCTTGCAAGTGAGTGTACAACGAGCTGGCCCAGGGCTTTGACCGGCGCCAACGGCTCGTGACGCAGCCTGCTAAACAGAGCCCCGGCAGCCGCCTTAAAGCTCCCCACCGGCAAGGTCCACGGCGCAATCCGCACGCGGTTCCAGATCCCGTCCTCAAGATGCACAAGAGGAAACTCCCGTTTTTCCTCACCCTCCGCCTCATAGTAGCTATGCCCGATAAGCCGGTAGGCCGCTTCACGCATATTCAGCTGCAACCAGACCTGCCCACACCACTCTTGCACCGAGCAGCTCAGCTTGAGGGTTCCGGGCCCTGGCTTCAGCGCCAGCGGGGTAAAGACCGAGGTCATCGCTGAATAAGGATAAATGCCGGTCAAGAACTTGCGGGTGAAGTTGAGCTTCATCACCGGAACCGCGTCAGGGCGCGGCTTCTCTGCCTTAACCTGCTTATCCGTCCGAAAGTCCTCGACGACAAAGATCTGGACGGCGTCGCCTTTACGAGTTTCCCCATAACGGCTCTGCTCCAAGGCAAAGCGAGTCAGCTCGGCCTTGCCCTGCCGCCAATAATCATTCCAGACCTGGGGCTTTGGTCTCGACAGGCTCTTCGGGTTCAGGCTCTTGCCTTGGGCGCCGAGCAAAGAGATTGAGATACCGAACGCCAAAGGCAGGAGGCAAAGATAATGGGACATGGCAAAGCCAAGGCACGGAGAAGGCCGCACCTGCGCAGAACTCCTCAGCGAGCCCCTGCCTGCAGCGCGGCGAGGATTTCCTGACCATAGGCTCCGAGCCGCCATCGCTCTAGCAAGCCAGTCGCGGCCAGCTCGCGCAGAGACCTCGGAGCCGGGGAGAAGCGCGCCAGCTCCTCCATCACCTCCCGGTTCAGGATGTGCGAGGGGTCGGTGGGGCGCAGATCGGCCCGATGCTTCCGCCAGCGCTTGAGGCGATCCAGAGCCTCACGTTCGTCACGCTGCCAGCGATCCTTACTTTTCTTCGTCGGCTTCTCGACCTGGTAGGGGGGCAGCTTGCGTGCCTCATCGAGGACCTTCTGCAGCGCGGCGCCATGCCGCTGGGCGATGGAGGGAGGCAGACCTGGGGTGTCAGCCAGACTCTTGCGACTCGTCGGCCCGTGCTTGGCCAGCGCGATCAGCTGGGTATTTCCGATGACCTTGAAGGGCGGGAGATCTCGCTTCTCCGACTCTCGCTCCCGCCAATTCCAGATCTCTCGCAGCAGCCGCTGCTGCTCGGGATTCAGCGAACGCGCACCCTTGAGCTTCAGAAAGCCCTCGGGATCGACCGGCTCGCGCTCGGGCACAACCAGGTTCTCCAGTCGATGGATCTCACTGTCGATCTCTAGGTGCACGAGTTCATCGCAATCATCCAGTTTGGCCTCGAGCTCATCGACCAGTGGGATCAGGTAGCGAGTATCGTTCTTCGCGTATTCGAGCTGCCCTTCGCCCAGGGGCCGCATCCCCCAGTTGCTGCGCTGATATCGCTTATCCAGCTTGACCCCGAGATAGCGCTCCACGAGAGAGGCCAGGCCCACCTGGCTTTCCCCAAGAGCTACCGCCATCACCTGGGTGTCGACCAGCCCGCGCAGCTGGACCCCGAAATGCCGACGGAGCTGAATCGTGTCGTATTCGGCATCGTGGAAGATTTTGGCGATACCTGGATTCGAAAGCAGGTCGAGGAAGGGCTCGAGATCGACCTCGCTGATCGGGTCCAAGATGAAGTCATCCGCCTCGCTCGAGACCTGAATCAGGCAAACCCGCTCGCGATACGCGTGCATCGGATTGGCTTCGGTATCGACCGCCAGCCAGTCGTGACCGTCGATCGCATCGAGGAAACGCTCGAACTTAGCTTCGTCGTCGATGAGCCACTCTGGGCTGCTGTCTTTGGAGGATCGAGGCATCGCCTTTTCTGACGAGCCCTTTCGCGGAGGCTCCTGTCCCCTCGGGCGTCGAGGGGGATCGAGCGGAGCCCTTCACTCGTCGCGCCGCATCATGCCCGATGAGATCAAGACAAGGAAACGCTAGTGCAAGGTCGCGCATCTTCGTCGCAGATTACGTCAGCTGGGCCTCGCCCATCGCCTGCCGAAGAAAGCCTCCTCCTGCCAATCCAGCCCGATGCCCAACGACGAAAGGCCCCCGCATTTCTCCTGCTCGGCGTGCCCGCACGCCGATAGAAACACCGATCCCTTAAGAAAGAACACGGCCCGAGAGCCTGGAAAAGCAGAAGGCCTAGGGCAGCGCTTCGATCCCTGTTCCAAGGCCCCTGCTGTCGCTAGCGTGCACCGCCGCAACCGTCTCCCCCACCTCGCCCGACCGAGAGAGCGCCCGATGCGTCTAATCCTCTGCCTAACGGCAAGCCTATTCCTATCGACCCCAAGCCCGGCTCAGGGCGAAACGCCCATCTCCGCGCCTCTGCTGCGAATCCACGGCCAAGTCCTAGACAACGGTCGCCCCGTCCCTGGCGCCGAGCTCGTCCTGCTCCGGGCAGAGCTGCCGCTGATGGGAGCTCGCTCCGCCAACTCCAGCAAGTCGACGCGCGAACTCTTGACGACGAATAGCGAAGGTCAATTCGAGGCCCAAATCCCCTCATGGCGCCGGGCAAGCATCTTCGCCCGCAAAGAAGGCCGCCTCAGCTCGGTCATCGAGAAGATCGACGCAAGCAATGCTGACTCGCTCCGCCTTGAGCTCCATGAAGGGCAACGACTCAATGCCGAGCTACGCTACCGCCGACGGAAGCCAGGCATCGAGCTGGCCTACCGGCTGATCCGGATCCCGGCCAACGAGAACGCCGTCCGCCTGCAGTTCGACGGCAGCACCGACAAGAACGGCGTACTAACGAGCGAGCCCCTGCCTCCCGGCACATACCAGCTAAAGCTGGGCGCGGCCAAATATCGCCTCAAACAGCCTGCCGTGCTTAGAGGGGGAGCCACGAAGAAGCTGTCCTTGATCCGAGCCATCACCCTCAGCGGCCGCATCGTCGAAAATGCCGGGATGATGAGCCGCCCACTGGCTGGCGTGCGCGTCGAGCTCATGGATGCGATGAGCTTCTATTCCACGATCTCGGACGTGAATGGCACGATCACCATCCCCGGTCTCGAGAAGGGGCCGGGCGCAACCCTGCTGCTGATGCCCGGAACGACCGCGGGTAACTGGGCGCGCGATATTCAAGCGCTGCTGCCGGGCCTGGATCCCCGGGCTCCCGCCCCGCAGTTCCAAATCACGCTACCCAAGGGGCGCGAACTCAGTGGTCAGATCCTGGCTGCAAAGGGAAAGCCGGCCAAGCAACTGCGCGTGCTCGCCCGCTGCCTCATGCACACGAGAGGAATCTCCCATACGGATCTCTCCGAAGTCGTAATGACCGACGCCGATGGCCGCTACCGCTTCCGCACACTGCAAGGCAACACGGCCTACGAGGTCCTCGTATTGAATCCAAGCGGAGAAGCACAGCTCATCGGCCGCGTGGAGGCCGGCCCAGAGACGAAGCCGGCCCTCCTCGAGCCCTTCCAACTGGGAACTCATCGCATCCGTGCCGAACTCGCATTGGCAAAAGGCCTAAGCGCCGACCAAGTCGAACTCCGCATTTACGGGCCAAAGCGCTTCGGCCGTGTCGAAGAGTTTTCTCGTCTAGTTCACCTCGGCGACGGAAGCTACCTGAGCCCGTCACTGCCACAGGGTGAATACGTCGTGTTTGCAGTGAGCAAGCAGTATGGCTTCGCGCGAGGACTTGCGACGATCCGGAAAAACGAAAGCCCCAAGCCCGTCCCTTGCCGAATCACCATGTCGCCGCCAAGGGTTATCGAGGGAGTGGTCCGTTCACCGGCCGCCCTCCCCCTTCCTGGCCAGACGGTGATGCTCTTACCCGCGGGCAGCACGACCGATGGTGGCTTCCGCAATTGGCATGACTTCATCGCCAACAACATCTTCGACGAAATCCTGCCGGGCAATAATTACTTACCCCGGATCAAGACCGACGGTAAGGGGCGCTTTCGCCTGACCTGCTACGAGTCCTCGGGGAATTACGACCTGTACGTAAGCATACAGGAAGGCCCGGCTGGCCCAGGGGAACAGGGGAACCGCATTCCCGGAGTTCTCGGTCGACAAAACCCCATAATAATCCAGGTGCGCTGAAATGCGCCGGGCCGCGCTCATTGCCCCGGCACTCACTCTCCTGGCAACTGCCTTGGCGCCAGGTGCCGCCAGCCAGGAGCCGAGGCGCGGCCTAGCTCCACAGCGGCTGGCCGTGACTCTCCGCAACGCCAAGGGTCAGCCCTGGGTGGGCGCCAAGCTGCATCTCTACGCCACCCCCGGAGTCGATGCGATGGTCGCGGGCAAGACCTGGCAGCGAAGCGTTGAATGCGGCGCCCGTGGCCGCGTCCGCGTAGAGCTGCCCACGCGCGCCCCCTTCATGGCCTGGGCCATCGAGGAACTCAAAGATGGGCGTTACCGGACGAGCCAGCTTCTTCAAAACCAACGGGGAGACACTCCGCTACAGCTGCGTGCAGGTCCACTGCGCTCCCGTTTACGGGTGCGGATCCAAGGCCTAAAAGCCTGGCAGGACGAGGCCCCGATGAGCGTCTACGTGCACATCGGCGCAGGGATTCCCCAGAAAACCCGCCTGGTAATGGATAAGGACGGAAACTGCGAGCTTCCCCCCTTCCCCGGCACTCATTGCCAGCTGCGTGTGCACGGCAAATCGGGCCTACTACTCCTTGCCCAAGACATCGAAGCTCAACAAAGCCAAGCCCAGAAAACCGAGCAGCACCAAAGCAGCAAAGTGCTGGCACTCCAGCTGCTAGCTCCTCGGCACATGAGGATACTCATTCAGGCCAGCAGCCAAGACCGCGAGATCCAGGACCTGGTCGTCGAGGCAGGGGCCAGCCCGAATCTATTCCCCAGCCCCCTCGCCTGGCGCCCAATACCCTTCACGCGCAACGGCCAGCAAATCGACCTACGCCTGCCCTTATCAAACGCCCAGAGCAAGCGCTGCTCCTTACGCATACGCGCGAAGAACTATGGCTGGTATTACTATCTCCTAAGTGGAGCCAGGCTTCCGACTGAGCCCCTCCCCAAACAATCGCCCCCCCGGCTGCGCGTCCATCTCCAGCCCGAAACCATCATGCGGGGCAAGGTGCTCATCGATGCGCAGACTCCGGCAGCCGGGGCCCAGCTCCTTGTTCTCGATACCGATATTCGACGCACCCAGGTCCTAGAGGTCGATGCAAAAGGGCGCTTCGAGCTTCGAAACATCGAAGCCCGCAGGGCCCAGCGCTTCGTCCTCTGGCTGAGTGATGCCCAACGCCTCCGTTTCAGCGAGAGCGCACGACAGCTGGTCGAGCCCCTAGCCATACTGCACGTCGCACGCGGGACCCAGAAGGGCCAAGAGCTTCCCGACCTACGCCTGGACCAGCTCGTCCGTCTTTCCCTGCGGGTATTCTCGGCCGATGGTCGACCAGCGCGTCACGCCCAGGTAGCCATAAGCGAACACATCAAACTTAGTGGCATCTACCGGCCCCTGTTTTTCGAAACCGATCGTCGAGGGCGTGTCGACCTGCTCGTACCCCGCCTTTCGTCCATCGAAATCGGCGCCGCCTATGGGGCTTCAGCTGCAGGATCGCAAATCAGCACCGAGAAGCTCGGCGAAGCTGGGACGGCGGAACTCAGCATCTCGCTACCGCGCAGCCTACGCATCCGCGGCCAGGTGGTCGACAGCAAGGGCCGGGCCCTGGCCGGCGCAAGGGTCTACGCAAGCCCCTTGGCTCGGGACGCGATCCCCTACTCCCGACTCCTTCGCCATTTATCGAAGAACATAAGCACGAGTGACGCCAGAGGATACTTCGACATCCCCCTGCCCAGCCCCAATCACCGTTATCTCGTGATCGCGACCCTCCAGCACGGCAAGCGCGCCCTCAGATCCGCGCCGGTGCAATTAGAGGTCGAGGGAAAGAGCATCGACGACGTCAAGCTCTCGATCCCCACCCCGCCAACAGCCGCCAAAAAGGCCAAGGCCAAGAACTAAACCGGGCTCGTATCCAGGGCCTAGCGACCAAAACAGATACCCCTCTCATCTTGAGCAAAGCCCGCGGCTCCCCGCCCGGCCTTCGCCAGCCAGCCCTCTGCCGCCAAGCCAGCCTATGCACGGAGCACCTACCCCATGAGCAACGAACTCTGCCTGAGCCCTGAGGAAGCACGGGTCCTGGGCGTACTCATCGAAAAGTCGATAACGACTCCGGATCATTACCCGCTATCCCTGAACGCCCTGGTCAACGGCTGCAACCAAAAATCCAATCGCGACCCCGTGCTCGACCTCGATGCGCGCGAGGTCAAGAAAGCCGCCCGGGAACTCGGGGTAAAGCAACTGAGCGTCGAAATCTGGCCCTCGACCGGAAGCCGCATCGAAAAATACCGGCATGTCGCCGAAGCCGGCCTGGGAATCGGCGACAAACAGCTGGCCGTCCTCGGCGAGCTACTACTTCGCCGCACGCAAATGCCCGGGGAGCTACGCACCCGCGTATCGCGGATGGTCCAAATCGAATCACAAGCCGAGCTCAAGCAAATCCTCGAAGAGCTCATAGACCGTAAGCTCGTCGTGCGCCTAGCCCCCAGCCCCGGCAGCCGCGCCGAGAGATACGATCATCTGCTCTGCCCCAGCACCCAACCCGAAACCAGCGCCCCAGCAGCGACGGCCCCAGTCCAGAACCCCGCCGAAACAGCCGCCGCGAGCACCGACACAGCTGCCAGTGCCAGCAGCCCAAGCCAGCCCCCCAGCAGCCTCGACGCCATCATCCAGCGCATCGCCGCCCTTGAAGCCCGCGTCGCCAAACTCGAAAAATCCGCCAGGGATCACTGAGGCCGCGCTGGCCGGAAGCGAGCCGAAAGCTAGCGGCGCCGACGCCTTGGTGGCAGTTGCTTCGTGCACATGCTCATAATCAAGCTGGCTGAGGCCATAATGCGATCCACGCTGACGTCGGGGATATCGCCGGCCTCCTTGAGGAAGCCGCTCAGATAGGAATCCGGCTTGTTCTCAAGCCCTAGCCTCGTGCACACAATGTAGGCGACCGACTCGGATTCGAACTGGGCCTCGGTCGTCGTCAAGCCCTGTCGCCCAGGCCATTTCGACCTGGAGCCAGCCCCCAGGTGCCCACAATACAGACGAGCCAATTCATGGATAAGCGCAGCGAGCCTGGCCGGACTATCGAGATCTGAGTTCAAGAATATCTCGAAGTCTTTCTGGGCTTCGGCCGGCCTATAGTTTGCCGTTTTCAGCTGATCCTTGCTCGAAACCCTAACGATCTTTCCCGCCACCTGCTCCCCAAGCGAAGCCTCAAGAACCTGAACACCATCGCGAAGACAGTTCTTGATCAGCTGCTGGAGTTTCTTTTCGACATCTTTCGCGGCCACCGCAGCAAAGGGCTTCAGGACCTCTGCCGGCAACGCAGCGTCATCACCCTCGGTATCCGAAACGTCAAAAACAAACCGGACCGGCGCCCCAGGCTCTAGCACAAGCAGCGGCTTCGCAGTACCACGCACGGCTCGCCCATACTTATCTCGCCATTCCTCAGCCGTCGCGACAAAGACCGCCCCCGGCTTCTGAATCCTGACAAGCATGGCATTGTACGGAGCATAGGACTTGCACTTCGCCGCAAACTCAATGAGCGCGGCATATTCGCTGCGCCTCTTAAAGAGTCCAGCAACCTGAAACAGTTCCTCGAGCGCTCGCATAGCTTTTCGCTCTGCCCCCTTACCATCACCGCTATTCAGCCCCACTTCGCTTCCCCCCAAACCCCTCAAAGGCCGCATACATAGCACGGCGCCGCGCTTCATGCAGCATTCTCGAACGCCCCTGCGCAACGCAAAGTGCGCGTTCTCAGGCCAGTCTCCCCGAGATGCCGCAGCGCTCAGAAGCATCTATCGACGCCTAGCCTGCGCCCGCAGAAGCGGCGAATTCCTCAGCGCCCCCGAAATGCCAAAGGATGCAGGCTGGCATCATGCCCTCATGTTGGCCCGAGAGCCGCGAGGTCACGCCCGCCGAAGGCTCTAGCTTCATAAGCCCAGCCTGGTCCACCACGAAGGAGAGTCGCTCGCGAGAGCCCCCGATGCCACGCGCCGATGCCTGCATCTCTCCGAGGGTCTTCGCTCGAGGATCCGCAAGGCTCCATAGAGCTGCTCCGTAGAGGACTACGCGCAGGTCATAGAGTCCCCCTCCCAGATTTACAGACGCACTGCTTCCTTACAGCCACAGCTCCCGGCCCTAGAGCCTGCGGCCCCTGAGGGGCATGAATAGCAAGTGGTTTCCGAAGCGAATCATAAATCCGGGCTGAAGGATCGTAGTTGAGCTTCTCCTTGATGGAGAGGAACGATTGCCCGTGGAGACTTCTGCTGTTCTCGGGTTACGGAAGAATCATCGAAGCCTGATCGGGTTTTCGTCGAGCGTTATCTCAGAGCCAAACGCTGGTCATATTCATCACTTTCCGGAACATACCCATCGCCGAGAGATGTCTCCCCCTTCTTCAGGCAGCTACTGAATAGCGCAGGAGGGAAAGCGAAAATCCCATATCCCGCCACCCTCCTTAGAGACGACCGTGTAGATCCAGAAGGGGGCCCGAACGCTGACTCCTGGCCGAGGGCCACTGCGCGCCGGCTATGCCGGCGAGCAACACCGGCGAGCGCGAGAACACGAGGCGCGGGAGCACGAGGCCGGCACCTGCCGATTCTCACGGACACGGGGGCCAAGACCCGAGTTCACTTCGTGCTGGGCTGAAGAGTCCGATCCGAACCAGGGCCCACTGCCCCCTCAGCAACCCCAGCGGCAGGCAAAAAAAAAGCCCGTAAGCCGTTAGACCTACGAGCTTTCGAGTGGCGAGGGTGACGGGACTCGAACCCGCAACCACCGGATCGACAGTCCGGTACTCTAACCAATTGAGCCACACCCCCTCACATTGAGGTGCCCCCGGCAGGAATGCTGAGGTGCCCCCGGCAGGAATGCTGAGGTGCCCCCGGCAGGAAAACTCCTGCGAAGGGCGAGGAATGCTAGCCATCGAATTGGGGGCTCGCAAGAGTTGGGATTGGCCATTTTCGAGTGATCGAGAAGCTCGTAGAAAAGCTCACATGTGGGATAGGCCAGACGTATCTCGCAGCCCTTCTTTGCAGCGAAGCCACAGAATGCAAACTCACACAACCTTGATTTCCCTCCTAGCTGCGCCGCTTTTGGCCAGCGCCCTCACCGCCCAGGCCGCAGTTCCGCTGCGCCTGGCCTCCGGCCTAGACATCAGCCCCGATGGCAAGCACATCGCTTTCGTCCATGGCGGCGATCTCTGGCAGGTGTCCAGCAAGGGCGGTGTCGCGACGCGCCTGACCACCGGCCCCTGGGACGACCAAACTCCGAGCTACTCGCCTTGCGGCAAGTGGCTCGCTTTTATGAGTGACCGGTCTCCCGACGGAACCTTCGCCTATGTGATGCCCGCGGGCGGTGGACCAGCGCAGCAAGTCACCCAATACCGCCTCAGCCACTGGCTCGAGGGCTGGTCGAGCGACGGCAAGAGCCTCTACCTGCGCCTAAGCCCCTACAGCAAGGCCTACGACGACACCCGCATCGCGAAAGCCAAGCTGGGCCCGCTGAACGCGCCGCTCATCAAGACCCCCTATGAGATGGTCTTCGACGCCTACGGTTTGCTCTCGAAGGAATCGCCCAACGGCAAGAACCTGCTCTTCTGCCGCTCCGGCCGCAACACCTGGCGCCGCGACTTCCGTGGCCCAGCGTCCCGTCAGATCTGGCTCGCGAAACTCGGCAAGAAGGTCCCGAGCTTCGAGCGCCTGAGCCTCGCTGACGATCAGGGGATGAACGTCATGCACGCGAGTCCGCAGTGGATCAACGACCACGAGATCCTCTACATCGCCGAATTCGCCGGCGTGCGCGACATCTTCCGTCGCGATCTCTCGACCGGCGTCTCCTCTCGGGTGACCAGCTATGGAGTCGGCAGTCGCCGAGGCGCCGACGGCGTCGCCCAGGCGCGCCTGTCCCGTGACGGCAAGACGCTGATCTACCGCTACCAGTGGAACTACTGGCTCAAGGACCTCAGCTCGGATGCACCGGCCAAGAAACTCGAGATCCGAGTGCCTGACGAACGCCTCGAGTGGACCAAGGAGCGGGTGCAGCTAAACCGCGCCAAGGATGTGGCCTTCACCTATGACGGCAAAGAGATGGCCTTCTCCACCGGTGGCGAGATCTACGTCATGGACCGCATCCTGCGCGAGCCACGACGGATGACTCACTCCCGAGGCTCGGACAGCAACCTGATCTTCTCGAAGGACGGCCGGCGCCTCTACTTCGTTTCCTACCGCACCGGCTACCCCGACATCTGGGTCGCCAAGCGCAAGGACGAGCGCAGGCCCTGGTTCCTGCAGAAGGAATTCGTCTTCGAGCAGATCACCAACGACAAGGCCACCGAGCGCGGGCTCAGCCTCTCCCCCAACGAGAAGCGCCTCACCTTCGTCCGCAACGGCGAGCTGGTCCACACCGCCCTCGACGGAACCGACGAGAAGGTCGCCTTCCGCTCCTGGAGCTTCCCAGCCTACGACTGGTCGCCTGATAGCAACTGGTTCGTCCTGACGACCCGCGACGAGAACTACAACAACGACATTTGGATCGTCGACGCCGAAGGCAAGCAACGCCCCATCAACATTTCGCGTCACCCCGACAACGACTACTACGGCGTCTGGTCACCGGACGGCAAACGCATCGCCTGGATCGGCCGGCACGGCGCGAACGAAATCGACATCTACTACGTCAACCTCTTCCGCAGGGACGAGGAGATGACGGACAACGACAAAAAGCGCATGGCCGCGATGAAGGTCTTCGCGCAGCCAAAGCGCCGCGTTCGGACCAGGCCCAGGCCCATGCCCAAGCCGAAGAGGATCGTCAAGCCCAAGACCGCAGCTAAGCCAAGCCCCACAAAGGCTAGCGCGCAGAAGCCTGTAGCAGTGAAGAAGCCCGCGGCAGCGAAGCCCGCGCCAGCGAAGAAGCCAGCAGCAGCTAAGCCAACCGCACAAAAGAAGCTGGTCGTCAAGAAGCCTCTGGTCGTCAAGAAGGTCGCCGTCAAGAAGCCGACAGCGAAGCTAACGGTCGCAAAGAAGCCCGCCCCGAAGAAGCTGGTCGTCGCTAAGAAGCCTGCTGCGCCCAAGGCGAAGCCCAAAGCGATCAAACCCGCCTTCGAGCGCGAGGGCCTCTTTGATCGCGTCCACCACATCCGCATCATGGGCAGCGACGAATCGCGGCTGATGTGGTCCCCCGACGGCAGGCAGCTCTACTTCACCGGCACCATCGGCGGCAAGAAGGGCTACTTCGCACTACCCTTCCCACTCAGCCGAAGCTCCCGCCCCGCGCTGCGCATGTCCGCGCCGCCAAGCGCCGCACACTGGCTCAAGACCGGGGAACTCGCCGGCCTCATCGGCGGCGAACCAGGCACCATCCGCCCGGGCAATAAGATCGCCAAGTTCAGTTTCTCGATCCCCATGGAGTTCGACTGGCGCGATCGACGCGAAGAGATCCTGACCGAGGTCTGGTTCGCGATTCGTGACGGATTCTATGACCCGGCCATGAACAACCTCGACTGGGACGCGGTGCTGAAAAAGTACCAGCCGCTCGCCCGTGAGATGGTCTTCAAGGAACAGTTCGAAGCCCTCGTGCAATCCATGCTCGGCGAGCTCAACGCCTCGCACATGGGCTATAGCTATCCCAAGCGCATGGCCTCACGCAGCAGCAAGCCGCGCCCCGGCTGGACGAGCACCCGCTATGACCTGGGCGTCGACTTCGACCGCAGTGCCGGCGGCCCTGGCCTCCTAGTAAGCAAGGTGATCCACAAGAGCCCGGCGAGCCTGCTCCGCAGCCAAATCCGGGTCGGAGAGCGGATCCTCTCGATCGACGGCAAGAAGGTCGGCCCAAAGACCCTCCTCGCCCCACTACTGACCCTCGCTACCAAGCGCAGCTTCCTCATCGAGGTCCAAGGCAAGGACGGTAAAAAGCGCCGCTTCCGCCTCGACCCCATTACCCTCGGCAAACGCCGGGTCCTCCTCTACGCAGACTGGGTGGAGAGGACGCGCCAGGCTGTCGAGAAGATGTCGAAGGGTCGACTCGGCTACCTCCACATCCGTGGTATGAACATGCCGAGCTTCCGCCGAATGGAACAAGACATCTATGCGGCTGGCGCCGGCAAGGACGTGCTGCTGGTCGATGTGCGTTACAACGGAGGAGGATCCACCGCCGACCACGTGCTGACGCTTCTCTGCCAGCCCTCGCACGCACTGACCCTCGGCAACCGCGGCAAGGTCGCCGGCTACCCACAGGACCGCTACATCTACGCGACCTGGAACAAGCCCATCGTCCTGCTCTGCAACGAACGCAGCTTCTCCAACGCCGAAATCCTCGCCCACGCCATCAAGACGCTGGGCCGCGGACCGGTCGTCGGCGAACGCACCGCAGGCGGCGTGATCTCGACCGGCGCCGCCGGCATGTCGGACGGGAGCTTCCTCCGCATGCCCGGGCGCGGCTGGTTCTCGATCAAGACCGGCCTCGACATGGAAATGAACGGCTGCATGCCCAACCACCGCGTCCTCGTTCTCCCCGAGCACGAAATCAGCGGCAAGGACGCCCAGCTCGAAAAGGCCATCGAAGTCGGCCTAAAACTCGCCGCAGAAGAAGACGCCAAGCCCAAACCACAGCTGATCCGCAAGAGTCGGCTCCAAGGCCGCTAAGCCCAAGCAGCAAGCGACCCAAGCCGCGGCCTCAAGGCAAAACAGCCTCGAGGCCGCGGCTGCGTTTGAGGGGCAATAAGTCCAGCATCCTGCGACCGCACTCCCCATGAGACAGGAGTACTGCGCCTTAACTCAACTAGCCCCAAGCGGGCGCAGACCCGGATTTAGCCAGATTGCGAGGTGACCGCCCACATGCGCTTCAGGGGCAGTTCCGCCCGCAGATCGTCATCGAGGCGGTCGTAGGCGCTAAGGAACTGCTCGATGAGTTCGCTCTGATCCCAGAGCCGGACTTTGAAGAAGAGGCGAGGAAGCTCCTTCTTCACTGAAGACTTGAAGCCGCCCCAGCAGACCAACAAGCCTTGGTCGGCGCCAACGTGCTGCATCGTCCCGACCAACTGGTCGAGGACTGGGCGCTCGAGCGGCGAGGCTTGGCTTTTCACTTGCACGCAAATCCTGGGGTGCCCAAAGCCTAAGGTGTCGGGGGCCGCCAGGATATCGATGCCACCATCGGGCCCCTTCTCACTGTGGTAGGTCGTAAAGCCCTTCGCCTGAAGAATGGCCTCGACGAGTAGCTCCATCCCGTGGCCTGCGTACTTGCTGTAGATCAAACGGGCAATCTGGTCTGTCGCGATCTGCTCAAGGTCAATGTCGTCGGCGGCAGCCTCGTCAAGAGTGCCGTCTTCGCCCTCGTCTCCAGGCAGCACCAGCGCTGGCGCCACCGCACGCCACTGCGAATCTTGCATCGCGCGGACTCTCTGCTCAGCCTCGTTGCGCTTGATCTGGCAGATCGTAGTGAAGGCGCCAAGCGACAGGAGAATGTCCTGATCGAAGTTGGTACGAGGGATATCGGTCTCCAACCAACGCACCGTGCGGAAGTGGTAGTAAGGAGATTGAGCCCCAGGGACGAACTCGTAACCACCGGTGATCTCCCCCAGGTGGATGGTCTTCCGCTTGCTCGGCATGGCCACCCAGTCGCCTGGCGCCATACGCCCAACAAAGCTCCAGACCTGAGAGGAGAACTGCCGGTTGCTTGCTTCGGGAGCATTGGGGTTGCAACTCTGCATCAGATCGAAGACCTCCTGCCGGCTCTGCCGAGTCGACAGGTCCTGATCCAACTCACGAAAAGTGAGGTAGATCCTCCCCTCGTCCAAGAACTTGGTCTCGTACTCACAATGTCGGCCAGACCGCGTCAACCAAAGAGCCATGGGCACCTCCTGTGATCGCGCATCTTGGCTAGCCGGGCAGCGGAATCCACACGCTTCTCCGGTGGCGACCACCGGAGAAGCCAGGCCCCCCAGCCGCAGCAGCCCATCTCGAAAGCTCGTGCACCGGTACGTTCGGGTCGGAAGAATAGCTCGCCGGATCGAGGCCGCGGGGAGCCCGCCGACTCGAAACAGAACTCCCGCAGCCCGGAACCCTCATGCACAACTTCCCCGAGAAGGTCTCCTTCATCTGGTCGGTCGCTGACCTACTCCGCGGCGACTACAAGGCCTTCGAGTATGGGCACGTCATCCTGCCGCTCCTCGTGCTGCGCCGCTTGGATCAGGTGCTCGCCGACAGCCGAGAGGCTGTGTGGAAGGTCGACGCCAAGTATCCCGCTGAGAAGACGCCCGAGGCGCTGCGGCATCAAATGCTGCTCAAGGCCTCCGGCCCGGATTTCTACAACACGAGCAAGCTCGACTTCGCCGCGCTCTGCGCCGATGCCGAGCAGGTCGCGGCTAACCTCGAGGCCTACGTCGCCGGCTTCTCGCAAAACGTCCGGGACATCATGGAGAGCTTTCGCTTCTCCGAGCAGATCGAGCGTTTGAGCAAGTCGGGGCTGCTCTACCTCGTCGTGCAGAAGTTCGAACAGCTGGACGTGCACCCCAAGCGTGTCAGCAATCTCGAGATGGGCTACGTCTTCGAAGAGCTGATCCGCAAGTTCTCGGAGCAGAGCAACGAGACGGCGGGCGAGCACTTCACCCCGCGCGAGGTCATCCGCCTGATGGTGCACATCCTCTTCGCCGAGGACGATGACGTGCTGACCAAGCCCGGCGTCGTGCGCACGCTCTACGACCCAGCCTGCGGCACTGGCGGCATGCTTTCGGTGGCGCAGGAGTATCTGCACGAGCACAACCCAAAGGCCACGCTGACCACCTTCGGCCAGGAGCTCAACCCCGAGTCCTATGCCATCTGCAAGGCCGACATGCTGATCAAGGGGCAGGAAGCCGACAACATCAAGTACGGCAACTCCTTCAGCGATGACGGCCTCCCGGAGCTCCAGGTCGACTACCTGATCTCCAACCCGCCCTTCGGCGTCGACTGGTCCAAGGCGCAGGACGCCGTGCGCAGCGAGCATGAAAAGCTCGGCCACGCCGGCCGCTTTGGCCCCGGACTGCCACGCAAAAACGACGGCTCCCTACTCTTCTTGCTGCACATGCTCAGCAAGGGCAAGCCCGCCCCAAAGGCAGGGGCGAAGGACGGCGGCAGCCGCCTCGCCATCGTCTTCAACGGCTCGCCCCTCTTCACCGGCGCCGCCGGCTCGGGGGAGAGCGAGATCCGCCGCTGGATCCTCGAGAACGACTGGCTCGAGGCCATCGTCGCCCTCCCCGACCAGCTGTTCTACAACACCGGCATCAGCACCTATGTCTGGCTGCTCAGCAACCGCAAGAGCCCAGCCCGCCGTGGCAAGGTGCAGCTGATCAACGGCGTCAGCTACTTCCAGAAGATGCGCAAGTCGCTCGGCAACAAGCGCAAGGAACTCAGCGAAGAGCAGATCCAAGAGCTCACCCGGATCTACAGCCACTGCGAAGTCGGACCTGATTCGAAGCTCTTCGACACCGAAGACTTCGGCTTCCATCGCATCACCGTCGAGCGCCCGCTGCGGCTCAACTTCCAAGTCTCCGCCGAACGCATGGAGCGGCTGGAGCAAGAGAAGGCCTGGCAGAAGCTCGTGCTGCCCAAGAAAGGGAACCCGAACGCGGTATGTGAAGGTGAAGAACTCCAAACCGAGATCCTCGATGTCTTGCAGGGCATGGACGGCGAGGAGATCTATCTGTCGAAGTCCGAGTTCGAGAAGGAGCTGAAGGCCGCCTTCAAAGAAGCGGAACTCAAGCTGGGTGCGCCGCTCATGAAGAGCATCCTCAACGCGCTCTCAGAACGCGATGAAGACGCGGAGATCGTGATCACGAAGGGCAAGCCCGAACCCGACCCGGAGCTACGTGATTACGAGAACGTGCCGCTAAAGGAGGACATCGGGGAGTACATGGAACGCGAAGTCCTGCCGCACGTGCCCGATGCCTGGGTAGACGAAAGCAAGACGAAGCTGGGCTATGAGATCCCGTTTACGCGGCACTTCTACACATACCAACCGCCCAGAGACCTTCAGACCATCTCCGACGAGATACGAACGCTCGACACACAAATCCGTAGGCTCTTGGAAAGCGTGCTGTAATGGTCCAAAAGGCATTCGGGTGCACGAGCACCAAAAAAAGACTCAGACACGTCGCCAAGGTCGTCAAAAGGATAATATCTCCATCTCAACTCAGCGATCATCAAGTCACTCACTACAGCATCCCCGCGCTTAGCTCGACAGGCGCCCCCGTTATCGAAAGCGGAACAAACATCGACTCCTCCAAGTTCATCGTCACTGGAGGAGAATTACTGGTCGCAAAAATAAATCCGCACCGGGGGCATTTAGCCCTAGTGAAAGAGACCTCTGGATTAACCGTTTGCTCATCTGAATTCGTCCCACTTGACATTCTCTCGGGCAACCGACGGTTCTTTTGGTACGTCATGCAAAGTTCAGCTGTCAGACAGCAGCTGATATCGATAGGGCAATCCTCAACTCGCAGCCATATGCGGGTACGACCTCATGACATTCTCTCTCTCGAAGTGCCAGCTCCTTCTGAGAGCACACAAACCGCCATCGCAGACTTCCTCGACCGGAAGACCGCAGCGATCGACGAGCTCATCGAGAAGAAGCAGAAGCTGCTCGCACTGCTGGCCGAAAAGCGCGCCGCCCTCATTAACCAGGCTGTTACCAAGGGCCTCGACCCCAAGGTCCCGATGAAGGACTCAGGCATCCCGTGGATCAGGAGTATTCCTGCGCATTGGAAAACAGCTCGCATTGCAAATGTAACCAAGAAGGTCACAAACGGGTTTGTCGGACCGACTCGCGGCCTCTTCGTCGACCACGGGATCCCCTACCTCCAATCGCTTCACATCAAGAACAATCGAATCATTTTCGATTCGCACTACTTCGTCACACCTGAATGGAGCAGCAGCAAGAAAAAGTCCATCCTAAGTGCCTGCGATGTCTTGGTCGTTCAAACTGGCGACATTGGCCAGGTAGCCGTCGTGCCTCCTGAGTTCGAAGGTGCGAACTGTCACGCATTGATTATCCTGACCCCCAATTTGAATGACTGCCACGGCGAGTTTCTGTCGTGGGTGTTGAACTCCACATTCGGATTTCACTCACTCAAGAGCGTCCAAACTGGTGCATTGCACCCCCATCTCAACTGCACGCATGTACGAGAGATTCGCGTCCCTCTGCCTCCCAAGCGTGAGCAAGATGACATCACTAGGAAGCTGAACCACGAAAGTCAGTCCATCTTTGAAGTCGGCCGCTCAATCAGGAAGCAAACGGCCCTTTTGGCTGAGTATCGCCAAGCACTCATAACGGCGGCCGTAACCGGGCAACTTGACATCGGAGGAGCCGCCTAATGACCACCGGCAAACACGACGAGACCACGTTCGAGGCTTTGATCGAGGCTCACCTTCTCGCTCATGGGTACGAGCACGACACTCCGGACAGCTACGACCTCGACGCCGCCTTACTACCCCGCCCCCTCCTCGATTTCCTCCGCGACACGCAACCCCAGACCTGGTCCAAGCTCCAGTCCACACTCGGCGCTCAACTCGAATCGCGACTCCTCACGGCGCTGAACCAAGCCCTCGATAAGCAGGGCTCGCTGCAACTCCTCCGCCACGGCTTCGACTTCTACGGCAAACAACTGCGCCTCGCCTACTTCGAGCCGGGGAGTCAGAAGAACCCGGCCGCGTGGAAGCTCTTCGAACAAAACCGGCTGACGCTCATCCGGCAGCTGCGCTACGACCCAAAAGCTCCTGGCCGCGAACTCGACCTCGCTCTCTTCCTCAATGGCATCCCCATCGTCACGGCGGAGCTGAAGAACCCGCTGACCGGGCAGCATGCCAGCCATGCCAAGGCGCAGTATCGCAAGGACCGCGACCCGAAGGCCCCGATCTTTCGCTGGACCAAGCACGCGACCCGGGCGCTGGTGCACTTCGCCGTCGATCCCGACGAGTGCTGGATGACAACCCAGCTGAAAGGCAAAAGCACGTTCTTCCTCCCCTTCAACAAGGGCCACGCACACGGAGCCGGCAACCCGCCGGCCGGTGACAAGCACCGCAGCCACTACCTCTGGGAGCAGGTCTGGGAGCGGCGCAGCCTGCTCGAGCTGGTCGCGCGTTTCCTGCACCTGCAGATCGAGAAGGAAGAGGATCCTGACAGCGGCAAAAAGACCGAGAAGCGCACGCTCATCTTCCCCCGCTACCACCAGCTCGACTGCGTGCGGCGCCTGCTAGAGGCTTCGAAGGCCAACGGCGCAGGCCACAACTACCTGATCCAACACTCGGCCGGCTCGGGCAAGTCCAACTCGATCGCCTGGCTCGCGCATCGGCTAGCCAACTTGCACGGCAAGGACGACCGCCCGGTCTACGACGCGGTGATCGTCCTGACCGATCGCCGCGTGCTCGATCAACAACTGCAGGACACGATCTTCCAATTCGAACACCAACAGGGCCTCGTCCAGAAGATCGACCAGAGTTCACAACAACTCGCCGAAGCCCTCGCCGGCGGCGCACGCATCATCATTTCGACGATCCACAAGTTCGGCTTCATCCAACAGCACATCGACGCGCTGCCCGAACGGCGTTACGCGGTCATCGTCGATGAGGCGCACAGTTCCCAGTCCGGCGAGATGGCCGTCAACGTCAAGGAGATGCTGAGCGGCCACGCAGTCGATGCCAAGCTCGCCGCGGAGCTCGAAAGTGAGCAGGAAAGCGCCAAGGAGTGGCAGCCGGCAGATCAGCTCGCGCTACGCGCAGCACTCGCGCGGGGCCCGCAGCCGAACCTGAGCTTCTTCGCGTTTACGGCGACCCCCAAGCACAAGACGCTTGAGCTCTTCGGGCACAAGGACGAGAGCGGCAAGCCGCGACCCTTCCACCTCTACTCGATGAAGCAGGCCATCGAAGAGGGCTTCATCCTCGATGTGCTCAAGGGCTACACGACCTACGAGCGCTACTTCGCGCTCAGCAAGGAAATCGAGGCGGACCCTGAACTCGAGAAGGGGCGGGCAGCGGCAGCGCTCAAACGCTGGGTGGACCTGCACCCGACCAACGTCGCCCAGAAGACCGAGCTGATCGTTGAGCATTTCCGCAGCTGCGTGAAGCCCCTGCTCGGCGGCCGCGCCAAAGGCATGCTGGTGACAGCTAGCCGCTTGCAGGCGGTGCACTACAAGCTCGCCTTCGACCGATACATCCGCGAGAAGGGCTACCGGGGTATCCACACCTTGGTCGCGTTCTCGGGTGAGCTGCGGGACGATTCGCTACCCGGTGAGAGCTACACCGAGTCGCGAATGAACAACGGGATCAGCGAGACCCAGCTGCCACGGCACTTCGCGTCCAAGGCCTATCAGCTGCTGCTCGTAGCCAACAAATACCAGACCGGCTTCGACCAGCCGCTGCTCTGTGCGATGTACGTCGACAAACGGCTCGACGGAATCCAGGCCGTGCAGACGCTCTCCAGGCTCAACCGAAAGTGCGCGGGTAAGGAGCACAGCTTCGTTCTCGATTTCGTCAACGACCGTGAGAGCATCCTCGCAAGCTTCCAGGACTACTTCGAGACGACGACGATCGACGAGTCCATCGACCCCCAGCGCCTCTATGAACTCAAGGGCGAGATCGAGGGATTCCAGCTGTGGACGGGCAGCGAGGTAGACCAGTTCGCCAAGGTCTTTTTCGCGCTGCTGCCGGAGCAGAAGCTCGAAGACCACGCAAGGCTCAACGCCTGCCTGGACCCCGCTGTGGATCGTTTCAAGGCGATCGGCGAGGAAGCAGGCCACAGGATCGCCGCGGAACTCCCGGCAGACGCCACAGCAGAGGAGAAGCGCGAGGCCTGCCGGGGCCGGCTCCGGGCATATTGCAACATCTACTCGTATCTCGCGCAGATCGTGCCCTTCAGCGACCACCGGCTGGAGAAGCTGCACGCCTTCGTCCGCATGCTGCTGACCAAGCTTCCGGCCCCCGATGCCGGGGATCACTGGAAGCCCGGCGACGAAGTCGCGCTGCAGTCCCTGCTCATCGAGAAGCAGAGCGAAGGCGAGCTGGCGCTGGTGAGCGGCGAGGAAGGTGAGCTACGCGGGCCAAGCGAAACCGGCACCGCACGGGTGGATGCTCCGCATGAGAAGCTCTCGACCATCATCGAGCTGCTGAATGAGCGCTTCGGCACGGACTTCCCCGATCACTGCAATAAGCTGCTTGAAGGCATCAGCGACAGCCTGATCGCCGACGAAGACATGCAGGAGAAGGCGCGGAACAACGACATCCAGAACTTTGGCATCCCCTTCGGCAAGAGCTTCACGAATGAACTCGCCGAGCACCACAGCGGCAATGAGGACTTCGTCAACAAGGTCTTCGAGGACGAGCAGCTAAGGAAGGCGCTCGTCGAAGAAATGCTGCAGCGGGTTTACGAGGGGATCCGGGGCGCTCCCGCCGCTACCCAAGCTGTCGGCAACGCGCCGCTGCAGCCGGGCACGCTGCCCACGCTGCCCCTACGGCGGCTCAGCCTCAGCGAGGCGCGCCCCTACCAGAACTGCGTCCCAGCCCTGGATCTCAAAGTCGCTGCCGGGGGCTTCTCACCGGCCCAGATCAGCGACCCGAGCATCTACGAGTGGGTCGAAGTGCCAGACGGCTTCCAAGCATCGGAAGAACTCTTCGTCGCCCAGGTCATCGGCGAGTCGATGAATCGCGTGATCCCCAACGGCGCCTGGTGCCTCTTCCGGCTCCAGCCCAGCGGCAGCCGCCAGAACAAGATCGTCCTCGCCCAGCACCAAGACCTGAGCGACCCGGATCTCGGCGGCAGCTACACCGTCAAGCGCTACCGCTCGGAGAAAGTCGTATCGAACGACGGCAGCTGGCAACACAGCAAGGTGACCCTGCTCCCCGAGTCGAAAGACGCAAGCTTCGAACCCATCGTGCTCGAAGGCCTGGCCGAGGGCGAGCTACGCATCGTGGCCGAGCTGCTGCGTGTGTTGAACTAGACGCAAGCATCACGCCCTGCCCTCGTGTCTGCGGCTGGACGAGCCTTCGCCACAGTGATGGCCCCCCCACCAGACTCCGGTCATGGGCTCGCCACTGCAGCCCGATGCCATGCTGGCAACGGCTCCGGCAGCATCCGCAGCGGGGAAAAAAACCGGGCGCGGGAGCCGTAGCTCCTTGGTCAGGAGCAGCCCCTGGGAAAGCAGGGGGGAATGTGGTGGAGACGATGGGACTCGAACCCACGACCTTCGCATTGCGAACGCGACGCTCTCCCAGCTGAGCTACGTCCCCACAATGCCGGCAGCTCCTTGGAGCGACTCGGCGTTCTCGGCTCTCGCGCCCGGTCTCCCACGCGTGAGGGCCGAAGATTCTGGCGAGGTCTAGGGACGGTTTCAATCCTGCAGCTAGGCAGAGCCTGCGGAAGAGGCTTCTGGCATCGCCTGCGAAGGGCAGAGAGCGGGGGGTCGGCAGCAGCGAATCAGCTGAGGCTCTCCAATCGCAGCAGGCGCAGCTCTTGGCGCGAGCCCGGGGCCGTCGGCAGATTGGGCAGGGGCCGCAACTCGCCGCTCTCTGAGCCAGGCACGATGAGTTCGAGCTTCGCGCCCGGCTCCTCGATCAAAACCGGGCCCTCCACCATCAGGTGCCCGCGCAGGCTGCTGTGACGCGCGTACACCCGCAGAGCGCCGCGAGAGACCAAGCAGAGTTCAAGCTCCAAAGGCGCAGGCCGCCCTGGCAAGCCAAGGTTCACCGAAGCTTCTGCGCCCGGCTCCTTTCCTGCCACAATAACGAGTCGATCACGGACTCCGCGCGGTCGAACATCGCCAGCGAGATAGAGCTGCCCTTCCACGAAGAGCAGTAGGGTTCGCCCACCCAAATCCAACTCAAGCCGTTTTCCCGGACGCCCCAACCAGAGATTCCCAGGGATATTCACGCAGACTTCGCTTTCGTCACTTCGGATCGGACGCAGGGCTTGATCGCCGTATTCGTCACTGGCAAAGAGTTCGTAATCGGTAGCGGCGCTGGCTTTTCCCAAGTATCGGATCGGCAGCTCGTCGGCTAGGCGCCAACCCGAGACTCCTGAGCAACGGAGCAGTCGCGAGACATGCAGCGGAATCTGCTCGGGCCAACCACAGCCCGCAAGCGGGCGCGCCAAACCAGAGTCAAAGCAGGCGACATTGCCGCGGCGCACGGAAAGGAAGCCGGGAGGCGGCGGCGACTCGGAAACAAAGGCATAGGCAAAGCAATCGGGCAGGCGACCCATCGCCAGCTCAGCCTGGAAGGCATGCTCTCGGCTACCCGTATTCAGAACGAGGTCGATTTCGAAGCCATGTGGCCGACTTCGCGAAACCCAGCGCAGCAGGTTATTGCCTCGCTCGAGCAAGATGTGCTCCCCCTCCGGGCAGCGCTCAAGAAACTCGCGACAGACCGATTCTTCGAGCCAGGATCGGCACACGTTGCGAGCTCGCTCCAGCGACTCAAGCCGAGCAACTTCTCCGAGCCGAGATCCTGGGGCATGCCATACCGCGGACCCAGCAACAACGAGACTGATCAAAACGAGCAATAAAGGGAGAGTAAGCTGAGGTCGGTTCGGGAGCAGTTGCGTGCCCTTACCCGGCATCACGCTGACCTCTAGCCTCAAGCTCGGCAGCGACTTCCTTTACGGCTGGGGAGGCACTGCTCGGCGGATGGCTTTCCAGCCAGTTGAGCAGGGCATTGACGTCGAAACTGAGCTGCTGGAGTTCGTCGCGATGGCGAAGGCGAACCCGATGTGTCCAGTCCCCGGCCCGAATGCGCTCAAGCGCACAGCGCAGAGCATGCTCTGCACCGCTGATCCTGGCGCTGGTGCGAATGGCTGAACTCAGCACCAGTAGAGCGCTCCACACGAATGCGGCCCCGAGCACCAAACTCTGGGCGAATAGCGGGAGATCAAGGATGGGTAGGAGCACGAGTGCCAGACAGGCCAAAAAGGCGAGGGCCAGCATCGGCACGCGCACCAGCCTCAACACGAGTCCTCTCTGATAGGGGCCACCAACGAAGATCTGTCGCCGCCGCTCGGACTCTTGGACCCTGTGCATCCATCTCCTCCATTCGCTGGCGTGGAAGCCGTAGCGCAACCCACGCATCGATCTCTCCGCGCTGCCCCAAGTTTCGACAGTCCCGCTCCAGCCTCTTGAGGAGCGTGGGATATCTCGACGGGAACGGTCTCTTCACGAAATCGAGGAAAGTGCCCAGGGTCTCCCTCCGAAAAACATGCGTCAGCGATGGACTTGGCCCCCTCAATACGGCCCTCCTCGCTGCCGGTGACTCGAAGGACAGACCTGATTCGGGCCCATTCCGGGAACACTCGGAATCCCGCAAAAAGGACATGGCATCGTGCTAGAGAACAACCGACCGACAAGCGACAGCAATGGGGAATCGCAACTCGCGAAGATCCTGGTGGTCACTTCGGGCAAGGGCGGCGTGGGAAAGACCTCGCTCTCGGTGAATCTAGGCACCGAACTCGCTTCTCGCGGATGGCGCATCATGTTCGTCGATGCGGACCTCGGCCTCGCCAACGCGCACATCCTCCTCGGTGCCACCCCACTCCAGACTCTGACCGAGTATCTCGAAGGTCAGACCAACCTGAGTGGGATCCTGACCCCCGGCCCCTACGGAATGAAGATTATCTCGGGTGGCCAAGGTGTACAGGAAATGGCCAACCTTGATGAGGCCGGCCGCTCACAGGTATTGGGCGCGATCCAAGATCTCCGGCCCTACTGCGACCTGGTCCTCGTCGACACCGGAGCTGGAGTCAGCAAAACGGTTACCGACTTCGTCGGTATCGCGGATCACACCCTGGTCGTGACGAACGCCAACTTCGCCGCCGTCGCCAATGCCTACGGCATCGTCAAGGTCATGCATCAGGATGGCTACCGCAATCCAATGCACCTGATCGTGAACCGTGTGCGCTCGCCAGAAGAGGCGCAGCAAGTCTTTGTGAAGCTCAAGAGCTGCACCCAGAAGTTCCTCGAATTCCCGATCCACTGGCTTGGCCTCGTGCCAGAAGACCAGCGGGTCAATAAAGCCGTGCAGAAGCGAACCCCCTTCACGCAGGCGTTTCCCGAATCCTTGGCCTCAACCTATGTGCGTGAGCTGACCGAGAGCATCGAAGGACTCCTCGGCAAATCACGCGTGGGCTGAGCCTCTGATCCCTGAACCACAACACCGAACTGATCGACACGGAACCGAGGTCCCACCCGGTAATCCAGCGCAAGAAAGCCTTGCGCTCTCCCGTGACCTGCCCCGTGCGCAACAACCAAGGAAAGGCAACATGGACAATGCACGCGATCTGAAAGCCGATTCGGTCCACTTCGGCGAAGACGGTAAGTCCGGCGGTCTCGCTGGCAACCAAGCCAACAAGGGCATGTTGACTGAAGCCGTTTCCGAGAAGCTAGGCGGTTCTCGCCGCCAGGCAGCTCGTATTCTCGACGCCGTTCTGGACAGTGTGACCGAGCTCCTTACGACCAAGGGGCGCGTTGCTGTCAAAGGCTTCGGAACCTTCGAACGTAAAATCCGTAAAGGCCGTGCCTACAAGCATCCGGTTACCGGAAAGAGCATCGAAGTCGCCGATAAGCTGACGATCTTGTTTAAGCCCAGCAAGAACCTGATCGAAGCAACCAAGAAGAAGCCCAAGGAAAAAGGCGACCCCAAGAAGCCGGCTCCGGTCTTCCAGGCCTGAGCATAACGCGTAGGCATTTCGCACACGCCTCACGTTGGAAACGGACGAGACCATAACCCTAGGGTCCCGTCCGTTTCTCTACGCGCAGAAGCTGAGCAACTCTGGGTAGAGAAGGGGCATAAGCCTTGGCCATGGTCCTCGAACGGCGGAGGGCAGGATCCGGCACCCTGTCACGCGCGGACCCTTTTCAACGCCCTAGTACCCAAGCCCGGGCTCCGATCACACCCCGTTCACCAGCTTCAGGTAGGACTCGAGCCCATCCATCACCAACTGGACCGCGATCACCACAACGAGCAGCCCCATCAGCTTCTCGATGATCCGCATTCCGGTTTGCCCGATGCGGATAAGCACGCGATCGGCACCCCAAAGGATGATGCCGGTCAGGACAAGGATCGTGAATAGGGCTCCGATCACCACCAAAAGCCCGTAGTGCCCCTCGGCCTTAGCCCGCAGAACCATGACCGTGGTAATCGACCCGGGGCCGGCCAGCATCGGTATAGCCAGGGGCGTAATCGAAGGGTCCTCACCGGGCTCCTTGGCGCCTTCAAGCTCTTCTCCGCCTTCGCCTTCAAGCTCGTCTCCGCCATCACCTTCAGCAGTGAGCATCCTCCCGGCCTGCAACTCCGGGTGGTCAGCCACATAGGCGCGTCTCAGCCCGGTGCGCCAACGCCGGGGCTGGCTCTGCATCATGTCGAGGCCGATCCCAAAGAAGATCACGCCACCGGCGACGCGAAAGGCATCCACCGTGATCCCGAACAAGTGCAGGATCGACTGCCCAAAGAGGGTGAATGCCAGCAGCATGCACAGGCTGAGCAGCAGAGCTTTGAGCAATACCCGGCGCTTGCGCGCCTGGGACATGCCCGCAGTCTGGCCACTGAAGAAGGGAATACAGCCGAGCGGATCGACGACCGCAAACAGCGACGACACCGCAAAAAAGCCGAAAGCCCAGAGGTCCATTCAAAGTTCCTAATCGCTCAAAAGGATCTGTTCGCCGGCTCAGCGATAGGCCAGCGAGTGACAGAATGCCGGATTCGGAGCCCCCTTGGCGTCAGAGGGCACAGACATATCCACTGATTCGTCAAGAGGTTATGGCGCCAGAGGGAGTATCACAGACAGTGCTTTGGCGCCGAGCGTCTTTTCAACGGCCTGCTAGCAGGGGAGAAAAGACAGCCAAGAGCCGCGAGACGCTAGCAGGCCAAAGACGGAAGTCAGGAGAAATAAGGGGTAGTTATCGCTTCCTCCGAACACTGGCCTCACCGACGCTGCTGAGCAGCCCCTCCCTGGGGAGCGCTGCCTCGGGCAAAACTCCCCGGGCCTGAGGCCCCTGGCCCACGAACGCGAACAGACTGGCGCCCGGGCCATAGGCAGTCGCGAGTTTTGCCTACTCCGCTGCTATCCTTCCGCCCATGCCAAGACTACCGCTCCGCCGCATCGCGCCGACCCTAGCCTGCCTACCGCTCGCCATCTCCACGATGAGCCTGTTCTCCTGCGCTTCGTCGACTCCGATCTACGAAGATCACAATCGCGCGTTCGAGAAGACTCTGCTAGCCCAGGCCCAAGACGCCATCGCCCGCAAGGTCTTCCCTGGCTGCAGCCTGCTGGTTCTCGACGACGACGCCATCAAGGCCGAGATCGTCGCCGGCGCCGAGACCTACGCGAAGGACGCTCCGGCGATCACAGCCCAGCACCGCTTCGACCTCGCCTCGCTGACCAAGGTCGTCGCGACGACCTCGCTGACGATGGCCCTGATCGATCGCGGCAAGATTTCCCTGGAGGACAAGGTCTCCAGGTTCTTCCCCGAGTTCAGCGGTGGCGGCAAGCAGCACGTAACGATCCGCTTCCTGCTCGCCCACTGTTCCGGCCTGCCCCCTTATCTGCAGTTCTGGAAGAACCCCAAGGTCAAGGACTTCGGCAGTGGGCTGGAGGAAGTCCTCAAGGCTCCCCTGGTCTATGAGCCAGGCAAGAAGTGGAAGTACAGCGACCTGGGAATGATCATCCTCGCCGCTTGCCTGGAAAAGGCTGGCGGCGCCCCCTTCGCCAAACTCTGCCAGACCCTCGTATTCGATCCCCTCGATATGGAGGAGACCGGCTTTGCTCCGCTCCCCGAGGGCAGCGTCGCCGTCCCTACCGAAGTCGTAGGTAAGGAGCTCATCCAGGGAGTGGTGCACGACGAAAACGCCCGGGCCTTCGGCGGCGTTTGTGGGCACGCCGGCCTGTTCTCGACCGCACGCGACCTCGCCAAGCTTGCACGCTGCCTGATCGACGGCGGTCGCTACGGACAGAAGCAGGTCTTCCGTAACTCAACGGTCGCCCGCTTCACCAGCCGAGCCCTCATCGTGCCCGGCAGTGACCGAGCCCTGGGCTGGGGCACGCCGTCGGGAGATAGCTCCTCAGGCAGCTTCTTCTCCGAACGCTCGGTCGGGCACACCGGCTTCACCGGAACCAGCATCTGGATCGAGATGGAACAGCGCCTGGCCATCATCATCCTGAGCAACCGGGTCCATCCCAAGCGCTCGCCAGCCAACCGCAAGGGCATCCACGAGTTCCGCAAATCGGTCGCCGACCTCGTAATCCGCCAGCTACGCCGGCAAAAGCTGCGGCATCCGCGGCAGAAGTCCTTCCAGTCCCGATAAACGAGCGAAAGCATGACGGGCGAAATCCAGAAGCAAGACCTCTTGGATGTCTTCGCCCAGATCGAAGAACCCTGGAAGCCCGAACTCATCGCCTCGCTCAACGGTCAGGCCTTGCGAGCCGCGCTCTTCGAAGGAGAGTTCGTCTGGCATAAGCCCGACGAGGAAGACGAACTCTTTTTCGTCGTGCAGGGAGAGTGCGAGCTTCAGTTCCGCGACCACAGCCTCCAGCTCAGCGGCGGCCAACTCTGCGTAGTCCCCAAGGGCACCCTACACCGGGCGGTCGCCAAGGAGCCGTGCCTCATGCTCCTCCTTGAGCCCGAAAGCACCACTCCTCGGGGCGACAGCGATCAGAGCCTTACCTGATACCAGGGCAAAATGGCGCTGACCTGGAAGCTGCTCTTCGCAACCGTCAGACCGGAAACATAGAAGCGCAGTCCGCGCAGGGCTGGGGCATTGGGGATATTGAGATAGGCCCGCGCCTTGCCCTGAGCGTCAAGCGAACCGACAAAGCCTTGGAACACCCCGTTCGACTGGCCAAAGGAAGCGGCCCAAAGCCCGTCGGGCACCAGCGCCAGAGTGCCGATCCCGCCGATGGGGATGCCGGGGCTGGTCGCCGCCGACGCACCAAGCGCGTAGTAATCGCCGGCCGCTCCGGGAAGCGACAGCTGGATCGTGTTGCTCGACGGGATCGCCAGCGAGCTGTCCATGTCGAGGGGGCGGCGCCCCGCCAGCAAGAATCGGAGGGCTCGTGCCATGAACTCGGCACGCTGGCTCTCGGGGTACAGCGTCTCAAGCGGGAAGCCCAGCACCAGCACCCGGCTCTGCCCATCGATCCGAGCGACAGCAGCTCCATCACGACTTGAGGTGCCATAATGAAGAACCACTCGGCTCTTCTTGTCGCTCGGTGCGATCACGTCCGGCCAATCGACGTCGTAGGTGCCCTGACTCCCATCATCGAAGGAGAAAAAGCCCAAGCCGGCAAAGAGCTCGCCCGGCACATCACGCCCGAAATAGACCCGGGCGTCGTCCTTGACGTAACGCACCCCCAATTGACCTTCGAGAAAACGCCTATCGGTAGTAGAGCCTTTGGCTCCCAGGTCCCAGGCAATCTCAGAGCCACTGACCATCAAACGGCCACCACCCTTCAGATAGCTGCCGACAAGCCACTGCTCGATTCCCGAGAAGGTCTCATCCTTGGTCGACTCCTCACCAAGCTGCCAAATCACTGCTGAATAAGAAGGGAGAGCGATACGCCGCTGCTCGACAGCCTCGTTACTGCAGGCATCGAAACCGAGACTGAATTTGCCGTGACGCCGGATGGCATCGCCGTGCTGCCGCAAATAATCGAAGGTGTTTTCTGGCGATTTGATGGACTCGCCCAGTCGATCGAAACCCGCAACCAAGAGCAGCTCTGCCTTACGGCGATGAGAACAGCCCGCGGTAAGCACCTGACTCGGCTCGGAACGACCCGAGCTATTCGCCGCCCGGACCCGGAAGGAGCGCACAGCCCCGTAAGGCAGCAGCCCCGTGCTCCACGAGTTGCCCGAGACCTTTGCCGCCGGCTGAAAGGCCTTGCCGTTCTTCGAGATCTCTACGCTATAGCTCGTCGCTCCAGATACGGGTTGCCACTGCACTCGCAGTCCACCTTTGCCGTCCTGCACCACCTGGCTGAGTTCGGGAGCAACGGGCGCGAAGGGAGCACTAGGTTGGAAGTAACGCAGAACACCACGCGCGATGGCGCGGCCAGCAATACGCCGCCAGCGTGGATGGTGGATCGCATCGTGATCCCTACTGTTATTGGTGTCGTGGAAGGCCAGCTCGAAGAGTGCCCCCGGCATCGTGCGTAGGAGCCGCAGCTCACCAAAGTTCGCAGTCTTGCGCCCGCGATCGACCCATCTCCGGTCCCAGAGCCTACGGATGTCTCCCACCAACTGCGTGTGGATCGCACGCTGCAGAGAATAGGAACCCGAAGTCGGGCGCGTATTGTGGATGAAGCTGCTGGTCCCCGCTCCCCCCCCAGCATTGGTGTGTATCGACACGAAGGCGTCCGCGCCCAGGTATTCGGCGAAGCGCGGCCGACAGGTTACGTCATCACTGTTATCAGACGAAGACGAGTTCCAAACGCTACTGGGAGCCCCGTTGAGCTGCGCCCAATAGCGCGAGGCCTCCAGCCACTTGCCTTTACCACTGGTACCAGAACCGCGAACGATAACCCCCATACCCGATCCTAAGCGAACCGCATCGGCAATCACCGGACGACCGACGTCCGAGCTGGCGGTGTCTAGCTCGACCTTGGCGATTCCCGGCTCGAACCACCATTCTCCCAAGCGCCGCCAGGTCAGATTATCTCGCGTCTGATCGACCTCGACCGTGGCGACGCCACCCGAATGGTGCACATGATAACGAGCAGCTCGGCAACGATTACCGCTCGCGCGATAGGTCGCCGAGACAGTGTAATACCCCGCCTTGGCCACATTGAGCTTCCATGTAGCCTTACCAAGCGAGGTCGCCGACGAGTTGCTGAAACGGTAGCTCAGCCCCTTGTAGCCGCTACTCACCGACCTGATCCAAGCACCGGTCTCAGAGTAAACCGGATGGCCATAATCGTTGTCCGCGATTATCTCGCGAGCATTCTCTCCAGGGTCTCGGCAGAGGATGACCCTAGCCCCGAGGTTTTCGAGATAAGGAACGACAAAACGCCGGGCAATCTCGGCAGTGTGAACATCCTCGATGAGACCACCAATCATCGCCCGCTGCGTAATCCACCCCAGGGAGCTGTGCCAGTAGTAACCGTGCCCTGGCGAAACAACGATGGTCTTCCCACTCAACGCGCCCTGAACCTTTTGTGGGGCAAGCAGTGGCAGCGCAGCGGAGCCGGTCCCCAGTGGCGAGCCCTTCCCGCACATCAAGTCCGCAAGAGGATGCTCATCACCCTTGCTATCCTTCCACCAGATCCCCACCGAACTCAGCTGGCTATCAGCCAGAAAACAGGTCTTCACGACCTGCTCGATGGCATCCTCAGCACCAGCCGACTGCGCCAAAAGACCAGCACCAGCTTTGGACAGCCATATGCGAAGCTCAGCGCCACGGCGCTCGTAGTGCAGCATTCGTAATCCCGCAGGAAGAGCGCTGCCAAAGCCCTGCGCACGCTCGGCTCCGCTTGGGCCCCGGAAAAGCGCCGACAAAGCCTCTCCAAGATTCGATCGCCGGGCCCCGGGCCGCAGCCCGCCTCCGACTCGGAAGAGCGGCGACTGCGCCGCGGCAGAAGACAGGAGCAAGAACAGGACAAGAAGGAGCTGCGCCATTGCCGGATGATCCGAACCGAAAAAAAGGAGGATCCAAGGAGGATGCGGCATCTCCTCCAGGTCGTAAACCCCAGATATGCGGCCTGGTCTCCCTCCGGTTATGCTCCGGCCCCAGCGTCACACGATTCGCCAGCACAGTTAGGACCAAGCCCTGCTGCCACGCCCTTGCTCAGGCTCCCCTGCTTGCAGGCCACAGAGGAGAACAGGACCAGTTACATGCGAGAAGCCCTAGGAGCCCTGTTCTTAGTTATCACGACCGGGTGCCAGGGACTGAACTCTCCGGCCCCACCGAGCCTTTCTAGCCATAGGCTTCCCCCCGTCCGCAGCAAGCTCGACGCCACCCTGGAGCGAATATCCCTCTACAACCGAGCTGGGACGATCACCGTCCACAGTTCCACGGAGCCCGAACTCATCAATCACCTGACCGTCTGCGCCGAGACGCGCAAACAGGCCTTGGCGTGGGGCGAAACCTGCCAGCTTGTCACCAGCAGCGACGGGCATGGCAAACTGAGCCTCAGATTCGACCGCAATATGGATCTGCCGCTGGAACGATTAGGCGCCGATCTTGAGCTGCGACTACCGGTGCATCGCGCCCTCGAGTTACGCAGCCGCACAGGACTCATCGACACCAGTAGCTATATCGCCAATGAGCTCGTAGTCGGCACCCAGAGCGGCACACTGCGCCTGGGCGAAAGCCGAGGCCAGCTGCGCTTCACCTCCAACAACGGCAACATCGAGTTACTCGGATCCTTCCGTGAGGCAGAAGGGCGCAGCGAGAGCGCCTCCCTCGACGTTCGCCACCCGGAGCCCGGTGCGAGACTGCGCTTCGAGACCATATCGGGACTCACGGTGCTCCGCATTCCCAGGAAAACCCCCGTCCTACTGACCTTTCGCACCCTCCGCGGCAAACTCGTTCCCGAGCTGCCCGTGCAACGCGAACGACTCAGCGAGCCCGCTCCTGGCCACAAGGGCTACAGCAGCTGGCGCATACAAATCCAAGGGGAAGGGATCGCGGAAGGGCGCGTCCCCTTCAAGGCTGAAATCAGCTCCGAGAGCGGGGCCCTGCGACTCGTCCGCGCAGCGGAGATCATGACCCCAGACCCAGCGCCGCAAGCTTCCTCCCGAGCCAAACCCTGTCTCCAGTAGGCGGTAAAGCCAGGGATATTCATGTGCGCCTGAGCCCAGTCGCCTCTGCCATCGCCCAGCTTTTTTCCTCAAGGAATAGGGCCGCCGGGCAGTTTGGAACTTCTGACCAGGACCAATAGCGGGCATGATTTTGCGCTTTGATCGTCCCTCTGCGGACACAACCGCGTATTGCGCGTTGCATCGCGACAATGACACAGCTCGGGTGGCTCTCTGCCTCCGATGACTCCAGCACGATCCGGCCAGCTCTGCGCTAGGCCATAGTGCCCACACTCCTCCAAGGAAAACCCTATGAAGATCTTCCTCGCCAGCCTCGCCCTCGTTGGGCTCTCCTTCAGCAGCGCCTACGCCCAGTGTGAATCGGAGTGCAGCTCCAAGGCCGAGAAGAGTTCCTGCTCCAGCCAAAAAGCCTGTGATTCCCAGGAAAAGAGCTGCAGCAGCAAGATCAGCTTCGCCAAGAAACTGGCCAATATGACGGCCAAAGAGCGCAAGCAGATCGTCGACGCCATGGGCTACCTGACCAAAAGCTGCCCCATGGGCAGGCGGCTGGGCAGCACCACCAAGGCACTGGATGAGCTCTACACCAGCGCCATCGCCAACCTCAAGGCCGTCCACGCCTCGGGCAAGCTCAACGAAGCCGGCATGGCCCAGGTCGCGAAAAGCCTAGGCATGCTGCAGAAGGCCAAAGGCCTCAACGCCGAGACGCTCAACGGCATCGCTCTCCTCGTCGGCGGGCACGCCATGAAGAAGGACTGCGGCAAGGGCGAATGCGGCAAGGGCGACTGCGACAAGGGCGACTGCGACAAGGGCGAATGCGGCAAGGGCGAATGCGACAAGGGTGACTGCGACAAGGGCGAATGCGACAAGGGCGATGACGGCTGCGTCGGCTGCACCGGTGGCTGCAGCAGCAAAGCTGTCGCCACCAGCGACTGCTCGGGTTCGATCGCCTTTTCCAAGCGCCTTTGCGCTAGCTGGGCCAAGGCCCACAAGGAACTGAGCGAACTCACCGCCGAGCAGAAGGCCAAGCGGCATGGCGCCCTCTCCACCCTCGCCCCTCTCGGCATGATTCAGAGTTCGATGAAGAACTTCGTCGCGCAGAAGCATCTGGTGCGTGCGGCCGTCAAGACCATCCCCTCCTCCAGCACGATCCGCTGCCCCGGCACCGCCAGGGTCTGTGACAACGGCGCCCAGGCCGTCGCCTCGGTCTACGCCCTACTGAATTCCGTCCCGGCACATGGCCAGGCCAAGTCCGACTGCTGCAAGGACAAGGCAGGGGCCAAGTCCGACTGCTGCAAGGACAAGGCAGGAGCCGAGTCCGATTGCTGCAAGGACAAGGCAGGAGCCAAGTCCGACTGCTGCAAGGACAAGGCAGGAGCCAAGTCCGACTGCTGCAAGGAGAAGGCAGGGGCCAAGTCCGACTGCTGCAAGGAGAAGGCAGGGGCCAAGTCCGACTGCTGCAAGGACAAGGCGAAGGCCAAGGTCCACCAGTAGAGCCAGGAGCCAGGCGGGCCACGACTCCCGCCTCCTGTCTTCTCAAGAACCAAGAGAAGGGGATACTCCACAAGGCTCAGCAAAGACGTGGCCCCAGGTTCCTCCTGGGGCCACGTCTTTGCTTTAGGCCCATCCTCTCCCGATTCTTGACCTCTCCTCTCCATCAGAACGGGAACAGCGAAGCCAGCAGAGAAGGCATCAGTCGAGGCGATCTTCGAAGCGAGGGATCAGCGACCGTGCCTTGAGTAGGCAGTGCACCTGCTGCCCAAGCTTCAGATCGAGCTGCTCGCGGGCACCATGGCTGATCTCGACCAACAGGCCCTGCTCGGAGTCGATCTCCACCTCAACGAGGACCCTCTCCTCTCCCACGTCGATCGAGCGGATGGGACCAATGAGGTCGTTCTGGATCGAAGTTCCGGTGAGCGAATGCAGGGACAAAGCGACCTCGTTCGCATCGATCCCCAGGGATAACTGCTCGCCAACTTGGCCATGGCACCCGGGGAGCCGGAGATCCTGCCCCCCGATACGGCAGCGGGTAAAGCGCGAGTGCTCCTCGTGCTCCACGACCTCAGCCCAGAGCAGGTTGCTGATGCCATATTCGTGCCATGGCACCTGGGTCTCCGGCTGACCTAGCAATTCACGGTACTCGCCGTGGGCCACACAGCGCCCACGCTCCAGAACCAACAAGTGCTCGGTAAGTTCACGGATCTCAACCAGCGAATGACTGACCCAAAGCATCGGCACAGCGAGTTCTCGCTGCACACGCTGCATGAAGCGCAGGGTCTTGCCCTTGAGTTGGCGATCCAAGGAGCTCAGCGGCTCGTCCAACAACAAGGCCTCCGGCGAAGCGAGTAAGGCGCGCCCAAGGGCCACGCGCTGCCGCTCTCCACCAGAAAGGCGCTGCGGCCGCTGCGCCAGCAGCTCCTCCAGCTCAAGTAGCTCCACGATCTGCGCTAACTCGAAGCGCCGATCCGCAGCCGCCAAACGCCGGTAGCCGTAGAGGAGATTGCTCTCAACACTCATGTGTGGGAAGACATGATGTTCCTGGAAGACGAAGCCCAAGCATCGCCGATGCGGCGGCACGAGGATCCTCTTAGAGCTATCGAGCAGGACACGGTCTCCGAGCCGGATGCGGCCCCGAACCCCACGCTGCAGCCCGGCGAGGCTCTGCAGTAGCGAACTCTTACCCGAGCCCGAGGGGCCGAAGATCCCAGTCACCGGCTCCCGGATCTCTGCCTGAACGACGAGATCGAAGTCCCGGCGCTGCAACCGCAGATCCATCTCAAGCCAAACCGTCATCGCAGCTCCAGGCCAACGTGACGCCGCACCCGCTGCTCCAGCAAGGAGCTGGCGAACATCGCCAGCACGGCTAACGCGGCCGAGATCAGAACCAGGCGCAGCGCTGGCCCCTCTCCATCGGGCAGCTGGGTATACCCATATATCGCCAGCGGCAGCGTCCTGGTCTGCCCTTCGATATTGGCAGCCAAAACGATGGTCGCCCCAAATTCTCCCAAGCTGCGGGCGAAGGCGAGCACCGCCCCGGTCAGCAAGCCAGGCAAGGCCAAAGGCAGGGTCACCCCGAGAAAAACCCGGATCGGAGCAGCCCCAAGACTCTGCGCTGCCCACTCGAGCCTTCGGTCGACCAAGCTGATCGCGAGCCGCACCGAGCGCAGCATCAGCGGAAAGGCCACGACCGCGGAGGCCAGCACCGCTCCCTTCCAATCAAAGGCGATGCGCAGCCCCAGCTGCTGCTCCAAGAAGGCGCCCAGCACTCCGGCAGGCCCGAGCAGCAACAGCAGAACGTATCCTGTCACCACCGGCGGCAGGACCAGCGGCAGATGCAGCACAGAATCGAGCAGCGCCACCCCTCGAAAACTGCGCCGCGCCAAAAGCCAGCCGAAGAAGATCGCCGGCAGCAAGTCGATGAGGACGCAAACCAAAGCGACCTGCAAGGACAGGCGCAAAGCCATCCACTCTTCGGCGCTGAGGAAGGCGAAAAACAAGGCTCAGGACTTGACGGGCTCGAAGCCGTGGCGCCGGATGAGCTGAGCAGCTTCAGGGCCGAACAGCCACTGGACAAAGGCTCGAATCTCGGGGCCGGCACCCTTCGGAAGAAGAATGGGATAACGAATCGGGGAATGGCTATCCGGGGCAAATTGATAGAGGACTTCGATCTTGGGGCTCTGCTGCGCGTCGCTCAAGTAGACGATCCCGCACTCGCACTGAGCCGTACTGACATTGCGCAGGCCGGCGCTGGCATTCGCGGCCGGCACGATCATCGGAGCATCCTCTTTCTCGGCCTGGGGGCGAAAGCTCTCCCAGAGCCCCACATGTTGCAACGCCTGCTTGGCGTAATAACCCACCGGCACATGCTCGGGGTTCCCCAGCGACAAGCGTCCGCTCCAACCAGCGGGCAGGCTGGGCCCTTCGCCCAGGGCAAAGTCCGCATCGACATGCCGCACCCATACCAGTTGATTTCGCAGCCAGTCTTGCTCGCTCGCAGGGTCGCCCCAGCCCCGCTTCAAGAGATAGCTCACCCACTGGGGATGGGCAGAGACGTAGAGCGCGAAGGGCTTGCCCTTCTCGATCTGCCGAGCAAGGGTCGAGGAAGCCGCGGCACTTACCCGCAAGTGCAGCCCGTGCTCGCGCGCATAGAGTTCGCAGAGCTCTTCGAGTAGGCGCCTGGTACTCGCTGCGGCACTGATCGGCGGCAAGCCCTCCGTGCGAGCCGGCGCGCAGCCGAAGCTCGGCAGAAGCAGCGCAAGGCAGACCACAGATCGAGTAATGAAGCCCCGCATGACACCTATCCTCAATCAAGCTGACTGGGTCAAAGAAGCTGACTGGGTCAAAGCAGCTGATAGGAAGGCCCGCCACCACCCTCTGGAGTAATCCAGTCGATGATCTGATACGGGTCGGCGATATCGCAGGTCTTGCAGTGCACGCAGTTGCTCGGATTGAGCTGCAATTCGGTATCGCAGCCTTCCTCCTGGGCGACCATTTCGTAGACCGCGGCCGGACAGAAGTGCTGGCAGGGGTTGCCGTATTCTTCCCGGCAGCGGGTATTGCAGATTTCGGGATCGCGAATCACCAGGTGGCAGGGCTGATCCTCTTCGTGCTTGGTCCCCGAACTAAAGACATCGGTCAGCTTGTCGAAGACGATCCCATCGTCCTTGGGCAGGCTCGGCTTATCGGGGAAGCCCGCCTTCTTCTTCATGTATTCGTGGCTGGCCTTATTCGTCAACCCGTCCCGAAACCACGTGCCCTTGCCGCCAGTGACAGTGATAAAGGCTGCGTTGATCAAGCCAGCGAGACGCCCCTTCTCAAAGCCCTGGTGGAAGTTCCGCGATTTGTAGAGATCGGCCCGGCTCCAGTCGCTCTCAAAGCGATCGACAAAGCCCTTCAGGCCCTCGCGGCTTAGCGGAGCATCCTCTCCGGCCTCCGCCTGCTTCTTGAGCTGCTCGAAGATCGTCTCGGCAGCGAGCATTCCCGAGCGAATCGCCAGATGGATGCCCTTGAGCTTCATGGCGTCGAGGAAGCCACCGCTATCGCCAATGAGCACGAATCCATCGCCGATCGAACGCGGCATCGCATAGTAGCCGCCTTCAGGCAGCGACTTGGCGCCATAGTCGAGCATCTCCCCGCCTTCGAGCAGGGCGCGAATCTTCGGATGCGTCTTGAAGAGCTGGAAGTAGTGATGCGGATCGGTCGTGGGGTCCTTGTAGTCGAGCCCGGTCACATGGCCGATGGAAAGCAGGCGCTGGCCGGATTCGTTTTCCCCCATGCCGTAGACCCAGCCGCCACCAAAGCTGTCGCTAGGCAGCGGCCAGCCCAGGGTGTGGATCACGTGCCCGGCCTCGATGCGGTCCTTCGGCACCGCCCAGACCTCTTTGACCCCGGTCCCGTAGACCTGGGGGTTCTTGCCCTGGAGGCCGAGCTTTTCGATCAGGCCCTTGGACAAGGAACCGCGACTCCCCTCAGCGAGGAGGGTGATCTTCGCCTCGATCAGGGCGCCAGGCTCGAAGCTGCCCTTCTGCTCGCCGCTCTTGTCGACCCCGGCGTCGGCGAGCTGCACCCCCCGAACCTTGTCGCCGTCCATCAGCAGATGCCGCGCCGGCATCATCGGCGAGACCATGATCCCCATTTCTTCGGCCTGCTCGCCGAGCCAGCGGACCATCTTGTTGAGGCTGACCACGAACTTGCCGGCGTTCTTGAGCGGGCCGGGGATGGGCGTCCCCTTCGCCTTGGTCGCGGTCATGCGCCAGAACTGGTCGCCGCTGCACTCCCCCTCGATCGGCGCCCCCCGCTCCTTCCAGTCCGGCATCAGAGCCTCGATGCCACGAGGATCCATGACCGCGCCGGAGAAGATATGGGCACCGACTTCCTTGCCCTTTTCGAGAACAAGAATCTCGGGCTCAAGACTGCCACCGCCCTCGTTGTGCTTCTCAACAAGGTTTTGCAGGTGGATCGCAGCGGCGAGCCCAGCCGGCCCGGCACCGACGATGCACACGTCCACCGGCATCTCGTCGCGTTCAATATGGTCTGCTTCCGACATGATGGTCTCCTGAGCGGATGAGGGCAGAACTCCCCTCTACTGGCATTCGAGAGGTCCGCAGAGGAGGGTAGCGCGCCCCCCCCAGACTGGAAGAACAGAGAGTCCTCTAGCTAGCCCTTGGACTCTGGCCTCCGCTAGCCCAAGATCCGAGTGAGGGGATCTTGGATCAAGGATCGCTGAATCCCCTAGCTGCCCTGTCCCAATGGCATTGTCTCAATCGCCTTTTTTCCGGGTCACGATTCCCCGGAACAACTCCAGCCAGTGCGCCCAGCTCCCGGCTATAAGCCGGGGCCCTTGCCTTTTGGCAAAGTCCCTGACTCTCACGGTGGAAGCCAGAGACGCGGGCGGGTGCAATGGGCGCTTTTCCTACCGATCGAAAGAAGAACACCATGCCCCAGGCCAAACGTATCGCCGTGACCGGCGCAGCCGGTCAAATCGCCTACAACCTCCTCCCTCGCATCGCAGCAGGAGAGATCTACGGCCCGGACGTGCCGGTCATCCTGCAGTTGCTCGAGATCCCAGCGGCTATCGGCACCCTCGATGGCGTGCGGATGGAACTGCTCGACTGCGCCTTCCCTCTAGTCGAAGGCATCATCTGCAGCGACGACCCCGAGGTGGCCTTCGAAGGTGCTGACCTCGCCCTCCTCGTCGGCAGCAAGCCGCGCGGCCCGGGCATGGAGCGCAACGACCTGATCAAGGAGAACGGCCCGATCTTCGTCGGCCAGGGCAAGGCTCTGGACAAGGTCGCCAGCAAGGACGTGCGCGTCGTCGTCGTGGGTAACCCCTGCAACACCAACTGCCTGATCGCCATGCACAATGCGCCGAGCATCCCCAAGAAGAACTTCTCGGCGATGACGCAGCTGGACCACAACCGTGCGATCGCCCAGATCGTCGAGCGCAGTGGCGTGCCCACCCAGGACGTCGAGAACGTCGTGATCTGGGGCAACCACTCCAACACCCAGTTCCCGGACTGGAGCAACGCCCACGTGCACGGGATCTCCGCCGAGGAAGCGATCAAGGATCGCGACTGGTTCATCAAGCACCTGATCCCGACCGTGCAAGAGCGCGGTAAGGAGATCATCAAGGCCCGCGGCAAGAGCTCCGCCGCCAGCGCCGCCAGCGCCGCGATCGACCACTGCCGCTTCCTATTCCAGGGCACCCGCGGCTACAGCTGGACCAGCATGGCGGTCTGCTCCGACGGCAGCTACGGCGCCGACGAGGGCCTGATCTTCAGCTTCCCGGTGCGCTGCAAGGGCAACGGCGACTACCTCATCGTCCAGGACCTGAGCTTCGACGACTTCGGTAAGGAGAAGTTCGAGATCACCCTCGAGGAGCTGCGCCGCGAAAAGGCCACCATCGCCGACCTGCTCGGCTGAGCCGGATCCCTTCGATCCTGGAGCAGCTAGCTCCTGGATCAAAGCAAACGAAGACGGGGATGGGCGCTCGTCGCCCGTCCCCGTCTTCGTTTGTGTAGAGCTTCGGGGCCCTCTCAGTTCTTCAAGGTGAAGTCGAGGGTCTTGCTGCCCATATTGCCGTTGCGGTCGAAGGCCCGGACGATCAGCCGGTATCGACCATTCGGAAAGCGCGGCTTGCCTTGCCAGTCCTTTTCGGCGCTGTCCCAGTAGCCCTTGGCATCATCGACCCCGGACTGAAAGCGATTGGTCAGGACGTAGTAGAAGTCTTTGCTGCGGTAGTTGCCGCGGGTGTTATGCCAGCGCGTGCCGTCATAGAAGCGAGGCTTGTGGATATCCCAAACCTTGGCGAAGCGGTTACTGCCGCCAGGAAGCGAGTCGAACTGCCACAGGACCCTCTCGGCAAGGTGGTGCGACTTCGTGTTACTCAGCTCCTTGATCTCCCAAGTCATCTTGTACACCGACAGCTGGTAAGGCTGCTGGGCAATCTTGTCCTCGGCCTTGGCCACAAAATCGAGTTTGCCGCCGATGCCCTGCGCCGGGTCCAACGCCCGCGTCCCACCCTGCTGCAAGGCCCAAACGCCCAAGATCGAAGGCGGCGTCGTGTCGACGAGCGGAGCCATGAGGTTGAGAGGGTTCACATAACGGCCATCTGGCGCGATGACGTTGAGATGGATGTGGTGGAAGCGCTGCCCATATGCCGGCGTCGGCCAGTGGACATTGGCCCCAATATCCGTTCCCTGGGCGATTTTCCCCTTGCGGGCAGCAGCGGCACGCACAGCTGCTGGCACCTTCGGCTCGTCGATATGGTGGTACTGCCAACGGAAGCCGTCCTTATCCGTCACCTCGACTTCGAAGTAATAAGGCTTGCGGCCATACCAGTAGAAATTGGAAACCGTACCGCCGACACAGGCCAAAACACGGGTTCCACTGGGCCGCCGTAGGTCGATGCCGTGGTGGAAATACGCGCGGGACGCGCTGCTGCTGTAGTTTTGGAACTGCTGATGCGTGTGGGCCAGCGGCGAGTTTTGCGCCGTGGGCGGAAAGAACCACGGGTAGCGCTCTGCCGGGTCGAAGACGATGAAAGTCGAACTCTCGACCCGAAGCCTGCCGTCAAAGTCTGCGACCTGGGCCACGAGGCTGTGCATGCCGTTCGTAAGCGGTGCCCGCTTCCAAATGGCTCGCTCGCGTTCGATCGTGAAGCGGCTGGTGACATCCTTGAAGTCGAGCAGGATCTTGACGGTGCCGAGTTTCATGCCGACCCCGTTGCTGGACCAACGCAGCTCGAGATCGTGCTGCGCAGCCTTGACGAAAGCCTTGTCCCTCGGATTCAAAAACAGCGGCGCCGCCTGCACCGTCGCCGGCGGCCCAGTCACCGAGCCCGGCTGCAAGGGCTGCACAGGCCGGGGCCGTGGGGCCAGGCCCAGCCCCCGCCGCAGCTCGCGGGGATCGTAGACATAAAAGCGCTGCGCGAAGCGCGGGCCGCCTCCGTGCACCGAGCGATACTCGGCGCTGATCTCATGCCAACCCTTGGGAATCGGCAGGGCACAGCGCAACTCCACTGCCCCCCCAGCACGAACGAAGCGGACCCCACCCTGCCGCGCCGCCTCGCTCAGGATCAGCCCGGTGACATCGTGCCCATCAAAGCGCAGTCGGAAGGACTTCGCGTCGACCCAGCGCAGGGTCTCCGCATCCAGCCCCTCGAGGGTGACCTTGACCAGAACCGGCGATCGGACCCATTGCTGGCGCCCTGGTTCGAGCTCCACTCGCAGCATCGCATCGCGTTCTGCCAGCGCTGCAGAAGACAAGAACAGAAAGACCAGGGCCAAGGCCGCCAAAGAAGGAGAGAAGCGCATAGGCACTCCAAAAGCAGAGAAGACAGCAGCGGAGTAGAGAGGGTGCTCAGGCGCCTCCGCGCAAACGCCGCAGCTCCTCGAGCCGCTTCTGAATACGAGCTTCAAAGCCCCGATTCGAGGGCTCATAGAAACGCGCTCCAGCCAGAGGCTCCGGCAGGCACTGCATATCGGCGACGCCGTGCTCCGTATCGTGGGCGTAAACGTAGCCCTGTCCATACCCCATATTCTTCATCAGCTGGGTAGGAGCCTGGCGCAAGTGCATCGGGACTTGGGCATTCGGGTAGCGACGGCAGGCATCCTTGGCTGCCGCCAAGGCGCGGTAGACGGCGTTGCTACGCGGTGCCAGCGCCAGATAGACACAGGCATTCCCCATCGCCAAACGGCCTTCGGGAAGACCGAGGAAGCGGAGGTTTTGGACAGCCGTCTGGGCAATCACCAGGGCCTGCGGGTCGGCGCTGCCGATGTCCTCGGCGGCAAAGGCGCACATACGACGCAGGATCGTGAGTGGATCCTCTCCGCCCTCGAGCAGACGGACCATGTAATACAGCGCCGCATCCGGATCGCTATTGCGCAGGCTCTTGTGGAAGGCGCTGAGCAAGTCGTAGTGCAGGTCGCCCCCCTTGTCATGGCGGGGCAAGGGCCGCTGCACCGCACGCTCGACAGCCTCGGCGCCAAAGCTCTCAACGCCACTGGGCAGATGCGGGACCACGGCTTCGAGCACCGTCAAGGCCCGGCGGGCATCGCCACCGGCGAACTGAGCGATCGCGGCGAGCGCAGTCTCGTCAGCAGTCAGAGCCAGCTCGCCGTAGCCGCGCTCGCTATCCGCCAACGCCGCCCGCAGCACCTGCGCAATATCGGCCGCTGTGAGTGGCTCCAGCGTCAGCACCAGGGCCCGGGACAGGAGGGCGGCATTGAGTTCGAAGCTCGGGTTCTCCGTCGTCGCCCCGACGAGCACCACATCCCCGCGCTCAACGTAGGGCAGAAAGGCGTCCTGCTGCGACTTGTTGAAGCGGTGGATCTCATCGACAAAGAGCACGGTGTGCCGCCCAGTGCGCCGCAGGCGTTCGGCGTTCTGGCAGATCGCCCGCAGCTCCTTCACCCCCGAAAGCACCGCCGAAAACGGCACGAACTCGGCGTCAACCTCGCCTGCGATCAGCCGCGCGATCGTCGTCTTGCCAACGCCGGGCGGCCCCCACAGGATCACCGAGCTGAGCCGATCCTCTTCGATCTGGCGACGCAGCGGCGCCCCAGCCCCGAGCAGCTGCTCCTGCCCCAGCACCTCGTCGAAGCAGCGAGGGCGCATCCTCTCAGCAAGCGGCGCCCGGCTAGGCGGAGTATCCTCTCCGCCACCCGGCGTATCGAAGAGCCCCCCGCTCATCGCCCAGCTCGCTCGGCTCGGCGACGCGCCTCAAAGAGCACCAGACCCGCCGCCACCGCAACATTGAGACTCTCGACCTGCCCGGCCATCGGGATGCGTAGGCGCAGTGCCGCGAGCTGCGAGACTTCGGCCGGCACGCCAGCGCCCTCGGCGCCGATGACAAAGCCGAGCGGTCCCTCCCCAAACTCCGCATCCCAGAGAGAATCCTCTGCCCTTAGCTCCGTGGTAATCAAGCGCAGCCCGCGCTGCGCCACCCAGGAGCGGAGGGTCTCCAGCCGAAGCCCCGTGAGGCAGGGCACCCGGAACACGCTCCCGGCCGAGGCCCGCAGCGCCTTGTCGCGGTAGGGGTCGGCGCTCCCCGCCAGGGCCACGAAGGCCGTCACCCCAGCCGCTTCACAGCAGCGCAGCAGGGCCCCGAGATTGCCGGGATCGCGAACCCCAGCCGCGATGCAAAGCAGCGCCCCCTGCTCCAAGAGCTGCTCGGCCTCCAGCTTCGGCCGCTGAAAAAGCGCCACCACGCCCGGAGGCGTCTCCAGCCCGCTGATCCGCGCCATCGCTGCGTCGCTGCATTCCTGAGGCCGAAGCTGCTTGGCCTGAACGACGACCTCCAAGTCAGCCGCGTGCTGCGACCTGGCAAAGCCATCCGCAACGAGCAAGCGCTCACAGCCCAGACCGGCAGCAAGCCCCTCCAGCACCAGCCGGGCGCCTTCGGCAAAAACCAGCCGACCGTCGCCGCGCTCGCGGATCTTGCGCAGCTCGCCGACCAGGGCGTTCTTCGGGGAATCGATGCGCGGTGGCATCCGAGAAAAAGGGCTCACTATCGCCCCCCGCCCAATAACTCTGAAAGGCCAGTCCAGCCCATCGCCAAAGGCAGCAGCAAAGGCAAGGACAGGCCAGCAGCGGCAAGGTCGGCACGAGCAGTCATCGGGACTCCTTCACGGGCAATCGCGCATGGGCCATCGAGGACCGAATGATCACAGAGCCAGCGAGCACAGCCCAGCTCATCTCATCTCTCCCAGGGCGCCAGCTCGAAACGGTAGGGCGTCTTCGGCAACGCCGCCAAGTCGAAGCCTTCGAGGAATTCCGCCGCTGCCTTCGGACGCGGCTCCTCCTGCAGCCCAAGGGTCCAAGCCAAGAATCCAAGGATCTCCTCGGCCTCGACACCGCGCCGCCGGTAGGTGGCGATGCGGCTGTCGCCGTGGCGTTTGGCCAGGCGCCGACCATCGGCACCAAGGACCAGCGGCACGTGGGCGAAGCTGGGCAGCGGCATCCCAAGCGCCTCGTAGAGCAGAATCTGCCGCGGAGTCGAACTGAGCAGGTCATCCCCGCGCAGCACCTCATTGATCGCAAAGTCGCCATCATCCACGACCACCGCCAGCTGATAGGCCGGCTGCCCGTCCTTCTTCGCCACCACGAAGTCGCCACTGTCGGCGCTGACATCGATGGCCTGCGGCCCCTGCACCAGGTCATCCCATTCGACGAAGCGCCCGTCCGGAACCCGAAAGCGCCAGGCCGGCTCGCGACCGGTGGCAGCGCGAGCTTCCTCCGCGCTCGCAAAGCGCCCACGGCAAGTGCCGGGATAGCGTGTCCCGTGGTCCAGAGCTTCCTGCGGCGCCGACTGCGAGCGCTCAATCTCGCTGCGCGTGCAAACGCAGGGGTAGACCAGACCCTTGCGCCGCAGATGGTCGAGCGCCACCTCGAAGCGCGGCAGCCGCAGGCTCTGCAGTTGCGCCTCTCCGTCCCAATCGAGGCCAAGCCAGGAAAGCTCGTCGATCGCCTGCTCGGCGGCCCCCTCCTTGGTCCGCGGCCCATCCAGGTCCTCGACCCGGCACAGCAGGGCCCCGCCCCGTGAGCGCACGGAGAGCCAAGCGAGCAGGAAGCTACGGGCGTTGCCGAGATGCAGGGCCCCGGTCGGGCTGGGTGCGAGTCGGCCCACGACTTCGAAGGGAGTCATTCGCGGCGAGCCTAGCTAAGGCGAGCCCGGTGTCAGAGCAGATATCACGAACTCTGCCGAGGAAGAGCCGCCGGAGCCCCTTAGCAGATTGGGCAGCCGAGTCCGGGGCGCAGCCGTTACGCTTCCCCTCATGAGCGAGCTACACGGTCTCGTCGTCCGGATCGACGCCAAACGCTGCCACGTAGAAGTCGAAGGTCAGGTCCACCTCCTGACCCCGCGCGGGCGACTCTTTGAAGACAAGGGCCGGGTCAAGAACCCGATCGCGGTCGGCGACTATGTCGTCGTGGATCTGGACAGCGAGGAGGGCGGCGCCATCGAAGCCGTGCTCCCGCGCAAGAGCAAGCTCGCCCGCGCCAGCGCCGGCGAAGGCACGATGGAGCAGGTTCTCGTCGCCAACGTCGACCAGGTGCTGATCGTCTCGGCGATCGTCGACCCTCTGTTCCGGCCGCGTATCGTCGACAGGATCCTCGCCGGCGCCGAACGCGGCGGCATGCAGGCCCGCATCGTCCTCAACAAACTCGACCTCGAAGGCCAACGCAAAGCAAAGAAGGCCGAAGTCCTCGCCGCTGGCGGCCCAGAGCTAGTCCATAGCTCCGAGACCTGGCGTCGCTTCTACGAAGGCCTCGGCTATCCAGTCCACCTTTGCTCCGCCGCCCAGGGGCGCGGCATCGACGAACTGCGCGCTGTGCTCGAGGACAAGATCACCGTCTTCAGCGGCCTCTCCGGAGTCGGCAAGTCCTCCCTGCTGAACGCCATCGAGCCCGGACTCTCGCTGCGTGTCGGCAAGATCAGTGGTCGGCATCGCGAAGGCAAGCACACCACGACGCATAGCTCGCTGCTCCGCCTCGAAAACGGCGGGCACGTAGTCGACACGCCAGGGATCCGCAACTTCGGCCTCTTCGGCCTGGAGCGCGCCGAACTCGCGACGCTGTTCCGAGAGATGCGCCCCTTCCTAGGAGAATGCTCCTACCGCGACTGTAGCCATACGCACGAGCCGGACTGCGCGGTGCTGGCTGCGCTGAAGCGTGGCGAGATCGAAGCGTTCCGCTACGAGTCCTACTGCGACCTGCTCAGCAAGCTCGGCTGAACCAGAAGCCTTCTCCCGCCACCGACTAGTCGAGAAATTTCACCGCAACCCCGAGCTCGCCGTCGCGCATCTCACCAACACGCACGATCCGGCCACGCCGCGGCTCGGCCTCGCCGGCGACATGGACCTGCACCTCGACCTGTCCCGCCGCTGTGAAGTAGACCCCGCTCTTCGACAGGTTCCCCGAGCAGCCCTCGAGCTCTGCCCCGCGGAACATGATCCGAACGTTGCGATCGAGGCTTCGGCGCGTTTCGCGCCTGCGTTCTGCCTGGTCGACGCTGGGCTTTTCGGGCATTTCGGGATCCTCACTCAACATGGCTACCCGTGGATTTCGACAAACCCACATAGCGGCCTTGAGCCCTTCGCTCAGCCGAGAAATGCCAGCAGCCCGATCGCAGCGAGAGATTTCCCACCATGGTCAAGTCCAAACAAAAGCCAAGTCGCGGCAAACCCAAGAAGCGCAGCCCGCTGGGCCGAGTCATTTCGCTCATGGTGCTACTAGCGGCCAGCTACATCGTGCTCAGCGCCGGGATCTGCTGGGTCTTGATCCGCCCCAACAGCCACGGTCTCTTGCTGGAACCCCGCACCCGCGGTGTCTCTGTCGGCGAAGTCGAGTTCCAAACGGCTGATGGAGTCACCCTGCGCGGATGGCACTCGGAGGCACGGGACAAGCCAATCATCCTCCTGGCCCATGGCCGGGATAGCCATCGCGGGCAATGGCGGGATCTCTACGTCTCGCTCTTCCTCAAGCACGGCCTGGGCTTCCTCTGCTTCGACTTCCGGGGATCCGGGCTCAGCGACGGCGCAACGAGCACCGGCGGCATCAAGGAGACCCTGGATCTGCAAGCGGCTCTCGACTGGCTGATCGAAACCAAGGGCTACAAGAAGGATCGCATCGCCCTGGTGGCCAGCGATATGGCTGCTGTCGCTGCGATGCAGATACCCGAGCGAATCGACGAACTCGGCTGCGTGATCTTCGTGGCCCCGAGCGAAACGCCAAAGCGACGGCTACAGCGCACCCTACGCGGCTACCACCTGCCTCTGCGGCCCACAGCCAGCCTGGCTCTCTTCGGTGCTCACTTGATCACCAAAAGCTCCCTCGACTTTCCGGCTTTGGCTGACAACTTCGGCAGCCTCCACTTCGCCCCGATCCACTTCCTCGTCGGCGAGAAGGACAGCGTCGCTCCCCCGGAGCTGGTCACCGGCTGGCTGCAGCTCGTCCCCAACTCGGAGAAGAGCATCGAAATCCTGCCGGAAATGGACCACGACGACATGATGGATCCCGAAAACCGGGAGCTAACGCCCAAGATCATCTCGCTGCTAAAGAAACACCTCGACTACTGATTCGGGGCAGTAGGTGGCCTAGAGGAAGGAAGCCTCTAACCTCTCCGCCCCTATGAAAATCTTCCTCGCCCGCCCTCGCGGCTTCTGTGCCGGCGTCGAACGCGCCATTGAGATCGTAGATCGCGCCCTGGATCGCTTCGGAGCGCCGGTCTACGTGCGCCACGAGATCGTGCACAACGCCGTGGTCGTCGAGGACCTGAGGACCAAGGGAGCCATCTTCGTCGACGACATCCAGGAGGTCCCGAAGGACTCTTGGCTGGTCTTCTCGGCCCACGGCGTCTCGCCGGCCGTCGTGCAGGAGGCCGAGGAGCGGAGCCTGCGGGTCATCGACGCCACCTGTCCGCTCGTGACCCGTGTCCACAAGGAGGCGAGGGTCCATTCGCGTAAGGGACACACCATCCTCCTGGTCGGCCACCGCAAGCATGTCGAGATCGAAGGGGTGGTCGGCGAAGCTCCCGAGAACACAATCGTGATCGAAAACGTCGAGGAGGCCGAACTCGTCGAAGTCCCAGACCCGGAGCAGGTCGCGATCCTGACCCAAACCACCCTGTCCATCGACGAGGCCTCGACGATCACCTCGGTGCTCAAGCGCCGCTTCCCATCCATCCGCTCGCAGAAGGACGACATCTGCTACGCGACCACCAACCGCCAAGAAGCGGTCAAGGTCCTATCACCGGATGTCCAGCTCTGGCTGGTCATTGGCGATCCCACCAGCTCCAACTCCAATCGCCTACGTGAACTGGGCGAAGCGCGCGGCCTTAAGAGCCACCTCATCCTCGGCCCCGCCGAGATCCGTGAGGAGTGGCTGCAGGGCGTCGAGAGGGTCGGGATCACCTCTGGCGCCTCGACTCCCGAAATCTCGGTGCAGGGCGTCATCAAGAGACTGCGAGAACTCGGCGCCGATGAGATCACCGAATACGAGGGCCCGGCCGAGCCCATGGAGTTCGCCCTGCCCGAGATCCTGCGCGACTCAGCGCAGAAGCGCCGCCCTCACAAGAACTGAGCCCGGCAGCAAGGCTGAGGCTGAGGGCTCAGGATTTCGGGGGCTCAGAAGCTCAAGGACGCAAGGCACGCAGTAGCGCATCTCGCAGCGAGCGATGCTCCGGCACATCGAGATGGAAGCGCCCCTCGGGCCAAGCAGCGCCAAGGCGCTCCTTCATCGGCGCCATGGCTTTGAGCTGGGAAGGGAGCGGAAAGCCCCAGGCCCCAATCACCTCGAAGCTCTCCGCCTTCCCCGAGCGCAGCTCATTGTCAGAAGGGACCTCTCCGGCGATCAGACTGAGCCGCTGAACCGCCTCCTTCAGGGCCGGTAGCTCAAGCCGGAGCGCGACCCCTCCTTCGAAGACCCCAAGCAGCCGGGTCACGGCGGGCTCGACCCCAAAGCGCCGCTTCAAAAGGGTCTGCGCGTAGCCAAGCCCATGGGAGGGCACGAAGGCCAGCAGCCCGGGCTCATGCCCCAAGAGTTCCTCCCGCTCGATGCCCAGGCCCAGCGGCGACGTAGCCCAGTGAACCCCAAAGTCCATCGGGGCGACAATGATGCTGGCGCGAGGAATACGCCCGTCCTCGTTCTTGCGCCACATAACGAGGAGCTCCTCGTAGCCGCCAGCTGGACTCGGAACCCCGTGGACTTCTCGCCCAGCTTTCGGCGCCGGCGCAAGGCGTTTCCCCCTACGCAATCGCTCGAGTAAGCCCTGCCCTTCGCGCAAGGCTTCACAGGGCCAGGAGTAGAGCTTGGCAGCATCTCCCATCAGGACGCGGACGACCTCCGCCGTTCGCACGGCGAGTGAAGCCTTGAGCACCGGATCCGGGCTTAGCTCCTTCCTTAGCGCCGCCTGCTCCTCGAAGAAGCGCAGGGCCATTTTCGTAAAGCCCGGCGCCACGTGAAAAGGCATCCGCGAACGCAAACCACCAGGCTCCGGCCAGCTACCAGCATAGATCTCCAGATCGGCAAAGAAGCTGCGAAAGAAGCACCCCTCCGGCAGATCGCGAACCCATGGCTTCATATCCATCGAGGCCTTGAGCGCATAAGCAAGCCAAGCGCGAGGGTCCTTATCATCACCGCGAACCGTGGTCGCGAGCGTGGCCATCGAAGCAGCATCGCGCAGGGTAAAACGCAGACGCAGCTCCTCAGGCTTACGCAGTCCAAAGACGCCGCGTCCGGTCAAGAAGATGCATTCGGCCCCCGGATCGATTTGCTCGTCTGGCGCTGTATCGCGGGGATTGCGCGCGAACTTATGCATGGCGAAAAAGCGCCGCCGCTCGCCTGCCGTCTTCTGCGGGTCCACCAGCTCTGGCAGCGCGTAGAGCATGAAATCAAAGCGGCTCAGAGTAGGCCCATGATCCGCCGGTCGCCCATGCAGCACCGCGAAAGCCGAGGCCAGCTCCTTTGCCCTGCGGCCAGCAGCCGAGTCGACCCCGACCCAGCGGCGCTGCTCGGCGAGGATCCTCTGCGCAGCGATCCGATCCTTAGGCTTCGCCACTTGATAGGCCCGCTCGATGCGAATCAGCCGCTCGACGAAGAAGTTGCGCTCAAAATCACGCAGTAGCGGCGATTGCCCGCAGAGACTAGGCGCAGCGCAGAGGCTGGCCGCCAAGAACAAGAGCTGCGGCTTCATCGCGTCGGGTAGGTGCTGAGAACCCATTTCTTCCACTTCTCCACGAATGCGAAGGTCGAAATGCCATAGGCCTCGCGAAGGCCTTCGCGGGTCGCCCTCTTCGCCTTCAGCGCACGAACCAGCTTCATCATGGCCTTGCCATGGTCCTTCTTTACAAGATCACCCTCGAGGAGGAAGTGCACATAACTAAAGGAAAGAGCATGCTCCTTCGCCGTCAGCTGGTCGGTGTTCTTCGAAATCGTCTCGGCAAAGATCTCCAGGTTGTCCATCGCGACCATTTTGCGCACGGGAACCAGCCACTTACCGTTCTTGAAGCTGCGATTGTTCGCCTGCTCTTGGTAGCAAAAGTTGGTGCACTTCTCGTCCAGCTTGAACTCGAAGTAATGGGCCAGGCCAGCATCAACCCAGCCACCCTTGAGCTGGCCGATCCACTGCTCTGGTTTGATATTCGAGAGCAAGAGATGGCAGACGTTGTGGACGACGTTGCGGTGCAGATCCTTGTCGTCCTTCATGTAGCGTTTCTGATACTGCATCGTGTAGATGCTGTAGGTCCCCATCAGCTTGACGCCGGTACCGCTGGTCCCCATGTCGGCGAACTTGCGCGCAGCCCATGATTGATCACCGCCATCACGCCACATGAAGACCTCGGTGCGAATCGACAAGTCGTTACGGCTGAGCTGCAGAGTCTCGACAAAGAGCTCGCGGAAGTCCTCAAGGCGCTCCAGGTAGAGATGCCCATGCTCGTGCTGGCTGAGCCGCCGCTTGCCGACCTTCATCGGCTTGAGGTCATAGGTCAGATCGAAGTTCTTCGAACTCAGGTGTAGGGCCTCGTGTCGGATAGGCTTCTCGATCTTGTCGATCCGCTTCTGTAGCCACTCCAGGTTTTGCTTGCGCTTATTGCCAAGCTCCGCCTCCTTCTTCTTGTTATTACAACGCTTGCAATCGACCTCCATCGTGCCTGCACAGTTCTTGCAGCGAATCGCCTTCGAGCAAAAACGCACCAGCTCCTTCGCCTCGAGCTCGCGCTCCTTGCGCGAGTGACGTTTGCACTCCTTGGCACCCTTGCTGTCGCAGAAATTGCATGGGACTACAGGCCGAGGCCTCTCGTCCTGAGCCAGAAGCTCGGCAGAATGTCTGGGAAAGAAGAGCAGCAGCGACGCTGCAAGCATCGCTGTCCCTTGTAAGAAGCTCGGCATGTCGGAATCCTCGAATACGTCCCATAGTCCCCAGCAGCCGCCGGGTTCCCCCAAGTCTGCGTCCAAGCTCGTCCTTCCGAAAGGCTTGCAAGCACTCTTCCTGGACGCCGGCAACACCATCCTCTCGCTCGACTTCGAATTCCTCTCCCAAATCCTCCTCCAGGCGGGGCTGGCAGAGAGCGGCGCCAAGCTCGACGCCAGCAGCCTCGCACGCGCGGAAGCGGCGGCTCGGGTCAACGTCACCGAGTATCTCGAGGGAGGACATTCAACCGAAGCCGATGGCACCCTGCCGATCTACCTCCAGGCCATGCTCGTTCATGCCGGAGCCACAGCCGCCGCCCTCTCCCTCGATGCTCTGCACCCTTTGGCGCAGCAGCTCAAAGAGCCAAAGACCTGGGACGCCCTCTGGAGCCAGCTCGATCCGGAGCTACCTGGGCTCTTCCGCCAGCTACGCGAGCGAGGCCTTCGCCTGATCGTCGTCAGCAATGCCGATGGCACCGTGGCGCGCAAGCTGGCGAATGTCGGCCTTGAGGACGCCTTCGATGCGGTCATCGACTCTCAGCTGGTCGGTGTCGAGAAGCCCGACCCCGCGATCTTTCACCTCGCCCTCGAGATCGCCGCCTGCCCGGCAGAAAAAGCCCTCCACGTCGGCGACCTACCGACCATCGACTATGTCGGAGCGCGCGCCGCTGGCTGCCATGCCTGCATCCTCGATCCCTTCGGTGACTGGGGTCCATCCAAGTACCCCAGCGCCCCCAACCTCAAAAGCATCTGCCAAGCCCTTCTGACAAGCGATTGAAGAGGTCGCTCCGGCAGAACTGCGGGCTATCATCCGCAGCCATGCCGGAAGCAAAAGACTTACGTGTCTCCTGCCTGCAGTGGGACATCCGCAAGGGCCAGGTCGCCCACAACCTTCGCGTTGCGACAGAGTTGATCGAAGAAGCCAGCGATGGCGGAACTCGACTCTGCGTGCTTCCCGAGCTTTGGTCCTCCTCCTTCATGGGCAGCGACACAGCGAGCGTCCAGGGCGAAGTCGAGGATGCCCACGAAGAGATTCGCCAGCTCAGTCGCGACCTCAATGTCTGCATCGTCGGTTCGGGCAACGAGCTGCTCGCCGACGGCAAGCTCTACAACCGCGCCCACGTCTACGACAAAGGCGAGCTGCTCGGCAGCTACCGCAAGATCCACCTCTTCACCCCCCTAGGCGAAGAGCGCTGGTTCAAAAGCGGCAGCGATGCGCTCATCCTCGACACCGAGTTCGCACGCCTGGGGGTCGCCATCTGCTACGACCTGCGCTTTCCCGAACTCATCCGCCACCTCTACCAGCAAGGTGCCGAGATCATCGTAATCCCGGCACAGTGGCCCGATGTCCGAGCCGCGCACTGGCGGTTGCTCAACCGCGCGCGCGCCGTCGAAAACCAATGCTTCGTCGCGGCCAGCAACCGCTGCGGCCTCGATCCCTCCCTGGTCAGTGGCAAGGACGTCAAATACCCCGGCAACTCGATACTCATCGATCCCACTGGAGAGGTTCTGGCCCAGGGCAACGGCGAAGAAGGGGTCGTGTCTGCAGACTTCGAACTCCGGCAAGTGCAGCTGATCCGCAGAGCCATCCCGGTCACCAAGGACCGACGCGACGACATCTACGCCGAGCTAAACCAAAAGAAAAGCCGCCTCGACCCGGAGGCCTAGCAGGCTGTAAAGGCCCGCTAGTAGCCAAGCAAGCCGAGGTGCCGGCATCTCGGCTCAGCGCAGCTTTACCTGCTCGGGTCGCGAGAGTTCCATCTGCAAGCGACCGCGGTAGCGCGACAAGGGCCCCTGCACCTCGAGGATCCTCCCCTTCCACTTCTCAAGATTGGCGAAGCGCCCCTTTGCCCCGCGGCGCACGAAGAGCTCGAGCATCTGCTTTTTGTCCCAGCCGAAGCCGAGGCTCAGATGGCCCCCGCGCCGCGTCGGGGTGATGCTCAGGACCTGACCGCGCAAACGCAGCTCCTTGAGCAAGAAGCCCTTGAGCCGCGGCTTCTTGGCGAGATCGAAGAAACGCGGCTCCGGCGGCGCGTACTTGCGCTGCTGCTTCTCTTCCACCTGGGTCCGCTGCAGGGTTCCCGCGACTTGGAACTCCACCCAGATGGGAGCGTGATCGCTGGCGCTGCCCTTCTCCCGCACAACCCTGGCCTTCTGCAGGGTCAACGCGCCATCGAAGAGCAGATGATCGATCTGCGAGCGCTTGCCGGCAAACTCGAAGCTCCAACGCTTCTCCTCCGGGAGATCAGCGAAGGCATCGTGTAGGGCCGCGAACAGCGGCGCCAAGGCCTCACTCTCGCGCTCGTCATTGAAGTCCCCGAGCAAGACGAAGGGCAGGTCGCAGCCGCGAGCCCGCAGCTGGCGGAAGGCGGCCAGCGCCGCCCGCGCCTCGGCCTGGCGCCACTTCGCGCTCTGCGGATCACCAGAACTCGAACGCTTGGATTTGAGGTGCAGCGGAGCCACCAGCAAACGCGTCTTTGGCCCAAGCTCGAGTTCGAAGATCACGACATCCCGGGACATCGAACGATCAGGGGCGAGCTCCTGATCCAGGGCTATCCCGCGATGACTCATAGCCCTCCGGATCGGGAAACGGCTTAGTAGCCCGACATCGATACCGCGCCCATCGTTCCCCTCGATCAGCTCGACGTGCGGGAAGGGCTTGGCCAGACCCCGGTTCAGCATTTCGAGCACGCCGCGATTCTCGACCTCCTGCACCGCCAGCACGTCGGCTGCCAGCCCATCGATGGTCGTACGCAGCAGAGCTAGGTCCCAGCGGTTCTTCGGCGCCGTCCCCTCGTCGCTGTGATAGGGATCGTCATAGGCATCGAAGAGGTTGAGCAGGTTGTAGCTCGCAATGCGCAGCGTCGACTGAGCAAGGGCCGGCGTAAGCAGAAAGCACAGGGCTGCGAGGCAGGTGCGGAACAAGGGAGAACTCCGTTATCGAAATGCCCGAGGAACATAGCAGGGGCTGTTGAAAAGGCCCGCGGAGCATAGCTAGAGGACGGGCAGGGCGTTGCAGAACTCTCCCAAAGCAGCCAAGGCCGACTCAGGCTCAAGGCAGGGTCTGCAAGGAGCCGCCCTTCAGTTCAATCGCGCCATCCATCTCCCGCCAGGGCTGCAAGATCAGCTGCAGAGACTGCGCCCCCCCTGGCACCGGCGTATAGAAGTGGAGCCGTTGCTTTTGCCCTCCCAGCCTTGCGTCAGCGACCTTGCGGGCCACCACCTGCCGCTGCGCATCGTGAAAAACCATGTGCAGCAGCACGGTGGCGGCTTCGAGTTCAGCCTCAACCTCGACCTGCCCACGCACGAAAGCCTCACCATCCTTGAGAGCAAGCTCGCAACTCGCATGCGTCGCCGGCGCCGCCGACACACCTAGCTTGCCTGCGAGCAGAGCTTCCTGCTGGCTCCAGCGCCCGACACCCAATTCGAGCCTCCGTAGCACCGTGGGCGGGCGCCTCAGGTCGTACACCGCATAAGGCCCTGCGCCATAAACGACGCGGTCTTCGGTCAGCAGCTCCTCGAAGAGGCCCTGCTTGACCAGGTATTCAGGGGGCGTTGCACGGTTCATAACCCAGTAACGCACCTTGTGCTCATCGATGTATTGCCGCAGCTTCTCCATCGTCGCGACCTTGCCGAGCAAGGAGGACTCGGTCGAGATGTGGTACGCGTGCGCACAGAAGCGATTGACGAAGAAGAACATCGAGGTGAACAGCGTTTCACCAAGGGCAATGTTCGCGTCAACGTACTCGGGGATGCCGTGGGTATGCTTATCCAGGAACTGTTCTCGGCTCTGCTCGCCAAAATAAACATCCTCGCCAATACCACCATCGACGTGATAGTTCATCCGCGAGCCAATCAAGACCAAGAAGAGCACCGGCAGCACGGCAAAAGCGCCGACAAAACGCAGTGAACGCGCAAAGGGTCCAGCCAGTCCCGCCCCGGCAATCACGACCAGCATGTATCCGGCCAAGGAGTAGCGAAACACCGAGATACCGAGGAAGGCCGAGGTGCCAAAGAAGGCAAGAGCAGGAGCCAGCAGCAGCGCCAGCGAAAATCGCAGCGGGAATCCCTCCGAGCGTCCCTGCCCCCGAGCTCGAAGCAGCCGCAGCAACAAGGCCAGGAACAGCACTGGCAAGAGCAACAGAGCCCAGGGACCGAAGGAGCCATTCGGGTAGGACCCGAAGCGGCTGGTCGCAAAGCTAAGATCCCAGGGGAGCTTCAAGTAGTTGAGCAGCGAGGGATCAAATGCGAACTGAGAACGTGCCTCATCGGTAAAAATCGTTGCGGTCTCAATCTTGGTCGGAAAAACCGAGTTCAAGAAGGGAAACACCGGATTACCGGTCTGCGCAAAGGTCCACAGGTACCAGGGCGCGGCAAAGGCCACAGAAGTCCCAAGCGCAAGCAGGGCGCTTCGCGAAATAAGCAGTCTCCAGGCGGCCTTCGTGGTCATCAAGAGCACAGCGAGGACCACAAGAATGACGATCGGTGCGTTGACCTTAATGCTCGCCGCAAAGCCCAGAAGCGCGGCAGCGGGCAAGAGCCAGGACCTCGACGTGGGCAGCCCAGCCTCCTCTTCTTGCAGCGCCCGCACAAGCAAGGCAAGACCGCCAAGCGTATAAGCGGCGATAAAAATATCAGAATAGATAGCAGTCGAGAGTATCCAAGCGGGTGGCAGCGACACGATGAGCAGGACCGCTAATAGCCCGAGAGTTCGCGAGCCAGAAAGTTCCCGGGCAAAGCCATAGCTCACCATGGCCAAGGCTCCAAACATCAAGAGGACGGTCCATGCAGCCCCGATTTCGCCGAATTCGCGATAACCCGGAAACATCTGCAAGATCGCCGGCTGCGGAATCGCCCAAACCCAGAGGTCATGGTGCTGGGGAATCGACCCTCCCTGCACCAGGGCCTGCAGATACGGCAACCTGTAGACCAATCCGTCGGTATAGGTCTGCGGCAAGCTCCCAGAGATGAAGCTAAGCAGGAGCACCATCACGATGGCAAAGAGCAGCAGCCCTTCGCTTCGCTGCATCTTCAGGGCAGAGCCCCCGGCAACCCAGGCCTTGCCCGAGCCTAGCGCGAGGTGCACCCCCCCCAGCATGACTAAGAGACCAATAGGGACAGAACAGATGAATATGTCTAATACCCCAGCGTAGGCCGCCGCCATCAGCAGATAATGCAGCAGTGCCATGCTGAGCAGCCAGCCAAGCCAGAGCGGGGTCCGAACAAAACCAATGCGCGACAGCAACAGGCGCCCAGCCTCGGCCAGGAGGAAGGCCGTAGCGCAGAAGAACAGGAACTTCCACGACAAGGACAAAGGGTCACTAACGACAAGGAGCGCGGCTGTGAGCCCCAAACTCCAAAGCAAGGCGTGCCGGGCAACGCCCTGCTCCCCGCGCACAAAATACTGCGTCCCGGCAAAGCCCAGGAACAAGCCCAAGACGGGCAAGGCCTTGGCCCATTCAATACGCACGCCCGCCCAGAACCCATCGTTGGCAATCGCTTGGTACTGCGCCCAGGCGATCACAGCCGCCCAGATAGCGAAGAGCAGCCAGGCCAGCTGCACTCGTTTTTGTTTTGTGATACCCAGCATCTGGCAGGCGATTGAAAGAGACTCGCGAGTGGCAGTTTTCTACCACGCGACCTTATCAACCCAGCCTATGGGGATCACATTCCTTCTTTCGCCAGACGGCGCGGTCTTGTGCGACCCAGCAGGATAAGGCTCAGCTGCTAGCGCCGCGGCGCAGTGCCCGCCGATAAGCCCGGATCTGCGCCCAGGTCGGAAAGGAGAAATAGCTCGCTTGCCCGCTGTCGTTGGGCGAGGCCGTAGCCTTTCCCTCAAACACATCCTTGATCACCTCTGGCAGCATGCTGCAACCAAGATCGACGCATCGCCGCCACACACCCAGCAAGTCCTCCCCTACTGCGACCTCGAGCTTCTCCTGCGCGAGAATCCCACCGTCATCCAAATCTTTGTTGATTTGGTGGATGGTAACACCGTTTTCGCCGCGCCCCTCGCGGATCGCGTGCAGTATCGGCATCAGGCCTCGATATTCGGGCAGGGAACTGTTGTGAATATTGATCGTGCCGAAGCGTGGCTTGGCAAACTCCCGCTCGCGCAGCTTTTGCGAGCAATTGATCGAAACCATCAGCTCGACCTCGCGCTCGGCGAGGATGGACTCCAGCTTGCCATCCTTGACCGAGGGCAGCTCGTCAACCGGAACGCCGTGGCGCTTAGCCATACGCGCCACCTTACCACCAAAGAGCATGCTCCACACAACCTTGCTGCCGAGAACAGCGTATCGCAAGAACCCGTAGATAAACGGGCTCATCACCAGCCGTCTCTTGGTCAGAAGCCCACCACTGAGCCCAACACCCTTGACCTGGCCCGGGAACGACTTGATCACCGACTCGACCAGGAGGTCAGACCAGAGAGGATCCTCTGTGGTAATGATATAGATCCCGGGATTCTTCACTTTTTCAAAAACTTCTTTTTGGCGAAGGTCGAAACGAGCTTAAACATCCCCTTGCTAAGCGTCTTATCGAGCGCAGCAAAGAAGCGATCCAGTTCCTCATCGGTAACGATCAGCGACGGCGCCACGATCAGATGGATATCGACGCCCAAACTAATAAAGGTCAAGATCCCGTGCTCGGTGTAGAGATCGCTTACCACGGCGGCGGTGACCAGCTTCTTCATGAAGTTCTTATCATCGAAGAGCTCGCCCGGCAGCAGCCCGACCATCTTGTTCAAGATCTCGGGGCCGGCGCTCAAGAAGACTCCGTGGATGGCACCCGCCCCGCGAGCATCGCGAATGAACTTGGGATGCTTTTCGCGCAGCCGCGCGAAGTGCTCGCCAATCTTCTGCTCAATATGCTTTGAGCGCCCGACGTAGTCGTCCTCGACGATGATATTGACCGCCTCTAGTGCGGTCACCGTCTCCTCACCAAAGGCATAGAAGGTGCTGGTCTGCAGATTGGCCGAAGAGGGATGATCGAAGGCCCGCTCGAAGACCTTCTTGCGGGTCACGATGCCCGAGATCGAAGCCTTGCCACCACCGAAGGACTTGGCCATGCACAGCACATCGGGCAGCAGTCCTTCGACGCGCATGAAGTTGAACAGGGTCCCCGACTTGCACCATCCGGAGTAGACCTCATCGAAGATCAGGACGATGTCCTCCTTCGTGCAAATCTCGCGCAGCTCCCGCAGGAAGTCCGGAGAACAGGCCCGCATATTGCTGACATTCATCGGCTCGAGGATCAGCCCAGCAAAACTGCTCTCCCCGCGCGCATTGCGCGACTCTTCGATCTTGCGCTTCACCGACTCGATGTCGTCGTAGACAAACTGCTCACATCCGGGAATCCGCGGATAGGCAAAGTTATTCTCCGGCGAGCAGGTCACACTCGCCGGACCGAAGAGCTTGCCGTGAAAGGCAATATCCGAGTAAAGGATCTTGGACCGCTTCCCGCCGTGGTACTTGATCGCTGTCTTCAGCGCCCCATCCACAGCCTCGGAGCCGGAATTGGGGAAGAAGGAGTAGTCCAAGTCGCCAGGGAGAATACTCGCGATATTGTGCCCAAGCGCGGCGACATAGGGCGAAAAGTAGTTCTTATGCACCTCCATCCGCTTTTGCTCTTGGAAGCGCCGACGCACCTCAAGGATGCGCGGGTGGTTATGCCCGTGACTGAGCACGCCGATCCCGCCCGTAAAGTCCATGATGCGGCGGCCGCCCTGCGTCGTCAGCCAAATCCCCTCAGCCTCGGCAATCAACTCACGACCAAAGTCAAAAGACGAAAGTAGATCGACACGACTCGAGTTAACGTGCTTGCGGTAGAGCTTATGGACCTGCTCGATATTGAGTTCGTTGCAGTCCTCGAAGGTGTAGAGCTTTGTCATGATTCGCGTTGCGACAGCGCAGCGATGCGCCCGGCGTTAGCCATAGAGGTCAAAGTTGGCGGGGTCCCGGTGATGCTGGGCAGCACACTGCAATCGACAACGTGCACCCGCTCACAAGAAAAGGGACGCCCCAAGGTATCTGTGCAGTAAGGTTCGGATTCGGCTCGCATCGGCAAGCTGGAGCCAAAGTGCTGGCTGTTTCCGGGAAGGTTGGGGAGCACCAAGAAGCGCGAAGGGGCCCCGCCAATCCTGCGTTTGTTACGCCTGAGTAAGGCCAAAAACTCGTTCTTCACCGGGATCGAGGCCGGGTTACTCACCCCGCGTATCGCGCCCAAACCAGCAGCATCATCGGCCGCCACATCGAACTCCAGATGCCCCGAAACATCGGAGTGCAGGTAGAGAAACCCAATCATGAAGCGCTCCAGCACCAGGCCCATGGTCCCCTGAAACACCCTGGCCATCCCCGCGCCCAAACGCC
>PDSF01000015.1 GCA_002748355.1 Planctomycetota bacterium | reverse complement strand
CAGGAAGCAGGGCTACGCCCTGCCGATGCTGCGCATCGGCAGGGACCCCGCAGCCCCGCTGCAGGACCATGCGACAACTACCCTGACACAGGGGGGTAGTCACCGCCAGCAATCTGGCAAACGATTTTGGTACCTTTGCTTAGAGGCGTAAACACGGATCGGATGAGATAGATCACCATGCCGACGATAGCTGCAGCAATCATCAACTGCATGATTAGCGAAAAGGTTGCGTAGCGATCAGCTTGACCTTGATATGCTTTGACCTCGGCGGCCGTTCGGCTCTCTAGTTTTGCGAGAAACTCGTTGACAGGGGCCAGAATCTTTTGGACTTCGCCGTGGTAGGCGTCATCAAAAACGATCCGTAGGGCGAAATCTTGTGGGCTCTCGCCTTGGAGTGGCTTCATAGGGCCGGGAGCGATCTTTCCCTGCTTGATGGTCGCCATCGCCTGCACTTCGGTGCTGACCAGGGCAGCTGACAAGTGCCCGGATTTTTTCAGCAGGTCAAGCTCCTCCGCAGAGAAATTCAGCTCCTCCATAATATCGAGCTGTGGCTTCCGCTCGCCCCGGTATAGTAAACTGTTAACGTATTTCGGGCGAGGGGCGGTTCCACTTCTCCAATCCAATAAGTGCTGATACTCGTCTTCATAGCGCTTATCCCCAGTAGCCACGAAGGTGCGGCAATTGCGGGTTAGCGACTGAGACACCTGCGAAAACTCGTTGGCGATGGCTAGTGATAAATAGCGCTGCTCACCTTTCTTTCCAGCTTCGACAATAGCGCTGCTCTCCATCCGTCTTAGCTGAATCGCCGCCGCGACCAATACACCCAAGAAGCAGGCAAGGGTGATGAAACGATTTTTCAGGTTCATGATCTGTGTCTCTCTGTGCTTCTGGCTTGAACGTCTTACCCTCTGGTTTGCCCTGAAGAGCGATCAGAGATGCTTGGAGTCGTTGTTTGGGAAGAAGGGATGGTGAAATCGGAGCAGCTTCGACCTGCTTATCGATTAACTATACAATGATCACAGGGGTTACATTATAAATAGGGGTGAACTCCTTGGGCCGATTTATGCAATGATTCTCTTCTGAGTTGTTTTATTGTGTTCAGAATGAATCCCAGTGGACCCCAAGATAAAGGCCAGAGGGACTCCGACTGGAGATCAAGAAGGCAAAGAACCTGCCATAGCTGCATCTTCATCAGCACCACAGGCCATGCCTTCCTTTGTATGAGCAGGCTTGGCACAGCTGGGGGTTCCTTAGGAGACGTCAGCTCTGGGCTAGCGAGACCTTCATGTTCATCGGCTTCCTGCTGCAGGCGCCTTTACGCTAAGCACCACCGATGGCGTGCACTTGCCACACATCGTGCCTCAGCCCGCTATCAAGCGGCCTAGAATCACATCCCTGCCAAGGCTCCATCCCTTGCCAAGGAGCCTCCTGGATGCCCCGAGCTCCTCACTTTGGCTCAAATGGGAGCTACTGCGTCAGCATCTTCAACAGTGCCTGGCGGAACAGGACGAACTGTTTTCCGTCCTCTTTCTTGTAAACAGCTGGGGGAGCTATCCTCGATAGCGCGCTTGCCGAAGGATGACTTGAGGTCGATGAGCCGGCGAACGAGCAGGTCTATTTGAGCCAAGTTCCAGGATCGCTTCTTGGCCAGGATTCGTAGCAGCCATGGATATAGGCGTCGAAGCACCAGGCTGGCTATTCTCAATTGCTTATGACCTATTTGTATGTGCTGGGGGCGTTGCAGGCATCGTAGCTGTAGAGCATAGCTAGTTACGCTCCAATCGTTCATCATCCGTAGCCGCGAGAACGGGTTGTTGTTGGATTACATGACTGCCATCGCGGTGTCGAGGAGGCTGCCCTGCCCCTGCGGCCGGCTGATGTCGCCACGAAAAACATCGTTCGTGTCCTTCTGGCCGGTGATGCCTTGGTGGAAAAGGTCCGGAAAGAGACGGAGTGCAGCCCAGCCCAGGTATCTCTTGGGCTGGTCTAGCGACCAGGGCGTAGAACGCATCTCATGCTTGGCGTGCCGTGAGGCCTTGCTCGAAACCTTGCCCTGGGAGTATTGCCCTGAGCCGGCCATCCCGTACCCGGCTTTCGATGGGGCATTCTTGCAAATGGCAGGATACGCCCATACGAGCAGTGCTTGATTCTGAAGCGGGTGGCCCTGTGCCTTTGGGGTCGTGCTTCTGCGCAGTTAGGGGATGGTCAGCGCTCGGCTGATTTTGGCTCGGGAGCTGCTTTGAGCTGCCGTACCGGTGCAGGCTTCTTCGTATCGACGGCTACGAGCTTGAGGCGAGGATAGGGGCACTTACCCGGTTCTCGGCTATCGATGTAGTTGTTGGCCAGGATCGTGGAGCCATCCATCAGCAGGAAGCCATGACTGAGCCTGCGAGGGCTTGCTCTGCGCATGTTTCACTCCTGCGGAGAAGAGGCTTGGGGCCCTTATCGCTGCAGAGGGGCAAAGGGTCGTGGCTGCGCCCGGGTGTAGGCCCGCCGCTCGGCTTCGTTCATCCGGCTGTAGATCACTCTCAGGGTGAAGGCTCCCTCGAGGTAGCCCGCTCGCACGAAGCTCCAGTCGTTGACCTGTTGCTTCGATACGCAGCAGCGTTGGTGCTGCAGCAGCTGCTTGACCCGCTGTGGGCGGTTGACCAGGCGCCCGATGAGCTGATCGCCTTCGAGCTTCTCCAGGCGGAACCAGAGATCTTCGGGGGGAGCATCCTCACCTTGGTCCAGGGAGAAGCGGGCGCGGAAGCGCCAGTCGCTATCGCCTGGCTGCGGCTGGGCGAAGCTGGCCAAGAAGCGGCCTAGCTCCCGCTGCCCACGCTGCTCTGCCGCACGCATCTCGCCGTCGTTCTTGCGCAGGCGGTGGGCGGGTTCCCGGCTCGGGGCTCGCTGGCAGGCAGCTAGGGCGAGGAGGAAGGCGGAGAGCGTGGCGAGGCCAAGCCGCCGCCGCGCCTTAGCCCTCACTTGCCGTGGTCGCCGCCGGCGCGGAGCACGACGGGGCAGGCGACGTAGCGGTCCTTGCTGACTTCCTGGAGCTCGGGCATCGCCTCGGCGCAGCTGGGCTCGGCCAGTGGGCAGCGGGTGCGGAAGGGGCAGCCGCTGGGCTTGCGCAGGGGGCTCGGCACCTCGCCCTGGAGCTTGATGCGGTCGGCCCGCTTCAGCGACGGGTCCGGCAGCGGCACGGCCGAGAGCAGGGCCCGCGTGTAGGGATGGATGGGGTCCTCGTAGAGTTCCCGCGAGCTGCCCAGCTCCATCACATTGCCGAGATACATCACCGTGATGCGGTGGCTGATGTGCTCGACGATGGAGAGGTCGTGGGCGATGAAGAGGTAGGTCAGCCCGAACTCCTCCTGCAGGTCCATCATCAGGTTGACGACCTGGGCCTGGATGGAGACGTCGAGGGCGGAGACCGGCTCGTCGGCGACCAGGAGGCGGGGGTTGGTCGCCAGGGCGCGGGCGATGCCGACGCGCTGGCGTTGACCGCCGGAGAACTCGTGCGGGTAGCGGTGCATCTGCTCGCCGGTTAGGCCGACCTTCTCGAGTAGCCAGGCGACTTTTTCGTCACGCTCGGCGCGCGAAAGCTCGGGTTGATGCACCCGCATCGGTTCGGCGACGATGTCGCCGACCGACCAGCGCGGGTTCAGCGACGAGTAGGGGTCCTGGTAGATCATCTGGATCTCGGCCCGAACCGGACGCATCTCGCGGCGATTCATCGTGCCGATGTCGACAATCTCGCCGGTCTTGCGCCGGAAGAGGATCTGCCCACTGGTGGTGGGAACCAGCCCCATGACCGCCTTGCCGGCCGTGGTCTTGCCACAGCCCGACTCGCCGACGATGCCGATGGTCTCACTCTCGTTGACCGAGAAGCTGAGGCCATCGACGGCCTTGACCTCACCGACCTGGCGCATGAAGACGCCACCGTGGATCGGGTAGTGGACCTTGAGGCCCCGCAGTTCAAGGATGCTGCGTTCGCCCTTGATGCTCAGGGGGGCGGCGGGAGAGGTACGCTTGTCTTGTGCGGTGGTCACTGGCTCTTGCTCCCTTCGACTAGCCAGCAGCGGCAGTGGCGGCCGGGGGAAACTTCGACGAGATCAGGTTCGCTTTCCCAGCAACGCTCTTCGCGGACTGGGCAGCGTTCGGCGAACTTGCAGCCCTTGGGCATATTCATGATCGAAGGCACGATGCCGGGGATGGTCTCCAGCCGCGCCTTGCGTTCGCGGTCGGGACGGGGCAGGGAGTTGAGCAGGCCCTGCGTGTAGGGGTGCAGGGGATTGCTGAACAGCGGCCCGACCTCGGAGATCTCTTGGATCTTGCCGCCATACATGACGGCGACGCGCTCGCAGGTCTCGGCGACCACGGCAAGGTCGTGCGTGATCAATAGGATGGAGGCGTCGCCGGTTTCTTTGCGCACGTCGAGCATGAGCTCGAGGATCTGCGCCTGGATGGTCACGTCGAGGGCCGTCGTCGGCTCGTCGGCGATCAGTAGCGCAGGGTGCATGGACAGGGCCATCGCGATCATCGCCCGCTGCCGCATACCTCCCGAGAACTGGTGGGGGTAGTTCTTGAGACGACTCAAGCTGTCGGGGATGCCGACCAGGTCGAGCATCTTCGCCGCGCGAGCCGTGGCCTCCTCCTTGCTCACCTTGGCGTGATGGAGGATGGCCTCGCGGAGCTGCATACCGATGGTGAAGACCGGGTTCAGCGCCGTCATCGGCTCCTGGAAGATCATCGAGATGTCGTTACCGCGGATCTCGCGCATCTCCTCGTGGCTGAGATCGAGGAGGTTGGTGCCGCGGAACCAGATCTCTCCCCTCTCGATGCGACCCGGCGGGTTGGGGATCAGCCGCATCATCGAGAGAGAGGTCACCGACTTGCCCGAGCCGGACTCGCCAACGATGCCGAAGACCTCGTTCTCGTAGATGTGGAAGCTGACGCCGTCGACCGCCTTCGCGGTCTTACCTTCGACATCGAAATAGGTGCAGAGGTCTTTGACCTCGAGGAGCTTTCGGCGGTTCTGCTTTTCGGTGCCTGCGAGCGCTTGCCCGCGCCAAGCTTGGCCGCTTTCGCCCTCGTGCCCCTTGCTGTTGCTTTGCTCTGTCATTGTGACTTCTCTGTTTGGGGCCTAGCTGCTAACGCAAGCGGCTGAAGACCTTGGGATCAAAGGCTTCACGCAAAGCCTCACCGATCATGACGACCATGAACAAGGTCAAGGCCAGGGCGATGACCGGGACGATGACCAAGTAGGGGTGGAACTTGACGTTCTGGAGACCGATCTCCAAGAGCTTGCCCCAGCTGGGGGTGCCCGGTGGCAGACCGAAGCCCAGGTAATCGAGTGAGACCAAGGAGCTGATGTAGGCGACGATGCCGAAGGGCGCGAAGGTCACGACCGGAACCAGCGAGTTGGGCAGGATGTGCCGGGTAATGATCTTCCAGTCGCTGACGCCGGCGCCGATGGCGGCCTGGACATAATCCTTGGCCTTCTCCCGGTAGAACTCACCACGGACGTAGTAGGTAATACCGAGCCAGCTGCGCAGCACGATCAGGAGCAGGGCCAACATGAGGAAGTTCGGCCTCCGTAGCGAGGCCAGAATCATGATGGTGAAGAGGAAGGGGATGCTGCCCCAAATCTCCACGAAGCGCTGGGTCAGGATGTCGACCCAACCGCCAAAGTAGCCCTGGATACCGCCAAAAATGATTCCGACGGCATAGCCGACAAAGGCCACGAAGAGGGCAAAGGACAAGCTAATGCGGAAGCCGTAAAGCAGCTGCGCTAGGACGTCATAGCCGCGATCGTCGGTGCCCAGCGGAATACCGCGTTCGAAACTCGGAGAGTGGGGGGGGCTGTCTTCAAAGTCCTCGACACGGGATCGCTCGGGCGACTGCGGATAAAGCGTCGGCAGCATCCAGGCCCGGCCATTGCTCATGGCTTTCTTCGAGGCACTGAGCGCATCGTAGTTGGTCTTGTACTTGCCGTAGAACTTAAGGATCTTCTGGTACGACTTCTTCTGCTTGGCCGTCGCATCGGGCCCTGGTTTCTTGGCCCGCTCCAAGCGCTTCTGCCAGCGTTCGAACTTCTTTTTGGCGCTCTTGAACGGCTTGTATTCGTCGATCTTCTTGGGGTCAGCGACCCACTCGGCAAAGAGTCCGTAATCGACTTCGCTGGTGCCATCCTGTCCAAAGTCGCTGGCGACGTTGATGCTGGTGACGTCGGCGAAAAAGACGACCTTCTCCACCCAGTCCGCGACGGCAGGGAAAGCCATGCGGTCTTCGAACTTAATGATGAGTGGCTTCTCGTTGACGATCAGCTCAAGGAAGAGCGAGGCCACGAAAAGGGTCGAGAGGATCATGAAGGACCAGTAACCACGCGAGATACGCCGGAACCGGACGAATCTCTTGGCGGTGATCGGGGTCATTTTCATGCGGAAGCCGAGCAGGCGTCCGGTGCGCACGATCAAGAAGGGGATGACCTTCTTGGTTAGGAAATATGCTAGGACGAGAACGACTAGCAGGTAGATGAGCTTGCCCAGGATGAACATGGTGCTTATTTCCTCCTTCGGCTCAGCTAAAGCGCACGCGCGGATCGACGAGCGCGAGAACGAGGTCGGAGATGATGTTGCCGGTCAATCGAATGACCACGGCAATGGTTAGGATGCCCATGATCACCGGATAATCCCGACGGATGAGCGACTCGTAACCGAGGAGCCCCATACCGGGGATGTCACAGGTCTTTTCGATGAGGAAGGAGCCCGCGAGGATGAGGCCGATGGCGTGACCAACGCCGACGCAGATCGGAATCAGTGAGTTACGCAGGGCATGGATGAAGATCACGCGCTTCTCGGAGAGGCCCTTGGCGAAGGCGGTCCGGACGTAGTCGCTGCCGAGGTTATCCAGCAAGCTGTTCTTCATCAGGATGGTCATGGTGGCGAAGCTGGCCATCATGTACGCGACAAGCGGGATAAAGGTGTGGTGGATCTTGTCCTTGATGCACCACCAAATCTCGCCCTGGGCCCACATCGCGTCGTAGTTGTCACTGACGAAGCCGCCGAGCGGGAAGAAGTTCATCCCGTAGTTGTCGGTGGCGAAGAGCAACATCAGCACCAGTGCCGCCACGAAGCCCGGTACCGAGTAACCGAGAAAGACGGTGACCGAACTCAGGGTGTCGAAGAGGGTCCGGTGGTGGATGGCCTTGAGGACCCCGAGCGGAATACAGACCAGCCACGAGGCGATATAGCCAATCAGCCCGAAATAGATCGAGATGCGGAACTTGCTGACGATCGTGGCCAAGACCGGATCGCTGAAGGTATAGCTGCGTCCCAGGTCCAGCTGGAGCACGCCCTTGAAGCCCCACTCACGGCTGCCGTCCGGATTGAGGTGGTTGTCGGGCCAGGCCCCCAGCCAGATCAGGTAGCCGTGCAGGATGTTCTTGTCGAGCTTGTAGTATTCCTTCAAGCCCTTGAGCGCCTTGGGGGAGAGTAGCCCTCCCTCGCCGGAGTCCATGAGCATGCCGCCGCCACCGCCTTCGGCGTTTTGCGCATTGCGGGCTTCGGCTTGCGCTCTTTCGATCGGCCCGCCGGGCGTCACCCGAATGACGGTATAGACCATGAGCGTAATGCAGATGAAGGTGATCGGCACGAGCAGGATGCGCCGAATGAAATAACTCATCATGCCGTGCACGGCAGGATACCTCTCAGCTAGCGGGGACGGGTGGCGCGGGGCTCAGGCCCACTCACCACCCGTGGAGAAGGGGGGGCTCCAAACGCCTGGGGTCTAGTTCTTGGCTTTCTTACCCCAGGGGTGTTGCTCGACTTGTCCTTGCGGGAGCTTTTCACCAGAGCTGCGGGCCTTTTTGAGGCCTTCCATCTTGGCTGGATCGAACCACCAGTAGGCGATGATCTGCAAGTCGAGGTCCTGGCCGATGCGAGACCACCATTTTTCGGGGTGCCCGAAGCGGTCCCAGAACAGGACGCGCAGGTAGTCGGCATACCAACCGAGGGCGTAGGGGCATTCCTGGAAGACCAGCTCGTCGATCTTCTTGGTGATTTGCTTTTGCCGCGGCCGGTCGAAGGTGAGGTCATACTCCTCAAGGAGCTTGTCGACTTCGGGGCTCTTGAAGCCGGGGATGTTGTTGTTGTTCTTCTTATCCGCGAGGCTCGATTCCCAGCTCGTCCTCGGGTTGGGGAAGAGCAGTGCACCCCAGCTCTGGAAGTGGATCGAGAAGTTCCGCTCACTGATGTTCTTCGTCAGCGTCGAATAGTCGATCTCCTGGAGGATCAGCTCGATACCGGCCTTTTTGAAGTCTTCCCTGATGATGAGCCAGAGGCGCTGACTCGAAGGGCCGCTATAGACGAATTCGACCGAGAGGCGCTTGCCGTCGGGGCCGATTAGGAAGCCGGCGTCATCGCGATCTTCGTAGCCTGCATCGAAGAGATATTCTTCTGCCAGGTCGGGGTCGAAGCGGATTTTGGGGTTCTTATCGCCGTTACCCCAGTCGCGGCCGGGGAAGTAACTGTCCACCAGCTTGTATTGATCGAAGAACACCTTCTTGATCAACTTTTCGCGGTTGAAGAGGTGGGCGAAGGCCAGGCGCACGTTCTTGTCGTCGAAGGGGGGCTTGCGCATGTTGAAGGTAAGGCCGCTGAAGCCATGGGGGGCTTGGTTGTAGATTTTGCGGCGCTTCACCCAACCGTTGATGACGACGTCTTCCTTGGGGATTTCCTCCACCCAGCGCTGGGCACGGATGACGCGATAATGGTCGAATTCGTCGGCCTTGAACTTTTCGTAAAGCAGCTCACGGTCACGGACGACGACGCACTTGATGCGATGGAAGTTGAAGGTATTCAGCGCCCAAGGTAGCTGATTGACCTCCGCCCACCAGTCAGAGCGGCGCACCATTTCCAGGGACTCGCCCTTTTTCAGGGTCGACATATCCATCAGATAGGGGCCGGAGCCGGGGACGAATTTCCAGTCGTATTGGCGGAGGTATTCGTCACCGGGGATCTTGATGTATTTCTCCGGCATGACACTGAGGCCGCTGAAATACATGAAGAGCCGCCAGTTCATCTTCTTGGTCGTGACCTTGATCGTGCGTTCGTCGACGATCACGGGCTCTTCGAACTGGCTGTAGACAACAACGCCGCTCGGGTCGTTGCGGTCCTCTTGGACCTGGTGCCACCAGGAGGCGTAGACGTCTTTGGCGAGGACCGGCTCGCCGGTGCTGAACTTGGCACGCTCGTCAATGCGGTACCAAAAGGTCTGCTTACCCTTCTCAAAGTCCGTTTGGATCCGCCACTCTTTGGCGAGTTGCGGCATGTATTCCTCGGTGTCCGGGTGGATGCTGACCAGCGACTCGTAGAGGAGGCTGTGCAGGGTCCGGGTCTGCATCAGATTGCTGTATGGGCCATCTGTGCGCAGCGTCGGCGGGAAGGATGCCCAAGCGATCTTCAGGGGTCGGTCTTTGACCGTGCGCAGGGCTCTTGGGTCGCCGAGGGGCTTGTAGTTGCCGCCGTTTTGCCAGCCGGTGTCGATCTTTTGGCCCGCTGCTTTGGCGGCGGCCCCGACATCTTGGGCCGAGACTGGGGCCTTGGGCGATAGCAAGGTCACCGCGATGGCGGCGGCGGCCAAGGAGCCGGAACCGAGGAGGGAACGGAGTTTGGCGAGTGGCATCTAGTCCTCCGGGACTGTGGCAGGGTGGCTGGCGAAAGCCCAGGTTGCGAGAGGCTCGGTGTGGCCGAGCGAGAAGCAGGGCGGGGGCGGGAAAGCCACCTTAAAAAAGCAGCGCGCGAGCCTATCGGCAGCGCCAGGGGCGATGCAAGAAAGCCGTTGCGCCCATCATCTTGCCGTAAGTACCCGCTCTGCTTCCTATGGGATGAGTGCGTATTTGGGCCTGTGTGAAGGGGGGGGATACGCGGACAGGTCCAGCTAGCACGGATGCAGGGCGGCGGGACTCCCGCGCTGTCCGGCCACGATGGCGAGCTGGCCGAAGCCCCGGCCCAGGTCCAGGGCTGCAGCCAGCTCAAGGCCGAGGACCAGGTAGCCCGCCTCGTCGGGCCAGTCGCCAGCATCGGCGCGGCTGAGGCCTTGGTGCCACTGGGCGGCGGTGGAGCGGGTCAGTGCTTCGGCCAAGGCGCGATGGCTTTGGGCGTTGGCTTCGGGGCTCTGCTGCACGCTTCCCGGATTGACTGCGTGCAGAAAGGCCCAGGAATCCAGGCCCAGCCGGGCGAGACGGGCCTCAAGCCCCGGATGCCGGACGCCGATGCGCAGGCGCAGCCAGGCCCCGGTCGGGAGCATCGCGAGATACGAGCTTGCGACATAGGCCCGCAGCAGTTGCTCGGAGAGGAGAGGGGGCAAGCTCTTTGGGGGCTGGGGGAATGCGGGATTGCCTAGCAGGCCTATGGCAAGGCCTGCTAGCCGGGGGGGCTTCTTCCACGGTCGCTTAGAGACCTGGCCGGCGCCGAGGATATCTTGACTCTGTTATTTCTCTGTTCAGGAGACCTCGATGCCAGTGCTTCTTCGCTATTTGTCCCTGTCCTTGCTCCTGTTCTTGTTCGCCTGTGCGGCGGCCCCCGGCGACGCGGGATATTTCCGCTGCGAGTTGGCTCTCCAGCACAGCCACAAGTTGGGTGGCTGCGCGATTGGCGACCTGGATCCGCGTTATCCCGGTGCTGAGATCGCCACGGTTTCGGTCAGCGGCGAAGTCTTCGTTCTGCACTGGGAGCAGGGGCGATGGCATTCGCAGCTGGTCTTTCGTTGTCCCGGCGAGGCGCTGCAGTGCGTCATTGGTGATGCTTTGCCTGAGCAGGAAGGCCAGGAGCTCCTCGTCGTCGGTATGGCGAAGGGGCGGGAGGAGGAGGCCGGCCCTGGGGCCGCGCACTTGATCCGCTGGGATGGCCAGGCTTGGCAAGGGCGCAAGATCCACCAGGAAGCGGCGCTGGTGCACGGCGGAGCCATTGGGGAGGGCAGCCTGCTCCTGGTCGGCTTCACCAAGCAGGCCATCGTCTTCAGCCCCGAGGCGGGGGCTTTGCGGCTTCGGGCCCGGGTTCCGCTGCCGGGTAGGGGTAAGACGGCGCTGTGGCGGGGTTCGGAGTATGTGGTCGCTTGCAGCGACGGCAGCCTGGTGCAGATACAGGGCTCGGGAGCTTCTTGGCAGGCGCGGACCCTGGAGAAGATCGAGGCCGGTCGGGCACGACTGGCCTGCCAAGGCCAAGCTCAGCTCCTGGTCGCCGATGATGACGGCGGGCTTCGTTTGCTGACGGCTTCGGGGAGCAAGAAGGTCTACAGCGAAGGGCAGAAGCTGCGCGGGGCAGGCTTTGGCCCCTTTGTTCCCGAGCACCCGGTCAAGGGGCCTCAGCTCGCCTGTGCCGGGTACGAGGGCAAGATCGTGGTCTTGCTGCCCGGCAAGGGGGGCGAATACCGGCCCCTGACCCTCTTCCAGGGGAGGGAGCGCTTCCATCACTTGGCCGCGGGAAGCCTTGGCCGGCGTCCCGGCCGGGCTCTGGTCGCCTGCGGCTACGGCGGCCGGGTCCTAGTGCTGCGCTGGGTCCACTGAGCCGGGCGGGGCTGGCTCGCCTGGCCCTCGCCCCGGGTGCTTCTCTGGTGTTCAGTGCCCATGGCTTCTCGTTACTGTCTCGTTCCCAGACCTGCCACCCGTATCCCAGCACAGGGCCAGCCCATGAATCCTTCCCGGAAGAAGTCGGTCAAGCTCTTGGAGCTCAGCTATGTCGAGTAAAGCGCTGCTGATTCTTCCTGCCGTCCTCGGCCTTGCTGTCGTCGCCTGGTTTGCTCTGGGCGGGGGGCGGGAACTGGGCCCTGAGGGCCCGGGGAGCGATCGGCTTCTGGAAGCCCCGTCGCTGGAGCAGGGGGCGGGAGAGACTTTCGGGGCCCATGACATCACTCATCGTCAGCAGAACTCCCAGGAACATGCCGGGGAGGAGCGGCGATCCCGGGAGCCTAGGGCGGGGATGGGTTGGGCCCAGCGCTCGGCGGAGCTGATCCTGAGGGGCCGTGTCGTGGATCGCGGTGGTAGTGGTATCGCCCATGCCGAAGTGGCTGTTTGGGTGCGTCCACGCATTGACCACACACAGATGCACGAGTCGATGAGACGGGGTACGCGTACTCACCGGGATTGGCGGCGCATGAGGGAACTCTTCAGCATGAAGAAGGCCAAGGCCACGGCCAAAACCAATGCTGAGGGGCACTATCGCCTGCGAGTAAAGGCTTTTCCTTCCACTACCTTCGAAGTGGGGGTTCGGCATGCCGCTTATGCCCCGAATACTCTGGTGCAGGATTGGGGCGAAACAGAGGGTGAGATTCAGCTAAGCAACATTGAGCTTGCCGGTGCCGGGCGTGTTTTTGGCCTGGTGCGCGACCTGAAGGGGGCTCCGGTCGTCGGAGCCAAGCTCAGTTACCTGCCTGTCGGAAGGGGACGGCAGGGACGTGGCCGCGGGCGAGGCTGGCGTGGCGGACGAGGCGTCTGGGGAGCATCCTCCAGTGTCCTCTCGCAGTTGTTGCCGCAAAGCAAGAGCAACGCCATGGGCCAGTACGAACTGACCCAGCTTCCCGCCGGCAGCTTCCAAGTCTTGGTTGAGGCGAAGGGTTATTTCGTGACCCGCACGGAGCGCTTGGAGCTAAGCCCCGGTGGCAGCCTTCATGCTCCCGAGCTGCGTTTGGAGAAGGGAGCGGTGCTTCGGGGCATTGTTCGCGACGAGAAGGGGCAGCCGGTCGCAGGCGCTCGGGTCTCGGTGCGTGTTTCCATGGGGACTCTGATGCAGCGCTTGGAGCAGCGTATTCGCAGCGGGCAGGTGGAGCGGCGCCAGGCCATGCGCCAGCTTTTTGCGTCGCCGACCATGGCGCGGAACTTCGGAGGGGGGCCTTTGGATACTCGCAGTGACGCCAAAGGCGAGTTTCTGCTCGAGGCGCTGCCCAAAGCGCCGCTGCAGCTCCGTGTCGAGAAGAAGCGCTTCCTGAGCTACGAGAAGGAACCGATCGAAGCGGAGAAGCAGGACTATGTCGAGGTCTCTCTCGGCCCTGCCCTGCAGATCACCGGACGCATCGTCGACCAGCGTGGCCAGCCGATCGAGAACTTCGGCTTTCATGCGCGTATGGTCCGCAATCGACGGGGCTCGCGGGCTCGTTTCGGTGTTCCGGGCAGGTTCTTTGGCGGGCGCAACGGCCATAGCGACCCCGCACGGCAGGCCGAGCAGATGGCCCGCGAGGAGCAGCGCAAGGCCGAGCGCCTGGCACGCGAAGCCAAGATGAAGGCGCGCTTTGGTGGCTCCGGCGAAATCCCGAGGGAGACCCCTGAGCCCAAGCGGCATGCGGAGGGGCGCTTTGTCGCCAAGAATCTGCAGCCGGGCTCCTACGTGATCGATGTCTCGGCCCCGGGCTACGTCCCCATCGCCGCCGGTGTGTATCAGCTCGAAGCGGGAGCCGCGCTGGGCGAGATCACGATCCGCCTCGAGCCTGGAGCGGCGATCAAGGGCCAGGTGCGGAGCCGCAAGGATGCTAGGCCGATCGCAGGCGCCCTGGTCCGTCTCGAGCTGCCGCCGGAGAATCGCGGTACTCAGCGAGGTCCGTCCCACTTTGGCGTGCACATCATGCGTGTGGGGCGGGGCGGTCGATCGGCGCGCGGGCCGCGGGTTGCCGAGCTGCGCAGCAATAGCGCCGGCGAGTTTGAGCTACCGCCCCAGCGCCCGGGCCTCTTTGTTCTGAGCGTCGAGGCCGAGGGCCACGATCGCTATACGAATGAGAGCTTTCGGGTGAGCGCCAAGGGGATGCCCAAGTTGCTCATCGAGATGGAGGCCGCGGCCTCCTTGCACGGCGTGGTTCGGCATCGTGTCGCGGGCACCCGCTACGTCGTGACGGCTCGCCACGAGAAGGGGCAGAGCTTCAACAGCAACGTCGACTCGGATAGCGGCGAGTATTCCTTCGATTCCCTCCCTTCTGGAGGCTACTTCCTCGAACTGCACGATCGGAGTGATCGGAACTCATGGGTGCGATCGGTGCTGACCCGAACCGACTCCCAAAAGCAGCCGGATCTGCAGCTGAGTTCCGGCAGCCAGCGCCGCTTCGACCTCGACGCCCAGGTCGATGACTTTGCCACCGTTTCGGGCAACGTCATCGTCAATGGGCAGCCCGGCGGCGGCTATGAGCTTTCTCTGCGTACGCTCGCTGGCCCAGGCAGCGCCGGGTCGCAGCAGCCAAACGATGGGATTTCGACCCGCTTCTTCTTCTTCGGGCGCTTGCTGCGCGCGAGAAGCGACAGCGAAGGCCACTTTGAAATCTCCTCCATCCCGGCAGGCCGTTACCAGCTACGGGTAGAGAGTCGCCGGGGTCGCCATGGCGGTGGCGCCGAGCTGTATCGCCAAGAGCTGAGTCTCGCCGCTGGGGCGCGGGTCACCCGCAATGTCACCTTGTCGGTCGCTTCGCTATCGCTGGCGGCGACTCGGGTGGGGGAGAAAGCTCCCCTGCGCCGGGCGAGGGCCCAGCTGGTTTTGGCTTCGGAGGGGCGCGGGCTTGAGCCGAGCCAATGGCGCCAGCTGCCTTCGCGACAGAGCTTCGCCATGAACGGCGGGGCGCTCAAGCTGAGCGGCTTCCCGACCGGGACCTGGCTGCTTCAGATCGAAGGCCGCGAAGGCCAGAAGAGCTGGAAGAGCCCGGTCGTCGAGCTGCGAGTCACTGGCGGCAAGGTCGAGAAGACGGTGCCGTTGAGCGAGCAAAAGTAGGGGCGAAGTAGGGCGGGCAGCACTGGGGCCGCTGCTTCCCTTGCCCGGGGGGCGCTAGAGCTTCTGCCTGCGGGCCGGGCGTCACACCTGCGCTTCGCCTCGCGAGAACTCGCCGGCAGCTAACGCCGCTGGCTGGCTTCCTGAGCCTTGCCCTTGAGATCGCGGGGCAGGGGCGTCTCACCGAAGAAGGTGGCGGGAGAGCTTCCTCTATGCAGTCCGTCTTCGACCTTGATGACGAGGGAGTGGCGTCCTTCGAGATTGGGGGAGAAGTAGGTCAGGGTGTAGATCGAGGTGATGCGCCTCGCGATCTCGCGGAAGATCCCGTCGAAGAGTTTGGGGTCTCCGGCCATGCGCACGCTGCCGTAGCGGGCGATGCGGCGCAGCGCCGATTCGGCGCGGACACCGAGGCGATCGTATTCGTGGGCCAGGTCGCCAAAGCCGATGGCATGCACCTTGGTGTGGCGCAGGGATAGCTCGCTCATCAAAGCTTCCAGACTCACGGTGCCGTGGTTTTGGCTGTAGTTGTCGGCGCCGTCGGAAAACACGACCAGGATGGCGCCAGGATGGCTACGGGAGGCTTTGGCGATGGCGTGGTAGAGCGAGGTGAAGTGCTCGCCTCGCTCGATGTATTTGTCGGGGATCTGATCGAGGCCCGCGATCTTCTCGACGCTGTTGGCGAAGCGGTAGATGTGGGTGCGGAAGCGGGCGCGGGCGTTGGTCTCGAGCTCGGTCAAAAAGCCGCGGGCGGCCTCCTTGAGCGAGATGACGGCGTTGGCGGCGCCGCGGGTGCCCGGGCTGTCATACATGCTGCGGCTGTCGTCGAGGAGGAGGCAGACCTCGATGGTCGCGGCCTCGCCGGTGGCGTAGGCCAGGGCCTCGGAGGTCGAGCGCACGCCATCTTCGTAGATGGCGAAGCTGTGCCGTCCCAGGTGGGTCAGGGGCTTGCCGCTTGCATCCACGACCTCGAAGCGGAGGGCGACCTTGGTCGCTTCGCCGACGCCGGGGTCGGCTTGGCCTGCGAGACTGGCCGCCTCGAAGTTGCGGAACTGCACCTGGTGTTGCATGCAGCCGCTGCCAAGCAGGAAGACTACGGCCCCGATGGCCTTGGCCAGAAGGCGAACTCTCGTATCGATCATCATGCGATTCTCCCCGGGCCAGGCTGTGGAATACCCCGGCCGCCCACCGCGGACTTTGCGGCTTGGAGCCTTTCCTGGCAAGCAAGAGCCGCTGCGGAGGCGTAGAGCTGCTGGCGCGATTAAGGCTGCCATGGGAGCAGCGCCTCGCCCAGCTCCCTGACCGAGTGCAGCAGTTTGTCTGGCTTGCTCTTGGCTAGGGTCGCGGCGTCGTGGGCTCCGTAGCTCACCGCGATGGTCTCCACCCCGGCGGCCTGTCCCATCAACACGTCGTGGGTGGTGTCGCCGACGAGCACCGCTTCGTGGGCGGCAAAGCCCGTCTCCTTCAGCACTCGATCGACGAGGTCGGGGGCCGGTTTGCCCCGCTCCACTTGATCGGAGCAGGCGAGGGCGGCGAAGTCGTCCCGCCCGTAGTTGGCGTCGAGGTTCTCCAGCAGGCCGCGGAGTCCCTTGCCGGTGGCGATGCCGAGGGTGGCGCCGGCCTGACGAAAACGAGTCAGGAGGGGCTGCATCCCGTCGAAGTAGCGCACATGGGCCAGGCCGCCGGCGATGCAGCGTTCGCGGTAGTTCTCGACCAGGGCCCGGTGCCCTTCGTGCTCGGGGCCCAGGCCGGTGAGCTCCTTGCCGATCTTGGCCAGGGAGAGTCCGATGCGTTGGCGAATCTCGGTCTCTGGCACGGCTTCGAAGCCGGTGGCCACGAGGGACTCGTTGAAGAGCTGGCAAATGGCCGCTGTCGAGTCGGCAATCGTGCCGTCGAAGTCGAAGATGACGAGGGGGTGCGAGGCTGCAGGCATCGGAGAATCCTGCCGCCAAGTAGCTCAGGTTTCGAGCTGTCGTCGAAGCTCGTTGATGAGGGCTTCGATGCGCCGGGTCTTTTTCTTCGAGTCCTCTTGGAAGCTCATGACCGTGCCACGCGGTCTCTCGACCTGTTTGCGCAGGGCGCGCACTTCCCGAGACAGCTGCAGGATGAGGCCTCGCAGCGCCCTGGGCAGTTCGGGGCGTGAGGTGATTTCTTCGACATACTGGGTCGAGGCTCCCTCGAGATAGGCGTCTGCCTCGGCCAGAGAGTTGGACAGGGCTGCATGTGCCTGCTGCAGTCCCATCTCAAGGGCTTCGCCACGAGCCATCTGTTTGGAGAGGGCGAGGCCGATGGCCATTGCTGCCATGCCGTAGCGTTCACTGGCTTGGATCAGGTTCGAAGCCAGGACGCCGGCATCGTGCACGGCCTCAAGCTTGCGCCCGCGGCCTGGCCCGAGCTGGTGTGCCTTGTCGAGCAGCTGTTGTAGTCGGGGCGCGGGAACGATGCGGTGTCGTCCCTCTTGATTGTCCTCGAGCAGGAGCCCGACGACCTGACCTTCCTGGGTGCAGACCGGGGTGCCGCTGCGTTCGTCCTGACGCTGGAAGAGGACCTCGCACAGTTCTTCTTCGCCCTCATAAAGGGGCAGGCCGAGCAGGCATTCGCGTTCTTCAATCAGCACGCCTTGGTGCTCGATCCCGACCTTGGGGTGGAGGAGTTGGATGGGCGTGCTCTTGTCGGGCAGTTTGCTGGCTAGGGGCAGGGCGAGCTCCTTGCCCTCGAAGCTCAAGACGGCGAGAACTAGGTCTTCGTCGACCCAGCGCAGCTGACCCACCTTGGCGCCTAGCTTGCTGCTGCCGTCGCTGAAGCGGATCATCAGGTCGCAAACCCGCACGTCTTTGAGGATCCTCGCATCGGTGACGACGAGGCGAGGGCCGAGGACGAAGCCGGCGGCGGAACGTCCGGCCAGGGTGGAGACCAAGACCACCGAGCGGAACTTGCTCTGGGCGGGCTTGGCTTTTGGGGGCGTGAGCCGGTCGAGCTTGGGCGAGTGGGTCAGATACGGTAGCCCCACGATCAGGCCCAGAGAAATGGTGAGCGCGGCGATCGCCAAGAGCAGGTACGCGCGTAGCTGCGAGGGTTCTGCCTTGTGGTGTCCGGTGCTGATCTGGATCGGTCGGCTTCGCTGCGGCTGCTGCTTGTCGAGTGGGACCTTCTCTACCGGAACCCAACGGCCGTCGTCGGCCTGGCGATGCTTGACCAGGTTGCCGTTTTCATCGGGGAGGAGGCGGGTCTCGGAGGCGCGGCTGCGGATCCGTTCGGCCTGGCGCGCTCTCTCCTCGGCGTTTTTAGGCGTATTCATCTGACTCTGGACCTGGGCTTCGCTCCGGACTCTGTATCGAGTCCACAAGGGGGGTGGCTTGAATCGCCCGGCTGCGGCTCGGTGGCGCCCTCTCGGCTGCCCTTGCCACCGAGTCTCTAGCTCACTCGGAGCAAAAGGAGGGGAGTCCGGCCATGCGCTTGCGCCGCTTCTTGGAGCGCAGTAACACCCAGCGTCACAGCCGGGAGCAAGAGCCGTATCAAGAAGAGCTGCACAGGAAACAGACCCGGCCTGGCCAATGCAGAGGCAGGCCGAGGCTGACCAGCGCTGTAGGAAAAACGGCTAGGGAGAGCATGCTCCCACTGGCCAAGAGCGCTATCGGCATCAGGTCGACAAAGGCCCGTCCTTGCCTCTCAGGCGAGATCCTTGCGGAGCAGGGCGAGCATCCTGCCTCCTCCTTCGCCGGGGTCTCGGCTCCCTGCCGCGGCAGGATGACCCCGTCGCGCGCCAGGGCCTCCAGGGCTCGCACGACGGTGTTGGGGTTGTTGCTCCGCTCCCTGGCGTGCTCGCGAACCGATGGGGGCGGAAAGCTAGGTGCTCCTGACAGCTTGTCGAAGCCGGGCTGGGAACTGGTCCATGTGCGTAAAACTGTCCGGTCTTGAGCTTATGCGAACTCTTCGCATTAGTTTATGCGAAGGCTTCGCAACCTCGATAGGCTCTGCTGCCTGTAACTGGAAACCCCCACCAAGAGACCGTTATGCGCCATCGCACTATCGCCCTAGCTCTCGCCCTCCTGAGCGGCATCTCCTATGCCCAACACAGCCGTGTTCTCCCCTTGGGGCACGGTTTCGACAAGAAGACCGGATTTCACCCCTATGTGAGCCTCTTCTCGAAGAAGGCCATCCATAACCTCCAGCTTTTCAGCTCAGCTGCCGTTGGACTCAAGACCGGCGCTATTAACGAAGTGGCCTGGCGTCGTGCGGGCATGGGGCCGGCTTGGCTCCAAGCCACGCGCTCGGTCGAAATGCGCATCGGCTACTCAAATCATGAGCCAGGATCGATGCCGGCGCGCTTCTCGGAGATTCCGAGTTCCCCACTTACCCTTGGATTCAAGGGCACGGTCTCGCTTCCCAGCTCGCCGCCGGCCTCTGGCCTTCCCAAGTTCCAGATTAAGATCAAGCTCAACAAGCCCTTCGTCTTCATCAGCAAGAAGGGCAAGCTCGTGATCGACATGAAGGTGAACGCTGTCTTGGCCAGCGACTGGTTTGTCGACTGTCTACTGGCCCGCTCTTCCTGGGTAAGTGGCAGCTCGAGTTCGATCGGGAAGTCCTGCACCGGCACCGGCAAGAAGACCCCGCAGCTCATCCTCGATAGTCCCCACCTCCTGGCACCCGGCCGCGAAGCGCGCATCGTTCTGGTTGATGCCCCCGACAAATCCAAGGGCGCAGCTGCCGAGCAAATCGCCTTCAACTTCCTCGGTATCAGCGATAAGAGCTGGGGCAGCATGAAGCTCCCGTATGCCTTCCCGACCGGCTGCACCCTCTACACCGGCATGGATCTGTCCCAAGCCGTCAAGCTGGAGGCCCCGGTCAACAATGCCCGCTCCGCCAGCTTCTATTGGAAGCTGCCGGCTGACCCGCGCTTGAACGGCAAGGAGATCTTCACTCAGGCGCTCGTGGCCGATTACGGGGCCAACTCCATGGGGTTGCTGCTTACGCATGCCCTCAAGCTCAAGATCGGTGCTGCTAGTTCCACGCCTTACTCGACCCAAACGATCTATACGAAGGCCGATGCTACGAGCAATAACGCCTTCCAGTCGGCCTGGCAGTTCGCTCCGGTCGTTCGTATCAGCGGCTACGCCTTCCAGTGAGCGATAACTTCCAGTAAAAAGGCCCTATGGCCTGGACTGGAGGATTCTCTCTCTGCTTGTTGCTGCCGCTTTTGCCGCTCAGCCTGGCAGAGCCTGACGACGCGGCGCCGCATCAGCGAGCGCTGCGCTTCGTCTACGAAGTCGAGAATCAAGGAGACAAGCCGCTACGCCGCCTTGAGCTGCGGCTGGTCTTGCCCCCGGAACTACCGCGGCAGAAGCATTTGCGACTCGACGTGCAAAGGGGCACGGAGTTGGTGCCGGGGCCAAAGGGTGGGACCTGGCGCCTGCGCGCGCCGGCCGTGCTGAAGCGGGACCCCTACGGCAACCGGGTCGCGGTCTTCCGCTGCAAGAAGCTGGCGCCCGGGCACCGCTTTGTGGCTCAGTGGTATGGCGAGTTCCTGCTCCTGACCACGAAGCGGCAGCGCCTAGCCCAGCCCCTGACGCTGAGCCGCAAAGAGCGTGTCCGTTATCTCCGCGATGCGCCGCGCTACCAAACGAAGAGCCCCGTTATCAGGCGCTACGCAAAGAAGCTCGCCGCGCAGCCACAGGAGGGGCTGGATCTCCTGCGTGCGATTCAAAGCCTGGTGATGGATCGCATGAAGTACGAACGCGCCGGCGGCTGGGACCCGGCACCGCTCTGTCTCCAACGCGGCACTGGCAGCTGCAGCGAATACAGCTTCGCATTCATCTCGCTCTGCCGTGCGATGGGGATCCCCGCGCGCTGGTCCGGCGGCCTCGCGCTTCGCAAGAGCGAGAGAAGCCTCTACGTCGACAAGGTCTTCCATCGCTGGGCCGAGGCTTGGCTGCCCGAGTATGGCTGGGTTCCGGTCGACGCCTCGCGCGACGATGGCGAGGAACGCGATGGCAAGCGTCGCCCCTCGACGCTCGGGACCCTGCAGTGGCCCTTGCTGATCCTGGCGCGCGGCGACGGAGTGGATGCTCTCACCGGCTGGAGCTACCACTGCTCGGGCAAGTGGGCCGGCAAAGGCGGCAAGAGCCGCCGCCGCGGCTACTGGGCGAAGCTGCGGTTGCCAAAGGACGAGCGCGAGCCGACGAAGCCTGGCCGCAGGCATCCTGCAGCGCAGCGGCAGAGGATGCTCTTCGAATCCGGCGCCGGGCATGTCGATGCGCCGCAGAGGCCCGGGATGAAGCCCAAGACGAAGCTCGGGCCGGATAAGGCGAAGACGCCACGCTGATCTCTTCAGCCTTTATCGGTGGAGTACCCAGCTCTGAGCTGAGCCGCTGGTTTGCTTCGCGGCTTTGCCGGTGACGGCGCAGGACCTTCGCTGCGATTCGGAGCTTTCGGCGTGCTGCGTGCGCTGGGCGAGCTTCGTCTTCCCCTGGACTTGTAAGGTGAGTATCGCTCCCGCCATGCGCCGCTAGATATGGGATCCCCTTATTGGGTAGAGCTCATATACCTTTCGCCTTTGTCGCCTTGTGGGGCTTGCACCATGGCGGCAGCGGTTTCTCCTTGGATCTGCGTGACTCCTGCAGGTTATGGGGGGGGCACGATTGGCTTGAGGGCTTTCGTAATGGACTGCTTGAGTTATGCACTGCCGGCCGAGCGAAGCTATCTGCGCTGCGGTCTTTACTGCCCAGATCTGTGCCTTGTAAACGGGAGCGCCCATCTGTTTGCGCGACTTGATTGGGTTCCTTCGAACCGTGATATCTGGGTCGACGTGAAATGGGAGACCGTAAGCCTGCCGCATGTTCTGTGGGTCGAATCGTGCTCATGGACCTGGGAGAAGCTGAGCGGGGAGCTTCAGGGTGAGTGGGATCACCTAGATGCCAGCGAATCCCTTCGTTCGCTGCCGCACTCAGAGGAGGAGAATCAGCGTATTGGCGATATCGTGGACTTGCGCCTTGCCCTCGCCACCGAGACGCGGCGAGGGAACTCCTCTGGCTTCGGGCGGCGAGGCCGTGCTGGCTTTGTTCGTTTCTGGCTGGGGCGGTCCCGGGTGCGGGCTTGTATCGTTGCCAGCTTCTGAATGAGCTAGGCCGCCATGGACTCTCTGACCCAAATCGCTCTCGGGGCCGCTGTCGGCCACGCAGTGCTTGGACGCAAGCTCGGCCGTCGTGCGCTCGTGTATGGGGCGCTGCTCGGGACGCTGCCCGATCTGGACGTCTTGGTGCCGATGGGTGGGGCGATCGAGAACTTCACCTATCACCGGGGGGCGAGCCACTCCTGGTTGGTGCATTCCGCCGTGGCTCCGCTCTTCGCCTGGGGGCTGGCCAGGCTCCACCGCGCGCGGGAGATCAGCTTGGGGCGATGGATTTGCTTTGTGTGGAGCATCCTCTTTACGCACGCCTTGCTCGATGTCTTCACCGTGTACGGAACGCAAGTGTTCTGGCCGCTGACGACGGCGCCGCTCGCTTTGGGCTCGATCTTCATCATCGATCCGCTCTACACCCTGCCGCTGCTCGTCGGCTGTGTCCTCGCCTGGCGACGCAAGCTGGCGCCGGGCGCGACACGCGGCGTCGCCGTGGGCTTGATCCTGTCGACACTCTATCTGCTGTGGAGTCTTGGGGCGCAGCGGCTTGTGCTCAGCGAGGCGCAGGCATCGCTGGCGGCGCGCGGCCTGCCCAGGCTGCAAGTGCTAGCGACGCCGGCCTTCTTCAATACCCTGCTCTGGCGTCTCGTTACGATCGACGGTGAGCGCTACTTCGAAGGCTTCTACTCACTGGTCGACGGGGCGCCGGTTGAGTGGCATGAACGGCCCCGAGAGGCTTCTCTCGTGGCGCCACTCGCTAGCGAATGGAGCCTGCAGCGGCTGCAGTGGTTCACCCACGGATTCTGGGCTGTCGAGCACGAAGGCGATGACCTGGTCCTGGTCGATCTGCGCATGGGGCTCTATCCGAACTACGTTTTCCGCTTTCGCCTAGGCCAGTGCCAAGGCGATGGCCGCGTTGTGCCCGCGCCGGTCGAGCGTCGTCGCAGGCCTTTTGACACCGGTCGCCTCGCTTGGGGCTTCTCGCGGATCTGGACGCCGACGCCCTAGGCTTAGGGGCGGGGTCGGGAGTATCCTCTCTAGGCGATTTCGGCCTTCTCTCTCGGCTAAGCTGGCGAAGCTGCTACAGACGGGCCTGGGCGAGGCTGCTTAGCGGCAATGCCGTTACTTTGGCATGCAACTTGTACTGCTCGGTTCCGGGGAACACGACGTAGAGATGTTTCAGCCTCAGGTCCTTGACTGCGATCTGCATGGACTTGCTCAGCTCGGGGGCGCTGCTGCGCTTGAACTCGAAGCCGATTCTCTTGCGCCGACGCACGACGAGGAGGTCGAGTTCGGCGCCGGCGTGCGTGGCCCAGAAATACGACTCCTGAGGCTGCACGACGTGCTGAGCGAAGACTTGGTTCATTGCGAAGCCCTCCCAGGAGGCGCCGCTTTTGGGGTGGCCGAGTAGGTCGCGTCGGTCGCGAATGTCCAGGAGGCTGTGCAGCAGGCCGCTGTCCCGGATATAGACCTTCGGTGACTTGACCTGGCGTTTGCGAAGGTACTCGTGCCAGGGAGGAAGTTGACGAACGACCAGGGCCGAAGTCAGGCGTTCCTGCTCCCGGAGCCCTTCGTGCGACGATGCCGAAGGCGCACGGCCCTTGAACATCGACTCGATCGGGTTCGTCGTCCGGACCTGCCTCCAGTGCTCGGCGGGGAAGTCGTAGAAGGCCAAGAGTTCGTCGCGGTCCTTTTCCAGGCACTTCACAGCT
>PDSF01000014.1 GCA_002748355.1 Planctomycetota bacterium | reverse complement strand
GGGCATCTTCGATGGCGCGATAACCTCGCACTGGATGCCGGTTTGGGTGAGAGCACGCTGAAGGCCATACCCGGTCGGGCCTGCCTCGTAGGCGCACCGAAGCGATTCACCTGGGCCGAGGCGATCGAGGGATCTGAGAAGCCTCGATACGTCGTTCGCGACCTGGCCAACGTACTCGGCAGGGTCCCGCTCTCTCGCAACCGCGAATCGAGATCGACTTCGAGTGGACATCGAGACAGGCGAAACGGATAGGCTTGGACATTGGAGCGGCTCCTCATGTGGCTCTGCGGCTTGTGTTACCGCACAGCACCGTACCCCAAGGTCTCGAAGAGACCGTTCCATCCATCCTGTCTAGTTTCGGAGCCGCTTCCTCAGATCCTCGTCCTTGGGAAAACGCTTTAGGCCGGCTTCCCAGATCTTGCGCGCCTTATCGGCCTTGCCCTGTTCGCTGTAGAGGTTGCCGAGCAAGCGATAGGTCTCGACATAATCCGGCTTTTGCGGCCCAGCCTGCTGCTGCTTGAGCAGGATCTCGAAGTTGGAAATCGCCTCGGCCTTTTTCCCGAACATCGGCGGCCAGAAGCTGAGCGAGAGAGCTTTCACAAAGCGGGCTTCCCAGTGCTTGGGATCCAAGGCCAACGCCTTATCGAAGGCCTTATCGGCCGCCGCCGCGAGCAAGCCCGCCTGGGGGCCGGGCGGCATCCCCTCGACCTTTTCGAGGTAGGCCTGCCCGAGTTCGACCTGCGCCTCTACGATGGCGGGGTTGTCCTTCGCCCGCTGTTTAAGCTTGGCGATCAGCGCATCGATCTGCCCAGCGGCTTTGGCCCGCTTAAAGATGGCCTCGCGCTCCTCCCAGCCCTGCCCAGCTTCGAGCAGCTCGGAGAAGGACTTTTCGAGATCGAAGTCAGGCAGCAGCTTGGAGCTCGCCTCCACCTTGGAACTGCCACCCTTTTCGAGCAGCTCGCGAACGATGCTTTCGACCTCGGCGCGCCCTAGCCCCTTGGCCTGGCGCAGGGGCTGCGCCTGCGGCGCCTTCTCCCAGGCGCTGAGCTTGCGCTCAAGCTCTTCCAGGCGCTCCTGCACGCGGCTCTCGCCGAGAGGGCGAGGTTCGCCGATCTGCTTCTGATCGGCTTGCGCCCCTGTCTGGCGACTGGGGAGGAACTGAAGAACGGCAGCGGTCAAGCCGCAGCTGAGAAGGCTGGTGAGGAGGATGGCGGTTCCGGTCTGCAAGGTGAGAGCTCCTGGAGCAGGGGGTTCGAGTAGGAGGTCCCGGCTACGACAGGACTCGGCGATATTCGTAAATACGCGAAACGGCTAGTCCGGAATCCGCACTTGGACGAACTTGCGCCTGCCCACCTGCAGCAGATACGAGCCCGGCTTGAGGCTGGGCCTCTCCCCTTGCACGGCTTCGCCGTCGACCTTGACACCCTTCTGCTGGATCAGACGCCGCGCCTCGCTGCCGCTCTGCGCCAGGCCGAGCTTGTGCACCAGCACCGCGACGAGGACTTCCCCATCACGCATCCACTCCGGATCGCAGTCGCGCTCAGGGATCTCCGAAGGCAGCGCCTTCTGCTGGAAGACCCGATCGAACTCCGCCCGCGCCTCGCGCCCGGCCGCCTCGCCGTGCAAATCGGCGGTGATGCGCTCAGCCAGCGTCGCCTTGGCCTCGCGCGGATGCCCGGCGAGCAGGGTCTCGATCTCTTCGGGACTCGTGTCCGTCAGCAACAAGAAGTACTTCTGCATCAGCTCGTCCGGCACACTCATGACCTTGCCGAACATGTCCTTGGGCTGGTCGTGGATGCCAATGTAGTTGCCCAGGCTCTTCGACATCTTCTGCACGCCGTCGAGGCCCTCGATGATCGGCATGGTCAGGCATACCTGCGGAGCTTGCCCGGCCTGCTCCTGGAGCATGCGCCCCACCAGGAGGTTGTAGAGCTGGTCGCTGCCGCCGATCTCGACGTCGCAGCGAATCTCCACCGAGTCCTGGCCTTGCATCAGCGGGTAGATGAGCTCGTGCAAGGAGACCGGCTCCTGCTTTTCGAGCCGCTTGCCGACGGTGTCGTTCTCGATCGCGCGGGCGACGGTCATGCGCCCCATCAGGCGGATGAAGTCGGCAAAGCCCATCGAATCGAACCACTCGCCGTTCTCGTGCTGCTCACAGGCATCGATGTCGAGAACCTTGCCGATCTGGGCCTGGTAGGTCGCGAGGTTCTCGCGCACTTGATCCAGGGTCAGCTGCGGGCGGGTCTTGCTCTTGCCCGTCGGGTCGCCGACACGCGCGGTCGCGCTGCCCCAGATGATGACCGGCAGGTGGCCGAGTTCCTGGAAGCTCCGCAGCTTGCGCAGCGGCACCGTGTGCCCGATATGGATGTCCGGGCTCGACGGATCGATGCCGAACTTCACGCGCAGCGGCTGCTGCTTCTGGCGACTCTCTTCGAGCCGCGCACGCAGGAGCGGCTCCTGGACTAGGTCCACGACGCCACGCTTGATCCGTGCCAGCTGCTCATCAACGGGGGGAAACTTGCTCATGTCGGCAGGTTAGCAGGGAGTTTATCGCTGACGAAGCGCCCACCAGCTAAGCCAAGCTTCGCGGTCCCGCGCCTTAGGCGCCTGCTCGCCCGCGAGCCTGGCCAGGCAGGCCAGGACACAGCGATGCGTGTCCGGCGCTCCAACACGCAGGACCTCGATCAGCTGCCCGATCGCCTTCGATTGCTGGACCTCGCTCCCACTCTCGCTGAGAAACCAAGACGCCACGAAGATGTGGCCGAGGTAGCGCCGGGGATCGACCAGGGCGTTGCTCAGGATCAGCGAGGGGTTCTTGCGAACGCTAGCGAAACCCTTGGGGAAGCGACGAAGCTCGAAGGGCGTGAGCGGCAGCTGCACCGTCATCGCCTCCTCCCCGTCGACGACGAGCCCGGCCGGGCGCATCGCGCCGCTGAAGCGCATCACCCGCACCAGCACCTCGGGCCCCGGCACCGCCGGCTCCTGCAGCGGTAGCTGCAGCGGCTTCCCCGCACGCAGAATCACATCGCCGGCGAGTCCGCGAACGATGGGCTCTTCGAAGCGCGTGCTCGTTCCATCGATACGAAAGTCCTCAATGCTCGCCCGCACCGTGATCAGCGTGCGTGCCCCCTGCTCGCCCTTGGCGCGGAGCAGCATTTCGTGCCCAGACTTGGGCTCGAGTACGAGGGCCAGCTCGAGCTTGGCGTCCATCTCGAACTCGCGCTTCTCTGCCCCTGCCAGGGTCGTAAAGCCGCGCAGCACAAACTGCTCATCCACGGCGCGCAGCCCCCGCATCAAGCTGGCATAGACGTCGTAGCCCTTCCGCTGCTCGGGCGTGGCGCCGCTGCGCGCCAGCGACAGAATCTGCTGCATGCGCCGCCAATCACGGGCGCGATGCGCCTCGGCCAGCTGCTGCAACTGGCGCTGATGGAAGTCCTGGGCAGGGGCCGCCGGGGAGGGAGTATTCTCAAGCCCCGGCGCATCCTCTGGCCTATCCGCCGGTGCCGAATGGCAGGCCAGCAAGAGGAGCGGGAGCCACAACGCGGTGGAGGATGCTCTAAGGCCAGATCGGATCATGCTTCTATCTCGGATGCCCAAAGTGAAAGCTCGCCAGGAGAAGGCTCGCCAGACGCGAGCCGTAGAACGAAGCGCGGCCCGGATCGAATCGCTCCGACCCGGGCCGCACCCTTACTCCCCGAACAACTCCGGGGAGACAAGGCTGAGGAGGACTCAGTCCTGCTTCGGCTCCTCGTCTCCTGCCGGAGCCTCGCTGCCTTCGGCGGCCTCGTCGTCGCCACCGCTCTTCTCCTCGTCATCGAGGTGAAGGCGGCTACCGAGGTCCTTGAGCTGCGCGGCCAAGGAGGACGGATCGTCGAAGCTCGACGACTCGCTCTCGGTCTGCGGCTCGCGACGGACGCTTTCGCCACCCTTGTCGCCTTCGTAGTGCGCCTGGACGAGGGTAAGGCCAACCTTCCGCTCTTCCGGCTCGATCTTGATGATCCGCACTTCGACGGTCTGGCCGACCTTGACGACATCCTCGGGGTTCTCGACCTTGTGGTCCGCGAGCTCGCTGATGTGCAGCAGGCCCTCGAGACCCTCTTCGAGACTGACGAAGACGCCGAAGTTGGTCAGCTTGGTGACCTGGCCGCTCACCGTGTCGCCGATGTGGAAGCGCGACGGAATGTCGTGCGCCCACGGATCCTCGGCCAGCTGCTTCAGGCCCAGAGCAATGCGCTTCTTCTCCTTGTCCACGGAGAGGACGACGCACTTGACTTCTTCGCCCTTCTTGACCACCTCGGCCGGGTTCGTGACCTTCTTGGTCCACGACATGTCCGAGATGTGCAAGAGGCCGTCGATGCCTTCCTGCAGCTCGATGAAGGCGCCGTAGTTGGTGAGGTTGCGCACCTTGCCCGAGATGATGGTTCCCGGCGGGTAGTTGGTCTCGACCAGATCCCAAGGATTCACCTCGGTCTGCTTCATGCCGAGGCTGATCTCCTGCTTCTCGGTGTTGAGGTCCAGGACCACCACTTCGACCTTGTCGCCGATGTTGACGATCTCGCGCGGATCGTTGACGCGGCGCGTCCACGACATCTCGGAGATGTGCACCAGGCCCTCGACGCCGTCTTCGAGCTTCACGAAAGCGCCGTAGGTCATGATGTTCACGACCTCGCCGATGACCTTGGAAGCGACCGGGTAGCGCTGGTCGATGGCCAGCCACGGATCGTCGCTCAGCTGCTTGAGGCCAAGAGCAACGCGCTCGCGCTCCTTGTCGACCTTGAGCACCTTGACCTCGATCTCCTGATCGATCTGCACCATGTCGCTCGGGTGGTTGACTCGGCCCCAGGACATATCGGTGATGTGCAGGAGCCCGTCGAGGCCGCCGAGGTCGACGAAGGCGCCGAAGTCGGCGATGTTCTTGACCACGCCCTTGCGGACCTGCTCTTCCTCGATCTCGCTGAGCAGAGAGCTCTTGAGCTTCTCGCGCTCCTCTTCGATCAGGCGACGACGCGAGATGACGATGTTCATCCGGTCCTCGTCGATCTTGATGACGCGGGCTTCGATTTCCTTGCCCTGCCACTCGCCAATGTCCTCGGTGCGGCGGATGTTCACCTGCGAAGCCGGGAGGAAGGCGTTGACGCCGATGTCGACGAGCAGGCCACCCTTGATCTTGCGCGTGACCAGGCCCTTGACGACGTCGCCTTCGCTGTAGCGGTCGATGACCTTTTCCCAGGCACGGATACGGTCAGCCTTGCGCTTGCTGACTTGGATCATGCCCTGGCCATCATCCAGGCTCTCGATCAGAACCTCGAACTCCTGATTGGGTTCGACGGTCTCCAGTTCTTCGAATTCGCTGAGGTGAACTTCACCCTCAGACTTGTAGCCGACGTCGATGTAGACGTGGTCGCCAGACAGACGCACAACGCGTCCCTTGACGATGGATTCGGGGCTAAAGTCGCCGACGGCGGCTGTATAGATCGCATCGAGCGCATCCATGTCGCCGACTTCGGCGAACACGCTCTCAAGCTCTTGGTCTAACGCCTCGGCGCTCAGCTCGAGCTCCTTGACGAGTTTCTTACCGTAACTGGCCATGTAGAAAATCTTGGTCCTGCGGGGTACTGGTCCGGTCCATGCCCATCGGCGGCCCATGCCATTGCAGGCTCGCCCAGAGCGCACTCCGGGTGGGCCCCCGATACAAAAGGGGCGAATAGACTAGCGGCGCCCCCCAGCGAACGAAAGCTTCGAATTGCCGCGATTTCGCGTTCTGGCGAGGAATCCGGGGCAACGAGGAGGCCCGGCTGGCGAGCAGCTCCCAACCGAGAGGCCTTGCGCCTCGGGCTAGCAAGCGGAGCAGCTTTGGTTTACATTTCCAAACCAAACATTCCAATATGTAAACCGAAGAGCCCCCATGATCGGCGAACGAATCAAGCGCGCTCGCAACGCCGCGGGCCTCTCACTACGTGAACTCGGCAAGCGAGCCGAACTCAGCGCGACGGCCATCTCGAAGTTCGAACAGGGGAAGTCGAAGCCGACGTCACAGACCCTGATCCGACTCGCCCGCGCCCTCGGCACGCGCAGCGAGTTCTTCCTGCGGCCGACAACGGTAGAGCTGCAGCGGCCCGAATACCGCAAGCGCTCATCGCTCCCGAAGAAGCAGCTAGCCCGCGTCGAGGCCGACATCCTCGATCAGATCGAGCGCTTCCTTGACCTGCTCTCGCTCTTTCCCACGCCCCCAGTCGCCCGCTTTAAGGTGCCGACCTCGGTGCCGAAGCGGGTCGCGAGCCACCAAGAGGTCGAGAAGGCAGCGCTCGCCGTCCGCAAGGCGTGGCAGCTCGGCCAAAACGCCATCCCCTGCCTCGCTGCCACGATCGAGGAGCACGGGGTCCTGGTGCTCAGCACCAACATCGACCGCTCGGCGAAGTTCGACGGGCTCGCCGCGAGCGTCGGAGGGCTACCCGTCATCGCACTCGGCGCCGACTGGCCTGGGGATCGCCAGCGCTTCACCATGGCCCACGAGCTGGGGCACCTGGTGCTCGGCGACCGCCTTGCTGACGGCCTCGACGAGGAAAAGGCGTGCAACTGCTTCGCCGGCGCCTTCCTCGTGCCGCTCCCCACCGTCCAGCACGAGCTGGGAAAACACCGCAACCGGCTGGAGCCGCGCGAACTCTACGCGCTCAAACACGAGTACGGCTTGAGCATGATGGGCTGGGTGTTTCGCGCCGTCGCCGCTGGGGTCATCACCGACAGCACCAAGACGAAGATCTTTCGATTCTTCTCAGCGAAAGGCTGGCGGAAGCAGGAACCAGGAAAGCCCATCGACTCAGAGACTCCAAAGCTCTTCGAGCGGCTCGTTCTTCGCGCGCTCGCCGAGAAGATGATCTCGACCAGCAAGGCCGCTGAGCTGATGGGCATGTCCGTCGCCACATTCCGTCATCGTCTCCGCTTCGAGGCCCCGCGTGGCGCTGCTCATCAGTGACACAAACATCTTCATCGACTTCGAAGACGGTGGGCTCATTGAGGAGCTCTTCCGTCTTCCGGAGTCGCTGGGCGTGCCTGACCTGCTCTTCGAGGACGAGCTGAGCGAACAACACTCGCAGCTCCTAGACCACGGTCTTGTCCTAGTGGAACTCTCCGGCGAAACGCTCGATCGCGTCGTTCAGCTTGGACTCAGCTACAGCAGCCCCAGCCGCCTCGACCTCGCCGCAATGGCAGCGGCGGAACAAGAAGCCTGCCCTCTGCTCACCGGCGACAGCAAGCTCAGAGCCGCCGCCGAGGCCGAAGGCATCGAGGTCCATGGAAGCTTGTGGCTGGCTGAGCGCCTTGTCTTGACCGGAATCATCACGGTCAAAAGGCTGCGAGACGCCTACGCGAAGATGGAGGCCAGCAATCGTCGCCTTCCCTGGGCCGAGGTCGCCCGGCAACTCAAGCGCTTGGGGACTCGGAGCTAAGCACGCCGCTCCATGCAGGGCACAAGCTCGTGACCACCCCCGTAACGAGCAGCGAGGATCCTCTTCCTGGGCCCAGCCTGCCCGGTATCGCTACTGCGCAGCGAGGAGCACGGATCGCAAGGCCCCCAAGAGAAGGTCGCGAGGTCGCAGAGCTGAGACCGCGATAATAAGGGCCTCTCTGGACGGGACCTCAACTGCCCCACCGTCCTAGGTCGACAGGGCAATCATCCTGAGACAAGCGCTTTATCGCATCGACCCAGAGCTGGCGCAGTGCTTCGCCTGCCCAATGGCCCAGGGGGCGTCACGATGAGAATCCTCTCGACACTTCTCTGGCGTAACGCCCGCACGGTGCGGCGCGACTTCTGCTTGAGCTGCGCCCTCGTCTTCGTGGCGACTCGACTGAGCTTTCTGGCATGGACGCCTGAAGAGCTGGGGCTCGGTCGCTTCCATCTCTTCCTCAACGCCTTTGGCTGCATGGCCATCACCGTCCTTAGCGTGGGGCTGAGCTTGCTCTATCGAGATCGGAGCGAAGCTGACAAGGCCATGACTCAGCGCACACCTTGCCCTGCCTGGATGCCGCCCCTTGCGAATACCGCGAGCTTCCTGGGAATCTGCGCCCTGAGCCTCGTCCTGGGTTTCTGCAGTATCGCTGCGATATTGCTGGCTCTGGGTTATCAGCCATGGCTCAGCAGCGATTTTGGCGAAGACCTGGAAACCGCTCTGACGGTCGTGGGCAGCTTGGCAGCCATCATGGCAGCCCTTAGCCGCTACGAGCGGAACGCCCTCAGTTGCTTGTGGTGGACGCTAGGGACGGGGCTCGCCTTTGTCCTGATCGTCAAGACGCAGGTGCGTCTGGGGCTGCATGGAGGCGATCTCACCCATCATTGGACCAGCCGCTTCGAGCCCTATCAGCTCGGAGTGCAGATCATGCTCGCGTCCTCTCTCGCCGTTTGGGCGCTTAGCCTGGCCTTGCGCCCGCATCAGACCCGCAGTCGACGGATCTTGCGCAATGGCATCCGGACGGGGATTTGCGCAGCCCTGGGCGCTTTCGCGATCCTGCCCGTCTGGAGCGAGCAAGAGGCACAACGCTTCTGGCCTGGGCGCAAGGGCTTCGGAATATCCAGTGCCCTGATGCCCAGGATGGCCGACGCGTGCTGATCATAGCAAGGTCGACCACAGCGAGCGTGGGCCATGCGATCGCTGCGCCGCTGCTCCTGGATACCCAAACCGGCGAATGGCGGTGGTGGTCGCATCAACCTAGCGCACAGCAAATCTGGGAGAGCTGGACCCAGCCAGGCCCGGATCGGGGCCGGCTCTCCAAGCATTACCGGAGATGGTCGTACCCTGACAAGCCAGACTCCCTTCCAGCCAGGTGCCGGGTTTTTCGCTTATGGACAAGAGATCCGAGGGACGCTTCGCGCTGGCTTGTGAACGAGCCTTGGCGCGACGTGCAAAGCTGGGAGCCGGGTCAGTACACGTGTTCGCGGATCCGGACTGGTTCCGCAGTGCAGCCAAAGGTCTCGACCGACCGCTTGCCCACGCTTGGAGTAAGGTTCGAGCGATCGTGAGTGTGCCAGGAAGGCAGTATCTGGTACTGAGCCGGGATGCAGCTCCCCACAAGCTCGATCGCGACACGCGCTTCGACAAGGGAGCCCTGCGCGAGCCATCCCCAAGCCAGCAAGAACTCGTGCCTTTGTCCGTGCCTGAGACCGGCATCTTCGACCTCTGGCAAGGCGTGCTGATCCCGGGGACGGCCAGGCTTGTGGATCGAGCAAGCTTCATCGGACGAATCGGAGAGAGCATCCTCTTCCGGGTCCGCCAGCGTGACCTGCCCGGTTCAGAATCGTGCTACAGTTATGAACTCTGGCATCACGATGGCCGACATGAGCGGATCGTCGATCTGGACGGCTGTAAACCAGAACAGCTCAGCTTGCTGAATAGCGGCGAAATCATCTTTATACGAGAGCATCAGCTCTGGGCTTGGGACGCGGCTAGCCGTGATGCGCGCCGCCTAGACCTGCGCCGAAACGGCAAGGCTTGCGAGCAGCCGTGGCTGCGCATAGGCCAGGGCCCAGCCGGGCTTCGCCAAACGAAGGATGCTTCGGCTGCGTTCCTCCTCGACTGTGGTCCAGACTCGCGCGTCTCCACCCTCGTCCTCTATCCGGGATCCGGCAAGGACTGCTTCGCCAGCAGAACCTGGCCCAGACTCAAGATCCTCGGCCAAGGCAAGGACGCGGTCCTCGTCCAAGCCGGAGACCAGCTCTACCGCGTGCGCAAGGCAGATGCGCAGAGCAAGTGCATCTACCCCAGCGCGGCCTTGCACGAGGTCGAGAAGCTCAGCTGTGAAACCCTGGAGGGCATCGGAACCAGTTCGAGATGAGTTGGAGCAACGGCGGCGGCGTGCGTGGCGGCGGCTGACGGCCGCTCTGGCAGCGCGCAAAGCTGCGCAGCGCATCCCCACTGCTAACCCAGCGTCCGCCCGGCGATTTGCTCGAGCTGGCCGACAGCCTCTGAGTAGACGATCTCGGGGACCTCAGCTAGGGCGAGGACGCGTTCGTCCTTCTCGTTTTCGGGCTCGTCGTAGATATAGGACCCGACTTGGACCGAACCGCTGCGCACGAAGAACACCGTCCCGAGCCTCGCCTCGTCCTCCATGCTCATTCCGATCCAGAACTCCTCAAGGCAGAGGAAGACATCGACGCCGGCTGCGGGGAAGCTGGCCACGTAGGAGGTAACCCCACCAGCGTCGACGACGGAGCCGCGCGCCCAACCGAGCCGCTCGGCGCGCCCGCGGAAGCTCATCGCATTGAGGGAATGCCTTTCTAGGTCGCGGATCGCCCGCTTGTCACGATCCGCAGCGGCGACGCGCACGACACGACGCGTCAACTGCGGGAAGGGCGGCTCGATCTCGTGGTCACTCAGGTGCGCGCTCCAGGCGACAAGAGCATCCTCTTCTAGCTCCAGCGGGTGCACGATTCCGATCTCTTCGTAATCGGCAAAGCTCACGTCTTCGTCGTCCGCGTCCGTGAAGCTGCCGTCCTCAAGCATGTGGAAGCAATCCACGAGTTCGCCGTCCGCATAGCGCCCCCAGACCAGCCCCATCGCAAAGGGACGCAGGAGAGGATGCTCTTCGAACAGATCGCGCCAGCGCGTAAGCGCCCAGCGCCGCTGCCGCACCAGCAGGTTTTCGACGCGCAGCAGCTGACTCTTAGCGACGTCGCGCAGCGTCTTCTTGAAGTTCTTGAACTCCGCCTTCTCCTGATCACTGGCGGCCTTGGGAAGATTGGCGGCCCGTTTATCCTTATCCAGATCCCAGAGCACGGGCTTGAGTTCGGAGCTGATGCGTAGCTCGAGGCGCCGGCCTCCCGCCTCATAGACCTTCGGCTGCCCACGCTCGAAGACGAGCCAGGGCACGATGCGGTCACCGAGTTCGTCACGATCAATACCGAGAACCTCGGCGGCGGCGTCGAGCGCGACATTGGCAGCCTTACCGATGTTCTTGTTTTTGGAGCGGTAGCGGATGGCGATCGCGTCGGTCGCCAGCAAGGCAACATCGCTACCGATCAGCGTCAGCGCTTGCACGGCGTATTCCGCCAGCTTGCCGCGGCTGTTTGCTGCCCATTCGTCGATCTGCCGACGCATCGGCCCGACGAGCCGGTCGTCGCCCAGGATCCCGGCCAGGGCCATGGCCCAGCGATCCTTCGCATCCGCGCCACTCCCGACAAAACGCTCAAAAACCTGGAGGGCAAAATCTCCACTCAAGCGCCGATCGATCAAGGCATAGAGCGGCTTGGCCTCGACGTCGGCCCGCATGTCCTTGCTGCGTGACTGCCGGAAGATGAGATAGGCCAGCTCCTCCTGGCTCAACTCCTCGCCGCCGCGAAGCCGGAGTGGAGGAAGCTGCGATGCCTGGAGCCAGTCGACAGGCGGAGTCGCCAATTTTTCCAGGCTGCGGTCGATGCGCTTGGCGATGTCCTCGCGCGTCATCTCCCGCCCCTGCTCAAGCCAATAGGCCTCGAGCCCGAGCAGAATCGTGTCGCGCACTTCGTCGCTCTTCTCGCCTTCCGTGTGCGTATCGAGCAACTCGAAGGAAGCCTCGTCCCCCAGAGCGAGCAGGATCTCGACCCCGGTTAGCCTTGCGGCGGCTTTGCGCTCGCTGAGCAGCTGGATCGCACGTTCGCGTGCGTCAGGCTGCTGCCGCAGATACCGCGACAGCGCCGCACGCACGGGCTTGCTCTTGTGCCCGGCCTGCTTCCATAGCTCATCCCTGAAGTCCACAAACTCGCAGCCTTCGATCAGCTCCAAGGTCTTGCGGATCGAGTCGCCGCTCGCCTCCCTCAAGAAATCGCGAAGGGCCTGGTGCAGACGCCCATGATCTTCTGGGGAGCCTACGGCGAGAAGAGCGGTGGCCGCTGCCTGGCCGAGCAGCACCGGCTTGCTCGCTAAATAATCGTGCAAGAGCGGGCGCCCGGCCTCGCCCATGCAGCGCCCTACCACCTCGAGCAGGTCACGGGCATCATGCAACATGTAGTCGTTAGGCCAGCGAGCCTTCTCATACTTGAGGACCCCATACTCGATCTGCCGCCTTGCCTCATCCACGACTTCGGCACCGAAATGCTCGACGGCCCAGATCATGTCGCTCAGATTGCCTCCACCGTGAGAGAGGATCCTCCGGGACAAATCGAGCAACTCAGCCTCGAACTTGCCGGGGAAGGCCTCGTCCAGGGCCTGATAGAGATGCAGACGATCCACCGTGCGCCCCTGCTTGCCGGCCTTCTGGACGATGCACTTGCGGAAGCGTTTGGGGTCCTTGCTCAGGAGGATCCGGGCGATGGCATCGGGCTGCTCGCCGCTCATCAGCTCGTCCTGCAGCTTGGCTACCCGCTTGGGGTCGCTCTCGACCAGCAGTGAGGCCAGCTGCTCGCGGGCGCTGACCGACCCGAGTTGGCCGATCGCAGCCGAGAGCGTCGAGTCCTTATAGCCCAGGACCTGCCGCCCTGCCGCCGTGGGCTGTCCGCCGTCGAGGAGGGGAATCTCCTCGGCGAGGAAGCCGATCGCCTGCGCCGGGTCGAGCTGAGCCTCCTCCATAAGCTGGGACAAGAGCGGCTGGTCCTCCCCACACTGCGAACAGCGATCGAGGTACCATCTCCCGACGAGATCGCCACCCCCTAGCCGCAGCAGCACATGCAGGAGTCGGCGCCCACAGGAGTCCTCCGGATCATCGGGCAGCTCGCCCCCGAGGAGGGAAAGCCAGTAAGACGAGCTGAGGCACTGTATGCGATTCAGTGCTGCGTCGTCCTCGTCGACGCAATAGGCTCTTGCGAGAGCGACGCTCTGGGCCGCGCTCCCCCCATAGTAATCGTCGTTGAGGAACTGATCGAAAGTATCGGCGATCTCGTCTCGGTCGGTCATGGGTGCACTCGGCGCCTGGCGCGGCTCGGGGGAAGGGCCCTTCGAAGGGAGCGAGGCTATGGCACCAGGCATACCCGATTCAACAAGCAGCAGTCTTCGCCCCTCGGCCGAGGAGCGCTACCGAAGCGAACTGGCGACACTGGCCTCCCAAGACCAAGGCCCAAAACCCGCTGGCTGGCAGCTTTCTCCACGCGCGGTGCGCGACTTTGTCTGCGGGGCACCAGCCAAGAGCTACGGCTGCGAGATCTCCCGAAAGTTCTACGGAGACGACAGTCTGGTCGAGCGCGCCGTCGTGACCCTCGCTGGCAATCGCGGACTCTTGCTGGTCGGCGAACCGGGCACCGCCAAGAGCATGCTCTCGGAGCTCCTGAGCGCGGCGATCTCCGGCGCTAGCGAACTGGTGATCCAGGGCACAGCGGCGACGACCGAAGAGCAGATCTGCTACAGCTGGAACTACGCGCTGCTGCTCGCCGAAGGGCCCAGCGAACGCGCCCTGGTGCCGAGCCCCGTGCACCGTGGCATGAGCGAAGGGCGGCTCGTCCGCTTCGAGGAGATCACCCGCTGCCCACCCGAGGTACAGGACACGATGGTCGGCATCCTCTCCGAAAAGATGCTGACGGTGCCGGAACTCTCCGGGGAAGCCGGGCTGGTGCGCGCCAAGCCGGGCTTCAACATCCTCGCCACCGCAAACATCCGCGACCGCGGCGTGCATGAGATGTCGGCGGCCCTGAAACGGCGCTTCAACTTCGAGACCGTCCACCCCATCGCCGAGCTGGCCGACGAGGTCGAACTCGTGCGCCGGGAAGCCAGCCAAGCGCTGGAGCAGAGCGGGGCGGCAGTCGATCTCAGAGAGGATGTGGTCGCGGTCTTGGTCGAGGCCTTCCAGGACCTGCGCAGCGGCACAACCCACGACGGCGTCCAGGTCGATCGGCCCTCGACCGTGCTCTCGACAGCCGAGGCCGTCGGCGTCTGCATGTCGGCCGGGCTCGATGGCTACTACTACGGCAACGGCGAACTCAGCATCGAGAGCCTGGCCCGGCACCTCGTCGGCGCCGTCTTCAAGGACGACGTCGAGGACCTCAAGAAGCTGCGCCACTACCTGCAAACCGTCGCGCGCAAGCGCGGCAGCGGCCGCAGCAAAAAGGCGAAGCTCTGGAAGGCGCTCGAAGCCACCCGCCGGCAGCTGCGCGGATGAGCGAGCTGCCCGAAACACTGAAGATACCGCGACTGGACGCGGCGGCCCGCGTGCTGATGCTCCCGATCCGCCACCACAGCCCGAGCTGTGCTCGGCACCTGAGGAGTATCCTCTTCGAGCGGCGGCCGCAAGCGGTCTTGATCGAAGCGCCCCAAGACGCCGAGCCACTGATCCCGCTGCTCCAGCACCAGGAGACGCTGCCGCCCGTGGCGCTCTACTGCACCTGGCGGGACCCACAGGGCGGACTCTCCGGCAATCACGCCAGCTACTATCCGTTCTGTGAGTTCTCGCCGGAGTGGGTCGCGATCCGAAGCGCTGGCGAGCTGGGATGCCGGGTACGCTTCATTGACCTGCCCTACGCCCAGGGCCTGCGCGCCGCCAACAGCAGCCCCAAGGCGCCGGAGAGCCTTCTCCAGGAGCAGTGGCTGCGGCGTTCGCGCTTCATAGCCGGCGCGATCCGGCGGGCGGGCGTTCGGGATCGGGACGAGCTCTGGGACCACTGGTTCGAGTCGCGGGTGAAGGAGGATCCGATCGCCTACTTCGATCGGGTGCTGGCCTGGTGCGCCGCCGCCAGGCAGACCCTAGCGCCAGAGTTTCTCAGCGAAGATGGCGGGCTCGCTCGCGAAGCGCACATGGCCGCCTGCATCGCCGAAGAGAGCGGTGATGTCGTCGTCGTCACCGGAGGCCTGCACACGCCGGCGCTGCTGGAATCCACTGCGGCGGCAGCCCGCAGCGAGCGGGATGCCGCCGATGCCAAAAGCACCGGCATCACTCTGATGCGCTATGGCTACGAGCAGCTCGACGCGCTCAATGGCTATGCCTCGGGCATGCCGTCCCCGGGTTTCTACCAGCAGCTCGCCGCCGGAACCGACCTTGAGAGCATGCTCCTCCAGATCGCGAGGGAGCTACGCACGAAGAGTGGCCAAGCATCGGTGGCCGAGTCCATCGCCGCCGTAGAGCAGCTCCGCGGGCTCATGGCCCTGCGCGGGCACGAACAGCTAACCCGAGAAGACCTCTACGACACGGTGCGCTCGGTCTTCGTCAAGGGCAGCATCGAGATCGAGGGCCAACAGGTCCTCGCGATCACCCGCAAAGTGCTGACCGGCTCTCGCCGCGGGCAGGTCCCGGCCGAGGCCGGACAGCCCCCGATCGTCGCCGACTTCGAGAAGCAGGCCGAGGCGCTGGGACTCCAGCTCGGTGGCCACAAAGAGCATGCTCTCGTGCTCGATCCCTACCGCAAGGCACGCGACCGAGCACGTAGCCGGCTCCTGCACCAGTTGGCGCTGCTGGGCGTGCCCTTCGCAGAGTTCATCCGGGGACCGGACTTCGTCAGCGGCGAAGAGCTAAGCCGCATCCAGGAGGAATGGCACTATCGCTGGCGCCCAGAAAGCGAGACTGCGCTCATCGAAGCCTCGCGCTACGGCGGCTCGCTGCGGGAAGCCGCCACCAGCCTCAGCCTGGAGCGCTTCGCCGAACTCGGCTCCGGAGATCTGCGCGGGCTGCGCGCGGCCGAGTCTCTGCTGGCGGCGCTGCGCTGCGGACTCCACGAGCAGCTGCCGACTTGGACCAGGCAGACGCGTGTTCTCGTCAGCCAGGACCCGGACTTTGTCTCGGTCAGCCAGGCCTGTCTGCTGCTGCGCATGGCGCAGACCAGCTGCGAGCCCTTGGAGTTACATAGAGAGCATGCTCTCCAGCGGCTTGCCACGGACGCCTGGGAGCATGCGGCCTATCTACTGCCAACCCTCGCCGACTTCGCCGAGGAGCGCGAGGAAGAAGGCCTGGAGGCGCTCTGCGGCTTCGCCGAGACCATGCCCGCAGCCGATACGCCGCTCTTGTGCGAAGGGCTTGAGCGGCTCGCCGCCCAGGGACCCGAGCGAAATTCTAGCCCAAACCCCATGCTTGCCGGCGCGGCTCTCGGGCTCTTGTACGGCGAAGGCCGGCTGAGCGATGCCGAGCTGGCGCAGCGCGCCGCGGGGCGACTGCTGGGCAGGAGCGAGGAGGGAAGCGGCAAGGGGGTCGGACGCTTCTTTCGCGGGCTGCTCCGCACCGGGCGTTCGAGCTTCTGGCAGATTCCCGCACTGCAAACGGCCCTGCACCAATCGCTGAGCGAATGCAGCGAAGAGCAGTTCCTGGCGATGCTCCCGCACCTGCGCCTCGCCTTCAGCGATCTCACGCCGCGCGAGACAAGCCGGGTGGCAGCTGATGTCGCGCAACTCCTGGACGATCCCGAGTGGCGCCCCACCCAGACATATCGCCTCAGCAGCGAGGACGCCTTGCAGCTGCGCGAAGTGGACAGGCTGCTGCGTGAGTCCCTACGCCAGGACGGCCTTGAGGAGTGGATCCGATGAGCAGCCATGCCCGCGATCGCTGGAAGCTCGTGCTCGGACGCTTCGCCGAGGATGCTCTCGGTGGCGCCAGCCCTGGAGCCGAGCGCATGGCCCGCGCGCTCGACTTCTTGTATTCGCGCGAGTATCGCGGTCGCCAGACACGCAGCGGCAAGGATGGCGACAGCCGCACAGGGGGGCGCGAGGCTAGCCGCCTCACCGTGCCCGACTGGATCCGCGAAGTGCAGGAGCTCTTCCCCCGGGACTGCTGCGAGACGATCACCAAGCACGCGCTTGAGCGCTACGAGATGACGGAGCTAGTCTGCGACCCCAAGATCCTCGAGGCCCTAGAGCCCGACTACGAGCTGCTGCGCTCGATCCTGGTCTTCCGCCACATGATGAGCGCCCCGGTGCTGGAGATGGCTCGCCGCATCGTACGGCAGGTCGTCGACCAGCTGCGCCGTGAACTCGAGACGCAAGTACGGCGAACGCTGCTCGGCCGACCTAACCGCACGCAGCGCTCGCAGCAGAAGCTCGCCCGCAACCTCGACCTCGCGCGCACGCTGCGCTCAAGCCTCAAGCACTACGACCCCGAAGCGCGGCGCCTGCGCGCGGTGGACCTGCGCTTCTTCGCCAGGCAACAGCGGCACTTCGCCTGGGACGTCATCCTCTGTGTCGACTGCTCCGGCTCGATGCTCGATTCGGTGATCCACTCGTCAGTTATGGCGGGCATCTTCCACGGCATGCCAAGCCTGCGCTGCCGGCTCATCGCCTTTGACACTTCGGTTCTTGACCTGAGCGAACACGTCGCCGATCCGGTGGAGCTACTGATGAGCATCCAGCTCGGCGGCGGCACCGACATCGCCGGCGCCATGGCCCACTGCGCCAAGCTCGTCGAGCAGCCCACGCGCACGATGCTGGTGCTGGTGACTGACTTCTACGAAGGTGGCAACCCCGCGCAGCTGCTGGCGACGATCAAGTCGCTGCACGGCTCGGGCGTCAAGGTCTTCGGGCTCGCCGCCCTCGACGCAAGGGCGCAGCCGGTCTACGACCACGGGCTCGCGGGCGAGTGCGCGGCAGCCGGCGCCGACGTCGCCGCATTGACCCCACAGAGACTGAGCGAATGGATGTCCCGAGCGATGCGTTGACGAACTTTCGAGCTCTGGCGCGACAACTCGACGATGACGCACTCGTTGCCCTGGGCAACCGCGGCTTGCTCAAGCGCGCGCTGAAGGCGCTGGCCAAGGCCCGCCCCGAGATCGTCGGCTACGCGGGCGAGACCCTGCTGCTCACGGCTTTTGGCTACGAGGTCCACCTCACGATGGACCCTGCCGCGGCGCGCTGCTCCTGCCCCTCGACCAAGACCTGCCAGCACATACTCGGCGCTTGGCTATCGCTGCGGGCAGAGTCTGAGGAGCCGGAAGGGTCCGCGGAAGCCGAGGAGGCAGGGGATGCAGATCAGGATGCGAGCAATCATCCGGATGAGCCCCCAGGACCAGAAGAGGATCCACTCAAGGCCCTGATCTCCTTGCCAGAGGAAGAGCTGCGTGCTTGGGGCGGCACAAAGCTCCTGCGCCAAGCCCTACGCGAGCAGAGCATGGGCGCCGTGGCAAAGCTGGATGAGCATCGCCCCGGTCGCGTTCTGCTCGCCTTAAGCTCGCACGAAGTGCGCTGGCTCAGCGGGCAGCCTTGGCAGGCGGCTCTCTGCTCCTGCCACGCCAAAGAGCCCTGCATCCACCGCATGCTGGCGATACTCGAAGTGCAGCGACAGCGCGGCGGACGCGTGCGCCCCGCGACAAGCATCGATGCGCAGCCGCGCGGCGAAACGGTGCGCAGCCGAGAAGAGCTCGTGCCAGCAGTCAGGGAGGCCGTCCTCGCGATCACCGAACGCGGACTAAGCCGCCTCTCCCGCGCCCAGGCCGCCCGTATCGATGCACTGGCGACCTCGGCGCACGGCGTCGACTTGCCAAGGCTTGAGCGCGAACTCCAGGGGCTCGCCGGTCAATTCCTCGCCCTACTTGCCCGAGAGGCGCACGCCGACTCCGAAAGCGCCGCCCTGCAGCTGGCGAGGATCCTCGCACTCACCGAAGCGCTTGCCAGCGGCAGGGCGGGCCTGGTCGGCCTGCACAAGGGGCACTTTGTTCGGGCGGGAAACCTAGAACTCATCGGCCTGGGCGCCCGGCACTTGAGCACCCGCAGCGGCTTCGTCGGCATCGTTTGCTACTTCTGGGACCTGAAGTCCAAGTCCTTCTGCAGCTGGAGCGACGTACGCGACAAGAGCCTCTCGGACTTCTCGCCCGAGGCAATCTTCCACGCACCCGGCCCCTGGCAGGGCTGCCAAAGTCCCGCCAGCGCCTGCGTCAGCCGCTTTCGCCTACAGGGCGCCTGGAAGAGCAGCGCCGGGCGCCTCTCCGGCCGCCAATCGACCCGCTACCAAGGCACGGGTAAGAGCGACTGGAGCCAAGTATCAGCCTTCGACGACTGGCAGCAGCTCAAGCAGGACCTATGCGAGAGCTTCCTCGAGTCCCTGCGCGAGTCTGACGAGTTCGCCCAGCTCGTATTGCTGCGGCCGTCAGACTGGTGCGAGCAGGGCTTTGATGAGGTCCAGCAAGAGTGGCGGGCAACGCTGCTGGATAGCGAAGAGAGGAAACTCCCAATGATTGTTCCAGGCAACGACACCCACAACTTGGCCATCTCTCGCCTCGCCACCATGCCCACTGCGCCATCAGCCCTGCTCGGCTTCCTGCGCTTGGAAGAAAGAGGATACTCCCTCCTGCCCATCAGCTGCCTCCTCGGCGAGCAGATCCATTCGCTAACGCTCCCAGCCGCCCCAGGGCTAACAAGCCGCCGTGCGCAGCCAAAGCTAGCCGCTGCCGTCCTGGCACATTCGCCGCCCATAGAGCAAGGCGCTTCAGCTCTCGCCGAGACCTGCAGCACATTCCTCCAGGCCCTGGTGGATCACTGCGAACGAGGCACCCGCGCGCCGATGCAGGTGGAAGCACTAGCAAGCGGCCACAGCCTCGAGGCCGCTGGCCTGACACTGCTACGGAGGCCACTGCAGGCACTGCAGGATGCAGAGGGAAACGCCAGCTCTCGCGCCCATGCCCTGCTACACGGCCTACACCTAGCGCAGCGAGCCCGAAGCGCCCTCCTCATCCGCAGCTGACGGCGCCGGGTCCACCTCGACAGTGGATCGCCAACGAATCACCGCCAGGAGTTCGGCTCGCCCATGGTCGGGCAGTATCAGCCTGGCCTTCGGGCCCCCCATAGCTTTCATTGCCTCCTTCTAAGGAGGCACGAAAGGGGAGCGGCACAGATCCAAGATATTGATGAAACCTGCGCCCCAGAACACTAGGCCAGGGGGTTAGCGACTTCGGCGTTGCATAGCATCGAAGAAGGGAACACCCTTGGCGAGCGGCGGTTTCACATCCACTTGGGCATAGAGGGAGTCAACGAGTGGCGCAGCGCCGAAAACGAACGAAGAGTGGGACGGCCAAGGGCAGGCACTTCGGCTGCCGGGTTTTGCCAAGCGGCCGGATCGTCTTGGTCCCCGCGGAGGGCGAACTCGGAGTTCAGCTTTCTGCGGCCCGCGCACGAGCCTTGGAGGCAGCCTTCGCCAGTGGCCCGGGGCACGGGCTCTTACACCTGGCCGTATCCGAACTTGAAGCCGAGCTGCCGACCCAGCTCGCGTTCTGGCGCGAGCTGGGTCGGCTCTTCCTGGGGCGGGCCTGCGCCTCCCTCGACCCTGAGGGCGGCGCCGCGCTTGTTCTACCAAAAGAACCGAGTTCCGAACGGCTTGCGGCACTCGCGGACTCCGTGCCGCCCATGCCAGGGGCCGAGTATGTCGACCAGGACCTGCTCAAAGCGCTCTGGGGCCAGCTCGGCCAGGCGCTGCTCGCAGAGGCCGGCGAAGACGCGACGAGTCTCGCGAAGTATCTGAAGGAGCACGGTTCCGTCTGGCACGTGCTCGGACGCGTCTGTCTCCACCTTGCCGAGAACAAGAACGACCCCGAGCGCCCCTTCGCCTTCATCGCGACCTACGTGCATGGCGTGTCGGCACAGGCCCGTGCCCAGCATCTGCCACTCGGGCGCGCACTCGAGGAGTATGCCGGAACACGCAAGCGCCAGAAGCTCCTCGCTCTGCTCGCTCCTCTCTCCCGGGGCGCCGAGGCAAGTGAGCTGCTCCGAGAGCTGGTCGACAAGGGAGACGTATATCAGGCCTTGGCCTGGACCGCTGAAGAGGCGTATCGCTTCCTCCTCGATGCGCCCAAGCTTGAGCAGGCCGGTCTCCTCCTGCGTTTGCCGGATTGGTGGAGTTCCAAAAAGCACCCGCGTCCAACCGTCTCGGTCACGATCGGAGAGAAAGCTCCCTCGAACCTGGGACTGGATGCCCTGCTCGACTTCGAAGTGAGCGTCAGCCTCGGCGGACGCAAGCTCAGCGCCAAGGCGGTCCAGCAGCTCCTCGCGCAGAGCCGTGGGCTCGTGCTCATCAAAGGGCGCTGGGTCGAGGTCGATCCCTCCCAACTCGCCGGCGTGCTTGAGCAATGGGAGAGTGTGCAGGAGGCGGCGGGAGCTGCCGGCCTGAGCTTCGGCCAGGCGATGCGCCTCCTCGCTGGTGCCCAGGTCGGCAGTTCTGCCATGGGCGAAGCGATCGACGATGACGAGGAGGAGGATCACGGCTCCTGGGCGGAGATCGTCTCTGGGGACTGGCTGCGAGCGCGGCTCAAGGAGCTGCGTTCCCCCGAACACATCGGCGAACTAGACGAGGACCCTGGACTGCGCGCCGAACTGCGGCCTTACCAGCAGCTCGGACTGCGCTGGCTGCGCACCCTGCGGGGACTAGGTCTCGGAGCTTGTCTCGCGGACGACATGGGGCTCGGCAAGACGATTCAGGTCATCGCCCTCATGCAGCAGCTTCGGCTGCGCGGCGAGGAGGGCTGCGATCTCCTGGTCGTGCCCGCATCGCTACTTGAGAACTGGCGCCTTGAGATCGAGCGCTTCGCGCCGGGCATGCGCGTCCTGATCGCCCATCCTTCCCGCGTGCCGACAAAGGAGCTGCCTGCCCTCTTGTCCGACTCTCTCGAGGAGCACGACGCCGTGATCACCAGCTACGGCACCGCGATGCGGCTGCCCGCGCTGCGCGACATCGAATGGCGCAACCTGGTTCTCGACGAAGCCCAGGCGATCAAGAACCCCGCGGCGAAGCAGAGCAAGGCCGTGAAGTCCCTGAAGGCTGGCTGGCGCCTCGCCCTGACCGGCACGCCGGTCGAGAACCAGCTCGGGGACCTGTGGTCGATCTTCGACTTCCTCAATCCCGGGCTGCTCGGCAGCAGGGCAGCCTTCGATCGTTTCTGCAAGACCATGCAGTCACGAGGCAATGGCTTCGCGCCGCTCCGACGACTGGTGCAGCCCTACATCCTGCGCCGACTCAAGACCGACAAAAGCCTGCTGCCCGAGCTCCCGGACAAGAGCGAAGTTTCGAGCTTCTGCCTGCTCAGCGAGCAGCAAGCAGCACTCTACGAGCAATCCGTCCAGGAGCTGCGCGAGCAACTGCAAGAGAGCGAAGGGATGCAGCGGCGAGGGCTCGTCCTCGGCTACCTGCTCCGCTTCAAACAAATCTGCAATCACCCTGCGCAGTGGCTGGGAGCGACAAACTTCGACCCGGCGGAGAGCGGCAAGTTCCTCCGCTTGCGCGAGCTATGCGAAGCGATCGCCGCGCGGCAGGATAAGATGCTTGTGTTCACGCAATTCCGAGAAATGTGCGCGCCGCTCGCGAGCTTCCTCTCCGAACAATTCGGGCAGCCTGGTCTCGTGCTGCACGGGGGGACTCCGGTGCGCCGCCGGCAGGAGCTGGTCCGGCGCTTCCAGGAAGAAGAGGATGCTGTGCCATTCATGGTGCTCTCGCTGAAGGCCGGTGGCACCGGGCTCAATCTCACAGCCGCGTCGCACGTCGTGCACTTCGATAGGTGGTGGAATCCGGCGGTCGAGAACCAAGCGACCGATCGGGCCTACCGCATCGGCCAGCACCAGAACGTCCTCGTGCACAAATTCATCTGCCGCGGAACGATCGAGGAGCGTGTCGCCGAAACCATCGAGGGCAAACAGCGGATGGTGGGTGCGCTCCTGGCAAAAGGGGCCGAACGGGGCCTGACCGAACTCGAAGACGAGGAGCTGCTCAAAATGCTGACGCTCGACATGCATAGGGCACTGGAGAAATGAGATGAGTCGACACCACCGAGGTTTCCGGCGCTACGTGCCCGTGGCCGAACGCCACGCCAAGGCCGAGCGGCTCATCCGCAAGAAGCTCGGCCGCGGCGAAGAACCACGACCGGTCGTTGCCGAGAAGCGGAGCCGCAAGATCGCGAAGAGCTTCTGGGGCCAGTCCTGGTGCGAGAACCTCGAACATTACAGCGACTTCTCCAATCGACTCCCACGCGGGCGGACCTACATCCGCAATGGCTCCGTGGTCGATCTCCGCATCGAGACCGGTGCCGTCCGCGCCTTCGTCATGGGCTCCCGGCTCTACGAGGTCCGCATCGAGATCCAAGCCGTCTCAGCGGCGTCGTGGACGAAGATCCGCAAGAGCTGCGCAGGGCAGATCGGGTCACTCGTCGAGCTACTGCGCGGGCAAATCGATAGCCAGGTCATGGAACTGGTGACTAGGCCTGAAGAGGGCCTGTTTCCTTCGCCCAAGGAAATCGGCCTGCATTGCAGCTGCCCAGATTGGGCGCAGATGTGCAAGCACGTCGCCGCGACCCTCTATGGCATCGGCGTGCTCTTGGATACGCAGCCCGAACTCCTTTTCACCCTCCGAGGCCTCGACCCCATGGAGTTGATCGACTCAGCTACCCAACTGCGCATGACCAAAGGCAGCAGCAGCGCAACGTTATCGCCAAGCGATGATCTCTCGACCTTATTCGGCGTGGATATCGCGATGACTGCACCGGAGAAGTCACCGCAGAAAGTGGCTGGAAAGAAGACCGTGAAGGAGAAAGCCGCGAAAAAGAAGGCCGCAAAGAAGAAGGCTGCTAAGAAGAAGGCCGCGAAGAAGAAGGCCGCGAAAAAGAAGGCCGCGAAAAAGAAGGCCGCGAAAAAGAAGACCGCTAAGAAGAAGGCCGCGAAAAAGAAGACCGCTAAGAAGAAGCGAGGCAGTTGACGGGATGCTCACCAGCGTGGGCAGTACGGCTTTGCCGCTGTTTCGAGAGATCCGTGACTTCGCCCGCCGGGAGTGTCAGATGAACGGTGTAAACGAGACCCGGCAGCTGGGATCCTCTGACCCTGAAGGGATGTTCCCCAATGACCCCGAAGAAGCAGAACAAGTCCCGTTTTCCGATGAGCTGTTCGACCAGCTGCTGGCGAACTACGAGAAGCCCGAAGACCTGACTGGCTAGGCCTGAAATAAGCGCAAAAAAGCACTGAGGCCCGCACTCGCTGCGCTATGCATGTGTTTGTCAACAAAACGCATCGCCAGGAGGGGGCCTCAG
>PDSF01000002.1 GCA_002748355.1 Planctomycetota bacterium | reverse complement strand
GAGCTCGGACATGGTGGTCCGCAGATCCGCTTCGCGTTGGTGCAGGCCCACGCACCGATACCACACCCACAAGCACAGCCTCAGCGGCCGCAGGTGAGCCCGCTGCCGGTGACGGGGCAGCCAGGGCAATCGCCACCCCCCCATCAGATCGCCCCCTCTGCCCAGCCAAGCAGCCCACAGACGAGGCCGACGCCTGGGATGACACCTCAGCCTGGGATGACACCTCAGCCTGGGATGACACCTCAGCCTGGGACACCTCAGCCTGGGACACCTCAGGCGACTTCAGCGCAGGCGGAGCCTTCCCCAGAGGCTACGCAGACGGTCTCTCAGGTCGCGATCACGATCGAGAAAGCTGGGCGGCAGCTCGAGTTCAAAAAGCAGCTCGTGCGCATTGGTCGCGACCCCAACGCCGACATCGCCTTCGATCCCAACACCGACCTGCTGGTCTCGTTCAACCACGCCAAGATCGTGGTGGTCGACGGCTTGGCGACGCTCTACGACCTCGAGTCGACCAACGGCACCTATATCAACGGCGAGCAGATCGCTCGGCGCGATCTGGTCGGCGGCGAGACCGTCGAGCTCGGCCGTGGTGGCCCGCAGCTGCGGATCATGCTCGAGACCTCGCAGGTCGCGGCGCCCAAGGCTGGCAAAGCCACCGCGTCCCAGACGGTCTTTGGCGCCGTCGCTCCCGTGGCCGATCTCAGCCTCGGCGACGATGTCCCCAAGATCGGCGAGTACCCGATCAAGCCGACGATGACCATCGGCCGCTCGGACTCCTGCGACATCGTGCTCGACTCGATGTACGTCTCGAGCAAGCACGCGCGGCTCGATCAGCAAGGCGGCGATCTGCAGGTCTCCGACGCCGGCAGCGCCAACGGTGTCTTTGTTGGCGGCGAGAAGGTCACGTCGACCGCGATCAGCATTGGCGGCGAGTTCACCATCGGGCCCTTCGTGTTCAAGTACGGGCCCAGCGCGATCGCCGTCTACGACACTCGCACGAGCACCTGGGTCGACGCCTTCGAGCTCACGCGCACTGACGCCAAGACCAAGCGCAACTTCCTCGACCAAATCTCGCTAAAGATCCAGCCACGGGAGTTCGTCTGCATCCTTGGCCCTTCGGGCTGCGGTAAGTCGACGCTGCTCAAGAGCCTCAACGGCTACACCCGCGCCGATGACGGCACGGTGCTGCTCAACAACATCAACTTCTACAACAACTACGAGCAGGTCAAACACCAGGTCGGCTATGTGCCGCAGGATGACATCATCCACCCGCAGCTGACGATCCAGCGCACGCTGCACTATGCAGCCAAGCTGCGGCTCCCCCCCGGGACACCGAAGGCGAAGCGTCAGGAGCGCATCCAGGACGTGCTCTCGATGCTCGAACTCTACGATCATCGCAATAAGCCGGTCTACAAGCTCTCCGGCGGACAGCGAAAGCGCGTCAGCATCGCCGTCGAGCTCTTAACCGAGCCAGCGATCATCTACCTCGACGAGCCGACCTCGGGCCTCGACCCGAACCTCGAAGAAAAGATGATGATTCTGCTCCGCGACCTGACGTTGCGCGGCAAGACGGTGGTGACGGTCACGCATACACTGGACAACATCCACCTCGCCGACAAGGTGACCTTCCTCGTCGACGGCAAGCTGGCGTTCTTCGGGGACGCAGATCAGGCGCGGAGCTTCTTTGGCGTAGAGAAGCTCCCGGACGTATACAAGCGCTTCGAGGAGCGCCGAGGCAACACCGACTCGCTGAAGGAGGACTTCAAGGCCTCACAGATCTACGCCGATAACATCGCAAACCAGCTCTCTCCAGAGCTGGCCGCGGGCGCGACGAAGCCACCAAAGAAGGGCAAGCGCATCGGCCCCGGGCCCTTCAAGCAGTTCTGGGTGCTGACCCAGCGCTACGTCGAGATCATCACGCGGGACGTCAAGAACACGATGATCCTGCTGATCCAAGCGCCGCTGGTGGCGCTCTTCGTGGTGCTCGCCGTGCGCAGCGATCAGGCGTCTCTGGGGCCGACGTCCACCATGTTTCTGATCATGTCGCTGTCGGCGCTCTGGTTCGGCTGCTCCAACGCGGCGCGAGAGATCACCAAAGAGGAGGCGATCTACGCTCGCGAGCGCATGGTCAACATGCGCGTGATCCCCTACGTGCTCTCCAAATTCTTCGTGTTGCAGTTCCTGGCGCTGATCCAGGTCTCGATGATGCTCACCATCGTCTACTTCCTGCGCTCGGGCTTCACCCTCTCCGAACCTCCAGGACCCTGCGTTCAATATGGGATCAAGGCCTGCGGGATGCTGATCCTGGACGGCGTGCCCGGCAGCTTCTTCGAGCACCTCGGCAACCTCTACCTCACGGCGCTCAACGGTGTGGGGCTAGGGCTCTTGGTCTCGGCGATCGCCGGCAACAGCGATAAGGCGATGAGCCTGGTGCCGCTGATCTTGATCCCACAGGTGCTCTTCTCTGGCAGCTTCGGTATCCCGAAGGCCGACGAGCACATCAAGCGCGGCGTCGGCTACGCGATGGCCTTGAACTGGAGCCTCGATCAGTCCAAGCGGATCTCGATGTGCACGCCAGAGCAGGAGTCCGGCCCGGACGGCTGCACGACCTGCATACACGCTTACGACGGCTTCAAGCACAAGCGCTTGAAGAAGGAAGACCAGCCCGACGACGCGCGCTGCAAGGCGCTGCTCCCGGTGATGTCGAGCCTCGTCGACTTTCCCGAGACCCTGATGGTGGTGGAGGATGGGTTATACACCTTACCCTCCGACCACGACGACGGCCCCGCTCGCCGGGCCCATAAGAGCTACCTAGGCTTCATCGTACAGGGGGCGATGGTGCTGCTGATGCTGATCCTCGTCTGCATCTTCATGCGGCTCAAGGATCGCCATAACAGGTGAGCCCGGACCGCGCTCGGCCTCGTGGGAGGAAGAGAGCGCGCCCCTATTTCTTCTTCTTTCTCTTGAAGCGCGCGAAGAGATCAGTGCTGAAAAGGTCGCCCTCTTTCTTCTCGACCCGATCGCGGCGCATTTGAATAATCCGCAGCTGGCGCGCAGACTCCACGTGGTTGGGGTTGATCTTCAGCGCCTTGCTGAAGCACGTCGTCGCCCGCTTCTCCTCGTCCATCGACAGGTAGACCTCGCCGAGGAAGTAGTGGGAGGCGGCGCTGTTGGGTGAAATGTTGATCGCCTCGAGGAGCTGCTGCTTGAGCTTGGGTAGCAGCTCCTTGGATTTCTTGCTGCGAGGGTCGCAGAAGACCGTCCATGCGACCCAGGCCAGGTGCTCCCCCTCGTTGGGTGCCAGCTTGAAGGCCCTCTTAAACTCCACCAGCGCTTCGCGGTAGCTCTTTTTGCGGAAGAAGACGGTGCCCTTCTGGAAAGCAAACTCGGCCTCGAGAGCCTCACGCACCTTCGCCTGCTCCTCCTCGTCGGTGGTGCCGCGCTCGAGTCGTTCGACGTACTCCTTGCGCTTCTCATCGTCGGAGAGGGTGGTGTGTGCCTCGTTGATTCGACGAAAGAGCTCATCAGCCTCGTCGCTCATGTCCTGCAGCCCGAGACCAGCGATCTTGTCGGGGTGGAACTGCTTGGCCAGGGTGAAGTAGGCCTCACGAACGCTGTTGATGTTGGCGGTCTTGTCGACGCCGAGGATAGCAAAGAAGTCCGCCTCCTCTGTACGCTGTAGCGTCTCGAGGATCAGCTTGCGATGCTCTTCAGCCTCATGTCGCTTCGATGGGCTCTGCGCTGGTGGTGTGGCGACAGGCTGGGGAGCGCTCACACCTGGCGTCCCGGTTGGGTGGGGCGGCGGTGGGACGAAGCGCGCCGCTGCTGATGGCGCTCCGGCTCCACCAGGGGGCGGCGCGACCGCTGCGCCAGCGTTGGCGCCCAGCACCAGCTCGTCCAGCGGTGAGGGCGCGCGTCCCGTCGATGCGGTGCCAGGTGTCCCGGTGGGATCGGGTGGCGGCGGAACGTAGGGCTGGTCGCCGCCGGGCGGGGGCGCGATGACGCCGCTGGGCGGCGGGGGCGCGATGACGCCGCTGGGCGGCGGGGGCGCAATGACGCCGCTGGGCGGCGGGGGCGCGATGACGCCGCTGGGCGGCGGGGGCGCGATGACGCCACCGTCGGGAGGTCCCGGCAGGAAGGGCGCGCCGTCGCCGGGCGGCGGGGGCGCGATGACGTTGCTGGGCGGGGGCGCGATGACGCCACCGTCGGGAGGTCTCGGCAGGAAGGGCGCGCCGTCGCCGGGCGGCGGGGGCGCGATGACGCCGCCGGGCGGGGGCGCGATGACGCCGCCGGGCGGGGGCGCGATGACGCCACC
>PDSF01000001.1 GCA_002748355.1 Planctomycetota bacterium | reverse complement strand
CGTGGCTGCTGAGCGGGGTAATCGTCATGTCCAGCCAGGGGAAGAGGGGCAGGGATGAGATGATCTCGTGGAGCTCGTCGACACTGTCCACGTCGTAGAGCACCATGACAGCCCGACGGCCGGGAAGGCGCCAGATGCGACGCATCTTCCCGGCGTCGATCAATTCCTGGGCGCGCACCTTTTCCGCGCCCTTGATCGCTGCCAGTCGGTCGGGGTCGATATCGGGGGGAATGTTCTGTTCGGCACGGGCCAGGAATTCCATGATGTCCTCCTACTTCGCTGGCGGCGGAGCGACCATGGCGTTGGCCTCTTCGGGCGTGGCATCATCGTGGATGATCGCCCTCAATCCCTTGGCCACGCCGACCGGGTCGTAGTGCTGCCAAATATTTCGACCGAGGTTGACCCCGATACCGCCACGGTCGATCCCGTCGCGGACGAAGGTGAAGACTTCGAGCGCATCGTCGGTCTTGGGTCCACCGGCGATCACCACCGGAGCCGGGCACGACTCGGTGACCTTCTCGAAATCCTCGCACCAATAGGTCTTGACGACCCGGGCGCCGAGCTCGGCAGCGATCCGGCATGACAGGGCCAGGTAGCGGGCATCGCGCTTTTCGAGTTCCTTGCCCACCGCGGTGACCGCCATGACCGGGATTCCGTAGCGCTCGTACTGGTTGACCGCCTTGGCCAGGTTGGTGAGGGTGGCCTTCTCGTATTCGGAGCCGACAAAGATCGAGACGCCAACCGCCTGGACACCCATCCGAATCGCTTCTTCAGGATCGACGACGAGGGTTTCGTTCTCCAAGGTTGGTCCGACGATCGAGTTGCCACCGCTGATCCGCAGGATCACGTTGGGCTTGGTCTCGGCCGGAATCGAGTTGCGCAGCACGCCTCGGGTGACGAAGAGCGCATCAGCGATCGGTGTCAAGTCCTTGACGGTCTTGCCGGGCTCTTCCAGCATCCGGGTGGGTCCCAAGAAGTAGCCGTGGTCGACGGCCAAGAAGAACGCCTTGCCGGTATCGGGTCGGATGATCTCGGCCATCCGTCGTTGCATACCCCAGTCCATGTTTTCCTCCAATGTTGGTGAGAGTGGGTTGTCATGATCGGCGGCGAACCGCTGATCAGATCGTTCGTTCGTTGCCACCATCGATGGTGACGTGGGCTCCGGTGGTGCACCGGAAGGGATTGCCCAGTAGGGCGGCGACCAGATCACCGACAGCAGCGCTGGTGATCTCGACGCCCATCAGGTTGCGACGCTTATAGTCCTCGATCGACATCTGGTACCGGTGAGCTCGCTCGGCAAGGAGTTCCGGCGTCCACAAGGCGGTGTCGAAGACCGCGTCAGGATGGACCGAGTTGATCCGGATACCGTCGGGCGCCCACTCCAAGGCAGCCACCCGAGCCACCTGGTTAGCAGCCGCTTTCGAAGCCGAATAGGCGCTTGCCCCCGGGCCGGGTGCCGGCACGTTCTTGGATCCGATGACCGCCACCCGGCCACCCTGGGGAGCCAGGACCAAGAGGGGATGGATAAGGGCGAAGAAGCGGATCAGGGCATCGACATTGACCGACATGGCCTTGTCCCACATCGCCGGATCATGCTGGGCGATCGGCGAGCTTTCGGGGAACAGACCGGCTGAAGCGACCACCATGTCGAGACCGCCAAACCGTTCGACAGCGATATCGAGTGCTCTTGACACCTGGTCGGGAGCGGTCTGGTCGCAGACGACCCCGAGATAATTGGGATGATCGGTCATTTCGGTGACCGATTCGCTGATATCGAAGCCGACCACCGCTGCTCCTCGATCGAGTAGCGAGAGGGCACAACCTCGTCCGATACCCGATGCCGCGCCGGTGACGATGGCGACTTCTCCGGTGAACTCCCGAGGATCGGCGAATCGATCGAGCTTGCGCTGCTCGAGCTCCCAGTATTCGAGATTGAAGATGTCCGATTCGGGAAGGGCAACATAGCCACCGAGGGCTTCAGCCCGTTCGATCGTGTCGATGATCTGGAACGAGATGTCAGCGGTTGCCGCTTCGGCAGCAACATCCACACCAGCGGTGACCAAGCCGAATTCGGGGTCGAGAACCACCCGAGGAGCGGGATCACGCTGGCGGATCGTCCGTCCTGCCGAGTGGCGTTCAAGGTAGGAGCGATAGGCGGCGACAAAACTGTCAACATCGCGCCCAAGCAGGGGAAGATTCTTGGTCCACAGGGCGTGGTCGGGGGTGGCGACACCTTGCTGACTCACCCGGTCAAGGTCGCTGCGCTGGCTGAATGCCCACGATCGGGCATCGGTATGGCGGTGAACGATCAGGGGGCGACCAGCCGCCTTGGACAGGTCGCGGCGCAAGGAAGCCAACGCGACCCGATCGAGGGGCTGGGGAGATGAGGTGGTCACCGGTGGCGCGAGCTCGGTCAGCGCGTCGGCCGCATCGACCACCGCCCGCATCCGTTCGAGGGCTTCATCGGCAGTATCACCGAATGCGAACACCCCATGATGCATCAGGATCATCGCGGTGGTGGCATCGGTGGCATCCCGGCGAAAGGCTTCGGTGCCCCGCTTGGCCGCCTCAAAACCGGGCATCGCATAGGGGACCACAACCACCGAATCGCCATACAACGCTCGGATGCGTTCTTCACCGTCGGCGGTATTCGACAAGGCCAGCAGAGCATTGGGATGGGCATGGACCACGAACCGGTAGGGAAGCACCGCATGCAAGATCGTCTCCACTGAGGGTGAGGGGCCCTCAACATCGAAGCGGGCGCCGATCAGCTCATTGATCATCGCTGTGTCGGTCATCGTGTCGAGCTCGACGATGCGGCGAACTCGCTCAAGATCGAGAAGGGCGAAGCCATCCTCATCGATGTTGGCTAGGTCGTAGCCGCTGGCTTTGACCCACACCGCTTCGACCGGATCACCATAGAGGTTGGTCACGGTCATCTTGACCGAAGTGTTTCCTCCACCGTGAGCCACGAGCGTGCGGTCAGCACCGATGATGCGTGACATCCGTACGCATTCGGAACTCAACTCGTGGTTATTCATCATGGTTCTCTCAATCAGCTTGTCCGGCGAATTCTGGATAGAGACCCAAGAGCGATTCCTCGCTGGCCTCTGCTACGCCGCGCTCGGTAATGATGCCAGTCACATAGGTCGCTGGGGTGACATCAAAGCCATAGTTGGCCGCTTCAACGCCGGGAGCGGCGGTTTGGGGCTCGATCTGGCGACCGTCCCACCACGCGGTGGCCTTGGTGACCTCATGTCCGCCACGCTCTTCGATCGGGATCCCGGCAACCCCGTCACGCAGGGTGGGATCGATCGTGCTCGAGGGAAGGGCAGCATAGAACGGCACACCGTTGGCGTGGGCGACCACCGCCTTCATATAGGTGCCGATCTTGTTGGCGACATCACCGGCGATCGTGGTGCGATCGCTGCCGACGATCACCAGGTCAACCTCGCCGTGTTGGAGGAGATGACCGGCGGAATTGTCGGCGATCAGGGTCAGGGGAACACCGGCTTCGTTGAGCTCCCATGCTGTCAGACGGGCACCCTGATTGCGGGGCCGGGTCTCGGAAACATAGACATGGATCGGGATCCCGGCAGCGTGGGCGGCATACATGGGAGCAGTGGCGGTGCCGTGTTTGACGAAAGCCAACCATCCAGCATTGCAATGGGTCATGATCTTGACCGTGCGCCCGGTGCGCTCATAGATCTTGCGGATGATGTCAAGACCGTGCTGGCCGATCGCTGCACACATGGCGATGTCTTCGTTGGCGATCGTTTCCGCCAGCTCGCGCGCGGTGGCGATGCGCTCGGTTGGATCATCGATGCCCTTGATCGTTGCCAGCTGGCGTTGAACCGCCCAGGAGAGGTTGACCGCTGTCGGCCGAGAGGCTTCGAGCTCAGCGCCGGCAGCCTCGAGGGAAGCATCTGCCTCATCAGCGTTCATACCCTCGGTGGCCAACGCGGCCAGATACATCCCATAGCCGGCGGAAACCCCGATACAGCCAGCACCTCGGATCACCATGTCAGCGATCACCGTGGTCATCTCTGATGAGGTTCGGACGGGCATCTCGACATATTCGAAGGGGAGCATGCGCTGGTCGATGCAGACGACGGTGGTCGGGTCATCGGTATCGATCCAGATCGTGCGGTCGGCGCTCACAACGGCACCGCCGCGACGAATCGCTGTTTCTTCAGCGAGAGGGTGAACGAGAAGACCAGAGCCACCAGGAGGACGAAGCCCTTGACCACGTCCTGCCAGTAGTACTGGAAGTTCATCATGGTGGTGCCGGTCAGGAGGATCCCGATCAGGATGGCACCGAGGACCGTA
>PDSF01000013.1 GCA_002748355.1 Planctomycetota bacterium | reverse complement strand
TGTGCTGCGAGGAGAGGAGGGGATCTGGCCGGTCGGGATGCAGCTCTACTTGCCGGAATCCTGGGCCAAAGACGCGGAACGTCGAGAGCAAGCTGCGATCCCCGAGGAGCTAGAGTTCCAGCCGAAATGGCAGACCGCACTCGATCTCGCGGATCGAGCGATCGAATCAGGAATCGAAAACGAGTGCGTTACCGCTGATGCGGCTTACGGAGATAACACAAAGTTCAGAGCGGATCTTCGGGGGCGAGGTCTGCATTACTCTGTAGGCATTCAGGGGCAGTGCAAAGTCTTCTTGAAACCGACCAGATTCGTGATCCGCAAATCCATCATGAAAGGGGGGCCCCCAACTCGGCGAAAGCTAGCCACGAACTCACCCAGGCCCAGGTCGGCTAAAGAGATCGCCGAAGCCATGCCCGACGAAGAATGGGTCGAGGTCACATGGAGAACTGGAAGCAAAGAAGACCTCAAAGCCGAGTTCCTTGCGCTTCGAGTTACGCCATCTCACCGATGGCATAACGGGGACGAAAACCAACGAGGCTGGCTGCTCTGTGAGCGCCCGATCGGCACGGATGAAGGCGTCCGTAAATACCACTTTTCGAGCCTCCCCGAAAACACAACGATCGAAGAGCTGGTGTGGGTTACCCACGAACGATGAGCGATCGAACACAACTACAAGCAGCTCAAGGGCGTGCTAGGGATGGACCATTTCGAGGGCAGGAGTTATCCGGGCCTGCATCGCCATCTCGCCCTGACCTCGATTGCATATTGTTTCCTGGATCTAGAAAGGAAACGTTCTCGGGCAGCCGAGAAGCCGACTCTGAATATGGTCCGAAGGATCTGGTCAGAGATATTCACGATGCTCTACATCGCCAACGATCCCAGGGCTCGGAGGATGATGCTGTATCTCCTTCGAGATCCACCGTTTCCAACCTACCAAAGTAGTGCTAAGAGGCTGCGGCAGCGTTCGGAGCCTGTTCTCCCCAGGGCAAGGACAGGTTGCCACCGGAGAAAATCACGCCGACCTTCTTCCCTTTCAGCGGTGAATCGTCCTGGAGCAGGACCGCCAGCGGCAGCACCGCACTCGGCTCGACCACGATCTTCATGCGCTGCCAGACCAATTCGAGGGCCCGGCGAATCTCATCGTCATCGGCGCGGAAGATTCCAGCGCAGAGTTTGCGCAGCAGGGCGAAGTTGCGCTGCCCGAGCGAAGTCAGCAGCCCGTCGGCAATAGTGTCGGGCTCGATCGAGGGCTGCCATTCTCCGCTCTTTAGCGACCGGTAGGCATCATCGGCGCCCATCGGCTCGGCGCCAAAGACCGGCAGTCCCCGCTCCGCCCCCACCAAGCAGGCGCCGGCGAGCAAGCCCCCACCGCCTACCGGAGTCAGCACTGTGTCCAAGTCCCGGCACTCGTCCAATAGCTCCAAGCAGGCGGTTCCCTGCCCGGCGATGATGCGCGCATCGTCATAGGGGTGGATCAAGCTCGCCCCGGTCTCGGCCTGGATGGCCGCACAGGTCGACTCACGCGCGGCCAGGCTTGGGGCGCAGAGCGTCACCTTTCCCCCATAAGCGAGCACCGCCTCGCGCTTCACCGCTGGAGCATTCTCCGGCATCACGATATAGGCCGGGATCCCACGTGTTCTCGCCGCCAGCGCCAGAGCCTGGGCATGGTTGCCCGAGCTGTGGGTGACCACGCCCTTCGCCGCCAGCGCCTTTGGCAGCATCGCCACCGCGTTGCTCGCCCCCCGGAACTTGAAGGCGCCGACGCGCTGGAAGTTCTCGCACTTGCAGTAGATCTGCATACCGGCGAGCTCATCGAGGCTGCGCGAACGCAGCACCGGAGTCCGGTGCGCGAGGCCTTCGATGCGCTTCGCCGCCGCAAGCACATCGGCGTAGACGGGGAGGTCCAGATGGGGCTTCGGATCGGCCTGGCTCATGCCTATGGCATAGGGGCAGGAAGCGGGCGCGGAAACAGCTAGCTGGCCGAGCAAAAGGGTCCGCGCCTGCCAGGGGGGGCCGCATCCGCGGCTTTGCCGGGATGCCGGGTAGCCGGGGTAGCCTGCGCCTGCGCGAACGGCTCGGAAGCATGGCCCGCAAAGAAAGGCCCGTGAGAGAGCTGCTCGCCAAACGAAAAGAGGCCGCGGACACAGCGTGCACGCGGCCTCTTCAGTGGAGCCTGAGGTCAGATTTGAACTGACGACCTGCTCATTACGAATGAGCTGCTCTACCCCTGAGCTACTCAGGCCTCCAGAGTCGGGCGGCAGACACTAGCAAGGGCTGGGGAATCCGGCAAGCATCCAAGATGCGCGGCAGAGAACGGCGGGCAGGAAAGGCCGGAGCCGACCTGCCGCCAAGCGCAAGCTTCAAGAAGCTGAGAGCTGCAGCCCCAAGACGAAGCTATCGGCCACAGCCCTTCGCCGGATCTGCTGCCGGGGGATTGCCCCGTGCCGCCGTTTCAGGCAGCGGAACTCACCGCGATACAGGGCGCCGATGTAGACCAAGCCCACCGGTTTTTCCTCGCTGCCGCCACCGGGGCCAGCAATGCCGCTGATCGCCAGGCAGAGTTCGGCGCCGCTGCGCGCGGCCAGCCCTTCGCACATCGCGCGCACGCAGGCTTCGGAGACCGCGCCCTCGCTCTCAAGGAGTTCCTGCGGCACAGCCAGCAGCTCCTGCTTGGCGGCGTCCGCGTAGGTCACGAAGCTGCTCTCCAAGATGGCCGAGACCCCAGGCACCTGGGCCAGGGTCGCACAGGCCAGCCCGGCGGTGCAGGACTCGGCGAAGGCAATGTGCTCGCCCCGCGCCAGCAGCCGCTCCACCAGGAAATCGGCGAGCTCGCCGCGCCCTTCGCCCAAGTACCACTCCGCGCAGCGCTGGCGAATCTCCTCGAGCACCGGCGCCATCCGCGCCTCGCACCCCTCCCCACTCGCGCGCGCGGTCACGCGAATCAGACCCCAGTTCGCCGTGATCCCAACGCGCACGTCTTGGCCGTCCATCGCAAACTCAGCGATACGCCCACCCAACTCCGACTCGGAGACCCCAGCAAAGGCCAGGGTCCGCTGCACCATCGCCGTTCCCAGATCCCGGATGCGTGGCGCAACCTGGTCTGTAAACATGCGCTTGGCCTCGCTCGGCACCCCAGGGATGGCAAAGAGCCGATGCCCCGACTCCAGCTGCAGGGCGATACCTGGCGCGGTGCCCAGGGGGTTGGAAAGGCGCTCCGCCCCCACCGGCATGAGGGCTTGCCTTCGGTTCGCCTCCGGCACCTGGCGAGAACGCCCGCGATAGAAGGCCGCGATCTCGGACCAGGCCTCCTCATCGTGCACCAGCTCCACCCCGGCAAATCCTGCGAGCACCTCACGAGTTCGGTCGTCTTCGGTCGGGCCGAGCCCCCCAGTACTCACAACGATCTGCCCGTAGCTGCAGGCCTCGCCGAGGGCGGCCTTGAGGTCGGCGATCTCGTCCGAACAGATGATCTTGCGGGCTACGGGAATGCCGAGCCTGAGCAACTCACCGGCAATCCACACCGAGTTGCTGTCCGTGGTCCGCCCGTCGAGCAGCTCGTCCCCTATCGCCAGTAGCACCGCCTTCATTGCTCAGCCCCAGCTTCCTCCTCGCGCCGACGCTTAGCCACGACCTTGGAGAACAGCAGGCCAAGCGCGAAGAGCACGACCATCGGCCCGGCCATCAGCAGCTGGGTGACCGGATCTGGAGGCGTCAGAAAGGCACCGATGAGGAAGATGCCGAGCACCACCTGGCGCCAATAGCGCACGTAGATCGCCGGCTCGACGATGCCGAAGCGGGTCAAGACCGTCATCACCAAGGGCAACTGAAACACGAAGGCAAGCGCCACAGTCAGCAGGAACAGGAAGTTGAAGTAGTCCCGCACCGTCAGCATGAAGTCGCTACTGCCAAGGGCGACGAGAAACTCCAAGGCATAGGGCACCATCACGAAGTAGCCGAAGGCCGCCCCCGACGCAAAAAGCACCAGCGAGAACGGTACATAGCTCATCACCGCTTTGCGTTCGTTCTTGTAGAGCCCGGCGCCGATGAAGGCCCAGAGCTGCCAAAGCAGGATGGGAGCCGCGACGATCGCGCCAAAGATCAGCGCCGCAATCATATAGGTCACGATGTCCTGCATCGGCGTAATCGAGACCAGGTTCTTCGGCAGCTTGAAGCCAGCGCTGGCCAGGTAGCTCGGGTAGTCGATCCCGGGTACCGAGCCGTTCTCGAAGAACTCAGCCCAATGCCGATCGACGATAGTCCGAAGCCGAAGAGCTTCCTCCTTGAGCGCCCCAACGTCGATGGCGTCGTATTCGGCCTTCCACTGGATGGCGCTGCGTGCCCACATCGACTCATAGGGCTGGGAGAGGATCCCCATCACCCCGTCCTTACTAAACAGGAAGAAGGCCATCGCAATAAAGACCGCGATCAGGCTGTAGATCACCCGGCGGCGCAGCTCTTCGAGATGATCTCGAAAGCTCATCGCAGCCAAACCTTCTTCTCTCTCTTGCTCGTCGACGCTCATCGGGCGGAGGAGTCTAGCAGGACAGCGAGGAAGTCTCGCGGCAGCAGAACAGCAACTTGCAAACTCTCCTGACCGCAGTCAGCACCACCGGGGTACACGAAAAGAGCCCCGCAAGCGGGGCTCTTTCATCGCAGTCAGCCGTAGAGCCTTGGGAGGCGCACTGGGCTGTATGTCTCAGCCTCGGCCGCGATTCAGCGGCTCACAGCCGCAGGAAGTCGCGAATGCGGTGCAGCGGCACGATCTCGACGCTGAGCTTCTGTGCCTGCTGGTAGTCCTTCATGTCCTTGATCTTGACGGCATCCTCGCCAACGGCCTCACGACCAACGACGACGAGGTCGACAGAGGGGCTGAACTTGTCGTGGACGACGTTGCCCATGCTCTCCAGCTTGGCCTTGATCTCGTCCTTGGTCAGCGGCGTCACGAAGCGGCCGATCAACATGATGTTGCGCGGCAGGTTGGGGCTGTAGAGATCGTTGGCAATCACGTCACCCTGAACCACCGGATTCAGCTCATCCTTGAGGTTAAGGATGCGGACCTCGGAGCGGTCATCCTCAACCCGAACGACCTTGGCGTTCGCCTTGAACTTGTGGCCCTTCTCCGTGACCTCGAGGACACGGAAGGTCAGGCCTCGCTTCACCATCTGGCGCGAACCACGGTTGATCCAGGCAAGCTTGGTGCGAGGGCTGGAAGCCAGAATCTGGCCGTCCGGCTTTTCGGGCGAAGGAATCAGGCGCAGCTTGTCCTGCGCTGCCAGGAGTCGAGCATCGCGAAGCGCGATCTCGCCATCCTTGGCCTTGATCCGCTTCTGAGCATCCTCCTCGGCCTTGCGGCGAGCGTCCTGGGCCCGGCGGACCTGGTCAAGAGCACTGGCCAGCTTGCCTTCGTATTCTTCGACCGACCGCTCGACCTTGCGCTGCTCTTCCAGCTTCTCAGCGTTCAGGCGCGCGATCTCAGAGTCCTTCTCGCGAAGGGTCGTAGCAAGACGCTCTTCGGCAGCCGTCTTCTGGCCGCGGGCGTTATCAAGATCCTGCTCGAGCTGGGCGATGCGTTCCTTCTGCTCGTCGAATTTGGTTTTGAGCCCGGCGATGAACTGGCTGAGGGTCTTATTGGTCTTGCCCAGGTTGAACATGCTCCGAACGACCTGGAACTTGACCTTCAGCTTGTCAGGCGCGGTGTATTCCGTCAGATCGATCGTGCGCCCCTCGTCGAGGACCTCATAGCTATAAGGCCCGACATGCTCGACGATAGCCGTGATCTGCTTAAGCAGCCCGTCCCGAGCTCGCAGCTCGGTTTCGGCGCTCTTTTTCGCAACCTTGGCAGCAGAGGCCTCATCTTTTGTTTCGAGCAGGGAGGTGTGGCGGTCATAAGCAAAGACCAGCGCAGCGATCATGATCACCATGGGCACGAGGGCCCAGAAGATGCTGACATGCGCCATGCCACGCTCACGCGCGGCGCCATTGGCATTCCGAAGTTCCATTGGTACGGATTTCCTCGCAAGGGGACGCCCCGCCTTCGGGAGGGAATGGCGAGACGGTGTTGGTTGTCGGCGAGCTGAGCTTTCGGGGCAGAAGCTCGCAGGAGCAGCCAGGAGGACGGGACCGCCGTTACCGCAGACAGGGCAGCGCTCTACGACAGGCGGACCCGGGCCTGGAGACCCGAGGGGCGGATGATTCTATGCGGCACCCTAGAGCGGGGCAAGAAAACGAAGCTCGCCAAAGCCCAAGGAAGCTCAGCTTCGTTGGCAGCAGCTGGGCGGCAGGATCGCCAAGAGGCCTAAGGAGGAGGCAGGGGCCCGGCAAAGTGCCGAACTCGCCACGGCCTCTGCGGCAGAAAACACCGACAAAGCCCCCTCATCATCGAGGTTTTCTGGCCCAGGCTGGGCCGCAAAGACGCAGCGCTGCTGGCACGCGACCAGGGCAGAGGGCTGCTAGCATGCCCCCAGGCCATAGTGCAAGGAGGCCTCTCATGCCCGAATCCAAAGCGGAGAAAAAACGTCCCCACTTGGTCCTGGGCTTAGCTGGGGGCATCGGATCGGGAAAATCGGCGGTAGCGGCGGCCCTGGAGAAGGACTTCGCTTTCCTGTGGATCAATGCCGATCGCATCGCCCGCGAAGAACTCGAGTCGGAAACCCTGCGCCCAGAACTCGAGCGGCGCTTCGGCCCGGAGATTTTCTCGGAGCAAGGACACCTCGACCGGCAGCGACTCGCTGACCTGGTCTTCGCCGACGAAGAGCGCCGCAAAGAACTCGAGGGCCTCGTCCACCCCGCCACCCGCAAGCGCATCCGGGGCTGCCTGGCCGAAGCGGCGGCCAACGGCCAGCGCGCCTTGCTCGATGTCCCCTTGCTCTTCGAAGGCGGGCTAGGCGAGCTCTGTGACCTCGTGCTCTTCGTGGACTGCCCGGAGCGGCTGCGGCGTGAGCGGGCAGTGGCGCGAGGAATGCGCAGTGAGGACTGGGCGCGACGTGAGGCTCAGCAGATGCCCGTGGCGGAAAAGCGGCGCAGGGCCGAGCTCGTGGTCGACAACTCCGGGACCCTGGAGGAGCTGCGGGCGCGACTCGCGGAGCTGCGCCCTGTTCTTATCCCTACTGCTTCTTGAGCTTCTTGCGTTTGGCGGCTGCCCGGCGCTGCGCCCGTACATAGTTCTGCAAGGCTCGGAGCTGCTTCTGCGTCTGCAATAGCTGCCGTTGCAGCTCCTGGATCTGCTGGCTCTGCTTGCGCAGCACCAGGGCGAGCCCTGCGGGGAGACCTTTCATCTCCGCTGAAGCAAGGGAGCCCGTCGGCTGCCCGGCCCCGGCCTTCGACCCAAGCCTGCTCCGCGGCCTCCATCCCGCCTTCTTCAGAAAGGATCCAAGACGCTTCTTCAGCAGCGAGGCCTCAAGGTAGCCCGTCAGGGTGCCAACGGTCCGCCCCTTGGCGTTCCTGACGACGAGGTACGGGACCCCGTGCACCCCGAAGCCTTTGGCGAGCTTGCCCTGCTTGTCCACATCGATCTTGACCAAGACGGCGCCCGAGAGGTAAGGGCGCATCGCCGGCGCCGCCAAGCTCTTGCCCAGCATTTGGCAGGATCGACACCAGTCCGCGCAGAACAAGATCACCAGGGGAAGGCCCGAGTCCCGGCTGGAAGCCACGGCCTTCGCAAAGTCCTTGTGCCAGATCACGCTGCCGGCCTGGGGATGGCTGGCGACCTTGTTGCGGCGCAAGGCCACCGGCTTCTTCGCCGACTTCGCCTTGCGGGCAAGCTTCGCCTTTGGCGCCGACGCAACCTGGAGGATCCTCTTTAGCTGCGCCTTTGGCTTTTCGATCGCCACGCGGGATGCTGGCATCGCCCGGCCGAGCTTCGGTGTCAGGACGAGTTGCTGCCAGCTACTGCCGTCGCCGCGACGACGGATCGAGAGACGGACTTGATCACCAGCATGGAGTTTCCTCACCCGCTGAATCAGATCATCGAGGCCGGCGATAGGCGTGCCGTTGACGGCCGTGACCCGGTCGCCAACCTTCAGGCCCGCGATCGCCGCAGCAGTTCCCGGCGCCACGCGCACGATCGCCACACGCTTGCCATCGGCCTCAAGCTCTACGCCTAGGTAACCCTGATGCCTGACGGCTGCAGGCGCCTGCTTCTGCGAGCGATGGCTCGCGGGCTTGGGCTTGGCTGGCTTGGCTCCCGGACGCGGGCCCAGCACGACATCGAGATGCTTTGCCTTGGCGCCGCGCAGCACCTGGAAGACGAAGCGTTGGCCAACCCGCCCCTTGCTCATCAGGTCCAAGAAGGCGTCGAAGCCCTTCAGCTTCTTCCCCATAACGGCCACGATCACGTCGCCCGGCTTCAGCCCGGCCTTGTAGGCAGGCGAGGCCGGCACGACCTCGACAACCACGACCCGGCTCTTCGCCGCATCTTCCTCGACGGTAATGCCCAGCCAGCCGCGCTGTGTCTGCTGGGCCGCCTTCGTACCGATCTTGATCTGTGCCGAAGCCGGCACCGAGAAGCAGAACAGGCCGGTGAGGGCCACGCTCGCGAGAAGTCGAATCATTGCTGGCCGAGGGGGTTGGAGAGGCTTCCGTAGAGGGCGAGCCGTAGAGGCCACGCCTATAACAGCCGACGGAGGGTCATTCCTACAGAGCCAAAGCTAGCCGTGGAATATGCCCAGAAAAGCACCGAGCTGGCGCGACTTTGTTTGCCGCCTGCTGCAGGCGCAATCAATGGTCGGCGAAAAGCGCCATGGACCGCATCCGCCCCGCCTTGGCATAAGGAATCGCCGACCCATCGACGGATACGTCGAGGCGAGTTCCTCCGCGCATCCCTCGCTTCTGCTCATAGATCCGCAAGTGCTATGCTCCCGCGCCCCTGCAAGCCTTGGGAAAAACATGCGCATCACAAGTCATCGACACAGAGCCCCGGCCCCAGTACTTCGCCCTAGGTCACTAGGGATCCATGGCCTACTTCTACTCTCCCTCGCCCTCCTACTCAGCGCCTGCAGCACGAGTCCAGCGGCATTCGATCAAGGCAAAGGCATGCTCTCCTGGACGCGAGAAGCACCCGAAGGCGTCCAGCTCCTTCAGCGGCCACGCTGGTCGAAAGGCGATCGCTTCGTGTATCGCCGCGGGGGCCGTGTTCGCTATGAGTTCGTCGTCACCGAGCTGAGCGAACAGGGCATCGTGCTGCAGGAGAAGGGCTCGCAGATGGAGCAAGTTCTCGACACAAACCTACGCGAACGTGCCCGCCGCCGTATCGGCTCTGAGCAAAGCGCCTTCAGCGCCTCACCTTTTGATGCGCAGCTGCACTGGCCCCTCTGGAAGGGCAAGAAATGGAGCTGCGACTTCCTCGAAAACAGTGGCCAAGGCCTGCAACACATCCAAGCCTTCTATCACTGCGATGCGATCGAGGAGATCACGACCCAGGCAGGAACGTTCCGCTGCTGGCGCATTTGGCGCACGGTGCGGCTGCAAGCAAACGAGGCGTACTACGACCGCTCGTGGGTCTACTGGTATTCGCCCAAGCTCGGCTACTGGGTGCGCAAGCTCGAGGGCGAGATGCTGCTCGAACTCGAAGAGTTCGAGCGGCAGTAGGCTCGGCGAGTCCTTCGCAGGGACTCCCCGCAGGCCATCACTTGCTCTGGACCTTCAGGAATTCGCCGTTGCCCAGCAGGCTCTCAAGGTGGCCGTCAGTACCCAGCGATTCGGCATGCTTGAAGCCGGTGCCCTTGCCGTCCCACGCGTCCTGGAACCAGAAGTAGTAGGCGTCGGTAACGAAGAAGTCGGCAATGCTCGCGCCCATGCCGGCGATCGGAATGACCGGAACAACATGCAGCAGGGCGTTGACCCAGGGCTGCTCGGTGTAGAGCTGGCCGTCCCAGTCGTCGACGGTGCGGGCGAGCTGGTGTGGGCCGGAGGAACAAGAGGAGAGCGCCAGGCAAATGCCGGCTGCGAAGGCGAGAATAGATTTACGCATTGGAATCCAGTACGAGTCGGAGACACGGTTTGGTGAAGAGGTAAAGCACACGCGAGTCGCGGGTGACTTGACAAAGAGAACGGCTCTAAGCGTTCCTTAGCAAGGAAAGAGAACCGCCCTAAGCGATCCTTAGCAAGGGGAGATTAGTAAGCTCGTGAAGATAGATGGCCCGGAGCCAGCCAAGGAAATACGAGCCAGAGGCCCCGTGCAAACGCGAAGGAGCCAACTCAACGAGTTCGTCGCAGAGGCTCAGGGAGAAGGGGAAAGGGCGAAGAACAACAAGAAGAAGGAGAAAAGGCGAGGCCAGCTTGAGCTAAAGAGGTAGGAGGCCTCAGCCGCCCCAATCTCCCTCCTGGGAGGACTTGAGGAAGCCCAAGCCAAGGGAGCCCCCCTCGTCGCTTTCACCAAAGATCGCATTCAGATCCTCGGTAACCGAATCACCGGGCTCGCGATTTTGGTCAAGGACCTCGGCTGCTAGCTCCAGCGAAGCCTCGAGATCTTCGAGGTCTTCAAACAAGGTATCCGCCCCACCCGGCGGCTCCAGGATGCCCTGATTGGCAAAGCGAACCAGCATCCTGCCCAGGTCGAAGAAGCCCAGCCCAACGGTCTCGGCAATCTGGCGGAAGCTGCTCTCGTTGTTGACCAGGGTCAGGACCTTGATCTCGATCACCCCGAGATTCATATCGCCGATCCGCGCAAAGAGGTCCGGCGCTGGCGTAAGCTCTTCGTCCAGATCGGGCAGAACCCGGCGGATGCGCCGCCAGTCGTCCATGCGCCGGTGGCTCTCCAGGAGCAGCGGCATCATCGGTAGCCCTGCATGGTAGCGATCGGCGAAATCCGGCAGCTTTTCGCAGGCCTTGTAGCTGAAGCGAGCCTCCCGCGTGTCAGAGAGGAACTGGTAGAACATCTCCAGCTCGAAGTCGCGGTTCTGCTCGCGGAACTCGTCCGGCTTGAAATAGCCGTGCTCGAGGAGGGTGAGGGCAATGGGCTTGCCCTCGGTGGTCCGGGCGGCATTCGCCGTATCGACGACGTCCTGTGGCACTTCGCGATAGCCCGCCATCTGCGAGGCGTCGCGGAAGAGTCGCTGCATCAGCCAATGCGGGTCGATGAAGGCGACCAAGCCCTTGTCCAAGTAGACATCGAGCTGGGCATCGGGCCGCTCGACGTTGAGCAAACCGGTGTGCTTTCCCGAGGACAGTAGCTGCAGCAGGTCGTCCATCGAGATGAAGTCGGCGCGACCGGCCAAGTGGAAGTCGCGCGGCACGGCCGTCTCAAGCACCGCCCGGTCGAAGACGCGAGCGAAATCGGCCAGCGTCGCCCCAGTGAGCAGATTCCCGAGCACGAACTCAGAGGCCTTGCGCCCGTCTCCGGATACGCCGGCCGTCGAGAGGAATAGAGAGAAAGCTCTCTGAAGCCGGGAGAAGAGCACCTCCGCGATCAGGTCGCGGGTCTCGCCCTTCGTCGCGTCGAAGTTCTGGCGGCGCAAGACCAAGTCCTTCACGCGACCCAAGAGATGGCGGAAGTCCTCTTCCGCCTCTCCATTGTCCAGGAGGATGCTCTGGACGGTCTCAAGGATAGCCGCCGAGAAGTCGACGGCTTCCGCCTCTTTCGTTTGCGTGATGTCGATCTCTGCCATGTTGCGCGGGACCGCAAATCGGTCAGAATTCGAGCCATCTCGGCGAGATGGCCTCGGTGCTGCTTTCGACCAGATAGCTACAAAGCTTGACCTCTTGAACGAGTTCCGGCCTCTTTTCCTAGTCGTGCGTCACAGCGCCTCCTCTCGCCCCCCAGGAGCAGCGAGAAGCCTTTCGCGGAAGCACGTTTCGCAAGCGACCGGGAAGTGGGTTTGGCTTGAAAGCCGGGGCGGGCGCCGCAGATGCCGCCTCCTGCTTTCCCCCGGGTCTAGCGCTGCCAAAAGCACCATGAGCACGAAGCTCTACAGCGCGCGAGTTCCCAGCCGGCCTGCTAGGCTTCGCGCATGAAGCTCGCACTCTGGCTCCTGGCGGCGACAGCCAGCCTGCAGGTCATCCTCCTCTTCGCTGGGCTCCTGCCCCCCGCATGGTGCGAGACTTGGCACGGACGCGGGGTCTTCCCCCTGCTGCGTAGCGTGCTTGGCGGGCTCGCCAACCTCCTGCCCTTTTCTCTCGCCCAACTCCTGCTGATTCTGGGGCTCTTGCTACTCCTCGCCGCCGTCACCGAGCTCGGGCTGCGCTGGGCTGGAAAGCTCGAACTCCTGCGCCTCGGCCCCTGGGCTCTGTTGATGCTGCTCCTGCTCATCCACGGCCTACTCCTGGGCTACGGCTGGCTCCACGCCCAAGCCGGACTCGCCAAACGCCTGCACCTGGCCCAGCCCAGCGCCAAGCAGGTCGAGACGCGAGCCCGAGCCCTGGCGCAGCAGGCCGCCGCCCTCCATAGCGCTGCCCCGAAACAGGACTGGGACTGGCGGGAGCTCGAGAGCCTTGCCCACGAAGCGGTACGGAAGGCCTGCGCCGAGCTGGATTGGCCCCCGCCGACGCGCCTGCATCTCAAGATCCCATGGCCACGACGTTTTCTCATGCGCTTCGGAGTCTCCGGGGTCTTTTCCCCCTTCACCTTTGAGCCGCACGTCGACGCCGGCCTGCATCCCGCCGAACTACCCTTCGTGGCCTGCCACGAACTTGCGCACCTGGCCGGAATCGCATCGGAGAGCGAGGCCAACTTCTTTGCTTGGATCGCCTGCTCGCTCTCGCCGGACCCGCGCTTCCAGCTCGCGGCCAAGCTGGGCGTGCTGGGCTACTTCGAGTCCAACCTCCAGGATCTGCGCGCAGAGCTGCACAAACTCCAGGGCGAAGCTGTCCTGGCGATCCGTCGCGCCATCCAGAACCGCTGGCGCCAGAGCATCTGGGAGCCCGCCCAGAAAGCGCAGCGCTGGAGCTACGATCGTTTCCTTCGCGCCCACGGCGTCACGAGCGGCATCCGAAGCTACGACTTGGTAACCCGACTCATCGCAGCCTGGCCCCAGGACTAAAACCTGGACCTCTGTGGCAGCAGGCGTAGTTTCGCCAGCGACCTCCCTCGCCGACGCTTGGGAGAGTCGCCCGGCAACAGAGCACCGCATCCCGGGCCTCTTGCTGCGCATCTTCCAAGCCGAGTTCTCTGCCTACGACGCAGAGGGCAAGGAGCTATGGCGAAAGAAACTGAGCATTTCCGGGCGAAAGCCCATCCCGGTTCGCGGCATCCTGCGTATCGAAGCTCCAGCTGAGGCAGAGAAATACCAAGTTGAGATCCGGCATTGGCTGCAGCTGCCCTTCGAGGGTGAAGGCCTACCCGAGCTGAACCCTGAGGGCTTTCTGGACAAGGGCATCATTTTCGCCAGAGAATTCCCAAAGAAGGCCTGAGAGCCTTTCGGACAATCGACGACAATTGCTCTCGGAAGCACAGAGGCCCTGGATGCCGAGGGGCCTCAAACAACAAGGGCGCAGCAAGCGCCTAGAGCATCATGATCACCGCAGAGCTAATGGACCGAGCCCAGACCATCCTGTCTGAGATCGGTATCCACGAGAGTCGGCTTCCGTGCCCTAGGCCGGAATCCGGACACCACTCTTCCTTGCTCCTACCCTGCCGTGGTCTCGATGGGCGCGACTTCCTGCTCAAGTACTTCGTGCCACCGGAAGAGGGCAAGTGGTATCCGCCCGAGGTGCACATCGAAGACTACGCAAGGCGCGAGATCGCCTTCTACAGCTTCCTCGACTCCTGGGATTGCCCCCGGCGTGAAATCCCGGCTCCACAAACCGTCCTACTCGACCCACAGGATCCTCCACATTGGATCCTTCTCGAATACTTGCACGGCAGACCGGGTTCGGAGAGCGAAGCGCTCAGCAGCGCCGAGGTCTTCGGCCTCTTAGAGCGCTTCCAGGAACTCGACATCGACCGGATGCGCGAGCGGCGCAACTTCCCACTCAATCACTGGGACGTCTTATCCCTCCGTGATCGTGTGGTGCGTTTGATGTACGAACCCCTCATCTACATCGTCGGTGAAGAGATCTGGATGCAGATCCGGGACTTCTACACCGAAGCGGTGCGCTGGTGCGAAACGCGGCCCAAGATCGCGGTGCACGGCGACTTCACCGAGGAAAACATCCTCGTCGATAAGCACGGCCGGCCTCACCTCTTCGACTTCGAACGCGTAGGCATTGGCTCACCAGAGCACGACTTCACCTGGTTCTGGATCCATAGCCAGCGCAGTCGAGAGTGGAAACGTGAGTTCTTCTCCCGCTTCCTCATGGGCAAGTTCGGCTCCGAACGCGTGCGCATGGAGTGGTCGATGCGAGCGTCCGCGGTCTACCTGGCGTGCAGGCGTCTTCGCTTTAGCTTCCTAACCCACGGCGACGAAGACCAGCACCGCGGCAAGAACCTCGGGCTTTTGCGTTCGGCCCTCGCCGGCGGCAGCAAGTTCTTTCCGGCCTGAGCCCGTCGCTTCCTTCTGCTGCGGCAGCCTGGCCGGCGCCGCCTTGTGGCGCGCCAGGATTTCGTGAGAAACGAATCGCCATTCGGGTCATCTCCCTATCGGAGGCCAAGGCCTCGGCACGGGGCAATGGTGCCTCGTCACCCGAAGGGGGAAACAATGCAGAAGATCATCCAGGGCGCCATTCTCATCGGCGCCACGTTGCTCAGCTGTGCGTGCAGCGCCCACTACGCGGCAGGCCATCTCGAATCGGACAAGATCGACATCCGTTTCACGAAAGGCGTTTTCGACGGCAAGCGCGGCGTCATCACCTTCAAAGAGCTCGTCATCACCCCGCGCCAGGGCTGCTTCGAGGACCTGCGCATCGAGTACGTCGCTCCGAAGGGAAAGCCGCAGATCGTTTACCAAGCGCCGGGGAAGTTCCTCAAGTACGAACGAAAGGGGGCGAGCTTCGAAGTCGGCCCGCAAGCGGCAGAGGCCGAGCAGGCCACCTTCCAGATCGTCGCCCGTGACTGCACGACCAAGAAGGAGATCGTCCTCTCGACCTTCACCGCCACTCAGGAAAGGATCGTTGGGCCGCAGTCGCTTCCGACCCTGGTCTTCGAACACGGCGGGAGCGAGGACAAGCCCCATGTGATCGGGGTCGCACGCTGCGCCAGTGGCTTCAACGAGATCCGGGTCCGCGACCTGCGCGCATCCAAAGAGGATCCACTCCGCAAGGTCTACAAGAAGCTCTCAGGAGCAGCCGACATGGCCGGGGCCATCATCTTCCTAGACAAGCTGCCCTTCCTGGTGCTCCCTGGGACCCAGTCCCAGCTGCAGGTGCCCAGGATGCCCAAGCTGCGTAACAAGGTCGAAGTCGTCACCTTCGACCGGCAGCTAAAACCAGTGCTCCGCGTCGACATCACCGAACTGCTGCGCTGAAGCATCGCCATCCTCCGCTCGCGAGGCCCCGGCTCACTTCGCCTGGCCTCGCGAAGTGCCTTTCCGATCCGTGCGCCCCTCGGAGGCTCCTGCTAGCGTCTCGCGGATGAATTCAGAGCAACGACTCACCGTCTCCAGTCCCCCCGGTAGCCAGCTTCGCTTGAAACTCGGATCACGCAAACTGGAACTCGAGACCGGGCGGATTGCCAAGCAGGCGAACGCGAGCGTTCTCGTGCGCGAAGGCGACAACATCGTCCTCGTCACGGTAACCGCGACGAGGGAGCCCCGACCGGGCATCGATTTCTTTCCGCTCGTCGTCGAATACCGCGAAAAGATGGCCGCCGGCGGCCGGATCCCGGGCAGCTTCAACCGCCGCGAGGGCCGAATCACCGACCAAGAAATCCTGACCTGTCGGCTGATCGACCGCTCGATGCGCCCGCTCTTCCCCAGCGGTTTCCGCAACGAGGTCCAAATCCAAGCCACCGTGCTCAGTGCCCACGAAGCGGGTGACCCAGCCAGCCTCGCCCTCCTAGGCGCCGGAGCCGCGCTACACCTCTCGGACATCCCCTTCGAGGGACCAGTGCTCGGTTCGCGCAGCGCCCTCTACCGCGGGCGCACCGTCCTTCTACCAGTACGCGCCGAACGCGACGAAGCCGAATCCGACCTCATCGTCTCGGTCGGGCCACAGGGCCTGGTCATGGTCGAAGGCGAAGCCGCAGAGGTGGCCGACGACGCCATCCTCGAGCAGCTCTTCACCACCATCGAAGAGCTGGAACAGCAGCGCCCCTTGCTCGACAGCTGGCGCCAGGAATGTGGCAAAGCGAAATTTCCCTTCAGCAGCCCGGAGACCCCCAGCGAGTGGAGCGAGCACGTCGAAAGCCAGAGCGGCGCCGGCCTTCGCGAGGTCATCCAAATCGCCGGGAAGAGCGAGCGCAACGAACGCACGAGCGCCCTGAAAGAAGCGCTGCTGAGCAGCTACGACCCCGAGGACGAGTCGCTCGCAGACCAACGCGCAGCCGCCGCAGAGATCTTCAAGGCCCTACAAAAGCGCCTGATGCGTGAGCGCGTCGTCAGCGAAAACAAGCGCCTCGATGGGCGTGGCCCCGAAGAGATCCGCCCGATCTGGGGCGAGACCGGCTGGCTGCCGCGCACCCACGGCAGTGCCTTATTCACTCGCGGGGAAACCCAGTCGATCGTGACCTGCACCCTGGGCTCGGAGAAGGATCGCCAGCTCCTCGACACCGTCTTCGGCACACGCAAGGAGAGCTTCCTCCTTCACTACAACTTCCCGCCGTACTCCGTCGGCGAAGTCCGGCCCCTACGTGGACCCGGTCGCAGGGAGATCGGTCACGGCAATCTCGCCCTGCGCAGCCTCGCACAGGTCTTGCCCGGAGAGGACGAGTTCCCCTACACGATCCGCGTCGAATCAGAGATCACCGAGTCGAACGGGTCCTCGTCGATGGCCACCGTTTGCGGCGGCACCCTGGCCCTGCTCGACGCTGGCGTCCCCCTCGCAAGACCGGTGGCCGGCATCGCCATGGGTCTGATCGAAGAGGGCAACAAGATCGCCGTGCTCTCCGACATCCTCGGCGACGAAGATCACCTGGGCGACATGGACTTCAAAGTCACCGGCACCGAGCGCGGCATCTGCGCCCTGCAGATGGACAACAAGATCGGCGGCCTGACCCGCGAGGTCATGGAAAAGGCGATGCTGCAGGCACGCTCCGGCCTGGGCCACATCCTCGCCTGCATGGACGAAATCCATGGCGCCGCGCGCAAGGGCATCGCGGAGCATGCTCCGCAAATGCGCAGCATCCGTATCCAACCCAACCTGATCGGCAAGCTCATCGGGCCCAAAGGCGCAACCATCAAGGGAATCCAAGAGACGAGTGGGGCACAGGTCTCAATCGACGACGGCGGTCTGGTGAAGATCTACGCCAGCGAAGGCCACTGCGCGATCAAGGCCTATGAGATGGTGCAGCAACTCGTCGGCGAAGTCCGGGTGGGTGAGAGCTACGAGGGCACTGTGACCGGGGTGAAAGACTTCGGGGTCTTCGTCAAGATCTACGAATCGGCAGAGGGGCTGGTGCGGCAGCAAGACCTGAAGGGCCAGCAGCCGCAGCAGGGAAGCAAGCTCCGGGTCACCGTCAAGGGCGTCGACGAACGCGGCCGGATCCAGCTCGGGCTCTCCTGATCCGACGGGCCTGCTTCGGGTGTCCTGATCGGTCTCCCCTGATCCAGCCCCCCCATCCCAGCCAACCCATCCCAGCCAACCCATCCCAGCCACCCCATCCCGCTAGCAAGGAGCAAGGCGTGGCGGCGACGGTCGCCCCCCTAACCGCGCCGGAGCACTGACAGATCAGGCAGGGTCGGCAGTCGCTGCTCGCAGTTCAAATGATCGGATACTCACCCGATCTCCATCTGGCGTTCCTCGCCTTTTCCGGCTCGGTAGAGTTCGACAAATTCGACGCTCTCATCACCCTTCCAGCGCCCTTCATCCTTCGACCACAAAAAGTGTCGGCGGAGGGGGAACAGCTCCCTCCCATCGAGATCGGGAGCCGAAGGGCGGCGTCCATCGAAGGCGCAAAGCACCCCCGAGTTCAGCAAGTGCTTCAAACCCACTTCCGCCCGTGCGAGAAAACTCTCTCGGACCCCACCCAGCTCCACGAAGGCCCGGATCAGTAGATCCTGGACCGGCAGTTCGCCGTCGCCTAGCGCATCCACCCAGCAGCGCTCAAGCTGCGACAGCTCAGAGAGCACGGGCTTTGCCCCCTCAATCCAACGGCTGCGCTTGAAGCGACGCCGCTTAGGCCTACGCGCAAACAGCTCCTCGTAACTCTCACGCCTAGTGCGCAGCTCCAGCTCCAGCTCCCGTTGGGTCTTTGTGCTGCGTGCGGCCGCGAGAAGCCCTTTGGCATCCCAGATCCGAGAGTTCTCCAGAGCAGTAATCAGATCCCCAATCCCGCAATCCCAGCCTATGAGCTGCTCGAAGAGCCAAACCAGATCGAAGCTCCGCCCCGCGAATTGCCGGCGCAAGGCCAGATAGAGCCCCTTTTCGCTGGGAGGCAGCTCAGCGATGGCGAAGTGCTTCTCGATCTCTTCGAGGCAGGAAAAGATGCCTTTTGCCTTCGAGCACTTCGGTTGCTCCACCAACTTCAGCTTCTGACCGACATAGCTACGACGCAGCTCCTCAAACTCAGGAGCAGAGCCCCCCACGCCCTCCTCAAGCACATACTCAGGCTGCCCACTCCTCGCGGGGTCGGAGATGTCGATACGCCAGACACCCTGTGCCGCCAGATCTGGAAGATCGAAACGGAGGCTGGCAAACATCTCGTGCAGAGAGCGATCGAGCCCACGGGCACCGGTGTGAGATTGAAGCGCTCGACGGATCAAGCCTTCGTAGACTTCGTCGGCGATCCCCAACTGGATCCCGTGCAGAGCAAAGAGTTCCCGCTCACGCTGGAGTGACCCGTTCTCAGCCCGATTCAGGATCTCGTAGAGTTCGCGATAGCCAAGTTCGTCAAGCGTAGCGATCGAGCCGAAGCGACCGATGAACTCGGGGAGGAAGCCATACTCGCTGAGATCCTCGGGGACCACATCGCGCAGTCCGGGAAGCGGCGCATCTTCGTCACTGTCAAAACCGAGCCCACAGGACGCTCCCAACCGCTTGCGAATAAGCTCATCGATGCCAGGAAAGGCACCGGCACAGACGAACCAAACATGCGAGGTATCCAAGCTCAAGTCACCGTGCTCACGTGACTGGGCGAGATGCTTGCCGCCATCGAGCATCGACAGGAGCCCCTGCTGCACTCCCTGCCGACTCACATCGAGGCCCTCCCCGCTGCTCGCCACCTTGTCGATTTCGTCGAGGAAGACGATTCCGGTCTCGGCAAGGGCAAGTGCCTCGGCACTGGGCTTGCCGCCCCCCGTCTCACCAATCTGAGACTTGGCGGCATCTACGAGCCGGAAGAGGAGATTCGTCACGTCCTCACCAACGTACCCGGCCTCACTCATCCGGGTCACGTCAGCGCGGACGAAGGGCAAGCCCAGAAGCTCAGCGAGGGTTCGCACCAGTAAGCTCTTCCCCGAGCCGGTCGGGCCAAGCAGGAGAACGTGCTGGCGGACCGATTCTTTGGCGCCCCGTATCCCCCCAGACACCGAAACCCCGCATTTCCGCCTTGCGGCAGCAAGGAGAAAATGCGCATAGGCAGCACTCGCTAGCACCTGTTTGGCCCTCACCTGCCCGATCACAAAGCGATCGAGTTGGCTTACTAGTTGCGTCGGTGTCGGCAGCATCTCGCTCGATAATCCCCCTGATCCCGCCACCCCTACTGGCCTTGCCATCGCGGCAGCGAAGTCTTTACGGGACGCGCTTGGCATCAGAGCACGCCCCAGCTACAGCAAAGACCGAAGCCGAGACGCGACACCAGCACCGAGAAAAGCTCACCGACTCGCGCTCCGGGCAGAACGCTAGACAGAATGTCAGCGCTGCTCGAAGAAGAACGAGGCCACCAGAGTTCCCTCAATACCGGAAACGCAAGGCCTCGGGATGCCAGCTCTCCGAGGCCCATCGGTTCCGGACCACCCCCCCGCTAGCGCCGTCCAATCCCCTGTGTTTCCCGTGCCAGATGCGGGAGAGTGATGGCTCGGATTTCGACGACTCACGAGGTAGCGCGCAGTCTGACTTACGAATCGAATACTGCAAGAACCTCCATCCAGGGCCAGTTTCGAGACAAACACGGAAAGCGAAAGAAGCTCAGAACTTGCGTAGGAATTTCGAAAGAAAGCAATTTTGGCAATATTCCAGGTTCCTATTTTCCGCTAAAAAAATATGGCCACATCGTCACCATTAATCTCGCCAACCCAGGCCTTGCTTCAGCCAGTCGTCCCAAAAATGAGACCCGCGCCCCCTCCCTCAGGGCAGCGGCAGCACTGCCCCAGATTCAGCCAAACAAGCTGACAAAAAAGGCTCGACAAATAGCGATTGTCTTGACCAAAGCAGGCGAAGCCGCAGCCCGGTCGCTATCCTCCCCGCCTCATTTTTGCCCCCTTGCCGCCAGGAGCCCATCGTGAGCAAGCCGATCTACCAGCTGCAGGACCTAAAAAAGGCCTACGGACTCCACGTCATCCTCGACGGCGTCAACCTGAGCTTCCTCGATGGTGCCAAGATTGGTGTTATCGGCGCCAACGGCGCCGGTAAGACCACGCTCCTGCGCATCATTGCCGGCCAGGACAAGGACTTCGACGGCATCGCCAAGCCCGTCGGTGACGCCAAGGTCGCTTACGTGCCGCAGGAGCCCGAACTCAATCCGAGGATCAACGTCCGCGAGCACATCGAGGAGGCCGTAGCGCCGATCCGCAAGCTCATCACCGACTACGAAGAGCTCGCCAGCAAACTCGGCGAAGTCGAGGACCCCGAGGAGATGGATAAGCTCATGGGCAAAATGGAGCGCCTGCAGACGCAGATCGACCTCCACGACGCCTGGGATCTGGACCGCCACGTCGACCAGGCAATGCATGCACTCTGCTTACCGCCAGGCGATGCCGAAGTAAGCAAACTCAGCGGTGGCGAAAAGCGCCGGGTAGCACTCTGCAAGGCCCTCATCGAGCACCCGGATATCCTGCTGCTCGACGAGCCGACCAACCACCTCGACGCTGTCACCGTCGCCTGGCTTGAGCAGCACCTGGCCGACTACCAGGGCACGCTGATTATGATTACCCACGACCGCTACTTTTTGGACAAGGTCGTGGGCTGGATGCTTGAGGTCGAGCGCGGCAAATGCATCCCCTACCAAGGCAACTACAGCGACTACCTCGAAGCCAAGGCCGGGCGCCTCTCATCCGAGCGTAAAAGCGAGGCGGCGCGGCAGCGTAAGCTCAAAACCGAACTCGAGTGGATCCGGCAAAACCCAAAAGCGCGCACGACCAAGAACAAAGCTCGGCTCAAGCGCTACGAAGACATGCGCGCCGAACAAAAGGACATGGACGAAGGGGAGATCGAAATTCAGATCCCACCGGGACGCCGCCTCGGTAACAAAGTTCTCCAGGTCCAGGACCTCACCAAGAAGTTCGGCGAACGAACGCTGATCGAGAATCTCAGCTTCGAGATCCCGCCAGGCGGCATACTCGGCGTCATTGGTGAAAACGGCACCGGTAAGACGACCCTAATGAAGATGATCCTCGGGAAAGAGGAATCGACAGCTGGCAGCGTCACGATCGGCGAGACCGTGGACCTCTGTTACCTGGATCAGAGCCGAGTCGTACTCGACGACAACAAAACAGTCTTCGAAGAAGTCACGGATAACGCCGACGAGATTCCTTTTGGCCAAGGCTTCATTAGCAGCCGCGCCTACCTCGCACGCTTCCACTTCCGGGGCGAGGACCAACAGAAGCGCGTCGGCAATCTCTCCGGTGGCCAACGCAATCGCGTCCAGCTGGCCAAAATGCTTCGCGATGGCGGCAACCTCCTCATCCTCGACGAGCCAACCAACGACCTCGACATCCCGACCCTGCAGGTCTTGGAAGAAGCTCTCCAGCACTTCCCCGGCTCAGCGATCGTCGTCAGCCACGACCGCTATTTCCTGAATAAGGTGGTGACCCACACCCTCGCGCTAGAAGGCGAGGGAAAGTGGCGATTCTGCCTCGGTGATTACGACACCTATAGGGAGCTGCGCGCTCGTGACGACGGTGAAGACTGGGACAAGCGCGGCGTGCACCGGCGCCTCAGCTCCTAAACCAAGATACTAGCTAGCCGCCGGATATTGCCTCGTACACGGGGTTTCGGCCTCGGCGCGCCCCGGCCCATTCAGAACTCACACAAAAAACTCGGGCTTTTTCGGCATCTTTCTTGCTGAGGGCGACCGCCCCTCTACACTCTTCGCCTTCAAATCGCGGCAAGCAGCCAAGCTGAAGCTCCAGAGAGAGCCAGACCACAAGCCAAACTCCTTCGAGGAACGGACTTATGGTATGGGGAGCCAGTCAGGCCTGACGTGAGGAGAGAGAGAGAGAGAGAGAGACAGAGAGAGAGAGAGAGAGACAGCTTTGCTTCGGCTTAGCGCCTTGCCCTGGAGACCTCGCGGCCTCCTCGCCTGTCGCCAAGCAATACCCGAAGCGATGCGAGAATATGGCGGGGGGTCGTGTTGCGGAAAGAGAGAGCCGGGACACGACCCCTTGCTCTTTTTGCTCTTTTTTTGCCCGCTCTTTTTTTGCCCGCTCTTTTTTCGCCCCGCTTTATTACGCCCCCGCTTTTTTCGCCCCCGCTCTACGTAAGCCCGTTTACCCTCTCGCTCTTTCTCCCCCCTCGCCTCGAGTTCTCGCTTACCCTCTCCCCCTCCTTTTTCCGGCCTCACCCCTTTGCGACAGGCGCAGGGTCCGGGTTGAGGCCATCGACTTCCGCCTCGGAAACTCCTCTCATCCCCGCGAGCTCACTAAGGATCCGCGAGCGACACTCCTGCAGTAGCTCCTTGGCGCTGTACTCCTTTGGGTCCAGCGCCGCTAAGACCTTGATGCGAATCCGCACCGGCTTCCGGCTGATGAGCTTACCCTTCGGCACCGCGTTCGCTGTCCCCTCGACGACGATGGGCTGGATTTTACTGCCAGTGCGCTTCGCGAGGGTAAAAGCACCATTTTGAAAGCCCTGGAGTCGGCCATCCTGCGAGCGGGTGCCCTCGGGGAAAATCAACACCGAGCTACCTTGCCCGAGGTGTCTCTGGCAGTCCTCAAACATCTTTTTGACGCTCTTGCGGTCTCCGCGACGCAATACGACATAGCGATTGAGCGACATCACCCAGCCCGCAAAGGGCAGGCGGAAGTTCTCGACCTTCGACACCCATTTGAAGTGCTTCTTCAGGTAATACAGCACCAGAATATCGAGCAGCGACTGGTGGTTGGGGCAGAGGACGGTGCCAACAGAATCATCGAAGAGTTCGCGCCCCTCAATCTCGACCGACCAATAGGGATGGGTGATGACATAAAACATTCCCCACCAGCAGCTGATTCGCTGCATGACCCATAGCCGCCGATCGAAGGGCCAGGTCAGGAGGAAGATCAACAACGCCGGCAGGAAGAAGCCAACGAGGGACAGGACCACGACGATCCAATAGTAAACGGCGACGAGGATCGGAAGCATCGGGGAGGAAAGGCCTCGAAATAAGCGCGGCGAGCCACACAGCACCCGTCGGCTGCGCGGCCCGCCAGCTTAGCAGGCGGAGGCGGAAGTCTCCCGGTGATCAAAACTCGACTTCGAGGTACGCAGCGGAGTGAAGCTGATCGACGTCGACATCCACCTCAACGTAGCCGAGGCTCCCAGCGCTGACCCGCACCCGCAAACTTGCCTCGTCTTCAAACGGATCGCTCGAGATCACCGCATTGCCATACTCGTCGAGCAAAAAGCCGGCCCTCATCCTCGCCAGGGCTACGGGCGAGAAAAAGGCCTCGCCATGCCTATCGGTCAGGAGCCCAGAAAACCGGGAGCTGGGAGAGACGCGATCACCACTCCACTCGTGCCAGACATTCAAGACCTCGACGCTCACCCCTTCGATCGCATAGCCGTTCCCATCAGTGGCGACCACAAACAGTGACGCCTCACTGGCAGGGACGGTCACGGTGGCACCGGCGTACACGTAGCCGCTGCCCTGACCACAGGCTGGCAGCAGGGCGAGAACGGCGAAAAGGCTGAGTCTCAGTACGGCATTCATCGGGGTTCCTCTGCTGGGCAAACTCTTCCGTGTAGAGCTGCCCAAGCAGATCGCGTGCCAAGGCCGATCAGCGCCCAATCGTCACCCGCCGGGGACGTTCACGGCCATGGGCCGTCTCCCCAGCTGCTCAGAAGGGCAAGCTAAGCGTTGAAATTGCCGCTAGTCCCGCGCGCCTGTCCGAACCGCCTGCTAGGCCTGAAATAAGCGCAAAAAAGCACTGAGGCCCGCACTCGCTGCGCTATGCATGTGTTTACCAACAAAACGCATCGCCAGGAGGGGGCCT
>PDSF01000012.1 GCA_002748355.1 Planctomycetota bacterium | reverse complement strand
TCTTCACCTGAGGCCCCCTCCTGGCGATGCGTTTTGTTGGTAAACACATGCATAGCGCAGCGAGTGCGGGCCTCAGTGCTTTTTTGCGCTTATTCCAGGTCTAGTCTGCCTGCTGCCCTGAGTGATCGGCTCCGATCGCTTCCCCTTGCCGCGCCTGGAGATCCCTGTCTATGAAGCTTCTACTCGCCGTTTTCTCGCTATTGGCCCTGCTTCTTCCCCAGGATGAGAGCCACGCTGTCCGTGACTTTTCGAAAGCCTTTAAGGCTACGCGCAGCGGGCCCCGGCCCGTCGCCGAACGCCTCGACGCCATCGGCAAGTTGGCGGAGTACGACAGTAAGCGGGTCACCCAGGCACTGGTGGAGGCCTTTGCCAAGGTCGAGGCCGAGGTCCAGCAGGTAGACAGCAGGAGATACGAGATCAATCAAGAGGTCGGAGAGATCCGTGAGCGAGTCGGGACGAGTCTGCGCTTTAGCGACCAAAAGATGTATTCGGATTACCGGAAGCTTCAGGAGGAAAGCAGCAGGCTGCGCAAGACTCTGGATAACCTGCGCGAGCTTCAGTTCGAACTGCGCAAGCGCTTGACGAAGCTCAAGGCCGAAGACAGCGTCGAATACCTGGTCAAGAAGGTCCTGACCGACAAAAAACAGCCTCTGTTTTTGAAGCTGACCATCGCCGGCATGGCTCAGAGCTTCGATCCCGAGCTGGTGGAGAACCTCGCCCTATTCCTGCAAAAGCGGAAGAGCAGCATCGAACTCGTGCCCGTGCTCGACACCCTCGGGGAGACGAAGAGGATCGGTACTCGGCTCGCTGCGAAGATCCTGACCCTGCTCAAGCACAAGGAGGAAGCTGTCCGCGAACGAGCGGCGCTTTGCCTGGCCAAGCTTGAGTGGCGTAACGCTGCCCTCCCTCTCATCGATCTCCTCGAGAAAGAAGAGGGGCGAACGAAAAAGCGCATCGCAGCGGCTTTGGCGGTACTGACCGGCAAAGATCTCGGCACGATGCTCAGCTCCTGGCGCGGCTGGTGGGAGAAGGAAGGCGCCGAGTTCATGAAGAACGGTCGCGGTGAAGATGTCGACGACATCAACGACCCGCAAAGGGGGCGTCCCGGCCTTGGCCGCCGCGCCAAGAACAACGCTTCCCCCGGCGGCACCGGCTACTTCGGCATCCCCCAGGATGGCAAGGCGCTGATCTATGTGATCGACAGCTCAGGCTCGATGAAGGTCGAGATCGACCGCAAAAAGCATGGCAGCATCGCCAAGGGCGAAAGCGCCAATATGACCCGGCTTGAAGCCTGCAAGGCAGAACTCGTCGATACGATCAAGCGGCTGGTTAACGGCAAGAAGTTCAATGTGATCAGCTACAGCGACCTACCGCATCAGTGGAAGCCGAAGCTGGTGGTGGCGAACGAGGCCAGTAAGAAGGAAGCGATCGCCTGGGTCAGAGCCCTGAAGCCAAACTCTAGTACCAATATCCACGACGCCATGCAGATGGCCTTTGGCTTGGCCGGTCGTGGGGGCCGCGACAAGTACTACGAGACAGAGGTCGACACCATCTACCTGCTCAGCGATGGCAGCCCGACGACCCCCGATGGCAAGCCAGACAATATCGACAAGATCCTGAAGGCGGTGCGCACCTGGAACGCGATGAATCGCGTGACCGTGCACGCGATCGCTATCGGTCAGCATCTCAACGTCCAGTTCATGCAGCGCTTGGCGGCTGAGAACGGCGGAGAGTTCCGGCGCGCGTTGAAGTGAAGTCGCAGCAAGGGCTGGGAGTCCCAGCCCTTGCCCCACGTGCAGGCGTCTGGACCGGCCTAACGCGGTTCGAGGATACGCCACTTCGCGGAGCCGACCGGAACGGTCACGACCCTGCGGCCACCCACAAGGACGGCGGGGAAGAACTGCCTGGTCTTGCTGTCGCGAAGGCCCCTGGCCTTTGGCTTGCCAATGCGAGCCAGGTCCAGCTTGGTGGTCCCGGCCAGCTTATGGCCGTTGAAGGCGAGGACTCGAATCGAGGAGTCTGGGGCCTTCCAGGCCCGGGTGTGGACACGTGGCTTGGTGTAGGACTCGGGCACGTTGCCAATGCCCAGGTAGTAGATGCTTAGGAGCATCGGATCGCTGTCACCGCCAATGCGCGGATCGTTCAGCATTTCGCCATAGACGAGCCAGGGGCGGGCGGCTTGGCGCAGGGCAATGGCACTCTTCAGCACTTGCTTGTGATGTTGGAGCCAGTTGTCGAGCAAGGGGTCGCCAAAGACGTGCTCGTAGAAGAGCTGCCCACTGGGCATGAAGACTTCACTCGTATTGGGGTAGCCGCCGAGAACCACACCCTCGGCTTGGAGCCGACTGATGTTGAACTGGTCGAAGGGCCCGTAGGCGAAGGGGTTGATCGTGGTGGTCTGAGTGCCGAGCCCGGGGTCGGCCGGCCAGAAGCTCGTGTATCCGCTGTAGACAGCCTGGAAATAGGGAACGCCGCGGCTGTCGTCCTTCGTGGGGTTGGCCCGGCCGTAGAGGTCGATGGCGCCCTGACCGAAGTTGGCCGAGGAGATGAGCCATTCGAAGGCGGCCTCGTGGTACAGGGCAAATTCTTGGCCGGCGAAGGAGGCGCCGAGGCGAGCATACTGGAGGATCCTCTGGAAGCCTTGGTAGCCGAGGCGGCTGGTGCCTTCCTGCTGTCCCCAAGGACGCTTGAAGTCGGGGGTGCCGGCGGAGACCGGCAGGTCCATATACATGCCATTGAGGCCGGTGACCGCAGCGTGGTACCTGCTGAGATAGGCGAACCAGACACTCAAGCCGATGGAGGCGACGTCCATGGTCACCCAGGGTTCGCCAATGTTGCTCTGGTACTCCACCGGCTTGCCACTACGGTCCTCAAGCTTGGAGTCGCGCAAGAGCCAGAAGTTTAAGAAGGGGTTCCGCTTGTCGAAGGCCTGGGGGAAGGTGTAGCCGGAGACCCGGATCCCTTTCTTGCGCAGCGCCCGAATCTGCGAGCTGACTTCGGGGCGGGCGAACCAAGAGCCGTAGTAGCCGGTGGGGCTGCTCCGGTCGCTCCAGCTCCAAAGTCCGACGAAGATGTTCTTCGCGCCGAGGCCCTGCTTGTGACGTTCGAGGCTGAGCAGCGGCTTGGGAACCAGGGTGTTGTCAGGGAACCAGCCGAACTGGTCGTAGACGAAGAGGTCCAGCTCCTTGATCCACTTGGGGACATCGCGCCGCTGCTGCAGCGGGCCGCGTTCGAGGATGCTCCCAGGCCTGCGACCTGCCTTGCTGATCCACTTGCGGTAGAGCTTGGCGGCGCGGTACCAGCCTTCCTCGATATTGGGATCGAAGCGGTAGGGCTGGACAAGGATTGCTGCGAGGCCTTGCCGAGGAATACCGCCAACATGGGTGTCGGGCAGCCAGTAGTCCAGGGAGATGCGCAGGCGCTTGCTCGGCCCGCTATCGTCGACCTCGTAGAGGAAACGCTTGGGCTGAGTGCCACTGGGATCTTCGGCACGGATCAGCAGTCCGCTGCCATCGGCTGCGTAGTAGGCCGTCTGCTGGATGCTGTGAGCAAAACCGGTGTCGAGGCGCTTGTTGCTGATGGAATTGACCGGGTCATCGAACTCGGCGCCGCCAAAGACCGGGACCAGGAGCTTCTGGATGCCCGGACGATCTTCGAGGACGTAGCCGACGCCAAGGGCTTCGACTGCGTAGTCCTTCGGCAGCTGCTTGATGCGCGGAATGAAGCGATAGCCCTTGGTGGCCGGCTCCGGATAGACGTCGAGTTCGGCGACGAAGGCGAAGGGCTTGATGCCGGGGCGAAGGACCTGGGACTTGAAGTGGTAGCGCTTGCCCAGGACGGACCCGCGCCTGGAGCGAATGATGCTCACGGTGCTACCGGGGCCATCGATCTGCTGGTTCAGTAGGAGCTCGAAGCGCTGCAAGCCCGTTTTGGCTTGCACGAAGGTCACCGACAGCGAAACGCCGGAAGAGCCGGCGTAGGCGTCTCCCGCTGCAGGCAGCGGGGCGATCTGACTAGCCACTGAGGATGCAAGCATCCCCAGGGCGAGGAGGGGGAGAGAGAAATGCATGGGAAACTCCAGGCGATGGGGTTTACGAGACTGTCCGAGTTTGACAGTTATCTGTATCTCGGCAAGCACCCACTACTAGCTGGAATCTTCCGACGGCAACGCTGCTAGGATTCATTTTTTCCTGAGGAGAGTTTCCGCCTTGATTCGGTACCTGGGTACAGACAGAAACTTGCGGCATGGAAACGGCCAAGGCCCTGTCTGAGGATGAGTCCAGGAGCTACAGCTCTGGTCAGCTAGCTGCTGCCGCAGGGGTCAATGTCCAGACCCTGCGCTACTACGAGAAGCGGGGCATCCTGCCCCGGCCGCTACAGACTGGCTCCGGGCACCGGCGCTACGGCAGTGATGCGGTGCAGCTCGTGCGCTTCGTCAAGCGAGCCCAGGCGTTGGGCTTCTCGCTGGCCGAGATCCAAGAGCTGCTCGATCTGCGTTCCGGGCCCGATCCCTCCTGCTCCCAGGTCCAAGAGCGAGTCTGCCGCAAGCTCTCGGAGATCGAGGCGCGGATGCAGGATCTACGCTCCATGCAGCAGACCCTCAAGGAGCTGGCGCATCAGTGCACTGGCGAAGAGGGCATGCGCGACTGTGTCATCCTTCGGGCCTTTGATCGAGGAAACGGCTGAACCTTGCGCCGCTCGCTTCCTGGTCTTCCTCTGGCCCTCGCCCCGGCCCTGCTTCCTGGCCTTTTCTTGGCGCTGGCGGCCTGCAGCAGTCCGCCGCCCCGCGAACTTAGCGAGCATGGCCTCGTGCGCTCGATCCAGGAGCGTGACGAGAAGCAGCTGCAGCTCGCCTTCGACTTGGTGGGGGAGCTGGGGCTAGGGCTCAAACTCGCCGATGAAGCGGCCCGCTCCCAGGCCGGTTCCGACGCCTGGTGGCATTCCCGCGTCCTGGCCTTCGGGCCGGAGCTGCGCCAAATCCGCCGCTCCCTCTTGGCGCTTGTGGCAGCGGCTGGCTCTGCCGGTCAGCCGTTGCCGCTGGCGGCCAAGCTTTCGACAGGCAATCTCTCCAAGGCAGATCAGGACTCGCAGCTCGCCTTGACTGTCGAACTCTTCAGCCTCCTCGGGCTGACGTCTTCGGGAGCCGAGTCGCAGCGCTTGGCTACGGCGCTTCGGGCCGAAGCTAAGAGCTTCCTCTCCAAGCTGCAGAGCAGCCTCTTCCAGGTGGATCAGCTTCGCCTCCAGCTCTGGAGCAAGCTGCGCGAACGCGCCGGCCTCCAGGCTCTGCTGAAAGAAGCGCAACCGGGCTGGCGCCGGGTCCAGGCCGCTTGGGATTTTGAGGTCTTGCCGCCGCAGGCTTTGGGCCGAAGCCAGGCGCTCCTGGCCATGCTCCGTGAGGAGCTGGACGACCTGGATCTCGAGATACGCAAGCTCGGATCCAAGCTGGCTCGCCTCGCTGGCCTCGCGGCCGATCGCGTTCTGCCTTTGCAGCAGAGCCTGCTGCTGGGCAAGGAGCCGGTCCTGTCTCCCAAGGCGCCCGCGGCGCTGCGGCCAGAGCAGCTGCTCCAGCGGGTGCCGGAGCTACAAGCTAAGCGCTGGCGCTATGGCTTGGCCGAGGCCGAGCTACGCCAGGAAGTCGCGGCGCAGTGGCCGCGTTTGCGCCTGGGGCCGAGTTTCCGCTTCCGGCCAGATGGCATTTTGACCGGTGGCGCCCTGGCCTTGGAGCTTCCTTGGCCCGGCTCGCGCAGTGGCGTCATCGCCGCGGCCGTGCAGCGCCGGGAAGCGGCGCGGGAAGCCTTGGAGGATGCTCTCCTAGGCCAGGTCCATGAGATTCGCCGAGCCCGGGCCGACTTGGACTCGGCCCTGCAGCGCAAGTCCACCCTGCTTGTCGAGCGCATGCAGGGCAGCGAGCAGGCTTGGCGCTCCACCCGGGCTCAGCTCTGGGTCAAAGGCGGCCCGGTAGCGGTCAAGGAGTGGCTCGAAGCCCTCAGCGGCCGCAAGGCGGCGTTGCGCTCCTTTGCCGCCGCCGAGCGCCGGGTGCTCCTGGCCGAGCTGCGCCTACGTGAATTGCTCGGGGCTCGCCCCGGGATCCAGAGAGAGGGGGAAAGGTGAGCGTCGATCTCGGCTCCTTGCGTCGGCAAGAGGAGGATACTCCTCGAGCCGCTAGCCCTGGCGGGCAGCGGCGCAAACTGATCCTGCTGGTGCCGCTCTTGCTGGTGCTTGGCTTTGCTGGCATCTTCGCCAACAGTCTCCTCGACGTCTTCGAGAGCGCGACTCCGGTCACGGTGCTGCGACCCTTGCCCATGCAGGGCGAGCAGGTGAAGCAGGGGCAGTTGTTATTCCAGGCCGCCGGCTGGGTCGAACCCGATCCCTTCCCCGTTGAAATCCGGGCCCTGGCCACAGGGGTGGTGACCGCGCTCTTGCCCCGCGAAGGCGATGAGGTCACAGCCGGGCAGCTGGTGGCCAAGCTGGAGCCCGCCGATGCCCAGCTCGATATGCAGCGGGCAGCGGCTGAGCGTGAGCAAGCTGCGGTGGAGTATCAGCTCGCCAAGAGTATCCTCCAGATCACTCAGGAGGAATTTGACGCGGCCCTAGCGCTTCGCCGTGACGTGGCCGTGGCCGAGGCAGCTTTTGCCGAGAGCGCGGCCGCGCACCGCGCCAGCGTTGCCAAGCAATCGGCGCTGCGCGAAGACCTCGCCGTTGCAGGCTACAATCTGCAAACCCAGGTCTACCTGAACTCGAAACAGGCCAACGCTCCCTGGCAGGTGGATCTGGCCAAGGCCGAGCGCGGGCGCAGCAAGGCGCGGCTGGCCGAGCAAGTGCAGCGTTGCGAGCAACTCGCCGCCGCCAGAGAACGGGCCAAGGCCGAGTTCGCCCGCGCCAGGGGCGAGGAGGAGCTGCGTAGCAAAGATCGGCTGGCGCTGAAACGGGCCGCCGCGGCGCTGCCTTTGGCCAAGGCCAAGCTTGCCCGGGCCGAGGCACTCTTGGGCGTGGCGCAGCTGCGCTTGCAGCGCATGCAGGTCAAGAGCCCGGTCTCGGGCCGGGTTCTTGAGCGCTTTGTTGCCCCTGGTTCCCATGTCGGGCCCAGCGGCGGCCAGGCTCTGCTCAGTCTCTATGACCCGGCCTCTTTGCGAGTGCGGGTGGACGTGCCGCAGGGGCAGGTCTCCAGGGCCTCGAAGGGGCAGCGGGCCGAGATCCGCAGTGATGTTCGGCGAGGCAAGCCCTTCGCCGGCGAAGTCATCCGCATCGTCGAAAAGGCCGACCTGCAAAAGGTCACCCTCGAAGTGCAGGTGCGCATCGTAGACGCGGCCGGCCTCCTCAAGCCCGACATGCTCTGCCAAGTCTCGGTCTTCGGCAGCGGCGAAACTTCGCAAGAGAATGCTCCAAAAGAGCAGCTCTACCGCATTCCGGCGCGGGTGCTCATCGGCGCTGACAAGGTCTTTGTGATCGATGGGCAGAGCGGACGGGCGCAGCTGTGTTCGCTCAGCATTGCCTACCGGGACGGCGATTACCTCGTGGTTAAGGGCGGCATCGACATGAGCAGCAAGGTGATCGACCAGGGGCGAAACGGCCTCGAAGAGGGCCAGCTCGTCAGCCATGAGGGCAGTCAATGAGTTTCATCAAGCTAGAAGGCGTTTCCCGCAGCTACACCCTGGGGGAACATCGAGTGACGCCACTCGAAAAGGTTGATCTCGAAGTCGCGGCTGGGGAGTTCCTGGTGCTGTTCGGGCCTTCGGGCAGCGGCAAGAGCACTTTGCTGCACTTGCTCGCCGGCATCGACCAGGCCGATGAGGGGACGGTGCAGGTCGGCGATGTGGAGCTGGCTTCGCTATCCCGCGCGGCCGCCGCCGACTGGCGTGCCCGCAGCATTGGCTATGTCTTCCAGGACTACAGCTTGGTGCCGGTGCTCACCGCTGCGGAGAATGTGGAGCTTCCTCTCTGGCTCTTCCGCATGAGCCGCAAGGAGCGGCAACGGCGCATCGACACCGCGCTCGCAGCGGTGGGCCTCAGCGATCGCGGTCACCATCTGCCGCGGCAGCTCAGTGGTGGCCAGCAGCAGCGCGTCGCTATTGCCCGCGCCATCGTTGCCGACCCGCCGCTTTTGGTCGCGGACGAGCCGACCGGCAACCTGGACCGGAAATCGGCACAAGAGGTCTGGGATCTCCTGGGCCAGCTGCACCAGGACTTCGGCAAGACCATCGTCATGGTGACCCACGACCAGGCTGCGGCCGAGCGTGGTAGCCGGGCGCTGATGCTCGACAAGGGACAGCTGCACGAGATGGGAGCTTCGCTGTGAAGAGTTCCGACCTTCTCAGCATCGTTCGTAAGAACCTTCTGCGCCGGCCGACGCGCTCCTTGCTAAGCATCTTTGGGGTGACGCTCTCGGTGCTGCTCTTCGCCGGTATCGAGGCCTTCAGCACCGGGATGGAGCAGGCGCTGGCCTCTGGCGATAAGGCGCGAACCCTCATCGTCTACCGGGAGAACCGCTTCTGCCCGCAGACCTCCTTTCTGCCCGAGCGATACGCGGCGGAGATCTCGGAGATCGATGGGGTGGTCTCGGTCTTGCCGGTGAAGGTCTTCCTCAACAACTGCCGCACCAACCTGGACATGATTACCTTCCAGGGAGCGCCGGTGGAGACCTTGCTCAGTGCCCGCGATCTGCAACTGCTCGACGGCGATCTTGGGCAGTTTCGTCGTGAGCAGGATGCGGCGCTGGTGGGGCGGCAGTTTGCCGAACGACGCGGTCTCAGGGTCGGCGACAAGTTTCGCTTTGGCGATGTCACCGTCAAAGTCAGCGGCATCTTCACCTCGCCCGACACGGTGCAAGAGGGGCTGATCCTAACCCACCTCGAGTTCCTGCAGCGCTCGGCCGCGATCAACCAGCTCGGCACCGTGACGCAGTTCGAGGTGCGGGTGCGCGACGCTGCTGACTGCGAGCGCGTGGCGGCGGCGATCGACGAGCGCTTTGCGACGGCGGAAGAGCCGACACATACCCGGCCCTATACGAGCTTCCTCGCTGGGGCGACGACGGAGCTGCGCGAGATCCTAAGCTTTGGTCGCATCTTCGGGGCGGCCTGCGTGTTGGTCATCGTGATCCTGATCTCCAGCACCATCTACCTGAGCGTTCATGAGCGGCGACGCGAGCTCGGAATCCTGCGAGCCATCGGCTTTCGCGGTGGCCATCTGGCGACCCTGGTCCTGGGCGAGGCCCTGGTGCTGGCCCTCGCCGGAGCCGCGATCGGGCTGGGCAGCATCTACGCCCTGCTGGCTATTACCGGGATCGCGATCGGGGTCGAGGGTGTGCAGGTGGGCTTCACGCTCGGCCTGGATCTCGTCTTCCTCTGCCTGGCGCTGATCACCGCCTCGGCCATCGTTGCTGGCATCGTGCCGGCGCTGCAGGCCGCCAGAATCGACGTCATCGACGCCTTACGGAGCTGAACCTTGCTGCGGGTCCTACCCTTCGATCACGCGATCCGAAACGCTTTGCGCCGCCCTGTGCGCAGCGGCTTCGTCGTGCTTGCCACTGCCCTGGTGACGGCTCTGCTCGTGGGCACCAGTGCCTTCGTGCGCAGCCTCGAGCGCAGCCACCTGGCCTCGGCTCCGGCCAAGACCGGCATCCTGCTCTCCAACTCTTCGCTGCGCGATTTGGTGCGCAGTTCGATGGGCCGGAGTGTCGCCGATCTGGTGGCCGCCGATGTTCGGGGCGTGGTGCGCATTGACGGCATCCCGGCCAGCAGTCCGGAGATCCACATGGGCACCAAGCTGCGTTCCGGAGCAGGGGTTTCCCGCAACGGCTTCGTGCGCGGGGTGACCGAAAGGGCCTACCTGGTGCACGAGGCTCTGACCGTGGTCGAAGGGCGGCTGCCCGGTCCCGGCGAGGCCCTCGTCGGCAGGCTGGCGGCGCGCAAGTGCCAGGCCCCGGACAGTGAGTTTCGTATCGGCGAGACGATTGAGATCGAAGGCGGCCGCTTTGAGATCGTCGGGCGCTTCGCGGCGCCGGGCAGCACTCTTGAGGCCGAGATCTGGGTGCCGCTTGCCGAGCTGCAGTCGCTGGCGCAGCGCGCCGATGTCTCGGGGGTCTTCGTCCGGCTGCAGAGTGACGAGGATCAGGCGGAGCTGAGTCTCTTTGCCAATCGCCGCCTCGACCTTGAGTTGGTCAGTATTCCGGCGAAGCAGTACTACGCCGAGGCGGCCAGCTACTTCGCGCCGGTGCTGATGTTGGCCTGGTCCATGGCCTTGCTCGTTGGTCTCGCCGCCTGCGTCGGTGGCGCCAATCTCGTGCTCTCGGCGGTGCAGGAGCGGCAGCGCGAACTCGCGGTCTTCCGCGCCATTGGCTTCCGCGGCGTGGCCCTTGTCTTCACCGTGCTCGAAGAGGTCCTGGTGCTGTCGATGATGGGGGCCTTGTTGGGACTGTTCGTGGCGAGGTCCCTCGTCGCGGAGAGTTCCTTTGGTATCGCCATGAGCGCCTTCGAGCTCCAAGTCGATTCCGCATCCATGCTCATCGGCTTGATCGGCATCCTTGGGATCGTGGTGCTCGGCGCTGTCCCGGCCCTATTCCGCGTGCTCCGGCTTCCGGTCGCCCGCGCCCTCGATGCGTGCTGAGCCTTTGGCCCGCCATACGTCCTCTTTCTCTTTCTTTCCTTCGAATAGGAGTCCACTGATGTTTTCAGCCCTTCGCTTGCCGCTCTTCGTAGCTGCCCTTCTCCTGCCCCTTGCCTGTGGCGGGAAGAAGCCAGACTTACAGAAACCCGAGAAGTCGCAGGTCACGATCCCCGAGAAGCTCTGGTCCGCCGAGAAACTCGGCGACGCCCAGGATGTCGCCAAGGTCCGCAAAGATGCCGAGGACGGCAGCGAGGTCGTCGTGGTCGGTAAGGTCAAGGACTTCGTCGAAGGCCTGGCTTCCCTGACCCTGGTCGATTTGGTCATGAAGTCCTGCGACCAGAAGCCCGGCGACATGTGCAAGACCCCCTGGGACTACTGCTGCGAAGATCCGACCAAGATGGCTCTGAGCACGATCTCCATCGAAGTCGTCGACGCCAAAGATCATCCTCTTCGCTGCACGCTCAAGGGTTTCCACAAGCTCGAGCACCTCGACATCCTCGAGGTGAAGGGCACCGTGCACCGCGACAGCGCCGGCAACGTCCGCCTGAGCGTGAGCCGCATCGCTCGGCGCTGAGCCCCCTAAGCGGCCGCGGGCATAGACCCCGCCTGGACAGAGCTGGTCACCGTCCACAAGCAAGTCTTGCACCGCTCGGGGGCGACCCAGCTGCGAAGCGTAGACCGCGAGCGTGTAAGCCATGCTATGGAGCCTTGAGAAACTCCTTACCCGTGAGAGCCGACGCCGGCTGATAAGCGGAAGGCAAGACCTCTGCGGCTCCTCCTGGCTTACGCCAATGTCCGTGCCTTCCTTGCCTACGACACCGAATTGAAGCAGCGCGGCATCGCTATAGAGAGCATCCTCAGCAAGCTCACCGTCTGAGATCGAAAAACCCTGGGCGAACTCCGCTTCAGCGCCTTGGACTGAGACGAAAAACGCGGCCGTAGCGGCCGCGTCCCTTTGGGATGAGGTCTCACCGAGACTGGCGCACGAGGTCTCATTTCGTGTGGCACACGACAGCCAGCCAGGCAGGCCTTGCCTTCTACTCAAGTATCCGCGGGGGCCAGCCGGTGTCGGTCACGAGGCTGTGAATAAGCGCCCGAGAAGGACACGGAGTGTACGCGGCCGCCTTCGAGTGGGCGGCCTGTCGGGCGGCAGATACTCCCGGGCTGCGGCCGAGCTTCCATGGCTGGCACTGGTTCGGTCGGCGATTGGCGGAGCTTGTCCCGAGGGCGCCGCCGTGTACTCTCCTGCCCCGCGCGATGGGCCCTCTCACGCCGGCCCGCCGCCGCTCGCTGGGGCGCAGCGCCCGAGCGATGACTCGCCTCCCAACGCCGCGATCATGCGCTCGCATGCATTCTCGGCCCCACCCTGACCCGGCCTCAGCGGCCGAGGAACGACTCGATGAAGCACGCAGTCTCTGCCCTCCTGGGCCTCGTTCTCCTTCTCGCAATCCCCGCCTGTGGCGAAGACGGCCCCAAGCTCCCCGGTGGCCTCGACCAGCTGCCCGCGATCAAGACGCTGACCACGAAGCTCGGCGAGGCCACCAAGGCGCTCGGCGGCCTCAGCAACCTCGATCAGGCCAAGTCGGCCATGACGAAGATCGAAGGCCTGATGCCGAGTCTCAAGGAAGCCGCTGCCAAGGTCGACCCGAGCAAGCTCACGGGCCAAGCCAAGACCATGTTCGACAAGCTCGTGAAGGGCCTGCCTGACATCGACGGGCTGATCGGCAAGCTCCCCGCCGAGGTGAAGAAGTTCCTCTCCGGCAAGCTCGGCGGCCTCAAGTCCGTGATCGCCGGCCTCAAGGGCTGACCCGCACGAGTTCTTCCTTACCACTTCACCAAGCACTCCTCGAACAACGAGGGAGCATCATGCCCCAGTACAAAATCACCGAGGTCGAAGGTATCGGCCCGAGTCACTCCGAAAAGCTCAAGACGGTCGGCATCGATTCGACCGACGACTTCCTGAAGCTCTGCTGCAGCAAGAAGGGCCGCAACGAGGTCGCCGAGAAGACCGGCATCAGCCAGAAGCTGATCCTCAGCTGGACGAACATGGCGGACCTGATGCGCATCGGCGGAATCGGCAAGCAATTCGCAGAGCTGCTCGAGGCTGCAGGCGTCGACACCGTCAAGGAGCTCGCCACCCGCAACGCCGCGAACCTGGCGACGAAGATGACGGAGGTCAACGCCGAGAAGAACCTGACCAAGGGCGCCGTGACGGAAGGCCAGGTCCAGGGCTGGATCGACGAGGCCAAGAAGACGGACCCGGTCGTCACCTACTGACGAGCGCGGCCCGGCCCGCATGCTCCGCCGAGCGTCCGATCACAGGTGACCAGCCCCAGAGTTCTGCCATGACGCCATTCGAGAAGCTCGGCGCCTTCTATCTCGGCCGCCGCTACGACCCGGAGCGCGGGGAGGTCCTCGCCGAGGACCTCCTCTACGACGCAAAGGACCTGACGACGCACGCCGTGTGCGTGGGCATGACCGGCAGCGGCAAGACGGGCCTCTGCCTTTCGCTGCTCGAGGAGGCAGCGATCGATGGCATCCCGGTTCTCGCGATCGACCCCAAGGGTGATCTCGGCAATCTCTTGCTGAGCTTCCCCGAACTACGCCCGGCCGATTTCGCCCCGTGGATCGATCCAGGAGAGGCCATGCGGGCGGGTCGCTCTCCCGAAGAGCATGCGCGCGCCGTCGCGAGCACCTGGAAGCAGGGCCTCGCAGAGTGGGGCCAGGACGGGGAGAGGATCCGCCGCTTCCGCAACAGCTGCGACCTGTCGATCTACACGCCGGGCAGTAGCGCGGGGCTGCCCCTCAACGTCCTGCGCAGCTTTTCCGCACCTGCGCCGGGATTGCTCGCCGATCCCGAAGCACTCGCGGACCGCGTGCTCTCCTCGGTCTCCGGCCTGCTCGCCCTGCTCGGCATCGACGCAGACCCGGTGCAGAGCCGCGAGCACATCCTCCTTTCGACGATCGTGCAGAGCGCCTGGCAGGCGGGCCGCAGCCTGCAGCTCGGCGATCTGATTCGCGCGATCGCTGAGCCGAGCTTCGACAAAGTCGGCTTCTTCGACTTGGAGAGTTTCTACCCAGCCCGCGAACGCATGGCGCTGGCGATGCGGGTCAACGCTCTTGTCGCGAGCCCGAGCTTCGCAACCTGGATGCAGGGCGAAGCCCTCGACATCCAGAAACTGCTCTGGACGCCGGAAGGCAAGCCCCGCGTCTCGATCCTCTCGATCGCACACCTGAGCGATGCGCAGAAGATGTTCTTCGTCACGCTGGTGCTGAGCGAGCTAGCGGCGTGGATGCGTGGCCAGGCGGGAACGAGCTCCCTCCGGGCGATGCTCTACATGGACGAGGTCTTCGGCTACTTCCCACCGACGGCAGAGCCTCCGTCCAAGAGGCCGATGCTGACGCTTCTCAAGCAGGCCCGCGCCTACGGGATCGGCTGTGTCCTGGCGACACAAAACCCCGCGGACCTCGACTACAAGGGACTCTCGAACACTGGCACCTGGTTCCTCGGCCGCCTGCAGACCGAGCGGGACAAGCTCAGGGTGCTCGAGGGCCTGGAAGGCGCGGCCATCAGCTCGGGCGCGGGCTTCGATCGCGCGAAGATGGAAGCGACGCTCGCCGGCCTGGGTAAGCGCGTGTTCTTGATGAACAACGTCCACGACGACGCGCCGACTCTCTTCCACACGCGCTGGGCCATGAGCTACCTGCGCGGCCCGCTCACGAGGACACAGATCTCCGAGCTCATGGCCGAGCGCAAAGCCGGAGCTCCACCCGCTGGTGGGCTCGCCGCTGCCGCTGCGAAGGCCTCGCCTCGGCCGAGAGTCACTCCGGAGCCTGGCCAGCCCGAGGCCGCCGCGGCACCGGCCGCTAGACCGGTGCTCGCGCCGGAGATTCCGCAGTTCGTGCTCGCCCAGTTTCGTCGGCCCGCCGCCAACGAGCGCCTCGTGTATCGCCCGGCCCTCTACGGCGAGTCGCGACTGCACTGGGTTTCCGCACGCGACGATGTCGATGTCTGGCGACCGAGCCACGTGCTGACGATGCTCGAAGATGGAGATCCCGATCCCTGGGCGGGCTGCCCAGAACTCGAAGAGGAAGCCGTTCTCGAGGCCGAAGCGGACGGCAGCGGCAGCTTCGAGGAACTCCCCGCTACCGCGATCAAGGCCAGCAGCTACAAGGGCTGGTCTCGCAAACTGCGGGACATGCTCTATCGGGAGCGGCCTCTACCCGTGCTGCGCTGCAAGGAGCTGCGCGCCATCTCGGAGCCGGGCGAGAGCGAAGGCGAGTTCCGCGCTCGTCTGACGCAGCTCGAGCGCGAGCACCGCGACGCGCAGATCGAGAAGCTCCGTGGCAAGTTCTCCCCCAAGCTCGCGCGCCTGGAGGAGCGCATTCGGACCCAGCAGGCGCGTATCGAGAAGGAGCGCGCACAGTTCAAGCAATCGAGCATGTCGGCCGTCCTCTCTGTCGGCTCGACGATCCTTGGCGCGCTCTTCGGTCGCAAGCTCGCGAGCGCCGGCACGGTGCGCAGCGCAACGACGACGGCCCGGCGGGCTGGACGTGCCGCCCAGCAGAAGGGCGATATCGCCCACGCCGAGGCCAAGCTCGCAAGCCTGGAGGATCAACTCGAAGAGCTCGAAGCGGAGCTGCAGGAGAAGCTCGCGGAGCTGCAAGATCGCGGAGGCGTCGACAGCCTCGAGCTCACGAGCAAGGAGATCAGGCCGCGCAAGTCCGACATCGAGGTACTTCGCGTGGCCCTCGTCTGGACGCCCTGGAAGTTGGACGCGAGCGGCCGCGCCGAGCCGCTCTTCGACTGAATCGCCGAACTCGGTCGGCAGCGCGAGCTCAGCGGTAGCGCTTGCCTTCGTGCTCGATCCAGCCCTCGGGATGGCGTCCCCGCGGGTCGTGGTGCGTCCAGTGCAGCACGCCTCCTTTCTCGCTCCACTCATATTCCCCGCGCACGACGACTCGATCCCCTTTGCTCAGACCGGGCACACGCGGCGCAAGGTCGATATTGTGCGCGACGAGCACGGTGCGTCCGCCGGGCAAGGTGAGAATGAAGCGCTGATGCCGACTCCCGTCGTTGTCGTCGGGCAGCACGTGCTTCACACGCGCCTCGACCTCCACGATGAGGTCACTCTGCCGCCGAGCGAAGGCCCGCTCGATCGCCGCAGCACCACGCAAGAGCCCGGGAGGATCCGCCTTCGACTTCTCGTCGGGAGCAGGGGCGAGCGCGGGAGCCTTCGCGGAGGGAGTCTTCGCCGGAGAATCCTGGCGCCCCGTGGCCGCAGGCGCATTCGGCCCAGGGGCCTCGCCGCCCGACTCACCAAAGAGCTTCTTGCCCCCGTAGGCGAGCAGCACAAGAACGAGGACGGCAATGACGTTCATCGGCTTACGGGCCGACTTGCTCTTCGCTTCAGACATACGAGGCTCCAGCAGACACAGGGACAAGTCCAAGCCGCGAAATCCTAACGCCACGTCGCAGATCTTCGTCAGATATGTCGCCGCGGATTCATCGCCGATCGCTACCTCGCGCTCCCTCGACAGCTCGGCGGGGGCTATTTCCATTCAGTCACGGAACGACGAGTCGAGAAAGGCCGGAGCGCTTCGTTCGGGCGCAAGGACTGCGCGGGAGAATTCTCGCGCTCGCACGCCTGGCGATCAAGTGCCTCCGGCTGCTCTCTCGGCTAGGCGAGTTGGCGCTGGCCCCGATACGCTTGTCTCCGCACGGCTCGAGGCAGGAGCCATGCCGGGCTGAACCGAAGATGGCACCTCGATTCGCAGCCGCGTCGTGACTAGAGGACAACGTCGACCACTAGCCCATCCACGAAGTGGAAAAACACAGCGCCCTTGCCACCCCCCGGGACGCTGAAGGCATACTCCCAATAGGCGTTGCCCTTCGCGTCAACCTTGACGTTTGTGGGCGCCCCGAACTCACGAATAACCCCAAGCGGGCTCAAGTATAGACCGTGATCAGCGCTTGGCCTCTTAGCGCTCCGCAACGCCGCGCGCAGCGCAAGCAGCTTCTGCGTGTTCGCCGGAGAGTTCTGGGCTGCGCTTCGCACTTGACCTGACTCCACGGCGGCTTGCGTGGCCAGGAGAGCCAGCTTTCGCCGGATGCCCTGAATTTCCTTCAGTAGCTCGCCCATCTCGGGAGCTTGTCCAGATGCGCCTCGGCGCGCGTCACCCGCTGCCGTACGCGAGGGCTCGTCCACGAGTTCTTGGAGCATGCTCTCGATCCGATCCAGCTGCTCCGCCTGTATGCCCGACAGGGTCAGCTCAGGCCCTTCTGCAGATTGCGGAGCAGGCCCTCCCTGCTGGAAGAGGACGATCATCGCGAGCAGAACGAGAGCGATCGACTGGATCGCGAACAGGTGCCTGAGTGTCATTTGGCGCAGATTGGATGGTGGGCTCGGACGGGCTCCCCGGGCTAGCTGGGGCTCAAGCTCAGCTGTCGGAGATGGTCACCTTTGGGGCGTCCGAAGCAGTGTATTCGATCTTGAACTTGAACTTCGTGCCTGCGGGGTGATTGCTGACGACCTCGACCTTGACCTCGGCCGCGCCGTCCGAGTCCACGGTGAAGTTGAACCGCCCTTCCGAGTCTGAGACGAGTTCTTGCTGCAATTCGACTTCGCGCAGCGGCCTCATCTCCTCCAGCAGAATTCGCAAAAAGGAATCCCCTGGAGAGGAAAGCCCAAGACGTCCGGCTTCCTGTCTGGCTCGCTCGGTCCAGCTTAGCGCGGCGCGCTTCATTGTTGGAATATAGTCACGCTCACCCTCTTCCACGGAGAGCAGATAGACCCTTACACCAGGCAGCGGCGACGTGTCTTATTTCTCGCAACGGCCAAGAAGCGCGAAACTCTCCAGCTTGGAGTTGCGACCATTACCGCCCCGGACAAGCTCACGAACCACACTCTGACGGGCGACATGCGCCTCACCAACAATCTCTCCCTCAAGACCCGGACTACCAACCCGCTCCTTCAGTAACAGATGCTGTCCATCACTGTTGACTCCCTCTGTGCGAAAGAAGAGCAAACCCAAGCAAGCCAGGAGAACCCCAAGAATCATCATCACCAGCAGACGGACAATCATTCTCATTTTCTCACAAGCGCCTCAAATGAAGACGACCCCACAGATTGAAGCCCACAATCATGCTTGTTAATCCGAGTCTCGACCACCGGACGGTGCAACTTGACCCAGGGGCTACCAACTCAGCGACCCAAGGGGAACTCGGAGTCGCCCCTACAGGCGAGCGCCCCTAACTTCCTCCTGTCTGGGTCTTCACTAACCCGTGGGGGTCGTGGGTAACCTGGTGAGCGCCTGGAACATAGGAAACCCAAGAGACGTCGCGCAGCTACTTGCCGCCTAACTTGCGGCGGAAGGGGCTGCGAGAGCATTCTCCAAATCACCTGTGGCCGATCCGTGCCTGATCCAGTGGAGGAAACTCTCCTTCTAGGCTGCAGGGACCTAGCGGTGGCTTGCCGCGACTCATGACTGCGGCGTTCGGGGTCCTTGTTTGCGGCTCAGAAGAGCTAAGGGCGCTCCGCCCATATCGCAGCTCGTCGAACTCTTCTGGGCCGGAACCGAGAGATCCCAACGCCACAAGCACCGTAGCCACGAGCCACGGCACGGCAGGGCCGCATCGGAACCTGACGCGGGGGCGGTTTCGCGCGCACAAACGCCCCTCTGGCCTCCTAGGCCTTTCGAGCGTGAAGCTGAGAGCTTCCTCTCCGATCTTGCTCATGCTTGCCTTCTGCGTTGAAGTCACTCACAAAAGGCACAGGCATAGACCCTGCGTCGCGAGGCGAAGGCCAGGACGAGGGGGACCCTGATCGGCGTTGCTGATCAGGGTCGCGCCAGCCAGGCGCCCGGGCGTAGAACGTCTCAGCGTTTCCTCGCGACCTGCCGGAGCATTGCCTCGCGGAAGAAGCGGTATTCCGGGGACGCCGCAGCGTTCTTCACGACTGCGTGGCCCGCGCGCTTGGCCTCCAAGAAGAGCCGGCTCCTGAGACTGGACAGCAGGTCCTCCTTCGCCTTGGCGCTCGACGTTTTCCAGGTCATGCCGGCAACGAGCCCGGCCAAAGCCGAGCGGGCGTTCGCCTTGCTCTTCGCCGCCCTCGGCGCCGCCGCCGGCAGGATCGCCGTGCCGAAGACGTCACTAAAGGTCACCGACGAGTCCGGGTTGCTCACGACCCACTGGTACAGCAGGACCACACCGGCCATGCTCGGATCGGCGGGAATCGCAATTGGCTGCACTGACGTCGCGAGCTCGGCATCCGCCAGGATCTTGGTCGTCCCCGAGTAGATCAGATCGGGCCGCAGAATTGCGACCGAGCCGACGACATCGACCGGATCGAATCCGGAAGGCTGCCGAAAGCCGAGCCAGAGCTGGTGAGGCGCGTTCCTCTCCTGTGCGGACAGGTTCAGAACTTCGTGCGATGCCGTGACCTTGTAGTCCGACGAGCCCACGGCGCAGTGTTCGGACCACGCGCCGCCTCGAGAGATACGCAAGTCTCCCCCCGCCACCGGGGCGCCGAAACGCACCGTGGGGCGGAACCAGAACTCTGGCACAGACGAGCCGGGAATCCGGAGTCCAAGTGGAAGACCCGGAACCGCATTCACCGAGGCCGGCAGGTCGAAGGACTCGTACTGCCAAGACTGCGACAGGCTATACGACGCGATGGCGGCGCCACTGCTGTCCAAGAGATCACAGCTTCCCGCCGGCCCCGCGATCAGGATCGCCTTCGGCCCCGCGACGACGCTCGAGTCGCCCTGGATCGCCGAAGCGCCGCAGGGTGCATAGATCGAGGCCTTAACACAGACGGGCTGGTTCGAGTTCGCGAGGAGGGAGGGATCGAAGGTGACGACCCAGTTGCCGCTCTCCGAACGAACCCAGGCGAAGGGGAAAAGGTCCCAGGACTTCATCCGGAAACCGGCAACTCCGGGATCGACTTTCATCCGCGTCCACGTCCACGCATAGGAATACGGCACAGCTGCGCCGCTGAGAATCGTCCCGAACGCAGCGGGGAACGGATGGCCGGGGCCGGCCCAAGCGCTGACGTGGACGGTCTTGGCTTGCAGGTTCAGGGCGTAGATCAGGTTCTCGCTCGGGTTCCAAGCCACGCGGTGCATGTCGAGGTTCGCGACCTCCCGGACATCCGTGATCGCGATCTGCAGTACGGGACTCCGGGTGAGGCGGGCCAGACAGAGGATGCCGACTTCCTGCTGCTGCGCGTTTTTGCTGCCGGAGACCAAGAAGATGTCGTCCGTGAGCTTTTGGAGCGAACCGACCCGGTAAAAGGGAAGCGTCTTCTGAACCTCCCCCTGTCCGAACAGGCTCCACTTCAACGTCGCGAGCGGAGTCCCGCGCCTGGCCAGGAGGCAGCCGCTCTCGGTCACTGCTCCGCTGGCATCCTTGATCGCATACCACTCGCAGGCGTAGCTCGAATCGCGGGGATCGTTCCCCTGTGCAGACAGAGCCGTGCAGAGAGCCAGGAACACGGATGCTCGTAGTGATATTTCCATCATTGCAGCGCCTCCAAGTCAGTCTGATGCTGAGCACAGTATGTGTTCAACGGGTCGATCCGGGCGCGGATTCTGGCGTGTTCCGCCGTAGACCCGTTGCCATAAGCGAATCGGCTTGGGAGACCCTCAAGGGCAGGGATCCATGTCGCTCTGCATCATGGGAGAGTCTCCTCGAAGCGTTCCCAGATCACTTCGCTTCCGACGGGGCTTGGGCGGGCAGCAAGCTGACAGGGGGCTGCTTCGATGAGGCGCGCAGCGATGCAATACCCGAGCCGGAGCCGCTGAAGTTTTGCCAGAAGGGTGAATCGACCGAGCGCAAGGCCCCCTTGGACAAGCTGGCAAAGCGATCAGTGCTTTTGGCTGCAGATTGTTTTGGGGGAGACCCTGCTGGACTGCGAGTTCAGGACCGCCGGTTACGTCACTGGAACGAGGGCTGTTACCGAGGGCCTACAGCCCCTTGCACAGGAGCATGCAGGGGATGCTCTTCTTTGCTCGCTTGGGCTTCTTCGTCTTCCGGATCTGCTTGGCGGGCATAGCATGTCCAAGAGACGTCGCGCAGCTGCTTGTCGCCTAGATTGCAGCGGAAGAAGCTGCGAGAGCATTCTCTAAATCACCTGTGGCCGATCCGTGCCTGATCCGGTGGAGGAAGCTCTCCTTCTAGGCTGCCGGGACCTAGCGGTGGCTTGTCGCGACTCCTGACCGCGGCGTTCGGGGGCCTTGCTTGGGGCTCAGAAGAGCTCGACGAGCTGCGGTATGGGGGGGAGCGCGCGGCTCTTTGGGCTGGGCGAGGTGAGCCTGGGATCATGTGGAGGACACTGGGTCTGTAGCCCCGGTGCACGCGTAGCAGCGACAGAGCCTTGTCGATTCGTTTCGCGCCCGCAGCTTCGCGACGCAGCGGACGGCTAAGGCCAGGCCGCCGATCTCGGTCACGTCGCTCGCGTTAACGGTGGTCGTCAGGCTCGGTCCGCGGAACGCCCGCCTGGTGGTCACGTTCCGTGGGCGATCTCCCTCGGCGAGTGCAGTTCCGTTATCGACGTGAGATGCGCGGATCGCGCGACGGTTTCTTCACCTGAGGCCCCCTCCTGGCGATGCGTTTTGTGGGCAAACACATGCATCGTGCAGCGAGTGCGGGCCTCAGTGCTTTTCTGCGATTATTCCAGGCCTAGTCGCGCGTGCCGGCCTCCGCCAGAGCCGTGCCCGCGGGTGGAGTCGGGGTTATGCTCCGTCGCGCCCCCAGCCAGAACTCGCCCGGTCCCATGTCTCAACCTTCGAAGCTCGCCCTCGGCGCTCTGGCCCTGTTGGCCGCGCTCATCGCCTACCTGGTCTTCCCCTCCGACGCTGGGTATCCATCTGGGGAGCTTGGAGCCTCGGGCGGCGCCGGAGAAGCGATCGAGACATCCCCGATCGATCTCCCGACGCGAGGACAGGAGGAGCCGGAGTCTGAGGCTCCCGGCGACGAGGGCGCCGCAGCGCCAGAGCGACTGCGCAGTTCCACGGACGAAGCACGGCTCCGCTTCCGGCTCTTGCAGGGAGGGCAGCCGCTCTCGGGAGTCGTCGCGACCCTGCGGCTGCGGCGCGGCGTCACCGGGGCGCCGCGGGAGCTGCGTCTGACGAGCGACCGGCATGGCGTCGTCGCCTGCTTCGACGAGCTGCGGGGCTCTGTCCGGCTGACGCTCGCCGGTCCTGGTATTCCCCATGGCTGGAGCCAGCGGCTCGGGGCCCTTCGGGGGGCCGGGCCTCGCGACCTGGGCGACATCCATGTGCCTCGGACCGGATCCGTCACCGGTCGTGTTGTCGACCAGGAGAAGAGGCCGCTACCCGGAATCCTCGTCTTCGTGTCTCGGAGTTCTGAGTTCGGCAGCAGCTTTCGAACCGACATCGTGGACCTGGAGGATCCTCTTTCCGACCTGCGCGTGCGGACCGATGCCCAAGGCCGCTTCGAGATCGACGGCCTCGGGCCTGGGGACCGAAAGCTGCGCTTCGAGTCGCCCGAGCACGGCAACCGGGAGGAGTCTTTCGAACTCGAGGAGGGCGCACGCTTCGAGATGGGGGACGTCGAGCTCCGTGTCGGCCAGGTCATTCGCGGCCGTGTGATCACCGTGAACGGTGCCCCCATCTCCGGAGCGCGCGTGGCCGCGTCTCGGGGTGGCCACGGCTCCTTCGATCTCCGGGGGGCGGCCCACACGCGTGCGGACGGCAGCTTCGAGCTGCGTGGCGCCCCACGCTTGGTCGGCGAGCTACGTGCGGATTGCGAAGGGTACGTGCCCGCGGTCCTAAAGCCCTTCGATGCGAAGAGCTTCCCCTTGCTCCGGCTGCAGCGGACGACACCGCTCTTGGGTCGTGTCTTGGGGCTGGGTGGCCGGGCAGCGACCGTCGAGATCGAGGCGGCCGAGGGCGAGGAGATCGAGCATTGCTCGCCTCTCTACCAGCGTTACGAAACGGACGCCGAGGGGCGCTTCCAGATCCTGGGCCTCGAGCCCGGACGCTACCTCGTCTCGGCCCATTGTCTTGGGCTCGGTCGTGGCTCCACAGAGCTGCATTTCGCGCCAGATCACCCGGAAGTCGAGATCACGCTCGAGCCGTTTGCGAGAGTCGAGGTCGTCGTCCGAGACGAGCGAGGCGAACCGGTGGCGGATGCTCGCGTCGTGCGTGATCCGCTCATTGCGGAGAACCCGCGCCGCTACGCGAAGATGAGCCCGACCTTGGCTCGCGAGATTCTCTACAACGATGAGGCCGAACGCCTCGAGAGGATCCGCACAGATGCCAATGGGCGTGCCTGGCTGACGTATCCGGCAGGGGAGGCGCTCGCGCTGGCGGCAGGTGGTGATCGACACGTGCCGGATGCGCGGGTGTTTAGGGCCGAGGAAGTGCCAGCCCGCGTCGAGCTGCGGGTCACCCGCGCAGCTAGCCTCGTCGGCCGCCTCACTGGTCCCTGCGCCGATTACCGGATTGCGACTCTGGTCATGCTCGAGCCACAGGCGAGGGGCGCCGCCGGGCCAGCACGCAAGAGAGAGGCTCGTACCGATGCAAGGGGGCGCTTCCGGATCGATGGGGTCGCGGCAGGCGACTACATCGTGCGCATCGGGTACCGGAACCGCTTTGACCGCCTGGCCGCCAACGGATCCGCCTTCTCTCGTCCGCTCCTTGGGGACGGGACAGGCGTGTGCGTGGAGAAGCAGATTCGGCTGGAGCCCGGATCTGAGCATCGCTTGCTCCTGGAGCATCCTCCCTTGGGAAAGCTCCGAGGAAGGGTACTTCGTGGAAATGAGCCAGCGGCCGGTGCGATCGTGTTCGCCGTGCCGGTCGGGCAGAAGCTTCCATGTCCGGATTTCCCGAGTCTGGCGCCCAACTTCGATGCAGAGGACGCCCACAAGTTCGTGACTTGGGCGACGACGAGTGGCGATGGCAGCTACACCTTCTTCGCGTCGGAGCCTGGCAGTTATGACCTGCGAGTGCGGCTTCCCAAGAGCCCTGTGAGCAGCTCGCCGGTGACCGTGCAGGTCGCGGCGGGAGGTGCCGAGCGAGTGCAGGATTTCCAGCTGCCGGGTGGAGTCGTTCGTGCTCGCTACGACCCTGACCGCTGGGAGGCCCGACGACTTGTGGGTGCCAAGGCCTATCTCTTCCGCAGCGACGTTGCGCGAGAGAACCCCGTCTTCTGGTCCGAATGGTCGGCGGGCCTCATTTACTCCACACTGGCCGCGACGCCGGACGCCGAAGGCCGGATCAAATTCGGCGGCATCGGCGAGGGCACGTGGGTGCTCCGCTTGCTCAGCGGCTGGGAGATCCTCGATGAACGGGAGTTCGTCATGGGGCACAACGAGTGTGTCGAGCTGGGGGCACTGCAGCCGCACCCCACACGCTCGCTCGTCATTCCGGTCGAGTCGAGCCATCTGCGTAAGAACAGCGAGGGGACAGAGACGAGCTGGGGATGGGCTCAGCAGTTCGGCGTCTTCGTTTACCGCCTAACCAGCCGCCAGCCGAAGGGCTACTTCGTCGCCGCCGTCCATGTGGTCGACGGGAAGATCAAAACGAAGCTCGCGCCCGGACGCTACGCCTGCGAGCTGCGCAGCTGGACGAGCGTGGGACTGTCGTTCAGCTTCCAGGGCGAGGCGGTCGGCCAGCCGGTCCGGATCGTGGTCCGAAAAGACGGGGCGACGGAGCCTAAGGCCCTTCGCTTCTGAGGCGCTCGCGGTGCTCTTCGGCGCAGGGGGCGATCCTGGGGCCGGCGTAGAGGCTGAGACCGGCGATGCGGACACTGCGGGCGAACGTGCTGCTAGATCTGAAAGCTCGTGGGCCCTAGCACGCCCCTTCGCTGGCGATCGCGGATGGCGCCCTGGGCTTCTGGAAGGCGCTCGATCAGGTGTTTCCAAGCACGAGGCATCAGCGCTGCTGGGTGCACAAGACGGGCAAGGTCCTGAGCAAGATGCCGGGGGCACAAACAGGCTTTAGCGAA
>PDSF01000004.1 GCA_002748355.1 Planctomycetota bacterium | reverse complement strand
CACCTTTGTGAACACTCGTACTTCTGTTTCAACACGCCGCCGTCGCGGTCTCGCAGTTCTGGCAGCGATCAGCCTGGTCGCCGCCTCATGTGGCGGCGACAGCGATGATTCATCGTCAGCCAGCGAACCATCGGCAAGCCAGGACGTGTCCGCCAGCAGCGATGCATCTGAAGCCGATGCCCGCGACGACGCCGATGCCTCAGCGTCCGAAGCTGACGCTCGCGAAGATGGCGAAACCAGCGAAGCAGCACCTGAGACCACGCTGGCGAGCGAGACCACCGCTGCTGCCGAAGAACCTGCCGCTCCCAGCTTTGATGCCGACCAGCAGAAGGTTGCGGATGCCTGGGCAATCGTCTTCGACTCCAGCACTGGCTTTGACGACAAGGCAGCCCATATCGAAGATGCTGATCAGCTCCAGTCCTCGATCGAAACCTTTGGAACGACTGGGACCACCATGGGGGGCATCGCCCTCAAGCCGACCGGAGTTGACATCACCGATGACGCTGCCACGGTCACCTTCGATGTCATCTTCGCCGGTACTCCTGTTCACTCGGGCCTCACCGGCCAGATGTCCCTGGTCGATGGCACCTGGCAGGTCTCTCACACCGAGTTCTGTGGGATCATGACCCAAGCTCAGATTCCCTGCGAGTAAGAAACTGACCGGGTGATGACCAACTCACGAACACTTCCCGCTGAAGTCGCTATCCATATGGCGGAGATGGTCGAACATCTCAACGCCAATCACGCTGACACCATCGCGTTTGTTGTCGGACACCTATCGGGTTCGCCGAACGGTGTTCACGCCGACATCGTGAGTGTTGACACTCAAGGCGTCGACTTTGTCATCGCTGGCGACGGCTCAAAGCATCGGGCGGCATTTCTTGAGGACATCACCACCCTCACCGATATTCATGCTGGTCTGATCCAACTGATCACCGCAGCGCGGGAAGCTCATCCCGATGCTCCAGTAACCAGCCTTGAACGAGAGATGGCGAGCGCGCGTTCGCTGCCTACCTGGGTCACCACGGTGGCCCAGGTGCGCAACCTCTCGCCGGAGATGCGCGAGATCGTGCTGTCTGGTGGCTTGGCCGACTTCCCCGCTCGCGGTGGCGACCAGTTCGTCCATCTCATGGTGGCCACCGACGATGCTCCGATCCCCGATGAGTATTCGTTCGCCCAGTGGTCGAAGAGTTCGCCTCAACCCCCAGGCGCGTACTACACCGTTCGACACTATGACCCCGATACCGAGAGCCTGACCATATGGGTCACCCTCCACGGCAACGAATCTGGCGTCGGCCGATGGGCTGCGACCTGCTCCCCCGGCGATCGGGTGGCGGTGTGGGGGCCGCGCGACGGCGTCCGCATCCCACCGGAGACCCATCGGGTCTTACTCCTGTCCGACCTCACCGGAGCAGCAGCGGTCGCCACCCTCATCGACGAACTGGCAGCATCACCAGATCGTCAAGTCGACGCCATCATCGAGATCGGTGACGACAACGATCAGCTACCGATCAATGAACGCTCCGGCGTCACCGTCGAGTGGCGATCACGAGGCACCGCAGCACCGGGCACATCGGGCGAATTGCTCGCAGCGGTCCGCGAACGAAATATCGACCCCACACGCACCGTGGTCTTCGGAGCTGGAGAAGCCCACGAGATGACCGCCATCCGACACTATCTGCGTGACGAGTTGGGCATGTCAGGACGAGCGGTTCACGCCGTCTCCTACTGGCGCCGCACTCCCCTGCCATCCTGAACGCTCACGTCCGTTGACTCGCTGTGGCCAGCACAGCTTCCGGACAAGTGCAGCGCCGAACGAAAGCAGGTCGGCGAACGGTTGATGCTCGATCAGACAGATCATCGGTCGCTCCCCGAGTGAAGGAGCGCTCTGAGCCGGAGCCGTTACGGCGTCACAACCGTTCCGCTATCAAGCGCCTCGAACGCGTCGGCTGGGATGTCGCGCAGACGTTGAATCTGTTCATCGTCCCATCGCGTATCGGGCGCTCCTTGAAACTCCCACGCAGGGCCGTTGTCGGCCACGATGAATCCATACGTCTTGAGAGCCTGAGCGATGACGCGTGCCTGGGGCGGCAAATCGCTGATGTCATAGTCGGCTCGCAGCCGCAGTCGCAGACCCATCGCCGGTAGATCCACATCATCCGACTGGGCCGCCCAGTGCTGAGCCGGGGCGATGTAAGCACGTCGAGAACGAGGAACTGTCACCCGAATCGCATGGGCGATCCGCCCATTCGCCACCTCATCGAAGCGCACCAGAAGCGGAGCGATGGGAAGTCCGGCAGCATCCGCACTCGTCCAGCCCGCCGGCCGCGGCGCACCGGTACGCAGATTCCACGTCGCACCGCTGCCGGCGTCCCACCCCGTTTCGGTCTTGTGAGCATGGTAGAGCTCATAGAGCATGCAGGTTTCTTCCTGCACCACCAAGACGTGACGATCGAGCGTATTCCCGGGCCAACCTTCAATCGGTGGGTCGGGTGGAATCGGATACGGTCCAGGATCGGACTCCTCGGGATACTCGGTAAACCGGATCGGAACCTTCGGTTGATCGCTCGGGACAACGACAAACGGGATCCCGTTGACGCTTTCGAGTTTTGAGTCGAAGTCCGGCTGAATTCCCCGCAGGCCAATGTTTGCAATGATCTCGCGTGAATTCGGTGCGACCGAGAGTTCATCTACCTTCTGATTGAGTGGATGAGAGAGAGGAAACGCTGGGCATCCACCGATCGTTGGAGGCCTGAGCGCTGACCGGTCAACAGACCGGACATGCGGCTCTGGCAAGCGCTGTGGCTCGGAGGCCACGCGTAATGCAACCAGGGCCAGCCCACAAGCGAGCGCAGCGCCCGCAAGGAGCGCTCCACGATGTCGTTGTCGGCTTGGACCAAGCCGGAGCATCGGGTCACGATAGCGCTGATCCCCCTTCAGCCAGACAGGGCGGTAGACGAGGTCATGCGACGATTCCCCAACTGGGAGAGCGAATCCCAACCAATTCATGTGAGACGATGACCGCCAATTCAGCAGCGACCAGCGCGATGGGATCGACCCTCGCACCGTGGTCTTCGGAGCTGGAGAAGCCCACGAGATGACCGCCATCTGACACTATCTGCGTGACGAGTTGGGCATGTCGGGCCGAGCGGTTCACGCCGTCTCCTACTGGCGCCGCACTCCCCTGCCATCCTGAATTCATGCTCCAAACCGGGGACATTCGACTCTACTGAATAAGGACGTTAGTGGTTCCTTTCCATCTCGATTGGGGGTGGCCTACACCCGTGTGATTAGCCTTGCTTTGCCGCTTGAGTAAAGGAGCACACGTGGCTACAAGCACATCGCAGACCCCCGCGCATCGGCTTGTTCTTGAAGGCCAACCAATCGGAGCTGTCCTCACCATCACCGGTGTCGACGGCGACCACGACCGCACCAAGCGCCTGATGGCGCTGGGTTTGCGAGTTGGCGAGCAGGTCGAGGTAACCAACACCCGAGCCAAGGGTGTCATCATTTCGTCCGACACGGGACGGGTGGCCGTCGGCCCCGAACTGGCCCGCCACATCCAGGTTGAGGAGGTCGCGTCATGAGCGACCAATCCACCCTGGCTCCCACCGTCACCATTGCGGTAGCTGGCAACCCCAATGCCGGCAAGACCGCCCTGTTCAACGCCCTCACCGGTGTTCGCCAAAAGACCGGTAACTGGCCTGGCGTCACCGTCGACCGCAAAGAAGGCCGCTACACCTATCGAGGCCAGAAGTTCAATGTGGTCGACCTCCCCGGAACCTATTCTCTCGATGCCCTGTCGATCGACCAGCGCATCGCCAGTGACTACATCCTCAGCGATGAAGTTGATGTCGTCGTCAATGTGGTTGACGCGTCCAACCTTGAACGCCACCTCTATCTCAGCGTCCAACTCGCTGAGATGGGCGTTCCGATGGTGATGGCCCTCAATATGTCCGACATTGCCGACAAGCACGGCATCGCCATCGATACTGCCGCTCTCGAAGCAGCACTTGGCGTGAAGGCGATTCGTGTTGTCTCCATCACCGGAGACGGTGTTGACGATCTCGAAGCGGCAATCGCCGACGTTGCGGCATCGAAATCAACACCGACCGTTGAGATCGACTATGGCCCGGCGACGGGCGCTGCGACCGACAGCGTGGCGGCGGCACTTGGAACCTCATCGGACGATCCCCGGCGTGACCGCTGGATCGCCCGCCGACTTCTTGAGACCAGCTCCCATGCTGGCCTCTCTCCGGCGGTAGCCGCGGCGGTTGAGAAGGCCCGGACCTGGTCCGACAAGGTCGACCGCATCGTGGTCAACCGGTGGCTCGGCATCCCGATCTTCCTGGTCGTGATGTACCTCATGTTCATGTTCACGATCAATATCGGTGGTGCCTTCATCGATGCCTTCGATGGCGTCGCTGGCGCCATCTTTGTCGACGGGTTCGGAGCACTCCTGAGTTCCATCGGCGCTCCCGAATGGTTGGTGGTGGTCCTCGCCAACGGCATCGGTGGCGGTATCCAGGTGGTCGCCACCTTTATCCCGGTTGTCGGAGCCCTCTACCTCTTCTTGTCCGCGCTGGAAGACAGTGGATATCTGGCCCGAGCCGCCTTCATCATGGACCGCGCCATGCGGCGTGTCGGTCTGCCCGGCAAGGCCTTTGTGCCCATGATCGTCGGCTTTGGCTGCAATGTGCCAGCTGTGATGGCAACCCGCACCCTTGAAAACGAGCGTGAGCGCAAGCTCACCATCGCCATGAACCCCTTCATGTCATGTGGTGCCCGTCTGCCGGTATACGCCCTCTTCGCCGCAGCGTTCTTCCCCCGCAATGGTCAGAACCTGGTCTTCCTGCTCTATTTGATCGGGATCCTGGTGGCCATCGGGACCGGCTTTGTGATGAAGCACAGTCTCTTGCAGGGTGAAAGTGAAGGCTTCTTGATGGACCTTCCCGTCTATCACCGCCCGACGCTGAAGGGCGTCCTCTTCTACACCTGGGACCGCTTGAAGGGATTCGTCCAGAAGGCCGGATCGGTCATCATCGTCATGGTGATGGTCCTCGCCGTTCTCAACTCGCTGGGCACTGACGGTTCATTCGGCAACGAAGACAGCGAAGGCTCGGTCTTGTCCTCGATCGGCAAGACGATCACCCCGGTCTTCTCACCCCTCGGCATCCAAGAGGACAACTGGCCG
>PDSF01000037.1 GCA_002748355.1 Planctomycetota bacterium | reverse complement strand
CCAGAGCACGGCTTCTTTGTCGCCGAGTCCTTCTTCGCTAGCGGTTTCAGGCTCGCTGCTGGCGGGAGCCTCCTCGACGGGAGTATTCTCTTCGGGAGCGCCCCAGAGCACGGCCTCTTTGTCGCCGAGTCCTTCCTCGCTGGCGGGCTCAGGCTCGCTGCTGGCGGGAGCCTCCTCGACGGGAGTATTCTCATCGGGAGCGCCCCAGAGTACGGCTTCTTTGTCGCCGAGTCCTTCTTCGCTAGCGGTATCAGGCTCGCTGCTGGCGGGAGCCTCCTCGACGGGACTTTGCTCATCGGGAGCGCCCCAGAGCACGGCCTCCTTGTCGCCAGGTTCTTCCTTGGGGCTTTCTTCGTTGGCTGTGCCGACGACTTCTGCTGCGGGCTCGCTCGGCTGCGGGTTCTCTACGAGTTCCTGTGCTGATTCGGCTTGCTGTGTGGACTCGCTGTTTTGCTCCAGAGGCTGGGGTTCCTCTTCCGCTAGGGCTGGGGAATCGCTTTCCTCCTCCGCCCCTTCGGTCGGAGCCTCCGACAGATTGGTGTCGGCACTGTCTCCGTTGTCGTTCTCTTGTGGATCCTCCGGATGATCCTCTGACAGGGTCCAGAGCTGCACGGTGGCGTCGAGACCCAGGTTTTCGAGATCTTCCCCGCCTGCGGCTTCTGCGTTGTCACTGCTCTCGGCTACATCTTGGGTGGGGGCTTCTTCTTCCGGCGATCCCAGGAATCCTGGCTCCTCGGTGGGGGCTTCGTTCTCAGGAGTCGTTTCCTCACCTGGGCTTTCGAGGGCTTCTCGCTCGGGCTCGATCTCCTGTGGGGCTTCTACGGATTCCTGCGCTGATTCGAGTTCTGGAATCTCCTCGCGGTTTGATTCCTGAGGCTGAGGATCCTCTGCCTCCAGTGTTGCGGAGCCTTCTTCTGCCTCCTCTTCGATGGGCGCATCTGGCGAAGTCGTCTCGTCGCTGAGTTCTTCGCTGCCCTCTTCTTGAGGATCCTCTGAGTCATTTCCAGGCAGGGCCCAAAGCTCGACAGTGGCATCGAGTCCCTGGCTTTCGAGCTCTTGGCCCTCGTCTGTTGTGTCTTCGGGTTCTGCTTCGGAGCCCTCGCTTTGTTTCGGCTGCGCTTCGGCGAGATCTGCGGATCCCTCCGATTCGAGCTCTTCTTCGACTTCCTCGATGAACTGGCTGCCGAGTTCTTGTTCGGAGTCTTCGTTGTCTGCAGCAATCTCCTCCAGCTGCTTATCCTCGATGTAGCTGAGGTCGAGGGAGGCCTCGGGTTCGGGTGAGCTGAACTCGAACTCGCTATCGAGAAACTCGCGCCAGTCCTCCTCTTCCTCAGCCTTCTCCTCCAGGGCTTCTTCCGCCGGAACTTCAGGATCGACGGCTTCTTCAGGAGCTAGCTGCTCTTGCTCTTCTTCTTGGAGATCGGCTGCCGCGGCAAAGACGGCTTCCTCGGTGGCGCTGACATCTTCGAGGGAAGCTTCCAGGCTGTCCTTCTTCGGGATTTCTTGCTGTAGCCGTTCGATTTCGGCGAGCAGCTCTTCCCGGGCTCGACTCTCCTCGTCCAATCGTTCGAGGAGTGAGTTCATTTCATTGGCGAAAGGGGGGTCCTCAGGTGGAGGAGGTGGAGCCTTGGCTGTTGCCGCTTCGCGCACGGCCGCTGCCAGGTCGCCGATGGTACGAAGGTCGAGTTTCTGACTTAGGAACTCGGGAAGCTTGTTGCGCTTACGCTTCTTTTGCGTCCAGTCTTCGAGCTTCTCTATTAACTCCTCGTCGACGACCTGTAGCAGGAGAACGGTCTGTTCCTGATAGTCGTCTTGGCCGGGGACGTTGCCCACCTTCTGTAGGCGCCCGCGATCGATCCAGCGATACACGGTGCTACGGCTGCAGTGATAGACCTCACGCGCCTCACGAACGGTGAGCAGAGGCAAGAGCGATGGCTGCGTTTTTGTCTTGGCCTTTCCCACAGGATTGCTCGGTATTCCGCAATCGATCCTCTCCTCCATCGGTGAGGAACGGGGCTTCTCTGCAGTGGAGAGGATTCGCGTCCGGAGCCCGCGCTCGTATCGGAGCTTCCTTTTCAGCTCTTTGGCCAGGAACTCTTGGGTTTCGCCCGTACAGCGTCAGCGTTGCTGCCTAAGCCGCTCTTTCCGGGGCGGCAGCGGCGCCAGCTCAGCGCAGATACTGGTGGTAGCCGCGCAGGTAGAGCTGGGTCACGGCCGGGTCATCGAGGCTGCTGATCGGCGTCTCGACTTCGGCGACATCCTTGGGCAGGACGAAGGCGGCTTGCAGGGACGAGTGATCGAGATGCCGGGTCTCGATCCGGGGCCGGAGTCGGTCGATGGCGATGGGGCCGCGGGCAGCCATGACAAAACCCCAGGTGCCGAAGCTGGGGACGTAGGTCTGGCAGGGGTGCACTTCGAAGCCAGCGGCACGCATGGTGTGGGCGATACACCAGAAGGCTTGGCGTGAGCGGAAGGGGCTGGTGGCCTGGGTGCTGAGCACGCCTTCCATGGCTAGGCGCCGGAGACAGAGACCGTAGAAGCTGCGCGAGTAGAGCTTGGCTAGGGCTGGACGCGAGGGGTCGGGCAGGTCGACGAGGATGACGTCGTAGCGCGATTCTCCCTGCTCGAGGAACTGCATCGCGTCGAGGTTGTGCACTTGGACTCGCGGGTCACGCAGGGCGTCGCCGTTGAGCTGGCGTAGCATCTCGCGCTCGCTGAACAGCATCGTCACGACCGGATCCAGGTCGACTAAGTCGACGTGGGTGACGCTTTGATGCTGGAGCACGAGCTTGGCGGCGAGTCCGTCGCCGCCACCCAGGATGAGGATCCTCGCAGGGCGGCGGGCGGCAGCCATCGCCGGCACCACGAGCATCTCGTGGTAGCGATACTCGTCGATGCTGGAGAACTGCAGGTGCCCGTCCAGATATAGGCGCAGGTCGGCGCGCCAGCGGGTGAGCACGAGTCGCTGCAGGGGAGTATCGGCTTGGTAGATGACCTCGTCCTGGTACATGCGGTTTTCGAAGCCCTGCACCAGTGGGCTGGCAAAAACAAAGGCCGTAGCCAGGATCAGCAGTGAGCCCAGGATCCCCAGCTGTAGTCGCAGCTGTCGGCCACGCAGGGCTGGGCGAAACCAGAGGTAGAGCAGGCCTGCGACCCCGACGTTGATCATGCCGATCAAGAGCCCAGCTCGCGCCAGCCCGAGCTGGGGGAGTAGGAAGAAGGGGAAGGCCAGGGAGGCGGCCAGGGCCCCGACATAATCCGCCGCCATGACGTTGGCGAGGGTGATGCGCAGCGACTCGAGTTCCCGGAGGATGCGCACCACGAGGGGAATTTCGAGGCCGACGAGGGCGCCCACTAGAAGGACCTGGGCGATGAGGACTTCGCGATACAGCTCGCTGAGCGCGAAGCTGGCATATCCGGCCAGGGCTACAGTGCCACCGATGAGCCCGACCAGCACTTCGATCTCGATCAGGCTGGCGATCAAGTGGTTGCGCACGAAGCGTGAGAGCCACGAGCCAATGCCCATCGCCGTCAGAAACAGCCCGATTACCAGGGAGAACTGGGTGATCGAGTCTCCGAGCAGATAGCTCGATAATGCGCCCGCGATCAGTTCGTAGACGAGGCCGCAGATCGCGAGCAGAAAAATGGCTCCGACCAGGGCCAAGCCAGCGCGCGGCGGCAGCCAGTCTTTGACTTCCTGCTCGGAGCTCACCTTGGCGTCAACTGCGGATCACGCTGCCGAGGATAAAGGCGATACCGAGGAGAGCTGCGCCCATCACGATGGCGAGGGCGATGTTCTGATCTTCTTCTAGCTCTTTGCGGATGGAAAAGGGTGTGAGCTTATCCATCACCCAGATCGCCAGGCCGAAGAGCACGAGCCCGATGGCGAAATAGAGCAGCGTCGGAACGAGCTCGGTCAGCGCGGTTTCGAGGTTGGCGAGCATAATCGTCTCCGGATCATCCAGGTCGAATCGAAAGGGTTGCAGTTACTTACCGCGGTGGATGCCGCCACCGACGAAGAAGCGGGTGCGGCGGCGACCGGTCGTGGGGTTTTTGACCGAGCCTTCGCGAATGCTGGGGGGATTCTTTTTTGGTTTCGGCAGGCCGACGCCGCGATTACTGGCCCAGAGCGTGCCGACGAAGAGGGTGCTGAGCGCGGCGCCCAAGATGATCGTGCCTTTGTGAATACGCATCAGGGGCTCCTAATCGTCACTCCAACGCCGGGACTCCATGGAGAACTTTCGCAGCAGCCAAAACATAAACCACAGCGAGAGAGCGAGGGCGATAAGGATGAAGTAGCGGGCGACACCGACGTCTTCGTAGATCTGCACGTGCAGAGCCTGGGCCGGCCCGTCACCGTATTGGCCTTTGAGGAGCAGCCGGTAGCTTCCGGCCTTTTCGATGCGGAAGAGCTGGGAATCGCTTCGGCTACCCTCGCTCCAGGACTCTCCTCCCGAGTAGCCATGGTAGTAGGAGATCTCGGCGGAATAGTCGAAGAGGGCTTCGTCCTTGTCGTTGATCAAAGCCACATCGAAGTAATGCCAGGAGTTATCGCTGTTTGCTTGGAACTCCGAGGAACAGGTGACAGCGTCCTTGGAGACCACGAAGCTGGGGCTCAGGTATTCCCCCGCGTATTCCTGTGGCTGGACTTGGAAATCGGCGATCCGTGTACCGCTCTTCGAGAGCTGTATGAATCCGACGAGCAAGAACAGCACTGCGAACGCTGTCGTGAGCATGCGCATCTGCCGATTGCGCGGTGATTCGACGATGGGCTGGTGGGGGGCAATCCCTTTCGGACGGGGTAGCGATGTAAGGGGCTTGCCCAGGCCTTTGGCGATTTCCTCTGGGCAGACGTATTCACCGAGGTACCACTCCATCTCGGTCTCGGTCCAGGTCGCGGAGAGCATCAGTGGCGGGCTGATCGCGTCCATATAGCCACTGACGTCACCTACCTGCGCCACCCAGTCGAGCTCGCCCTCGACCCAATCGATGACGGAGCGGTGGCAGGTCTCGAAAACTCGGTATTGCTGGTCGCCGAAGCGGAAGCGGCTCTTGCGCTTCAGTTGTCGGACGCGCAGCGCCTGGCTGGGTCCGGAGGAGAGCTTCTTCACGAACGACCAGTGGCCAGCATAAGACTCTAGTATGCGATAACCGTGCTTAGGAGAGTGGAGCAACCACTCGTTGTTGTAATAGCGGACGCCTTCGTCGGTCATATAGGAGCGGATAAAGCCGCAGACGTGGTAGCGCGCACCGCGGAACTCGAAGGGGGCCCCGATTTGGATGGGCGTTTTGGGGCGGTCTTGGAGGTAGAGCGCGCCGAATGCCGTGGGCTGCTCGGCGCTGATGTCGATGCGGGCGTGGCAGTGCTGGCAGTCGACGGATGCGGCGTCGCTGCTGCGGTAGGTAATCAGCTCTGAGCAGCTTGGGCAGTCGATGCGGTGTAGGGAGAGGTCGACGACCTTGCCGCAGCTGCCACAGCTCAGCTTGCTGCCTTCGAGCCCGCTGGGGTCGACTGGGGCACCGCAGGATTCGCAGCGCAGATTCTTGCTGCGTCCTGCTTGTTTGACGACGCGCTTGCGGCCGCTGGTACTCAGGCCTTCGTCACTCAGGCCGCTACCGCCGCCACCACCGCTCGCGTCGATCTCGATGGATTGCGAGTTGATGCGCCGCCCGAGGAAGACCCGAGTTTCCCCTTCGCCGTCGTATTCGATGCTCGCGAACTTTTTCCCTCTGCTGAGGTCGGCGAAGGGGACCTTTTCGCCCTGGCTCACCACGAAGGGGAGCTGGCCTTGGCCGCCTTCACATTCGGCGATGCCGATTTCGTTGACGTGCCAGGTCTTGTCCCCGAGCTGTATGCGCTGACCAGGACTCAGCTCGTCGAAGCTCTCGGCCACGTTGAGTTTGGCGTCGAGTGTCTGCAGCGAGAAATCGGCGCCGTCCTCGCTGATCCAGACCGTGCTGCCGTCGTCGAGCTGGAGATACCACTCGTCCCAGAAGCCACGCTCATAGCCGTAGCGAACTCGGCCGAGTACGACGAAGGCGTGTTGTAGAAAACTGCCGCGTGCTCCGACCGAAAGCGGCCCGCGTGGCGCGGCGAGTGCCGACATCTTGCCAGCGATCTTCGCGACATCGGCATCGAGGACGATGGCGGACTCGCAGTAGGGACACACGCTAAGCAGGGCGTACCGAGCGTCTGCGGCGATTTCAGCGGCACAAGAGGGGCAGTTCACGAGGAGGCTATCCTCCGAAATGCTGGGCTCCGATCAACCGAGTTCTCAGTTGCTTTGCTCAATCCAGGATCGGGAAGGCGATCTCGCTGCGGCCGCTCAGGCGGGTCTGCACCTTGGAAACCCTCCAGTTCGCATAGCGGCGGTAGAAGGTCAAGTTCTTGACCTTGACCAGGGTGTAATCACCGTTGCCGTAGAAGAGTTCAAGCCAGAACTCGCTGCCGTTGACGCTGGGTATGAGTTGCAGGGCTTTGAGGTCTTTGGCCGCCGCAAGAATCTTGTTCTGGCTGTTGCTGGGGGTGTAGCCGAGTGCCGCAAAGCTGCTTGTGCTTTTCTTGGTGCGGAAGCCGCTCGAGTTCTGCAGCTGCTTGCCGTCCTGAATGCTGGCGGCGAGTGGGGCTGGACGCAGGAGGAAGACAGCGAGCAGGGCGATGGCTGCGCCGATGAGGGTGGACCAGAGGAGGCTGTGGGGACGGGACAGCATGATGGGAAGGGCTCCTGAGCTTGCGTTTCTCTTTGGGATCCGTCCATGTTGCCCGGATCCTGGTGCTGCTTTCGAGCTTGCTAGCAGGTTGCTACTAGGCTGGCGTGGTAGCAAACAGCCTCTTCGACGCCTCTTGCCGCTGCAAAATCTCGATGAATCGAAGGATTCGTCGGAGTTTTCTGCCGCCAATGGGACCTCGGGTCCGGCACTCTGCCACTCACGGGCCTATGGCGGCAAGCTACCCGGCCTGAAGCCCTTGCTCCCGCCTTGCTGTGATTCATGTTCCTCGCCTTACGCCACTTGCTGCTGCTGACCCTCGCTGGGGTCCTGCTCGGCTCCCGGCCCCTCCCTGCGCAGCAGAGGCCGATCCAGCTGGCGGGGTCTGGGCTCAAAAGCCTGGACCAGGAGGCGGTGCAGCGGCTCGCTGAGCAAGCCTTGGGCCGGGTCGAAGCGCAGCTAGATAGGAAACTCCAGGGGCAGCTGCGGCTCTTTGTTGTCGAGCGCGAGGAGCAGCTCGATCCGGAGCTGCGCCCGCATTTCCATGACTGGACCGTGGCGCTGGCCCATACCCGCAGCGGGCGCGTGGACGTGCTCCTACCTAGGGTGCGCAGCGAGCCCCCCGGGGATTTGGAGACGGTACTGCGCCACGAGTTCGTGCACGTGCTGCTCGGACAACTTGAGATCGAAGCCTCGGGCGGCACCAAGCATCTGCCGACCTGGTTGCACGAGGGTCTCGCCCAGTTCTGTGCCGGGCAGGGCCTGTTCCCCAGCTACGAGGAAGCTCTCGCCTTTCGGGCGGCGACCGACACCTTGCCCCGCTTCTACCATCTCAAGAGGGGCTTCCCCAAAGACGCGACCATGTCGCGCATCGCCTACGCCCAATCCTTGAGCTTCCTTACGTTTTGCGTGAGGCGCATTGGTCTGGAGAGCATCCTCGAAGCCTGCCGTGGCTGGCTATCCGGGCGGTATTCGAGCATCGACCACGCCCTTGCCCAAGAGACAGGGCAGTCTTTTGGGACCCTCGCCGCAGAATGGCGCAAGGAGCTGGCGAGTGGCGGAAACCTCCTCCGGCAGTTGGGCCAGAACTGTTTTGAGGTCTTGATCTGGCTCTGTGTTCCCCTGCTCTTGATCGTCGTTTGGAAGCGGGTCCAAGATGGGCAGCGTATGCGCGAACGGCTCGAACGCATCGAGCGCCTTGAGGATGCGGCGCTGGAGCGGGTCAGGATTCTGGAGGATGCTCCAGAGGTCGGGATGCATGAGCCCAGGCAGGAGCTGCTTCTGGGCGAGGGGGAATACGTGGAAGAGGAAGCTAGCGACGAAGAGGAGGGGCCCCCATGGCCAGGAAGGACCCAGTAGTCCGGGCGCGCAGGGTCGCGCGTCTGGCTGTGCCGATCTTGAAACTATGGTCCAAGACCTGGCGTATCCGCTACATCCACGAGGAACGCGATCTGGAGGCTCGTCCACGCGAAGGCACGATCTATGCGATTCCGCATGGGGAGCTGCTGCCCGCGGTCTGCACCCAAGGCGACTTGCGGATGGCGACGATTGCGAGCCGCAGCCGGGATGGTGAACTCGCCCATCAGTTTGTGATCCGCTTTGGCTTCGAGAGCATTCGTGGCTCAAGCAGCCGCGGCGGCGGCCAGGCTCTGCTGCAAATGCTCCGTATTCCCAAGGAGCGTCCGCTGGCCATCACTCCCGATGGCCCCAAGGGGCCGCGCTTTTCGGTGCAGCCCGGCATCTTGCAGGTGGCCAAGAGCTCGGGGCGGGCGATCTTGCCGATCGGGGTCTCGGCGCGGCCGGCTTGGCGACTGAGCTCCTGGGATCGATTCCTAGTGCCCAAGCCCTTCGCCCGTATCCTGATCGTGCTCGGTCGACCCCTACACGTCCCGCCCGATGCGGACCGAGCCGAGCTCCTGCGTGTCGGGGAACGCCTGCATAGACGCCTGGTCGCCTGCCACCGCTACGCCGAACGCGCCGTGCTCCACAAGGGCCACGGAAAGCGCCGCCAACGAAAGAAATCGCGCCGATGAAACGACAGCTTCTGCCCCTCGTCCTCCTCGCCTTACTCTGCAGTGGCCTCAGCTCCTGCTGGTCGCAGCGCCATGTCGTTGGTGCTGGTTCGGTCCAGGATCTGGTGAGCTATGAGCACGGTTGGTGGTTCTGCTGGGGCTTCTTTGGCATCCATAAGCCCAATAGTGCTTCTCTGGCTCAGGATGCGACGAGCTACGAGGTCGTGGACGAGATGGGGTTCTGGGACCTGATCATCAGCTTGCCGACCGGTTTCCTGGTCACGCGGACGACGACGACCGTGACTCGATGAGCGGCCGCTTCGAGTTGCCCTTCCGCAAGATGCACGGATGTGGCAACGACTACATCTTTGTCGAGGCCGACCGGGCTCGGCTTGCCGTGCTTTTGGAGCATGCTCCCGCCCTTGCCCGGAGTATGTCTGCCCGCCACTACGGCGTCGGCTCGGATGGCTTGGTCTTCCTCGATTTTGCCGGGGATGGCGATGCTGACCTGCGCATGCACATGTTCAACGCCGACGGCTCGCGCGGCGAGACCTGCGGCAATGCCCTTCGCTGTGCTGCGCGGCTGCTCTGGGAGCGGGAACCGAGCGCTCGGAGCTTCCGTATCGCCAGTGATGCCGGTGTCGTCTTGGCCGAGCTGGAGCTCGAGGGCGGGGACTTGGGTGAGATCGTCATCGACATGGGCCAGCCGCGCTTTTCGCCCGAAGAGCTTGCTCTCCAGCTCGAGGGCGTCGAAGCCGAGCCAGGAGCGGAGGATCAGCCTTGGGCGCTGCGTTTGCCGGCAGCTGGGCGCAGTTTCACGGTCTATCCGTTGTCGATGGGCAACCCGCATGCGGTTTGCTTCGTCGACGAAGCGCTGGATGAACTCGATCTGCCGCTCCTGGGGCCGGCGCTGGGGCGAGCATCCTGCTTCCCAAATGGGGCCAACATCGAATTCGTCCAGCAAGACGCCGAGGGGATGCTCCTGCAGCGCAGTTGGGAGCGAGGCTCGGGGGAGACCCTCGCCTGTGGTTCGGGCGCCTGCGCGGTGGCGGTGGTGGCGGCTTGCACTGGGCGCAGCGTCCGCGGCCGTCCGCAACGCGTGCTTCTCCGCGGTGGCGAGCTCAGCATCACGTGGAGCGCCTCCGGCAGCGTGCGCATGGCTGGGCCAGCGCGCGAGGTCTACCGGGGGCTTTATTCGTGGGATGCCAAGGAGGGGCGCTCGTGATTTTGCCCGTTGGCCTCTTCTTCGCCCTGCTCCTGCGCTTCAGCTATGACTTCCTCTTCATAGCCGATCTCCCCGCCGACGGCGCCAGGGCTGTGGGCACGCTGGGCTTAGTCGCTCTGAGCTACGTCGTGTTCTTCGAACTCTTCTCCTTGCTGCGCCTACTCGTGCTCGGCAAGGGGAGGGAGTCGTTCTCGCGTAGCATGGCGTTCGAGCGTCTGTGGCTGCGCTTCGAGGGCGTGCTTCCCGTTCTCTGCTACGGCGTCCTCCTCTTCTTTGGCAAGTGGCCCGCCTTCGTTCGCTTCTCGATCGAGCCTGGGCTCTTGAGCCTGCACGAGTTATTGGTGCTCCTGCCCTTTGTCTTCTTCCAGCTGCTGGCAGCCCTCAGCGAGCTGCGGCTCTGTGAGCAAGTCCTGCGCAGTGGCATGCGCTTGCGCGGGACGCTCTTCCTGGGGCTGCTCTATCTGGCACTCTACGCCTGGATGGACCTCTGGCGCTGGCCGGCTTTGCTCCGCGCCGGATTCGACCATTTGGACCTGGTGCTTTGGGCGGCTGTTGCTTGTGGCTTCTTGCTCTTTCTCCTTCTGGGCCCGCTTTGGGCGACGCTGGCCTTCGGTCTGCAGCGGCTGAACTATCCCGAACTCGAAGAGGGGATGCAGGGCATCGCCAAGCGGCTAGGGCAGAGAGGGGGAGGCTTGCGGGTGCTGGGGACGCGCGGGCGCATCCTGAACGCCTTCGTCATCGGCCCCTTCGCCTGGACCAGGCGGGTGGTCTTCAGCGACGAAATACTGCGGCGCTTTAGCCCGACGCGGCTACTCGCCGTTTACGCCCACGAACTCGCACATGTTTCTCGGAAGCATATGTGGAGGATGCTCTTTTTGGCCCTGGGGCTACCGTTGGCGGTTTTGGGGGCTCTTTCCTCTGAAGAGCTGGGGGAGGACGGTGACTTGCTGCTGGCGGCCTTGCTGCTGATCCCGGCCCTGCTGATCCTTCGTTGGCTACGTAGGCGCTTCGAGCACGAGGCCGACCTGACGGGGGTCGCAGCCTTGGATCAGCCGGAGGACATGATCGAGGCTCTGGAGCATGCGCATTTGTATGGGGGCGTCGGACGCAAGGGCGGCTTCTTCTACCCCTCAGCCGACGCCCGCGTCGCGGCCATTCGGAGTTTTGTGGAGGATCCTCGTGAGACGCTGGCCTGGTATCGCCGGGGAGCGCGGATCCAGGCCGGACTCTTCGTATTGCTTGGGGTTGCGCTGGGCTTGTTGCTTGCCCGCCAGCTTGCTTCCTGGCCGCAGCAGCAGGCGCGCTTCCTACTGAGTGCGGGCTATCCAAGTTCGGCAGCGGAGCTGTGGCTGGAGCAGCTACCCGCTGAGCTGCCGGCAACGGCTTCTGTCGCAGCGGGCAAAGTCGAGGAGCAGGAGCCACTGAAGCCGTATCCGCTGGAAGAGATGCAGCGGGGTGACTGGGAGCTATTGGGCGAGCAGATCCACCGGGCGCGCCTGCTTGTGCATCAGGGCGAGAGCGAGGGGCCGGCTTTGGTGGGGCGCCTGCATCGTCGTGCGCTTCGCCGGGCCGCCCATGCCATCGAGGGCTCGGACCTGGAATCCGGCCGACTCTGGCTCCAGCTGGCCGCGCGCTATAGCGATCTGAGCCAAGGCGAGGCTGCGGTGCTCCTGCTGCTGGAGTCTTGGAGCCAGCACGATGAGCCTGGGAAGCGGCGTGCGGTGAAGATCCTGCAGGATGCTCCTCCGGGGGCTCCGCTCAATGAGGCCTTGGAGCGCCTGCTTGGCAAGGGTTGAGAAGCCGTGCGGCTGGATGGGGGTGAGCATCCTCCTTCGAGCTTGCCTGTGGTCGCAGAAGCGGCAGCAAGGCTCTATGGTTTTGCCCTCTTCGATGGATCTAGGAGTCACGTTTCCGTGAGTGAGCCCTTCGCCCAGGCGGATCAGATTCGCGCTGAAGCCGCTTTCCTGAATGAAATCCGCGAGAAGCTGGGCCGAGTCCTGGTGGGACAGCGCCAGATGGTCGATGGACTGCTCGTCGGTCTCTTGGCCGATGGGCATGTCTTGCTCGAAGGCTTGCCTGGCCTGGCCAAGACCCTCGCGGTCTCGAGTCTCGCCGCCGCGGTTGGTGGCGAGTTCCGGCGCCTGCAGTTCACCCCGGACCTGCTGCCGGCCGACCTGGTGGGCACCCAGGTCTACAACCCGCGCAGCGGCGATTGGGATGTCAAAGAGGGGCCGCTGTTCGCGAACTTCGTCCTCGCCGACGAGATCAACCGCGCGCCGGCCAAGGTGCAGTCGGCCCTGCTCGAAGCGATGCAGGAGCGGCAGGTGACGCTCTCGGGTGATACGCGTGCCTTGCCCCGGCCCTTCTTGGTGCTGGCGACGCAGAACCCGGTCGAGCAGGAGGGGACCTATCCGCTTCCCGAGGCCCAGGTCGACCGCTTCTTGCTCAAGCTGGTCGTGGGCTACCCGAGCCGGGACGAGGAGATCCAAATCGTGCAGCGGATGGCGAGTTTGGCGGCGAGCCCGGAGATTGAGCAGGTCAGCTCTCCCGAGCAGATCCTGCGGGCGCGCAAGGTGGTGGACACGATCTTCCTCGACGAGAAGGTGCTGCACTACATCGTCGACATCGTTTTCGCCACGCGAGAGCCTGGGCGGGTTGGTTTGAACGAGCTGTCTGAGTTGATCCTCTATGGCGCCAGTCCTCGGGCTTCGATCGCCCTAACCCGCTGCGCTAAGGCCCATGCCTTCCTTGAGGGGCGGGCCTACGTGACGCCACAGGACGTCAAGGTCGTTGCCATACCCGTTCTGCGGCACCGCGTGCTCGAGACCTACGAGGCGGAGGCCGAGGGACTCTCGGGCGAGAAGCTGCTTGAGCGGATCCTCGATCACGTTCCGGTGCCCTGATCGCCAGCGGAAGGCGCGCTATGGCAGGGGAAGAACAACACGACGGAAAGGGCGCGGGGCTCGACAAGGAGCTGCTGCGTGAGGTCCGCCGCCTGCAGATTCGAACCGACCGGCTGGTGACCGACCTGGTTTCTGGAGGATACTCCTCGGTGTTTCGCGGGGCCGGTATCGAGTTCGATGAGGTGCGCGAGTGGACGGAGGGTGACGACTTCCGCAGCGTCGACTGGAACGTCACTGCCCGCCAAGGCCGGCCCTTCATTAAGAAATTCGTCGAGGAGCGGGAGCTGACCCTGCTGGTCCTCCTCGATCGTTCGCGTTCGATGCGCTTTGGCAGCCGGCCGGATGGACGGAGCCTGGCGCGGATTGCTGCGGAGTTCGTGGCGACGATCGGAGTCTCGGCGACTCGCTCGGGTGACAAGCTGGGCTTTTTGTCTTTTGGCTCGGCGCGCCAGGAGCTCTACCTGCCACCCAAGAAGGGGCGCTCGCAGCTGATGCGCCTGCTGCGTGAGTGCTTGTGCGAGCCGGCGCGTGAGCTGAGTCCCGAGGAGGAAGACGCCGCGTTGCAGAGGGCCCTGGCCTATGCCGGCCGGGTGCAGCGGAAGCGCGCCATCGTCTTCGTGGTCTCGGACTTCTTGCTCTCGCTGCCCCGTCGCGAGCTGGCTCTCCTTTCCAAGCGCCACGACTTGACCCTGGTGTCCTGCTCGGATCCGCGATTGCGCGAAATCCCGGCTGGCGGCTTGCTGCGGGTCATAGATCTGGAGAGTGGCCAGGAGCGCTTGGTCGATACCCGGTCGGCGAAGCTGCGGCAGCGCTATGCCGAGCAGGCCCGGGAGCGGAGTGAGCAGTTGGCGGCCACGGCACGGCGTGCTGGGGCTGGTCTCCTGGCGCTTTCGACCGAGCGCCCAGTGGGAGGAGACATCCTGGGCTTCTTTCGGCGTCGGGAGATGCGGGGACGGCACCGGTGAGAGTTTCTCGTCTCAGCCACGCGGGCGCTCTTGGCCTCGTTGCCCTTCTTGCTGCTTGCGCGCCTTCGCTGCCCGAGCTCCCGGCCGAGCTGCGGCCGCGGCTGGAAGCCGAAGCTGCGATGTTCTGGCAGCTCGGGGAGCAGAAGCTGCAGCTGGGCGCGCCTGCTGAGTTGGTGCTATGGATCAAGCGGCCGCCGGGGGAGGAAGCTCCCCCGCCCGATCCCGCGGCGCGCCTGGCTGCTGTCGAGGGCTTAGCCCTGCTGGCCGGCCCGGCTTCTGGTTGGCAGCCGCTAGCAGGCGGCCTGGTGCACGCGCAGCCGCTGCGTATCCAGTGGATGCGCCCTGGGCCGCAGGAGCTACCGCCGCTGGAGTGGAAGCTTGGTGATCGGGTCCTGCGCACGCAGGCGCTTCGCTTCGAGGTCGAAAGCAGCTTGCCAAAGCAAGACAAGCTGTTCCCGGAGCTGGCCGATGATTGGATCGCCGAGCCCCCGGCCCCAGCCCTGTGGCCTTGGCTGCTCGGCGCTGGGCTTTCGCTGGCCCTGCTGCTTTGGCTTTGGCTACGCCGCCGCGCGCCTCGTCTGCCGGAAACGCCCAGCATGCCGCCGCCGCCTCCCCGGGTCGTGGCTTTTGGCCGTCTGCGTGAGCTGTCGCAGCTGCTCGAGCGAGGCGAGATCGATTCTGAGTATCTGGTCGTGGAGCTGGCGCAGGCGCTCCGTAGCTGGATGCAGCATGGCCTCGGCTTTCATGCTTTGGAGCGGACGACGGAGGAGTTTTTGTTCGAGCTCAGGAGCAGTGCCAAGCTGCCGCGCGAGATCCAATATCGCCTTAGCGCCTTTTTGGAGGAGAGTGATCTCATCAAGTTCGCCGGGCAGCATGCGAGCCTGAGCCTCTGCCGCGGTCTGCTAGAGCGAGCGCGTGAGCTGATTGACGCGACCTAGCAGGTGCCGCTTTGCGGCTACCATGCCTCGACGAATCAGAAGAACCGCCTGCGTTTGCCAAGGTCAATGGGCTAACGGGCCAGGCCCCCTGCCACTCATGCGTATACCTCGTTCGAAAGGGGGGGCGTGGTTCTTTGATAGGCAGCGAGGAAGGGCCTTTGCGAGGAAGCTCACGCCTGATCTACGCGGCGTGCGTCTGAAATACGCAGGGCCTGCGCTCCAGCTGCTCCGTTGTGTTTTTTGGCAGATCTACGACGATAAAGAACCGTCTCCGACTGCTGCTGAGGGCCTAATGACTCCGCAACGCCGCCGATGGCCGACTCTCCTGCTCTTCGCTGTGACCTTGATGATGCTCAGTTGTGAGAGCGGAGAGTCCGAGCCCGCTTCTCTCCAGGGCAGCAAGAAGGTGCCCGAGTACAACCTGCTTACGCCCGAAGAGGCCCGGGTGATTCTCGATAAGGGCACCGAGCGGCCGAACAGTGGCGAGTACACCCATAACAAGGCCGCCGGTACCTATATCTGCCGGCAGTGCAACGCCGCGCTGTATCGCAGCGAGGATAAGTTTGAGAGTGGCTGCGGCTGGCCGAGCTTCGATGACGAGATCGAGGGCGCGGTGAAACGCGTGCCCGACGCGGATGGGATGCGCACGGAGATCCTTTGCTCAGGCTGTAATGGGCATCTCGGCCATGTCTTCCGAGGCGAGGGTTTTACCGCCAAGAATACCCGGCACTGCGTGAACTCGATCTCGATGCGCTTCGTGCCTGCTGGCGAGCCGCTGCCGGCCCCGATCCGGCGCAAGTAGCGCGGTCTTCAAGCGGATCGTTACACGGTCCAAGGCCCCGCCTCGGTCATCCCAAAGGGGCGCGAATCAACGGGCCCGCATCCGCGCCGAGAGCTGGTGGCTGCCGGAGCCACGATTCCTGCCCGGTGATCCCAGCCCACTAGGCCAAGAACTATGCCTCTCCTCGTCATGGTCGCTCTATGGTCGGAGCCTTGGTCCCGATAGCACCGTGGCAGCGGCCGATTGCGGCATGCCGATTTCCGAACCGAGCCATCCCGGATAGCACGATTCATGCGAAACCTCGTCCTCTCGCTTTCTCTCCCGATCATGACCTTGGCCCTGGCGGGTGTTGCCCTAACTCAGAGCGATGTGGCCGGCGCTGCCGAGGGCGGCGCCGTTGTCCCGGAAACCCCCGCTATGGCCCGCGGCACGGTCTATCACGACAAGAACGGGAACGAGGTCCGCGACGCCCATGAGCCGGGGATCGCGGGCGTCAAGGTCAGCAATGGCCGCGAAGTGGTCGCGACCGGAGCGGACGGTCGCTGGGAGCTTCCCGCGAGCGAGGACACGATCTTCTTTGTGATCAAACCCCGCGGCTGGATGACGCCAGTCGATGAAGACAATGTCCCACGTTACTTCTACATCCACAAACCCAAGGGCTCGCCCAAGATGGCCTACGCGGGCAGCAAGCCCACCGGTCCTCTCCCGGAAAGCATTGACTTCCCGCTGCACCCGCAGCGTGAGAGCCTTCAATTCGAGGTCCTGCTCTTTGGCGATAGCCAGCCCGAAAGCATTAGGGACGTCAACTACTACGCACGCGACATTATTCCTGAGCTGATCGGCACCAAGGCCAGCTTCGGCATGACCCTCGGCGACATCGTGGGCGACGATCTCTCACTCTTTGAGCCGATCACGGACGTTACCGGCAAGATTGGTATCCCGTGGTATTACGTCTACGGGAACCACGACATGAACCTAGATGCGATCTCGGACGATGCCGCGGATGACAGCTACGAGCTGCGCTTCGGTCCGACCAACTTTGCGTTCCAGCGTGGTAACGCGCACTTTATCGGTCTGGATAACATCGAATTCATCCCCAGGCCCGGGCGCCGAGGTGCTTATCGCGCCAAGTTTGATGGCGATGCACTGACCTTTGTGCGCAACTACCTCAAGTTCGTGCCCAGTGAGCACCTGGTTGTCGTTGCCTTCCATATCCATCTCGACGACAGAAACACCAACCTCAGTGACTTTCTGCAGCTCTTTGAGAAGCACCCCCACAACGTCAGTATCTCGGCGCACACGCATGTCCACCGCACGCTGTTCTTCGGTAGGGACCAGGGCTACCCCGGCCCGAGCGAGCACGTGCACCTCAACATGGTCACGACCTGCGGCAGCTGGTGGCTTGGCCAGCTCGACCCGAGCGGTCTCCCGCACGCCCGCATGCGCGACGGCGGCCCCAACGGCTATGGCATCCTGCGCGTCGACGGCAATCGTTTCGCGTTGCGCTACAAGGCCGCGCGCCGTCCGATCAGTTACCAGATGGACATTTACTGCAGCGATGAGTTGCCGCAGAGCGAAACCGAAGGGCACGAAGTCATCGCCAACATCTTCAACGGCAGTAAGAAGTCTGAGGTCTGGATGCGCGTTGGTGATAGCGGCATGTGGGCTAAGATGCAGCAGGTCACCCGAGAGGATCCTCAATTCCTTCGCATGATGCAGCGGGAGAAACTGTTTCGGGAGCAGCGCATTGCCACCTTCGGCAAGATCATCGAAGACGCCTCCAACGAAGGCCAAAAGGGCGCCAGCGGCGAACGTCTGCCTTCGCCGCTAAACCAAGCCGCCAAGAAGCTCCTGCTCGATAAGATCGAGAAGACCCGCGTCAACCTTCCCTGGAGGCGGCTCCCCAAGGCGGTCAAATCAAGCCACCTCTGGACCGGCAAACTCCCGGCGCTGAAGCCCGGCACCTACCTCGTCCACGTTAAGACTCGCGACATGTTTGGCGAAACCTGGACCGGCCGTCGCGTCCTCCGTGTGCTTCCTGGCGAACTCGTGAATCATCAGCCAAGTAAGAACTCGGGCGCAATCAAGGACTGAGGCCAGCTAGGCGGTAAGGATCCTCGGGCGGGTCCTTGCCGCTTTGGCATGCATCGGCGCATGCGGAGCGGTGTAGGGCAATAGCAGCGCCAAGCGCAGCTCCTCGGCTGGCCGCTGGGTATCAAACGAAGAGGCGTTGAAGCCGTCATGGAGACAGCTTCAACGCCTCTTGAGAGCGCCTAGCTAGCAGCGCTCGCGACTCGTAGGGGCTCAGCCCTGCTGCAGAGCTGCCTGGGCCGCGGCCAGTCGCGCGGTGGGGACGCGGAAGGGCGAGCAGCTGACGTAGTTGAGGCCGATGCGGTGGCAGAAGTCGATGCTGCGCGGTTCGCCGCCGCTCTCGCCGCAGATGCCGACCTTGAGGTCGGGACGGGTCTCGCGGCCTTCGTCCTTGGCCATTTGCATCAGGCGACCGACGCCGGACTCGTCGAGGGTGTCGAAGGGATCGACCGGGATCAGGCCGGTCTCGACGTAGTGCGGCAGGAAGCCGCCGGCGTCGTCACGGCTGAAGCCGTAGGCCATCTGCGTCAGGTCGTTGGTGCCGAAGCTGAAGAACTCCGCCTCTTCGGCGATGGCCTTGCCGGTCAGCGCCGCACGTGGCGTCTCGACCATGGTGCCGATCTGGTAGTCGACGCTGACGCCCTTCTCCTCGAAGACCTGCTTGGCGATGCGGACCATGCGCTCGCGCAGGAAGCGCAGCTCGGTCACGGTCGAGCTCAGCGGGATCATGATCTCGGGATGGGGCTCAATGCCCTTCTGGCTGACGTTGCAGGCGGCCTCAAGGATGGCGCGCGTCTGCATTTCGTAGATCGCTGGGTGGGTGATGCCGAGGCGGCAGCCGCGATGGCCGAGCATCGGGTTCATCTCGCCCAGCTCCTGGACGCGGCGCTTGACCTCCTCGGGGGAGATGCCCAGCTCCTCTGCGACCTGGGCCTGGTTCTCTGGCTCGTGCGGGAGGAACTCATGCAGCGGCGGGTCGAGCAGGCGGATGTTGACCGGCAGGCCGTCCATGACCTCGAAGATCCCTTCGAAATCGGCGCGCTGGTAGGGCAGGAGCTTGTTGATGGCTTCCTGCTGCCGCTCGGGGTTGCCACCGGCGAGGATCATCTCGCGCACATGGAGGATTCTCTTCTCATCGAAGAACATGTGCTCGGTGCGGCAGAGGCCGATGCCCTGGGCGCCGAAGCCGCGGGCGACCTTGCAGTCGGCCGGGGTGTCGGCGTTGGTGCGCACGGTCAGCGAACGGTACTCGTCGGCCCAGCTCATGATCTGCTTGAAATCATCGGGGAGGACGACGTCGGTCATCGCGACCTTGCCGGCGTAGACTTCGCCTGCCGTGCCGTCGAGGGAGATGAAGTCGCCTTCGTTGAACTCGTGCTCGCCGAGCTTGAAGCTCGTGGCGCTGGTCATCTGCAGGGCGTTGCAGCCAGAGACGCAGACCTTGCCCATCTGGCGGGCGACGACGGCTGCGTGCGAGGTCTTGCCGCCGGTCGCGGTCAAGAAGCCGAGGCTCTTGGCCATGCCGTGCAGGTCCTCGGGCGAGGTCTCGCGGCGGACCAGGATGACCTTGTGGCCGGCGTCGGCCAGCTCTTCGGCCTTTTCGGCGGTCAGCGCGGCCATACCCGAGGCGGCGCCGGGCGAGGCGTTGATGCCCTTGGCCAGCAGCTCTTTCTTGGCCGTGGGGTCGAAGCTCGGGTGCAGCAGCTGGTCGAGCTGCTGGGCGTCGACCTTGAGCAGAGCCTCCTGCGGGGTGATCAGGCCTTCGTTGACCATGTCGACCGCGATCTTGAGGGCGGCGTGCGCGGTGCGCTTGCCGGTCCGAGTCTGCAGCATGAACAGCTCACCGCGCTCGATGGTGAACTCCATGTCCTGCATCTCGCGATAATGCTTCTCCAGCATGGCCATGGCTTCGAAGAGCTTCTTGGCGGCGGCCGGCGAGTGCTTCTCGAGCTGGTCGAGCGGCGCCGGGGTGCGGGTGCCCGCGACGACGTCCTCGCCCTGGGCGTTCATCAGGAACTCGCCGAAGAAGACCTTCTCGCCGGTCGCCGGGTCGCGGGTGAAGCAGACGCCGGTGCCCGAGTCGTCGCCCATGTTGCCGAAGACCATGGTCTGCACGTTGACGGCGGTGCCGAGTAGGCCGTGGACCTTGTTGATACGGCGGTAGACCTTGGCGCGGTCGTTGCCCCAGGAGTTGAGCACCGCGAGGGTGGCGCCACGCAGCTGGGCGATCGGCTCGTCCGGGAAGGGGGTTCCCGTTTCTTCGAGGACGGTCTTCTTGAACTCATTGACGAGCTTCTCCAGGACCTCGGCGCTGAGGTCGGCGTCGCGCTCGACACCCGCGTCCTTCATCGCCTGCCCGAGTCGTCCCTCGAACTTCTCCATATCGACGCCGAGCACGACGTTGCCGTACATCTGCACGAAGCGGCGGTAGCAGTCCCAGGCGAAGCGAGGATTGTCGGTGGCCTCTGCCAGGCCTTTTACCGTCTCCGGGGTGAGGCCGAGGTTGAGGATGGTGTCCATCATGCCGGGCATGGACACGGCGGCGCCGGAGCGCACCGAGACCAGCAGGGGCTGGGCGCTGTCACCGAACTTCTTGCCAGTGGCCTTTTCCAGTTGGCCGAGCTGCTCTTCGACCTCTCGCCAAATGCCGCTGGGGAGAAGGGCGTCACCGGTGAGGCCCTCTTCCTTGTGGTCGTTGTAGTACTTGCAGACCAGGGTCGAGATGGTGAAGCCGGGGGGCACTGGGACGCCTGCCCGGGTCATTTCGGCGAGGTTACTACCCTTGCCGCCCAAGAGGTCTTTTTGCGTTACTTCGCCCTCGGCTGTGCCATTGCCGAAGAAATAGACGTATTTCTGATTGCTGGTCACTGGGACCTCCGTTGCCAAAGTTTCTTTGGATTTGTTCCGCTTGAAGGAAGAACTCAATTGCTCTCGGAGCCAGGAAGGGAAAGCCGACGTAACTTCCAGGTGTATCCCACGCGGAAAACCGCGAAGTGGGTGGAGTCACAGCCGATCAAGTCGTCGGAGCGGAGGCTAAGCGTGAACTTGCCCTCATCTCCGTTCACCTTCAGGGGTACTTCCGCCAGTGAAGATAGGTAGGACGAAGTCAGGATCAACTCGTCGTCGGGTTCGCTTTGCGGCTGAGTCCCTTCCTCCGGCCATGCTTTCGGCGAAGGTTTCAGCTCACCGTATTCGAAGCTGGGGCTGCGGGAGAAGGACAGGGCTACTTGCTGGCCATAGGTCTCCAGCACGAACTCCTTCTCCTCGGGGTTGATCCAGTGGGCGGCGACGATCTTGGCGTCGCCCAGGGCAGGGAGGGCAGGCAGGCTCTCGATGAGCTTCTCCCAGAAAATGGCGAAGCTGAGCGAGTCGAAGCCCTGCTCGCGTTTGAAGTCCTCGCCCATGCACTGGTAGAGGACGTTGGAGTCTTGGAAACGGATGGCGCTGCGGAAGCTGTTCAGCGCGGCTTTGGGGCTGTCGAAGGAGACACGCGCCAAGGGCTGCTGGGGGCTACAGCCCCAGAGCTCATAGAGGCCGCAGCAGCTCGAGAGTAGGGAGAGGGAAAGGGCGAGGGCCAGGGCGAGGGCGAAACGGAACAAGGAAGCGTGCATAGGAAGGTTCTCTTGCCGAGCGCGGTCTTCGGGAAGGGCACGCGGCTTCGTTATGCTTGGCCAGCATGTTTTTGCCAGCGGGTTGGGGCGCCTCGGGCTACAGCTCGCCGCCGATCCGGGCGAGGAAAGAGACCGAGGCCTTGGTGGATGGGGCCTGACCCCAAAGATGAGGTGAGCCCGATGCGAGTGGGAGGATATCGACGTAGCTGGCCAGCATCCGCATGGCTTCTGGCGCTTTCCTTGGGGATCCTGGCTGCTTGCACGCAGGAGGAGCCGACTCCGCCGGCGCCGGGTCAGGATGCGGGGATGAAGATCGGGCATATCCCCGCGCGCCAGGGCGGAAATCCCACCATCGTCGGCGAGGACCTGACGGAGCTACCCGGTGAGGTGGGAGCCTTCTTCCGCAAGCGTGCGGAAAAGGAGCGGCAGGCGCGGATCAACAACCCCTGGGTGCAGCCGGTCCACAGGGATCTCGGCAAGCACCGCCTCGGCAAGGTCGTGAAGGGCGTCTTCGAGTTCAAGAATCCTCGGGACGTCGACCACCACTTCCTCTCGATCAACTCTTCGTGCTCCTGCCAGAAGGTGGTGCTTGAGCTGAACGGCAAGCGGCGTGACCTGCCGAAGGGCTTCAGCCAGCGCACCCTGATCCCGAAGGGGGCCAAGGGCAAGATCGAGATGCACATCGAGGTGCAGCGCATCGGCCTGCGCAACACCAGCGTCACCCTCAGGCTCGATGATCCGGACTTGCCTTTCCTGGTGCTGCAGGCGACGACCCGCGGGGTCATGGATTTCATCGTGGAGCACGAGGGACGTCAGATCTCCGACCTGTTCCTTGGTCAGTTCATGATGAAGGAGTCGCGTCCCTTCGACGTGCGGGTGACGGCCCAGGACGGCAAGCCCTTCCAGATCGCCAAGGTCCTGGAGCTGCCGGAAGGCTTCGAGGCCAAGTTCGAGGCCCTCGATGACAAGGGTTTGGCCTGGCGCGTCTACGGTCAGGTCGGCCCGCAGCTCGCCGAAGGCAGCTTCCAGCAGTCGATCCGGCTAGCGAGCAAAGACGAGCGCCAGATCGAATTCCAGCTCACCGGCATCGTGAGTGCGCCCTACAAGATCACGCCGACGGTGCTCAACTTCGGGGCCTTGCGCCCAGGTGAAGGTGGGCAGCAGTCCGTGGAGGTCTTGAGCCTGCAGAAGGGCTTCTCGGTCGAGGTCGCCTCTGCGGATTGGGTCGAAGGGCTGCACCGGACGCGCTCAGGGCAGAAGCCCTTGGACACCAAGATGCTGGGTTTGGAAGTGAAGGAGCGGGGGGCCGAGGGCAAGGCGGAGATCCTGGTGACCCTGCCGAAGGACGCGCCCAAGGGGCAGATCAAAGCGCGCTTTTTGCTCCGCTTTAAAAACCCGAAGCTGCCGCCACGGATGCTGCAGATCCTGGCGATCGTGCGCTGAGGCCTGGGGCTGCCGGGGGGGCTGCTGCCAGCGCTGCAGTTGCAGCGAAGCCGGCCCAGCGATGCCGGCCCCGGCCCCGGGCGCGAGCTACTCGCTACGGTCTAGTCGTTCCTGCGCAGCATCATCCGATCGAGCCAGCTGGCGACCTCGAGGGCCATCACTTCGCCGGCCTCGCCGCTGAAGACATGATCGCAGTCCCGCAGCTTGACGAAGTGCAGCGCGCCCTGGTGCGCGGTCAATAGGTCGAGGCTGTCCTGCAGCGGCACGACGCTGTCCTGGTCGCCATGGACCAGCAGCCACGGGCAGCTCACCTTCTTGGCTGCTTCGATGGTTGAGCCGATGGCATTCATGTCCTCGACGAAGGCCTGGGAGAGCGGGCACTCCGGCAAGTCCCACATCACATCCTTCCCTGGCGTCAGGTCACCGAACTTGCGCTCGGTGAAGCCCTTGGTGTCGACCATGCCCGCGAGCGACACCAGGTATTCGATGCGATCGTCCTGTGCTGCTGACAGGGTGCCGACCGCGCCGCCCATCGAATGCCCGATGTAGGCGACATGGTGCCCCTTGCAGTGTTCGAGGATGCAGGACAGGTCGCCGATCTCCTTGGAGATCGTGGATTCGGCGAAGCTGCCCTCCGAGTTGCCGTTGCCGCTGAATGAGAAGCGGAGCACGGCGATGCCTCGTGTCTGTAGCATTCTCGCCAGCTGCTGGGCCCATTCGCGGTCCTTGTTGCCGGTCACGCCGTGCCCAATGAGGGCGAGATCCAGCCGTCCGTCATCTCCGCGGTAGGAGCAATACTCGAGGCGCTCACCTGCTTGGTTGTAGATTTCACCGAACATCGAGTTCGTCCTTGCTTAGTCGAAGAGGAGTACCGAACGCACGCCATCCTGGGCCTCCATGAGCTCGAAGCCCTTGTTGACTTGGTCCAGCGTGATGCGGTGTGAGATAAAGTCGTCGAGAGGAAGCTCTCCTCTGACGTACATGTCAACGAGTTGTGGGACGTGGGTGCGTCCCTTGGCGCCGCCGAAGCTGCCGCCTTGCACCTGGCGGCCAGTGATGAGGAGGCGGGGGATGATCTCGAGTTTCTCGCCCTTACCAGCCACGCCGAGCACGGTGCACAAGCCCCAGCCCATGCGCGCGGCTTCGACGGCCTGGCCCATGACCGAAACCAGCCCGGTGGCCTCGAAGGTGTAGTCACAGCCGAAGCCGCCGGTCTGCTGCAGGATTTCTTCGACGACGCCTTCGCCACCGGCGAGGAAGTCGGTCGCCCCGAATCGCTTGGCGAGCTCGCGGCGTGTCGGCGAAGGATCGGCGATGAAGATGCGTTCCGCGCCTCGGATGCTCGCCGCAAGAACGGCTCCGAGTCCGACCATGCCCGCGCCGAAGACGGCGACGGTCGATCCCGGCTGAATGTCGGCTTTGTAGAAGCCGGCGGCGATGCCGGTGGTGGCGCCGCAGGCGAGTAGGCAGATGGCCTCGAAGGAGGCCGCGGGGTCGACCCTGGCGAGAGCAATCTCCGGCATCACGGTGTGGGTGGCGAAGGTGCTGGTGCCCATGAAGTGCCGAATCGGTTCGCCATTACGAAAGAGCCGCGTCGTGCCGTCGGGTAAGTGACCCTTGTTCTGTTCTTCGCGAATGGCCAGGCAGAGGTTGGTCTTGCCGCTGGTGCAGTGCACGCATTCGCCGCATTCGGGCGAGAACAGGGTCACGACGTGGTCGCCGACCTGCAGGTCTTTGACGCCTTCGCCAAGCTTGACCACGACGCCCGCGCCCTCGTGCCCGAGCACCGTTGGCGCGTAGCCCGATGGGTCGACCCCCGAGGCTGTGTAGAGATCGGTGTGGCAGACGCCGCAAGCTTTGAGTTCGACGAGGACCTCGCCATGTTGCGGTTCTTGGAGTTCGAGTTCTTGGACGACGAGGGGCTTGCCGAACTCTTCGAGGACGGCGGCACGGATCTGCATACGGGCTCCGAGGAGAGGAGGGAGAGAGGGAGAAAGGAAGGGAGAGAAGCGCGGATCATAGCAGCACAGAGGCAAAGACACCCCTGGCTTCGGCGGCCATAGAGCTGCGACTCCGATCCCAGTTCGGCGCAAGAAAAGCTTGACGAACCCGCAGCCTCGCCTGGGCACTCTGAGGCCCCATGCTGAGATCCCATGCTGAGATCCCCATACCGAGATCAATCGGCGGTGGATCTGTCGCGCTGCCGTGTGGCCCTCTTACAAGAGCCTGCGAGACTCCAGCATCGAAGAAGCCGAGCTGGCTAGCGAACGAGGAGGCCTTCGCTAAGGCCTCGACTCGGGGGCTCATGCTTCGAACTCGAAAAGCCTGCGCGTAGCAGGCGCTCAGGCACCCAGGTTCCCAAAGCCCCAGGCGCCCAGCGACCCAGCCTACTTAGGCATAGATACCGCGTTGCTCGATGTTCTCGGCGACGCGGCTGAGGCCGACCATGTAGGCGGCGATGCGCGGCGAGACGTTGTGCTTCTCGCTCATGGCCGAGACCTCTTGGAAGGCCTGGACCATGATGCGCTCAAGGCGTCCGTTGACGTCGCGTTCGTCCCAGTAGTAGCCGAGGCGGTTTTGCACCCACTCGAAGTAGCTCACCGTGACCCCGCCGGAGTTGGCCAGGATGTCGGGGACGACGAAGGCGCCTTTCTCTTCCAGGATGCGGTCGGCGTTGGGGGTCGTTGGGCCGTTGGCGCCCTCGATAATGACCTTGGCCTTGACGTCCGCAGCGTTCTTGCTGGTGATCGCGTTTTCCACTGCTGCCGGGATGAGCACTTCGACATCCAGGGTCAGGAGTTCTGCGCCCGAAATACGGTCACCACAGTCCAGCCCTTCGAGGCTGCCATGCTCGCGCACGTGGGCGCTGACCACAGCCATGTCGAGGCCGTTTTCGTTATAGAGCGCGCAGTCGATGTCGCTGATGGCGACGACTTTGAGGCCGAGGTCCTGCACGGCATCGCCGGCAATACTGCCGACATTGCCACAGCCCTGCACCGCAGCGCGGCAGAGCTTGGGGTCGAAGCCCTGGCGATACAGCGCTTCGCGAGTCATGAGGCCGCAGCCATAACCGGTCGCGCGGACACGCCCTTGGCTACCACCGATATGCAGCGGTTTGCCGGTCACGACACCTGGTTGGTATTGGCGCGCGTGCATGGCATAGGTGTCCATGATCCACGCCATGACCTTGGGGTTGGTATTGACGTCGGGCGCTGGGATATCGCGATCGGGGCCGATGATATCCATGATCATCGCGGTGTAGCGCCGGGTCAGGCGCTCCAGCTCCGAGGGGCTGAGCTTGCGCGGGTCGCAGCGGACGCCGCCCTTGGCACCACCGAAGGGCACGTTGACGACGGCGCATTTCCAGGTCATCCAAGCGGCGAGCGCTCGCACCTCGTCGAGATTGACGTCCGGCGCAAAGCGAATACCGCCCTTTCCGGGGCCGCGCGCCGAGGAGTGCTGGACGCGATAGCCGCGGAAGACCCGAAGGCTCCCGTCGTCCATCTGCACTGGGATCGCGACACTCATTTCGCGATCTGGGGCCTTGAGAATCTCGTAGAGACCCTGGTCGAGTCCGAGTTTCTCGGCGGCGATGTCGAAACGGGCGTGCATCGCGTCGAGGGGATTATCCTCGTGTTGCATCATGGTCGGATCCATCTTGTTCGCGTCCGAAAAGCCACGCGGTACTCTATGAAGCCCGATGAAGCGGAACAAGCCTGCTAGCGCCAGCCGAAAAATCCATGAACGCTGCAGTCCAGCTGGCGGCGAGGCGCTGGCAGCCCTGGGGCTCAAATCTCCGGCCCAACTCCTCGATTGGCAGGGGCAAGATCCGGCTCGCTCGACCCCGCATCGTGTGACTTGGCCCATCGCGGCCAATGGGTTTGCTGGTTTCCTTAAGCGTTATGAGCCTGGCGCTGGCCGCATCGGCAAGATTTCGCGCTGGCGAGCTCCTGCCGAGGTCGAATGGGATGCCCTGCAGCGAGCCGCCGCCGCCGGGGTCTCCGTCCCGCGCCCACTCGCCGCCGCCTGGTCGCGACCGGGACAAAACGCCGCCTCGGTCCTCCTCCTTGAGGCCGTTTCCGGCGCCGAACGCCTCGACCACATTGCCAGGTCATGGCAAAAGGCCAGCCCCGAGCAGGACCTCTGGCTCGCCGAGAGAATGCTCCCGCAGCTCTTCGCCCTACATCGAGCCGGCCTCCAGCACCGCGACCTCTACGCCTGCCACTTCCTCCGCGACAACAGCAGCGACCAACTCGTCCTCATCGATCTCGCCAGACTCCGCCACGGCCTCCGCCCTCGCCGCCGCATCAAAGACCTCGCCGCCCTCGCCTACTCCCTCGACGGCCTCATCCGCCACCCTCAACTCCTCCGCCTCCTCCGCCTATACCGCGACAGCCTCCTCCCCACCCACAATCTCCACCGCCTAGCCCAAGCCATCACCCGCAAAGCCCAGCGCATCGCCAGCCACCGCCCCAAGTGGTAGGTGCCAAGGAGTAAGAGAGCCCACCGCAGAGCTGGGCTCTGGTTCCTGGGGGGGCTTGCTGCGAGGATCGGGGGATGCTTCGAATCGCCTGTTTGCTCTTGTTCTGCGCTGTGCTTTTGGATCTGGGTTTGGGGGCGCAGGTTCCTGCGTCTTGGGAGAAGGCGAAGACGGCGGCGGAGAGGGAGGCTTTTGTTGCGGCGGTCTTGGCTTCGAGGGGGGAGCTGGCGCGGCGGAAGGCGTTGGAGCTGTGGGAGCGGCCGGGGCGGGTGGAGTTGCGGCTGCGACTCTTGGAGCATGCGGCGGGGCTTTCGGGGATTGAGGCGCCGATGCTGCGGGTTGTGGAGGAGGCGAAGAGCGCGGCGGAGAAGTTTGTGGGGCTGCGTTGGTTCTTGCGTGAGCATCGGGGCGAGGGGCTGGAGGCGATGCAGGTGCTCGCCGACGAGAAGCCCCAGCCGGCGCTCAACCAGGCTTTGCTTGCGGCGCTCGTGCGTTCCTCGCTGCCGGAGGCGAAGAAGCTCTTTGCGGCTCGCCTTGCTCAGGCTGGGGACGAGGACCGGGTGGAAATGATGCGGATCCTCTCGGGGGTGAAAGAGGATGCTGTTGCCAAGCTGCGTCAGGGTTTTGCGAACAAGGCCAAGGGATTGCTGCAGGCCGAAGCGCTGGCGCAGCAGATCGCCTTTGGCGAGCCGCGGGCGGTGCGCAAGGCGCGTAAGCTGCTGCGGCAAAGGCCGAGTCCCAAGTCGCGGGCGCGGCTCTTTGATGCCTTGCTTGGCTATGCGAAGCCGAGTGACCTGCAGCTCTGCGCGATTGCGTTTCATAAGCCGGACCTGCGTCTGCTTGCGGCCTTTCGCAAACGCTTGCCCGAGCTGGCGGCGCGCGAGGATGTGCTGGACTGGGTGGAGGAGGGGCTAAAGCACCGTGATGCCAGGATACGCTCCTTTGCTGGGAGGATACTCTTGGGGATGCGCGGTGATCGGGCAGAGGCCTTGCTTTGCTCGTTGAGCAAGAGCCAAGACAAGCGGCTGCGTCGCCGGGCCCTGCTGGCGCTTGCCCGGCAAGGGGCTCCTGAGACGGTCGCCATTGTCGAGACGCTGCTTGCTTCGAAGGATGAGGAGGCGCGGCTGGACGGGCTTGAGGCTCTCGAAGTGGGGGCGCCGTTCAGCGAAGTTTCGCAGCGTCGGCTGCTTGAAGTCCTGCAAAAAGGCAGCAGTGACGAGAAGGTTCTGGGAATCGCAGTGGCCACGAAGAGGAAGCTCCCAGGGGCCTATGGCGAGCTGCCTGGCTGGCTCGGTGAGCGCGACTGGCGCCTGCGTTCGGCCGGTTATCGCTATGCCGCTGCGCTGCGCCGCGTCGAGAGTATTCCCCTGCTGATTACCGCGCTCAGCAAAGAAGAGGGGCGCTTGGCATATGAGTGTAAGAAGGCCCTCAACTCACTGACCCGGCTTTGGTACGAAGAGCCGGCGCGCTGGCAGCGTTGGTGGGCGGAGAGCAAGGGCAGCTTTGTCCTGCCGCCGGCTCCCGAGGAGAAGGAGGCCGAGCGGTCTGAAGCCGGGGGAAGCACAGTGGCCTTTTATGGCATCCCGGTGATGAGCACGCGGGTCGTCTATGGGCTCGATGTGTCGGGCAGCATGAACGAAGAGGTCGGCTCTTCGCTGACGCGCATGGACCTGGCCAAGCGAGCGCTGAAGAAAGCCCTCGACAAGGCGCCGCCGGGGAGCCAGGTCAACGTCCTGTTCTTCGACAGCGAGGTGCATGAGTTCAGCCAGCGTTTGGTCGATCTGGCTCGGAAGCGCGATAAGGACAAGCTCTACGCCTTCCTCGATAGCTCGACGCCGCTCGGGGGCACCAACCTGCACGCGGCGCTCTTTGCGGCGCTGGAGCAGCCGGAGGTCGACACGATCTTTTTGCTCAGTGATGGAGACCCGAGCGTTGGCGCGGTCTTGGATCCCCTGGAACTCGCGGATGCGGTGCTGCGAGCGAATCGGACCCGGCGGGTGCGCATCCACGGGGTCGCGGTCGGCCTCGACAGCGTTCTGCTGCGGCGCCTGGCCGAAGCGACCGGCGGGCGCTACGTGCAGAGCCTCTAGCGGGGAGATGGGCCGCCTGGCCTAGCCAAAGGCCGGTGAGTGAGAGAGGGCTGGATCGGAACTCGGGGTGCAGCTGCCAGGACCTGAGATCAGGCCCTGGCAGCTGCTTTGGCGCTCAAACGAAGTCTTCGCCGAAGGGCTTCTGCTCGCCTTCGGGTGCTTCGGGGCTCGGGGTAGGATTCTCCTGAGGAGCATCCTCGTTGGTGCCAGCTGCGGGCGCTGCTGCGGGCGCGGACTCGGCCTTGGGCTCCTCGCTTGCGGGCGCCTGCGGCGTTTCGGCCTGCGGCGTTTCCGGCTGTGCCTCGACAGCCTCGGGCTTGGGGGCCTCGGCCCTCTTCGGCTCTTCCTTCTTTGCCTCCGGCTTCTTGTCGTCGCCGCTGCCAAAGAGGCCAGCGAGAGCGGCGAAGCTCTTCAGCTCGCCCTTGGCGCCGCGATCCTTCTGGATCTCCTCGCTGAGGTTTTCACTCTCGACAACATAGCCGCCCTGGCCGCGGCGGAAGGGCACATCGCGGTCGTCGCCGCGGCGGCCACGGCGCTCGTCGCGTCCACCTCGGCCACCGGGGCCGCCACGACCACCAGCACCACCCGGCCCAGCTCGGCCACCACTGTCACGCCGCTGCCCAGAGCGCCGGCCGCCCTGGGAGTCGAAGCGTGAGCTGGGTCCGCGATCTCCGCGTTGTTCGCGCCGCTCCTTGGGGTCAACCACCCGCGCCGAGGGCCGACGTTTGTTACTCGCAATGTCGCCCAGAGTCTGGGGGATCTTCTCGATGTCGCCTTCACGCATGGTCAGCGAGATGCGGCCCTTGTTCTTGTCGAACTCGAGGACGCGCACCGTTACGACCTGACCCGGATGCACGATTTGCAGGGGGTCGTCGACGAAGTGGTTGGCGAGCTGCGAGACGTGCAGCAGGCCGCCGCTGGCTAGCCCGAGGTCGACGAAGGCGCCAAAGTCGAGCAGCCGGAGTATCCTCCCCTGCAGCTCCATGCCGATTTCGAGCTGGTCGAGGCTCTGCACGCCCTCGCGGAACTTGACGTCCTCGTAGCGGCGCTGCTGGACGATGTGGGGGCCGCGCAGCTCGTGCAGGACGAAGCTGACTAGCCCCTCGCTGCGCTGATCGTTGGCGAGCTTGCTGGCTTCGATACGGCCGACAAGCTCCTTCTGCTCTAGCAGTTGGGCCCTGGTCAGGCTCAGCAGCGTCGCGGACTCATCGACGAGGCCGTAGAGGGACAGGGGGATTCGTAGCTGGTCGAGGGGCTCTTCGGAGCCGGTAAAGCGCAGGAAGGGCGAGGCCGCTTCCATGGCTTCTTCGGTGATGGCCCCCTTGCCGACGAAGTCGGCCAGCTTCTTTGGGCCGTCCTTCGCGTTGCGCTGTTTTTGCAGCTCGTGTGCGATCTCGCTGGAGATGCCGGTCAGGAGTTCGAGAGTATCCTCTTGGGCCTCTGCTAGGTCGAGGCCGCGCTCGTGCAGCATCTGGCTGCGCACATCGCCAAGGCGCCGAGAGAGATGGCCTTGGTGCACTTCGTCCGAGCCCTCACCCAGCGGCACCGAACTCACGTCGACGCGAGCCCATTCGATCAGCGGGTGCTGGGCGCGCCGTGCCAGGATGGTGGCGCGGCGGGCGGCGAGCTCTTGCTTGGAACGCTTGCGCTTGGCCACTTCGGCGCTGCCGGCCTCGTCGACGATGATCAGCTGCGGGCGTTTCTCCAGGCCCACCATGGCCTCCATCAGCCAGGCTTCGGTGTCCCGGAAGCCGAACCCGTTGCCGAGGGCGATGTATTCAGGGGCGAAGCGCTGCAGCATCTCAAGCAGCTGGGTTTTGGCTGCTTCGAGGTTCTCGGCCTTGCTCAGGTCGAGGCTGGCCCGGTGCAGGACCCGGCCCCCTTCGTCGACCGCGGCCAGGCGAGCGGGCTTGTGCAGCGAAGGTAGGATGCCGAGGACGCGGCGCCTGCCGACGGCGGGTTGGTCGAGGAGATCGGCATAGCGCTCGGCGAAGACCTGCAGCGCGATGTGCTCGGAGCGCTCCCGCAGCCCCTCGATCAGGTCGTGTTCGACGCGGGGTCGCAGAACATCGATCCAGACCTCGCGGAGCAGGGAGTCCCAGAAGGACCGGAGCGGATCGCTCGGATCGTGCAGGTCCGAGACGAAGTGCTCGGCTAGCAGCTGATGGGCCCTTTCTTCGGCGAGGGAGAGCTTGAGCTCCAGCAGCCCTTGGCGAATGCCGCGTTTGATCGCCAAGAACTCCCGGGCGCGGATCGCCGTCGCTTTCTTCTCGATCTTGATGAGAGGCTGTAGGCCCTTGGGGAGCTTGCCGTTGCCGATCTTGTTGACCTTCAGTTTCTGCTCGCGCAGCAGGGACAAGAGCTTGCTGTCGGCGGCCACGTCCTGAACCAAGATGGCTTTGGCGCCGTCGAGGGCGGCTTTGGCGTCGGCGATCCCCTTTTCTTCTGAGACGAAGGCCTCGGCCGCGGCATAGAGGTCCTGCCCTTCGGGGATCTTGCGCTCGCGGAGCATGGTGGCCAGCTCCTCAAGGCCCTGCTCGCGCGCCTTGTTGGCACGGGCCTGCTGCCCAGTCATCGCCCCCGCGCTCAGCCCGTGGACCGCGAGCAGCTCGTCGAGCTCGCCGAGGCGCATGCTCCGCAGGGCACGCTCGCGGGTGTTTTCGTCGAGCTTGCCGGCGCCCTCGAGTTTGGCGAGGGCGACGCTGCGGTGCTCTTCGAGGATTTTGAGCTCCTCGAGCCGGCGCGCGATGCCATACACGCGATCTGGGGGCATGCGCTCGCCATGCGCGTTGGCCCGGGTTTCGGTGGGGTGATAGGCCAGCCTTGCGGGCTCGGTGCCCTCTTCGACCGCGATGACAATGCGGGCGATGCTTTCGGGGCCTACGTCGAATTCCTTGGACAGCCGCTCGACGATGCGCTCGGCTGCGCTGGGGATCGTATTCGTCATGATCCTGTGTCTCGGCGCGTTTCCAGTGCCGTTGAGGGGAGTCGCGTCCGGTCCTGCAAGAGAGGGACTCGGATGAGTCCAGCGCCGCAGCAGCGCTGCCGGGTGCAAGTCTCCCGAGAGATGTTTCCCATTGAATCAGGGGCGGGGGATCATATCCGGCCTTTCCCTTGCACCAGCGGATAAAGCCGCGGAGATTCCCAGCTTCCCCAGACTGTTCGTACCCGAAGGCCCTGGGCCCAGCAGCATGAAAATCGACCGCAGCAAAATCCGAAGCGTCTATGTCCGGGCCCCGAACTGGCTCGGCGACGTGATCATGGCGACTGCGGCCTTCGCACGTATTCGCAGCTTTTTCATCGATGCCAAGATCGTTTGTGGGGTGAAGCAGGGCCACCACGAAATCCTGAGCGGCTGCCGATCCTTCGACGATTACATCTATGTCGAGAAGGCACGCGGGCTCAGAGGGCTGCGCCGGGAAGCCGCCAAGCTGCGCCCGCACGGCTTCGATCTCGCCATCCTTTTCCCCAACAGCATCTCCTCGGCCCTGGTTTGCCTCTGGGCCGGGGTGCCGCTGCGCCTGGGATACACCCAGGGGCGGCGCTTCCTGATTACGCACGGACTCAAGGCGAAGCTGCCCAAGCGCAAGGACGGGAAACCCCACGGTCCCAGGCGGGAGCCGGTGCCGATGGTCTATTACTGGGGGGCGATGCTGGACACCGTGGGCATGCCCAAGGTGGAACACCGGCCCATCCTCAACTTGAGCGCCACCGAGCGCGAGCGCGCCAGGGAGCTGCTCCTGCACTACGGGCTTAGCCCGACCAAGGAGCTGATTCTCTTCAATCCAGGGGCGGCCTTCGGCAACACCAAGCTCTGGCCGGCCGAGCATTGGGCACGTTTGGCCGAGAAGCTCCATGCCGAGCGCGGCAGCCAGTTTTTGATCATGGTTGGGCCGGGAGAGGAGCGCATCCCCCAGGGCATCATCCAAGAGGCTCGGGTGGATATGAAGGTGACGGCCAACCCTTCGGTCACGCTGGATGTGCTGAAGGCCATCGTCGATCGCGCCGCTCTCATGGTCACTACCGACTCGGGGCCGCGGCATATCGCGGCGGCGATGCGGACCCCGCATGTGGTGGTCATGGGGCCGACGCACCCCGGATACACCAACGCCAACATCGAGGACGCTACGATCATCCGCCACGATGTGGAATGCGGCCCCTGCCATCTCAAGGTCTGCCCCATAGACCACCACTGCATGACGGGGATTACGCCGGACGAGGTCTTCGCGGCGGCGCTACAGCGCATTGAATCCTGACCAGCATCCTGACCAGCATCCTGACCAGCATCCTGACTGGGTTTGGAGTGGGGCGAACTGTTTCCTGAAGCTCGCCGCCGTTTCGGCTATTCTCTCCCGCCCCTTTTTCCTGCGCTTCCCGACGAGGACAGCCTCCATGCCGATCACCCTGCCGATCGCGCCCTTCTTTGCTCCCACTCTGACGGTCGCTGCTCTCTTGTTTCCCGCTTTGTCTGCGCATGTCTCTGGGCATGCCGTAGCCCAGGGTTTGGACTTGCCCGGGGCGAGATCTGGTCAATCGCCGGATGATCCTCCTCCGCTGGAGATCCCGACTTCGAAGAAGAAGAAGGAGGCAGTGGGACGGCCGGGGCTGCGTCTGCCCAGCGGGGCCAGTCAGGGGCAGCAGAAGCGAGGGGCGAAGTCCCGAATGCGGAGGAGGAGTCCCAAGGATCTCTTCCTCGAATCGCTTCGTAGCAAGGAGGAACTGACCCGTGAGGAGCTGATCGCCGAATACCAGCTCTTATCAGATCTCGAGAAGGCGCAGTTGCTGCGAAATGCGGGGAGCCTGCCAGCGGCTTCGCTCGGCCGACTTTCGACGGTCTACGCTTACCTTCCCGAGAAGACTGCGCTGGGTGTGTTGCTGCGGGCCCTGCGCAAGCGCTCCCTCGGCAAGGCGACGGCAATCATCGCCAACAATGCGGTGCATCTGGCCAAGGGGCGCTCCAAGCAGCTCGCCTTTGATTTCCTCGCCAGTCGTCGGCGTTTGGTTCGCGAGGCTGGAGAGAGCATTCTCCTGAGAGAAATCTCCGATGGCGATCTTTCCCAGTTGCGGCAGCTCTTCGATAGCTCGGCGAGCGGTACTCGGCTCAGCGCCATGCAGGTCCTTGGCGAGTATGTACGTCGAAATCCCGAGGCCCCTCTCGATCGCCTGCTGCGGGCCCTCGATGCCAAGGACGGTAGCCTCCGGCGCACGGCGGCGGAGATTTTGGGGAGTCTCGAGGGAGAGCGTGTCTTGCCCGCGCTGAAAAAACGCGTCACCCAGGCCCCGTCGCCACGGAGTGGCCAGCACGGCTTGCTCCTGGCCTCACTCCTGCTTTCGCAGCTGGAGCTGGCGCGCGGGGAGACCTTGTTGCCGGAGCCGGCCCAGCCCTACCTCAGCGCCGCCCGCAAGGGCGCGACGCCGCTCGAACGTGCGGTTGGGGCTATCGTCGCCGGGACCCATTGCTTCATGGCTCCGCCGCAAGAGGACGCGGCACAGACGGCGGCGCGGGTCCAGTTCAAAGGGCTGGTCGAGGAACTCCTCGCCGTCATCCAGGTCAATGCCTTCTACCAAGAGCTGCCGCTCTGCCACGACCAAGCACTTGTCATCCTGCGCCTGCTCTCGGGGGAGGACTTTGGCAACGACTACTTGCGTTGGGGGCTCTGGTGGCGTGAGGCGAAGGATGGCTTCCAGCCCTTCTCGCGCGCTTTGCGGCTGACGCCCGAGTTGGTGGAGACGGCGGTGCTGCGGCATGCGTTTCGGGGCACCGTGCAGCACAGCATCCTGGGGCCTAGGGCTGAGGAAGCTGAAGGCGATGGCGTGCGCTTTCGTTTGTCGGCGCAGGCTTTCAGCGAACTCGTGCAGGCGATGCGGAAGCGTGGCTTCCTTGATTTGAAGGCGCGCTTAATGGCCAATCGCTTGCAGTCCGAGCAGGTGACTCTGACCTTGCTGAGTTTCAAGGGCCGAGTTCAGGATGCCTTTTATGGGGATGCCGACCTGCGTCTACGCGCGGTTGCGGGGGTGCTGTCCGAGATCTTTCAGCGTGAGTCGTGGCAGGAGTTTGCGCCCAAGTCGCTGAGTGCTGAGCAGCGCCGCGATTGGTGGCGGCAGCAGGATGCGGCGATTGCAGCTATTGAGGATCCTCGCAAGCGCACATCCTATGTGCTGGGGCTCTGTGCCTCGGTGCTCGGCGAGCTTGAGGAGGGCGCGCGGCGGCGAGCGCTGGGGCTCCTGCTCGAAGAGGCGAGTCGCGAGGACAGTGGGCTTGGGCTCCAGCACGCAGAGAGCTTGCTCAAGCTGCTGCAAAACCCAAAGAACTTGCCGCCCTTGCAGCGGCGAACGGTCTTCGAAGTCTTGGCGCAGATCAAAGAGCCTGGGGTCTTTGCCAAGCTGCTCGCCGCGCTTCGCCATCAGCCGGTCGGCGAGATCCAAGTGACACTAGCTCGTGTGCTGGCCTTGGCCGGCCCTCAGCACATTCGGGCAGCGCTGCAGGACGAGGACTCGATCGTGCGTGCGGCGGCGGCCGCAGAGATGCACAACCTGCGCGATACCAAGCTCTACCCTTTGCTCATTCAGCTGCTGGATGACGAATCCGAGCTGGTGCGGCGTCGAGCGATCCAAAGTGTCGGCAGGCTCGGACTGCAGGAAGCCCTGCCCAAGCTGGCGAAGATTGTCGAGGCCGATGACGATGATTTGCGGCACGCGGCGCTTGTGGCCTTGGGAGGCCTTGGCGGGCCAAAAGCCTTCGATCTGCTCTTCAAGGCGACGACGCGCGAGAGCACGGCGGACAAGCTTGCGGCGGTGCGCGGGCTTACCCTGCTCCGTGACAAGCGGACAGGTGGGGCTTTGCTGCTCATAGCTACCAGCCACTATCCGCAGCCTTTGGGGATGACGGCACTTGCTGGCCTGGCAAAACGTGGCGGGCCGGCGCTGCGCGGCAAGATCCGCGACGCCTTCTTCCAGACCAACGATCGCGAGCTGAAGCGCGAGTTGGTCTTTGCCCTGGCTTCGATGGGGGAGCCGGAGGTCTTCAAACCGCTGCTCGATCGACTTGCGAGCACCGGGCGCTATCGGCAGCGGACTTTGATCTACCTTGCCGGGATCAGTGGCATCGATTGGGTGCGGGAGCGCGATGCCGTTGCCCGTTATCAGCGCTGGTTTGCTAGCGAAGGAACGAAGCGCCCTCGCGACTGGTTCTTGGCGGCTCTCGCGCGCCTCGGCATTCCTACGGACTTGAAGAGCGAACAGCTGATGCCGGGGGCCTCGCCCGAGGTCATCGATGAGTTGGCGGCTTATCTAGAGTCCGCCAAATCCTGGCCGCTGCGCATGCAGGCGAACTACCTCTTGCGCGAGATCACCCGTCAGGATTATGGGTCCATTGCCCCCCAGACGACCCTTGGCGAGCGGCAGGCCATTGGCGACCGTTTTCGGGCCTTTGCGCGGGCGCAGGCTGACCGTTGAGGCGGGCCGACGCCAACTTGGGCCTTCGGCTGCTGGTGCTGTCCCTGGTCGTCATTTTGACGGTTGGACTCTGGACCAGGGGGGATAGCCAGGTGCTGGCGGTTGAGGCGCGGCTGGAGGCGGTCCGCGCTCTTGCTCAGGAGAATGCTCTGCCGCTACCGGCGCTCGTGGCCTCGCTGGTCGGCGAGGCCTATCGCCCAACGGCTCTTCGGAAGGACGCCGAGGTAGCCGCCGAATTGGCGGGGCATCTGCGGACTCATGGCGGTGATGTGGCGGCGGCGCTGGCGGCCTTTGCCGAGGACCAGGGAGAGGAGCGCCGTATCGTCGATCTCTGGCGGCGTATGCGCGAGCGTTGGCGACGGCTGGCCGGGCAGTAGCGGGCTAGCTGCTGGGTGGCGAAAGGCGAGCGGCAGCAATACCGCATCGGCGATGCCTCTTTGACCGCATAGAGCCGGGGCCTTGAGCAATCTGAATTCGAATCTCCGAGCGTCGCGGGTATTTTCTGGCTTCGCCCTCCTCTCTTTCCTAAGCCTGCCACCCCATGAAGATCCGTTTCCTCGCGCCCTGCTTGCTCCTCGTTTCGACGGCCTTGGCCCAGCAGCAAGTGCAAGTGCCTGAGCGCAGCAGCCTGGCGGGGATTACTGGCCTAAGCCCAGAGCAGCCGGTTCCGGCGGTCGCGATTGAGGTTCGTCGTTTCGCCGATCAAATCGCCACCTGGGACTTTTGGCGCGGTGCTCCTCTGGGCCAACTCCAGGTGGCAAAGGGCCGTTCCGATGCCCAGGGGCGCTTTTCTTTCCAGCTGCCCTTTGGTCCGCTCTACGACATCTACTTCAAGAAGCCTGGCTTCCAGGATGGCCGCGTCGTTACCGGTGCTGGTCGGCCCTTTCTCGGCAGGATGCAGGCTGGGCAGTCCGGGGCCAAGCCCAAGGAGGCTGCCCTTGGGCCAGCCTGTCTTATCGCCACTTTCAAGGACGCCAAGAGTGGCGAAGCGGTGCCCGGCGTTCGGGTGCGTGCTCCCTGGGGGACACGCCTGCTCGGTATTAGCGACGCAGAGGGACGTGTGGCTGTCGGGACTCTCGACAAGGTGCGAGAGGATGTGCTGATGGCCTTTTCCGACAAGTACCGGGTCTTGGTGATCCCCAAGGAGGACCTGGCTGCCGTGGGCGAGCCGGCGAAGGAGCGCAGCTATGAGCTGCGCCAAGGCTGCCGGGTCCATGGCCGCCTCGTCGATAAGGACGGCAGGCCCCAGGAAGGGATTTGGGTCGTTGCCGAAACCGATGTGCCTGTTGGTAGCGATGGTGTCTACGGGGCCGTCGCTTGGTGGACGCGAACCGATGCCGAAGGTCGCTACTCTTTTGGGAGCTTCCTCCCAAATGGGCGCTACTGGGTGCGCAGCTTGCTTAATCGCTTGCTGCCCTGCGAGCTTGGCCGTGGCCGTATCGATGCCCAGGGCAGCAGCGTCGATCTCGGCACCCAGAGCACGGGGCCCAGCTTTGCGGTTGAAGGCCGTGTCACCCTGAAGGGGCAGCCGCTCGGCCGTCCCGGCCGCGTCCACGTGCTGCGTCTCAGCGACGAAAAGGTCGAACTCAAGCTGGTGGCGCGTACTACGCCGTCCTTCCCGATCGACCCTACGGGTCTCTATCGTATCCCTGAACTCGCTCCTGGTAGCTACGAACTCTGCTTTTGGGTCGATGGGCTTGAGCATCAGGTCCAGGTCGTGCGCTCGCCGGTGAAGGGGAAGCGAAGGCGTTTGGATGTTGATATGGGGCCGGGTCGCACCCTTGAGGGCAAGGTTGTCGATCAGGATGGCAAGCCATTATCCGGTGTGCTGCTACGCGCCCTGGTCTGGCGCGACGAATACCAGGTGTTGGTGCCCAACGGGGATCTCTCACATAACGGCCGTTTCCTCGTTGGTAATGTCCGTGTGCTGACCCGTGAGGACGGCAGCTTCAAGCTCGAACGGGTGCGAAGCCAGGTGCCGATTCTCCTTATCGCTATGCCCGAGGGGCGGCCCAAGGTCGAGATGCGTATCGAGAAAGACGGGCCCAGTCAGGGCATCGTCGTCGAAATCAAGCGGTGACTGAGGTGAGGAATCGGCCGGGACGGGCTCCCTCAGTATTGCTCCGTCTCGCCGTTGCGGCCTTTGGCTTGGCCCTAGTGCCGAGTTGTAGCGTTTGCGATATCGAGGCGACGCCGGGGTTCTACCGGCTGGGATCCTCTGCTGCGCCGGTCTGGATGCAGAGCTTTGCCACTGGAGTCTTCAAGCTTTACACCGAGGGCGAGACGGCGTCAGCTTCGCAGGATCTGAGCAGCCAGCGCGACTCCAAGCGCAGGAGCAAGCGCCATTACTGCACTGCCTTTTTATGCGGTGATGCCCGCACGCTCTGGACCAATCGCCACGGCTTTCCCTATATCGAGGCCCAGGAGGATTGGCGCTTTCCCGATCTGCGCCCCGGCATGCGCCTGGAGTTTCAGCTGCGGAATCGTCATGGCCAGGTTGTCTTCGATACCGGCAGAGCTGGCGATTATGCCACGGTGGATTTCGCTGGACGCGAGTCTTGGGTGCGCATGGAGGGCGGAAAACGGCCGGCCAAGCTGCTTCAAGCCTCCGCCAGCGATTTTGTGCGCATCCTCCTCTCACGGCCTCTCGCTGGGCACGTCTTCGAAGGTCGTTCCCAGCATCCTGAGCCTGGGGAGCAGGTCTATGCCCTGGGTTGGCCCAAGGAAACCCAGAACCGGCGGCCGAGCTTTGGCGAGCCGGATTCCGATGGCAAGACGATGTGCTTTACCGCCGGCCGGGTGACCGACGAGCTGCCCTTTCAAATCGTGGATTGGAAGCAACGGCAGGAACTGTTCGATGCCGGTTCTTTTGCCAAGTGGATGTTCTTAACCACCGCTGATTGCGAACTCGGAATGTCCGGTTCGCCCATTGTCGATGCGCAGGGCAAGATGCTGGGCCTGCTGTCGATTTCGTTTACTCGGCGGAATTGCCCGGGGGCCCGGCAGGCATCTGGTATTCGTTGGCCCGAGATTATGCGGCTCGAAGAGGAAAGACTCTGATGGTGCAGCTGTCCTATAAAACTCCTCGGGAATGGGCGACAAAGGCGCTGGAGAACTTTGACGAGCTCTTGCGTGACCACGCCTTCTGCGAGCGTAAGGCGCACGCGACGGCGATGAAGTTTATTGCCCAATACCCAGATCGGGATGAGCTCGTCAGCGAAATGCTCGAGCTCGCGACCGAAGAACTCTTACATTTCCGCCAATGCTACGGGCTGATGCGTACGCGTGGTGTGCCGCTTGGTAAGGACGCGCCTGACCCCTATGTGCAGGCCTTGCGTAGCCAGCTGAAGGGTGGCGACGCCGATGATGTGCTTCTGGAGAGGTTGCTCTTGGCGGGCGTGATCGAGGCCCGTAGCTGCGAGCGCATGGGGCTCATCTCCGAAGCCCTCGAAGACGAGAAGCTCCGGGGCTTTTACCGCCGTCTTTGCCAAGCAGAAGCGCGCCACGAGTTGATGTTTGAAGAACTAGCCGAGCTGTACTTCGACAAGGAGCGTGTTAGCGCCCGGCTCAGCGAGATGCTCGAGCACGAAGCCAAGGTCATCGCCGAACTACCCTGGCGCCATTCCCTGCACTGAGCGTTTGGCCTGCTCGCTTTTGAGTCTTTGCGCTTTTGGCCCCTGGAGAGGCTTAGGTGATGACGAACTGGCTTGATATGGATTCGGCTCCCGGCCCTGAGATCCGGATCGGTGGGCGGGATGTCCTCTACTTTGGTGGGACGGCGTATCACGCGCTGCAGGGGCATCCTCGCCTGGTCCAGGCGGTTCAGGAGGCGGTGGCGCGCTATGGCATGGGGACGGCTACGGCGGGGACGCGGCCCATTGGTCCTAGTCCGGTAACCCTTGAACTGGAGCGGGTGGCGGCGGAGTTCTTTGGCTGCGAGGCGGCCATCGCCCTGCCCAGTGGCTACTTGGCGATGACGGTGGCGATCGATGCGCTCAGGGAGAGCTACGACCGCGTCTTCGTCGACGAAAGGTCGCATTATGCGGTGTTTATGGCGCTCTGCGTGCAGCAGAAGCCCTTTGTGCGCTTTGCGCATTGTGATGGGGAAGACCTGCAGCGGCGGCTTGATTTCGAACTCGAAAAAGGCGAGCGGCCGCTGATCGTTAGCGACGGGGTCTTTCCCACCTTTGGCCGAGTTGCACCGGTGGATCAGTACCGGCGCTTGCTCGATCCCTACGACGCCCAGCTATTGGTCGACGATGCCCATGGCCTTGGGGTCCTGGGAGAAAATGGCCGAGGCAGCTTGGAGCACCATGGGGTAGACGGCAGCCGGGTGCATTGTGTGGGGTCTTTGGCCAAGGCGATGGGTAGTCATGGTGGCCTGGTCCTTGGGAGTGAAGATTTCTGTGCGCGCGCCCGCAAGCAGAGTCCGGTGCTCTGGGGGACGACGGGGATTTCGGTGCCAAACGCCTGTGCCGCGCGCGTGGGGCTGGAGCTGTTGGCGGAGGCGCCGGAGCTTCGGGAGAGATTGCTCGCCCGAGGTCGCCTGCTCGATGCCGGCCTGCGAGCCCTTGGCCTTGATCTGCCGGATACGCCGCAGCCGATTTCGGCCTTTAGTCTCGGCAGCGCCACCGAGCACGAGCGTGTTCACCAGGCCCTGCTGGAACAGGGGATCCTACTTCCTCGCTCGAGCTATGTCGGTGCTGGCGAAGAGGGGGTTTTACGTGCGGTTTTGTGTTCGCAGCACAGCGAAGCACAGGTGCAGCGGCTTCTCACTGCGCTGGGGCAGCTGCTCTGAGCATTGCTCCGGCAGAAAGCCGTAGAGGGTAGAGGGGGATAAGGCGATGACGATTCATGATTCGGTAGCCCTTTCCGGTGCTGGCGCCAAGGGGCAGCGCATCGAGGAGATTCGGCTCTACACCTTGACCGTGCCGCTGAAGGAACCTTTCGTGATTTCCTTCGGGGCGATTACCCATGCTCGGAATCTTGTGGTCGAGCTGCGAAGCGAGAGCGGCATCGTTGCGCAGGGGGAGGCGAGTCCGTTTCCGACGCTGGTGGGCGAGACGCAGGAGACGGCGTTTGCGCTTGGGCAGGACCTGGCGCGGCTCCTTGTTGGCAAGGATGGGCTGGCTCTCGAGGCCAGATTGGCCGAGATCGAGCATGCGCTTCCTGGTAACTCGACGATCAAGAGTGCTTTCGACTTGGCGCTGCACGACCTACTGGCGCAGCAGGCGAACTTGCCGCTGTATCGCCTGTTTGGCGGAAGCAACCAGCGAAGGATCTTTACCGATATGACTGTCAGCCTTGGTGAGATCCCGGGGATGGTGGAGCAGGCCCAGCGTTTTCTCGCCGAGGGCTTCCCTTATCTCAAGGTCAAGCTCGGTGGCGAGCCTGATGCCGATATCGAGCGGATTCGGGCCATTCGCGAGGCGGTGGGGATGGAGATTCCTCTGCGCATCGATGCCAACCAGGGCTGGAATACTCTCGCTGCGATTCGGGTTTTAAAAGCGCTGGAGCCCTTCCATATCGATTACTGCGAAGAACCGGTGCCTTGTTGGGACCAGGCTGGGCTGGCGCGGGTGGCCGCGCAGAGCCCGATCCCGATCATGGCCGATGAATCCGCATTCAATCATCGCGATACCTTCCGGCTTGCGGCTGCCGAAGCCTGCCACTACGTCAATATCAAGCTGAGTAAATCCGGAGGCCTGCGTACTGCGCTGCGTATCGTCGCGGTTGCCGAGGCGGCTGGAATGGAGTGTCAGGTTGGCTGTATGGCCGAGACCCGGCATGCGTTGACGGCTTTGACCCACCTGGTGGCCTCGCGGCCGAGCATCGTGCACTTCGATATCGACAGCTCGCTGATGCACGCTGCCGACCCGGTTGAAGGCGGTATCGAGTATCTGGGCGCAGGCGAGTGGCGCTTGCCAGAGACGCCGGGGATCGGAGCGCGCTTCGCCGAAGACTGGCTCGCGCGCGGCGATTGCGCCATTCTGCGTGCGGAGGATTCCTGAGATGAGCCGGATCGCGGGCAAACGAGTGGCGCTACTATTGGGTGGCAATGGTAGCGAGCGTGAGGTGAGCCTGGCTACGGGGGAGGCCATGCGCGAAGCGCTGCTGCGCCTAGGCGCAGAGCTGCGGGTCGTCGATACCGCCAGCCCGGCGCTCTTCGAGCTGGGGCAGTGGCGCCCGGAGCTGGCGGTGCTGGCTGTGCACGGCGCTGCCGGCGAAGACGGGCGCCTGCAGGGTTATCTGGACATACTCGGTATCCCCTATACCGGTTCGGGTGTCCTGGGCTCGGCCTTGGCGATGGACAAGCTGCGCAGCAAGCAGATCTTTGCCAGTAACGGTTTGGCGACGCCGCGCTGGGTGGAGAGTACGACGATTTCGGGGATGGAGCCGCCCTTCATGCCCTGTGTCGCCAAAGCGGCCAATGAGGGTAGCTCTGTCGGCGTGCATATCGTGCGTAGCAGGGAGGACTGGGCGCAGAGCGCCGAGCTCGACGGCCGCAGTATTTTGATCGAAGAGTTTATCGAGGGGCGTGAGTTCACCGTGGCCGTTATGGATGGGCGCCTGCTCGGAGTGCTGGAGATTACGACGGCGAGTGGTCGTTATGACTATGAGGCCAAGTATCAGCGCAGCGATAACGTCTACACCGTGCTGAGTCCGGAGCATCCTCGCGATGGGGAAATGGTGCGGCGTATGGGCGAACTCGGGCTCAAGGGCTACGCCGCGCTGGGCCTGCGCGGCGTAGCCCGCGTCGACCTGCTCCTGGATGAACGTGGGCCTTGGCTCTTAGAGGCGAACACTTTGCCCGGCATGACGGCCTCCTCCCTGGTTCCCAAGATTGCAGCCAGTATCGGCTGGGACTTCGACCGTTTGGTCGAGGAGATCGCCCTGGCGGCACGCTTCGATGGCTGAGTTCAGCTGCTGCAGCTGAGCTGCGAACAGCCGGGGCGATTGCGCGCCCACTCCGGGCGCTTTTGGGCGTGACGTTCGCGTCCAGGCTGTTCGTCGTAGGGCTTGGCGAGACTGCTTTGGAGTTCTTGGAGTTCTTGGAGATTGCCTCGTGCGGCGTCTTCGATGGCGATTTGTGCCAGGTAGTTGCGTAGGACGTAGAGAGGATTCACTCGGTTCATTGAGGCCTTACGCTCAGCGTCGCTCAAAGAATCTTGGCGCACCCGGCACCGATAGCGATGCAGCCAGGCGAGGCTCTGCTCACGATGCTCAGGGCTGAGCTGTTCTGGGCGGTAGTAGCAATCTGCGAGCGGGGCTAGCAAGGCTTCGTCGTCGCAATCGTTCTCGAGAGGAAGCTCTGCAAGCGCGCGGTAGAACAGGGTCATGTCGGTTTCGGCGCTGCGCAGGAGCTGTAAAAGCTCTGAGATTAGCTGCGAGTTCTGTTCGGTATCGAGGCTGCGCAGGCCGAGCTTGGACGCCATCATGGCGTGCCAGCGGCTCTGGAAGCGTGGGCCATACTCGTTGAGGCCCTCCTGGAGCAGCGCCGGATCCTCGACCACCGAGCTGAGGGCGTTGCCAAGTTGGGCCAGGTTCCACTGCGCGATCGCAGGCTGCTGGCCGAAGGCATAACGTCGGCCTTGGGCATCGGTGGTGTTTGGCGTCCACGATGGGTCATAGTCTTCGAGCCAGCCGTAGGGTCCGTAGTCGATGGTGAGGCCATGGATCGACATATTGTCGGTGTTCATAACGCCGTGGACGAAGCCCACGCGTTGCCATTCGACAATCATGTCTGCGGTCAGCTGCACGACTTCGCGATACCAGCGCGCGATGCATTCTGGCTGCAGCTCTTCGTTTTCGCCCAAGAGATGCGGGAAATGCACCCGCAGTGTGTGGCTAAGCAGCTGGCGGAGCAGCTCATGCTCTCTGTGCGCGGCGTGGATTTCGTAGTTGCCGAAGCGGAGGAAGGACGGCGCGACCCGGCATACGACCGCCCCGGGCTCCATTTCGGGGTGCCCATTGTAGAACATGTCGCGGAGCACCTGGTCACCGGTGCTTATCAGGCTGAGGGCGCGCGTGCTCGGGACTCCGAGCTGGTGCATGGCTTCACTGCATAAGAACTCGCGCAGGGAGGAGCGCAGCACCGCGAGACCATCGGCGCGACGCGAATACGGGGTAGGCCCGGCGCCTTTGAGCTGCAGCGTTTGGCGACCGTGATCTGGGGTGAGCACTTCGCCGAGCACGATGGCGCGACCATCGCCGAGCTGATCGGCCCAGTGCCCGAACTGATGGCCGCCGTAGCGAGCGGCGTGGAGGTCCATGCCCGGCAGGGTCTCGTTACCGACGAAAATCTCGGTGAAGGCCGGATCGGAGGCTGCGGTCTCGGCCATGCCTAGGAGTTGCAGCACCGGAGAGGAATAGGCCAAGAGCTGCGGCTGGCTGGCTCGTCGCGGGCGCACGCGCGAGTAGCTTGCATTCGGGACCTGCCGGGGCTGCAGCTCCTCTAGTGGGTCGGCAGGAAGATCTTCAGTGAAGCGATTGTCAAAACGCAGTTGCTCCAGTGAGAAATCCATGAACGGTCTCGGGTCAGGCGTTGCTTTGCGGCAGCTTCGGCGAGGCTTCTGCACACAAGTGGAGAGCTTTCTCTCCAAAGGGGGAGGTGGTGGGGCTTGTTGCCAAGGCGCCGGTGCCCAGGGGACACATGCCGGCGGGACTTGCTCCGGGCTTACTTGTTCTCTTTCAGCACCATGTCGACACAGAGGGCTGCGGCGAGAAGCAGAGGTCCGATCGTGCGGCGATCGGTCCCATCTTCGAGGGCGACGACGTAGTTGTCAGCAGAGGTGAACAGCTCCTTGCCCACTCCCGACCATTTGCGGGTGACTTGACCGAGCTCCTTGTCGTTGAGGTCGAAGAAACGGAAGTTGAGGCCATGCCACTTGCCCTTCAGTTCGGCGAACTTCTCACCATTGGCGTCGTGTAGGTCGAAGCGGCCACCGAGCGAGAGTAGGCGTTGCCGGAAGAAGCCGAGCTCTTGGCCATCGGCGCTCAAGACGCTGACCTTCGAGCGCAGGAAGGTGAAGCCGCGTTTGATGCGGAGGATGGGCTGCTCATTTGGAGTTTGGAGCACGACCTCAAAGGGCAGCAGGGTCTTGTTGACCACGAGCTTGAGGAGTTTGCGGAAGCCGCTGGCCTGCTCGATGGCGACCCCGATGAGTTCCTGAGTCTCCGGATCGATGATGTCGTAGGCCTCGTGGAGTTTGAAGAGCCCAACGTGTTCTTTGATGAAGTAGTGTTGAAGGTCAAGCATCGTGCTGTTCGTAGGGAGAAATGAGATGGGGCGGGGCTTAGCCCGGGGGCCAGGAGAAAGCGCGGCCGCCGAGCACGTGCACATGGAGATGGAATACCGACTGCCCGGCCTTTTCGCCGCTGTTGATGACCGTGCGGAAGCCGTCTTCGAGGAAGCCCTTTTCGCGGGCGATTTCGTGTGCGACCCAGAGTAGGTGCCCGACCAGGGCGCGGTGCTCTTCGGTCATGTCGGCGAGGCGCTCGATGCGGCGCTTGGGTATGACCAAGTAGTGGTGTGGGGCCTGTGCTTCGATGTCTGCGAAAGCGATGCAGTGGATGTCCTCCCAGACAAGCTCGGCCGGGATCTCTCCCCGAAGGATCTTTCCAAAGATCGTTGGGTTCATCTCCTCAGAGAAATCGTGCTCCATGTGTTCCATTCGGACTATCCTGGCTCAGCCGTGGCGCGAGACAAGCCCGGAGCCGGATTGGCGCGCTTTTGCTGGGGCGAGGCAGCTGTGCCTGGTTGCGGTACTTGGCGGCAACGGCGAGGTCTTGGAGAGGGGCGCTCTCTCTCGATTCGCCGTCACTGGAAATAGGAGGAAGCCATGAGGACGGCGCTGGTTCTACTCTTGCTGTTTGCTTTCCCTTCCCTGCTCTTCGCCAAGAACTTCCGAGACGTCAGCTCGGATCTTTTTGCGAAGTCCCCCAGTCGCGGTGGCGGGGCGACCTGGATCGATCTGAATGGCGATACGTATCCCGACCTGATCGTCAATGGCCGGATCTACCGGCTCGAGAAGAAGTATGCCTCTGAGGGCATCGATCTAAACCGGAGCGTGCTGCAGCGCTCCACGAAGAAGTTCAGCGAGATCTTTACCTCGATCTACGATCAGCTGCGCAAAGAGGTGCTGGCTTCCGATGTCCTCTTTTCTGATGACCAGCCCATAACGATCGCTTCGGCCTCAAGCGGCAATCGTCGAACTGGCCGGACTTGGGTTTACTAGGATCGCGATGGACGTCACTTCCACGACTTCACCGAAAGCCGCAAGCGAGATGGTTCAGAAATAATCCTCAAGGGCTTTCGCGGTCTGATTTAAGCTGACGCCTATCCTGGATACGAGCAACTCTTCTTGCTCGATGGCGCAAGCGAAGTTGCCTGTTGGGCTCACGCGCGGCGGTAGTTTGTCGAGATTAAGGCGACAGACCCTGAAATATCAAAGAGGCTTTGGATCGAATCGGCGAGCTGTACGCGACCTAGAAAGAGCTGAAAGATGCGGATGACGGCAAGCGGCAACAGGTCCGGCAGGAACAGGCTCTTCCGATACTGAATGCACTCAGATCGTGGCCCCAGCTTCAAAGCGCACGGGCAGTACCGAGGAGCAGTGCTGCGAATGCCATCGGCTACGTGTAAGGACGGTGGGATGCGCTGGCCTATTATGCGAGTGACGGGCGAGCGTCGATTGATCATAATCCAGTAGAGAGAGCGCTGTGCCCCTTTGCCGTAGGGAGAAAGAAACTTATCTTCCAGAACAATACCGGAGGAACGGCGGCCGTTATCCTGGCAAACCTGCTACGCACGGCGCTGGCTGCAAGTATCAACCCGCTGGATAGTCAAGGTGGGCGTCAAGCAACGCTTACGCAATGAGCAAGAAGCGCTCAAAGGCCTGCCGAATCGCCCCAGAGGCCCCAACAGGCGCATCTCTCCTGCGGTCTCCGTCATAGCTCAGCGGGGACGCCCGTAGCCTCGGCTCGAAAAAATCCGAGCTGGCGACCTCAGCAACCCGCTCTGGAAGGCGATTTGAGCCATGCTGGAGAGCTGCGGCGCAAGCTCCTAGCTCAGCTTTTCTTGCCACCGTTCCAGAAGGGGGCGCGTTCGGCCTCTTGCTCGGCGATGGCCGCCGCCTTGCCCTTGATCAGCGCCCGGCGCTGGTAGGCCCGGATGAAAGCCCGCAGCTCCGGGTTATCATACTGCGGCACCCGGCGCAGCCACGAGCCGACATAGCCCCACCACATGGCCAACCCTCCCAGAATATAGGGCTTTTCCTTGAACATGTGGAGGATACAGGAAGCCGTGTAATAGAGGGGGTCGGACCCCATGAACCACTGTCCAAAACCGTGGCGCCGGCGGCCGTTGTAGACGCTGCCCTGACTGGTGCCCATAGGGCGCAGGTTATCCACCCGCAGCTCGGGTTCGTCCCAACTGGCGGCGCGCCAGCCCTTGTAACGGGCGGTGTGGCAGTCGATCGCATCCCACATGACCTCGCGCACATAACCGCCGATATTCTCGAAGCAGGTGCGACGCTGAAACTTGCTCATCCCGCAGGACATCTCATCGCCCCGTCCTTCGGAAACGAGCTCGCCATTCACCCGAGTGCAGGCCTTGCCAGAACAGGTGCCGAGGCGGGGGTCGGCTTCCATGCGGTCCATCAGGGTGGCGAAATAGGTGGGGGGAAGTTCAAGGTCGAGGTCGAGTTTGCACGAATAGGTGTAATCTTCCGGGTTGATCCGCTCATAGCCATAATAGAAGGCTTCGATCACGCCGGGACCGACGGCACGGTTGCCCCGGTCGGGCTTGGTGATGACCCTGATCCAGGGGTAGCGGGTGGCATAGTCGGCCAGAATCTCGGGGCCCCCGTCGGTGGAGCCGTCATCCACGATCACCCAGAGGGTGGGGGGTTCGGTCTGGGCGATGACGCTGTCGAGGGTGCGCCGCATGTAGTCTTCTTCATTTCGGCAGGGGGTGATGACTACATAGGTGCGCGGGTCCTTGCCCCCGGTCCTGCCCGGCGGCGGGGTTTGTGGCTGTTTCTGGGAAGTATCGTTGTCTGTCATCGTTTAGTCCTAATACCCGCCGCAGTCCACGGAAGCATACCACCCGAAGCCGGCGCGGGTTGCGTCGGTTACACACTGTACGTTGCGCGGGTCAGCCATGGCGGCGGTGCGCATTCCTTTCCGCAGGCGCCCCAGATCCAGCGCGCGGAACTCGTTCCTCTCCGTGAGTACCACCACAAGGTCGGCCTCTTTTTCGGCCTCATAGGCCTCGTCACACCAGGTAACGCCGGGCAGCAGCGCTTTGCCCTCGTGGTCGCCATGAGGGTTGGTCACCTGCACCTGTATCCCGCCGCCAACGAGCGCCGGCACGAGGGTAAGGAAGGGGGCCTCGCGCATGTCGTTGGTGTTGGGCTTGAAGGTCACCCCCAGCGCGGCCAGGCTCTTGCCGTTGAAGCAGCCGCCACTGCAGTCGAGCAATTTGTCGATCATCCGGCCTTTTTCGGCTTCGTTGATAAAGGTGATCATGGTGGCGAGGAAGGCTTTGGCCGCATAATTGTTCATTTCGGCGCTGGCCAGATCGGTGACAACAACCGGGAAACCCCGCAAGGACAGGGCTGCTAGAACTCGCGCATGACTCTGGCGGCAGGTTCGGCTTCCACCCCGACGACCACCCGATTGGGGCGCATGAAGTCGTCGATCTTCGGCGCCCGTGTGGGGGATGAATGGCAGACCGTCTTCCCCCTCCTCGCCAGTCACACGCCCGCCACCTCACCGGCGAGAACCAGCTCCGGGTAGGCCGAGGCGAGGTTGCCGGCGAGCAGCAGCAGACACGCCGGAAGGCCGGGGCGGAGGCAGGGGTGGTCATGTCGTGTCCTTTGCTGCGTTTGTCTGGCCCGGTTCATGCTGGAGTTCGGGGCTCACCGGGGGCAGCGGGCTCGGGGCGTGGATTGTCCCCGAGGTTGCCGTCGAAGAGCGAGGCGAGGCGGGCGGTTTCCTGGGCGATGTCGAATTCCGCTGCTACCTTGGCCCGTCCGGCTTCGCCCATGCGCTGGCGCAGGTCAGCGTTACCGGCAAGGTCGACGATACGCGCCCGCAGGCTTTCGGTGCAACCGGGGGGCACGAGATAGCCGCTGACCCCGTCTTCGACCAGTTCGGGAATGCCTGCCACGTGGGTCGAGATCACCGGCATGGCGCTGGCTAGCGCTTCCATGAGCACCACGGGCACCCCTTCGGCAAAGCTCGGCAGGGTGAAGATATCGGCCGTGGCGAGCACCTCGGCCACCTCTTCCTGGTTGAGATAGCCGGCAAAACGTATCGCATCGCCAAAGGGGGCGGCGAGGGCTTCGAGGTGGGGGCGGTCGTCCCCGTCGCCGACGATGGTCAGGCGCAGGCCCGGAACCTGCGGCTTGGCGCGTCCGAAAGCCTCGATGAGCACCCGCAGGCCCTTCACCGCCGCCAGACGCCCGACAAAGACCAGATGCACCCCCTCGTGCGCCACCCGCGGGCGCTGATAGCGGGCCGGTTCAACCCCGCAATGGATGATCCGCAGCCGGTCCCAGTGGCTGGCATCGGAGAAGAACATCGCCTGACTGCGGGCAAAATGGCTGATGCAGGCCACGAAGGCGGCGCGTTCCACCTTGGTGCCCAGATGCCAGCGGTAGGGCTCGTAAAGGTCGGCAGGCCCGTGGAGGGTGAAGCTCATGGGCAGGCCGGTGAGTTCGGAGGCAATGAGCGCCACGTTGGCCGCACCGGAGGCAAAATGCACATGCAGGTGGGTGGCGCCGGTGCGCCGCAGCTTGCGGGCCAGAATGCAGGCCTCGCCATAGTAGAACATCTGGTAGAGCAGGGCGCGGGGGCCGGGGGCGCTGGTGGCAAAGGCCAGCCGTAGGGCACGGAAGGCCCGGCCGGGATGCGCCCAGGCGGCAAGTTTCGCGCGGATCAGGCTGGCGGGATTCCTTGCCTCTTGCAACAGGAAGGTGGTGGTGCGGGCAGCCTCGCGCTCTTCGGTGCCGGAGTGAGGGTCGTCGGGGCGGCCGCGCACCGAGTAGGTATCCACCTGGCGGTTCATGGCCCGAAGCGCGGTCACTTCGCGCTGGATGAAGGTGTGAGAAGGGGCCGGGTATTGGCTGGTGAGATAGGCAATGCGCTGGGAGGATTGGGGAGTGGCGCTTTGGGGCATAGAGGGGTCTCCTGACGGGGCTTCAAGCAGGGCCGTGCGGGACAATAGCGCGCGAAGATCCGAGAAGAAGTCGCGCGGCACCTCGCGCCGGGCGTTCGGGAGGGAGGGGCGGGCCCCGGTATGGCTCTGCGCCATGTCCTTTGCAGTTGACACCACCCCAAACCCGTCCGGGCCCGACACCGGTGCTGATCGGGGCCCCCACCTTCAGGCCAGTAGTCTTGGCCTCACCCTCGAAGGCCGGGAAGTGCTTTACGATGTCAGTTTTGAGACCCGCGCCGGGCATCGTTTACACCGTTCATCTGACACCCCCGGTTGTCTGTGCTTCGAATCCGTCGTCTGAGGTCGAAAACGCTTCTTGGGTATCGGCCGCAGCCCAGCACGGCTCATGAGCCGAGCCACCCTATTGAGACCGCAGGCGATGCATCGGCGGATCAACACCGGATGAATGCGGGCCGAACCGTAGGTCTTCCGGGACCCCTCGAAGAGCCCGCAGCGTCCGCAATAGGCGCTAAGAATCCAGGTGGGCGTCAAGCAACTCTTGTAGATAATCCTCTGTCGCACCGCTGCTGAGTGAGGCTGCTTATTTTTAGCGGTCGGTGAGGCTTGCGGCTGGAATCTTGAGCCCAAGGCCTCGGCTCGCTGGGGGCCATTTCGCTGCCCTTCTCGGCTGAGGCATGGGGCATCCTGCGGGTCTCTTCGTATAGTGGCCGGACTTTCGATGGATTCCCGAGGGACTGCGAGGCAGGACGATGAGTGAAGGACTGAGCCAGAAGACGCTGGATTATAAGGAGAGGGCCCACGAGGTCGCCGAGAAGTATGTGCGGCCGATGGCGGCCGAACTCGACCGGACCGGCGAGTATGGCTGGGAGATCCTCGAAGCCCTGAAGAAGTACGAGCTGACCGGGATTTGGATCCCGAGCGAGTACGGCGGCCAAGACGCGGGCATCATCGACCTCTGTGTCGTCGTCGAGGAGCTGTCGCGGGCCTGTGGTGGTGTCGGCGTGGCCTTTGCGGTCAATGCCCTCGGCTCCTTCCCGATCATCCTGGGCGGCACCGAGGAGCAGAAGCGCAAGTACCTGGCGCCGGTAGCCAAAGGGGAGAAGTTGATCTCCTTTGGCCTCTCCGAGAAAGCCTCGGGCTCCGATGCTGGCAGCCTGATTACGACGGCACTCAGGGATGGTGACGAATACGTCATCAACGGTGATAAAAAGTGGTGCACCAATGGCGGTGTTGCCAGCATTTTTACCATTTATGCGCTGACTGATCCGGATAAGGGCGTGCGCGGTATTTCGGCCTTCATCGTCGAGCGCGATACGCCCGGCTTTACGGTCGGTAAGCGTGAAGACACGATGGGTATTCGGACGGTCCCGGTGAATGAGCTGGAGTTCAAGGATTGTCACGTGCCCGCGACGGCTCTGCTCGGTGGCAAAGAGGGTGGCGGTTTCCGCAACGCAATGATGACCCTCGACCGAGCCCGTCCCGGAGTCGCCGGGCAGGGGCTCGGGTTGGCCCAGGGCGCCTTCGAGTGGGCCATGCGCTACACGATGGAGCGCAAGCAGTTCGGTCAGACTGTGCAGAGCATGCAGGCCAACCAGTTCTGGCTTGCTGACATGGCGACGCAGATCGAGGCGGCGCGGGCGCTGGTGTATTCAAGTGCCAAGCTGATTGACAGTGGCGCTAAGAACATCAACAAGCTCGCTGCTATGGGGAAGGTCTTTGCGACGGACACCGCGATGAAGGTGGCGACAGACGCCGTCCAGTTGTTCGGTGGCTATGGCTTCTGCAAGGACTACCCGGTCGAGAAGTACATGCGTGACGCGAAGATCACTCAAATCTACGAAGGCACCAACCAGATCCAGCGCCTTGTGATCGGCCGTGCCATTACCAATGAATACAACCGCATCGGGGACATGCTCGACGTCAAGGTCGAGCACTTTCCCGAGTAGCTAGGTCGCGAGGGCCTTGCCGCTCGCCGCATCGAAGTAGCGCGGTGTACGGCGCTTTACTTCGAGGCTCAGGGGAGTGCCTGGTTTGGCCTCGAAGCTCCCTTCGGCAACTGCGGTTAGCTCTTCACTTCCGAAGCGCACGGTCACGAAGCTCTCGTGCCCGTGCGCTTCGATTTGTACTAGCTCAGCGCTGAGAGCTGCGTTCTGTGGTGCTAGTTGTACTCGCAGCTCGTGTGGGCGAAGCCCGACGAGGCAGGGATAGGGTGGCGGCGTGATGCCGGGGAGAGTTCTCCCAGCGAGGTGAAGGGCTCCCTCTCGGGCTTCTGCTGGGTAGAAGCTCATGGCCGGGCTGCCGATGAAGGAGCCGACGAAGCAGTTGCAGGGCTGCTCGTAGAGATCCTTGGGGCTCGCCAGTTGTTCCAGGACTCCCTGGCGCATGACGGCGATGCGGTCACCGAGGGCCATCGCTTCACTCTGGTCATGGGTGACGTAGACCATCGTCGTTTGCAGTTCTTGGTGTAGGCGCTTGATCTCCCCGCGCATGGAGATGCGGGTTTTGGCGTCGAGGTTGGACAGGGGTTCGTCGAGGAGGAAGACCCGGGGGGAGCGGATCAGTGCCCGGCCTAGGGCGACGCGCTGCTGTTGCCCACCGGAGAGTTCTTGAGGTTTGCGGCGCAATAGTGATTCGAGTCCGAGTTTCTCGGCCAAAGCGTGAGCCTGGCTCCGTGCCTGGTTTTTCGCGACCTTGCGCATGCGCAGGGGAAACATCAGGTTCTTTTCCACGCTCATGTGGGGGTAGAGCGCGTAGTTCTGGAAGACCATCGCGATATCTCGCTCGCGTGGGCTGCGCTCGCTCACATCCTCGGCGTCGAAGAGGATGCGCCCAGAGCTTGGGGCCTCTAGGCCGGCGATCATGCGCAGTGTTGTGGATTTTCCGCAGCCCGATGGCCCGACCAGCACCATGAGTTCGCCGCTATGGATCTCAAGATCGAGAGACTGGACCGCGACCGAATCATTGGCGAATCGCTTGTGTAGCGCTTGCAGGCGAAGCCTGGTCATGGGCCCTCACTCTCCGGGGCAGGCGGGTGACTGCTTCAACGGCCGGTATGGGGATCCAGTCTGCTCAAGCCTGCCTTGGCCTCTTTGGTTCCAAAGGCGAGGAGGAGCTTGGCGGAATGCGCGAAGGGCTCATATTCGATCAGCATGCCGGTGCCGGTTTTGAACCAGAGCTCCTGGGAAGACCCAGAGAGCAGTTCCCCAGCCAAGACGCCAATGAAGGGCATGTGGCTGACGATGGCCAGTGAGTCGAGTTCGGGTAAAGAATCCAGGAACTGTTGCGGATAGGCGTTTGGCGTGATCCCAGGTTCCAGCTCGAGCCTTGGTGTTTCGCCGCGCTGCTTCCAGGCATCCATGAGTATTTCGCCGGTCTCGCGGGCTCGAAGCAGTGGGCTCGTGAGGATCAGCTGGGGAGCGGGTCGGAGTGCTGCCCAGAGCTTAGCTGCATGTCCAAAGAGTTCGCGGCCTTTAGGGTTCAGTGGGCGGGCTTCATCACCTCCGCCCCCGGGCGCCATGATTTCGGCTTTTGCATGTCGAAAAAGATAGAGATCCATCAGCGCTCTCCAAAGGTCGCGGCTCCGCAGAGCTTATAGAGGATACGGGCGCCCACGTTTGCATCCCATTCTTGGGCCGGGTGTTCCACCGGATCTGCATGGCCAAAAACCTCGCAGAGATCGAAGCCGATGATGCGGCGCTTGCTCTGTGCGAGGCGCCAGAGTAGCTGGCTGGCTTCGCCGAACTGCAGCCCCCCGGGAACGGGGGTTCCGGTATGCGGGCAGAAGGCTGGGTCGAGTCCGTCGATATCGAAAGAGATCCAAACACGAGAGCCTAGGCCAGCGATACATTGGTCCAGTAGCTGGTCCAAGGCCAGGCCAGCAGCCAGATGCCGGCGCCAATCTCGCATAAAGAAGCACTGGACTCTCTGGCCTTCGGCCTTGGCGCGTTCTATCTCTCCAGCGGAATAGTCACGTATGCCTACCTGGACCAAACCTTCGACTCCTGGGCAGCGGGTCAGGACGTTGTGCATGATCGAAGCGTGGCTTTCTTCAAATCCCTCGTAGGACTGGCGCAAGTCCATGTGGGCATCGATGTGAAGAATGGAGAGTTCGCCTGCATTCGCCGCGGCTTCGATGGCGCCTAATGGGGAGCTGTGATCGCCTCCGAGCACAGCTGGGATGCGGCCTTCGGCTAGTTGTGTTTCGGTCCAGGCCCGGAGCCCGGCGCTCCGCTGGCGCGAGGCTGTTGCGATTTGCTCCAATGATGCGTTGTCTGGAGGATGCTCCCATTCGGGCGAGGGATGCAGGTAAATCCCCGAGCGCCATGTTTCTCCGTAGTCTTCGTCGTAGAGGTCGAGCTGAAGGCTGGCGCGACGAATCGCTTCGGGACCGTGCCGGGTGCCTCGGCCGTAGCTGCAGGTCGCCTCGAAGGGGATGGGCAGGACATGAATACGCGCGGTCTCTGCCTCGGGCGGAAGCCCGAAGAGCGTCGCACGCTGGGACGGCTGATCTGGGTCAAAGGGGATTCGAGGCATATGGCTCGCTGGTGGAAGGAGGCACAATGCTATGCTCTCCGTCCCCTTGTTTCCCACAGCTGCCCCACGAATGTACAAGGCCGACTCTTTCCTGCCATTTTCGGAGCCATTCGCCGCCACTGCTGTGGTGCAGCGGAGTGACTTGGGGGAGCCAGCTGGCGAGCCGTGCAAGGGCTCGTGCCCTATGCCTGCATGGCAGGAGCTTGGTGCTGGCAGCGGGGGCTCGCGCCCAAGAGACTTCGTGCTATGGGGGCATCGACCGTGGTTTTCGGTGCCAATGGCCGGCCGAGTTTAGCACTCAGCCTCTAGCGATACTTTTCAACGGCCTCATAGGCATGCGCATCCTCCTAGGATTGGTTCTTGGTTTCGCCCTGCTTGCCCTGGGTCTTTATATCGGGACCGGTTTGGATCCTTTTTCGACGCCAGGGGCAGAGTTACCCGGTCCCCTGACCGGAGAGGGAAAGAACCGCGTCGAGGGAGCTGATGTCGGGCTGCAGCAAGGCAAGTCGCTAGACCGAAATCCTGTTCCTGGTTTAGGGGTGGAACGCAGCGCAAGCTCTCGGCAAGAAGCAGCAAAGGACATCCACTGGCGCGTTGTCGATGCCCAGGGTGGGGCTCCCTTACTGGGAGTTCGGGCGCTGGATTATGACAGCTCGGCATTGCTTGCTGTCAGTGATGCCCAAGGGTTTCTGCGGCTTCGTAATTGGAGGCCGCAAGGGACTGTCTTTTATGCCGATGGCGTTTGGGCGAGAACTCTCACCGAAGCAGAGTTACGCCTGGTCGAATCCGCCAAACCTGGGGCCGAACTACCCCTGCCTGTCTATGTCGATCGCTATACTCAGCCCGTCGAGTTCCGCTTCTCTGCGGGAGATGTCGATTTTTCTGGGCGTCGAGTGCAGCTCATGCTGACCCGCAGGAGCGGCGAGGTGCGACACCCACGCGACTTCCCGGCGCTGCGCATCGGCGAAGGGCGGAGAATCGCGCCTGAACTCCGACGCGCTTGGGTTCAGCACCTGCATTTGGCGGAGGCGCTTCCGTTGCGGGTTCGCTACTTGGCCCAGTTCGAGCTTCCGATCGATTTCGAGGATGCGTCGCGCTGCACCCTGCGTTTCGCGCATGGCGGCAACTTCGAGTTTCGAGCACTCAGTTCTGGGGGAGAGTCGTATGTGGGGCAGCTACAAGCACAGGTGGGACGAAATACACGGGAACTCGTGATTCCGATGTACCCGGCGGCCAGGTTACGACTGATGATTCGTGACCCCAAGGGGGATCCGGTCGCAGGTGCGGTCGTTACCGCGCAACACTCGCGTGACCAGAGGCGACCAACTCGTCATGCGCGAAGTGATGCCGCTGGCGCGGCGAGGATACTTGGGCTCTTTCCCGGTGAGTCGCTCCGGGTCACGGTCCAAAGCGACGGCTTTGAAGTCAAACAACTGCAGATGGCTCCGGGCACGGGACCGCAGCGCATCGTCCTGCAGCCCCTGCCGCAAATGACGCATCGCATCCAGATCCTTTCCCGAGGCGTAGCTGCGCCTATTCAGGGCGCGCGAATATGCATTGGGGACCCGTCAAAGCCGGTGAGCGAGGCAAAGACCGATGCCAAAGGCTACGCGCAGATTATTCTGCAGCGCGATGCCAGTCGGGTGCTGACCGTGCGTTGTAACGGGTATATGGGCTGGCGTGAGCTCGTGCACACAAGCGGCGCTGTATTGCCAGCTCGCATCGAGTTGATTCCGATGGGGCGTGAGGCGCAGCTAAAGGCCGGATTGATAACAATCGTCCATGGGCAGGTCAAAGATGCCCTTGGCCGTCCCCTCGCTGGAACCAGGGTTCATCTGGTGCTGCCGAGTCTTCCTTTTGGCAAGCCTGGCGCCAGAGATGCGCGGAACATTCTCGATGGCCAGCAGGTCCCCGAGCGGCTTCTCGTGCAAACCGACGCCAAGGGCTATTTCGAACTCATTTCGTCCCGACATGGAAGTGCTCACTTACAGCACTGGGGGACTCCTCCTGGCCGTAAGCCTGTGCAGCTCATCTTGGGCAGGCGCATACTCGTCAACTTTGGAGCTCGATAAAGATGCGGGCCGTCGTGCTTTTATCTGGCGGGCTCGATTCGAGCACCTGTTTGGCGCTTGCCCATGCAAAGGGCCGTGAACTCCTCGGCTTGACTGTGTGCTACGGGCAGCGCAACGAAGCTGAGCTAGAGGCGGCCCGCCGGGTGGCCAGCTGTTTTCCGCTCATCGAGCATCGTTTTGCACGGGTGGACCTGGGCAGCTTCGGAGGTTCGGCTTTGACCGACGACACGATCGCAGTGCCGAAGGGCCAAGCTGCCGACCCCAGCTGTATTCCCAGTACTTATGTGCCCGCGCGAAATACCGTGTTTTTGGCCATGGCCTTGGCTTTTGCCGAGGCGCGAGAAGCCGGAGAGATTTGGATAGGCGTCAATGCCCTTGATTACTCAGGCTATCCCGATTGCCGCCCTGAATTCCTTGAGCAGTTCCAGCGACTCGCGCAGCTGGCGACCAAGCTTGGGGTGGAGGAACCAGGAAGCATCCAGGTGGTCGCTCCATTGCTGCGCCTGCATAAGCACGAGATCATTGAGAAGGGTGCGGCGCTTGGGCTCGACTACGCCCTTACCCTGACTTGCTACGACCCGGGATCAGATGGACGGGCTTGTGGGGCATGTGAGGCCTGTGGCTTGCGCCGCAAGGGTTTTGCGAGGGCGGGGATCTCTGACCCGACTCGTTACGCTTGAGGTTATTAGATTGAGTCGAAGCCGTCGAAGGCGGCGTCCACCGGCGCGTAACGAACGATGCCGAGGGCAAGAGGGTTCGTGAAGCTCTCCGCATCGGGAAAGGCTTGGATAAGTTCCGCACGCCAGAGCGGGACGAGAACCCCTAGTGTGCAGCGGTGTTTGCTTGCGAGGATGCGGAACATAGCTTCGAGATCGTGTTCGCTGCCGGCGAACTCGTGGACGAATAGGGGGAAATCCAGGCCCTTGCCGATGACGCAGTACGCGACCACCTGCCCCTCTCGCTCTAGTAGGGTGAACTCGCAAGCTGGCACTTGTAGGTAGGCTTGCATTTCGGTGCCAAGGCGGCGGCTGTGCACGCTCTTGGCATGATGCAGCTGCAGCAGTTGCTCGCTGTCTCGGGCTTGCGCGGACCTGAGGGTGCCCCGGACACCTTGCCGTCCCTCCGTATTGGGCGGGACGGCAAGGTGTATTTCTTTACCAAAGGAGCGAAAGCCGAGCTTGGCGTAGAACTCGGGTTGGTCCGACCAGAGCGCCAGTGCATCTCTGTCTCGTTGTTCAAAGTCTCGGACGAGCGACTGCATGAGCCTGCGGCCAAGGCCTTCGCCGCGTCGATTCGGATCAACTACAACCGAGCCCACTAAGCTTGGCCGCCATGTTTTTCCGCGTACGTGCATCTCCATGTCGAGAGAGGCTGCGTGCGCAGTGAGCTTGCCGCCCGATTCGAGGAGGTGATGGCGAGCCCGACTTTTTGGGCCAAAGACCCCAGGATACTCGTCAGCCAAGCTCCAGTTCTGGTCGGGTCGCAGCCAAGCGTCGAGCCGCTGCAAGTAGGGGCCCAGGTCTTGGGTGGAGCAAATACGGGATACCGGCGAGGGCATTAGGCGTCGCGAATCGCGCGACGGAAGGCTTCTTCGAGTCGGCGTTTGATGTCCATGGCTGTTTCGTGGGCCTCGTCAGCACGTTTGACAGCATCGCTCAGATCAGCCAGTGGATCTGCCATTTCTCCGGCTGCATTGCCGGTGTTCATGCGGCTTTGAATAGGAATGCCTTGGACGGCGTCTTCGCTGAGGCCAGTGCTGCTGTTTTCCTTTTCGCCGGTGATACGAAGCCGCTGCATTTTTTCGAGCAGGTTCAAAAACTCCGCACCAGAACCGGGCTGTAGCTTGGATGCCGATCCAGGCTGGCCGGGGCCAGCTTGGGTCTCGCGCAGCAGGTTCCGGAGCTGTTCGGAAGCATCGTTAATGGTCATTTCTCGATACCCTGGCGCTTGTGAAGCCTCAGCTCAAGAAGTTCAGCAAGGATAGCTGCATGGTATTGGCGCTGACTTGCAGGGCGCCCTGATAGGCAATCTCGCCCTTGTTCAGCTCGAGGACGGCCTCAGTGATGTCAACGTCACGATCACGACTGAGTGCCTGTTGCAAGGTGAGCTCCAGACTCGACATGCGGTTTTCGGTCATGTCGAGTTGGGCACTGCGTGCGCCAAGATCGCGTAGTCCCTCGAGTAGGTTTTCGCTGACTGTGTCGAGCTCGCCTAGCATATCAGTAAGGCGAGAGGCCACTTCATTGTTGGTTAAACCGTTTTCGTTATTGAGAAGGTCGCGGACAGCAATCAAGGAGTTGAAGGCATCGAAGGTGCCGCCAAAGTTCACCTGCTCTGATCCAGCTGTGTGGATGCCGCTTGTGTCAATGAACAAAACCCTTCCTGTTGTGGCGTTGTGGAGGTCCAGGTTTGTGTCGCTGAAGTTACCTAAGCTTGTCCAGGAGGCCCCATTGTCCCAGCTAGCACGTGCTTGAGAAATGGAGTTGAACCCAGTCACCGAGGTATTGTTGAAGCCAGTTGTGTCGAGTGACACAAAACTGCCATTGCTCGTCTGAACTTGTAGGTCGGTTTCACTGCCGCTAAACGGAGTAGCTGGTCCGCCATTGATGGAAATAGTGTTGGGGCTAGCTGAAACCGTTATGGACAGGGGGCCAACGGCAGTAGTTGTCCCTGTGCCGGCGCTGAGCCCCGAAGGTAGAGAATCGAAGCCCGTGTGTTCGATCTTCAGGCTGACCATGCCCTGGCCGCTGTCCGTGCCGCTGCCGCTTTTTACTCCGGTGAGCCCAGAAAAACTAGTTTTGCTTCGATGACTAGACATAAAGACCTTTTCACCGCTTGTGGAAAGGGTCGAGGTCGAGCCAGGAGCGATGGAAACTTTGGCCTGCTCGTTGTCACCAAGGTAATTGACTTTGTTGTTTCCGTCGAAAGAGAAAGGTGTTGATCGGGTCCGGGTGCCGCCGAACAGATACCGGTCACCAAGCTTGCTGTTGCCGACGCTGACCATTTCTTTCAAGAGCTGGTCAATGGATGCGGCAAGGGTTTTCCTGTCCGATCCACTTATGGTTCCGTTGGCGCCTTGAACAGTAAGGCGCCGCGCCTCGCTCATGATTCTGACAGCATCTTCCAGGGCCGTTGCTGAGGTGTTCAGCACGTCACGGGACAGGGTTGCATTGTCTTGAAACTGGGAGACTTCTCGAATGTCGTTATTGAGAGGAAGTATCCTCAGAAAAGCAGTAGGGTCATCGGAGGGCTTGTTAATACTATGACCGCTAGACAGCTTCATTCGCCATTTGTTGATCCCGAGCTGCGCGCCCCTAATGTCCGTCAGGGATCGGCTGCTCAAGATGTTGGCGGTGATCCGGAGTCCCATATTTATCTCCCAATATTGATTAGGACGTCCGTCATCTGGTTGACAACGTTGATGAACCGAGAAGAGGCTTGGAATGCCTGTTGGTACTTCACCAGGTTGACCATCTCTTCATCGATGTTTACGCCCGATACGTTCTCGCGCTGTTCGTGGAGAAAGCTCAAAAGCTTTTCCTCACTAGCAATCAGCTCGGTTGCTCGTTTGGTTTCGAATCCGATGCTGCTAGCGATATCAGAGTAGTAACTCTCAAGTGTGTGGTTGTCGAGAGAGTCGACAGAGAGGTGCCGGGTTTGAAGCAGTTTGATCAGGTTGGCTCCATCTCCGGCGTTAGGCTTGAGGCTCGCCGCAAACAGGTTCGGGTCACTACTGATTCGCGAAGAGACCCCCAAGTCTGCGGCGGTCGATCCAGTAAAAAAGGTATTGATGCCAAAACCGACCAGAACATCGCTGCTGTCGGGATCAGCTAGGGTGTCCAAGGCAAACTGGTGTTGGTTGGTGGCACTCAACTCGCCTGGTCCAAAAGAGACTTGAAGGCCGTGGGCGACATCCAAGCGATCACCATGCGAATAGCCCTTACCGACGTTCAGGGTCGCAAGGCGGGTGCCCGTTTGGTCGAAGACGCCAACGGTCAGCCCAGGAGTAACGCCAATCTCTCCATCCTTGTCGGGAACAAAGCGGAAGTGCCCATTGCTTTCGCCGGTGTAGGTGCCCATCACGCTGACGGACATTGCGTTATCTTGGCCTTGTGCGGTGATGCCAACAGGCAGCCCAAGGGTGGCCAGAGGTGAGTTTGCGCCATCAACCAGGCTAAGGCTGGAGCTTGTTCCAGATGACGTTGAAAGCAAGCTGATGCTATCGCCAACGACTACTGCATCAGCGGAAACGCCTGCGGCGTTGAACTTTGCTTTGAGGACCGATGACAGTTCTTCAGCCTCGACCTTGGATGGGTTATTGAAGTCAAGGCTGTTTAGAGTGATGGTCGTGGGGGCTGCCCCGTCTACGGCTATGGTGAAGTTGGCTGGTAAAGAAGAAAAGTCAAAGGGGCCCCGTTCTGACCCGCCTAGTGATGCTGACTTTCCAGATAGGGTTCCACGGCTGTTGGGCGAGGAATCAATTTGATTCGAAAAATCGAAGCGGTACCCGTCACTAGCGCTGATCCGAATTCGCCCTGTGGGGTCAACCGTAGCACTTACGTGCGCTGCTTTGCTTAGTTCGTCAGCAAAGTCGCCGACAGTCATGCTGAGTGGATCTATGTCAATCTTTTTCCTGGTAAGGTCGCCGTTGCTTTCGTTCGTGACTGATATATAGAGTTCGCCACGGGATATTTCGAAAGGCAGACCCGCATAAGCAAGCAGTTCATCGTCGTACTTGCCGTCACCGTCACCATCACGCACTGGATTCTCTGAGACGAGATTCTTGAATCCGCCGTTACGCGGCAGGCCGGTTGTATGCAAACGATTGAACTCAAGGGCACCGTTGAAGGCCAGGGCATTGAACTTGGACTGAAGTTCAGGGATTCGTTTGGACTCTGAATGAAGCAGAGCGCCGATTCTTCCGCCCCGAATTTCTAGTGGCTGATCGTTGTTCTTAAGGAGGACCTTGCTTGTGTTCTTGGTGTCCCTTGTCGTTACCAACTGGCTGGCAATGCCGCCAGAGACGAGTAGGTGACCGCCGGCGAGAATGTCGGTGACGCCGTTGTTGCGCTCGAGGACTCGGGTGTCCATGAGATCAGATAGGCCTTGGATGGCCATATCTCGCTGATCCCGCAGGTCGTTTGCTGCAGTTCCGTTGGCTTCAACGGACAGGATTTCTTTGTTGAGTTCAGCAATGCGAGAGGCGTATTCGTTGACGTTCTTTACTTGGGTGCTGATTTCGGCAAAGGTGTTGGACTGGAGTCCACCGAGGCGGCTTGCAAGAAGGTTGAGTCCGCTGGTCAGGGCTTTGGCCGACTGCACGAATCCACCACGCAATGCGGTGCTGGCCGGATCAGTTTGAAGCTTCCCTAGGTCGCCAAATAACTGTCCAAATAGATTGGAGATACCGCTTGGCCCTGGCTCGCCGAGGATGCCCTCGATTTCTGTTGATCGTCGATAGTCGATTAGGGCTTTGCCAAAAATACCTTGTTGGGTGCGCAGGCGCGAATTCAGCTGACCGTCGACGATTCGTTGCAGGTTAGTCACGTCGACACCGGTGCCGATCTGGAATCGGCCTAGGGTCGCTGGAAGAGAACTCGACAATACTGCATTCTGCCGACTGTACCCCTTGGTGCTGACGTTGGCGATGTTATGACCGGAGAGCTGCATCTGCATGCGAGCAGCTGTTAGACCGCGCAGCCCTGAGTCGAATCCGAAGCCTAGTCCCATGGTGTTTCCCCCTTAGACCCAAGCATCCAAAAGCCCTTGCTTGCTCTTGGGTGTTGATTTTCCGTTTCTAGCGTAGGTCGGGGCGTCTTTGATTGTTTTTGCCAATTCTTGCAATAGCCCTTCGTGCCAGCGGGCAGACCAGTCAAGTAGGCTTTCGCCTACTTTGTTTTCAATGTGCAGTTGTTCAGCAGCTGATTTTGTGCGCCTTGCTTGCTCGGCCAGAGCTCGGCCTTCGCCTCCGGTAACGACACCGGAGAGGCGGGAGGATGTGAGCGCCGGAATCGGGACGCCGACGTACTCACTGATGTTTCGCATGGTTTGCAGGCGTTGCTGCTCGAGTTCGAAGAGGCGGGAGGCTAGCTGTTCGAGTTCAGCGTTGGTCCGGTCCAGAAGTTCCGCATCAGCGCTAACAAAGAAGTTGCGACGCTCCTTCATTGCTGCGGTGAGACTGCGGATTTCGCCTTCCTGTGCCTTGAGTTGCACAGTTAGCTCCCGGATGAGAACGGCCAGTCGATTGTGAGTGGTGTTCACAGCTGCTTTCCTTGGAGTTTCGCGCGCATAAGGCGGTCGACTTCGCTTTCGCTTGGTAACGAACTCAAGTCCCTCTGCGCATCGGCGGCGTCTGCGATTCGTCCTGCGTCCTTCCAGTCGGTCACCAGCCTTTTTGCCAGACCGACTCCGCCACTGGTCGAAATGTGTTCAGACATCGCATCATCAAACCAGCTTTCCTTGATGTTTGACCCAGCGGATTCCCCGAAGAGGCCTTCGCCGTTGAGATCTGCAGACTCACGGAAGTTATTAATGATCGTGCGTAGAAACATCGCTTCGAAGCTACCCGCAGCTTGCTCGGCCTCTTCAATACTTGGAAGATTGCCTTTTGGGTTGAGAACTCCAGTGCGTTGAATGCTGTTGATATTCATCGGATGATGAGCTCCCCGTGAATCTTTCCCGCACCGTGTAGTTCTTTGATAACGGTGATCAATTGACGGCCGTCAACTCCGAGCAGCCTGAGGGCCTGCAGGAGATGTCCGAGATTTTCTTGGCTTTCCAGGGGTTGCAGTCCGCTTCCCTCCGATTGTGTCTTGATTTCGGTTTCAGAATATTTCTGAGTTTCACCTGGAGCATTTTTGCTAAAGGCGTTCCCTGGTTGCGAAATCCTGACGTTCTCGGTGACCTGGACAGTTAAATTCTCGATACCGATTAGGCAGGGGGATATCCTCACTCCTGCGCCAATGACCACTGTGCCGTTACGTTGATTGCAGGTGATAGTGGGAATCGATACCGGTTGGATCTGAAGCGTTCCGATCTGATCCAGGATCTCCAGAAGCTGATCAGTGCTCTGATGTTTGTTGAAGCGAACACTGAGGAGATTAGGGCCTGCCAGCTTGCAAGAACCGATCTGATGTGCGCCCAGGAATCCGTCGATGGCGCTGCGGGCGCGCACTGCCGTTCCGGTAGAGATCTCCGTGAGCAGCAGTCGGAGTTCGCCGGAATCGTTCAAGAGGCTCGTTAGCAAATCCTCTACCGGTGGCTCACAAATGGCGCCATTGGCGATGCGGCCTACCGTTGGATGGTTTTCTTTGAACTCTGCGTTGCGACCTGATTCTTTGAAGCCAGTGATCAAAGATCCCGAGGCCAAGGCATAGATTTTCCCATCCGCACCGTATAGAGGTGTTTCAATCAGGTTGCCGCCGCGAAGCGAGCTGGCTTCGCCGATGGATGCGACGAGGACATCCAGCGGGGTACCTTGGCGAGCGAAGGCTGGCAGCTTGGCGCTGATTTGCACCATAGCGATGTTTCCAGAGGCGAGTTCCGAGGGAGAAACGTTACGGCCCATACGGCGGAGCATGTTCGCGAGAGATCGCCGTGCCGTTGCTGTGCCGTCGCCCGTGCCTGCGAGTCCGGTCACTACCCCAATTCCCGTCAGGGTGTTGGAGCGCTGGCCGTGGATACGGGTAATGCTCCGCAGGGAAACAAAAGGCTCAGACAGGCGGAAGGTTCTGGGAGGATTGTTAGCTATTGATATTTTGCCAGGGGCTCTATCTGCTTGGTTGTCGGTTTGAGCCTGTGCCGTCGCAGAAATGGCGAGGATTATGACGATCGGAAGCGCTGATAGTTGGAAGCTCATCATTTTCATCTTCCTAGAATGGCCAGATCAACCACCAGGCGGTCTCAAGTGCTTTACCTATTGGTCCGCGGGTGACGGATTCCGTGCTTTTCCCGTGGCCTTTGATGGAGACCTTGGCCTCTGCGACCTGGTCGGAGTCGATCGTGTTGTTGTCCTTGACGTCGTCAGTTCGAATCACTCCTGAGATCTTCAGGCACTTAACCTCGTTGTCGACAATGATCGTGCGAGTGCCAACGACTACCAGGTTGCCATTGGGAAGACGGTCTTTGACGACAACCGCGATTCTGGCTTTAAAGGTCTGATCGCGGTTTTGCTTGGCGGCTCCGTCATAGCTCCGGGATGAACGAACATCGAAGTCGGGAAGGATAGATCCGAAGGTCGAGGGCTTGATCTTGAAAGACTCAAGCTGAGCCGAAAGAAGAGTTTTGGTGCTTCGGGCGGTCTTGTCCTCTTGGCTTACGCTATGGGCTTCCTTTATGACAATCGTCAAAATGTCGCCCACCGAGCGCGCGGTATTGTCTTCTACTAGCCCGCGGAAGGATCCTTCGCGCTTTGCCTTCATGAACAGCGATTGAGCCGAGCTGTTTGTTGTAAAGGCGAGCATGAGAGCGCAGACGGCGATGACTTGGTTGGTGTTGTATTTCATCTTTCTGTGCTCAGCGGATCTTGGAAAGGTCAATGCGGTTGCTGGGGGTGCGGATGACTGCGATTCCTGTTGCATAGGCCTCCGCGTAAACGGGTGTTTTTTTGCCTGATAGTAGGATGGGAACCCGTTCTCCCTTGCGGGCATCAGACTGCGCAATGCCTCGGGTTGCGATGCGGACTCGGCCGACAATCGCGACCACTTGGATTTGGTCCCCCTTCGAGATGATGGGGCGCAGCTGGACATGAAGGTTGGTGACCACTTGATTTGGTCGCAGTTGCTTGGCGGCGATGCGCCCGCTGCCAATGACTTGGCCGGGAAACTCGAAGGGGTCTCCTTGAATCTTTGTCCATCGTACTCGCTTTACCGTGACGTTATCGTCGGTGAAAGCTTCGCCGCGACGGATGAGTTTGGTTGCTACAAGAAGGTCCGCAAATCGCTGCAGTTCAAACTGTATAGGGATAATTACGTTGAGCTTTCCGTCGATGATGATTTCGACACTGAAGCTTGCGTGCCCTGTCTCGAGATTGGGGCTCTTTAGTTTGGCGATCAACTTCCGGCTTGAGCGTCCGCGCGGGACGTTAATGCCGCGTGGATTACCAAGAAGCTTCCAGGTCGTATCGCTTGCCCCTTCTTTGGCGAGCAACTGACGTAGGACTGCTTCTGCGCTCGAAACCAGAGTTTCTGCTTCGACCCGGACCGTGTCAGCGAGAATGCTCACGGCTTCGGCTCCGGAGATCTCGACCTGAGAGGAGCCCAAGTCGTGTTCCGCTAGCCACATGGTGAGATCACTGCGTTTTACTGCCCGGGCCCAATTTCCGCTGGGCGCGTTGGCGTATTCGAGGTCTTGTACCTTCCGCACTTTTTTCGGGTCGGGTCCCTTGATGTGGAAAAGATCGCCAAGCTGGATTCGGTGCCCAGGAATATAGGCCCGGCTACGCAGGGTCATTTGCAGCTTGCCGCTTGCCTCGGGGCTTTCGCTTTGGGCTAAGGCAGGAGCAGTTAATGCCCAAGACAGGAAGAAGATGCTGGAGAGGGCCCTCATGATTCACCTAACGATGGAGCTGACCTGCTGGAGCATTTGATCCGAGGAACGAATCGTGCGGCTGTTCACCTCGTAGGCGCGCTGCGCGACGATCAGGTTGACCAGCTCCGAAACCACCTCGACGTTGGAACGTTCGAGGAAGTTTTGTTGCAGCTGTCCCATGCCCTGTGAACCTGGTTTGTCGCGGATTTCGGTGCCGGCGGCATCGGTTCTTAGGTAGAGGTTTCCGCCGATCTGGTTGAGGCCAGAGGGGTTGACGAAGCGGGTAAGCTCGAGCTGGGCGATGGGAGTCGAGATGTCGGGTGAGGAGGCCTGGGTCACCGTTACCTGGCCATCCTCGGCGATACCCAAAGAGATCGTATCTTCGGGGATGGCGATTTGAGGCTGCAGCACGTATCCGCTTGAGTTGGTCAAGCGGCCACTTGCGTCGATTTGAAAGTGTCCGTCGCGGGTATAGGCCTTGGCTCCATCTGGAAGCAGGACCTGGAAGAAGCCGGGACCGGTGATCGCGACATCGAGGTTTCGCGAGGTGCCCTCGAGAACCCCGTTGGTAAAGTTCATCGTCGTGCCGGCGACTTTTACGCCGGAGCCGACCTGGATGCCTACCGGGTTGGTGTTACCACCGGTTTGGTCGATGCCAGGCGCTTTCATCGTGACGTAGAGCAGATCTTGAAACGTTGGTTGGCTGCGTTTGAAGCCCGTGGTGTTGACGTTGGCCAGGTTGTTCGAGATCGCATCCACGTAGGTCTGCTGTCCCTTCATCCCTGTCGCGGCCGTGTAGAGGCTTTTGATCATCCCTGTGCTCCGTATCTTGCTTTTCTGCCGGAGCTACGCGAGTTGCGTGCCAGGTGCTCAGTTGCGCCTTGCTGCCGGTTTTTCGCGTTTGGAGTAGGGTGGGGCAGAATGAGTCGTCGCCAGACGCAGGCAGGCTTTGCCGATGGGGCTGCTGGGTTCGGCAGAAATTGCCGCTAGCTTGGAGATGTTTTGGGCTTAGCAGGGTGGTTTCTCTTTGCTTGGTGGCGACGTTGACAAGCCCTTTGAGCGGGTGGGGGGCTAGGGTGCGGCGGATTTCGAGACCTTTACCTTCGCCAAGGGAAAACTAGAGAAGTCGGCAGGACCCCAGAAAGAACTAGCTTTGCGCCAGTTGGTTAAGTTGATCTGTTGCCGACTCGAAGGCGCTGAGGGCTTTGGTGATCGCCTGGAAGTGGCGCTGCACCGAGATCATCGACACCATTTCGGAAATGGATTGGACGTTTGAGCTCTCGAGGTTCTTTTGCCGCACCAAGGTAAAGAGGTCTTGGCGCAGCTTGCCTGCTTTTTGCGGGTTGTGGCGATAGATGCCGTCACCAAGGTATTCAAGCCCGCGAGGGTCTTCGACCATGAATCGGCCTAGGTTGCCAATCGTGTCCCCGGTATTCGGGTCGGAGACCTGGCCGTTCGCCGTGATCTGAAACTGATCGTGGCCTCCGACTTGGATGGGGTTTCCGGCTGGTCCTAAGACGCGTCTTCCTCCCGTAGTGAGAAATCCCTCAGGATCGATGTCGAGAATGCCGGTGCGGGTAAGCAATATTTGACCGGGAAGGCTTTTGTCGGTGACCTGCAGCATGCCTTCCCCTTCGAGTGCGATGTTGCGTGTGTCGCCGGTGTAGGTGATGTCGCCCTGCGTCCAGTCCGTGCGCTCGCGATAGACGGGTACGACCTCCCTGTTCGCCTGGCGATTCAATACCATCTCGAAAGGCTCAGTGTTCCCAGCCTGACGTTTGAATGCAGTCGAACCCATGTTCGCCAGGTTACTGGCGATCGAGTTCTGCTGATTCAGCAGTGCATCCATGCTGCGGGCTAGGGTGAGCTCGGCGCGGTCCATCGTGCTTCCTTTGTTCTCCCCTTCTCATCGGATCCTTGGGGGCAGCGGCTTTACAGGACGTTGAATTCGGTCGCTGTCACTCGCGAGCCCTTTCCAGCTGCCTGTTACGCCTTTACCCCGGCCAAGGACCGACTACTACCGGACGATATTCATAAGCTCCGATAGGATTTGGTCGGTGGTGGTGATGACACGGGCGTTGGCCTGGTAGCCGCGCTGCGCTTCGATCAAACGCACGAATTCCTCAGCGATATCGACGTTCGAGTTTTCGAGCACTCCCGAGACAACCGTTCCAGCGCCACCGTTGCCAGCGGTTGTCAGGATCGCGTCGTCGGTGTTTGGGGACTCGGTGTAGAGGGTCTCACCGATTCGAGTCACGCCGGAGGGGTTGCGGAAAAGGGCAATCCGGAGGGTGTCGATCGTCAGTGATTTGCCGTTGGTGTAGAAGCCCTTGAGGTCGCCATTCTCACTGAAGGCGACGTTGAGCAGGTTGCCTGCTGCGTATCCGTCCTGGTTGGTTGCTGCCGCGGTGGTCTTGTCGCCGAGCATCGATAGCCCGTCGAAGGAGGCTGAGGTCCCGAAGTTCAGCGATACGGTTTGGGCCTGGGAGATCCCGTCCCAGGTAAAACTCAGCGACTGGTTCGTATCGGTGACCAGGTTGAAGGACCCGTCTTGATTGAAGCGGATCTCGGAGACGCTGTTGTCGATGATGGTCCCTTCGCTTGAATCCATGGAGGCGGTCAGATTCCACACCGTGGGGTCGTTCGCATCGCGGACGAACTTCATCGAGACCGGATGGGCGCGGCCCAGGCTGTCGATGATTTCGATTGAGGTCACCGCCTCATCTGGGCCTGTGCCGTCACGGGTAACCTTGAACGAAGGGAAGTTGGATTTTGGGCTGGTGGTCGAGTCGGAGATGAAGAGCGAGAGTTCTGCTTCTCCCTTGCTGTTAGCTGTTACCTGAAGGCTACCGTCGGCCGCGATGCTGGCGGTTGCCCCTTTTGGCGTGTTCGACTTGAAGCGTTGGTTGAGGAAGGTGATCAGGTCGTTGACCGTCGTGCCGTCGTTTGCGGCACCGTAGGTGAAGGTTGCTGCGATCTTGTTGCCTTGGGGATTTGTCCCCGAGATCGAAATCGTATCGCCCGCTACATAGTCCTTATGGTTTGCCGTTAGCTCGTTCAGGTTGGTGCTTCCGTTCGCGGCAGTTTGGCTGCCTTGATCAAGGTCCGTCCCGATGCCGAGAGTCGTCAAAGGTGTGCCGCTAGGGCCATTGTCGAACTTGAGAGTTGCTAGTTCGCCCACCCGTTCGGTGGAGTAGGTATAGGTGCCCCCGGAGTAGCTCACGTCTAGGCCTTTGACCGAGCTTTTCATGAACGAGATCCATTCCGCGGAGCTGACGGCGCTTATATTGCCAAACTTAGCCGGATTGATGGTCACGGTTTGCGGGGAGGAGCCGTTGACCGTTACCGTGAAGGTGGTGTTAGCAATCGCGCTCAGATTCATGGGGTCGGGAAGATTGGCGGTGCTCACCTTTTCCGCCGCAGTGCCCCTAAGCCAGGGATTGGTCGATGAGACAACCTCGGCGATGGGACCTGACACGGTTGCGGGAACCGTGCCTTCGAAGTCGATGTTGGTGGAGGCCTGAGCCGGCAGGGTGCCGGTCAGCGGCACAGAGATCGTTCCGCCCGCATTATTGACAACCCGCATACCGGTGCGGGTGTCGACCAAGTTGCGCTCTGAGTCAACGCCAAACGAGCCGACGCGGGTGTAGTAATTTCGGGTTCCATCGAAGAGGGTGAACATGCCCTGACCTTGCAGGGCTACGTCGAGTGTGCGACCAGTGTTGAGGAAGGTGCCCTGATTGGTGTTGGCATCGATTCCGGCTACCTGGGTGCCTAGGCCGATCTGCTTCGGGTTCCTGCCGCCCACGGTGCTCGATGGTCCATTGCCGTGCGTCATCGTGAAGGACAGAAGATCGGAGAAGGTGACGCGGGAGCCCCAGAACCCAGCCGTATTGACATTGGCCAGGTTGTTGCCAATCACGTCCATCCAGCGCTGGTGTGAGCGGAGACCGGATAGGCCGGTAAAGAGTGAGGTGCTGACCATGTCTCGTCTCTATGCGTCTTGTGCTGCGGGTGCTCGGTTGCTTTTTCTTACTTCTGCTTACTACTGATATTCGTGGGAGTCTTCTGGGTTGGTTTTGGTTCGCCGTTTTGGTCTTTGGCTTTTCGCACTCCCACGACGGAGTCGAGTTCGACCGATTCTTTGCCAATTTGCAGGATGATTTTTCCCTTCTCGTTTACCCGAACGGACTCGACCACGCCGGATTGGACCTTGCTTGTCGAGCTGGATACGTAGTCGACTTGGCGTCCGATCATCTCGCTGCCTTGGCTCAGTCCCTGCATCCGCGCTAATGCCCCCTGGAACTCCAGGAGCATCATCAGGTTGCTGTTCATTTCCTTTTGTTCTTCCATGGTCGAGAGCTGGCTTAGCTGTGACATGAAGGAGTTGTTGTCGACCGGCTCCAAAGGGGTTTGTGCTTGGAGTTGGGTGACCAGCAGTTGAAGGAAGGGGTTGTCACCGAACTTTCCGTTCTTGGTGCCGGCGGCGAAGATGCTCTGTTTGTTACTGACTGCGTCGATGCTGGTCATGGGGGTTTTCTCAGGCAAGGAAGTCGATACCGCTTCCCAGCTGCAGCCCGATGTTGCGGCCGAGGAGTCCGGTGTCTGCGTCCTCGGACGCATCATTCGTGCCAGTTTCTCCTCCCGATGGGGGAGAACGGTGTTTATTGGAAAAGCTCAGGGCTGCTTGTTGTTGTTCCTGCCGACTGCTCGTTTGAACATCGATTTCCTGAACGACTAGCCCGCGGCTTTCGAGTTGCGTTTGGAGCTTGCTCAGGTCCTCGCGCATTACTGCGGCCAGCTCTTCGCGCTCGACACGAACGTGGAGGCGGAGTTTTTCGCCTTTGAGTTCGAGCTGGATGCCGAGGCTGCCCAGTTCGCCGGGCTCGAGCCTGAAGTGGGCCTTGCCACCGGTTTCGCTTAGGGAGAGGGCAATGCTGCGGAAGATCGAGTCGCGTTGCTCTCTGGCCAGTTCGAGGACTTTCTCTGAGGCGGGTGCGTAGCTCGGCTTTTGAATCGCCTTTGGAGCTTGCTGTGCTGGGCGCTCTCGGGATTTGCCTAGTGCCGGGCTCACAGGCGAGCCATTGCTGACCTTGCCGATCTGCCCTGCCTTCGACAGAGCGATTTGCCCGGTTAGGCCTGGGAGCGCACTCACCCCTGCTTGCGCTAAGGGGACCGCTGTTTGCACCTGGGGCCCGAAGTTTGTTGCTGAGCCTGGGTCTTTAGCGGCGGCGCTTTCGAGGACTGTCTCCGACTTGTTTTGGCGTGGCGAAAGTAGGGGGCTTTCTTGGCCGGGGTTTTGTGGCGCCTGGTTCTCTTGCCGAGGGCTTTGCGTTTGCTCTGCTCCGGCCGGCCTGCGAGATGTGCTCTGGGGCTCGCTTGCCGCTTCTTGACCGATGGGGCTTAGGGCCGAGCCCGTATTCGTATCCTCTTCTACGCCTTGCTGGTTTGGCTCGGATTGGAGTGTGCGTGGACCAGGATCTCTGGGTACAGGCATCGCTTTGCGCTGTTTGGGCGTGACTTTTCCGAGTTTCGACAGCATGTCGAATTGAGCGTCGACGCGTCCGTATGGGGTGATCTGCACCAGTGAGTCCTCCGCTGGGCCTTCACAGATCCCGTGCCAAACTCAAGAAATACTTCTGTGGGCGCTATTGCTCCTCTTTGGAGCGGTTTTCCCATTGTCAGGGGATCGGTGGGGTCGCGAGCGGCAGGGGATCCGGAAAAAACTGCCGGAAGCACTCGCATGGTCGGCAGCTCTGACCGCAGGGAATGTGGGCATGGCATCGGGCTTTAACGCTGTGTTGCGATTCTCGACATCCGAGAAAAATGCTCTCAAGCGCTGCCGCTAGAAGCCGAAAAGTAGAGCGAGGATCTCCGTTCCAGCCGATGTCGGCCGGAACGGAGCCTCAAAAGGAGCTGGGACATGAACATCGGAAGGCTGCAACCGTCCGAGCCTGGAGGGCGCAAAGGCCCCAAGGTTGAACAGGCGCGTGACGGAAAAATACTCGACGCTAGAAAGCTGCGAGTTAGGCGGGCATCTTCGTTCGACCCCCAGGACTCGGTCTCGTTTTCGCACGAGGCGATCGAGCTAAGAGCTGAGCTCGAAGGATTCGTTGAGCAGCTGCGGCGCAGGGAGCAGCAAGAGAACAATGATCTGGACCCGGAGCGTCTGGCCGAGATCCGGAAGAATCTCGAGAATGGGCACTATGAGCAAGCTGCGGTGAGGGAGACGGTGGCGCGCCGTATGCACAGCTCATGGAACAAAGGCTTCGATGGGATGGCCTTGCCCAGCGAATAACAACGGTGACTCAAATCCGGCGGCCCGGCTCGGTTCTTGGATCGAGCCGGGCTGTTCGCATTTTCAGGCCGGGTATCAACGGCTTGCTAGAGTCCCCACGATGCGGTGAACGACGTAGCTTCCGTAAAGGCGCGGACTGAGGCAGAGCAGTTCCCATTCGTGCAAGGACTCGGTCTCCGCAAGCTCGGTTTCGTAGTAATGCCGAAGGTCGAGCTGGACCCGTTTGATGCTGGAGTCGTAGGTAGCGTCGGCAGCCCAAACAGTATCTCCGGAGTGGATGGAGACCAGTTGGGTCTGTAGGCCGAGAATGGGGGGCTTGTACGGTTGGAAGGCATGAACCCGGCAGAGCACGGCTCCATCGATTTGATAACGCTTTGCCAGGGAGACAAGGCTATCGATGGAGAGTTTTCCTCGCGCTTCCGAGCGGAGTAATTCTCGGTCGTTATCGGAGACGTTGGGTAGGGGAACGACCTGGAAGCGCTGGGTCTCGGCGATCGAGCGCTCGAGGCTGTGCTGCAGGTGCTTGCGAAGCGTCGACGGAACGTTTTCTCCGGCGACTGGTAGGACAACGATGCGGCGCACCGCGATCATGTCCCGCGGATCCGCGAGATAGGAGTTTATGGCGACGGGGCGCAGTTTCTCTTGTTGCGGCAAGAGCGCGCAGGCACCCAAGAGAAGGATGGGAGCCAGGGCTGGAGCGAAAGAAGCCATTGGCTTTGGCTCAGCGTCCCGGCCCGGCGGTGGCCTGGCCACCACCGGCATCCTGCATCTTTGCCTCGATTCCCTGCTGCATCGTTTGCACCTTGAGTTGCAGGTATTTTTCCTCCCACTGCGCTTTTTGAATCGCTAGATCGAGGAGGCGAGCCTCGCAGTCATGCAGGCTGCTGGCGGTCTTGCTGAGGTTGGCTTCAGCGGTCTTGCGTTCACTGCTCTCTTTGGCGAGATCCCGCTTTAGCTGCTCTTCCTTGGCTCTGGCTTTCTCAAGGTTCTTCTTGAGCGCTTCATATTGCTCCTGCAGCCGTGCTTTGCGCTCGTTGCTGTCCTTGAGTTGCTCGAGGAGCGAAGTGCTGCCAGGGCCGAGGTCGATCCTTGTGGCCGGACCTTCTTCGAGATACGGGCCCGTCGTTTCTTCGCCGGTGTCCACGGGGGCTGTGGGCTGTGGTTGGGGAGCCTGTGGCGACTGACACGAGGCCAGGAGCAATACCGAGAGTCCGAAGACGCTGATGATCTGGCGTATCATTACTCTCCTTCGTCACCCGCCTCGGGGTATACGCAGACCACCGTCATTTGCTGGCCACAGGAGCACAGCACTTCGATGCGGCGGACGATGCCGTTCTCGAGGATGGGGCGGAGTTGAAGGCCGCCGCTATCGCAGCTGGCCGCCGAACTCAGGACTTTCCCGTCCTCGACTCGGACTTGGCTCGCGCGGATGCGGCGAGCTCGGGGGGCTTGATCTGACGACATGGTGGTGGGAGTCACGCCCTCTCTTCGTCAAGCAAGCAGGTCGACCTTGAGCCCCTTGCCATCGCCGTTTCGGCCCTTTGGCGGTATTCGCTTCTTGCCAGGAGTCGCGAAGACCTGTTTGGGCGAGCTGCTGCTTGAGGCGTTTGCCTCCATAGCGTTTTCTTCGGCGAGCTCCGGGTCTTCCTGGCTCTTCGCAAGCTGTTGGCGAAAGGCTTTTCCGTCGCCGCGTTGCTTCTTCCTGCGTCGCTCTGGGAAACGGAAGATGCTTTTGATGCCATCAAGGGGGCTGCTTCCTGCTTCCATGTCAGAACTCCTTCAGATTTGATGCAGGTGAGCTTCAGTCGGACATTGCGAGTTTGAGTTGGGCCAGAGACTTACTCAGGATTTGGCAAGCGCGGGACTCGCTGACTCCGAGGACCTGCCCGATCTGCTTCAAAAGTAGGCCTTCGTAGTAGTAGAGCACGATGACCTGGGCTGATTGTTTGGGCAGCTTGCCTATTTCATGTGAGAGCCGGGCGATCTCTTCTTCGGTTTCGACGTGTAGTTCCGGTCTACCGATAAAGCTGTCTTCGACCAATTGGATGGCTTCGATGCCGCCGCCCTCGCCGCCCTCGGTGGTGGTGTTGAGCGATAGCACCTGCGCGGTATGGAGCGCCGCCAGGGCCTTGTCGAAGTCTCCCTCTGGCCACGACAGGTATTGGCGTAGCTCCCCCTTGGTGGGCGTTCTGCCGAGCCTGGCGTGGAGCTCACGTTCGGCGGCCTCGATGGCGCGGATGCGCTCACGCTGGGTGCGCGGCACAGGGTCCAAACGCCGCAGCTCATCGAGGATGGCACCACGGATGGCCGTATAGGCAAAGGTCTTGAAGCTCGCCCCGCGATTTGCGTCGTAGTGTTCGGCTGCATGGATCAGTCCGAGCACCCCTGCGCTGTGCAGGTCATCACGTTCGACATCCGGGGGAAGGGCAAAGCTCAGTCGACCGAGAACGTGCGATACCAATGGGAGATACTGCTCGATCAATTGGTCGCGCTCAGCCTTGCTGCGCAAAGTCGTATAGCCACAGGAGCTCATTCCTGGGCCTCCCTACGCTTGCGCTCGGTCTCGGTCAGAACGTCGATTACCGTGTCGACGAGAGGGCGAAGAAGAATCCTCCCCAAGAACCAGACGGCAAAAGCAAAGCCCAAGCCGCGTATGGTCGCCGACTGCCAGGATGCGCCGACGAACAATGAGACGAGGTAAATCAGCGAAAAGCTGACCGCCGACATCCAGGCCGCTGTGGCCCTGCAGAGATTGCGTGATCCTTGCTCCATCTCTTCGGGTGATTGCTCCAGGGGGGAAACCTGCTTGGTCTTCGATCTACATCGGCAGCTCGTAGGGGGAGCCTGTAGTCGCGATCAGAGCGGAAGGAGAAGGCCCAAGGGTGAGAAGCCTCCAAGGCTCAATCCCTTTGCCTTACCCCTTTTGGTAGCTTGGCATTCGTGACTAAAGCCGGGGGAGATCTCTTTCATGCTGAAACACCTGCTTCGCTACACCATCGTTTCTCTCCTCTTTGCCGTAGCGTCGGCCCAGCTGCAGGCGCAAGCACATGTCTGGTGGGAGGCGGAGAACCCGGTTGAGACCAACCTTCGCAATAGGATGGATATGGGGACGCCGGGGCATCTCAATGCCGAGCAGCAGAGCAAGCTCTCGGGTGGGCGTTGGCTTACCTTGGGCCAGACGAAGGATGGAGGGCCGGCTTGGGCTCGATACCAGCTTGCCGTGCCGAAGAGTGGCAGCTACTCCCTATATGTGCGCAAGTTTTGGAAGCACGGCCCCTTCAAGTGGCGCTTTGGCAAGGGCGAATGGCGCAGCTGTGGGCGCAACATCGCCTTGCTCGACAGCACCTTTCTGCAAAAGCATTGGGTGGCGAATTGGGTGGCCTTGGGGCCGGTGGAGCTGAAGCGGGGCTCGCATCGCTTCGAGATCAAATCGCTGGATAACAAGGGGTGCATCGATTGCTTTTTGCTGATCGATGGACCCTTTTCGCCGCGTGGCAAGCTAAGGCCCGGGCAAAAGACCGGCTTGGCCAAGGAGGGGTGGTTTGCTTGGGAGCCGGAGCAGGATCCTCTCGACGCGAGTTCTCCGATTGACCTGAGCTATCTGAATGAGAAGGTCGCTGGCGGTAAGGGCTTCGTGCGGCGAAAGGGCGATGGCTTCGTTCTCGGGGACGGCAGGTCGCTGCGCTTTTGGATGGTGCAGGCAAATCTCCGGAGCATGGAGCAGGCGCAGGTCGACCACTGGGCCCGGCGTTTGGCCAAATACGGGGTCAACTTGGTGCGACTGCAGCTCAGTAACTTGTTCGACATGCACGTCGACGGTCGCGACGCCGACTTTGCCGCAGAGCTCAAGCGTCTGCACTACGTGGTCGCGTCCTTGAAGCAGGAGGGGATCTACAGCTACCTCGGCCATCTCTACTGGCACACGAGTAATAAGCTGCCCAAGGGGATGATTCCGGGTTTCGAGCAGAAGCGCTGCGCGGTGGCGCTGCCCTTCTTTGCCAATGAGTTCCAAGATCTCTATCGGGACTTTGCCAAGAAGCTCTTGCTGCCGAAGAACCCGCACACGGGCAAGAGCCTGGCCGAAGAGCCAGCCTTGGCCTTCGTCGAGATCAACAACGAGTCGAGCCTGCTCTTCCATACCTTCGCGCCCGATCACTTCGACCCGGCGGAACGTGCTCTGGTAGAGCGGAGCTTCGGGGCTTGGGTGAAGCGAAGGTATGGCTCCATCGATAAGGGGCTAAGGACCTGGGGGCGTAGCCGTCGTCATGGCCCCGATCATCCTCGGGAGGGCCGGCTTGGGCTGTACAGCGCCGGTATGCTCGGCGGTGAATCCTGGGCGGTGCAGCAACGAAATCCCAAGCGCGCGGCCGACCAGTTGCAGTGGATGTTCGAGTCCATGCAGAGCTACTATGCGCGCTTTAGCGCCATGCTCCGCGATGAGATAGGTGTCGGCTCCTTGCTCAGCGGCTCGAACTGGAAGACGGCTGATGACCGGGTGCTGGGCGGACTCGAGCGTTATAGCTATACGACGACCGACGTTGTGCTCCGTAACAGCTACTTTGCGACCAGTTATGCGAGCAAGCAGGCGCAGCAGGCGTTTTATGCCGTAGAAGTCGGTGACTGCTTCCGCTCGCTTTCGGCGCTGAAGGCACCCTCGATGCCGAGTCCACTGGCGACGCCGCTGATCTCCGGCTATCCGTTCATGATTACTGAGAACAGCTGGACGCGCCCAAATGCTCGCCGCGCCGAATGGCCGGTGCTTGTTGCCAGTTACGGGAGTATGCAGGGCGTTGACGGCTGGTGTTTCTTTGCCCTCGATACGAGCCAGTGGCAGGCCACGATGGGGGTCTGGGACCTCAACAACCCGACGATCCTGGGGCAGTTCCCGGCTGCTGCGCTTATGTACCGCAGGGGGGATGTCGCAAAGCCGAAGAAAGCGGCTGTGGTCGAAAAGGTGTCGCTAAAAGATGCTTTTGCCTTGAAAGGCACCAAGATCCATGCGCTAAGCGGTAGGGATGCACTCTGGGTGGCGGCGATCGGCGATCGCGAGGGCCGCGGCACCCGAGCTGCAGACGGGGTAGATCCTCGTGCTTTCTTCGTCGGTCCGGTCGAACAGCGTTTCCACTCGGGAGCATCCTCGATCGAGACCGTGCCACTTAAGCGCTATATCAACGAGAAGAGCAAGACGATTCGCAGCTTGACCGGTGAGCTCCGCTGGAACTACGGCAAGGGCCTGTTGACCATCGACACCCCAAGAGCGAAGGGGGCGACTGGCTTCCTCGCTGCGGCTGGACGGATTGAGCTGGGGGATCTATGGATGGAGTCCCAGAACGAGTATGGCTCCATCCTCGTCGTTTCCCTGGACGGCAAGCCGCTGCGTAGCTCGAAGAGCATTCTCGTGCAAGCTGCTACCGAGGATATGCCCTATGGGTTTGAGACCGCGAAGTCGGGCGGCTATCGGCGCATCACCAAGCTGGGAGGATATCCGCTCAACGTGCGGCGTATTCGGGCCAGCCTTAGCCTGCGCAGCGGGGCGCGGCGTGCCATTGTCTTGGATGGCAACGGCTACGAGAGTAAGCGGAAAAGACCGCTGTCTCGTCGGGCGGGAAGAATCAAGTTCGATTTACCCGAGGACAGTATCTACACCTGGATCAAGTGACGGCTTGTTTGCACGGCTGCAAAGAGATGAGGGAAGAAATGAAATCAGGTCGGATCCGAGTAATTTTGCCGCCGCTGTCAGTGCTCGAAACTGCCTTCGTAGCCTTGGCCATACTGCTGGTGCTACTGAGCTGGTACCTGTTTGTCTCGCGCTACTCGAGCTTGCCCGAAAAAATTCCGATGCGCTTCGACTTCTCGGGGAATGTGAGTTCCTATGGATCTAAGGGGCTTCTGGTACTCGGGCCGATCCTCGGTACGGTCTCGGTGTTGCTGCTGCTGCTTCTGGCCAAGGTGCCACAGCTACACAACTACCCGGTAAAGCTGACGGAAGAGAATGCTCCTCGATTGTATGCCCTATCGCGGCAGACCCTCCTCCTCTTGGCCCCGGGCCTTGCTGCCGTGTTTTGTGAAATGACGCGTTCGATGAGCGAGGGCCCTGCTGGGAATAAGGGCTGGATCGCCTTTAACTCCCTGGCCCTTTTGGCCTTCCTTCTTGGTGGTCTCGCCGTGCAAATCTTGCGCATGTTCCGGGCGGCGAAGGGGCCGCAAGGCCCGGGGGCATGAACTCGCTTGATGGAGCCTCTGCAGCCAGGTGCAGCTTTTCTGCTGCCATTTAGAGGCTGGCTTGTCGGCTGCGTTTCTGCCCGGTTCCGAGTTTTGCAAGCAGCTTGGCGACGATGCCCGAGAGATCTTGCATCGCCGGATGGCTGTCCTTGAGTTCGTTGGCGAAGGGGGTTTGGTTGCGGATGGAGAAGGTGACGGCCGTCGCCTCGCGTAGCCAGCCTAGGAGTTCGGGTTCGAAACCGAGGAAGCGCTTGGCGACGCCGCGGATGCGCGTTGCGGTGAGCATGGCTTCACCCCGATCCCGCACCCGATTGATGAGAAGTTCAGGCCTAGCGTCAGCGTGACTGCCTCGCAGCATCTTGAGTAGGGCGTAGGCATCGGTAACGGAGGCCGGATCGGGTTGGGTCACGACGATGCGTTCGTCGGCAATGTCGAGCGCCCCCCGAACCCAGGGGCCGAGGCCGGCACCGGTGTCGAGCAGGATGACGTCGACATGGGGGAAAAGCGGGGTGAGCTTGCTCAGAATCCTGCGAGGTTCCTCTTGGCGTGCTGACTCGGGAGCATCGCTTCCGTAGGTCGAAGAAAGGCTGCCTCCCGGAACCAGGAGAAGGCCGCCTGCGGCGACCAGGACCGCTTCTTCGGCTTTGCAGCGATCTTCGAGCAAGTCGTGCACGGTATAACGCGGGCTTAGCCGCAGGTGCACGTCGATATTGGCGAGGCCGGGGTCGAGGTCGACGAGGAGCACGCGTGTGCCGCTCTTCGCCAAGCGCAGGGCCAGATTGACTGAGAGGACGGTTTTACCGACGCCGCCTTTGCCACTGGCGATGGCGAAAACCGGAGGTCGGTGCCCGGATTCGCGGTGCTTGGCGTAATTGCGCAGGGTCGCTGCTTGATCACTGGGCAGGATCGTGCTCATCGGGTGACCTCCGCTGTCAGGGCTCGGTGTTCCAGGTCGGCCAGAGCTTCGCCGGCGATGCTGGCAGCATCGGCGAGGAGCAGGTCCTCGGGGACACGTTGACCATTGGTGATATGCGAGAGCGGCATTTCGTGCTCGATGGCCATGGCGACGGCTTCTCCGGGAGCCTCGGTTTCGTCCCATTTCGTAAGAACCAGGCTGCTGGGCTGGAGGATGCCGAAGGCCTCACGGATACGTTCCAGGTCGCGGCGTCGAGCGCCGGCAGGGATGCAGAGCCGGATGTCGATGTCGCTGTGTTTGCGTAGATAGCCTTTCATGGTTCGGAGGGACGTCTCGTCGCGCGGACTGCGACCGGTGGTATCGATGTAGATGCTGTCCATGTTGGCGTAGCGGGCGAGGGCTTGGTCCAAATCCTGGGGAGTGAAAATCACCTCGAAGGGAGCCTGTAGCATTTCGGCGAAGGCGCGCATCTGTTCGACTGCAGCAATGCGGAAGGTGTCCAGGCTCAATACCGCGACGCTCTTTTTTTGTTCGATAACGTCTCTGGCGGCGAGCTTGGCCAGGGTCGTGGTTTTTCCGACGCCGGTAGGTCCGACCAGTGCAATGCAACGAGCTGGGTTTTGGACCTGTGGCTTGATGGGGACTAGGCCAGCGAGGACGCGCATAACGATGCGCGGGAGGCTGGGGTCGCCCTCTTGCAGCAAGTGCGGATGCAGGCCGCGAACTGCCCGATAGAGCACGTCAATCAAACGCGATCCGAGGCCAAAATCCTCCAGGCGCTCGGCGACCGGCCTGTAGCCATCGCGATAGCGCAGTGGCTCGCGGCGAAGGGGGTGATCCGGAGCTGCCGCTTTATTGCGGCTTGTGGAGCTGGGCTCCTCACTGCGCCGGGCGATTACGGTGGCGAGGCCGCCTTCGAAGCCGGTCTCGACGATCAGTGCGTTTTTGCCCACCTCGCGCTCCACGCGGGCTAGGGCTTCGGCCATGGTGCGACCGACGATGCGACGGAGAATCATACGGTGGCTTCCTGCAGGTTAACCTGCGCGATGACATCGATCTCCTTGTGGACCGCGATCTCCTGATAGGAGAGCACGGCGCTGCCAGGGACGGCGCCTACGACTGCTTCCGCAAGGAAGGGCCGCAGCGCTGCACGCGTTACTAGCACGGGCTGATGACCTTGCCGAACCAGGTCGGCGAGGACTTCGGCGCTGCGCTCGACGAAGCTGCCCAGAGCGCCCTGGGCCAGGACTTCGCCCTGGGTTCCTTGTCCGGTAAGCGCAGCCAGGAGTTGTTGCTCGAGCTGTGGCTCGATGGTCGCAACGTGCAAAGCTCCCTGCTCGTCGATGTAGGGCTCGAGGATGGCGCGGGAGATGCGCGTACGGACGTTCTCGACCAGGTGTCGGTGTTCCTTGCTCTCGGCAGCGGCGTCTCCGAGTGATTCCAGGATCAGTGGCAGGTTTCGGATCGAGACCCGCTCCTTGAGCAAGTCGGCGAGCACTCGCTGCACCTGCGAGCTTGAGAGGATGCTCGGGACCACTTCGTCCACTACCGTCGGCGCGATCTTCTTGCTGTTCTCGAGCAGAGCCTGCACATCCTCGCGGCTGAGCAGTTCGCTGCAGACAGAGCGCAGCACTTCGGTCAGGTGGGTTACAAGGACACTCGGTGCCTCGATGACCGTGTAACCAATCATCTCGGCATGCTCTTTTTGGCCTTCGCTAATCCAGCGGGCGGGTAAGCCGAAGGCGGGTTCGATCGTTTCCTTACCTTCGATGGGGGGCGCGGAACCCGTCGGATCCATGGCCAGGTATTGGCCGGCATGGACTTCCCCAGTCGCAATCTCCTGGCCCATGAGCAGGATGCGGTAGTTGTTGGGGCCGAGCTGGATGTTGTCTTTGACCCGGATGGGCGGCACGACGAGTCCTAGTTGACTGACGAACTGCCGGCGCAGCGCCGAGATGTGCTCAAGCAGGCCGCCGTGTCGACCAGGGTCGACAATCGAGATCAAGCGATAACCGATTTCGATGCCCAGACGGTCGACGTGCAGGAGGTTCTCGATGCGCTTCTCTTCGTCATCTTCTTCGGCTTCGACGCTTTCGTCGCCCTCCTTGCTCGCCTCGGTACTCGTATCGCTTTCGGCGCGGGAGCTGCCGATGAGCAGTGCGCCACCAAGGATCATGAAGGGGATGGTGGGGAGGCCCGGCACCAGACCAAGACCGAGCATGACGAATCCGGCCATGCGCACCGTGCTCTTGGTGCCCAGGACTTGGTCGGTCATTTCCTCGGCGAGGTCGTTCTTCGAGGCGGCCTTGGTGGTCAGGATGCCGGAGGAAACCGCAATCACGAGCCCTGGGATCTGGCTGACCAGGCCATCGCCGACCGTCAGGACCGTGTATTTGGCCATCGCGTCAGCAGCTGCCATGTCGCGCATCAGGGTGCCGATCAGGATGCCGCCAATGATATTGATCGCGGTGATCAGAATGCCGGCCACAGCATCACCGCGAACGAACTTACCGGCGCCGTCCATGGCCCCGTAAAACTCCGCTTCGCGTGAGATATCGGCCCGTCGTTGTTTGGCTTCCTCGTTGCTGATGATCCCGGCGTTCAGGTCGGCGTCGATCGCCATCTGCTTGCCCGGCATCGCGTCCAGGGTAAAGCGCGCGGCGACCTCGGCGATGCGGTTCTGGCCTTTGGTGATCACGGCAAACTGAATGATGATCAGAACCGCGAAGATCACGATACCGACTGCAAAGTTGCCGCCGACGACGAAGTCGCCAAAGGCCTGGATTACGGTGCCAGCTTCACCCTGCAGCAGAATCAATCGTGTCGATGCGACGTTGAGCGATAAGCGCATTAGGGCGGTGAAGAGCAGGATGCTTGGGAAGGTGCTCAGCTGCAGTGGGCTTCTCGCCGAGATCGTGGCCATCATGATCAAGATGCTGACGGTGACGTTGACCGTGATCAGCAGATCGAGCACGAAGGTCGGCAGCGGGATAATCAGCACCGCGAGGATGCCGACCATTCCCATGATCAGGGCTAGCTGTCCGCGTTGGCGTAGCGCATCGGAGCCGCCTAGTGAAGGCAAGGACTGAGAGCTCATGTCAACGTGCCTCCTGCTTCATGCGCAGCACGCGCGCCAAAACTGCGGCAACAGCCTCGTAAAAGCGGCGAGGAATCTCGTCACCGAGGCGGACACTGCTGAAAAGGGCCCGGGCCAGAGGAGGATCCTCCATGATCGGCACCTTGTTCTCTTTGGCCAGTTCACGAATCTTGAAGGCGACTTCGTCGGCGCCCTTGGCGACAACGCTGGGCGCGGCCATGTCGGACTTCTCGTATTTGAGCGCGACGGCAAAGTGGGTCGGGTTGGTGATCACCACGTCAGCCTTGGGGACCTCTTCCATCATTCGCCGGCGAGATACCTCTCGCATGGCGCGCTTGATGCGGGCCTTGATCTCGGGGTCACCGTCAGTGCTCTTGGCCTCGTCCTTGATGTCCTGCTTGGACATGCGCATGTCTTTTTGGTGCTGCCATTTCTGGTAGATCAAATCGAGGATCCCCAGAAGCAGGAGGACGATGGCGATCCACCAGAAGATCTTGATCGCCAACTCCGCGACGATGGGCGCCGATTCTGCGAAGGGCATATCGGCTAGGGTTAGCAATACCGGAAGATCGCCTTGGATGTTGAACCAGAGGATGCCGAACAGGACCACGAACTTGAGGAAGGCCAGGCCGGTTTGCATCACAGAACGCAGCTGAAACATGCGTCCTAGCCCGGCGATAGGGTTGAGCTTTTCGAGCTTGGGTCTGATGGGCTCGATGGTGAACTTGATACCTACCTGGGCGAATCCGGTAACCAATGCCGTTGCCACCAAGATGGCCATCATTATCAGGATTCCCGGAGCTACCCGGAGGATGGCGGTGCGAAGGGTCTCAACCGCCCAGGTCCGGGTAATCTCGGGTTCGACGTGCAGGGAAAAGCCCTGACGTAACCCTTCTTTGAGGGCTTCGATGAGCGAGCCGCCACCTGCTTCGACAAGGATGAGCCCAAGCAGGAAGAGCATGGCCATGCCCAATTCGGCAGACTTGGCCACCTGGCCCTTGTTACGCGCATCGCTGAGCCGCTTCGGCGTGGCCTTTTCGGTTTTGTCGCTCTTATCCTGGAAAAGTCCCACGAATCAGAGCTCCCCGAGTTGGAACACGATCTCTTCCGCCCCGGTAAAGAAGGTGTCGAAGATCTGATAGATGTAGGGGCCGGCGATACCGATAAACCAGAGCATGCCCAAAAACGCAAAGAGGATGCGTAGGGCATACGAGAAGTCCATCAGGTGGACTTGTGGCACGGCCCGCGACATCACGATCAGAGTCGTCGTGATCAAGAGCAGCATGGCGTAGACCGGGCTCGCGATCCGGATCGATAGGGCGATGCTCTGGGTTACCAGGTAGATGAGCCCGTCCTTCATGGCGGCGAGATTCCACGGCTCGCCGACCGGGATGTCGTCGAAGCTCTGGCTCATGATCTCGAAGATCTTGTGGTGACCGTTGACGTTCAGGAAAAACAGGAAGCAGAGCGTTTCGAAGAATCGGCCCATAACGGGAGAGTTCAGACCCGTCGTCGGGTCCATGACCTGGGCCATGCTAAAGCCCATTTCGTGACCGATGAGGGTTCCGGTCAGGCGCAGGGTGATCAGGATCAACTGCAGGCAAAAGCCGATAAAGAGCCCAAGCACGACCTCGCGCGCTGCCACCAGACCCATGTGGATGGGGGTGGGATAGGTCAGCAGGCTGGGGTTTTTTGCGAAGAGGATGCCCGAAATGCAGAGCGCCAACGCCAGACGAGCCCACTTGCTGTCCATCGTGGTCCCGAGGATCTTCACGCCGAAGATCACGGCGCTGATCCGCAGGAACATCATGAAAAAGCCGGGGAAGTAGGCGTGGACGAGATCCATCGCAAATGGCTCAGAAACCCGCGAAGTAGGTGAGGTTGCCGAATAGATCGCGGGCGAATTCCACCAGCATCGTGATGATCCACGGCATCAGCAGCATCAGTGCCACGGCGACGGCGAGCATTTTGGGGACCAGGGTCAGGGTCTGCTCTTGGATGCTGGTGATGGCTTGGAAGAGGCTGACCGAAATGCCCACCAGCATTCCGATGACCAGTGCCGGCGTGACGATTTTGATCACGAGCAGCAAGGTCTGGCGTGCGAGGTCGATGATCGTGGCTTCATCCATGGATAAGGCTCACAGGCTGTAGCTCTGGATGGCTGACTGGATCACCAGATTCCAACCATCGACGAGGATGAATAGGAGGACCTTGAAGGGTGTCGAGATAACGATGGGTGGGAGGGTGAACATGCCCATGGATATCAGCACGCTGGCGATTACCAGGTCGATAACCAAAAACGGCAGGAATAACACGAAGCCCATCTGGAATGCGGTCTTGATCTCCGAGAGCACGAAGGCTGGAACCACGAGATGGAAGGGGATTTGCTCGGCGCTTTCGGGGGGATCCTGCTCGGCGACGCGGTACATGAGCTCGAGGTCGGTGTCCCGGGTTTGGCCGAGCATGAACTCCGACATGATCTTGCTGGCCCGAGTGCCGGCATCATCGATACTGAGCTTCTCTTCCAGGTAAGGGTTTAGGGCCTCTTCGTAGAGCTGGCTGTAGACCGGCTTCATGATGAAGAGGGAGAGGAAGAGGGCGAGGCCGGTGACCACCGTTGCAGGGGGCATCTCCTGGATACTCATCGCCCGCTTCATAAACGAGAGCACGATGATGATGCGGGTGAAGGAGGTCATGCTGAGGACGATGGCCGGCGCCAGCGTCAGCAAGGTGATGAAGAGCACCATCTCGACGGTGGTCGAGAGTTTGCCGCGGGTTTCGTCACCGGTATCGATTTGGATCTTGAAGCCCGGACCGTTGCTCAGTGCTGGCACCACGGGCCCGTAGAGCGAACTCTTATCCGGCGCCATTTCAGCCGGCGGCTCGGGGACCTGGGGCATCGCCGGCATCTCGAAGGACTGGCCTTGCGCGAGCAGGGCAGATGCCAGCAAAAGGCAGGCAAGTAGGGAAAGCAGGACGCGCATCAGGCTTGGATTTCTCCTTGGCCGAGCTTGGCTAGGAGTTCGCGGAAGTTGCCGAGAGCGACGGGAGCTTCCTCTTTGGCCTGTGGCTGGACCTGCGGCTGGGCGCTTTGTCGACGCTGCAGAAAATCACGGGGCTCGGCGCCCTGTTCGGTGGGCGCTGGTTGGGTGATACGGGGCATCGGCTGCAGCAGTGCCGGATCCTCTTCGCGCGGGCTTAGGTCGCTCAAGGTCGAGAGGCCGGCCTCGGTCTCGGCCAGGAGCAGGAGGCGGTCCTGGACCCGCACGATGTGCATCGCGCGTTTCGCCGAGAGGTGCCGGGTCTCCTTGATCTCGATGCTGCCCGTTCCTGCCAGCTTCTGCTGGCCCCCCTGCAAGCGTTTGATCAGCCAGATGGCTCCAATGGCCAGGCCGAGGACCGCAAGCAGGCTGAAGCCGAGCTCGCCCAGATCCATGGCCGGCATTTGCTCCGCTGCTGAGCGTGCCCGCGAGCTCTGCGGGGCAGGACTTGAGCTCTTACTCGGTCCAGAGAGAAAGCTCGCGCCGAAGACCAGGGCTGCGGCGAGGAAGGGCATCAACGCCAGCCACTTGAGTTTTGCCATGTCTCGATCCTTGCGTTGCGATCGCGGTTCGCAGCGCAGCTAAGCATCGAGCGTGCCAATTGCTCAGAGGGCTTTCGGCCACAAGATCTAGTGGCTCACTTGGTGATTGGGCGGATGCCGTCGTCGCACCCTTGGGCAGGCTGTTGTCCAAAACGACGACAGTCATCGGGTGAGAGGCCGCCCGCATGGGGGCTTGCGGTCCGCGGCTCTCAATAGCTGACCAGGCGGCTGTGCCGCTTGCGCATCTTGAAGAGGTAGTCCTCCTGCTGCACCTTCTGCACGGCGCCAGCGATCTTGTGGTAGGACTCCTGGCGTGGCAGCAGGAACTGGTGTTGGACGAAGCGCACGCGCTTGACCAGGTGGTAGCCGTAGAAGCTCTCGACGGGATGGCTGACTTCGCCCTGGTCGAGCTGCCAAGCCGTGCGAACGACAACGGCGGGGAGGCGCTCGTCGAAGCGGGTGACCCAGCCGATTTCGCCGCCCTTGGGGCCGGTGACTCGGTCGTCGCTGAGCTGCTTAGCGAGCGCCTTGAAGCTGCTCGGGTCCTTGGCCAGCTGCGCCTGCGCCTTGCGCATGCGGTTGCGAACTTCGCCGAGCTTGTCCGGGGAGAAGCGGCGTCCGCTGCTGCGGTCTCGGGTGGCGAAGTGGATGTGGGCGACGAGGACCTTGCCACCAAAGAAATGGCCATGGTCCAAGTGGAAGGCCCGCAGTTCCGAGACCTTGTATTCGCGGGGCACCAGGCCATTGAGCAGGCACTGAACCTCGATGCGTAGTCCGCTCTGGCGGCGATGGCGTGAGCGCAGGAAGGCCGCGGACTTTTCGGTGACCTTGCGACCGCTGAGCTTCTCGTAGCGCTTGAGATACTTCTCCTTGAAGTCGCGCTGTAGCTCCTGATCGATGGCTCCTTGGAGTTCCGACATTGGAAGCTTCTTTTCGTGGGCCTCCTTACGCAGGCACAGCACGTCGAGATACTGCCAGAGCATCTCGCCGAGCAGCGGTGAGTTGAGTTCGCGGTGACCTTCGGGCAGGGCCCAGCGCTCGAGGATCTGGGGGTCATAGCGCTGCTGCAGGAAGCGGCCGAGCTGGATCAAGCGGACCGGCTCGCCGTCGAGGATCGCGAGAATCGCGTCCTTGTTCTCGGGGTAGCGCAGCACCGCTGGGCTTGGCGGCAGCGACGCTGCGGAAGCTGCCGGCTTCTGCGCGGTGGGAGGGCTCTCTTGGGCCGAGGCCTGCACGGTCAGAGCGAGGAACAATAGGGGAAGGGCTCGGAGCATCTGGGCTGCCTTCGATGAAGCGGTCATGGCAAGGGGACTTGCGTGGCTTGTAGATCCATCGGCAAGCGGGCCGTTGAAACAAAACGTGGGTGGCAAAGCTTCGAAACCTGGACTTTGCCAGGCTTGAGACTTCTTCCACAGCCTCCAGGTATCCGACATCATGGGGTCGGCACTGTGCTGATCCTAAGGGCGCGCGACATCCCTACGCAGAAGCTCCATGGCTGACTCCCTAGAATCTGGTAACTCCTCTCTCGTCCAGCGGCTGCGAACCGAGTTCGTCCAGCGATATAGGCGAGAGCCGCGGATCTTCTTTGCGCCCGGGCGCGCCAACTTGATCGGGGCGCACCTGGATTACAACGGTGGGGCCTGCCTCCCGGTCGGCCTGGCCAAGGGCACCTATTTCGCGGCCGCCGAGAATGCTGATGGCCTGCTGCGGCTGGCGAGTCTCGACATCGATCCTGCCTACGAAATCCGAATCGACGCCGAGCAAGGGGCGGCGCAGCTCGGCTGGGCTGCCTACGTGGTCGGGGTTCTGCGTGAAGCGCAGAAACTGCGCCTGGGCGCCAGCGGCCTCGATGTGTTGATCGCTGGCGACCTGCCGCGCGGCGCTGGCCTGAGTTCCTCGGCTTCGCTTGAGGTGGTGACTGGGGTCGCCTTCCGGGCCTTCTTCGAGTGGCCGCTTTCGATGCAAGAGATCGCGGACATGGCCTGGCGGGCAGAGACCGGCTTTGTCGGTGTCAAATGCGGGATCATGGATCAGTTCGCCTCGGCGCTGGCGCAGAGCGGTAAGGCGCTGTTTCTGCGCTGCGATGACAAGAGCCACGAGCACTTGCCACTCGACGGCGAGCGTCTCGACCTGGCCGTGGTCAACTCCAACAAGCCGCGGGAGCTGGTGGACTCGGCCTTTAACCAGCGGGTCGAAGAGTGCCGGACCGCGTATCGCGTCCTGCACGGCATCCATCAAGATCGGCAGCACCTGGCGGAGTTTACTCCTGAGGAGGTCGAGGAAGCCAAGGCGGCCCTCGGCGAGATCCCCTACAAGCGGGCCAGGCACATCACCCGCGAGATGAAGAGGATACTCCGGGCGCTGGAGCATCTGGCCGCGGGTGAGATCGATGGCTTTGGCCGCCTGCAGCGTGAATCCCACGAGAGTTGCCGGGTCGACTATGAGATCAGCTGCGACGAGCTGGATTGGATCGTCGAGGAACTCTGCGCGATCCCCGGGGTCTATGGGGCGCGGCTGGTCGGGGCTGGCTGGGGTGGCTGTGTCGTGGCGCTGGAGCGGCCCGGGGCCGTGGATCAGGAGCACCGGGACGATTTCGCGCGACGCTATGAGGAGCGATTTGCCCGGCGGCCGGACTTCTTGTTCCTACGCTTTGGGCGTGAGCCGGGGGAGATTCCTCTTCGCTGAAGCGCCGGGCCTGCGTTCTGCAAGCCGCTGCGTTCTGCAAGCTGCGGCGCCCGGCTACATCCGCGCCAGTTCGCGTGCGAAGAAGAAGGCAGGACCGATCAGGTAGTCGGCGAGTTCCCAAGCGATCAGGAAGAAGGCTGCCATCATCAGCAGGGGGTTGCTGCGCATGAGGCGAAAGAAGCCGCCCAAGGGGCCGGGCAGCAGGTTCTCGAGAATGCTCGCCCCGTCCAATGGCGGCACCGGGATCAGGTTGAAGACCCCGAGGATCAGGTTCATCGAGAAGATCGCGCTGAGGATCTTCGCCAGGGAATACAGCGGACCGCTTATCGGGTCATCCCAGCCGACGACGATCTTGTGGCATGTCTCCGTGACCGAGCCTGGCTGGTCGAAGGGGATTTCGAAGAGGCCGACGCTGGGCATCCGTCCGATCTGGAAAACGACGATCAAGAGCCCAGCAAGAGCCAGGTTGGCGAGGGGGCCTGCCGATGCCATGACTGCCGCCCGCTTCGGATAGCGTTCGGCCCAGATCGGGTTGTAGGGCGCGTGCGCAAAGCCGAGCGGCCATTTCATCGTGAAGAGGGTCAGCAGCGGCAGCACGATGGTGCCGAAGGGCTCCCGCCGCATGTGCGGCACGGGATTGAGGGTGACCTGGCCGTGCTCGTAGGCCGTGGGGTCGCCGCCCCATTTGGCGACGAGGGCGTGGGCGGCCTCGTGCACCACCATCGCGATGATGAGGGCGACGTACCAGACGAGTATGTCGGTGAGGGAGAGGTTCACGGTGGACTTAGAAAGGCGCCTCTTCGTCGTCGTCGTCTTCTTCTTCTTCCTCGTCCTCCTCCTCCTCTTCTTCGGCTTCCTCTAAGGCGGCAACGACCTTGCGCACTTCGATCTGCGTGGCTTCGAGCTTTTCACGGCAGAGCTTGATCAGCTCGGTCGCCCGAGCTGCGCGCTCGGTCAGGTCGTCGATGTCGACCTGGCCCTCCTCGATGCTGGCGAGAATCTCGTCGAGCTCCTTGGCGAGCTCGCCGTACTTCGGGTCCTCGATCTTTTTCTTGCGGGCTGCCATGTCGGCTCCGTTCTGGCTTTTGTCTCTACGACTTCTTCTGTGCTTTCTCGTGGACCTCACGGGTCTCGAGCGTGAGGCGTCCGTCGGGCAGGAGGGCTTCGATGCTATCGCCGGGCTTGGTCTCGGTGACCGAGCGCAGCGCCTTCCCCTTGTTGCCGCGCAGTAGGGCGAAGCCTCGCTCCAGCACTCTCGCTGGATCGAGGGCTCGCTGCCGCAGGCTGCGGGCTTCGAGGCGGTCGCCCTCGCGCTCCAGCCGCTGCGCTAGCGAAAACTGCAGGCGCTGGCTTTCGGCGACGACGTGCCGCTTTTCTTCTGCGAGCATGCTCTTCAGATTGTGCTCTAGCGCGTAGCTGCTACGTGCCAGCTCGCGGCGCTGCTCCTTCAGGCGGGCGGCGAGCTCTTGCTTGAGCACCCGGGCGCGGTTGCTGAGCGCCGCCTTTTCGTCGGCGAGGCCGGCCCGCATCAGATGGCCGAAGCTGCGGCCACGCTGGGCCAGCTGCCGCGCGGCATTCCGGAGGATCTCCTCGATGCCGACCTGGATGGCCAGCATCGTGTCTTCGACCTGCTCCTGATACTTGCGGACCGTCTCGTTGATGAGCTCAGCTGCGGCTGTCGGTGTCTTGACGCTCTGGGCGATGAAGTCGAGCACGCAGTGATCGCGTTCGTGGCCGATGCCGATGATGGCCTTGAGAGGATGCTGCGCGAGGGCGAAGGCGACCTTCTCGTTATCCCAGGAGTCGAGCTCGCTGCGCGAGCCGCCGCCGCGTGAGATCACCAGGAGATCGTAGTCCTCGGCGCGTTCGGCAAACCATTCGAGCCCGGCGAGCACCGAGGCTTCGAGCTCCTTGCCCTGGACATTGACCGGGAAGAGGGTGATCGAATAGCCAAAGGCCTCGTCCGCCAGCGTGTTGACGAAGTCGTTGTAGGCGTCACTGTCGGCGCTGGTCAGCAGGCCGATGCGCAGCGGCACCAGGGGCATCGCTAGCTCGGCGTTGCGATCCTTGAGCCCTTCGCTCTGCAGTCGTTGGAGGATCTTCTCGCGGCGCAGCAGCTGGGCGCCGAGGGTGTATTCGGGGTCCAGGTCTTCGACGACGAACTGGTACTTGCCGCGGGCTTGATAGAAGTCGACGCGGCCGCGCACGCGGATCTTGACGCCGTCGGAGAGATCGAGCTGGCGGGTGTCTCGGCCGCCCTTGCCGCCCAGGCGCTTTTGGATCACCGACCAGTGCTTGGCCCAGATCACCGCCGGGACCGTGGCACGCACTTCTTCTTCGCCCAGTTCGTCCTCGACGCGTTCGACGAGTTCGAAGTAGCGATGCTTGCGGTGCTTGCCCTTGTCGTAGTTTTGTAGCTCGCCGACCACCCACATCGGCTTGCCGAACTCGGCGCGCAGCACTTCGGCGACGCGCAGGTTGAGGGCGCTGATCGTGTAGCTGTCGGCGTCCTTGTCGACCGCCTTGTATTTGATGCGGTCTAGGCCGGTGTCCCGGCCGCCGGTGGCGAGAGCGGTGGCGACACCCGGCATGATCGAAAAGCCGTGCGCCATGAAGATCTTGACCGTCGCCTCGGCCTGATCGAGGGGGACGCGCCAGGTCTTGGAGGGCTTGTCCCAGCGCCGACCCGGCACGTTGCGGACCAGCTCCACGAGGTCTTCGCGATAGGGGAAGCTGACGAGGAGGCAGCTGCCGTCAGGGGCAATGTCGATCGTTCCGCTCATGAAGGCGAAGGAGTCTACTGCGGAAGCTGGCGAAGTCGCGCTTCGAATGCGTGCGCAAAGCGATCTGCCAAATCTGCGAGCGAAGGCGGTGGCGCTGGGGCGAGTTCGCGTTCGAGGCTGGTCATGACCGAGGCTTCAAAACCGCAGGGCTGGACCCGGGAGTAGACGCTGAGATCGCTGCTGACGTTGAGGGCTGCGCCGTGCAGGGTGACCCAGCGCTTCACCGCGATGCCGATCGAGGCGATCTTGCGGGGGCCGGTCCAGACGCCGGTGCCGGCGGGGTCGCGGCGTCCTGGGAGATCGCAGCTGGCAAGCACGTCGATGCAGCTGTTTTCGAGCAGGTGCAGCCAGGCGTGCAGGTCACGCGCTCGCCCCTCGAGCTTGCAGATCGGGTAGGCGACGAGCTGCCCTGGGCCATGCCAGGTGACGCGTCCACCGCGCTCGACTTCGATGAGCTGGATGCCGGGGGCGACTTGTTCTTGTTCGAAAGTGCTGCGCCGACCAGCGGTGTAGACGCCCTCGTGCTCGACGAGGAGGAGGGTGTCGGGGATCTCATCCTTGGCTCTGGCGGCGGCGAGCCCGCGCATCTCTTCGAGGCATTCCAGGTAGGGACGCTGGGCGAAGGGCCGGATCTCCAGCGCTAGCGGCTCAGGCACTGCCATACTCCGCGATCATTTCGTCGACCCAGCGCGGGACTTCGATGGCCGCCGGGCCGATGCGCTCTTCGTTGAAGTCGCCGCCGGTGGACTCGGCGTTGATGAGCACGGTGTGGGCGCCGCAGCGGAAGGCCTCGGAGGCGAAGCCCGCTGCCGGGTAGACCTGACCGCTGGTGCCGATGGCGGCGAAGTGGGTGCAGGTCGGCAGATACTGGATGATCTGGTTCATGTAGAGAGGAACCTCGCCGAACCAGACGACGTGCGGCCGCAGCCGTGTCCCGGTCTTCGGGCAGCGGCTGTCGACGCTGACGTCACCGTCCCAGTCCAGGACATTGTCCTGCTCGTTGCGGACCTGGGTCAGCAGTCCGTGCATGTGCAAGAGTCGATGGCTACCAGCGCGTTCGTGCAGATCATCGATGTTCTGGGTCACCAGCAGGAAGTCACTGCCGAAGGCTTGCTCCAGGCGCGCCAGCGCTTCGTGCGCCGGGTTGGGCTTCACCGTTTTCAGTGCCGCCCGCCGCGCGTTGTAGAAGCGATGCACTAGCTCGGGATTGCGGGCGAAGGCCTCGGGAGTCGCGACATCGGTAACTTCGTGCCCTTCCCAGAGTCCGTCGGCGTCGCGAAAAGTGGGGACGCCAGAATCCGCAGAGACGCCGGCGCCAGTCAAGATGAAGAGTCGCATGAGGCTGAGCCTAGCAGGCCGCCTGAAAAAACTCGCGAGTGACTGAGCCAAGCAGCCAAGGCTTTGCCGCGACTACTCGCTGCGGGCTTTGCCTCTTGCTGCTGTGCTTCAGCGCATGGCCCAGATATGGGCGCTGCATACATGAGCTGTCCACGAAAACGGGGCAGGCCTCTTGGCCGGTTCCGTTTTCGTTTTGGATCGCCCGTAATCGGGCCGGGCCTGCGGAAAGGGCGGGGGCTATCGCAGGGTCGCCTGAAGGCCGGACAGTTGGTTCTCGCGTTGCGTCAATTTTATTAAAGGCGATCGCCAGCTGGCGCCGTCTTTTTCTTTTATCACTAGCTGGACAGATTTATTAGAGAATAACTTGCCGAGCCAGGTCGAGGCCGTGAAGTGCCCCTTCTTATCGATGCGGAAATTGATCATCGGCCACATCGATGCCCCAAGGAATGGCGAGGAAAGTTGCGCATATACTCGCGATCGGTCGAGTGGAGATTTGGACAGCGACCCCGAGAACGTGACCTTATGTTTCCTCAGGTGAGCCGATATGAGCACAGTAAACCGGAGTGGGACATCTCGCCTGAAAATGAAGGCAGCCGTGTTTTCTAAAGATAGTGGCTTCATTTCCGTGTCGAAGTCTGCTTTGATTTCACCGTCCGGGCGGATGGATGAAACAGTCACCCAAACAGCAGCGCCATCCTCCCAGCCTGGGCTGACGATTTGCCCCTTGTCATCCGTTATTAGATCCTTGTGATTTAGGCCTCTCGCGCCAGAGAACTCGTGCATCCCGGCCCGTGTTTGGAGTGCTCCGCCCAGGTCGATTCTCGAAACCATAACCTTCAGCTTGCGCAATGGCTTCAAATCCT
>PDSF01000011.1 GCA_002748355.1 Planctomycetota bacterium | reverse complement strand
CACCAGCCGTCCACCTCAATCCGAAACCCCTCACAGCAGCCTCGGGGGCCGCGTGAGGATCCTTACTCAGGCGACAACTACCTTGACACCTACCGCTACGCTGCCCGCTGGGGCCGTAACTCACAGGATGAGCTGGGCACACTCGCTGCCTCGGTTGATCGGATGTCGATCGAAATCGAAAAAAAGCTGCATGAGGTCGAGCAAAAGAATACTGCCATGGCCGAGCTTATCGATAATGTGGCACAAACCTCCAAACAAGTTTCGACCTTGAGTAGAGAGGTCAGCTCTTCGAGCGAGGCCTTGTCCCAAGGGTCCGTGGAACAGGCGGCTTCGCTGGAAGAGATTACTTCCAGCATGGCCAAGATGGCTGCGCAAACCCACCAGAATGCCGAGAACGCCAACCAAGCCAACCAACTGGGAGCTTGCGCACGAACAGCGGCAGAAGCAGGCAACGCCCAGATGCAGTCCATGGTAGCCGCCATGGAGGAGATCAACGAATCGGGTCAGAACATCAGCAATATCATCAAGACAATTGATGATATTGCTTTCCAGACCAATCTCCTTGCCCTGAACGCTGCGGTCGAAGCAGCTCGTGCTGGACAACACGGCAAGGGCTTTGCCGTGGTCGCCGAAGAGGTTCGAGCCCTGGCATTACGGAGTGCCAAGGCGGCCAGCGAAACGGCTGCCCTCATCCAAAACTCGGTGAAAAAGACCGAAAATGGCAGTGAGATCGCTAACCAAACCGCTGAATCGCTACAGGAGATCGTCACCGAAATCGGAAAGGTCACGAATCTAGTGGCAGGTATCGCAACGGCCAGCGATGAGCAATCATCGGGATTCAATCAGGTCAAAGACGGTCTAGCGCAGATCGATCAGGTAACCCAGCGAAATACCGCCAGCGCTGAAGAGAGTGCAGCTGCAGCAGTCGAAATGGACAGCCTGATTCAGAGCCTGAGTTCGCTACTGCAAAAGCACAGCAGAGGCCAGGCAGTTTCAGCGGAATCCGACTCCAGCGCTTCCGGTGAACTCGACCTCGCCTCGGCAAGCGCCGAGATAATGGACTGGCCGCAGGTCTAAGCCTCGTTACAGGTTCTGAGCAAGAGCAGTTATCATCTGTTACCTTGCCTAGACTAAAAAGGGGAGCGGTAAACGCTTCCCTTTTCGTTGGTATCGATCCTCCTGGGCCGACGCTAGATCCAGCGGCAGGATTCCAAGACCGACGGCAGCGATCTCTGGAGCTGATGACCCAGCACCCCGCCTTGGTGGTAGAGCGGTGGAGCCTGGGCCGGCTACCAGTGGAACAGGGTCTTTTGGCCCTGCATCAACTTGCCGCTGGGGATGGGTAAGGGCAGCACGTAGAGCCCGGCCGCATTGCTGAGCGGGGCGCTCAGTATCCTCTGGGTCCGTCCGTCGTCGACCACCAGCGGCTGGGCGCCAAAGAACTCGGCAGGCAGCAGCGCCACCTTCTGACCGCGGTATTCGCCGAGGATGCGTGGCTGCCGCTTGATCTTCGCCGCCGCCAGCCCCGGGACCTTGAGCAGGAGCTGCACGTCGGTGCCCCGGTGTTCGCCAGTCACGCCTGGTAGGTCGAAAACCACCAGAGGCTCGAGTTCGGCGAAGCCCTTCGCTCCGAGCCGTTTGCCGCTGGCGTGGGGAAAGAAGCGGTCCCGGTCCTCATCGTAGAGCTGCCTCGGGCTATCAATCACGAAGGCAACCCCAAGCTCGCGAAGCCAGGCCGCGATGCGGCGCTGCCGCGCGAAGGGCAGCACCGCCCCATCAACGACCCCATCGAGGTTGATGACCGGCCCGGGATAGGCCCAAGCAAGGATGCCGCTGTTGAATCCGGCCACCGCCGGGGGCTGCAGCTGCAGTCCCTCCTCGAAGAGCAGCGGCGTCATGCGAGCCGCAAAATCGTTCTCCTGCTGCCAGGGGAAGCTGCGTGAAGAATGACCAAAGTCGAAGACGGCCAGCAAGAGCAGGAGCATCCACCCGAGCTGGCGCCGCCGAGTCTCAGGCACCAAGGCCAAAAGCCCCTCGCCTTTGAACAAGTAGCCAAGGACAAAGGCTAAGCCGAGCAAACCCGGCAGGGCGGCCAAGACAAAGTAGTAGTCACGCGGGTACTGGCGCAGAAGCAGATGCAGGCAGGCCACGGCAAAGAAGGCTAGCCAGCCGCCGACGAAGCCCGGCAGTAGGGAGCTTCGCCAAAGCTGCCCCGGCAAGTTGGGCGCCACGAGGAGCAAGAGTGCCCCCAAGAGCGCGACGCTGCTGTTGCCCGCCCCCAGAAGGCTCAGGGCGAGGACCAAAACGAGGGGAAGCCAGCGCCGGATGCGCAGCAACGGCGCCAGAACCATCCAGGCCGCAGTCGCGCCAAAGGCCAGGCTGGCAGCGCCGTACACCCCACCTAAGGCGAGCGGCCGCCCGAAGAACCAGTAGCGCTCTAAGATCTCCGACATGCTCGGGTTGCCGGCCCAGAAGCTGCCTTGCATCGCCTCCGGGATCGCGAAGCCACTCGGCGGCAGCGCCGCAGCAAAGAAGAGCAGCTGCAGAAGCAAGTAGCTCACGAGCCCCGCGAGGCCGACCATGAGCGGCCGCTGCCAGCGGTTCCTCTCCAGACCACGGATCTGCGCGAGCAGATACCAAAGGGCGAGCCCCAGCGGCAGCGCGATGAGCTCCGTGCGCAGCCACGGCAGGACGAGGGCCATGGCCAGCTCGGGCAGCACAGGGCGCTGCCCCGCCGGATTCGGAGGACTCAGGCTCAACAATGCCCAAGCAAAAAGCCCCACCAAGACCAGACAGGTCTCCTGCCCGTTCGTCGCGAAGTCGATCACTCCCGGGCGGGAGAGCAAAAAGAGCCCGAGGGCAACCGCCAGCTCGAAGGGCACATGACGATCAAGCAGGCGCACCGCGAGATAGGTGGCCAGGAGCAGGAAGAAGAGCCCGAGCAGAGTTGCCACGAAGGGCAGGGCCGCGCTTCCCAGGACGAAGGCGAAGGGGGTCAGGAGCAGCGGCCAAAGCAGCTGGACGCCATGGGCCAGGTGCAGGCCATCGACGCTCAGACCCAGGCCTTCGGCCAGGTTGCTGGCCAGTTCAAACTGATAGAACGCGTCATCGGAGAGTCGCACGACAGCGTCCCCAGCCAAGAACAGCCGAGAAAGCGCCTGCCACAGGAAGAGCAGCAGCAAGACAATGGCGACAAAACGTGCGGTCGCCCGCGCCCGCTCTTCGGACGCTCCGGAAAAGAAGTTCTGCATCGCCGGGACAATAGCCGCCCAGCCTCGGTCACGCCCCCGATCCGGCCCCGCTTTCGTTGAGCTTCTGCTCTTGGTTCCGGCCGGCTATTCCTCGCTGGCCTTCAGGGCATGCAGGAGGGATTCCCGGGTCTTCTCACTCACGGGCAGCCGCATCGCGGCTCGGAGCACGACCTGCGCCCCGCGCGCCTCCTTGCCGAACTGCCCGAGGCCATAGGCCGCCCAACGCCGCGATTCCTCGCTCTCGCTGGTGAGGGCCTCCATCAATGCCGGCACCGCATCGGGTCCCGCAGCGACGAGGGCACAGGTCACCAGCATCGGCTGCTCGTCCCAGCATTCACAGAGTTCGGCCATGCCTTCGTCGCCATAGCTGCCGAGCCAGGCGGCAACGCCCTCCCAAATGGCGCTGTGCAGCTTGCCAGCTCGCGCCGCAGCCATGACCGCCGGGATGCAGGTCACAGGAGCCTGCAGCAGAGCTCGTAATGCTTGGCTGCGCTCCAGGAAGGACGACGAAGCGAGATCGGCGATCCACTCGTCAATCTCGCGGCCTGCGATGTGCTTGCTCACGAGGACTCCAGCCTCTGGGGGGGAGAGACAGCTCCCTCATCGACGGGAGTCCCGGCGCGCCTTTACCGGGCGTTGAAAAAGGCCCGCGAGCGACAGAGTGCCAGGTCCGGTTCTAGCCCATAGGCCCGGAAGAGGCAGGCAAAGCTGCGGATTCGTCGAGGCCTTGTCGCCCCGCGCCTTTTTCAGGCGGCTGGCGAGGCCCGAGTCATGCGGCCTCGCGGTCTTGGCCGTGCGGGATCAAGGCAGCATCCTCTCGGGAATGGCGAAGCACCACTTTGACCAGAGCCGCGAGCGGGAGCTGTCGACCTGGCCCAAGAGCTTGTCGGCACAGTAGATGGCCTTGGCCCGGGTCGCCGAATCCTTGCAGTCCTGTGCCACCATGTAGAGCCCACTGATCAAGAACTCGTGGGCACCGCCGAGTGGACTGTCCCCCCACTTGATCCCCAAGGAGTTATCGAAGAAGTCGGGCCCCACTGGCTTGCCCTGGTGCTCGACCGGGACGTAGTAGCGCAGACCATTTGCGATGGTGCCCCACTTCGGGTCGTTCTTGTAGTTCAGGACCCAGCCGTATTGGACGCTGGTCACCACGTCTTCCGCGATCCGTCGGCAGGATTCCGAGCCCCAGTACTTCGACGCCGCATGGAAGGACAACGCAACCGGTCCATGCTGCCACGGCATAAAGAAGCCCGTGGGATTGGGGTAGCCGGTCAGCGGGTGGTTGAACTGGAAGAACATGGCCCGCGAGGCATGCTTCCACTGGCGCTGGGGAGCGATCACCTCCTCGACCCGCTTCAGCGCGTAGTTCTTGTAATCGTCATCGCCGGTCGCGAGCCAGCACTGCAAGAAGCTCTGCATGCACCAGCCTTCGGCACGTGCCGAGACGATGTTCGAGGTGAAGAATTCTTGGAGGCGCATCATCGCCTTCAGGCATTGCCCCAGCATCTTCATCTCGTCGAGGGCCCAGGAGTCGCCGGTCAGGGTGTAGAGGTCGAAGAGCAGGTCGGTCGAGAAATGCTCCGCGTCATAGGCATTCCAGCCGTGCCCCGTCGCTCCCCAACCCCAGTCGACGCCCTTCCGGTAGTCGGCATAGGGATCATGCTGCCACATCGTGTAGCGACCGTGGTTCTCCTTGGACAGCTTGCGCCCGTTCTTCTCAAACGGAACGCCAGCCCAGAAATAACGACCATCGCGATCGCCAACCTCCAGCTTCCACATGTGGTAGGTCCGGCAGGCCTGCTGGAAGGCCATGCCTTCGAGCATCTCAAGCAGGCGAGGATTCTCTCCCATAACCGCCCAACCACCGGCCATGGACAACGGAGCATTGCGAGGAGTGCCCGTGGTGTTCGAACTCTTCGAGTCACCCCAGGACCCCCAAGGACCAAACCAGTTCGTTCCCCGCCAACTGGCGAGCCGTTTCTCGCATCGGTCATAGGCATCGACCGGGCCCTTCAAAGGTCCGCCGTAGACCCCGAGCGCCTTCGTGCTCAGCCAAGACTCCTGTGTTGCCAGAGGACGCAGAGGTCTCTTTTCCATCTCCTTCCAATGCTCAAGCCACTTGGCCTTGGCCGAGGCCTCACCCGCTGGGTTCTCGCAATAGACGTCAAAGCGCCAGACCTTGGTCTGACCGTCGTGGAACCAGTCCGGCCCCAGCACAGTGAAACGGTCCCTGCCTGCTTCCATACCCCGCGCCGGGCTTCCTTGGCGCAGGTAGTCACGCATGCGGACGTAGCCGCGGCCCAGGAGGAGATCCAGTTTCTTGAACGACACAGGACCGAGCGGATAGAGATTCGGATCGCTGCTCGCAGCAGGATGATCCTCTCCGAGGTAGTCATTCCCGACGACGACCTCGATCTTTAGGAAGGGCGTGTCGCGGTATTCCTTGATGTAGACCCGAGCAGCGAGGAAATCACGGCCGATGCCAGCCGAAGGATTGGCATTGCGTAGGTAGAGTCGCCAACGCCGCTCCCGCACCAAGAAGGTCTCGTGCAGGGTCTCGGGTGTTCCGTCGGCAAGACCAGCCTCGTAGCTGACGTTGTAGTCATCGGTCACGCGCACCCGCACATCGAAGTTGCGCCAGTTGCTCGCAACCCAATCGTGCTGCTGGAAGTCACCCTTCAGTGCCTGGACACCTTTCACGACCTTGTAGCTCTTCTTGCTACTCGCAGGGAGCTGGTCGGTGAACTGGGCCTGCGCCACCTTCACGCTGCCGTCCTGCCAACGCTGCAGCACACGCCACGCAGTGCCAAGCCCGCTAAGGCCAACTTGGTCCAGATTCGCCTGCTGGCCGAGCGCGAAAGGCACCGAGACTTCGAGGGTCTCATTGCGCACAGTGTCGGACTCGTTGTGAACAAAGAGTTCGTTGACGACAGCCGTGCCGGTGCCCCCCCCACGAGTACCACCGCCAGGATTCCCAGGGCCGCCGCTCCCTTCTCCCGAACTCTCGATCATCCCACCGCAAGCGCTCAACAAGAGCACAGCAAGGCCTAGCAAACTCGACTCCCAAATACGCCCAGAATGACGAGGAAGCCCTTTCGTCCCCCATGCTTGCGCGCAGCTCATCTTTTCCCCCCACAGCTCCGCCAAATGCTCGTTTCCTCGACTGGCCCAGTCTCGTTCTTGAGATAATGGCGACCGCAGCTGTCGGTTTTTTGGATAACCCGACCGCATTTGTCGAAGCTCTCGACGGCAAGGAAGCCATGGACCGCAGCCCCTTCCAAATAGTGCCCAGTTCCGCGGCTGTTTTTTTCTTCAATGCAGGGCCTCAAGCGCCTCGGCATGCAAGGCGATCGCCCCCTCCCGCTGCTCGATCCGGCCCCGGACCTGGTAGAGCCCTTCCCCAGCGAGCTCCCCGCCAAAGCGCCGGTAGCGATCGGGAAAGAGCACGACTTCGAGCATGCCCGTCTCGTCCTCGAAGCTCAGAAAACACATCCAGCCGCCAGCTCTGGAGCCGCTCGGCCGGACACGATGCCGCCGCATCGCAGCCAGCCAGGCGCAGATCTGCACCTCGCGCCCAAGGTGAGAGGGGGCTTCGCTGAGCGGTAGCGCCGCCTGTCTCTGGACTTCAGTGACATCGCCAAGCTCAGTGGCCCCCGGTCGCTGCCTCTCCTGCCAAGCCCCATGCAGCCGCATCGGGTGCATGGCAGTCGTAAAGCCGAGCCAGGCCATCTCGAAGCGCCCCCGCTCCTCCTCGTCGAACTCGGGCAAGCACGGAATCACCGGCGCCCTCGGCAGTAGTGCATCGGGAAAGAGCCCCCGTGTCTCGATGCTCCCGTCCAGCCCCAACTCGGCCTCGCCGCGTGCCAGGCGCTCGCGAGCTTCCTCTCGGTGGCGCGCACCGAGACGGTAGCGCCAGAGCTTCTCTGGCCGCGTCCCCTCGAGCATGTCAAAGGCCCCCAGCAAAATCAGGCGCTCAACCATGCTCTCTGCGAGCACGACACCGCGTTGCCGCAACCGCTGGACAAAAACCTCGATGCTGAAGAAGGGCCCGCCCTCCTCTCGCTCACGCACAATCGCCGCCGCCGCCTGCTGCGGCAGCTCGCGCAGTTCCCCAAGCCCAGTGCGCAGAGCAGCACGAACACCGCCACAAGGAGCAGGACCGCCAGGAGCAGGACCAGCGCGCCCGAGCCTCTCGGCGCAGAAGCTCAGATCACTCCGGTGCACACAGGGCGGCAGCACCGAAATCCCCCGGCGTTTGGCCTCGTCGACATAAACTCGCTTGTCGTAGTAGCCGGTGCCGTTGGCGAGCAACGCCGCAATCACGGTCGCCGGACGATGCGCCATCAGCACCGCGATTCGCCAGGCGAGCAAGCCATAGCTGACCGAATGCGCCTTGCAGAAGGAGAAGGCCGCAAAACGTTCGATCTGCTCCCAAGTGCTCTGGGCGAGTCTCGGATCGATGCCACGCGCCGCGCAGCGCTCCTGGTAAAAACGCCGAACAGCTGCCGCCGCTGGCCGAGCACCACCTCGCACGCTGCTCCGCTCACCGAGCTTACGGCGCAGGACTTCGGCCTGGCCCAAGGAGATATCGCAGATCCGAGCGAGACAGCGAATCACGTCCTCCTGGTAGAGCAGCACCCCGCGACTCTGGTGGAGAAAGGCGAGCTCCGGCGGCAACTCCGGCAAGGCCTCGATACCGCGTGCCCGTCGCACGAAGCTATCCATCATTCCCGAAGCCGCGGGGCCAGGCCGGATCAGGGCAATGGACTGGATCACATCCTGCTGCCGCTCGGCCTGCATTCGGGTCAGGAGGGCCCGCATGCCCGGCGACTCAAGCTGCCAACAACCGAGCGTTCGCCCTTCGCGCAGCATCGCAGCGCTGCGCTCATCCCTCTCTAGAGCATCCTCTCGCGCCCCCTCCCCGACCTTCGCCTGTAGCGGCTCAGGCAGGCTGCCGCCGATACGCCGCAGCTCACGCTGTGCATCGCTGAAGACCGAAAGCCCGCGATTGCCGAGCAAATCGATCTTGACCAGGCCCATGTGCGGCGCGACGTGCTTGTCCCACTGCACAACGGGAAGCCCCTTCGCCGAGCGTTCGAGCGGTGCGTAGCTCGCCAAGGCATCAGGGCTCAACACCGTGCCTCCCGGATGCAGCCCGAGGTAGCGCTTGGCCCCGGTCAAGCCAAAGGCCCCCCGCAGCAGCGCCAGCTCCCGCCTTCGCTCCTCCAGCCCCCCCACCAAGCGCTGCCGTCGTCGCCGCAGCTCCGGCGCACGATCGAAGAGGGCCTCCAGTACCGACAAGTCTCCACTACGACCCTGGATGAGCATGGACTCGGGGATCTGCCGCGGCAGCAATCGCGCACAGCGGTCGAGCTCGAGCCGTGAGTAGCCAAAAGCCCGCGCAACCTCGCGATACGCCGCGCGGAAGCCCAGAGAAGGCTGCGTCGCCAGCAAGGCGACCTGCCCTTCGCCAAAGTGCTGGATCACCGCCTCGATCAACTCGTCGCGCCGCCGCCAGCAGAAGTCGAGATCGATGTCGGGCAGAACGTTAGCTCCTCCGCGGGCGAAGGAGGGGCCGCTCGCACCCTGCACACCCTGCGCCCCCTGCGCCCCCTGCACACCCTGCGCACCCTGCGCACCCTGCCTCATCCCATTCCGAAGCTTCTGTGCCTGCGCCATCCGCTCTCGAAAACGCTCGACGCTTAGGAAGCGCTCGAAGCACAGCTCATAACGCAGGGGATCGGCTTCGGTAAAACCGAGGCAGTAGGCAACCAGACTGTCGGCGGCTGACCCACGACCGAGCAGCGGAATCTCCCGCTCACGCGCGATCCCAACAATCTCGTCAACAACGAGGAAGTAGCCCGCAAAGCCCAAGCCCGAGATCACCGCGAGTTCATGCTCCAGCCGTTGACGCGCGTCCGACTCCGGGCTGCGCCCGTATCGCTGCAAAAAGCCCGACTCGGCCCGCATCCGCAGCTCGGCCCGCGCACGCTGCTCGGGTTCCGCCCGCTCGCCAGCCGTCCCCTCGCCAGCCGTCCCCTCGCCAGCTGTCCAGCGCGGGAACAGCAGGGGCCGCGGCTCTAGGAGTGAAAGCGTGCAGCTACGGGCAAGGCGCTCACTCTCCTGCAGCAGCTCCGGTGCATCGGCATAGGCCTCTCGCAGCTCCTGGGCACTTGGGAGGAAGCTCCCCTTCGGCGCCAGCTCCTCTCGTTCGACCCGCATGTGGTGTCGACCGAGCTTGATCGCCACCGCCAGTCGATGCAGCGCACGCTGCTCAGGCACCCCGTAGTACACCCACGGCGCCGCGACCCCACGCACACCGAGGAATTCGACCGAAGCCAGCATCTGCTGCCGAGACCGGGGCGACTCCGGAGCCGGACACTTGCGCCGCGCGGGGTCCTCGTCCACGCCCCCGGCAGAATCGGCATGGGCAGAACCGGCCCCAGAAGAACCCTCACGGGTGGGGGCATTACGGGTGGGGGCATTACGGGTGGGGGCATTACGGGTGAGGGCATTACGGGTGAGGCCATCACGGGTGGGGGCATTACAAACGGGGTGGTTAAAGGCAGAGTCATCACAGGCATACCAGCGACGCAGCTCCTCCCGTGTCGGACGCTGCGCCTCCTCGCCCCTCCCTTCTTCCGCAGCAGCCTGGGCCCGCTCCAAGGCATCGAAGGGATAAAGCGGCGGCACCGGCACCCGCACCGCCTCACGGCCCAAGCGCTCCACCGCGAAGCGCAGGAGATCCGCCTCCTGCGCCAGCACGAAGAGCTCCTCCCGCGCTGAGCGCTCCTCGGCCTCGCGCTCCAAGAGCTCGCGCACGGTCCCCTGCTCCAGGCGATACCCCGACACCAATCGACACAAGCGGCGGTAGCCACCCTGGTCCCTGGCCAGCAAGACCAGGCGCTCACGGCCTTCGCCAAGCTCGACGCCAAAGACCGCATGGATCCCAGCCCGCGCCGCCTCCTGTGCAAAGACCGGATGCCCGTAGAGCCCGCCCCAGTCACAGAGCCCGAGATGCCCGATCTCCTGGCGCACAGCGCAGTCGACCAAGTCCCGTGGCGACAGCAAACCCGTCAAAAAACTGAAGTAGCTCACGCACCGCAGCAGCGCCGCCATCTCTCCTTCCCCACAGCGAATCCTCCCCGGACAGATCCGGGCCTTGTTCCTCGCCACAGGATCATACCTAACATTTACCTAAAACCAAGCCCCGAGAGAAAGCCGGAAACCGCCCCCGCGCCCGGCCCAGAGGAGCACAGCCCAGCCCCCGCTTACCCCTGAGAGCATGCTCCAAATCCAGCTCCGCCCGGAGAGGAAGCTCCCAAGAACCTGCGAGCATGCTCTCAGCATCTCGGCAAGCCAGCCTGGGGTACGGCAAGCGCCTAGCAAGCCGCCAAGAGCTCGCGCGGCAGCTGCGCGGCATCCGGGCGCAGCCTCCTCGCTCGCCCAGGACATGCTCGAATAGGCCGGTACAGGGCGAAGGCTTCTTCTGCGATAGCGAGCACGAAACTGGCGCAGCGGGAGCGGCCAGCCCAGCTCAGCCCAACTCAACCCAACTCAGCCCAAAGGCGCCGAGAGGATCCTCCCAGAAAGCCCTAGCCCTCGCGAACGCGCTCCACCTGGCCGCCGAGCCTGCGCATTTTCTCTTCGAGCCGGTCGTAGCCGCGATCGAGGTGATAGACGCGGCGCACCGTGGTTTCGCCTTCAGCCACGAGGCCCGCCAGAACCAGCGCAGCCGAAGCCCGCAGGTCACTCGCCATCACGCTCGCCCCCGAGAGCGGCCGCCCACCCTCGACAATGGCCACGGGCCCGGAGCGCCGGATCTTGGCCCCCAGCCGCGCCAGCTCGGCAATGTGGATGAAGCGGTCGGGGTAGATCTTCTCGGTAATCACACTGATGCCATCCGCCAAACACATCAGCGCCATGAACTGCGCCTGCAGATCGGTCGGGAAGCCTGGATACGGCAGTGTCGACATATCCACCGCCTCACAGCCATCCCAGGGAAGGCTGCGGATGAAGGGCACCTCGGCCATCTGCTGGCTCTCCCCGCTCGCGGTCTCGTGAAAAACCGTGCGGTAGCTGACGAGGGGAGCGTTGGGCTTGCGCTGCAGACGCGCGGCGCTCTGACGTGGGCCGAGCGACTCACTCCGGCGCTCGACATGAGGATGCTCAGCGAGCTGCCGCAGCCCCGCCGAGCCAATCTCCTCGAGGGGAAGCGCCCGCACACCAAGCTCGATGGGAAGCTGGGCAAAGCGCAGACAATCCACAAGGGCGCTCAGATGATCTGGCCGAGCCCCCAGGACCTCGACCTCACCCCGGGTCATCAGCCCGGCGATCACCATCGTCCCCGCCTCGATACGGTCTTCGATGACCCGATAGCGGCAGCCGCTCAGGCTCTTGACACCACGCACCTTCAGGCAGTGGCTACCAACGCCCTCGATCTGGGCCCCACAACTCGTCAAGAAGCCACAGAGGTCCTCGATCTCCGGCTCCTGCGCCGCATAGTCGATTCGGGTCTCTCCGTCGGCTAGCACCGCCGCCATCAGCACGTTGGCCGTGCCCAGGACCGTGCTGCCGAAGCTGCCGCCCAGGTAGACGCTCCCACCACTGACCCGTCCCGAGCAGCGGATATTGCCGCCATCGAGGTCGATCCTGGCGCCGAGCGCCCGCATCCCCTTGAGGTGCAGGTCCACAGGCCGTTCGCCGATCGCACAGCCTCCGGGCATCGAGACCGTCGCCTGCCCGCGCTTGGCCCATAGCGGCCCCAGCAAGCAGAACGACGCCCGCATCTGCCGCACCAGGTGGTAGGGCGCTTCGGTCTCGTCCTCATGGCAAAGCTCAAGCCGAAGCGAGCCATCGTCCTGCCAAGACCAGGTCATGCCGAGCCGTTCGAGCAAGCCCAGCATCGTGCCGATGTCCCGGACCTGCGGCACGTTGTCGAGAACAACGGGCCCATCGCAAAGCAGCGTCGCCGCCAAAATGGGAAGACTCGCGTTTTTCGAGCCTCCCGTCCATACGGAGCCCTCAAGCCGAGAGCCTCCGCGAACGCGGATCGCATCCATAGATATCCCCTTCCCCTGGATCCGCCGGTGGAGACGGATCACGCCACCGGTGATGCTAGCGAAAGCCTCGCACAATGCCACGCTCGCTTTGCAGCAAGTGACGATGCCAGCGCAGCGTCTGCACCGAAACCCGCGGTCTAGGCCCATGCCGCTGGGCCCCAGAAGAAGCTCCCCAAGCCCTCGCCGTCGGCAGCCAAATCCCGCTCCCGCGCCCAAAGCGCTGGCGAAAAGCGGCAGTATCTCGGTCAAGACTTCCCCGCCCCCTGCCGATCCCAGCAGGAGCGAGCTAGCCAGGCGCTCTGCCATGGCCCGAGCTGATCGGCGGCCAGCGAGGAGAGGCGAAGCTTCGAGGGGAGAGACATGCACAAAGGTCGGAACCAGCTGTATTTCTCGCCAAAACCTGGGCAAGCGCGTGGCCTGGCCCCGGTGCGGACGCACGGGCATTGCGAGGAGGCAAAGCCCCACTCCAGCCAATGGATCCGCCTCTTGGCCTTCGTTTTCTGCACCCTGCTCCTCACCGGGCTGGCCGTGACCATGCTCCCGGCAACCACTCCCCAGGGGAGCAGCTCCGGAGCCCCGCGCATCGTGCCGCAGAGCATCCAGCTCCTAGAACAGTTGCCAACCAGCTGGGAACAGCGCTACCGCGAGCGCATCCCAGCCCTCTTGCGAGGTGCCCACTCCCGCCTCCGCTACGACACGATGCAGATCCTCCAAGACCCAAGCCACCCACTGGTGCAGGCGGCCCTGCTCGCAGCCGGAGCCCTCGGGGACAAACAGTTCAAACCCGGCATCGAAAGACTCATGAGTTCGAGCTCCGCCTCGACGCGGGCACTGGCCTACGAGATCTTCGACCACTTCGAGCCCTGGGCAGCTAAGGACCTGGAGGCAGCCTTCCAGCAGGAAGACGAAGCCAAGATGGCGGGGCTGATCTCAGCTCTCGGCCGAAGGGCCCCCCGGAGCTGTGGCGCCTGGCTGCTGCGGGGCGCGATCCATCCTTCGGAACTGGTTCGTTTCTGTGCCCTCACGGTTCTCCCCAAAAGGCTGCACGGCGAAGCTCTCTCCTGCTTCCTCGAAGTCGCCAGCAAAGGAGAGCTGCGCCAGAAGGAATGCCTGCTCCACCTTCTGCAGGGCCGGGAGAAGACGAAGAGCATCCTCTCCGGAGTCATGTTCATGCTCTCCTCTGAGAACGCGAGCTTGCGTTGGCAGGCCGTCGATCTCATCAAATCCCAGGGGGTTTGGCGGGGCGACGCCTCGCCGCTGCTCCGGCTGGCGATCCAGTCCGAAGATGAGATGGAGAAGCTGCACGCCTTGGACTGCATCGAGAAAACCCAGGCGCAGATCACGATGGACGCCCTGCTGCCGCTGCTGGACTCTTCGCAGCCATGCATCGCCTATCGGACAGCACGCCTGCTCTATTCCTTCGGGCTTCCCAGCGCCGTCGCGCGCATGCTCGATCTCTGGAGCCAAGTCGAAAAAACGACCAAAGGCGAGGACGCGCTGCTGCAGCTTCGCTCCGAACTCGAATCCTGCCTCAGAACGATTTCCGGCCGGGGCCCAAGGGTCGAAGAGAGCAGCTGGCAGGACTGGTGGGCCGAGCAAGACGGCGACGTCCCCAACAAACCCCTGCCTCCCTCCCACGTGCTCCAACCCTGCAAAGCCCTGGACCAAGACAGCCACACAGCCAGCAGCGCCCCTGCGCCAAGCAAGAGCCTCAAATAAGAGCACAAGTGGCAGAGCGCCGGATCCGGCGCTCCAATGGCGGCCAAGATATTCGGTCAATCCGGCGCTCCGTCGCGCCATTCCGGCGCCAGCCGAAGCTAGGTGACACTGCGCTTCGCCCCAGCAAGGCTGGCAAGGGACGGCCTAGCCAACCCGCTCCCCAATCTCAGCAGCCAAAGACAAGCCATGGAGATTCCTCGCCCCTACCTGATCTTCCTTGGTGATGTGCAGGACCAGTTCGCCGCCAAGACCGCCCATGGCATCGTGGATTGGCGCCCTGAGCACTGCGTTGGCCAGTTACGCCTTCCGGGCTGCCAGGCGAAGCTGGCCCTCCCCGAGATGAGCATCGCCGAAGGGATCAGCGCCGCGGCGCGCACCCTGCTGCTGGGGGTCGTCAACCCAGGCGGCCAGTTACCGGCGCACTGGATCGCCAGCATCGTCCAGGCCCTGGAAGCCGGTCTCGACGTCGCCAGTGGCCTGCACCAGCGCCTGAGCAGCTTCCCCGAAATCGCCGCAGCGGCGGCACGCCACGGGCGCCAGCTCTTCGATGTCCGCCATAGCGAGCAGCGCCTCGCCGTAGGCAAGGGCGTCAAGCGCCAAGGCCGGCGCCTGCTCAGCGTCGGCACCGACTGCAGCTCGGGCAAGAAATACAGCGTCCTCGCTATGGAACGGGCGATGCGCGCCCGCGGCATCGACGCCCGCTTCGTCGCCACTGGCCAGACCGGCGTCCTCATGAGCGGACGCGGCATCGCCATCGACGCGGTGCCTGCGGACTTCATTTCCGGCGCCGTCGAGTGGCTGAGCCCAGACGCCGACCCGGAGCACTGGGACCTGATCGAAGGCCAAGGCTCCCTCTTCCACCCCTCTTTCAGCGGCGTATCCCTCGGCCTCCTCCATGGCGCCCAACCCGACGCCCTCCTCATCTGCCACGAACCAACGCGCTCGCACATGCGCAACGTCGAAGCCCCCATGCCCGGCATCGAGGAACTCATCGAACTCAGTCTGCGCCTAGGCCGCCGCAGCAACCCAGGCATCCGCCCCATCGGGCTCGCCATCAACACCAAGGCACTGGAGGAAGCTCCCGCACGCCAATACCTACGCAAACTCGAAGACCAACACCAAATCCCCGCAAGCGACCCCATGCGCTTCGGCGTCGACAAACTCGTCGATCACCTCCTAAGCGAATTCCCGGAGAGGAGCAGAGCGTGAACCCGCAACTTTATGTAGAGCGCGAGAGCTGGCCGATTGCTGGCGGCTTCACCATCGCCCGCGGCAGCAAGAGCGAAGCAGAGCTGGTCGTCGCCCGCCTTGAGGCCGACGGCCAGGTCGGCCGCGGCGAATGTGTGCCCTACCCGCGCTATGGCGAAAGCGTCAGTGGCGTATCCGAAGCCATTGCCGGGATGGCCGAGGAGCTTGCTGCGGGTCTGGACCGGCAAGGTCTGCTCAGCGCCATGCCGGCCGGCGCCGCCCGCAATGCCATCGACGCCGCGCTTTGGAACCTAGAGACGGCACGCACCGGCACCCCCGCCTGGGAGCGCGCCGGTTTGCCAACCCCCAAACCCGTCACCACCGCCTTCACCATCAGCCTCGGCACTCCCGAGAAGATGGCCGCAGACAGCGCCAGCGCCGCCGCCCGCCCCTTGCTCAAGGTCAAGCTCGGGGGCGAAGGGGATGAGGAGCGCATCCGCGCGGTTCGAGCAGCGGCCCCCAGGGCCCGCCTGATCGTCGACGCCAACGAAGCCTGGGATCAACACAACATCGAGAGAAGGCTCCGGGCCTGCGCCGAGGTCGGAGTATTGCTCGTCGAGCAGCCGCTAGCAGCGGCCGAGGATGCGGTGCTGGCCGAAATCGACAGCCCGGTCCCCCTCTGCGCCGACGAAAGCTTCCACGGTCTCGAAGGCCTGGACCAGCTCGCCACCCGCTACCGCTACGTCAACCTCAAGCTGGACAAGACCGGTGGGCTCACCGCCGCCCTGGAGGTCGCGCGCGCCGCACGCGAGCGCGGCCTGAGGCTCATGGTGGGCTGCATGGTCGGCACTTCGCTCGGTATGGCCCCAGCCTTCTTGCTCACGCCCTGGGCCGACTTCGTCGACCTCGATGGTCCCCTGCTCCTGTCGAAAGACCGCGAGCCGGGCTTCCACTTTGAGGGCAGCAGCATGCACCCTGCGCCCAGAGAACTCTGGGCCTAGCAGGGCGCGAAGCGAGAGCCGCTACGGCTGCGCCAATAGCCGCTTGGCCCCGCCGAGCACTCGCTCCCAGTCAAAGGCCGGCCCCGGATCTTGCTTGCGCTGGATCACGTGCCAGTGGCCGAGGAAGCCTTCAAAGGCCGCTCGTTCCTCAGCGTTCAAAGCGTCCAGGCGCAGCCGCCCCTCGGTATCGACCGGGCACTCGAGCCGCAGCTTGGGAAAGACCTGCGATAATCCCGCACAGAGCCTAGTTAGAGCCTCATACTGCGGAGCGGTAAAGTCATACTGCCAATATCGCCTGCCGTTGATAACGCCGGAGATTTTCTGCTTCCGCGCCGGACGGTATTTCTCCTGAGGCTTGCGCAAATACTCCGTCTTCATCCATTTCGGCAGCTTGATAAAGGGCCCCTCGGCGTCTTTACCGTGCCAGGTAGCCAATTGCCGATGATTCTCACGGGGATAGGCACCGATCTGCGCAATTTCGACGCCGACCGAACGGTCGTTCGCGGTGCCAGCGTGCCAGGCACGCTCTTTGAGATCGAGCGACTGGTAGATCGTCCCATCGACATCGAGCATGAAGTGCACCGACAGCCCGCGCAGATCCTGCAGCACCTTGAAGCATTGCCGAGAAGTGCCGCAGACATCGTAGTGGAAGACAAACTGCGCCAGCTGCTTCTGGAGCAGCGGCAAGGTCCAGCCCCGCTTCGCTACCTGGGCCGCCAGATCCTCGGGGAGCTTTCTCCGTGAACCGTAACGCCGACCTGTCGGCGGATCCTTGCGCTTGCCGGTCTCCTCGGGAAAGGCCAAGTCCTGCGAATAGGCATTGAAGCCCCCAGGATCGGACCAGAGCACGACGGGCGTCCCGACGTGGACATACTGCCCACAAACGACGATCTCTTGGCCGCGCCGCTGGGCCTTGGTAACGATCTGCCCGAAGCGCGGCGCATCGGCCAGCTGCTGCCCGGCACAACTCATAACGAAAAGGCTCAGCAGCGGCCAAAGCCGGAGAAGCGTACCTGGCATAACGGCAACAGCTCCTTTGAAGAAGGTTACTTGGCAAGCAAGGTAAGGCTCTGCATCAACTCGTATCTCGCGTCCTTGGAGCTGCGAAGGAGCAGGTCGAGACGATAACGTCCTTCCCGCAGATGCCCGAGGGGGAGGCGCACGGAAGTCGGAGTATTCACAGTCGCCGTCGGGCCCTCAGGACGCTGAACCGTGACCATCGCCAAAATCCGCCCCGCTTTCCGGTCAACAGCAAGGTCGTCGCAGACGAGCTTGCCACCGGCCATCGGCAGGTCGCGCTGGAGCAGCAGCGCAAACTGCACAGGCATCGACTCCATCAGCTCGACCTCGGGCCGATAAAAGGGCGCACCTGGCTCCTTGCTCGCGCCGCGGACGAGCAGCTGCGTGGCCCACTTAGCATCCGCCTTGATTGCCGGCATCGCCTGCTCCGCTTTCGCGACGCTCGGCTCCTCCGCAGTCATGAGCGCCGGCGGTGATGTTGCCTCCGCCTCAGGCTTGGGCTCACCCGTGCCTCCGCAAGAAGCAAAGAGGCACGAAGCCGTAAGAAGAGCAGCGACTGCGAAGCGAGACGAACAGAGAGGTAAGGTGTGCAACATGCCCCCTTTTTGCCCAGCTGGGCTCCCTACCGCAAGTCACAGCTTCAAGCGGGCAGCGGCAAGCCAGCGAGCTCGAGAGCACGCTGGAAGTACCCGGGCAAAGGCGCCTCCAGCTCCAAGGCCGCCCCGGTGAGCGGATGCGCGAGGCGCAGCCGCCAGGCGTGCAGGAGTAGGGAACGCGGCGGCACCCGCATTTTCATCTCGCGATAGGCGCCATAACGCAGGTCACCGACGATCGGCAAACCGAGAGTCTTTAGGTGGGCCCGAATCTGATGCAGGCGCCCGGTATGGAGCTGCAGCTCGAGCAAGCTGTGCCGCGCCCCGGCCGAGAGCACCCGCCAGTCCGTGCGCGCAGCGCGACCGGCACCGGGGACGGTCTTGGCCCGGCCCTTACGCCCCTGGCCCTCGCTCAGCTCGACATCGATACTCCCCGCGGCCGCCGGCGCCCGCCCCTGGACCAAGGCCAGGTATCGCTTCTCTACTCGGCGCTCGCGAAAGGCCGCAGAGAGTTCCCGCAAGCCGGCCGCAGACATACCAAAGAGCACGAGCCCCGAAGTCCCCAAATCCAGCCGATGCGCAGGCGAAGGCTGGAAGCTCCGAGCTTCGAATCGCTTGGCATAGCGGCGCCGGACGCGCGTCGTGAGATCGGGAGCATGATCGCCAAGCCCCGGTTGGACCAGAACCCCCGCCGGCTTCAAGACAGCCAGCAGGTCCTCGTCCTCAAGGAGCAGCTCGAGCTCCACTTCGCTTCCCGGCAAAGACGGCGTAGGCCTGGGGGCCGCCTCCCGGCCCAGCTCCTGGGCCAGCCGCTCGGGGAGTTTGAGCAGCAGCTCGTCACCGACCTCAAGACGCTCATTCTGCTGGGCCCGCACCCCGTTACGCCGCACTTTCTTCTGGCGGAAGAGCTTCATCAAGAAGCCCAGCTGGGCTCCGGGCAGAATTTTGCGAAGGAGGCGATCGACGCGCTGCCCGGCCTCGTCCTCACCGATCTCCAGACGGATCATGCCTGGACGATAACAGGCCCCTGGGCAAAAACCCTATAGGTCGGGAGGCCTCTCCTGGAGCCAAGAAGGCGCTCAGTGCTGCGCGCGGATCGCCTCCTCGAGCAGGGCTTCACGCTGCTCCGGCTTCATAAGCGCAAGCAAGTCGGGAAAGAGTTCCATGGTCTCGACACTCTGCTCACCGCAACGCGCGATCACTGGCCCAGCATCGGTCGCCATCTCGACCGGATATCGGAGAAAGGCCGCGTCCAGCAGCCGCGCCAAGGCTTCGAGTTCGATCGGCGGCAGATCCACAGGATGCTCCAAAACCCAGAGCTGGGCCAAGAGAAGCCCAAGATCCAGCTCCGCGGCCTCGCTCCGCCACTTGCCCCTAGGCTTTGGCAGCAAAGTGTCGAATCGCCCGCTCCGCGCCAAGAGCCGGGTCCGCCGCTGCAGCTCCCGCGACGGCTCAGACGGGAGTAGGCTGGCCAGATGCTGGGAAAGGGCGCGGAACTTGGCCCAGGGGGTCGCCAGCTTCCTCACCACATGCATGCGGAAAGCAACGAGGGAGATTTCTCCCAGCCCATCCACCGACAGGGTTTCTCCGGTAAAGGAATAACCACGCAAGGGCTCCTGGGCAGGCGCCGCAGGGTCGGACGCTTTGGATGGAGTATTCTCTTCGCCACAGGCGCAGAGCAGCAGGAAGAGCAGAGCTACGCCGCATAGGCGAATCAGGCGACCACCTGCTTCTACCAGCGAATCAAAGCGATCAGCCACGTCCTGCACATCCTTTCGTTTGCAGAGGAAAGCGCGCCAGACCCGCCGCGACCTTGCGCAGACCTATGGCCAACTCCGGCGTCAGCCCACTCTCACTCATCCGGGCGGCGACACGCTCCGGCCCCAGGCCATAGGAACGCCCGCGTTCCAGTAGACGAATGAACCGCTCCACAGCAGCAACAATGCGGGCAAAGAGCTCGCTCTGCGGATCGAGGCTAGCTTGCACCGCATCAAGCTCCTCATAGGCGTGGGCAACGATGGCGCACTCCAGCACCAGCTCGCTACATTTCTCGCCCGCCATCAACTGCTGGAAGGACAATCGTTCACCGATCGCTTCGTGCCACCGCGCATGGCCAAACTCATGCAAGAGCGCACAAACACCAAGGCGATCGAGCAAGTACGGCGATAACCCCAAATGCCCACCCAGCTCTCGGGCCAGCACCGCACTCTCGACCCCATGCCGAAAGACCCCGCTATCGCAGCTCTTGAGCTGATCGAGGGCCAAAAGCACCCCGTCCTCGTCGAGCATGTAATCAACGAGACCGACCAACATGTCCTTGGCCTCGCGCACATCAACGATCTGCGATCCGTCGAGCCCAGAGAGGAGATGCCGAAGCAGGAAGATCCGTTTGAAATAGGACAGGGGCCTAGTGCCAAGGACCGGATGATCGCGGACATTGCCAAGGATCTCGGCGAACTCTTCCTCGACTTCGAGCACCGCTTGGACGTTCTGCACGCCGCGATCATCGAGCAGTCGGCAGATCTCCTGCCCGGCATTCGCCGGAGGCGCCAAAAGAACCTCGAAGAAGCTCAGCAGCTCTGGCGGAGTAAGTCCCTGTATCAGAAGAAAGCCGGAAAGCCCACGGGCCCGCATCGTACGGACGAGGAACTTCAGAGCGGTAAAGCCCGCAAGATCGACCTGAGCCCGGACCCCGTTAAAGAACAGATGCCCCTCGCGCTCGGCGATCAGTAGGGATCCTTCTTGTTCGAGGATGCCCTCGACGTGAACCATGAATTCACGCCTGGCGATTTTGAATGGCTCCCCGGCCAAACCACCCGCCTGTGTGGACTCCAGCAGTACGAAGAGCCGGACGAGAAGAGCACGATATCGCTCTTCTCGTCGATGCTGACGAAAGAGATGCGAGCTAGAAGAAGGCACAGGGCGCTTTGCAGGAACTGACCCTCAGCAGGAGGGCCAGAACCTCAGCAAGACTGTCCTACGTGCTTCTCAACGAGCTCGATCAACTCATCGGGCTCGAAGGGCTTACGGAAGTAACCGGCAGCCCCCATCTCGTCACTCTTCTGGTGGCCACGGGCGTGTTCACGGGCCGTGAAAATGATGACCGGGATATCACGGGTGACCTCATCGCGCTTAAGCCGCGTCAGAGTCTCCCAGCCGTCGATTCCGGGCATCATGATATCGAGCAGAACGAGGTCTGGGCGAATATCACTCGCCTTCTCGATGCCCTCCTCGCCATTCATCGCTGATTCCACCCGGTACCCTACCGATTCGAGTACCATTTGCGTCGAGACGATAATCAGCTTCTCGTCTTCGATGATCAGTATCGTACGGTCCATCTCTTCTCCCTACTCAGTCGCTACTGTCTTTTCGTCAACAGAACCTCTCATCATGGGCTCCCCGATTTGCACAGGCACAACGCGGGGCAGCCGAATCCAAAAATCGGCCCCCTCGCCCACCGCACTGCACAAATGCATCGAACCCTCGTGTGCTAACGCAACGCCCTCGGCCAAGGACAAACCTAGACCCGCGCCGCCATGATGACGGGTTAAGGGGTCCTCAACCTGGAAGAAGGTTTCGAAGATCCTTCGATGATAACGGGGGTCAATACCCGGTCCGTCATCAACAACATGGATCTCGAGGTCCTCTTCGCGTTCGCGTACATGAATACGCACCTGTCCACCACTAGGGGTGAACTTGATCGCGTTTTCGATCATCGCCTGTAAGGCACGACGCAGATTCTCCGGATCGGCGCGAACGAGGAGATCTTCTCGTGGAAGCTCCAGCTGAATCGCCAGATCGCTATCCCGGGCGATTTGCTCGAAGGGGTTCAAAATACCCTCAAGGAGATCTCGGAGACCGAGTTCCACCAAGTCGAGGGCGAATCCACCACTCTCAATCGTCCCTAGACAAATGAGCTTATCGATCTCGTGTTCAAGGCGCAGCGATTGCTCACGAATCGTGTCAACCGCTTCCTGAGCCTTATCAGGCATACCGCCGAGCACTCCCTTAGCGAGCAGGGTCGCAAAGGTCTTGATCCCGGTCAGCGGCGTGCGGAGCTCATGGCTGACCACCGAGAGGTACTGGTTCCGCATTTGGTCGGACTTGACCTCAGCGGAAACGTCCTTGATGACGGTCAGGGTCCCGGCGTAGCTCCCCTTGTAATCGGTAACGGCCGTAGTCCGCAGCGCCAGATAGAGCAAGTCGAGGCGCTGATGGTGCAACTCCACCAAGCGGTGCGATGCCCCATCGGCCTGGACCCGGGCAAACTCCTGCTCGCGCCGGATCGCATCGAGCAGCTCGCCCGAGCCCTCGAGTTCTGCGCAGGATTTACCGATGGCCACCATCGCCTGGATACCCAAGAGTTCCTCGGCAATGGGGTTGAGCAGGGTAATCTTCCCCTCTGGATCGGTGAAGATAATGCCGTCGAGGATGTTATCCACGATGGTCATCATCCGGGCGATATCGAGGTAGAAGACATCCAATGATTCCTGCAGCGTCCGGTTCTGCAACAGGAATCGCTCTCGCATCTCCTGGAGCTGTCCGCGCACGGCGTTCAGCCGATCCTTGCCCGGGTCGGCTTCATTCTCGAGTGCAGCAGCCGCCAATTCCTCGAGTATGCGAATACGCGCTTGCTCCACATCCAGGGGCGTCTCGATACAAGCACGAGCCCCGGTCGCCATCGCGGCATTCAGCTGGGCCGTATCGCCGGGATCGACGATGCCAACCCACCTGGCTCGCGCAATCCCCGGACTAGAAGCTCGTCGATATTCCGGCCCGTGGCGCTTCGGATCAAAGAGCACCACCGACACCGCGAAGTCGCCCAGTTCGCTCGGTTCTTCACCCGGCGGCAGCACCAGCACACTGTGGCCGGTACGCAATAGCGCGGCACTCAACTCATCGAGCCCAAGGGCGTCACAGGGCAACAATACGATCGCAGGAGCTGCGCTCATTGTCCCTGTGCCCTCAATATCAATGAATCGATGCCGCTACAAATCGATCACCTGGTGAGATCACCAGGCACCCACATGCGCAGGTATCGCAGTGCCCTGGCTGATCCGCAGTCCGCTCTTTGGACTCGCGGAAACTAACTCGATGCCTTCTGGATCGCCTCGAGAGCGGCATCCTCGGTTTCGAAGACGTTCAGATGCTTCGAGATCCGCATGATGTCGAAGATCTTGATAATGAACGGCTTGATGTTCGTGAGATAGAGCTTCGAGTTACGGGCCGAAGTCAGATTGTTGGCCGCGATCACGAGCCCAACTCCACAGGAGTCGATGATCTTGACGTTCTCCATATTGAGAACGAAATGCTCGAAGCCCTCGTCGATCTTGGCGCCGATGAGTTCCTTAAGGTTCTCTTTCAGGGCGTCGGTGACGTAGAAGTTCAAGCTACGATCATTGAAGGACAGGACAACGGTCTTGTCCTGGTCGAGGCACGTAACACTCAGGCCTTGGCTCTTCTTGCCAACGATGTCCATGGCGCACCTTAGATCAATGGTGAAGTATCCGGATCTCGAATCGTCCTATCGAGCCGGACGCTGCTGTTGCGCCTGATCTATCGGCTGGCTTTGGGGCACAGCTTGAGAGCAGCTGCACCCGCTCCGCTAGCCACAAACGCAAGCACGCTGCCAGCGCGAGTTCCCAGCAGCCCAACAGAGAAAGCGCTGTGACAACTTTGTTGTCGCACTCAGGGCAGCCATGCGTCAGAGGGCAGGGGCCTAAGCAGGGAGGGACGAGAGGCCCCTCTGGGCCCTCCGGCTAGCCCTGGAAGAAGCGATAGATGAGCCTCCGTCCGATCCGAGCCGCTTCTGCTCCGTCGGGGCGGCTTGGATCGGGCGATTGCAGCCAGGTTTGCAGGACAACGATCGATTTCGCGGCCTGCGCGGCCAATCGGTGTAGGGCGGCGAATTTCACGATCGTGCGTCGGCCGCTCTGGAGAACCCGAGCTGCGATCTGAACCGCCCCGGGTTTCCCGGAGACTCGGTTATGTGAGCATCGCCACTGCGGCAGATGCTTCCTGATGATAGTAGTCGTTCGTCTCGTATTCTGTAGGTGGAATGTACCCACTGGGTTCATGCTGTTGCTGACTGTTAAACCAGTCGATCCAGTTCAAAGTCGCAAACGCGACATCCTCGACGCCTTTCCAGGGGCCGCCAGGCGATCGCTGTGCTGCAGCGATGCGACCAAGCTCACGCCACACGGCTGGAAACAACTGTTCATGGGAGACGTCGAGGCTGAGCGCATACGGCTTCTGGCTTCGCTGCTCTCTGAAACAAAGAGCAAGGTCACTCTGAGTCGAAGCGAGCGACAATCAACAATAAGCTTATCGGCATTCGCCAAGCGTAAGCTTCTCGGCCTTGGAATCCCAAACCACTTCAACCTGTTCTCTCACTTCCGTGCCTTTAATAAACAGTGACACGCCACGACGGACAAACAACAGAATACCGAGCCCCTTTGGGCGCGTCCTTATCGAGGGCCCCCCACAAAGAAAAGCACGCGTTTCGGCATCTCCGCCATCAGCACCAGGTGTCCCAACAAGCTTCAACCTAGGCACAAGGAATCTCTGAAGTTCCAGAAAGCCAAAGTCCTGAATACTTAACTTTCCAGAATCTGCACGTCCCAATATTTTGATTTGTCGGAACTTGCCGCTGATCCTTCGGTTCAGCACATATATTCCACGGGTCAACTCAAGGCCATCGACCGGAACCTGAGCGCGCATTCGAGACCGGAAGAGAGACAGCTGTTGCGCAGCAATCGGAGCAGGTGGCACCTCCACTTCGCTCATCCCAACAGGCTCCTGTGTCAGGAAGCTCAACTCCACTTCACCGCCTCGCCGCCAGAGCATCCCAAGAGAAAAGAAGCAACTTCTGAAATCTAAAAAATCTACGTCAAGCCAACCTCCACAAGCCAATACTCCGTAACGCCACCCCGGAACCGCATCCGCGGAACCGCAGTCGAACCAATGGGGCCAAATGTCTGTATAGGTTTCAGGGCAATGCCCCACAAGCAATCCATTGCGTTCCTGCACCAAAGCCAATCTCCATAGGCCCGTACGGCGTGCGAGTTTCGCAATCTCCTCGACCCGCCCGACTAACTCTCGATGGACGACCACCGGCAGGCCGACTTTGGACGCATCGATGGGAACTGCCACATTCTGAAATCCTAGCTCTCCTTCCCAGTCGTTATCTGCCCAAGTCCAAACCTCAAGCGGCCCCACATCCTGCTGCACCCCACCGCAAGACAGCAACACAAGCAGCAACACAGGCCAGGCTAAGCCCCATCTCACGCAACAACACATCACAGCTTCTCCTTTCCACAACATCAGAGCAAGTATATCCCAGTTAGAGCTCTCGGACTAGTCAGCCCTGGGATCGCGCCTGCTCCCCTATCAATATCATCCCTCCGGCCCTTAATCACTCGCCATTTTTGGCCCAACTCGTCAACACCACCCTTGAAGGGTATCTTGACTGGGCCGAATAATGGCTTGCTCTTAACAAAGCCATTGGTTACGACAACATCCACCCTGGCACGTCTTGCAACATCAGAGGCGAAACGGCCCCTCCCACTAAAGCAGTAAAGAAGACCCCAGACTGTATTGTCCGTAGCCATGCCTGATTTTTTTGCAGCAGCTATCAGGCGAAGCACATCCGCCACTGTCAGTTCTTTCTCCTTGTCTCTTGCCTCCTTTTGTGTTTTGCAATCGATAGGTGTATACGTAGGTGTTCCTGCACAGGTCCCATGAGTGAAAATCACAATACGCTTTAATTTCTTCGGGAGAAGCGAGCTTTTCCTCAGGCTCCGACCAGAAGTATCAAAGGGTCCGAGGGTCCACACACCATCCTTCCCCCGCACGGTCCCGACCAGGGTCTTGTAGGGAGTATTATGCCCAATGCCCGGGTACCCATTCCCCCCCCATAGCACTATGGCACCTGTGGACTCATCTCCGCTATTACCTGTAGGCGACAAGCCTAACGCATCTACCTCAACTGTTCCTCGATTGCCCACGTAGGCATAGCCATTACCCCAGTTGCCTGGGTCTCCCCAGTTGCCGATTGGGTCCTGGGTAAGGAAACGCCCCTGCAGAGGGTAGAAGTATCGCAGCCGGTAGTACATCAGCAGCGATTCGGGATCGTGCCGACGACCGGTATAACCGTACTGTTGATCAAAGAGTAGGTTCGGCCCCACGCTGTTCTGTACCCAGGCCGATCCGTCCCACGACCATACCGTGCGGTTGCCGTAGACGTCGTAGCGGTAGCGCTCGATCGGGTTTC
>PDSF01000036.1 GCA_002748355.1 Planctomycetota bacterium | reverse complement strand
CCTGAGGCCCCCTCCTGGCGATGCGTTTTGTTGGTAAACACATGCATAGCGCAGCGAGTGCGGGCCTCAGTGCTTTTTTGCGCTTATTTCAGGGCTAGGCAACACGAGCTTGCGGAAGAGGTCTAGGGTTGCAGCAGCTGCAAAGTTAACTCTGCACCTTGCAGCTCACCCCAAAGCAGCGGCCATCTTCGAAGGCATAGAACACGCAGTCCTCCGAACTATCGAAAGACCTCCGTTCCATAATAGGCAAGCCCAGTGCTACGGGCTGTTCTTTTGACCCGAGTTCCCCGGCAAGGCGACCGGCCATCGTATTGGCGAACTCCGCCAGAAGATCAGAGGCCGCAGCAGCTAGTTCCTCACCACCCAAATCGCTAGCGAAAACTGTCTTGGCGAGGTTATTAGCCGAGCTCTCCTCCATAATAAGCTCGAATTCCCCAGACACAGGCTCTTTGATCTCAACCTTAGAGCAATACAGAGAATCTGACGACAAACAAGCGTTGTCGCCTTCTGCCCGCGTAACAACCATGAACGCCATCGCCTCCAGTGTTTGGCTGACGACTTCGTCCAAGACTTCCATAACCTTCGAATCAAGAATCAAGGGGGTCCTCCTCCAGGAACCGCAACGACTCGAGTGCCTCAATGACAACTGGAGGCGAAATGGGTTTTTTCAATACGCTATGAGCGCAGGCCTGTAACAACTGATCCCGCACCGCATCGTTCGTAGAACTGCTAACGACGAGAACAGGTGTCCCATTGAGCCTCGGGCTGGCCGCAACTCGCCGTACGAGTTCAAGGCCATCCATTTCGGGCATAGTCAGATCGGTAACAAGAAGGTGTGTTCTCGCAACTCTCATCGCCGCCAAAGCCTCGACCCCATTTCCAGCCAAGACGAATTCAGCATCAGACAAGCCAGCGATCTCAAGGCAACGCTGCACGAACATACGTGCAGTAGCAGAATCATCGGCGATCACAATACGTTTCATGAGGAGCCCGCCTACACCTTCTTGAAAGACCCCAAAAGCCTGCGATGTTCTTCGGTCGCAGAAAACACTATTTCATCGACCTCGCTTGGAGAGATATCGATGAAATCGTAACACCCCGAATCCATGGAATACTGCATATCATCCAAACCAGTGCCAACGCCACTCATCATAGCCAGAAAGTCAGCCAAATGGATGGCGTACACGAGAGGTTGTAGGTCGGCAGGAGCATGTTTAGGATTATGGTGAAACTGAATGCAGTTCAATAAGTTGCGAGGCAGCGACCAATGCTTTGCCATGGCCGCTCCTAGCTCCGAATGATCCGTCCCAACGAGTTCCTGTTCTAAATCAGTAAACGATGTGGCATCTAAGGGCCTTGCTGCAAGCACCTCACTAGGCGTTGTCGGTAGCCAGCTCACGATAACGGCCTTACCGATATCGTGTAGCATGCCAGCAGTATAAGCTACGCCAGCAAGTTCATTGGACAGATATCTTTTGGCTATGTTACGAGCAGCGATCGCAACCAAAAGACTGTGTCTCCACAGAGCTTCCTCCGAGCAGGCATATGCCCTGAGCTCATGGCCGAAGACTTCACTCCCACAAATCTGCAGCGCAAGCCCGAGAACGACCTTATCGCCAGCAAAGCGTACGGCATCGCGAATACTTGAAATCTCTACGCCCACGCCAAACGAGGCGCTGTTCACGAAGGAAAGAAGCCGAGCTGTTAATGTAGTATCCAGCTCAACAATTTGGATGACATCCTCGATCTCGTACTCTTCGTTCCCAAGCAGGGCAATCAACCTCTGCGCAGCACTCGAAAGTGGACGAAGCGTGTCAACTGCTTTTTGCATATCAGGCGCAAGAACCATTTCACACCCTCCAGTCCGGCCGACCGGGACTCGAAACAAATACAATACCGGTGTCGACCTCTAGACTGACGGTCCGCGATAGCGAACCACCAATATCCTCTGCAGAAGGCCCCATCCCTTGGGCCCAAAGAGCCTTCCGGATAGCTAGTGCATTTCTCTTGCCGATATTGAAAGTATTTTTTGGATCTGCAACATTCGCTCCACCAACGATCTTGACAATATATCGGCGATGCTCGCCACAAGCGCCCGAACGCTTCATCGCCTGCAATAGAGCCGGTACAGCGGTATCTGCAAAGTGCCCAGGGTATTGCTTAGCCCGCTCCGGTCCAATCGAGGATTCCGGTAACGCCACATGCGCCATCGATACGCAATGAGTCTTGGGGTCCAAAAGCATCAGAGCGACACAGGAGCCGAGGGCGTAAGTCTTTAGGCCGGTACCCGCCTGCCTCGTGGCGCCTAGATCGCCGACCCCCAGATTCTCCCACTTCGTCTTCGTTCCGGTCTCAGGAATCATGACCGCCCACTTTGGCCCGTAGAAGAACCTCGGCCATCTCATCAATCGGCACGAGACGTTCAGCTGCACCGTTGGCGTACGCCTCCCGCGGCATTCCAAACACGATGCTCGTGTTCTCATCTTGCGAAAAGCAACGCGCCCCCTTATCGCGCATCGCCTTGAGCCCTAGTGCGCCATCCCGACCGATGCCGGTAAGGACCGTGCCCACAGCATGCTTACCTAAGACCTCCGCAAAAGACAACATCAGTACATCGACCGAAGGGCGCAGACCCTGAACGGATTCACCTTCGAAAATATTGAGCACAAGGCGCCCATTTCTCCGGCAAATCTGTGTCTGCAGTCCTCCGGGAGCGATGTAAACCGATCCAGTTTCCAGCTCCTGTCCGTTCTCCCCTTCGCAGACATAGCTAGGGCATTGTTGATTAAGACGCTTCGCGTACATCTGAGTGAACCCAGGCGGCATATGCTGTACGACGACAATAGGTGGTGCTCCACGCGGAATCCGTTCGAGGACGACCCTGGTCGCATCGGTTCCACCAGTCGACGCCCCAATCGCGATCGCCTCCACGCCCGTAGGCGCAGCCCGCTGAATGACATTCGTCGATACCGCGATCTTCTTGCCCTTCCAATGCGAAACGTTCGCAGACGAAGCAATCTTGATCTTCGTTTTCAGCTCCTGCATCAGTCGCGATACAGCACTGGGGCTACTTGCCTTTGGCTTCGCGACAAAATCCACTGCCCCGGCGTCAAGCGCATCGAGGGTGGTACGAGCTCCACGCTTTGTTAGGGAGCTTACCATTACCACCGGCAACGGATATTGAGGCATCAAGCGTTTTAGAAACTCCAAACCGCTCATACGCGGCATCTCTACATCGAGCGTCAGCACATCCGGATCAAGCTTCATGATCGCGTCGCGAGCCTGATACGGATCCGAAACAGCTCCGATGACCTCTAGGGAAGGGTCCTGCGATAACCCTTGACTTAAAAGTTGACGCACCAGGGCAGAGTCGTCGACGATAAGGACCCGAATGCGCTTAGACATCATCTAATCCTTTGATACGTCGAAGGCTGAACATATCGAAGCAACGGCTGATTACGGCCAATGCTCTCGGCGTGACCGATGAATAGATATCCATCGGGGACAAGGGCCTCGGCGAGACGTCCGACAAGATCTTCTTTTGTCGCAGCGTCGAAATAAATCATCACATTGCGGCAAAATATTGCATCAAAAGGTTTGTGGAATGGGAGCTTTTTATTCATCAGGTTAAATCGCCGCAACGTCAGATCACTGCGCAGTTCCGATTTGACTTGAAAGTGTTCCGAATCCAATTGCTGAAACCACTTTTGCAGCCATTGCTTCGGGAGGGGGGCAACCTGCTCTTCGTCGTAGATCCCCTCCCGTGCGAGATCAAGCACGCGGCTAGAGATATCTGTAGCCAAGAGACCTGCACTCCAACGTGAGTATTCCTGTCCAAAGAACTCACGCATCAAAATTTGCAGCGTGTAGGGCTCTTCTCCAGTCGAGCTAGCGGCACACCAAACCCGAAGGTCTCGATCATTTGCATGACGTTCCCGAGCCTCAGGGAGAGCGTGATCTCGGAAGAAATCGAAGTGTGCCGGCTCGCGCAAAAAGAACGTGTGATTGGTCGATATCCGGTCGATGAGTTCGGATAGCGCAGCCCCCGTTTCATCGCCAATCACGTAGTTGTAATAGTCGTTAAAGCTATTGAAGCCGTTAGTCCTAAGGATTTTCTGAAGCCTGCCGACAAGCAGCGCCTTCTTGAACTCGGGGAGCTGGATACCCGCACGTTCGTAAACGAGCCGGCTCAGCGCCTCGAATTCTTGGTCACTAATCTGGCACCCTGAAATCGAGCCAGGTGAAGCTTGCAGAACCATCCCGCGCCCCTATCACACCGGACCGAGCGCTGAGCTTTCCTGGGCAGCTTCTGGAGCCGAAGAAAGGAAGGCCTCCCGCTCTGACTCAAGCAAACGCTCGACGTCGAGGAGGATCTTGATCTGTTCATCAATTTTGCCGAGTCCTTCGAAGAATCGATCGCTTCCACCTCTTCCAGAACGAGGCGGAGGAGCGATATTCTCCTCGGGAATCGTGTTCACCTCGGCAACTGTGTCAACGACCAAGCCAACTACGTGTCCCTGCTGCTGGACCACAACGACACAGGTGCGGTCGTCGTATTCCCGGAACTCCATATTGAACCGAAGCCGCACGTCCATGACCGGAATCACCTGCCCGCGCAGGTTAATAACCCCCTTGATATAGGGCGGCATATCCGGTACTCCGGTAATCTTCTGGATTGTTACAATCTCGAGGACATGACAGATAGCAATCCCGTAACTTTCCGTTCCAAGCTGAAAGGTTAGAAATTGATTCTTCTGCGCATCTTCGTCCAACTCGCCGTCGAACTCGTCAGTGATTTCGGGATCTTGCATGGAACTAACCTCTTTTTTCCTAGTATCGACCGAATTCATCGTCATCAAGAGTAATGAAGTTCTTACCAGAGTTGGTTTTCACATTATCGGGAGATGCTCCCCACTCGCCCTTCATGCTAGGGCTCGGCGGTGCGAGAACATCATCGATTGAAACCTGCCCTACGCCTGTGGATACGGGAAGCGCCGAGTCATCCAGCGTTGGTGTATCCGATGTCCCTGTATCCGGATTCAGAACCATTGGAGCCCTTTCTTCCGCAGTAGATTCCTCGGCTTTCGATGCTATCGGAGCCCATTCATCCGGAGTTGATTCCTTCAGCGTCAATCCGGCAGGCGTTTCTGCATCCAGCGTAGAGAAATCGTAGCTTAAGCTTCGGCTTGATTGGCCTTCTCTACAGACGATGAAACCGCTAAGCACGTTTTCGAGATTTTCTGTCAGCTTCGATAGTTTATCGACAGCGGAGGCAGTCTCCTCGGCACTCGCAGTGTTCTTCTGGGTCACAACATCGATCTGCTGAAGCCCTTCACTCACTTCCGAAATGCCAACAGCTTGCTCATTGGAAGCCTCCGCGATCATCTGCATCAGCTCGGTAACGTTGCTGACTCTCTCGACGATCTCCTGAAGGGCCTCAGCAGTCTGGCGGGCCATTGCCTTGCCGTGTTCGACACGGCTGGTAGAAGTCGCTATCAGTTGTGACGTTTCCTGGGCAGCACGGGCGCTGCGACCGGCAAGGTTACGCACCTCCTCGGCCACAACTGCGAAGCCCTTACCGTGCCTGCCAGCGCGCGCAGCTTCTACCGCAGCATTGAGGGCTAGCAGGTTGGTCTGGAAGGCAATGTCATCAATGGTTTTGATAATCTTGCTGATCTTCTGGCTCGACTCGTCGATCTCGCCCATTGCGCTGACCATTTCGTGCATTTGCTTGTCGCCCTTCAATGCACTCGAACTGGCTTCACTGGTGATTTTGCTGGCTTTTTCCGCATTCTCGGCGTTCTCTCGAGTACGGGCCCCCATCTCGGTAACTGACGAAGTGATCTCCTCGAGATTGGCAGCTTGTTGGCTCGCTCCGTCACTCAGGCTTCCTGCGACAGCAGCAATTTGGGTTGACCCTCCATTTACCTGCTCGCCGATTTCCTGAACCGAGGCCAACGCTGCATTCACTTTGCTGAGCATTCGGCTAAGAGCCTGCCCTATTGCGTCCTTTTCTGAACGAGGCGTAATCTGCGTTGTCCAATCACCATCTGCAATTTTCTGTACTGCTTCCGCAAGGTGCGCCTCATAAGTAACTAGGTTCTTGACCGCTTGGGCCATCTGGCCAAGTTCGTCCTTACGTTGAAGATCTACTGTAGAGAGATCCGAATCTGTATCGCCTTCTTTCGCAACAGTTGTAAGGACGCCAATGCCTGCCAGAAGCGGCGTTTCGATTTCGCGTACCATCTTCCAGCCGACAACAGCCATAACCAGTATCGATCCGAACAGAAGGATTACACTAAACCAAATCTGACGGGTATCGCTCAGGGCGACTTTGTTCATGCCCGTTTTCATCGATGCCATCTCGGACTCAGTCACCCTTCTCATCTTCCCGATGAGCTTGGTGCAGAGATCAAAAGCCTCCCGACTCGTAATCCTTAAACCTTTTTGGTCATCAAGAATCCGGCCAACGGTTCCTTCGATCTTCTTCAGTACTGGGTCACTGAGAACCGCGTTGAGGTCTGCCAAGGCTTGCTTGTCAAGCACTAACACATGGCTCCTCAACTTAGCAGTACTGTCCCGAAGTAAACTAGATAGCTCGATCCGTCTATCAACGGTCAGTTTGGAAGGATTGGCAATAGCCGAAGAGAGACTGGCCCGCAAGCGCCCACAAGCCCCCTTGGATTCCTCCAGAAGGAGCATCGAACCAACACGCTTACCAAACCCCTTGCCAGTTTTGCTCTTTATCGCTATGATCTCCCGGTCCATTACCTTCTTCATGATCTTGGAATAACTCGAACCAAGATCCGGCTCTTTCGCCGTTTTGGAGGCATTGGATCGGGCAGCACTGAGTTCAGGGCTTAGCCAGTCAATGTTTTTTTGATCGGAACTCAGATTACTTCTGGCCAAAGCAATCCTGAAGGGCTCGATCTTCTTGTCGGTACTGCGCCGCGCCTTCTCAACGACGGAAGGGTCACAACCGCCTACATTGGCAAGAATACTCCAGTCTTGCTCAGCCTGCAGGGATTCCATAAGGTCCGCGGCCTTGTGCACCATATTGATGTTGACCTGCATATTGCGGACAACACCAATATCATTGAGGTCTTTGATTACCGAGGTTGTCGACTGAACAGCAAAGAAGACCAGCGGTAGCCCTGCTACGATACCAAGCTTCCACTTTACCTTCATTTAAGCTTACGGCCGCAGCCGCTCCTTTTGTTGGTTGCGGTAAGGAAGACTAGTTCACACCTACGACTGCTTGATCTTCCATCAAATGCATGACGTCGAGGATTAAGCTAACCTCGCCGTCACCGAGAATTGTGCATCCGGAGACTCCTCCCGAGTCACCGAGGAAATCTGAGAGCCCTTTGATCACGGTCTCTTGCTGGCCGAGGATCTCATCGACAAGCATCGCAATGCCGCGTCCGTCGTTTTCGATGAGGACCAGGATTCCGTCTTTCAACTCTTCCGAATCAGGCTGCCTTCCAAACCGCTCGTGGAGCCGTAGTACCGGGAAGAACTCCTCACGCACCCGGACGATCTCCTGCCCATCCGGCGTCAGCGTGATCTGGTGTTCCTCGGGCCGGAACGACTCGCGGATCGACAGCATCGGAATCGTATAACGAGCATCTCCAACACGAACGAGCATCCCGTCGATGATCGCAAGGGTCAGAGGGATACGAAGGATCAGGGTCGTGCCGACGCCTGGCTGGCTGTTCACGTCGATCTTTCCCTTGAGCTTCTCAAGGTTTTTCTTCACGACATCCATACCAACACCACGACCCGAGATGTCGGTAATCTTCGCCGCGGTTGAAATCCCGGGTTCGAAGATAAGCTTGAAGACTTGATCATCCTCAAGTTCATTACCCTGTGCCTCGTCAACAAGGCCTCGCTCAATGGCCTTCGCCAGGATCTTCTCTCGGCACAGACCACGTCCATCGTCTCGGATAATGATCCAGACTTCACCACCCTCGTGCCGGCCTTCGATCGTGATCGTTCCAGTCTCGGGCTTACCCGCGGCTACTCGCTCCGATGCTGGTTCGATACCGTGATCCGCTGAGTTGCGCACGATGTGCACGAGGGGATCCGAAATCATTTCGATTACTGTCTTATCGACTTCGGTTTCCTCCCCAATGAGCTCGAGGTCTATGGACTTGCCTGACTTGCGACCGAGGTCATGGACCAGGCGAATGATCTTCCGGAAGGTGCCGGCAAGCGGGATCATGCGTACCGACATCGCGACGTCTTGCAACTCACGCGAAACCCGACGCAGATGATGAACAGCACGATCGAGGGATTCGATTTCAGTGCTAACAACATGCGGATGACGGGTCACCATCGCTTCCGCGATGACCAATTCACCGACAAGGTTGATGAGCGCATCGAGTTTTTCGAGATTCACCCGAATGTTCTGCGCTGCGGCCTTGGGTTCGGCCCTGGTGCTCTTGGGCGCCGCGACCTTGGGCTTGGCCGGCTTAGGAATCGGAACGGCAGTCTCCGTGATGACCGACTCAATTCGCTGTTCCAAGGCCTCCACACTCTCGACCGAACCGTCACCACCCGTGGCCAGCCCAAGGCTGGCCTCTCTTAGCACGTCGATGAGTTCAAGAAGAGTGGTGAGCCGCGCCTCGGTCGCCTCGATCTCCTCGTCTTTGATCTTTTCTAGCGCGGTCTCAAAGCAATGAGCGACTCGCTCAAGCTCCGAAAGCCCCATGAACCCCGCATTACCCTTGAGGCTGTGCATGGCGCGAAAAGCCTCCTTGGCCCCCGCAACCTTACTAGCCTCAGGATCCTTGGAGATCTCGAGCAGAGCTGTTTCGACCTTTTCCAGCTGATCCTCGGCCTCGTGCGCAAAAGAGTTGCGCATAGCGTCGTTGATGACGAATTCCGGCCCTTCCTGCACCGCAGGATTGCCCTCTGAAGCCGACGCTTCTACAGGCGGCGAGGCAGGATTCTCAGCAGGCGCTTCGGCATCGTCATCGTCATCGTCGGGCAAGATGAAGAGGGCTCCATCCCCATCATCAGGAACAACATCCGCTTTTGCCGCGACCTGCTCTTCGGGCTGGCTGCCGCTTACCAGCTGCTTGGCCGCGGCCTTTAATTCAGCAGCAATCTCCAGCCCTTGCCCCTCGGCGCCTTCGCTCGTCCCATTGTTTTCGACCTGCTCTAGCAACTGTCGAAGCAAATCGAGGGTACGGAGAAGCAAGTCGGCATGGGCCGCTTGCATCTCCGACACGCCCTTACGGAAGAGGTCGAGAAGGCTCTCCGCCTCATGGGTCACCCCGGCAATCTGATCGAGACCAAGAATGCCGGCACTGCCCTTCATCGAATGGAAGAGCCGAAAGATCGAGTTCAGAGCCTCGATATCAACCCCACTTTGCGACTCCTGAAACTCGATGATCTGAGGTTCAATCTCATCGAGTAGCTCCTGAGACTCGGCAAGGAAGCTGCCGATCAACTCGGGGTCCATCATGTCTCTTCCTAGGTTAAATGGGGGTCCGCCTTGAACTGAGCCAAGGTCTTCCACAACAGCTTCGGCCAAAGAGCAAAGCTGACTTTAACGGACTGAAATGCTTCGAATCCTTGTCTCGATCGACAGCGACCGGGGGACGAACTCCATCCACTTTTGGCCACAAAAGCCGAGCATTCTCGCCCTTCTTTCCGAGCACCTGCTGCTGCCCCGCGAGCACCGTCACTTGGCCCTTGGCTCGTGGAGCCAGGCCATCAGGCACTTGCTTCATGCTCGTCTCTGCAGCCATTCTGGCCGCAGAGCGCTGCTGGGAGCCGAGCTGCCGAGCGGCGATGGTCGCAGGAACCACTGCCGCAGCGAGCCCGAGGATCAGCAGCTGCCCGCGAACGGGCCGAAAAATGAAAAGCGGCACAGAATCACTTCTCTTGCTGCGGGACGACAGGTACGACGAAATATCCGTTCCATCGGATCGGCCAGATCTCGCCCAGGGATTGAGCCCATTCCATCAACAACGCCCCTTGCTCAGGTCTTGCCCCCCTGACAAGACGCCAAGCCCCAGAGCTTCCTGACATGCGAAAGCTGAGGACAGAACAACAAGCCGCAATGCTGCAGGGCGGCTTCGCCCTCACCAACAAGGGCGACATCATCAGCCGGCAAGCTGCGGCTGCGGCTGCAGCTGCAAGCGAACGACTCCACTCCCTAACACAAGGATTCGGCTCATGAACGCCAGCTTTCTCGTGCGACGCGGCCGCGAATCCGACGCCGAACAAATCGCGCTTTTTCAGGAGCAGATGGCCTTGCTCACCGAGGGCAAGCGACTCGACCCCACCACCGTTCGGCGCGGAGTATCGCGGGTGCTATCCGAACCCGGCCTTGGCTTTTATCTCATGGCCGAAGAGCAGGGAGAAATCGTCGGCTGCCTCCTGCTTACGACGGAATGGAGCGATTGGCGAGGCGGCCTGTTCTATTGGATCCAGTCTGTCTACGTCGCAGAGGCGCGGCGACGCCGCGGGATCTACCGCAGCCTCCACCAAGAAGTGAGGCGTATCGCCCTTGGGGCTGGCAACGTGATCGGCATCCGCCTCTACGTCGAAAAGGAAAACCAGGCGGCGATGGCTAGCTATCGTGCCATGGGAATGGAAAAGACGGCCTACCGCCTCTACGAGGAAAGCCTCTAAGAGCAGGAAGCCTCTGTCGCGGTGTCGATGCCCACATAAGCGAGTCTCCGGGAAACCCGGGCCGGCTTAGTTGCCAGTTTCGCCTGGCCCAGGCTCGTGCTCGCCAGACCCCGGCAAGGGTTCCTAGCAAGCAAGAGGGCCCTAGCAAGGCAAAGACGCTCTGCAATACGCGCCCTGCTAATCCTCCTGCTTTGGAACCACCCCGCTAGGCGCAAACATCCACCGGAGTACTTCCACAAAGCCCGGCCGTTTACCGGTCAGCAGGATGCCGATACGGAAGACCTTTGCGGCCCCGCGGAACGCCATGAAGATCGAGACCAGCAGGATCAACAAGGTCACCGCATATTCCCAAAGCTCCGGTGGTCCGCCTACCCGGTTCATCATCACGAAGGGCGTCAGCGGCGGGATGAAAGACATCACCTGCGCAACCATGCCGTTCGGATCGCGTGCAATCGGAACCATTAGCAGTAACGGCACCATGAGCACCAGCATCACCGGCATCATCAAGTTCTGCGACTCCTTAAGGGTGTTACACACCGAGCCAATCCCGACAAGAAGGGATGCGAAGAAGAGATAGCCGAGCAGGAAGTAAACCAGGAAGCTCCCGAGATAGAGCGGGTCCATGACGATGTCGACGACACCCAGCTCATGAATGATCTCACCGACCTTCGGATTGATCAGCGGCCCGCCGAGGGCTCCCAAGATCAAAAAGCTGACCCAGGCGCCGACCATGGTCAGGCCGGTGAGGGCAATGCCAAGTATCTTGCCGGTCATAAGCTGCAGCGGACTCACCGAACTGAGCAGCACCTCAATGATGCGGTTGCTCTTCTCCTCGATCGTATTGGTAAGCAGCATCTGCGCGATCGAGAAGATGGCGATCCAGAGGGCGTAGACGAAGCCGGCTGGCGCCCACTGACGTAACTTATCCGCTCCAGCAACGCTGAGGCTCTCGCCGGTTTCGGCATCCCGTTGCTTCTCGGTGAACTGCACTCGCTCGGCAATCCAGCCAGCAGCCTTCTTATCGATACCGACCTTTTTGATGCGTCGCTCACGCACGAGCTCGGTAGCAAGCCCTTCGAACCAACGCTGTAGGCCGGTATCGGTGAAGTTCTCCGAGAAGTACTGGCAGCCCTCGTCGTCGGTAACCGGATCCTCATTGATCACGAAGAAAGCAAAGAGCTGACCTTGATCGAGCATGCGCTGCATCTCTTCGACGCCGCCTGCGACTTCGATCCGGCGGAAGCGGTCATTCCGCGATGCAGCCGTCCAGGCCTTGACCCGCTCGGAGTCCTTCATCGCCGCTAGCGCAGTAAAGATCTGAGTAACATCGCGCCGCATCTCTGCGAGCTGCTGCTTCCCTCCCTGCTCCAGTTGCTCGACGACGCTTCCCGGTAGGAGCTTCGCCGCCATTTTGAACTTCTCTGCGAGCTGTTCCTCGCTCATGCCATAGATACGACGCATGCCCTCGACGAGCTGCTCCCGCAACGGATCGCTAGGCACCTTCTCCAGCGCAGTCCAAAGCGAGGTCTGTCGCACGCTCTCGGGCACAACAACACCTCGCTGATGGTCCTGGTACATCTGCAGCAGATCGGGGAAACGAGTGCGGGCGTCGATGGCCTGCAGCAACCATCCCGAGCGATCTTCAACCGCATACTTGCGGACATCGACCTTGCCTTCGAGCCAAATGAGCAGGGGGATCGAGAGAGTCAGCAGCACCGGCAAGAGGAAAATGCCAATGAGGAAGCTCTTGGTGCGCACGTTTTCGGCGTACTCGCGCTGTGCAACTTTCCAGGTCTTACTCATCGTCGCAGCTCCTGCGTAAGCTCGGCCTCAGCTTGCGCCCCCACGGTCCGCACGAAGACCTCGTGCAGCGAAGGCTCACGGAGGTCGAAGCGCACGATGCGCACCCCCTCGTCGATGAGGTGCTTGAGATAGTCCTGCGAGTCGACGCCCTCCTCGAGGTAGACCTCGGCGCGCTTCCCCGCATCGTTGATGCGCTCGATCCCGACAAAGCCTCGCACCGCGGCCTCCTCGCCCTCGTATTCGACGACGATGGCCCGCGGTCCGCCGGCTCTGACCTCGCGCATGCTCCCATCCAAAACCTTGTCGCCCTTGTACATTAGGAGAATCGAGTCGCAGATATCCTCGGCCTGCGCCATGACGTGCGTGCTAAACAGCACGGTCTTACCGCTGCGCTTGATGTCCAAAATGGTCTCGCGCATCAACTCCATATTGATGGGATCGAGGCCGCTAAACGGCTCATCGAGGATGACCAGATCCGGATCGTGGACGATGGTCCCGAGCAACTGGATCTTCTGGCCCATGCCCTTGGACATCGCTTCGGTCTTCTGCCCAATCCACTCACCGAGGCCGTACTTATGCAGGAGGGCTTTCGACTTCTCCTTAGCCTCCCGGCTCGGCATCCCCTTGAGTGAGCCGAAGTAGGCGATGATGTCTTCGACCTTCATCTTCTTATAAAGGCCCTTTTCCTCCGGCAGGTAGCCGAGCCGGTCTTTCACCGCCTCCGCGTTGGGGTGACCGAGCACCGAGATCCGCCCCTCATCCGGATAAAAGATGCTCATAATCATGCGCATCGTCGTGGTCTTTCCCGAACCGTTGGGACCGAGAAAGCCGTAGATCGCGCCCTTGGGCACCTTGAGCGAGATCGATTTGACCGCGACGAAGTCGCCAAAGCGCTTGGTCACGCCCTCGAGCTCGAGGTCGTATGTAGTCATGGCAGATTGAAAGGGGTCACAGGGGCACGGAAGGTGGCCAAAGGCAGCGCCCGGCGCAAGGGAGCCCGGCGCAAGGGAGCCCGGCGCAAGGGAGCCCGGCGCAAGGGACAGACTCACTCCCACTCCGACTCACTCCCACTCAATCGTCCCTGGGGGCTTAGAGGTGACATCCAGGACGACACGGTTGACGCCGGGCACCTCGTTAATGATTCGGTTGCTGACGCGGCGCAGAAGCGCTTCCGGCAGGTAGGACCAATCGGCCGTCATCGCATCCTGGCTCTCGACAACGCGCAGGACCACGGGGAACTCATAGCTGCGCTGGTCCCCCATCACCCCGACGCTGCGCACCGGCAACAGCACGGCGAAGTACTGCCACAGCTGCGCATGGGCGCCAGCGGCCTCGACCTCAGCGGTAAAGATATGGTCCGCCTTGCGCAGCAGGTCACAGCGCTCCTTGTTGACCTCGCCGAGGATGCGCACCGCCAGACCGGGCCCCGGGAAGGGCTGCCGATCCACCAGCTCCGAAGGCAGCCCCATGCTTCGACCAATGGCCCGAACCTCATCCTTGAACAGCTCGCGCAGCGGCTCGACCAGCTCCATATCCAGGTCTTCGGGCAAACCGCCAACGTTGTGGTGCGACTTGATGACCTCGGTCGAACCGCCGTGCGCGGCCACCGACTCGATCACATCTGGATACAGGGTGCCCTGGCCCAAGAACTTGGCGTTGCCGAAGGCGCGAGCTTTCTCTCGGAACAGGTCGACAAAGCGATGCCCGATCTTCTTGCGCTTCGCTTCGGGATCCGTCACTCCGGCCAAGTCCGAGAGGAACTCCTGCTCCGCGTCGATGACATGCAGGTCCATGTGGAAGTTGCGAGCAAAGAGCTGCTCCACCTGCTCGCGTTCGCCAGCGCGCAGCAGCCCATTGTCGACAAAGACGCAATGCAGCCGCTGGCCAATGGCCTTGTGGATCAGCACCGCCGCAACAGAGGAGTCGACGCCACCCGACAAGCCGAGCACGACCTCGCCAGCCTCTCCCACCTGTTCGCGGATGCCCTCGACGATGCCATCGACGATCGAACCCGGCGTCCAGTCACTCTCCAGCCCAGCACACTCGAAGAGGAAGTTCCGCAGCATGGTCTGCCCGTCCAAGCTATGCGCGACCTCCGGATGGAACTGGATCAGCTGAATCTTGCGCTTGGCGTCCCAGGCCGCCGCATAGGGACAGGTCGCCGTCGTGCCCGCCACCTGGAATCCGGGAGGAAGCTCTTCAACCCGGTCGCCATGGCTCATCCAGACCCGGGTCTTTCCGCTAAGGCCGGTGAAGAGCGGCCCCGACTCGTCCTCGAGCAGCAGCTCGGCATGCCCGTATTCCCGGCTCCCGTCCTCGCCAGCAGGCACGACCTTGCCGCCCAGATGGTGGCTGATCAGCTGCATGCCATAACAAATGCCGAGCAGAGGCAGGCCCCTGTCGAAGAGCTCCATGCCGATGTCCGGCGCGCCGGGCTCGTAGACCGAACGCGGCCCCCCGCTCAGGATCACCGCGCCGTAATTGCCGGTGTTCACGGCCGCCAGCGCCTTGGCCGGCACCGTGATCCGAGAATAGATACCCAGCTCGCGCACGCGCCGCGCAATCAGCTGGCAGTATTGAGTGCCAAAATCGACGATCAGCACGCCGCGGTGTTCGCTCATCAGCCGCTCAGAACTCCTTGCCCCAGTAGTTCGGGGCCTCCTTGGTAATCGTGACGTCGTGCGGATGGCTCTCCCGCATGCCGGCCGGCGACACGCGGATAAAGCGCGTCTTGGCCGCCAGGTCCGCAACCGTGCGCACGCCGCAGTAGCCCATGCCGCTCTTGAGGCCGCCGACGAACTGGTAGACGTAGCCCTTCAGTGAGCCCTTGTAGGGAACCATGCCCTCGATGCCCTCGGGCACCAGCTTGTCGCGAGCTTTGACCTCGCCCTGCGCGTAGCGGTCCTTGCTGCCCTGGACCATGGCCCCGAGGCTGCCCATGCCACGCACGGCTTTGAAGGTCCGGCCCTGGTAGTGGATGAGCTCGCCCGGGCTCTCGTCAAGGCCGGCCAGCAGCGAGCCGAGCATGACGCAGCCGGCGCCCGCCGCCAGCGCCTTGACCGCATCGCCGCTATTGCGGATGCCGCCGTCGGCGATGATCGGCACCCCGTGCTTGCGACCCTCGGCCGAGCACTGCATCACCGCTGTCAGCTGCGGCACGCCAACCCCGGCCACGACCCGCGTCGTGCAGATCGAACCCGGCCCGATACCGACCTTGACCGCATCGGCCCCGGCCGCGACCAGGTCGCGGGTCGCCTCGACCGTCGCCACGTTGCCGGCAATCACCTGGACATCGAAGTCCTTCTTGAGGCGGGCCACGGTCTCCAGCACGTTGCGGCTATGCCCGTGTGCGGTGTCGACGACGACCACGTCGACGTCCTTCGAGATCAGCGCCTCGACGCGTTCGTAGTCGTGGATGCCGACGGCGGCGCCGACGCGCAAGCGTCCCCGAGAGTCCCGGCAGGCGTCCGGATACTCCTCGGTCATATTGATGTCCTTGATGGTGATCAAACCGGCAAGGCGCCGATCCTTGTCCACCAAGACGAGCTTCTCGACCTTGTTGAGGTGGATGATGTCCCGCGCTTCTTCAAGCTTGGTCTCGGCCGGAGCCGTCACCAAGTTCCGCGTCATCAGCTCGACGACCGGCTTATCGGGACTGGTCTGAAAGCGCAGGTCGCGCCGGGTCACGATCCCGCAGACCTTGCCGTCCTTCTCCACCACCGGCAGCCCGGAGATGTTGTGGTCGCGCATCAGCTTCTTGGCCTGCCCGGCGTTCTGCTCCGGACTCAGGGTCACCGGATCCAGGATCACGCCATTCGCCGAACGCTTGACGAGGTCGACCTCGTGCATCTGCCGTTCGAGATTCAGGTTCTTGTGGATGACGCCAATGCCGCCCTGCTGGGCCAAGGCAATCGCCAGCTTCGACTCGGTGACCGTGTCCATCGCGGCCGAGGCCAGCGGCAGATTGATCTCGACGTCGCGCGTCAGCTGCGTCTTGGTGTCGACATCGCGCGGTAGCAGGTCAGCCTTCATCGGAACGATCAAGACATCGTCGTAGGTCAGACCTTCCCCGACGATCTTCGACTCGAGATCGGGAACGTGGTCGCTCGGGCTCGGATGGGTCAAGTGCGGGCTCCGTTCAAGGTGAGCGCCTAGAAGGTGGCGACCGGAAGCTGGGGCGTGCACGGACGCGACTCTCTTCAGGTCAGCGCTCGGCGAAAGCCGCGATGCCGAACGGCTCGAAAGCGAGCAGCTCTGCGGCGGGCTGGAGCGCTGAGGCGCTCGGGGGAAAAGCCCAAAAGACTAGCGCCGCCGTAGCACTCGGGGAAGCGTTGGCTCGGCTTCGCCAGCCTGATCAGAGACAGGAAAGAACACCCTCAGGCAGCAGGCCAACACCCCAGCGCTATGGACGGCAGAAGCCCCGCGCCCGTCCAGCAGTTCGCCCGGGCTTTAGGGTTTGTCCTGCCCAGGAGTCCAGACAAACTAGGCGCAAAGTTCAGCGGCCTGGCGCGCCTGGCCTGACCGCATTTTCTCTGCCACCAGGATGACCCCATGACCCGCACGCTGCTCCCTTTGGCTCTGCTTCTCGCAAGCGCCCCAGTACTCGCCCAGAAAGCTGGGCCCGCGAGCAAGATCCCGGCGAAACCCGAAATCACCCTCTTGGACCAGGGTGGCGAGCCGCGGCAAAAGCTCCGCTACCGCTTCGTAAAGGGGCAAAAGCAGCGGGTCTTCATGGACATGCAGACGGAGATCAAGGTCAAGGTGGGCGACTTCGCCATGCCGATGCCCCAGCTCCCCATGATGCGCCTCCCACTCACGCTGACCGTCGACGCCGTCGACGAAGAAGGCACGATGCAAGGCACGATCCTCATAGAGAAGATCGAGATCATCGCGCCGAAGGACAAGAAGACCGACGACAGGGTCCTGAAAGCATTGAAGTCGCAGCTCGACAAAGTAGGAGAGATCAAGGGCAGCCTTCGAATCTCGGTGCGTGGCGTGACCGAGCAGGCCAAGCTCAAACTCCCCAAATCCATGCCCAGCTCAGTTCTCCAGACCATGGGCAGGGTGAAACAGCAGTTACAAGCTCTCTCGCTCGTCCTGCCCGAGGAGCCGGTGGGTGTCGGCGCCAAGTGGCAACTCAGGAGACCCATCCAGATGCCACAAATGAAATACAGCCGAATCACCGACTGCCAACTCGGCGCACTCCATGACGCTAGCGCCCAACTCGATCTCACCATGCAGTTCAAGGCGGAAAAGCAGGCGCTCAAGACGGTGGGGATGCCCACAGGCACAGAGGCTTTCCTGGAGTCACTCGTGGGTCAAGGCAAGGGCACGATGCGTCTGCTGCTCGACCGGGTGATCCCCTTCGGGACAGCCAAGATCACGATGAAGCTCAAGACCGTGACCAAGATGGGAACTCGAGAGCAGAAGGTGAGCACCGATATGACGAGCAAGGCCCACATCCATCCCGCCAAGAAGGCCGCGAACTAAGGGCGCGGCCTGGCCGGCTCAGCGCAGCCAAGGGCGCAGCAAGAGCAGCAAGGCGGCGAAGAGCAGCAGTTCTGGCCAGAACGAGCGCGCCGGTAGGTAGTAGTTAAAACCGCTCGGGCCCTTGGGAGCTGCTCGCGCCGCCACCAAGCGCTCGGCGGGATCGGGGAGCCACGGCGTCTGCGTGCCCTCGCCTCCCTCACCTCCCTCACGAAACTCGCCTAGCGCCCGAAGCAGCAGCACCGGCAGCGCCGCCTGCACCGCGAGGTTGCCATCCTCAAGGCAGCTACCGATCCAAAGCGTGCGCCCCTGGGGATCGAAGACCAGATAGGGATCAGGCCCGTAGCTGGCGAGCACCCGGGCCCCCGGCGCGAAGGCGCTGCGCGCGGCAACGCGGCGCTGCTTGCAGGAGAGGGTCGTGAGCTCCAGCCCTTCGAGCAACGGGTCGCTGCGCCGCCATTCGCAGGGCCCCTCGATCTTGCGCAAAGGCCCCATGCCGGGGAGCTGGACCCCAAAGAGCAAGCGCCGCTCATGGTCCGCGGCCCGGCCGACAGCGGTGCCGCCGCTTTGCACGAGGAGCCTGGGCCCCGTCGCTGACAGGTAAACCGAGTGGCTCTCGGCCCTGCGCCCCTGCAAGGCATCGAGCAAAAAGCGCCCCAACGCCTTGCTGCGAGCATCCTCTCGCAACCGCTGTAGGACCAGCGGCGCCAGCGCCGGCTTGGGCTTCAGGAGATAGCGATCATCAAGGGAGTAGGCGTCGCCAGGTTCGAGCGCCAGTTCAAGCTCGGAGAGCCGGGGCAGCACCAGGCTGCGCTCGTAGGAGCCGGGCGCCAGCTCGCTGCTCGCCAGCAGGCGCTGCTCCGGCCCGCGGCAGAGCAGACGACAGCCCTCGCCTTCGACCTCAAGCTTGATCCGCAGCGACAAGCTCGGGCCCGGCCAGGGATCCTCGACCTGCACCGAGAGTATCGAGTTGTTGGGCGAGGCCTGGCCAAAGCTGCGCATCGCGAGCCACTTGGGTCCATGCTCCGGCCAAGGGCTGGGCCCGGCACCATCGCCGAAGAACCATAGCGCCTCTTCCTCGCCAGCGAACTCCGCGAAGCGCTCGACCAGCTCGTAGCGAGCGACCTCGCGATCGGGCTGCAAAGCACCGGCAAAGAGCCCCTGGGCACGCAGCCCCCAGATCCGCAGAGGAACGTGCTCGGGCAAGGACGCCTGCAGCTCAGCAAGAGCGGCAAGCGCCGCCTGCAGCCGAGTGCCGCCGGCCACATCCCGGGTCTGCATCGAGGGGGAGAGATCCACGACGACATGCTGCACGCGCACGCCCGGCCGCTCGCGAGCCTGCGGCTCGGCAGCAGCGAGGAGCAGAGCCGTGGCGATCAAGAGCGAGACGAACAAGCGCAGATCCATCCAGCTCCGGCGCTGACGCGGCACCCGCGCCAGAGCTCGCTCCCAGATCTCCAGACGCCCGGAGAGGATTCTCTTGCCGCGACGCCAATGTAAGAGCCAGAGCAACGGCAGCCCCAGCAAGAACCAGAGCCGGTCGGGCTGCAGGAACTCGATCACCCGTCCCTCCTCTGCCGCTGCGGATGCAGCAAGAAGGGCAGCCAGGACTCGACCTGGAAACGCGCCTCCGCCCGCGGCAGGTCGGCCGCCCAGAACAGGTGCCGCGACTCGCGACAGAGCGCGGCCATCTCCCGCTCCCAGGCCCGCTGCTCTGCGGCGAAGGCCTGCAGCAAGCGCTTGCTGGCGTCGACGCGCAAGCGGCGACCCGTTTCAGGATCCTCCAGGCGCAGAGAGCCGCGAAGAGCATGCTCTTCGCCGGCTGTGCACTCGATGCCGGCGCGAGGAAAGGCGCAGAGGATGCTCCTCCCCGGCCCTGCGGCACGGGTCAGGACTTCGCGCCAAAACTCGGTCGGCATGAAGTCCGAGACCAGCACCGCCCCACTGCTCTGCGCGAGAGCATCCGCCACGCGGCCGGCGTCGAGCTGCCCATCGAAACGCAGCGACTGCACCAGGCTGCGCACCGCCGCCGCGTCGGCCGGCCCTTCGAAGCGAAAGCGCTGCAGCCGCTCTCCGGGGCCATGCAGAACCAGCTCGGCCGAATCGAGGGCCTGCAAAGCAAGCAGCAGCCAGATCGAGACCAGGTCGCGGAGCCCTTCGGCACGGGTGCCACAGGAGGCACTACAGTCGAGGTGGAGCAAGAGGCGGCGATGCTCGACGCCATCGAAGCGCTTGAGCATGCGATCGCCGGTCCGCGCCAACACCCGCCAGTCAAGAAAGCGCAGGTCGTCGCCCGGCGTATAGACCTGGTGCCCACGGAAGTCCCCGAACTCACTCGGCACCCGCCAGCGCCCCAGCTCATCCAGGCTCAGGAAGGGCGGCTGGCAGCCAAGCTCCAGGAGGGTTGGCAGGATCTCGGCCATGCGTTCGCGCCCGGTGGCAGCGGCCTCCAAGTCCTGGCCTTGCCGCGGCTGCGAGGGACTCACTTGCCCGCCTCCAGCAGCTCGCCATAGCGACGCAGCCAAAGCCCCTCCCAGCTCTTGAGCTGGCCGCGGCGAAGCGCCCGCTCCCGCTGTCGCTGCCACTCCAGGGCAAGCTGCCGCGCCTCCGAGGGCTGCTGGAAAGAACGCTTCCGGCTCTGCTGCTGCCGAGAGCCACTCTGGGCCAGAGGCGAGCGCTGGATCTCACCGGTGTCGCGACGGGCCTTTCGATCTCCTTCGCGAAAGTCGGGAAAGACCACGAGGTCGCGGAAGCTCAGCTCCGGCATCGCCGGCTCCGGCTGGTGCTCGCCAGGCGTAGCCGCGGGCTTGCCCTGCACCTGCTCTACAAGAGGATTCTCCTTTTGCGCCGCGGCCTGCTCGGGCGCCCCCCCGGACTCCTGCTCTCGCTGGGCCTCCCCCTCGCCTTTGCGACCACTGCCCCCGGCCGAACTCTCCCTCCCCTGCGAAGCGCCAGGCAGCAGCCCGGCCCCGGGCGCATGCCCAGGCAGGAAGAGTGAAAAGAGCAAGAAAAGCAGAAGGAAGAGCAGGAGGCGGGTCAACAGCTTGTGCAGGCGCTTGCCCTGTCTTGCCGGAATACTCGTCCCCCGCGCCAATAGCTCAAGGTCGCGGCGCAAGAACTCGCCCGCTAAGCACCCTGGCCGAGTAAGCCAGGCCAAGAGGGCGCCGCGGGCCCCGATCCGCTCATCGAAGTCCGCTGCATCGAGTCGCACCAAGAGCCGGGCGAGCAGCGGCGGCGCCACGAAGCTGCCGAAGACAAGCAGGGCAATCTCCCGGAAGCTGCTGATCAGGCCGTATTCCTGGGCCAGAACCCAGGTGAGGGCAAAGGTCAGCGGCAGCAGCAGATAGCCGAGGTACAGAGCGAACTCGGCACGCAAGAGCCCGAGTTCCTGGCGAGCGACCTTGGTGAGCCGGGGCGGCAGTTTCTCTCCGTCGAGATGCACGCCGCTAGTCTGGCGAAGAGCCGCCCCGCTGGCCAGGACGGCTCCGCTCAGTCCGCAAGCACTTCGGCCCAGCTCTCGCGCAGGCTCACGTCCACGGCCCTGGCCAGGATCTCGACTTCCTCCTCACCCATCGGCGTCGAGAGGAAGCCGGCACCGGTGCCTACAATCAGGATGCCGTTGTCGTAGAGCTTGCGGATGAACAAGCGCTCCGCCTGCTTCTCCTGCTCCGTCGGCCAGGCATGCCGATAGTCCTTCGGCGGCTCGGCCTTCATATGGATGCGGAAGGCAGAACCCGCCCCGGTGACACTGGCCGGGAGACCGGTCTCAGCAATGACTTCCTTCAGGCGCATGCGGGTGTAGTCGCCGAGCTTGTTCAGCTTTTCGACCGCTGCCCGGTCGAACATGCGCATCGCCGTCAGACCTGCAGTCATCGTGATCGGATTGCCGGAGAAGGTCCCCGAGTGCGGCAGCTGCGGACTCTGCCCCTCGCGGGCGAAGACCTGCATGACCTTGTCGCTGCCCGCCACGGCACCGACAGGGAAGCCGCCACCGATCATCTTGCCCATCGCCGTCAGGTCGGGCTTGACCAGGTGCCGCTCTTGCATGCCGCCGACTTCGGTGCGGAAGGTGATCACCTCGTCGAAGAGCAGCAAAGCACCGTCCTCGCGGGTCCAGTCACGCAGTGCCTGCAAAAAGGCCTGTGAGGCGGGAACCAGCCCGGTGCGGTGCGGCATCGGGTCGACCAGCACACAGGCGATCTCCTCGCGATGCTGATCCAAGACCTCGCGCGCCCATCGCGGGTGGTTGAAGGGCAGGATGATGGTATCGCGAAGCACCCCATGCGGCGTGCCAGCCGCCAGTGGCACCGAGTTGGGGAAGTTGTATTCACCCCAGCGATCGGGGCCGGGAGCCTGACTGACCTCGGCGTAGTCGTAGGAACCGTGGTAGGTGCCCTCGACCTTCGCCAAGCGTGGGCGCCCGGTAAAGGCCCGCGCCGCCTTGACCCCGGTCATCACCGCCTCGGTTCCCGAGTTGACGAAGCGCATGCGCGCGTGCCACGGGAAACGCGAGACCATGTGCTCGGCGAACTCCACCTCCACCTCACTCGCCATGGTGTAGGCGCTGCCGCGAGAGAGCTGAGCGGCCACCGCCTCGACGATGGCAGGGTGGGCGTGACCGTGGATCAGCGCCGCCATGTTGTTGGCGAAATCTACCCGTTCGACGCCATCAAGGTCGGTGACACGACAGCCGTTCACCGACTTGGCGTAGAGCGGATGGGGCTCGCGCAGGAGCGTGTTGCGGCTGACGCCACCGGCCAAAACACGCTTCGCCCGCTCGAACAGCTCAGAGCTGCGACTCATCTGATTTTGCTCCCTCAGAGCTAAGTGTGGAGCTGCGCGCCTGTCTTGGCGCTGATCTCCTCGAAACGAATACCAGGTGCCGACTCGACGAGACGGAAGCCCTGCGGGCTCACCTCAATCACCGCCAAGTCCGTGTAAATGCGCGACACGACCCCAAGCGCCGTCAGCGGATAGCTGCAACGCTCGACCAGCTTGGGCTTGCCATGCTTGGTCACGTGGCTCGTGATCACGAAGATGGTCTTGACGCCGGCGACCAAGTCCATAGCGCCCCCCACGGCAGGGATCGCCCCCGGCTCGCCGGTAGACCAGTTGGCGAGGTCGCCGTTCTCTGCGACCTGCAGCGCACCGAGCACGCAGACATCGAGGTGGCCGCCGCGGATCATCGCGAAGCTGTCGGCGTGGTGGAAGAAGGCCGCACCCGGCTGCATCGTCACGTGCTTCTTGCCCGCGTTGATGAGTTCAGGATCCTCTTCGCCTGGCGCCGGCGGCGGCCCCATACCGAGCAGACCATTCTCGGTGTGATAGATGAACTCGCGCCCCTCGGGAACGTAGCGCGCGACCAGCTCGGGGATGCCGATCCCCAGATTGACATAGGAGTGGTCGGGGATGTCCTGGGCGGCACGTGCGGCCATCTGCTCCCGAGTCCAGCCAACGCTCGCCTTGGGCTTGTCGCTCACGGGAACACCTTCCCTGCTGCTATGAGGTCCGACTCGAGCACCGGATCGGGAACCTCGACCACACGATGGACGAAGATCCCGGGAGTAATCACCGCCTCGGGATCGATCTCACCCGGCTCCACCACCCGGCGCGCCTGAACGATCGTGGTCTTCGCCGCCATGCACATGACCGGACTGAAGTTGCGGGCGGTCTTCTTGTAGAGGAGATTGCCGTGGCGATCGGCGATCTCCGCCTTGATCAGAGCGAAGTCGGCGCGCAGCCCATACTCAAGCACATAGCTGCGGCCATCGAAGTCGCGGGCCTCCTTACCTTCGGCGAGCGGAGTCCCAACACTGGTCGGGGTGTAGAAGGCAGGAATGCCCGCGCCGCCGGCGCGGATGCGCTCGGCCAGGGTGCCCTGCGGCACCAGCTCCAGTTCGATCTCGCCGGCGCGATACAGCTCGGGGAAGACCTTGGAGTGCGAGGAGCGGGGATACGAGCAGATCATCTTCCGGACCTGCCGGTTCCGGATCAGAGCCGCGAGTCCAACTTCGCCGTTGCCGGTGTTGTTGTTGACCGCGACTAGGTCCTTGGTCCCACGCTCGACCAGGGCGTGGATGAGTTCGATCGGACTCCCCACCTCGCCGAAGCCACCAATCATCACAGTGGCTCCATCGAAGACATCGGCCAACGCCTCCGACACGCTGGCGACCTGCTTGTCGATCATCGTTCTCAGACGGTTTTGGCCGCCTCCTCATCAGTCTTCGGATGCGCCTCGGCCCCCTGTGCCTCGGCGGCCTTCTCGTCGATGACCAGCCCATCGCCGGCCTTCTCCACGAAGCGCATAAAATCGAACAAGCCCGCTTCGTCGTAGATCACCCGGTCGGCGTAGTCGTCGAACCAAATGGCCTCGGGATTACGGCCCACGATGCAGACCTTGCCGCGGTCGGGAGCCGAATGGGCATTGCGCAGGATCTTGAAGATCACAACGCCATTCTCGGTGCCGGGGATCCCAGCCAACGGCTCGTTGGTCACCGCCGCGACCTCGGTCTTGCCCTTGTAGTGGGTGATGGAAAGCCGGGCGTGGGTCTCGACGCCGGAGAGTCCCTTCTGCGACTCATTGAGCGTCTGCCAGGCCGTCTCAATCGGCACGTTGAAGGCCCGGTAGGCGACGATGTCACGACCACAGAAGAAGTAGTGGTTGTTGACGCCGACGCGCTTGAGCGCCCGCTGCTGGATGCGCAGGGCGTCCGCATCGTCGTTGACGTCCTTGATGATCGGTGCCTGGTTCTCGATCGAAATCCACCCGCGCTTGACCAAACCAGTCATCGCCCGCTTGGTGTCCGGATGCCACTTGAGGATGCCCTGCTCGTCCGGGACGTAGTTCCAGTTCTCGTCCTTGAGCAGGAACTCGTCGGGGTGGTTGAAGTGCACCATCAAGCGCAGCCCGACATCGGGATAGATCTCGTGCCAGCGATCCAGCATGCTCAAGAACGCGTCATCGAAGCGCTTCGGATAGAAGGCCATCTCCTTGGTGCCGATGCGGATCGCCTCGATGCCGGTTTCGGCGAGGGCCGCCAACCAGCCACCGATCTTCGAGTTCGACAGCACCATCGCGTCGCCGCCCGAGAGCAGAATCTCCCGCAGCTTCTCGCGTCCCGATTCGGGGTGCCGGCCGCCGTTCGCCTCGACCTCGGCGTTGAAGCGCTTGATGTAGCTCACGACATCAGGAATCCGCGCCAAGCCCTTCTTGGCCACGGTGCCATCGTGGCGCTCGACTTCCTTCTGGCTGATCAGCTCTTCGCGGTAGCAGAAGCGGCAGTGGGCCGAACAGGTCGACACCACATACATAAGGCCCATCTCGTACTTGTGCAGCAGCCCCTCGACCGGGCTGAAGTCCATCTGGTGGCCGGGATCCTCGGCCCCTTCGAGACTCTGGGTCTCGGCGGGTGTGGCCTTAACGATCGCTTGGATGGGCTTGCTGCGCAGCGCTAGATCGAAGTAATGCCGAGTGATCTTCACCGGCATGCGCGCCTCGACATCACGGTCGGTGCCCTTCAATGCCCGCAAGGCATCCAGCTCCTGCTTCGAGTAGAAGTGGCGCATGTCCTCGGGGGCGCGCTCCTTCAGGAAAGGCGCCAGACCATTAATCCGTTGACGGTCATACTTAGGATTTTCGATCGTGGCGAGAAAGGCCAGCTCACGCTCAGTGGGAACGTATTTTTCGGACATGGTGCGCTCACTTGCTCAGAGGTCACAGCCGGATTCGCCAGGCTTACACTTGCTTGTTCCTCATAGCTAGCAAGCCATGGAAGAAGTCTCGCAAGAGGCAGATGTAGGGGGCTTCCATCCTTCCATCCATCGATCCATTAGCAGCGAAAACTCAGGTGAATTCGCCGACCCCCTAGGCTTTCCAGTTCCGGGAAATAGCACAAAAGACATCCCGCGTCACACAGCGCAAGCACTGCCCGCAGCGGATGGCTGGGGTTTCAGGGCATCCCAGCCAAGCAGCCCCCCTGCGCGAGCGCCGAATATTCCCAGGCAACTTGCATGGAGCCCTGCGCATGGCTCCGAACTATCCTTCCCATAGTGTGTTTCTCGCACGGACCCCAAGTCACGTTCGGATCCGCTCCACATCGGTCGATGAGAACCCCGGCATGAAGAACACCGAGCGCAAACGCAGCGTCGCGATCGTCGGCGCAGGTTACATCTCCGAGTACCACGTCCTGCCTCTCCGCGAGCGCCGTGACGTCGAGATCTCCGCTGTCGTCGACCCGAATCAGCAAAACGCCGAGTCCCTGGCCCGTCGTTTCAGCATTCCCCATAGCTACGCAAGCGTCGCCGAGATGCTGGCCGAGGCCAAGCCCGACGCTGCCCACGTCATTGTGCCGCCGCAGCTGCACCTCCAGGTGACCCGCGAGCTGCTCGAAGCCGGCATTGCCACCCTCGTCGAGAAGCCCTTCACCACCAGCCTCAGCGAAGCCGACGAACTCATCGCTCTGGCAGAGCAGCACCAGGTTCCACTGGGAGTCAACCACAGCCAGTGTGGGCACCCCGCCTTCCTCGAGCTACGACAGCGGCTTGCGGCCGGTGAAATCGGCCCGGCCGAACACGTGCTCGCGATCAGCAACGTTCCGATGCGGCAGCTGGCATTAAAGCAGTTTGAAGGCTGGCTCTTTGCCCACCCCTCTCACGTGCTCTTCGAAGCCGCGGTGCATCCTCTCAGCCTGGTCCACGCCCTGCTCGGCCCAGCGCAAGAGATTCGGGCAAGTGGCGGTGATGGTGTCCTGCTCTGGGATAGCCGCCGCTTCTACAAGAGCTGGCACGCGAACCTCCGCTGCGAGCGCGGGAGCGCCAGTGTCGCCATGGGCTTTGGGCGGCAGTATCTCGAAGCGCGGCTGCGCGTCCTCGGACCCGATGGCGCCCTAGAATGCGACCTGGTCCACGGCGGCGTCACCGCCATCGAAAAGACCCCGGGCCCGGACTTCCTCGACAGCCTGCGCAACCACAAGCGTATGGCGAAGGCGCACAGGCGTGCCGGCAAGAAAGCCTTCTGGGACTACGTGCTCGGGCTCGCCAAGCTGCGCAAGCGCAATGACCCCTTCTACGCTTCGATGCGTGGGGGAGTATTCTCCTTCCATGACGCTCTGGCCGAAGGCCGCCAGCCCAGCGAAGACGCTAAGGCCGGCCGCAACGTCGTCGCAATGGTCGAGAGTATCTGGAAGAGCAGCGGCTTACCTGAGCCCGAAGAGGATGCTCACTTCGACCTCGAGCAACGAAGCGCCGCCTACGCCCAGACCCCGGGAGACGAAGTCCTGGTCATTGGCTCGAACGGCTTCATCGGTGGGCACCTTGTCGAGGAGCTACGACGGTCGGGCTACCGGGTGCGCGCCTTTCTGCGCCGCTCTGGGCTCCTGCCGCCCTGGCTGCGAGACGACGGCGTTTTGCCCGTCTATGGCACCCTGTACGACGAAGACCAGTTGCGCGAACAAATCCGTGGATGCCGGGCTGTCTTCCACCTCGCAACCGCCATGGGCAATACCTGGGACGAGACCCGGAAGCACGGGCTCGAAGCCACGCGAAGCCTGGCCCGCATTGCCGCCGACGAGGGCGTGGATCGCTTCGTCTTCACCAGCACCATCGCCGGAGTCTATCTCGGCGACAAGGAGGGTCGGGTCACCGAGAGCGACGGCTGCGACCCGCAGCCGCGCGGCCGCAGCCTCTATGCCCGGGCCAAAATCGAAAGCGAGCGGATCCTCCAGGACGTGGCCAAGGAAAGCGGCCTAAAGCTGGTCATCCATCGCCCCGCCGTGGTGCTGGGGCGGCGCGGTCGACCCTACCACTCCGGCGCCGGCTTCTGGCCCAACGATCGGCACTGTGTGGGCTGGGGCCCCGGCACCACGCCACTGCCCTTCGTCCTCGCCCAAGATGTCGCCAAGGCCCTGGTGCTTTCGATGGAGAAGGAGGCCGCTATCGGCGAGACCTTCAACCTCGCCGGCGACGTGCGACCAAACGCCCAGGAATACGTTCGTCGTCTGGGAGAGGCGAGTGGACGCAAGCTGGTCTTCCACGCCCAGCCGCTCTGGCGCATGCAAATCGGCGAGATCTGCAAGTGGGGTATCAAGTTCGTCTGCCGCAAGCCCGGCAACGAATGGCCAAGCTATCGCGACCTCAAATCGCGAGCCCTGCGCCCTTGGCTCGACTGCAGCAAGGCCAAGGAGCTGCTTGGCTGGCAGCCCTGCAGCGACGAAGGCGAGTTCTGGCGTGAGGTATTGGACGAGACCCTCTCGCGCGAGCCATGAGCCGCCCCAAGCTCCTCCACGTTTTCTCGACCTTCGACGCTGGCGGGCCGCAGGTGCGCACGGCCCAGCTCTTCGCTGCAGCGAAGGACGAGTTCGAGCATGTGGTCGTCGCCATGGATGGGCGCTACGGCTGCCGGGAACGCATTCCCGAGGATCTAGGGGTTCGCTACCTCTCGGCTCCCCGCGGGCGCGGCCCTCTGCAAGCCTTCGCCATGTTCGGCCTTCTCCTCAAGCAGCAAGCGCAGCTGGTGCTCACCTACAACTGGGGCGCCATCGACAGCGTCCTCGCCTGCCAGCTCGAGGGTTCGGTGCCACTGCTCCACCACGAGGACGGCTTCGGCCCCGACGAAGTTCAGGTGCGTAAGCGACGCCGCTCCCTGGCCCGCATCGCCCTCCTCGACCGAGCCGATCGCGTGATCGTGCCCTCGCAGTTGCTGCGCAAGATCGCCACCCAGGAGTGGTCCGTGCAGCCGGCGCGGCTGCTCTGCATCCCCAACGGCATCGATACCGAACGCTTCGCTCCCGGATCGAGAGAGGATGCTCGCAAGAGTCTCGGGCTAGACAAGGACGCCTTCATCATCGGCGCCGTCGGCCACCTGCGCGGCGAGAAGGACCACGCGAACCTGGTCAGGGCCTTTGCCAAGCTCGAAGGCGAGCCGCAGCTGGTCCTGGTCGGCGAAGGCAGCGAGAAAGAGCGCATCCTCTCCCTGGCCGGCGAACTCGGCATTGCCCAGCGCCTGCACTTGCCGGGTTTCATGGCCGACCCGCGACGGGCCTATCAGAGCTTCGACCTCTACGTCCTACCTTCAAAGAGCGAGCAGATGCCCGTCGGCCTGCTGGAAGCCATGGCCTGTGGCTGCCCGGTCGTCGCCTGTGATGTCGGCGACGTCCGCATGATGCTCCCAGACTCCCTAGAGCAGCTCGTCGTGCCTTCCCAGAATCCAGAGGCCCTGGCGGCAGCGATGCAGAGCCTGCTCAGCAATGCCGAAGCCCGAAGCTCGCTGAGCCAAGTGCTTCGCGCCCACGTAATCGACCGGTACAGAGAAGAGGAAATGTGCCGTAGGCACATCCGCGAGTGGCAGCGGCTGACCGGACGGCTCTGAGAAGGCGGAGCTGGGCCAGGGGGCCAGCCAGCAGCAATGGCGAGCCCTTTGGGCCTTCCCCCCTAGCGCAAGCAGAGATCGAGTCCGGTCAACAAGGCCAGAACCAAGCTCAAGAGGCCATTGGCGGTGAAGAAAGCCGCGCCCACCCGTGACAGATCGCTCGGGCGAATCAACGTGTGCTGCCATACAAGCAAGGCGCCGCTCAGCCCAACGCCAACCCAGTAGAAAACGCCAAGACCAGCGGCGAGCCCGGTAAGAACGAAGAACAGCAGGGTCACCAGGTGCAGGAGCGCTGAGAGAATCAGAGCCCCCCAGCGCCCAAAGCGCTCGGGGATGCTGTGCAGACCGAGCCCGCGGTCAAAGTCGTCGTCTTGCAGCGAATAGATCACATCGAAGCCGGCAACCCAGCTCAACACCGCAAGCGCCAGGTAGAACGGCACCGCCAAGGACCCCTCAAGGCTCGCCTTGGCGGCGATCCAGGCCCCCATCGGCGCCAGGCCAAGAGCCAGCCCCAGCACGAGGTGGCAGGCCCAGGTGAAGCGCTTGGTGTAGCTGTAGCCAAGGAGAACGATCAAGACGATCGGACTCAAGTAGAGGCAAATCGGCGCCAAAGCCCAGGCGCAGAGGACGAAGCCACCGCTCGCCAGCACCGTCATCGCCAGCACCGCCCTAGCCGAGAGCTGCCCCGAGGGGATCTCACGCCCCTGGGTGCGCGGGTTCTGCGCGTCGATATCGCGATCGGCCCAGCGGTTGAAGGCCATCGCCGCCGTCCGCGCAAAGACCGATGCGAGGATAACCAGCAGCAGCAGCCGAAGACTGGGGGCGCCGCCGCTTGCGATCAAGAGCGCCATCAACGCGAAAGGCAGGGCGAAGATCGAATGCGAGAACTTGACCAGCGACAGCCAACGCCCAACAGCTTCGATAGCACTCACGACTGCCCATCCTCGTAGATCTCGCCCAGCGTGGCGTCGCCAGCAGGAGGATTCACCGGGGTCTCCCATCGCTTGTGCACGGGGTTATCGACATCGAGCCGATGCAGGATCTTCCCGATCACAAAGTCGACTAGATCCTCAAAGCTCTTCGGCCGGTGATAGAAGCCCGGACTGGCGGGCATCACCACCACCCCCAGTCGCGCCAGCTTGAGCATGTTTTCGAGGTGGATCACCGAGAGAGGAGTCTCTCGCGGCACCATGAGGAGTTTCCTCCCCTCCTTCATCGCAACATCGGCAGCGCGCTCGATGAGACCAATGGAGTAGCCATGCGCTACGCGCGCCAGCGTCCCCATCGAGCAGGGGCAGATCACAACAGCTTCGATCCCGGCAGAACCGCTGGCCGGCGCTGCTTCCACCGCCTTGTTGTCATGCAGGTGGATCCTCTCTGGATGCGCAAAGAGTTCCTCCACGGGAAGAGGTTTCGCCAGCAGATCCAGGCCCTCCTCGTACTTCAGTACTCGGCGAGCCGGCTCCGAGACGATGAGCTCCACCTCATGCCCCGCTGCCGTCAAAGCCTCCACAAGCCGCAGTCCATAGATGGCACCGCTGCTTCCGCTCATCCCGACGGCGAAGCGTCTCACCTGCCCTCCCCAGGCACCCGCCCTTGGTAGAGCGCCGCAATCCCCATATGGAAGGCTGTGTAGCGGCAGTCTTCGAGACCGGCCTCCTGCATCAGCCGGGTAAAACCCTCCCGCTCTGGGAAGCTCATCACCGACTCGGGCAGATAGCCATAGGCATCGTGATCACGAGAGCCAGGCGAAAGCAGCTTGCCGAGCTTGGGAAGGATGTGGCGAAAGTACCAGAGATAGAGCGGGCCGAGCACCGGCGTCCGCGGGCGAGCAAACTCCAGAACCAAGAGCAGGCCGCCAGGCCGTAGCACCCGCGCCAGCTCTCGCAGCCCCCGCAGGGGGTTTTGGACATTGCGGATGCCGAAAGCCACGGTCGCGACATCGTAGGCATCGTTTGGCAGTGGAAGCGCCTGGGCATCTGCGACGCCAAAACGCAGCCGCTGCAGCTTCGCCTGCTTCGGCAAGCGCTTCTGCCGCTTCTCCTCGCCGAGCACGACCATCTCAGGACAGAAGTCCAAGCCCAGCACCGCGCAGCCCTGCTGGGCAAAGGCGAGAGCCAAATCCCCCGTGCCGGTACAGAGGTCCAAGACCTCGGTATCTTCGGCGCGCCGTCCCCGCAAGGCCCGCTTCACCGTCCGCCGCCGCCAAATCGTGTCGACGCCCACCGAAAGGCTGCGATTGAGGAAGTCATAACGGCGAGCTACGCCGGCAAACATGGCCCGCACCTGGCGAGAATCCGGCTCGTGCCCGAGGTAGAGTTCCTCAGCAGAATCCTTGGCCCTGGGATGCTTATTGGAAGCGGAAGCACCTTGGGTCGGGTGAAAGTTCAAAGCGTCTCCCACTGATCTAGCCGTATTTCTGGGTCAAAGACAGCTTCCCCCCTGCAGCCACGCTGTGGCAAAAGGAACACGGCCGACCAAAGCTCATCGCTTCTGGCCGACCGTTTTTCTCTCGCGAACCCTTAGCTCGCGTTCGCCGCGAGCGAAAGGCCTCAGCCAGCCGCCCCCATCAAGGGATGCCCCCAATACTGGAAGGTTGAGGGGAGGACTGACGGGAAGACGGGCTGGATTACTGACGCCAGTAGTCGGTGACCGAAGTCACACCAGGAACGGAGATGCGCCGAATGACCTTGCCCGTATCGAGTTCAACGACGTCGACCTTGCCCGTGTCACCCAGAGCAATGAAGAGCATGCGTGGCCGCGAAGCGATGTTGCCGGCCTTGACCATACTCTTACCACTGTGGTCAGCGTAGGTCAGGTTGGAGACGATGGTGCTGCGAGCGTCGGCATTGGCGCCGTAGTTCAGGAGGTTGTCGCTAGCAATATCGATGGGCGACTTGCCCGAGAGTAGATCTCGGACCGGAGTCGTTGCGCTACGCCCACCAATCTTGCCGGTGACGCTCCACTCACGCTCACGGAAGGTAGGAGGCAGAAGGCCACCACCACTCGTCGAGTTAATGGGCTTGGGGCCCGTCGGGCTGGAAGTCAGCTCGAAGTGCGAGACCTGGCCATCGCCTTCGGGACTGGTGTGGCACACCCAGATCGCCGAACCACTGGACAGCGCTTGGATATCGACCTGCAGGGTCGTTGCGTTCGAGAATCGTGCGTTGCGTGGGATACCGACGAGATCATCGAAGCCAATACCGTTCACGCCATCAGGCCCAGATTCGAAGACGGCGATCGACCCGTTACGGTTGAGAACGTAGGCGAAGTAGATCCCTGTACTAAATCCGATATTGCCCTGGCGCGGAGTGATAGCCAGCTCGATCGGCTCATTGATGAAGCCCGAAACCGTCTTGCGCACTTCCATGTCCGTGCCGCGAAGGATCGAGATCGAGTTGTCGAGTTGGTTGACGACGAGGCAGTCTTCTCCCTCAGGCTGCCAGGCGATGCCGGTCGGCCCCTTGCCGACTCTGACTTCCTGCACAACCTGGTGGAAGGTCGTCGAGACGGGATCAATGTCGACCACCGAAACCCGATTGCTCGAGAAGTTCGTCACGGTCAGACGCTTCAAGTTCGGCGAGATCGCCATCGAATAGGGATCCGCCATCCGAATGGTCTCAAGCACCGTGAAACGGTTGCTGTTCAGGACGATGATCTGCTTCTTGCCACGATCGAGCACATACAGGAAATGACCGACCTGTTGGCGCGAGGTGTATTGGCAGAAGGGAATGGAGGGTGTGGGCGTTCCCGGCGCCGGCTGCGGCCCGTGGAAGACACCATTCGAGACGCCACCGTAGATCCCCAGATCACCAACCGTTGCACTTCCATGGGGGTTGCCCCGGACGAGCAGGTTGATCGGTGTCCGCCGGCAGGGCCCCACGGGGGGATGGGAGGTCATGATCTCGCCGGGAATGAAGGCGGGCCCACTGGATTTGACGCTGGGCTCTTCGCCCCAGATACCAAAAGCCGGGTTAGCAGGTGGGAAGACCAAACGCGGCGGGTTGGGATGGGGAGCAATGGAGATCGAGTTGCCCCAAGCGTTCGCGGTGCCACCGGTCAAGGGGTTGACCTGGTTGTTGTCCCAAGCGAAGCCGTTGATGTTGCTGTTGTTGTAGATCTTGTCGAGCGGCTGCCCGATGTGGATGTCGCCAACCTGAGTCACCGTGGACCTGTCGATCAAACGGTCATTGAGATTGGAGTCCTGGGTCAGGGTCAGAGCACCGCGGCCGCCAGCATCGAAGTTGGTGCGCCCCGGCTGCAAAATGGGCGAAACGCCGGCCTTGCCGATGTTGGGGTTGTTCGGCCAATTGGTGTCATTGATATTGCCGGTGCCTTGGCCGAAGCCATTGAGGTCAATCACCGAAACGCCAGCATTCGCCCCAGCACGCCCAACGTAGATCACCTCGGGGCTGACTGGCGCATTGACGATACCTGGGCCCACACCTGTCGTGTAGGTCGTCGCCAAAGGATGGCCGATGGCCTGGCCGGTCAAGTCGTGGATGGTGGCATTGACGCCCAAAGTCACCTCCACTTTGCTCGGGAACTGGGAAGCAGGCGTCACGATGTAGTTCATGAAGTCGCCCATCGAGACCGGTTCGGCGTAGTAGAGAACCTGGGTCGAGACGGTCGCAATCTTCGCATTCAGGGAGACGCCGCGGATGGCGGGCACCAGATGCCCTCTTGACAAGAATTCCCCTACGTCCCGAGGCTGAACCGGCTTGGTGAAGCTCACCCGGATCGGGGTGGTCGGCCTGACCCCGGTCTGGCCATTTCCGGGTGTGATCCCGACATTCTTCGTCGCCACCTTGCTATAGCCGAGGACATCGGGAGCAACGGTATCGGCACGCGGGGTGGTGGCGACGGAGACCTCCATGGCAAGAGGCTTGTCACGGAAATCGAGGACCGAAGAGCCCACGATCATTCGGATCAAGGAACCGGCAGCAACCTGGTCGGCAAAGGCCTCCTGCGTCGAGAGGTTGCCGTCTAGGTCGGGCACGAAGACGAAGCTCTTGGGCGAAACGAGATCCTTGTCCCCATCGAAACCAAGCGGGAAACCGGCGGCACGTTGGTCGAGGACCGTGACCGTGCCGGCGGAGTTCACGGACACCGCCTGGGTCAAGGTCAGGTCGAACTCGGGCGTCGACGGGTTGTCGTAATAGGTATAGCCACCGACGAAGCCCCGCCCTCGAATGGTGGCCTGGACTTCGGTGGCCGGGTTGTAGATCAACAGCTGGATCGCACCGGTCAGTCCCGAGTTGGTCTGGTTGCTGGCCAAGTTAGAGAGGATGGAGCTGGCCTTCAGGTCGTGGCTGAAGCGCAGCAGAAGGAACTGATTCCCCGGATTGCCATTCGGCAGTTTGGCCGTCGTGCTCCAGGTGGCAGGCGGCAGGAGGCCGTTGTCCTGGGTCATGTTGGCGTTGAGCTGCGCCTTGCTGCTGACGTTGAGGATGGTCGTCGAGGGCAGCCCAAAGGCATCGAGCTGGGCGATTCTGTAGGGATAGATCTGTCCGAGGCCGGTCGAGGCCAGGGTCAGGTTGAACGGGCCGATGTTCCGGCTATCGCCAGGAGCACCCCCCCCACTGCAGCCAGCGAGCGCGAGGCTGCCAGCCACGACGAAGGAACTCAAAATCCTGTGGGTGCTTCGCATTGCTTCTCCTAGTGCGCCCTGCAGTGCGGGGCATCTCGATGCGCTTGCATACGCATCCGGACCAGGGGGCGTCGGGCCAGTGCCCGACAGGTGTTCTAAAGAAAGAGGGCAAAGCCCAGAGGCCTCGCCCCATCAGTCATCGCTGTATGCACTACTGACGCCAGTAGTGGGACAAGCAGGACACGCCCGTTGCCTTGATCGTCTTGACGATCTTGCCGCTATCGACCTCGATCACATCCACCGTGCCGGTGTCACTCAGTGCGACCAGAAGGAAACGCGGAGTCGTTGAAGGCACGGTCTGGCCGTTCGAGGTTCTCTTGATCTGCGATTTGCCGCTGTGATCGGCATAGACCAAGTTCGAAACCTGCGAGCTCGGCGAGTCGGCAAGAGCGCCGGAGTTGTTAAGGTCATCGAGGGCGATGTCGATCGGCGAATCGCCGGACAAGAGGCCCTTGCCGGCATCGCCGCCGAGACGACCGGTGACGCTCCAAACTCGCTGACGGAAGGTCGGGGGAATCTGCTGCCCCCCGCCCTGGTTCTGGGTAATCGGCGTTGGACCGTTCGGGCTCGAAGTCAGCTCTAGGTGGCTAACTTGGCCACGACCGCGGTTGTCGCGATGCGCCACCCAAATCGCCGAGGGGAAGGATTGGTAGTCGACCTGCATGGTCGTTGCCCCTGGGAAGACAGCCGCCTCGGGGACCCCAACCGTATCGTCGAAGCCAATGCCGTTGACACCGTCGGGGCCAGACTCAAAGACCGTGATCGAGCCGCGCGAATCGCCATTCAGAATGTAGGCAAAATAGAGACCGGTGGAGAAGCCGACCCCCTGGCCAACCTGACGGCAAGTCACCACGACGTCGATCGGGTTGTTGACCTGACCGGCGACGTTCTTTCGTACCTCAAGGTCGGTGCCTCGCAGGATGTAGACCGAGCTGTCGATGCGGCAGGCCACGAGCAGGTCCTCGCCTTCGGGCTGCCAGGCGAGCCCTTCGGGCCCAGCGCCGACGCGGGTGACCTTAACGATCTGGTGGAAGGTCGGCGACGCGGGGTCGATATCGACGAAGCTGACCGAGTTCGACGAGTAGTTAGAAACGGCCAGACGCTTCAGATTGGGCGAAATCGACATCGCGACCGGATCGGTCATCTTGATCGTCTCGAGCACCTGCATCCGGTTGCTGTTCAGCACCAGGATCTGCTTCTTGCCACGATCGAGCACATAGAGGAAGTGGCCGATCTGCTGTCGACACGTATAGGGGCAGAAGGGAACCGCCGGGGTCGGCGACCCAGGTGCCGGCACCGGCCCGTTAAAGAGGCCGGGGAAGCGGGTATAGAAAATGCCCTGGGTGCCATCCTTCTTGAACGGGTTGCCGATCACCATCCGGTTCATCGGGCTAGCCGAGCAAGTTTGCAACACGCCACCGGTGCCCGTCGCGCTGGTGACTGACGGCTCCTCGGCCATGATGTTGCGGCCTGGGTTTGGCGGCGGAGACACGAACTTCGGCGGGTTCGGGTGCGGAGCGACAGAAATCGAGTTACCCCAAGCCTGCTGACTCGAACCAGAGAAGGGGTTCACCTGGTTGGCGTTGGTCGCGAAGGCATTGATATTGGTGTTGTTGAAGATCTTATCGAGGGGCTGACCGATGTGGATGTCCTCGATCTGGTTGATCACGCTCGAGTCAACAAGAAGAGTGCTGCCATTGCTGTCAGCGGCCAGAGTCAGGGGGCCAGCACCACCAGCATCGAGGTTCGATGTGCCAGGGGAGATGTTCGGAACAACACCAGGGTTCTTCAGGTTGAGGTTGTTCGGAAAGTTCGAGGTCGCGAGGTCACCGGTGCCCTGGCCAAAACCGTTCATATCGATCACGGAAAGACCCGGGTTGGAACCGCTACGCCCGACATAGATGGCCTCCGGGGCGACGGGCGCGTTGACCAGACCTGGCCCAGAACCCGTGGCGAAGGTCGTATTGATGCTCTTACTCAGCTTCACGTTGGCGATCGAATTGATCGTCGTGTTGACCTTGAAGGTAATGAGCGAGTTGCTCGGCAGCGGGTAGGCCGGACGCACGTAGTAAGTCGTCAGGTCACCGTGCGAGATCGGATCGGCGTAGTAGTTGATCGAGAAGACCGTGTTCGAGACCGAGGCCGAGAGGTTGAGTCCGCGCTCACTGGGCACGAGATTGGTGGTCGAAAAGAAGGTCCCCACGTCCCGCGGCTGGACAGGCTTACTGAAGTTGATCTTGAGGGTGACCAGCGGGCTCACCCCGACAGCTCCGTTCGCCGGCTGAATCTGCAGACCGCCGGTGCTGGCCTGGCTCCAACCGACGACCTCGGGGGCGATCGTATCGGCACCGACCGTCGTTGCGGTCTTGACCTCGGTCACCAGCGGGCGATCGCGATAGTCGAGAACCGCAGGAGTGCAGACGATCTTGATGATCTGCCCTGCCGGGAAGGTGTCGAAAACGTCGAGATCGTTATCGTCATCCGGAACGAAGACAAAAGTATTGGGCGCGACGAGAGACTCCGACCCGGTAAAGCCCGTCGGGAAACCGCTGGCTCGCGAGTCGAGAACCTGCAGGCCGTTGTCCCACGTCACGGCCTGCACGAGCTCGACCTTGCCGGTCGCCGCATTGAGGTAGTTGGTGTAGCCCCCGACGAAGCCCTGCCCTGAGACAAAGCTCGTGGACTCGGTAGCCGGGTTGTAGGCGAGCACCTGGATGGCGCCGGTCAGCCCCGAGTTGCTCTGGTCGCTAATCTTCGTGGACAGAATCGAAGCAGCCTTCAGATCGTGGCTGAAGCGGATCCGCACGAAGTGGTTGCCAGGAGAACCATCCGGCAGCTCTGCCGTCGTCGGCCAGGTCCCCACCGGAAGCACCGAGTTGTTCGAGCTGACGTTTTTCTTCAGCACCGAAGCGTTGGTGATATCGAGGATGGTCGAGGTCGGATTCCCCAAGGAATCCGCCTGCGCGATGCGGTAGGGATAGATCTGCCCCGAGCCCGTAGTCGCCAACAAAACCTCGAAGGGACCACGATTGCGGGAATCCCCAGGCTGCCCGCCGCCACCGCAGGCACTCAGCCCGACCAGCGCAATAGCTAGGCAGCAAGCCCACAGGGCTTGGCTCTGTAGGTAAGACAGGAAGCGAGCGCGCGATCCGCGCTTCGGCTCGGGAGAGACTTCGGTCCGTGCGGACGGCGAGTTCACACCTGAGGTCGAATTCACACCTAAGGTCATAGTCACACCTGAGGGCAGCGGTCGACCTGCCGGCGTGGGACCGACAAGTCGGATTGATCTGGGTCAGCCTTCGAGCCAACTCGAAGCATCCGTGGCAAGGAAGGAATCGAATGCCACAGAAACCGACACAGGATTTGCAAGAGACGTGCCGCGTTCAGAGCAGAGAACGCAGCAGAATCGTCGCTCTTAAAAGGATACAGGACAACAGCTTAGCAAGATCACCCCAAGGGGCGCGATCGCGGCCCAGAGCTGGCTCCGAAAGCGCCGTGCGGTCGGCACTCCGAAGCGTGCGACTCCGCACGATTCGAGGGGCCTAGACGCCCAAGGCACAGCATGGGTCCACGAAGGGGCGGGATCTTAGCCGCTGCCTCCCCAGAGTTCACCTGTTCTGCCATAGGCTCTGGACTGCTATCAGGCTGCCTGAAAGGCCCGCGAGGGAAGGGCTGGATTCGGCTCCCCATGGCCACGAGGAAACGCCGACGAATCGACGGATTCGCCGAGGCTTGATGCTGCTGAATGGGCGTCGCAGTCGGTGCTTTGTCGCCGTGCGCAGCTTTCAACGGCCTGGTAAGCTCCGCCGCTCGAAGGGGGAGCGATGAAATCAGGCGACGACTGGACCAAGAGCGAGGCAGGCCCTGGTGAAGAGCCAGAATTTGACAGGGCGCTTCGTCCCAAGCGACTGGAGGACTTCGTCGGGCAGCAGCAGCTGCGCCAGAACCTCGAAATCGCCATCCGTGCGGCCCAACAACGCCAGGAGCCGCTGGACCACATCCTTTTCTGCGGCCCCCCGGGCCTCGGCAAGACCACCCTGGCCTTCTTGATCGCCCGGGAAATGGGCACCCAAGTCGTGGTCAGCTCAGGCCCCTCCCTGGCTAGCCCAAAGGACCTCGTGGGCACGCTGACCCGCTTGGCCACGGGTGACGTCTTTTTCCTGGACGAGATCCACCGGGTCCCGCGGACCGTCGAGGAGTTCCTCTACTCGGCGATGGAAGACCAGGCAATCGACATCACCATTGACCAGGGCCCCGCCGCCCGCTCGATCCGCCTGCCCCTCGCCGCCTTCACCCTGGTCGGCGCAACCACTCGAGAGGGCCTGCTCGCCGCCCCCTTCCGCAATCGCTTCGGCATCACCGAGCGACTCCAGCCCTACCCCGAAAACGACCTTATCGCCATCGTCGAGCGCGCCTCACGGCTCTACGGCTACGGCACCAGCCCGGAGGCCGCGGCCCTGATCGCCGCCCGCTCGCGAGGCGTGCCACGCGTCGCCCTACGCCTCTTCCGCAGGCTCCGTGACTTCGCCCAAGTCGCCGGGCTTGAGCAGCTGAGCTACGAATCCGCAGGGCAAGGCCTCGCAGCCCTGGGTGTCGACGAACTTGGCCTCGAGGGGCTCGACCGTGAGATCCTCAACGTCCTCTGCCAGCGCGGCGGCCAAGCGGTCGGGCTCAAAACCCTGGCGGCTTGCGTTGGAGAAAGTGAGGACACGATCGAAGCCGTGCACGAGCCGCATCTGCTCCGCCTCGGCCTGCTGTCACGAACCCCCAGGGGCCGCGTGCCCACCGGACGCGCCTTCGCCCACCTCGGCCTGCCCCTTGCTCCGGGATGCCTACTTGAAAACGAAGACGGCAGCATCCAAACCCAGCTCGATTTCGAATCGTGAGCAGAACAGAAGACAAGGCGGGCCTGCACTCCGGCAGCTCCCGCCCCCGCCTTCAAATCAAGGCGCTTGCCGTTGCCGGCGCCACGATCCTGGGCATCCTGCTCTGGGTCTTCGCCGGCTTTGGTCCCGAGCCCATCCCCCATCTCCGTCCCTCCAACAAGACCGTCCGGGTCCTCGTGCATTCGCGGGCAAGGAGCCTCGAGCTGCGCAATGAACAGGGGCTGCGGATCCTCATCGAAGACAAAGAGTATGCTCCCCAGAACCAGTACAAACTGCTGCAGATCTCGCCGGGGCCCAAGGGCATCCAGGTCCGAAGCCCGGCTCCCGCAAGCCTGGATCTGAGTACCCGCTCACTGCTCATCGAATGGAAGGGCGAAGCTCTCGCCCGACTGGACGCTTCGGAAACGGCTCAGCATTGGTTCGGAGCCCTGGTCCTGAAGCAGGGCAGGCAGGGGATGCGGGTCATCCCCCACATCGAACTGGAGCATTACCTAAGCGGCGTCCTGGCCCGCGAGATGTCGGCCAGCTTTTCGCCAGAAGCCCTCGCCGCCCAGGCCGTTGCAGCACGCAGCTACGTCTTGGAGTCGATGCGGCGCTCGCAATCGCGCGACTACGATGTCTTCGGCGATCAGCGTTCCCAGGTCTTCAGCGGCATCAGCAAGCACCCACGCATCCTGCGAGCCGTCGCCGCCACCCAGGGCCTGGTCCTGAAGCAAAACGGCCGCATCCTGCGCGCCTACTACAGCTCCACCTGCGGCGGGCGAACCCGTGATGCCCACGAGTGCATGCGCGACGTACCCGAAGGCACGATGCCTAGCGTCGAATGTCGCGGCTGCATCATCTCCGCAAAGACCTACCGCTGGACGCGGCAGATCGCCGCCGAAGATTGGAGTCTGCTCGGCCTGGCCGCCCCACCGACTTCGGTCCAGCTCCTTGAGCAGAGCGGCCGAGGTGACTGGAAGCGCCTCCGCCTCACCGCCCCCATCGGCCCGCCGGTCGAAGTCAGCGGCGACAAGCTGCGCCGAGAACTCCGCCTGCGCAGCAACTGGATCGAGGACCTGAGAAAGACCGGTGAAGGACGAGTCATCTACGGGCGAGGCTTCGGCCACGGCGTGGGACTCTGTCAATGGGGCGCCGAAGGCTACGCCCGCCAGGGCTGGAGCTGGCAGAGCATCCTCCAGCACTACTATCCCGGGGCGAAGATCGAGTATCCCGGGGCGAAGATCGAGCGGGACTAGCGGCCGCTTACCGCCGCTCCCCCCGAAAACGAACAGGCAGCACACACGGTGCTGCTACATCACCGGTCAGCCACCACCCGAGCCACAGGGCGGGGTCTTGTCGCTGCTCTTCGGGCTATTGCTGGTGCCCAGGATCCCGGCCCCGCTGCCGAAGAGCCGCCGCAGCTGCTTCTTCTTGCACTTGGGACAGGTCTTCAGCGGCTCGTCCGAGATCTTCTGGAACTCCTCGAACTCGTGGCCGCAGCTGTCACAGACGTAGTCGTAGTTGGGCATGCGTCCCCCTTCGCTTGTCAAAAGCAGGAGACTATAGGTGGCCGCAAGTAGATGCAAAGACGCCCCCCCGCGGCAGAATCATCGCTATGAGCCATCACTTCGAGCTCCTACGCGGGAGCGCAATCGGGCCGCGGCGAGGACGCTACACCACGCCCCACGGCAGCTTCGAGACCCCCTGCTTCGCCCCCGTCGGCACCGCAGCCACGGTCAAGGGAATGTTCCCCGAACAAGTCGCGGAGCTGGGCGCCGAGCTGATCCTTGCCAACACCTACCACCTCGCCATCCGCCCCGGCAGCGAACTCATTGCGCAAGCGGGTGGACTGCACCAGTTCATGCGTTGGAAGGGGCCGATACTCACGGACTCCGGCGGCTACCAGGTCTTCTCCCTAGCTGGCAAACGCAGCGTCAATGACGATGGTGTCCGCTTTGCCGGCGAAAACACCGGCCAGGAACTCTACCTCTCGCCCGAAACCGCCCTGCGGATCCAAAGCCAGCTCGGCTCGGATATCGCGATGGTGCTCGACGAGTGTTCTCCACATGACGCCAGCCGCCGCCAGCTCGAACGCGCGCACAAGCGCACCCTGCTCTGGGCCGGCGAGGCGAAGAGGATCCACCAAGAGCGCGGCGGCAAAGACTGCGGCCAGGCCTTGTTCGGTATCGTGCAAGGCGGCATGGACCGCGCCCTGCGCCGGGAGTCTGCGGAGACGCTGGTGCGCCTGGGCTTCGATGGGTACGCCGTCGGCGGCGTCTCGGTCGGCGAATCAAAACCCGAAATGGACCAGGCGGTGGAGGCTTCGCTGCCCTACCTACCCGAGCAGGAGATCCGCTACTTGATGGGCATCGGCCACCCCGATGACATCTTCGAGTCGGTGCTGCGCGGCATCGATATGTTCGACTGCGTCTCTCCGACCCGGCACGGCCGCACCAACCTGGTCTACGTCCCGGCCGGCAAGATCAAGATCAAGAACGCCCGCTGGAAGGACGACTTCTCGGCCCTGCAAGAGGACTGCGGCTGCCCCTGCTGCAGCGGCTTTACCAAAGCCTACCTGCGGCACTTGGCCCAGTGCGGCGAAATGCTCGGGGCCATCCTATTGAGCATGCACAACATCTACTTCCTCGAGCAGCTGCTGGCCCAAGTCCGCGAGAGGATCCACTCAGGAGCTAAGGAAGCCGAATTGCGCGAGTGGTTCGCCGCGAGCTATCCGGGCTGGGCTGGCAAGCGTGGCAGCCCAGCACCGACGCTCTAGCTGGCCGCCAGCTCAGAACTCTACCTTGAACTGCCCGCCCTCCGTCATCACTAAGTTGCCGCTGTTGGCACCGACATCGAAGATGAAGAACTGGGTGTAGAGCGTTGTTCCCGCCAGCCCTGGGTTGCTCGGCATCGTGAACTTCACATCTACCGCCCCGCTGCTGCTCGTGGCAAAGCCCATGGTCACGTCGAGCGAGGTGTAGAGCCAGCAGCCCGGAGCGCCCAGAGCATGGAGGGCAAGGGGGAGCGGCAAGGCTCCCAGCCTCGTCCGGGAGCCGCCCAGGATCCACAGCGCCGAGGTCTTGGCCCGGGCACGGCTCAGCTTGATAGCGAAGGGCTTGCCAACACGCGGCAGCTCGCCGAAGGAAAGCGCCGGCGTCGCGCTACTGCCCTTACAGGCCGTTCCAAACAGCGAGGTGCTGCAGAGATTGACCCCCTCGAACAGCAATCGCATCTTGCTGCCAGAACGGTCCTGATACACGAGATCGATGTCGCAGAGCGTGGAGTTGATCGGGAAGGGGTTCAAGCTGCCCCGCACATTGGGCAGGAAGTACGAGTTCTTGGCCTGACTCGCCGGCAGGATCTCGCTGACCTGGTGAAAGGCCACATCCTTCAGCTTCTTACTGGCCAACACGAACGCGCCACCCTGCGCAAAGTCGCGATACAAAGCATGCGCCGTGCCGGTAATCGGATGCGCCGCAATCGTAAAGACCCACTGACTATTGCTGCTGCCACGCTGTGCCGCAGTATAGGTGGTCAAAACGACCGCCTTACTCCAACCAGATTTCGCATCCCATTTCTTGTACTCCAGGCGATAAGGGCCTTTGCCAACGCCATACAGGACATGGAGGTTGCCCAGCCGGTCGGTGGCACCGAGGCCGTTGTTGTAGGCCAGCGGCGCCAAGATCTTCACCCCGCTCCACTTCTTGGTGCTGGGGTCGTAGGCGTTGTGGCCAATGGAGCGGCCGCCTCTCGCGTAGTGGAACAAACAATGCACGACATCATTGGAGTCCACGGTGACGAAGGCATTCTGCGATGCCGACCCGGGTCCACTCAGATTCCCGACGCTGGTGAAACTTGGAGAAGCACCTTGGGCAAAGGGTTTGTCACTGCGGAAAAGTTGCGCCATCCACGAGGACCCCGTGGCGAGCATCCACACGTAGCCTTTGCTGTCGATAGCCAGCCCCATGCCATTACCGCGTGTGGTCAGCGACATCTTGGCGATGTTCTTTTGCACGTCGATAATCTGAGACGACTGGTTGAAGTTGGCCGGATTGACGTTGCGATAATACTGCGTATAGAACGACGGATAATACGCTCGGCGCCAGGAAGCATGCAGCCAACCGCGAGCATCCACAGCAAGGCAGCAAGCGTTGCTGGGACGCGAAACGTCGATGCCCGAACTCTTGTCATTCAACTGGAAGCCGCTGTCCGTCCAAGTTGCGCCGTTGTCCGCAGAACGCATCAGGCGCAGAGCCCCATCCATCTTGATCGACAGGTTGTAAAGGTTCTTTCCGGAACGAACGATCGTGCTTCGGCTCGTCGCCCCGGTCGGACGCGCATTGGCGTCAATGACGGCGCTTTGTGCGGAGAGAGGTGCGGAGAGAGGCGCGGAGAGAGGCGCCGAGAGAACGGCGCAGAACAGGCAGACAATCGCAGTGGCTAGACTCTTCATCCGGAGACTCCAAGAGAGAGATGGGAAGAAAAGCGAGGAGCATAGCCTTGCCCAGCAACCCGTCACCCCTCAGGCCGCGCGAATCCCATAATAAGGACTGGGCAAGTAGGAGGAGTCAGTCTCGGCCTCCTTTCTGCCCTGCCTCCCCAGAGCGCTGGCGTTCGTACTTCTCCTGCATGCGCTGGCGATAGGGCACCCCTTCTTGCATCCACTTCGGCGCGCGCTTCCCAAGCAAGTGGTGATCGAAGAACTCCTGCATGCGCCGCGCCCAGTCACGCTGCGTGGCCTTTTTTCGCAGCCCATGTGCCTCACCGTTGTAGTTGAACAGGTAGGCCTCTTTTTGCAGACGGCGCAGGGCCATGAAGAACTCGAGGCCCTGAGACCACGGCACCGCCCCATCTTTGTCGTTGTGCAGGATCAATAGCGGTGTCTCGATCTCGTCGGCTCGGAAGATCGGCGAGTTCTCGAGATAGTGCCTGGGCTTCTCCCATAAGCTGCCGCCGATGCGGCTCTGGCCGACTTCATATTGGAACATGCGCGACAGACCAGTACCCCAGCGCATGCCGCCATAGGCGCTGGTCATATTAGAAACCGGCGCGCCCGCTTCCGCAGCCGCGAACAACTTGGTCCGAGTCACCAGATAACTGACCTGGTATCCACCCCAGGAATGCCCGGCCATGCCCACGCGCTTCGCATCGATATAGCCCTTCTTGAGCAGAGACAGGACACCGGGAACGACGCAGTCGAGGGCACTCTGCCCTGGGCGCCCCGTCTGGTAGTGGACATCTGGAATGAACCACAGGTAGCCGCGGCTCACATAGAAACTGGGGCTAGGGTTCGTGCCAGGGTGAGGCAGTCGATACTGATGCAAGGTCTCTGAGCGGCGTGCGTAGAAATACACCATCAGGGGGTATTTGCGCTTAGGGTCAAAGCCATCCGGCTTGATCAGGATACCCTTCAGCTTCTGGCCACTGAGCCCAGTCCAGTGCACGAGCTCGGCCTTGCCCCAGCGATAGTTCTTTTGCTGCGGATTGCTGTCCGAGAGCCGACGCATATTCTCGAACTCGGGGTCACAGGACCAAAGGTCCGGAGCCAGGTCAAAACGTGACACCGTAAAGTAGAGCTTCTTTTGATCTTTGCCGGTGTAGACTTGGCGCCCAAAGGCGGCGTGCTTCAGCGTGAGCTTCTGCAGGCCATCGCCCTCGGCCCCAGGGTCGAAGCGATAGAAGCCACTCGCCATCGACCTCTCGTCGAAAGCGGACAAGAGCATCTTTGCACCTGGGTCAACAGCCTTTTCCTCCGGATCCAGGCGCATACGCCGGAAGCGGAGCTGTTTATCGCGACCATAACCACCGGTCAAACACAGTCGCTCACTGCCGTCGGGCGCCATCCGCCAAAGATCATAACGGTCGTAGAGGTAGACATAGGCGTCGTCCTTCGCCCACCCAAGAATGCCGTATTCCGGTGGATATAAGGGACGATCCCAGCGCTCATCCACGAAAGACAGCCCCAAGCCCTCGGTCAAGCAAACGCTGCGATCCTCCAGAATATCGTGGGCATACCATTGATGATCACGTCCCAGCTCAAGGAGATAACGCCCATCGAGCGAAGGCCGAACCTTAGTAAGCACCTTGGTCAGGACCCGGCGGATACGGCCGCTGCCGGTATCGGCGACATAGACGTCTTGGTAGTTGGTATCCCAGGACTTGAGTGCCGCATAGGGCTCCCGATCGATCCACCAGATCTGCCCACCATCGGGGGTGAGGAAGGCCCCGGTCGCCAAGGGTCGAGTGCCTATGACACGCCAGCTTTGATCCCCAAAGTGATACAGCGCCGGGATCGATCGCCGTGCATAGCTGGCGCGACTGCGCGCCTGCCAAGGCTGCAGCCGGCGATCCTTCCAGTGCCAGATATCGAGCTTGACCTCATCCTCGCTCAGGCCGCTCGGAAGCGGCAAAGGCGGACGCTCACGGACCCCAACAAAAAGGGTACTGCCGTCCCTAGAGAAGCTCGGCCGACGATCCGGAGTTAACAACAGGGCTTTGCCCCCAGCAGCGAGAGCCCTTGTCTCCTTCAGTAGTTCGTGGGGAGTATCCTCCTTCGTCCCTGCCCAGTACCAGAGTTCCCAAGTCTTACGGCGAGGAAGCTCTCGCTTTTCCCTGACCGACTCGTCGCCCTTCCGCCCTTGGTGCATCCAAACGACACGCCGGAGCTTCTTATCAAGGTACGGGCCGCGAAACTCTCCCCGGCTCCCATGCAGCAGGCGGGCTTCTCCACCCCGAAGATCCGCGACACGTAGACCGCCCGCACGCTCTGTCACCGGCTTTTCCTTCGAGCCCTTTTTCGCCGCCTTTGCCGCTCGGTACGGCTGCAGGAAGAAGAAGCGCGTGTCCCCGGCACGAAGCACAAGCCCTTTGGTATCCGCCCACGAGCCCGTCACCTTTTTGGAGTCCAGGTCGTAGCGAATCAGCTTGCTGCTGCCGCCGTCTTTACGCTGGACCAACAGCACTTCCGGAACCGCATCGGAGTAACGCCAGGAGCGCGCTCCGGCGATCACCCGGATCTTGCCAGATTCCAGCTCCAATATGCCAAGTGCCGACTCCAAGGCAGGGGGCTTCGCCTTGGCCTGCTTCGCCTTGGACTTCGGCTTCGCCTTGGGTTGCTTCGCCGGCTGTTTCTTCAGCTGTGGTTTCTTCACCGGCTTGGGCTTGCCGCCAGTCTTCTGTGCCGGCTTGGGCTTTTGCTTCGCGCTCTCCCGCTTGCGGCGTTTTTCGAGTTCTGCCAGCTTCTTGGCCCGCTGCGCCTGTTTCGACACGGCAAGGGTAAAGAGGACCCTTTTACCGTCCTTGGTAAAGCGTGGGTTCGTCCCACAGTTTCGTCGGTATAGCTTCGTACCGTCCCAAGAGCTGACGAAGAGCTCGGGATCGCCGTCATATGGGCTCTGCACCCAAGCAATCCAAGCGCCGTCTTCGCTAACCCGAACAGCAGCGATGCGCTTCCAGTCCTCGGCCAGGCGATGGTCAAGGGGTCGGGCCACACGCGAAAACGGCTCGCTCTCTGCCTTCAGGGCATGTGTCGAAAGCATGCCAAAAGGCACGAGGAAGAAGAACAACAGGACCCGGGTCATACGGTCCTCCATAAACCAAGAGATGGCGAGGCAGGAAAAGCTAGCAGGCTGCCGGAATACGGGCACGGCAACAAAGCACCATCTGCGCCACCGAATCCGCGACAACATAGTTCGTTCGGCAACAAGACCCGGGAAAGCCTCGGGAAACTCGTCGCATGCTGCAAGCGACATGCGGAAATCCCGGAACCTGGCCTATAGACTGCTTCGCTGTTTTTTTCGCCCGCCCCTGCACACGCCTGCCCCACTCGCCCCTATGAGCGACCTCAACCAAAAGCCCCTGCACGACACCGATCCGATCGAGACGCGTGAGTGGATGGAGTCTCTGGATTCGGTGTTGCGCTCCTCAGGTACGTCGCGCGCTAAGTATTTGATGAAGTGCATGCTTGAGCACGCACGGCACAAGAACTACCTGCCGACCAAACCCCTGGTTACGGACTACATCAACACCATCCCCCACCACGAGGAACCGAGCTTCCCCGGGGATGCCGAGCTAGAAAAGCGCTTGCGCCTGATGATCCGCTGGAACGCCGCCGTGATGGTGCACCGCACCAACGAGCGATTCCCCGGACTCGGTGGCCACCTCTCCAGCTATGCCTCGGTCTCGACGCTCTTCGAAATCGGCTTCAACCACTTCTTCCGTGGCAAGGGCTTCCGGGGCGGCTCCGGTGATCAGGTCTTCTTCCAGGGGCACGCCTCCCCGGGCATCTACGCGCGTAGTTTCCTCGAAGGCAGCATCAGCGAGGAGCAGCTGCACCGCTTTCGCCGCGAGGTCGAACGCGGTAAGGGCCTGAGCTCCTACCCCCACCCGCGCCTCATGCCGGATTATTGGGAGTTCCCGACCGTCTCCATGGGACTGGGTCCCATCGCCGCGATTTATCAGGCACGCTTCAATAAATACCTAAAAGCCCGAGGCATCGTTGATACCAGCAGCAGCCGAGTCTGGTGCTTTATGGGTGATGGTGAGTCGGATGAGCCAGAATCCTTGGGCGCCCTCTCGGTCGCCGCTCGTGAAGGCCTCGACAACCTGATCTTCGTCGTGAACTGCAACCTGCAGCGTCTCGACGGCCCAGTTCGCGGTAACGGCAAAATCATCCAGGAGCTCGAAGCGGTATTCCGCGGCTCGGGCTGGAACGTGCTCAAAGTCGTTTGGGGAAGTGAGTGGGACGAGCTCATCGACGAGGACCACGACTGCGTTCTGCGCCAGAAGATGAACAAGCTGCGCGACGGACACTGGCAGAAGTTCTCGACCATGGACGGCGCGGAGATCCGAGAAGAATTCTTCGGCAGCGACCCGCGCCTGCGCCAGATGGTCGAACACCTCAGCGACACTCAGCTCGAGGAGCTGCGCCGCGGTGGCCACGATCACCGCAAGGTCTACGCCGCCTTCAAGCGCGCGGTGAAGACTGCCGGTCGGCCGACCGCCATCCTCGCGCACACGATCAAGGGCTGGGGCCTGGGTGAGGGCTTCGAAGCGGCCAACGTCACCCACCAAATGAAGCACATGAATGAGCAGCAGCTGCGCACCTTCCGCGACCGGCTCAGGCTGCCCATCGACGACTCGGAGCTGCACGATCCGCCCTTCTACCACCCCGGCGAGAACAGCGAGGAAGTGCAGTATCTCAAGGAGCACCGCGCCAAACTGGGCGGCACCCTCCCCAAGCGCCGCAGCACCGTCCCGGTCTCGCCGCCCCTGCCCAAGGATGAGATCTACGCCGAGTTCGACGCCGGCACCGCCAAGGGCAAGGCCGGCGTATCGACGACCATCGCCTTCGTGCGACTGCTGTCCAAACTGATCAAGGACAAGGATGTCGGCAAGTTCATCGTGCCGATCATCCCTGACGAGGCCCGGACCTTCGGCATGGACCCCTTCTTCCGCATGGTCGGAATCTACGCTCAGAAGGGCCAGCTCTACGAGCCGGTCGACAAGGGGCTCCTGCTCTACTACCGGGAAGCAAGCGACGGCCAGGTCCTCGAAGAGGGCATTACCGAAGCCGGAGCCATGGCATCGTTCACCGCGGCGGGCACCAGCTACTCGACCCACGGCCAGACGATGATCCCGTTCTACACCTTCTACTCGATGTTCGGCTTCCAGCGGACCGGCGATCAGATCTGGGCCTTCGGCGATATGCGTGGGCGCGGTTTCCTGCTCGGCGCCACCGCCGGGCGCACCACCCTCAGCGGCGAAGGCCTGCAGCACCAGGACGGGCACAGCCAGCTGATGGCTGCGGCCGTCCCCAATCTGCGCGCCTACGACCCCGCCTTCGCCTACGAGATCGCCCACATCATCCGCGACGGGATGCGGCGCATGGTCGGGGAGAACGAGGACTGCTTCTACTACCTGACCCTGCAGAACGAGAACTACCCGATGCCGGTCAAGCCGGAGGGCTGCGACGAAGGGATACTCCGCGGGCTCTACCTCTTTGAAGACGCAGAGCAGCCGCTGAAGGCCCAAGTCCAACTCATGGGTTCGGGCTCGATCATGAACGAGGTGCTGCGGGCGCGGGACCTGCTCGCCGAGCGCTTCGGTGTCAGCGCCAAGGTCTGGAGCGCGACCAGCTACCAGCAGCTGCGCTACGAGGCCCTGCGTTGCGAACGCGTCGCCCGCCTGCACCCCGAGCAGGAAGCTCCTCAACCCTGGATCACCCAGCAGCTACAGGGCGCCGAAGGGCCGTTCATCGCCGCCGGCGACTGGATCAAGGCCGTGCCCGAGCTAGTGGCCCGGTGGATCCCCGGCCGTTTCGTGCCGCTGGGCACCGACGGCTATGGGATGAGCGACACACGTGAGTCGCTGCGCCGGCACTTCGAGATCGACGCCGAGTCGATCGTGATCGCAGCCCTGTCCGGACTGATGCAAGACGGCAAGTGGAAGGCCAAGGACGTGCAAAAGGCCATCGAAGAGCTCGACTACGACCCAGAGAAGCTCGACCCGATGTCGGTCTAGCCCCGATGTCGATCTAGCAGGCGGCGTTCTTGCAGCCTGCTGCGCCCTCCGCTCGCCACAAGCGGCCGAAGGGCGCAGCACCCTACTCAGCAGTGCCTCGCCAGCACCTTGACGAAGATCTCGACCCCGGTCTCGACCTCGTCCCTGCTCAGAGTCAGCGGCGGTGAGAAACGCACCGCCTGCACGCCGCAACCGAGAATGAGCAGCCCCTCGTAGAAGCACTCGTTGACGACCCGGTCGCGCAGCTCGGCCGAGTCCAGCTCGACCGCCAGCATGAAGCCGCGTCCGCGCAGCTCCAATACGTGCGGATTCTCCCCCAGCTTCTCGTCCAGCAGCTCGCGCATATACGCGCCATTCTCGGCGGCGTTGTCGGTGAGTCCGCCCTCGAGCAAATCCATGGTCGCCAGCGCGGCGCAGCAGGCCACCGGATTACCGCCAAAGGTCGAGGCATGGGAACCTGGCGTCCAGTCCATAACGCTGCGCCGGGCGATGCAGGCGCCGAGCGGCATGCCCGAAGCGATGCCCTTCGCCGTCGTGACGATGTCGGGCAGGACGTCCTCGTGCTCGAAGCACCAGAGCTTACCGGTCCGCCCCATACCCGCCTGCACTTCGTCGCAAACCAGCAGCGCGCCGCTGCGGTCGCAGATTTCGCGGAGCTGCTGCATGAAGCCCGCAGGCGGCAGCAGGTAGCCACCTTCGCCCTGCAACGCCTCGACAAAGATCCCGGCGAAGTCGCTCTCGGGAATCACCTTGCCCAGTAGCCGCTCGATCGCGGCGGCATCCCCGTAAGGCACGTGGTAGACACCCGGCAGCATCGGGAAGAAGCGCTCCTTGTGCACCGGCTTGCTCGCGGTCAACGACAACGAGCCGTAGGTGCGCCCATGGAAGGCTCCCTCGAAGGACACGACGATCTGCCGCTGGGTATGCCAGCGCATCAGCTTGAGGGCGCACTCGTTGGCCTCGGTGCCGCTATTGCCAAAGAAGACGCGGCCGCCTTCCTCCCAGGGGACGGTCCGAGCCAGGCGTTCGGCGAGCTGCGCCTGCTCCGTGTGGTAAAAGTCCGTGCCCGACATGTGCAGGAGCTTGCCTGCCTGATCCTGGATCGCCTCGACGACACGCGGGTGGCAATGCCCTGTCGCGCAGACGGCAATACCCGCAGCGAAATCCAAAAAGCTGTTACCGTCTACATCCTCGACCCAGCAGCCGCTGCCCTTCTCGGCAACGAAGGGGTAATCACGGGTGTAGGAAGTCGAAACGAACTGTTCATCACGCTCTAGAACTTCGCGAGCTTTGGGGCCGGGGAGTTCGGTGACGAGCTGGGGAGTGGTGCGGCATACGGTCATTCGCAGATCTTGGGGGAGGGCATTGGAGTAAGCAAGGCTTGTGCCTGAAGCGCGGCTCGGAGTTTCGCGAGGAGCAAATCGCAGGGGCCGGGCACGAACCGGTCGTTGCAAAGTCCGGCGCGTCACCGAGTCCCTGATCCGGCAGCCCCCCCTCGGCCTCAGAACACGCCGGCGAATCTACCGTTTCGCCAAGGCTTGATGGCAGCAAGCGGGCTCGCCGGCGCTGCTTTGTCGCCGTGCGCCTCTTTCAGCGGGCTGCTAGACTCCGCCACGATGGGCAGCAAGACCGAGGCAGCAGCAGCAAGCGGAACCGGCTTTCGCTTCACCCGCGAGATGCACGTGCGCAAGGAGCGCGAGTTCCGCCGCATCTACCACCGCGGCGGCCGCGCCTCCGGCAAGCACATGAGCCTGGTCGTGCTGCGCAACCGCGGCAGCTGCGCGCGCCTAGGCCTCTCCGTCTCCAAGAAGTGCGGCAACGCCGTGCGCCGCAACCGCATCAAGCGCATGTTCCGCGAGGCCTTCCGCCAGGTGCGCTGGGAAATCGAAGCCAAGGCAGGATTCGTCGACCTGGTGGTGATCCCCAAGCATCCCAGCGGTAAGTATCCTCTCGACGAGTTGATGGCGGAATTCGCCCAGGTAGCAGCACGCGCCCTCGAACGCTCGAAGCAGCCCGCCAAGAAACGCCGGCGCCGCGGCAAGAAGGGCGGCCGCCGCAGGCAGCCAGGCTCATGACCACCCTGCTCCGCCTCCCCGCCTGGCTCCTCTCCCTGCCCATCCGTTTCTACCGCTGCTGCATCAGCCCCTTCACCCCCCGCAGCTGCCGCTTCGATCCGAGCTGTAGCGAGTACGCCCTTGAGGCCCTGCGCATCCACGGCGCCCTGCGTGGCTCCTGGTTCACCCTGCGCCGCATGCTCCGCTGCCACCCTTTCGGCGGCTGCGGCTACGATCCGGTGCCAGCGCGGCGCAGCCGCCAGAAAGGCAAGACCGACGAGGATCTGCCAAAGAGCCGCTGACCGGGTCCGAAGGCCCAGGAAGTCTTCTCACTTCGGCCAATTGGGTCGAGGCCCTTCTTGCTCTGCAATCTGGCGCTTCACGAGTTCCGGAGCCACGACGATGAGTAAGAACGGTCACGACTACTCCTCTGCCACACGCATCATCCATGGTCCCAGTCACAGCGCCCGCTGGGACTACGGCCACCATGTCGTCCCCCCCATCTCGTACTCCGCGACCTATCGCCTCGATTCGGTCGAGCGTGGAGTTCAGGGATTCACCGATTTTGGTGGCCAGGTCAGCGACGACGGCGAGACCCCGATCTACATCTATGACCGTCTCGACGACCCCACCCGCTCCCTCCTCGAAAGCGAGCTGGCCACACTCGAAGGCGCCGACGCCTGCGTGACCTTCAGCTCGGGCATGGGAGGAATCTCCGCCGCCCTGGGCAGCCTTTTGAAGAGCGGCGAGCACATGATCGCCCACCGCCTCCTCTATGGCTGCACCCACTCCCTACTGGAGAACTGGATGCCGCGCTGGAACGTCGAGGTCGACCGTGCCGACTTCATCGACATCGAAGCCGTGCGCGCCCGCATCCGTCCCGAAACCCGAGTGCTCTACACCGAAACGCCGGTCAACCCCGACCTGACGATGATCGACATCGGCGCCTACCGAGCCCTCTGCGACGAGTTCAACGCCAAGAGGAGCGAGGAAGAGAAGATCCAGATCGTCGTCGACAACACCTTCGCCACGCCCTACGGCCAGCGCCCAATGAGCCTGGGCGCCGATGTCGTCTGCCACAGCCTGACCAAGAACCTGGGCGGCTTCGGCACCCAGATCGGCGGCGCGGTCATGTGCAGGCACGAGCTGCTGCGCACCCTACTGATGTTCCGCAAGGACATCGGCGCCAGCCTGGCCCCAATGTCGGCCTGGGGTGTCCTGGTCTATGGTCTCCCCTCGCTGGCCGCACGCATCGAGCGCCAGCAGCGCAGCGCCATCAAGATCGCGGAGTGGCTCGAATCCCGCCCCGAAATCACCAAGGTGCTCTACCCAGGGCTCGATAGCTTCCCGCAGCGCGAACTCGCCGAGAAGCAGCTGCGCAACCCGGACGGGAAGTACAACCCCGGCAACATGCTCTACTTCTACGTCGATGAGGAGAAGGTCGACCCGATCACCTTTACCAACAAGGTCGGCAGCGATGCCTACTGCATCACCCTCGCCGTCAGCCTCGGCCACGTGAAGACACTGCTCGAGATGCCCGCCGCCATGACGCACTCAAGCTACTGCCGCGACGAGAACACCGACCGTGGCATCCGTATCTCGGTCGGACTTGAGGATCCCAAGGACATCATCCACGACCTCGAAACCATCCTCGCAGCCTCGGCGCCCAGCAAGTAGTTCGGATCGCCTGGACTACAGGCCGCCTGCCTGGCAGCTCACAGCAGTCCGATACAGAAAGCCCGCGCAGCAAAAGAGCATCCTCTCCGGAACTCTGCCGCTGCCGGGCTTTTTTCCTAGCTGAACCTTACTGGGCCCAGCTTTAGCGGCCGCTCTTGCCGCCAGACAGCTCCTTGGGATCAGTGATCGGAGCCCTGCAGCTTCCGAGTCGGCACAGGAAGGCTGCAGGCTTGCCCTCGACCAGCCCCTTACCCTTCAGGGTCGGCAACAGCTCCTGCATCGCCGCCAGCTCTGCCGGCTCGACATGGATCACCAGCCGGTAACAGGGCCAATCCCCACGCAGCGCCTTTAGGAGCGCCTTTGTGCGAGCATCCTCCGCAGCCCCGATGACGAAGGCCTCTTCCGGCCTGGCCTGGACGAAATCCGCGAGCAGCAGTAGCTGGCCAAAGGCATTGGGGAAGTGCGTCACCTCGGCGCCATGCCGCCGCAGCAGCTGCAGTCCGCGCTCGATCAGTTTCTCGTCGCCAAGCAGCATGCCGAGGCGATAGGCCACCGTCGCCGCCACGCCCACGTCACTGGGGAGCGAGCCCTCCTGCGCCGAGTTCATGCGCACAAGCAAGCCCTTGTGGTAGTCCCCGGTCGAGAAATAGCCGCCAGTGTGCTCGTCCAGATAATGCGCATCCATATGCGCCTGGAACGCCTGCGCCGAACGCAGCCATCGCGGGTCGCTGTCTATCTCGAAGAGATCCAGCAGCCCCCTGGCGACAAAGGCATAGTCCTCCAGATGCGCGGTCAAATGCGCCTTGTCCCCGCGCCGCGTGCGCCAGAGCCAGCCCTCCTTGCTCTGCATCTTGCTGAGTAAGAACGCGGCGTTTTTCTCGGCGATCGCGAGATAGCGCTGCCCCCGTTCACCCTCCAAGAGCCTCGCCGCCCGGGCATAGGCCGAGAGCATCAGCCCGTTCCAAGAGCTGAGGATCTTGTCGTCGAGGCCGGGGGCGACACGCTGTTTGCGAGCGGCATAGAGGGTCGCCTTGGCCTTCTTGAGGATGCTCTCGATCTCCTGGATCGGCTTCCCGCTCTCCTTGGCCAGGTCGGCCAGCTCGCGCTTCCGCGTGAGGATGTTATGCCCTTCGAAGTTGCCCTGTTCGGTCAGCCCCCACCAGGAAATCGCCAGATCAGCATCCTCTCCGAGCAGGGAGCGCAGCTCCTTGGTGGACCAGAAAAAGAACTGCCCCTCGACCCCGCCGCTCTCCGCATCGGTGGTCGACCAAAAGCCCCCCTCCTCGCTCGTCATCTCGCGCGCCACGTAGTCGAGGACTTCGCAGGCGATCTCGCGGAAGAGTTCCGTACCCGTCGCCTTCCAGGCCTCCAGATACACGACAGCCAGCTGGGCGTTGTCGTAGAGCATCTTCTCGAAATGCGGCACCAGCCACTCGCGATCGACCGAGTAGCGATGGAAGCCGCCGCCGATCTGATCGTAGATCCCGCCGCGAGCCATGCTGGCGAGGGTGTGGCTCGCCATCTCCAGAGCCTTCTTCGAGCCACTGCGCTGGCCATACCGCAGGAGAAAGGCCAGCTCGGTCGCGTGCGGGAACTTGGGTGCGAAGCCGCCCTGACCAAAGCCCCCATGCAGCGCATCAAAGCGCCGCTCCGCAAAGGTCAGCGCCAGGCGCAGCACCTTGTCGTTGATGTCGCCAAAGCCTTCTTTATTGGCATCGGCGGCGATAGCGGCGGTGATGCGCTTGGCTTGCTCCAGCACATCGTCACGCTTCTCGGTCCAGACCTTGTGAATCCCGCGCAGGATGCGCTCGAAGCCCGGCATGCCGTTCCTGTCGCTGGGTGGGTAGTAGGTGCCGGCATAGAAGGGCTTGAGGTCCGGGGTCAAAAACACCGACATCGGCCAACCACCATTGCCCCGATTGAGCTTGGTCGTCGCCGCCATGTAGATCTCATCGATGTCGGGCCGCTCTTCGCGGTCGACCTTGATGGCGATGAAGTGCTCGTTGAGGAACTTGGCGATCTCCTTGTTCTCGAAGCTCTCGCGCTTCATCACGTGGCACCAGTGGCAGGCCGAGTAGCCGATCGACAAGAAGATCGGCTTGTCTTCCTTCTTGGCGCGCGCCAGCGCCTCCTCGCCCCAGGGATACCAGTCGACGGGGTTGTGCAGGTGCTGCAGCAGGTAGGGCGAGCTTTGCCCCTGCAAATGGCTCGCAGGAGCTTTCTCTTGCGAGTTCGCGGCAGGGGCAGGCTTCTTCGCGTTCTCGGGCACGAGCTTCTCCTGCGCCCAGGGCGCGAAAACGAGAGAGACGGCGGCCAAGGCGGTGCTGGCAATCAAAGACATGGACGCTCCAGAGCAAGGAAGCGGCCAAGTCAGCGGCCGCCGCAGGATCGAATAGCCCTTGCTTAGCGCTTGCCGGGCGCAGCTTGCAAGTAACTGCGCACCCAGTCTTGGAGCCGCTGCTCCTTCCGCGCCTGCAGAAGCTCCTGGTAAAGCCGCAGCGAGCGCGCTGTCGCCTGCTCGGCATCGTCCTGGGCAAACTCGCCGGTCCGGCCAGCCACATGCACCAGACAGAAGAGCAGCCGCTGCGCATTGCTCTGGTCCATCGGCAGCTCTTGGAAGCAGCGCAGCAGATACGGCAGAGCGTCGCGGAAGTTGCCAAAGAGCAGCCCGTAATTGCCATTGGCAGCAGCGATGCGCGGCCAGGCATAGCGCAGCTCATCGGCGGAGATGCTCGCAGCGATACTCGCTCGAACTGCGCGGTCGAAGGCGGCCCGATCAAAGTCGGCAGCGAGAGGCAGGAGCTTCCTCTCGGCAAGTTCCCTGGCCAGATACCCTGCCGCGATGCGGTGACCACTGGCGCTCAGATGACCATAGTCAAGGAAGTGCTCATCGCCGGGGATGCCGTCCCTGGCCAGGCGGCAAAAGGGCTCGTTGAGGTCGAATAGCGGCCTTCCCAGCCGCTTGGCTTCTTCCTGCACGACCTGGTCAATCGGCCCGGTTCGGTGGATGGGCACCGGATCTAGGTCGCGCGCCCGGCGAAACTCATCGAGAGCTTCCTCTCGGCGACCAAGGCGGCGCAGCACCAAGCCGCGCATGAAAGCGAGATCGGCACGCCCCTCCCCTTCCAGCTCCAGATCCTCCAGCGCGACTTCTTCTCCCTCGCCCAGGTGAAAGCGCAGGGCCAGCCGATCAATCTCCGCATCTTGCCCGCCGCTCTCATGCCCCCAGGGCCAAAAAGCCCCGAGTCCATAGACCGCCTGGCAGTAGACCAAGGGGACCTTGGCCGCGCGCGCCAGCGCGTCGATCTCCTGCATCGAGCGCCGCAGGCGTCCAAGCAGCAGTTCCCGCTCGTCCCGGTCGAAGGGCAAAGCACCTAGCTGGGCCTTACCGGGCTCGGCTTTGAGGGCGCGGGCCACCAGCTTCTCGGCGAGCGCCTTTTCGGCGCTGGCATCACCGGGCCCGGGCGCCGGCCAGCGCCGGCCATGCCCCGGCAGCTCCCGCCAAAGGATGCGGGCTCGCCCCAAGCGCTCATCGACCTGCGCCAGCAAGGAACGTGGCAAGAGCTGTTTCGAGCTGAAAAGCCGGTTGGCGTACTCGTTCGAGCCAAGGGTGACGATGAGCAGGTCCGGCTCCCAGGCCAGGCTGCGCCGGACCAGCTCCACCAGCTTGGGGCTATCGAGGGCCGGACGCGCAATCGCCCGGGTCACGACCCGCGGAGCCTGCACAAACCCAGCAAGCCCGTCCCCCATCAGCTTGCCGTAAGAAGCGGCATACGCTGGCGAATAGGGGAAACCCTGGCTCAGGCTGGCGCCGATGGTGAAGACCCGGAACTCTCCCGCAGGCTTCGGGCGCTCCAAACCAGCAAGAGCATCCTCCACCGAGGGCAGAGCAGCCACCGAAGGCAGCTCCGAGCTCCGCACGAAGGGGATCAGCTGCAGCGCCGCAATGACCCCGAACAGGCCAATGGCAAAGCTCAGCAGCACCCGCCCAGGGAAGGAGCCGTTCATCACTTAGCCCCCTCAAGCGCCGCCCGCGCTGCTGCCGCCGCCTTGCGGAGTTCCTCACCATCCAGCACGGTCATGGCCCGCTCGAAATACCACAGCGCCTCGCGGTAGTTGCCCGCCAAGCGAAAGTACTTGCCGTTGTTGTAGTCGATCTCGGCACGCGCCAAGCGCCGCGACTCCATGGTCGCCGCCCCCTTGGCGTAGTCCCGCAGCGCTTGGTCGAAGGCCAGCTTCTCCTCAGCAGCGAGCGGCGGCAGGAATTCACCACAGAGCTGCTCAGCAAGCCACCTGGCCAAACGCTGCTGCCCCTCATAGCTCGGGTGCGAGTAGTCCAAAAAATACTCCTCACGCACCAGGCCGTCCGGGCCAAGAAAGGCATCGTCGAACTCGAGCAGCCTTACCTTGTATTCCCTCGCCAGCTCGCGAACGACGCGGACGATAGCGCTGGTCCGGTGCATCGGCGCGCCATCGAGGTCCTGGGCCCGATTGAGATTGCGAATCGCCGCCTCGCTGTTCCCGAGGCGGAGCTGGATCCTCCCCAAGACGTGCAAGAGATCCGGACGATCCGCATAGCGCCGCAGCAGCGCCGTGAGTTCATACAGTCGCGCCGGGTTGCACTGGCGCAGCTCTTCGCTCACGAGAGTATCCACTCCCGGCTCCGGAGGAGCAGGACTCCAACGCGGCGGCGTAATCGACAGGCAATGCGGCGCTAGGGCGAGGATCAGCGGAACGCCCTTCGCTTGCGCCGCCTTGATCACTCGCAGCAGAGAACGCCGCAGCCTCTCCTCGACCAGGACCCGGTCTTCTTCGCCGACCGGAAGACCGCCGAGCGCCTTGTGTTTCGACCCCAGAAGCGACTCCCCCGCTCCGCCGCTAGCGCCGGCAGGCAGCAGCTCCGAGGCCCAAGCCTTGGCCCCTTGGCCGAGCTCTTCCCAAAGGCGGCGGGGCGAGGCCAAGTCCTGGGCAAGGCGGGCCAAGACCGTTTCCCCGCGCAGTGGACGCCCATGGGCGATGCGCCGCAGATACTCGTTGGTCCCCACCACCAGAACGAGGTGCGAAGCTCCGTAGCCGAGACAGCGCTCGGCCATCTCGGCGAGCTGGGGGCTGTCTGCGCCCGGGTAGGCGTCGGGCCGCACGTGCAGGTCACTTCGCCCCAGCGCCTTGCGCAGACCTTGTTCAAGGAAGCATGCATAGCTGGAGCGCCCCGTCGGCTGAAAGGGCAGCCCAAAGGTCATCGACGCACCAACGAAGAAGAGCCGCAACTCCCCCTCCTTACGCTTGGGCAGCAAGGGGGTCGGTGTCACCGCTCCCTGGGGAATACCGGAGCTTCGCACCAGGGCCGGGATTTGGCCGATCTCGGGCAAGCTAGCCCAGGGATCACCCAGGACGGCGAAGGGCAGCACCGTGAGCACGAAGCCCAGGACGACGCCCATGGCCGCAGCCATCGGCCAGGAGCCGCGCGCCCTGTCTTGTCCCTGCCCCATCAAGCCGCCTCCATCAGAACTGGAAGTAGATGAAGGCCACGCCCTCGACGGCGACGTAGGCAAGCAAGCCGAAGAAGAGCGCGTAGAAGGCGCCGAGCAGGAAGCCGGGCGAACGCCGCCACAGCGTTTGCAGCCGGAGCTTCTGGCTGCGCGCCAGGAAATGGCTCAGGTAGCCCAGGGCAAAGGCGCTCCACACGCCCATCGGCAAGCTCGGCAGCATCCAGCTCCCTTCGCTGCTGACGATGCGCCCAAGCACATCGCTCGCCTGGGCGAAGTCCTGGGCCCGGAAGAAGACCCAGGCCAGACAGACCAGGTGGAAGGTAAGGATCCGTGCGAGCATCCTCCTCCCGAAGCCGCCGTCACTGAGCCCCGGCCAGCCACGCCGTTCCCAGAAGCGGTCGACCGCCAGCCACAAGCCGTGCAGCCCACCCCAGAAGACGAAGTTCCACTGGGCTCCATGCCAGAGCCCGCCCAGCAGCATGGTCAGCGCCAGGTTGCTATAGGTGCGGATCTTCCCCTTGCGGTTGCCGCCGAGCGGTATGTAGAGGTAGTCGCGCAGCCAGGAAGAGAGCGAGATATGCCAACGCCGCCAGAAGTCGCGAATGCTGGTGGCGGTGTAGGGCATGTCGAAGTTCTCGGGGATGCGGAAGCCCAAGAGCCGCGCCGACCCGATGGCGATGTCGCTGTAGCCGGAGAAGTCGCCATAGATCTGCAGCGCATAGCCGTAGACCCCGAGCAGGGCGTAGAGGCCGCTGGCATCCGAGCCCGGGGCGAAGACCCCGTCGACCAGCTGCACGGCCAGCACATCGGCAATCACCACCTTCTTGCCGAGACCGACAGCGATGCGGAAGAGCCCGTCCTTGAAGTCCTCGGCCCGCAGCTTCGGCTTCTCTTCCAGCTGCGGCAGGAAGTCACTGGCACGCACAATCGGCCCCGCCACCAGCTGCGGGAAGAAGGCGACGAAGAGAGCAAACTCCTTCAGGTTCTTCGCCGGCGCCAGCTTTCCGCGGTAGATGTCGATGGTGTAGCTCAGCGTCTGGAAGGTATAGAAGCTGATGCCCACCGGCAGCAGCACCTCGAGCTCGCCCAGCTCGATGCCAAAAAGCGCCTCCAAGTTGCCACAGAAGAAGTTGTAGTATTTGAAGACGCCAAGCAGCCCGAGGTTGGCGACCAGGCTCAGCAGCAAGAGCCCGCGCCGACTCCGCCCTTGGCTGGGATCGCTGGCATCCTTGCGATACAGGGCCCGCCCCACCCCGTAGTCGATCGCCGTCGAGATCAGGATCAGCGACAGGTATTTCCAGTTCCACGAGGCGTAGAAGAACCAGCTCGCCGCCAGCAGCAGCAGCAGGCGGCTGCCACGCGCTTCACGCAGGATCCAGAACGCCGCGAAGACCAGCGCCAAGAAGAGTCCGTATTCGGCACTGTTGAAGAACATCGCGGCTAGGACGGGAAGCGGAAGGGACAGGAGATGCCACTGGCATCGGAAGCAGAGCCAAACTTTCTAAAGCCCTTCGCCAGCGCAGGAAAGAATCCAAGCGCAGCATCTGGCCAAAGCCAGGCAGGGGCCCAAGAGCGCCCCCATAAACCAACCCACCCAGCCCAGAAACGAAACACGCCCGCGTTCCTAGAAAGGGCCGCGGGCGTGCGCTTCATATCGAAGTCCTGGGGTGGCTAAGCGGACTTGAACCGCCGACCTCCGGATCCACAATCCGGCGCTCTAACCAACTGAGCTATAGCCACCAGGCATTGAAGGGCGGGGATCCTAGCAGCGTCACAATCCCCTGCAAGCACAGGCTTGACTCAACCGTCGCGAGACCTAGACTTCGCCGCCCACTGATCGCTAGGGCGAATCCCAAGCGTGTAGCAGCGTTCTTCAGCAGCGCTCATCATCAGTGCTCGCGTAGCTCAGTTGGCAGAGCAGCGGATTCTTAATCCGCGGGTCGTAGGTTCGAGCCCTACCGCGAGTACCAGCGTAAAGCCAAGCAGAGGCCCAGTTACGACGGCGACGTCGGGACTGGGCCTCTTGCGTTGAGACCACTGGCCGCTTCAGGACCACAACATGGACCACAGTTTTTCCATGGTGAAGTCCCCGAAACGCACGAAGAGCAGCTCTGGCGGCCGATCGCGTGAGTAAGCGGGAGCACAGTTTCGCCCAGTTCCGATCCCGAGCCAGGGCCCAGCAAGTCCCCCTGGTAGGCCGTGATCCAGGTCCGTGGCGACCGCGACTACGGCCCCGCGAGTAGCCGCAGCCCAGCCGCCCGTGAGCGCCCCCACTTTTGCGGACGAAGGGATCCCGGCTCGCCCTGCTCTTGAGCCGGGGCCAGGCTCTCCGCATCGTTCATGAGATGAACACCGCTCTCTCGGCACGGCATCTCTCCTTCGTCCTTCTCCTCGCCGCCGGGCTTCCTGCGCAAAAGCTCAGCTGGCACGACGCGCGCAGCCTCAGCGTCGAGGGCCAGGGCTTTATCGACACAGAGGCGCCCTACGACCGGCTACCGGCGCGGGCAGAGGCCAAAGTGCGCAAGGCCGTATGGAGGCTCAGCCGCCACTCCGCTGGAATTGCCGTGCGCTTCGTCAGCGATGCCAGTCAGCTGCACGCGCGCTGGTCCCTGACATCCTCCCGGCTCGCGATGCCGCACATGGCAGCCACCGGCGTCAGCAGTCTCGACCTCTATGCCCGCGACTCCCAGGGCCGCTGGCGTTGGCTCGCCTGCCCCAAAGCAACCAAGCAAAAGATGCAGGCGCGGCTGATCGCCGGGCTGCCGAAGGCAAAGCGCGAGTATCTGCTCTACCTGCCGCTCTACAACGGCGTGCACACCCTCGAACTCGCCGTGCCCACGGGGAGCATCCTCACCAAGGCGCCCCCCCGGCCCAAAGCCCGGCGCAAGCCCATCGTCTTCTACGGCACCTCCATCACCCACGGCGCCTGCGCCTCCCGGCCAGGCATGGCCTACCCCGCCATCCTCGGCAGGCGCTTCGATCGCCCGGTGATCAACCTCGGCTTCTCCGGCAACGGCCGCATGGAGCTCGAAGTCGCCGAGTTCCTGAGCGAGATCGACGCCGCCGTCTTCGTCATCGACTGTCTGCCCAACATGAATGCCAAGCAGGTCGAAGCGCGCACCGGCCCGCTGGTCGAGCGCCTACGCAAGGCGCATCCAAAGACCCCGATCCTGCTGGTCGAAGATCGAAACTTCCAAGACGCCTGGCTAGTCCCGAGCAAGCGCAAGCGCAACGAGAGCAATCAAGCCGCATTGCGCAAGCAGTTCAAACGGCTACAGGCAGCAGGCGTGCGCAAGCTCCACTACCTCCCAGCAGCGGAACAACTCGGCCACGACGGCGACGGCAGCGTCGATAGCTCCCACCCAAACGACCTAGGCTTCTGGCGCCAAGCAGGGGCCTTCGAAAAGCAGCTGCGGACCCTGCTGCCAAGCCGCTAAGGCTCAGCCGGCCGGCGTCGCCACGCCACGCCAGCATCGCGTAGCACAGGGAGTTCCTGCTGCAGACGATAGGCAAGGCCGCAGCGTGAGCAGCTCCGCCCGCTGATCGACAAAGCCCGAAGCAAAACGGCACGGAGTTCGGCCAAGCCCTAGATGCCCCGCCCTAGATCAAGTCGCCAGCAAAGCGCGCAACAAAGCGCCTTGGACATCGGCAGCGGATTCGTTGATCCTCGGCAGCCGGAGGGATCCCCGCAGTAGGGCGCGAGCCAAAGGAGTTCAACAGCATGCCTCATGCCTCGAAAACGATCGCCGTTCTGGGAAACGGTGGCTTTGGCACCGCGCTGGCCTGCCTAGCAGATGCCAATGGCCATAGCGTCCGGCTCTGGGGCTTTGAGAAGGAATACACCGAGCGCACCGCGCGCGAGCGCATCAATCCGCGCTTCCTTCCCGGAGTGCACCTGGCCGAGAGCATCGAGATCCTGACCGACGCGCAGCGCGCCTGCGACGGCGCCGATCTCTTGCTCCTGGTCATCCCCACCCAGTTCATTCGCGGCGCCATGGCGGCGATCGGCGAGTTCCTCCCGGCGCAGGTGCCCATCGTCTCCTGCGCCAAGGGCATGGAAGAAGCGACCGGGCTACTCCCGACCCAGATCCTGGGCGACTGCCTCGGCGAACGCCGCTTCTACGTGCTCTCGGGGCCCTGCCACGCCGAAGAGCTGGCCCGGGGCATGCCGGCCGTCGTCGTCCTCGCCGGCGAAGAGGGACCCGAGCTGGTCGAACTGCAAAACACCATCGCCGGCCCCTCCTTCCGCATCTACCGCAGCAGCGACCCCATCGGCGTCGAATACGGCGGCGCCCTCAAAAACATCATCGCCATCGCTGCCGGCATGTGTGACGGCCTCGGCCTCGGCGACAACGCCAAGTCCGCCCTCCTCACCCGTGGCCTCTTCGAAATGTCCGAAATCGGCAGCGCCCTCGGCGCCGACCGAACGACCTTCTCCGGCCTCGCCGGAATCGGCGACCTCATCACCACCTCCATCAGCCCACACGGTCGCAACCGAGCCCTCGGCGAGCGCATCGGCAAGGGCGAAACCCTCGCCGACGTCCTAGCCACAACCCGCAAAGTCAGCGAAGGCGTCTGGACCACCCGCGCCGTCCTCGAGAAAGCCCGAGAGAAGGGCATCGAACTGCCCATCGCCAAAGCCGTCGCCGGCGTGCTCTTCGACCAAGTCCCCGCCGAGCTCATGTGGAAGCAACTCATGGGCCGCCTCCTGCGCGAAGAGAGCTAGGGCCCAAGGCGCAGTCTTCCGCGCCAGCCCTAGCCCAGACCCAACGAGAGTTTTCTCCCCGCAGGGTCATGCTCCCCGCACCCTGAACTCAGGGCCTTGGCGAGCTTCGCCTAGCACGCCCAAGACCCCAAGAGCATCCTCCCTGATACCGGCAAGCCACGGCCTGCCTTCGCCGGCGGCTTCCTCGGCGAGAATGCTCCTTAGCTCCTGACTGCGGCCATTCGAGGCGGCAAAGGCGAGGCATCGCGAGAGGCTTCGAAGCGTGCTACGGCCTCGAGCATGCGTGCGAACCAGCGCTCTTCCGTGTAGTCGCGCAGGACGCGCTGATGGCCGGCGGCGGCGATGGCGCGACGCTCGTCTTCGTGCTGCAGGTAGTACTGCGTGAGTTCGATGCAGTGCTCAAGGCTCTCAAAGCCGACGATTTCGACGCCGGGCTCAAACCACCGCCCGATTTGTTCGGGATTGTCGCAGAGCTGCAAGACCCCGTTTGCAGGTAGCTCGAGGAAGCGCGTATTGCAGGGCCCCGTCGAGTTGTGCAGGTTCCATCCAATACGCGCGCGGGGATAGATCGAGGTCTGCGGCTCCTGGCCCTGCGGCCAGCCAGGCCCTCGCACGTAGGCCTGCGGGAAGCTCTGCACCAGGGTTTCGACGCGCTGGGCGCGATCGCTGAGCTGGAAGCACCGCTCGCAACAAAGTGCGATGTCGAGCTCGCGTGCCTCGTTCAGGATCGAAGCCGTCGTCACGCCCTTGGCGATGCGATCGGGGCGCAGGCCGGGGAAGATGTTCTCGACGTGGCCACAGCCCCAGGACCGGTAGCTGTCGAGACAGCTCGGGTTGATCACCAGCTGCACGTCAAAATGCGGCGCAATCGGCCGCGAGAGCAGGGCTGAGTTCTCGGGGTCGTCGGCACTGCAGAACACGGAGACACCAGCAAACTGGGCCAAGAACTCCGGGTGCAGCATGGAACCACCGGCCGCCAGCAGCACATCGCAGCTGCGCAGCTGCTCGCCGAGTTGCTCGTAGGCCTGCAGCAGCCCAGGGTCGCCCGCGCGGTAGCGCTGCTCGAGCTCCGGGAAGGCATACCATCGCTCGCAGGGAATGCCGCAGGCGGTCACCTGGTAGCCGTCAGCGCAGAGACGGGCGACGGCGCCCTCTTCTTCGTCGATGCGCGCCTGCGAGTAGGCCGGGTAGACCCAGGCCACGCGCTTGCTCTTCGCCGGCGGCTTCGTTTGCTGCTCCGCCGCTAGAACTGGCGCCGTCGGTGTGAGCACGGTCTTGCTGCGCGGCTTCAGCGTTTCGATCTGCTCAAGCAAGATCTCGTCGAGGGAGCGAGTCAGGCGCCACGAGGGGTAATGCGCCTGCAGCTTGCTGAGGTCACTGTAGTAGACGCAGTGATCGCCCTTGCGCTGCTTGCCGCCAAACTGCAGCTTGGGCCGCATGCCGCTGAGCTGCTCGATGCGGTCAACACACTCGATCAAGGACGCTGCGTTCTCCGCGCCGCCGCCGATGTTGTAGGCCTCGCCAGGGCGAGGCGCCTGGGCAAAGGCCCACAGCGCCGCAATCACATCCTCAGCATGAATCTGGTCGCGGACCTGCTTGCCGCCGTACCCGTAGACCGTGTAGTCGCCGGCGACCAGGGCCGTGCGCACGAGGTAGTTGAGGAAGCCATGTAGCTCGACGCCGCAATGAGCGGGGCCGGTCAGGCAGCCGCCGCGGAACACGCCGGTCTTCAGGCCGAAGTAGCGTCCGTACTCCTGCACCATGAGATCCGCTGCGACCTTACTGGCGCCGAAGACCGAGTGCAGACAGTGGTCGATCGGCTGCTGCTCGTCGATGCCACGCCTTTGCCGGGGGTCGGCGAAGTCATACCGCGTCGGCAGCTCAACGAGTGGCAGGTGATTGGGGCTGTCGCCGTAGACCTTATTGGTGCTCAAGAAGGTGAACACCGCCTCTGGCGCGAACTGGCGGCAGGCCTCAAGGAGGTTCAGCGTTCCGCCAGCGTTGACGTCGAAGTCGTCGAAGGGGCGCCGCGCCGCCAGGTCGTGGCTGGGCTGCGCCGCCGCGTGCACGATGAGTTCGAAGCTGCCTAGCTCGAAGAGCCGCTGCACCCCAGCACGGTCACGGATGTCGAGATCCAGGTGGAGGAAGCTCCGATACTGCGCTTGCAGATGGCGTAGCGTGTAGCTCGTGTCTCCCTTCGGGCCGAAGAACTCGCGCCGCATGTTGTTGTCGACGCCCACGACGTCGCAGCCCATGCGGGCGAAGAAGGCGACGGCTGCTGAGCCGATCAAGCCGCTGCTACCTGTGACCAGAACTCTCATGCATGGGCCTCCTCGCATTGCCGTGCCGGCGCGCATGCTTGCTCCCGCAACAGACCTTCGAACATCGCCGCGAATCCGCGGGCGCGCTCGCGCCAGGTCCAATGCCCTTCAATGCTTTCGCGCAGTCGCTGCCCCATCTGCAGGCGTAGAGCTTCGCGTTCCCGCAGCAATCGCAGCGCGGCCGCTAGCGCCTCTGGGCTGCGTTTGATCAGTAGCCCGTTGATGCAGTGCTGGATGAGCTCAGGCATGTTGCCGACGCGGGTGCTAACGACCGGCACCCCGCAGGCCGCCGCTTCCAGCGCCGGGTTGGGCGTGCCTTCGACTCGGCTTGCGCAGACGTAGACATCGAGCCCTTGATAGAACGCCCGCATCTCCTCCGGGCTGCGATGGCGCTGTTCACGCGCGGCCACCACCAGCTCGAACTGCCCGGGGAACTGCTCCTGCAGCAGCGCCATCGCGGGTTCGATCACGTTGGGGACACCGCGCATTTCGGCGCCGAAGTTGCTCAGACTTCCGGCCCAGCCGATGCGCAGCGGCCCCGCTCTGCGCGCCTCGGGCCGCGGCACAAAGAAGCTCGCATCCACTCCGTTCGGCAGGCAGAGGCTCTCGCTGCCGGGCAGTAGCGGACGGACCGCCTGCTCAAGTAGCGCACTATGCGTGAAGACGCGGGCGGGTAGCCAGCGAAGCAGCTCCAGTCCCCTGTCACGCAGTTCGCCCTCGAGTTCGTTGTGCGAGCAAACTCCCATGGCGATCTTGTGCCGGTTGCGGATGAGCGCCTGGCCGAGATCGCGAAGGCTCTCTAGCTGGCGCCAGTACCAGAGGACGACCAGGTCGGCGTCGTCCAGGTCCTCGGCCCGAAGCTTCTCTTGGTAGACGACCCGGCCGGCAAAGCGGGGCTCTAGGCAGCGAATCAAGTTGCGAGACTTCTTGTCGTGGGCCCAGCCGGGACTATCGACAACGTAGAGCACCGCCCTGCTGCTCTGCGGTCGCTGCAGCACGTAGCAGGCCTTCGGCGGTTCTTGCTGGCGACGGAACTCGCCGACGACCTGCAGACCGTGGCCAGCGGCGGCGGTCACCACGTCGGCTCGCGACGCGCGGTGCTTGTATTCAGAGGGACGCCTCTCGTGCTCGGCCTTAGTCCAGTCGCTCGTGAGATAGCGGTTCTTTGGATGCTGGTTGAACGCGCTGTCGATGGCGTCCACAAGCAGGTAGCCACCTGGAAGCAGCCGCCGCGCGTATTCCTCCAAGAAGCTGTCGAAGTCGAAGTCGTCGACAAGGTAGGTCCAGTTGACGGAGGTGATCGCGGCGTATTGCTTGTCCGGAATCGCGTCCGGAGCAAGACCGCTGTCCGTCCATAGCTCGATGCTGTGGCCATGCTCGGGAGCCGTGGCCCTGCCAGCCGCGATGGCGCTAGCGTCGAGGTCAAAGCCCTCGAGATCCGTGAAGCCTTGTTCGGCCAAGTAGAGCAGGTTGCTCCCAATGCCGCATCCGACGTCGAGCACGGGCGCATCACCAGGGAGCTGTTCGCAAAGCCAACTGTAGGGTTCGGTCAGGTCCCAGCGACTCAGGCGCTCCTCATAGGCGTAGGCATGCCATGGCTGTGTCCCCGCGCTCTCCACAGCCTGCTTGACCTTCTCAACGGAGAAGCGCATGCCGCGCTCGCGCCGCGACTCGCTGTGGGTCCAGACCGGATGGGAGGCGCTGCCAGTGCCCGGCCCCCTCCTCTCGAAGTAGTACTGCCGTGCCTGCGCCATCGTCATCGGCATGAAGCCGCGCGCGATGGCGTGCTGCAGAACGATCTGCAGATCCGCGAGGTAGGCCATCACTTCGTCCTCGCTCTGTGGATAGGGCGAGGTGCCGGCGCAGAGCTCGACGTTGTGGAACATCATGCACAGCGGCGTGTCGAACTCGCGCTCGGCGATCTCATCGACCAGGGCGAGCAGCTGCCTGCGGCTGCTATACCAGGGACGAAGCCAACGCGGCGCCTCGGCGCCAGCACGGATGGTGACCGGTAGCTCGAGCAGTGGGCTATCGCCCGGGCGCAGCAGATCGCCGTCCCCGGACACGAAATACGGCTGCTCCCCGCTGCCGCGAAAATCGGGGACGCGCTGGCCACTTCGGTCCGTCCACTGGATGTGAGGCGTCACCGAACTGTCGCAGAGATAGCCGAGATCGAGCAGGTGGCGGCCGCTCTCAGCACCGATGCCAAAACGGCCGGCGCGGAAAGAGCGCGCAGCGCGCCCGGTTTGCTGCCGGAACAGCTCGCTCAGCGTCGCCAGCTTCTCGTACTCAAGTTCGCTCGCGTACTCGCGCTGCATCTCGTCCGTGCGCGATGCGGCGAAGTCGGCGTGGGGAGCCACGTATTCACCGTGCAGATGCGTGCCCAGTTCGCAGCTGTCGAGAGAACGAAGCAGGGCCATGGACTCGGGGTCGCAGAGCACTTCGGGGCTAAGCAGGTAGGTCGGGCGGACAGCAAGCTGGCAAAACAGCGGCTGGAGGCGTTCGCCGATGCCTTGCACAACGCCCCGAAAGGCGAGCGGCGTAGCCGTGCTCCAGTCCGGCCCCTTGTCGCATTCGACGTCAATGGTGACGAGCAGTGGTCGACTCATGCGAAGGCCCCCTCGGCAGCTGGCGTCGCCATTCCCGATGACAGGAGCCCGTTCTGGATCAGCACACGCTGCATGCAGCGGCGCAGCAGGCGCCAGCGCTGCACGAAGCGCGCCGGCTCAAAGTTCGCCAGCGACTCCAGCACCTCAGCGCTTGTGGCCTTGCCCAGGCTGTGGAACGGCAGACCGACGAGCTCGCAGAAGCTCTGCGTGCGCGTGTCGGTGCCGAGCAGGACAGCGGGGATGCCGTGGGATAGGCAGAGCATGTTCCAGTGCAGGCGGAGCCCGAGGCTCTGGCGAACATGCGGCAGCGACTGCACCAGGGACTCGGCCTGCCAGGCCGGATCGCAGAGTTGCTCCAGCCCGTAGCGAGCGGCGAGGCGTTCGGCCTGGGGCAAGTCGTAGGGGCTTTGCAGGACCAGGGTCGGCCTTGTCTCTTCGCAGAGACTGGCCAGCAGCGCCTCAGCGACAGCGTTGTGGTCTTCAGAGACGTGGAGCAGGCGGGCTCGAAGGGCGAGCGTTGTCACACCGTCGCGTGCGCCGAACCTTGGCTCGCGCAGGCCGTGGAACAAGACCGGGCAGCCCGTCAGCTCGACGTTGCTGACGCCGAGGCTGCGCACGAACTCATAGGCCTGAGGGTCGCGCACACTCGCTGTGGTGCAACGTTCATGCAGACTGCGCACGATGCGCTGGCCGCGGGCGTCCATCTGGATCTTCTGCCCCAGAACCGAGCTGCCGCCGATCCCGAGCGGGATCAAGGGGATCTTCAGACGCTCAAGCGTCGCTTCATCGATGCCGCTGGCGAAGACGCTCTGGTAGAGGTTGGTGCCGCAGAGGATGCCGCTACGACATGCGTTGGCGCGCTCGATCTCGGCGTCGCTGAGCCCCTGCACCAGGGGCAGTCGCTCGAACTGCGTGCTTCTGGGAAGCAGCCGGCGAATCGCATGCTCGATGAGGGCATCGCCGGCGTTGTCGCCGTGGAGCCCGGCGCTGAACAGTGCGACCGGGCGCTGGCTACTCGCCGCGGGCTGCGCTTGGGCAGGCTGTGTCGGCTGCAGCACGTGCTGACGCTCGAAGCTGACGTGGTAGAGACGTTCATCCCGGGCGATTTCGGCCAGCGACTTCATCACGCCGCCGCAGTGCAGCAAGTGCTGCTCGATGTCCATGGGGCCGAGGCAGCTGTTCCAGTGCTGCTGCGCCCGCCTTTCGGCACTGCGGCAGTCGTTATAACTCAGCACCAAGTGGCGGCAATTCTGCGCGACCCAGCTGAGCGTCGGGAGCGGATCGGGCAGGTATTCCAGCACTCCGAGCAAAAGAGCTACGTCACCGCCGGTCGCTGGATGGGCACTCGCCAGGTCGAGCACTTCGGTGTCGGGACTGCGGGCCATGCGGTCGAAGGGCCGATACTCGAGGCCCTCGGGCAAGAGCTGGCGCACGGTTTGGTTGCCACAGCCGAGGTCGAGCACGCTCGCTCCCGGCTCCAGGTCGAGCTGCTCGACGAGGGCTGCGGCACGGCGCGCACGCGCTGGCCACTGGCCGAGCAAGGCGCCGTTGTTGAACTGCCCGAGCTCTGCGCTGTTGGCGCTGGCCCTGGCAATGGCGCTGCGCCACACGCTGGCCCAGCGCTTCGCGACCTCTTGCCAACTGCGTTGGCGCTGCACGCTCTCGGCGTTGCGCTGACCGGCGCGGCGCACGGCGGCGGGATTACGTTCGGCCCACTGCAGCGCCGCTCGCATGGCAGCAGGGCTGCGGCGAACGATCAGGCCATCTTCCCCATGGGTGATCAGCTCGGGCACGATCCCGACATCGGTCGCGATCACGAAGCAGCCGTGCTGCATCGCTTCGAGAAGGGTGAGCGGCTCACCCTCGGCCGTCGAGGCAATCAGCAGCACGTCGAGCTGCTGGTAGAAGGCATGCATCGCCTCGGCGCTGAGCCGCCCATCCGCGACTTCGATGAGGAAGTCCTCGCCGGCTGCGGGCTCAATCACATCGTAGAGGCCCTTGCACTCGTCCTTGGCGTTGCCCGCCCAGCCAAAGACGAGCGGGCCGCTGCGCCTTGGGTCCGGCTGCGCCAGGGAGGCGACGCCATTGGGGCACCAAGCGATGTCGCGTTCGTTCTGCACGATGCGCTGCAAGCGCTTGCTCGTTGCGGTCAAGGTCGCGGCATCGGCCAGGTGTCGCTGGACGAAGCTGCCGGGCGTCAGACTGCCATACGGCGCTTGGTTCCAGCGGTGGCTGCTGACTTCCTTGACGATACGTTCCCTCGGCAAGTCCCAGCGCTGATGCCAGGTCTCCCCCCAAAAGAACACATGCAGCAGATCGCAGTCCGGCTGCTCGGGCTCGTCGACGACGTAGAGAATCTCGAAGCGGAACTCGCCACGCAGCGCCTGCGCGAGCGCCTGCGCCGCACGGTCGTAGGCCCAACCCCGACGATCGACGAGGAGCGCAATGCGCGGCTTTGCTTGCATGCTCACGGTGCATCCTTCTGGAGTACGCCACACCAGGAACCGACGAGGTGATGGATCGGGCTTGTGATCTGCGTCTCTTCGACGAAGGCGCGAACTCCGGCCATCGACGTTTCGATCCATGGATGCACCGAGGCCAGCGCCGGGCTGAAGTCGTGCCAAACGAGGAAGCCGCCGGGGCGCAGACGTTGCCAACACTGCTGCGAGTCGCTCCGCACAGCGGCTTGGTCATGGCAGGCATCGACGAAGGCGAGCTGCAGCTCATCGGGCACCCCCTGCCAGTCCCACTGCAGGGTGTTGGCGTAGAGCTGGCGCATGTTGCGCACGCCGCGCTCGCGGGCGTAGCTGCCGATCTGCTCACGCGACAGAACATGCGTCGTATGCAGACCCGCGGCGATCGCCTGCTCCGGCAGCATGTTGACGCTTGTGACCAGGTGCTCGCCGATGTTGCTCGCCAGCTTGAAGGCACTGCGGCCGTGCGAGGTGCCGAGATCGAGGCAGGGACCTGGACGGCTACGAGCCAGTCCGCAAAGGACCTCAGCGTCGCGTCGTTTTCGCTGGTGGCGTTCGCAGTCGTTGTCGACGGTATCGAGATCCGTCTCGAGCAATCGCCCAGCTTCGCTCAGGCCGAGCGCAGCTAAGAACTCGTCTTGCGACGCGTAGCTTCGAACCTTGAGCCCGACTCGCTGCGTGACGCGCTGCGCCAGCAGCAGAGTGTCCCTTGCCCCTGGCGCGAGATCCTCGGCAAGCACGATCGGCTGCATATCGCTCGCCGATAGCGGCACGAAGCCACAGCGCTGCAAGGCCGTGATGCCCTCAGCAAGCCGCTCCGCGGCTAGGTTCACGGCCAGCCAGCCCTTCGCATGCAGATGGCTGGCCGCGCGCGCGAGCTCTATAAGGTCGCAGCGATGGCTGAGGTAGACGAGGTCGAAGGACCCGGCGTAGAGGCCTTCGATGCCGTCGAGAAAGCACACACGCTCTTCCATGCCGGCTTCCAAGGCGTACTGCGCGCCAAGCTGTCGTGCTTCTTGGCAGCTGTCGAATGCGTAGACGCTTCCAAGCCGACTCGCTAGCAGCAGGGAGGACCATCCTGCACCACAGCCCATCTCCAGCACCCGCATGCCCGGCTGCAGAAACGGAAGAAGCGCCCGCGCAGCTGCAGCTTCACGACTGGGGTCGACGGCAGGCGTGGTCGCGCCCCGCCTCTGGATCTCTTTCAATTCGATCATTCCCCAGTGCTATCGAACCGTTGGCACCGGGGCCTTGAGGCCAGGCCCGGCATCTAGCTGAGCCCGCACACCCAGCTCGTGCTCAGCGGAGCGCCAGCGTCTCCGCCTGCTGCTGGGCCTGCTGCTGAGGCTGCTGCCCCAGTAGCTGCTGCCAAGCGGCCAGCGTGCGCAGGGCGGTCGCCTGCCAAGTGAACTTTGTCGCCTGCTGCATACCGCGTTCGCGCAGCTGCTGGGCCAGCTCCGGCTGCTCCAGCAACTGCAGCAAGTGCGCGGCAGCGCCGGCCTGATCGTCGGGGTCGACGAGCAAAGCCGCGTCGCCGGCGACCTCGGGGTGTGAGCTCGTGTTGCTGGCGATCACCGGACAGCCCTTGGCCATCGCTTCGAGGATCGGCAGGCCAAAGCCCTCGGCGCGCGAGAGAAAGAGCAGGGCCGTGGCCGAGGCGTAGAGCGCGTTGAGATGTTGGCGCGGCAGGTAGCCAGTGAAGATCACGTCCGAGACCTTGCGCTTGGAGCAGAACGCGGCGGCGGCACTCGTGCCCGGATCGACAGCGCCGACCACGAGCAACTGCAGCGGCCGCTTCGAGCGCGCCATGAAGAAGGCGCTGAGCGCCGAGTAGAAGTTCTTGTGCGGATCGAGTGCGCCCACGTGCAGCACGAAGGGCGCGCGGATGCCGAACTCCCGCTGCACTTCGGCGATCTCCGCTGCCGACGGCGGCGGAGCAGCGTCGCGGTGCAGGCCGGCCAGGATGGGCGTGACCCGATGCGACGGAATCGACCTGTGCTCGAGTAGGTCCTGGGCGGTGAACGCGGAGTTGGTCAGCAGCTGCACCTGGCTGCGTTCGAGCTGGCGCAGCCGATCGAGGTAGCCCTCGCGATTGGCCCGCGGATACTGATCGATGTAGTAGTGCAGCGGCGTCAGGTCGTGGAAGGTCGCGGTCACGCAGCGGTGCCGCAGCGTGCGCATCGGCGAGTCGAAGCCGAGGCTCATATTCATCGGGTCCGGCAGGTGCACCAAGTCGACCTGCTCCGGCCGATAGCTGTCGATCTGCTGCAGCGAGATCTGTGGCCGCTGCAGGATCGGCGGCAGCACCGCGTCGTCCTGAGTCACGTAGCCAGCGATGCGAAGACCCGGCTCGGCCTCGCACAAGGCCGCCAGGTGCTGGGTGGTGTATTTGCCGATGCCGCGCGCGGTCGAGTCGGCGTAGAACAGCGTGCGAAGGTCGACGCCGATGTTCAGCGTCGCCGGTGCGCGGCTCGGCACAGAGAGGATCCTCTCGGACTTCGGCTTCGGCTGCCACCGCGCCGCGAATAGGAACGAGGTGTAGATCTGCGGGCCGGAGATACGGGACAGCGCCGGGTACTGCTCGATTTCGGGCGACGTAACGCAGGCCTCAAGCACAGCGTCATCGACGGCGAGTGCTAGTGGCACCGTCGGGCGCAGGCGAGTGCGTTCGATCAAGTCGAGCTTAAGCTGCAGCGGTTGCGGCATCTGGCGGGTCGGCACGCCGTTGAGCACGGTACGGCCGAGCACGAGCACCAGCGTGTCCTCGTCGGCATGGCGCGCGAGCGTCTCGACGATCAGATCCGTATCGATCAATCCCTTGAAGAGCACACAGTCGTAGCGGCCACGGCCGCAGCTCGGCTCACCCTCGATCGCGACGCCTTGAGCTTCGAGCCAGGGCGCGATCCGGTCGAGGTCGTCGCCGAAGTGCAACACGCGCGCGCCCTGCCGGGGGATACCGTGCCGCGTCAGCTGCGACCCGAGCGCGAGCAGCTCCCACAGATGGGCCGAACGTGCGTAGGGATCCTGGGCCAGGCCGCTCACGCCGAGGGCGCGAGCAGCGTCCTGGAACTCCTGCGATTCGAAGTCAGCGTCGCGGCAGACCCCCTGGCCGGGGACGGTCGCGTCGCGCTGCGGCGTGGCCTTGGTCATCTCCCGCAGCAGCTGGGTGTTACTGGCGCGCTGCAGCGCGTCGCCGAGATCGGAGAGCTTGTGGGCGAGTGCCGCATCACCAACTTGTAGAGCTTCCTCTCGCTGCCTTGTCAGCAGCGTCCAGGTGCAGGCCGGGATCGGATGGCGTTTGGCATCAAACCAACGCATCGGGTCCGGCTGCTCCACCGCTTCTTCGAGCAGCGTCATCGCCGCGGCCAGCTCGCTACGGCCGACCGGGCGGCCGAGGCGGCGCCTGATCTCGGCACGCTGCGGCTCGGGCAGGTAGGGGCCGGTTTCGCGCTTCACCCAGCCTTCGCTGTCCAGGTAGCCGGCCGCCCGCCACTTGTCGGCGAGGAAGGCGAGATTCTCGCGCGAGCCGCCGTTCACCAGGTCCGGCGTGGCGACGCCCGACCCGTGCTCGTGGTGCAGGATCTTGGACTCGGGCACGGCGATCACGTCGAAGCCACTGGCGACGGCGCGCACGCAGTAGTCGTCGTCCTCGTGCCAGAACTGGCCGAGTTCCTCGTCAAAGCGACCGATTCTCTGCGCGGCGTCGGCGCGCACGAAGCAGGCGAAGCCGCCGCTAACGACATCGACGTGGCCTGTGCGCGCGGGTGCGGGCAAGAGCTCGCGCCCGGTCTCCTGCACGGTAATCAGGTGGCCGACCTTGCCGAGTACGCGCGCGCTGGGGAAGTTCTGCATCGCCTCGGTGAAGGGCTGCAGCCAGCCGGCTTCGAACTCGAGGTCGTTGTCGACGAACACGATCCAGTCCTGCGGCTGCGCCTGCGGCAGGATGAAGTCGAGCAGGTCGTTGCGCCCGCCGGGCACGCCGCGGTTGCTCGCGTTGAGCTTGTAGCGAAGCCACGGCTCCCGCTGCTCCTGCAGCCAAGCCTGGGTCCTGCCGTCCGGTGACGCGTTGTCGACGATGTGCAGCACGAACGGCTGCTCGGTCGTCGCCGCGATCGTACGCACGGCGCGCTTAGTCTCCTCAAGCCCGCCGTAGGTAAGCATCGCGAAGTGCAGGACCGCTTCGCTGCCGCTCCTCACTGCGCTTTCTGGCACTTGGGCATCCAAAGCTGGCCTTCGCACAGTTGCTTGGTCTTCCCTGTGGAAGTAGGCCATCCACAGCTGGCGTTCGGACAGCTTGTCGAGGTCGAGCAGCGGCGTCGTGCCATCGTACTCGCAGTAGCGGATCGTGTAGCCGGCGGCGGCGACCTCGCGCAGCCACGGCTCGGCCTCGGAGTTGACGGTGACCTCCGCGAACACGTGCATCTGCGGGTTGTTCGCGAGCACGCCCTGCATGCCGCGCCAAATCGCCGGCTCGCTGCCTTCGCAGTCCATCTTGAGTACCTGGATTGGTGCCAGGTCGCCAAGCAGCTGGTCGAGGGTGCGCAGCGGCACCTCGAGGATGCCATCGTGTTGATAGTCCTGGGGAACGATGCACGAACCGCCGAGGTTCTCCTCGCCCTGCACCAGCAGGCGAGCCATGCCCTCGTGGTCGCCCACGGCGCACTCGACGACCTCGAAGTGCTCCCAGTGGTTGCGTTCGCCAGTCAGGCGCAATCGACGCGCGAGTTCCGGGTTGGCTTCGACCGAGATCACCGCGGCCGCTCCGAGCGACTGAAACAGCGCAGCGAAGTAGCCAGCGTTAGCGCCGAGGTCGACACAGATCGTGCCTGGGCGCATGCAGTCGGCCATGGCCTTGCTGACCCACCACTCCCAGAAGCCGAACTCAAGCATGTATTTGGCGACCGACTTGTCTCGGGGGTCAACGACGACATCGCAGGTCTCAAGCACGCGTGCGATCGCATCGGTCTCCGTGTCGGACTGCGCTGGGCGCTCCTGGGCGGCGATGGCACAGCGCAACTCGGACTTTTCCCGGGGGACCTGCAGCAGTTGGTAGTTCAAGGCGTTGTTCCTGGACGGTTGCTGGTCTCATCGACATCCAGACGTCACGACTCAAGCCATGGCACCGGCGTTTCCGATGACGGGGCATGAGGAAAAACGCTGCCGCTGCCCCCACGGGCACGCTGGTGATCGACCCCAAGATTCCGGCGCACGTCGCATTACGCCGCTCGCTGCCGGGCTGGCGCGCGCTGCCGTTCTTTGAACTGATCGGGCGGGACCTCAGCACTGGCAAACGCCTCTGCGTCGCCGACTGGCGCATCTTCACTGCGCTGCCATACCTGCACGAGACCCTGATGCAGAAGCGCGGGCGCAACATCGTATTGGTCGGCCTGGCTGGCGAGCCGATGGACAAAGACGCAGTCACGATGCTGCGCCGTTTCGCCGGCGCGATCATTTCCCTGGTGGCGAGCGCGCAGCCGTTCTGGACCCATCGCCTGCTAGTGCCAGTGTCGAGCGTCGAGCCCGCCGGACTTGCCGACGCCATCACCCAGGCCAGCCGCGGCCCGGCCCAGGACCTCGGCAGCGCCGAGCTGCACCTACGCGAAGCAATGAGCTACGCAGGGCGCGGTGACGAGGAAGGCGTGTTCCAGGCCTCGACCCGGGCGCTGGCGGTAGCGCCCACGCCGGAGCAGCCCGGAATCATCGCCGAGGTCGCGAGAATGCTCGCGTGCATGGGCCGTTCGACAGAGGGTGAAAAGCTCTGCCGCAGCTTCTTGCAGCAGCAACCCGACTGCACTCCGGTGCGCGAAGCGCTCGGCCAGATCCTGCCGCAGGGGTCCTAAGCAAGCGGGAGATATCGCTGGCGGATACGTCGGCAGAGCTGGGTGAGCAGCCCTTGCCCATAGGGAGCCTAGCCATGGGGACCAGCCTCCTCAGGTGAAGAACCGCCCGCCGGGCTTTGGCGAGAGACTTCTCCCAGAAGGACCGGGCTTCGCTTCCCCTGATTCGAAGCCTTGGCGGCATCGCAAGGATCTGCTTGGTCTTCTGCGAGCATCCTCTCGCAACGGAGTGACCCGCAGCAAAGCTGGAACTCTAGCTCCGCGCGGCTATGACCGCAGTGCAATGGCACCCACGGATCCAATCCTGAGCCCAGCCTGTCCGATCTGCGACGCGACGATGCAGTTTGACTTCCGCACCGAGGAAGCCGGCTACTACCTCTGCCCGCACTGTGATTTGCTGCGCCCCTGCACCGAAGGCTTGAAGCCGCTCGACCTGAACATCTCGATCTACCACGAGAGGTTCGACGAGAACTTGGAGCACACCGCGATCGTCAATGACAAGCGCCGGCGCAAGTATGCCCGGCTGCTCCGCCGCATCGAGGAGCGCAAGCAGACCGGCAAGTTCCTCGACATCGGCTGCGGCGCCGGACGCTTGCTGGTCTGCGCCGCCGAGCACGGTTGGCAGGCCTATGGCTCGGATCCGGCGATGAACAATGCCGCCGAGTACCACGCAGTGAATCCAAACATCCACATCCTCCCGAAGACGCTCTCGGACTGCGAATTCGAAGACGGCAGCTTCGACGTCGTGCATGGCAACGAAGTCATCGAGCACATCGATGATCTTCGCCCGGTCATGAAGGAGATCTCGCGGATCCTGCGGCCAGGTGGCGTCGCCATCTTCCGCACCCCCCACTTCCGCAGCTGGACCACCCGATTCGTCGGCCCCCACTGGCGTGGATACTCGGTGCACAACGGGCATGTCAGCTTCCTATCCACCACATCCTTCTCTCGGTTGTTCGAACAGAGCGGCATGCGACTCACCCGCGTCGCGACCCAGCACTTCAGCCTCCGCGACCGCTTCCTCCCAAAAGCCAAGATCCTGCGCAGCCTCCTCAGCCGCGCCTACGCCTGCGTCGATCTCCTCGCCCGCCTGGTGAATCGCGGCGAACGCCTCACGGTTTGGGGCGAGAAGACCTAAGCCAGCAGAGTCCTCGACTCGCCCCGGGCGAGACCCTGGGCGAAGTGAAGCGCCCCGGGTTTCCCGGCCCGTGCGATCTCAGCCCCTACCCCCCACCAGCCGGCCGCCACTGGGGCCGCCGCCTGGGCCTAGTTCGAGGACTTGGTCGGCGGCGGCGATGATTTGGGGGTCGTGTTCGACGAGGATGAGGCTGTGGCCTAGGCCGGGTTCTTGGGGGCTGCCGGCGCTTAGGCGGTCGAGGCTTTGGAGGAGCTCTTGGACGTCGTCTTGGTGGAGGCCGCGGCTGGGTTCGTCGAGGAGGAAGAGGCTGGGGGCGGCTTGGGCTTGCTTGCGAGTTTGGGAGAGTCCTCTGGTGAGTTCGGCGGCTAGGAAGAGGCGTTGGGCTTCGCCGCCGGAGAGGGTGTCGGCTCCTTGGCCTAGGGGGAGGTAGCCGAGGGAGAGGCCTTGGGCCAGTTGTAGGGGCTGGGTGAGTTTGCTGAGGCCGGACTGGGTGGCGAGGCGGTCGAGGGCGGCGTCGATGCTCGATTCGAGCCACTGGGCGACGTTGAGGCCGAGCCAGGGTAGGTCGAGCAGCTCGGCGCTGTAGCGGCGGCCGCTGCATTCGGGGCAGCTTTGCCAGGCATCGCCGAGGAAGTCGAAGTCTGCGGCACGCTGGCGGCCGAGACCGGCGCAGGCCTCGCAACGACCGCCCTTGCTGGCATAGGCAAAGCTTCCGGCGCGCAGGCCGCGCGCCTTGGCGGCTTCGGTCTTGGCCAGGCGCTTGCGCAGTTCGTCGAAGACCCCGAGCACGGTGCCGGGGCAGCTCTGCGGCGAACGCCCTAGCCCCAGGGACTCGGGCATGACGACGCTGGCAAAGGCCTCGAGCCCCTCGATCTCCCGGCACTGCACCGCATGCCCGGCCCGCGCCGAGCCGGCAATCACATCGCGCAAGAGGCTCGACTTGCCGCTGCCGGATACGCCGGTGATGGCGACGATGCCTCCGCAGCGCAGATCGACGTCGAGGTCTTGCAGGTTGTGGGCGTGGGCACCGCGGATGCGTAGCAGGGGAGCATGCTCTCGCAAGCGCGAAGGGCGCGGCCTGGCCTCGAAGGGCTCGCGGAGCATCCTCGCACTGCGCGATTCGGCCGGCAGCTCCGCCGGCGGCGCTGCGGCGATCAGCTCGCCGCCGGCGCTTCCGCCCGAGGGCCCCAGCTCGATCACGTAGTCGGCTGCGGCTAGGACCTGGGCGTCGTGCTCGACCAAGACCACGCCGTTGCCCTGGGCCAGCAGCTCGCGGAGCAAGCCCAGCAAGGCCGCGACATCCTTGGCGTGCAGCCCCACCGTCGGCTCATCGAGCACGTAGATCACTCCGTGCAGCGGCGCCGCCAGTTGTCGCGCCAGGCGGGTGCGCTGTAGCTCCCCGGCCGAGAGCGTCGCCGCGCCGCGGTGCAGCTGCAGGTGCCCAAGCCCCAGCTGCTCCAGCCGCCAAAGCCGCCGATCCAGCTCCGCCAGACTCTCGGCTGCGAGGCGCCGCTGCCGCTCGTCCAGCTGCAGTCCAGCGAGGCTTTGGCGCAGCGTTGCCACTGGCTGCTGCAGGGCGGCGGAGAAACTCAACCCCGCCAAGCGCCGCCGCCGAGCCTCTGCCCCGAGGCGCACGCCTTCACAATCGGGGCAGAGGACGTCGGAGAGCAGGGCTCCGAGTTTGTCGCCGCGGGCGCTGCCGCGCCGCTTGCGGTATTCCGCCACGATCTCGCTGCAGAGGCCCGGCCACGGCGCCGACCAGCGATAGCCGTCCTCGCCTTCGTGCTTGGCAGCGCTCCAGACCGCGTCAAAGACTTGCTCGCCGGCGCCGTGCAGGGCGATTTGGCGGGCATGCCCCGGCAGCTTGGCCCAGGGCTGATCCGGGTCGAAGCCCTGCGCTGCGGCCACAGCGTCGAAGAGCGCCCGGTAGCGACCAGCGGGATCGGCAAAGCTCGCCAGCACCGCGTGACCAGCGAAGGCGCCGCCAAAGAGCGGCCGCTCCGGATCGAGGATCAAGCGCTCGGGAAGCAGGCGCGGGACGCTGCCCAACCCTTCGCAGCTCGGGCAGGCGCCCTCGCGTCGCTGGAAGGAGAAGGCTCCCACCGGCAGCTTGAGAGCATCCTCATCCTCTCCGCGCCCACAACGCGACCACAGGGTGCTCAGCACTCCATGCAAAGCCGCCAGGGTCGAGACCGTGGATCGCGAGCGCCCGGGGGCGGCCCTTCGCTGATCCAGCGGCACCGTTGGGCGCATCCCCTCCACCTCGCGGACATCCCCCACCCGCTGCGCTCCCAGCTGCCGCCGCGTGTGCGCCGACAGATGCTCGGTGAAGCGCGCCCTCGCCTGGGCATGCAGGGTGTCGAAGGCCAAGGACGACTTGCCACTCCCCGAAACCCCGGTAATCACCGTCAAACCCTGGGCAGGGATGGCCACATCAAAGCCGCGCAGGGTGTGGGTGCGCACTTCGCGCAGCTGCACCGCATCCGGCAGGGGCGGCAGCGGCCGCGGCGCCGGCGGCCGGTCATAGTCGCCGCGCAGCGCGCGCCCGGTCAGCGTATCGCCCTTGGCCAAGTCCGCCGGCTGAGCACAGGCCACGACCTGGCCACCATCGGCGCCGCCACCCGGGCCCAACTCCAGCAGCCAGTCCGCCGCCCGCAGCACCTCGAGATCGTGCTCGACCACCACCACCGTGTGCCCCTGATCGACCAGGGCATGCAGGGCACGCAGCAAGAGAGCCACATCCGCCCGGTGCAGACCGACCGTCGGCTCATCGAGCACGTAGAGCGTCGTCCCCGCAGCCGGACGCGCCAACTCACTGGCGAGCTTGATGCGCTGCGCCTCGCCGCCGGACAGGGTCGTCGCCGGCTGCCCAAGCGGCAGATAGCCCAGGCCCAGATCGTGCAGACAATCGAGGATGCGCCCCGCTCCCGGCAGCTCCCCAAACCAAGTCCGCACCTGGTCCACCGAAGCCTCCAGCACCTCGCTAATCGTGTGCCCATCACAGCACACATCGAGAACCTCGCTCCGGAAGCGGCGCCCGCCGCATGCAGCACAGAGCAGCTCCACATCGGGCAGCCCGTGCATGCCGACTAGCTCGCGGCCCGAGCCTTCGCAGGCGGGGCAGCGCCCGCCCGCCTTGCTATTGGTCGAGAAGGTCCCGGCCGAGTAGCCCCGCTCCTTGGCCAAGGGCTCGGCGGCAAAGCGAGCGCGCAGCACATCGAAGAGCCCGGTATAGGTCGCGGCATTGCTGCGCGGCGTCCGCCCGATCGCCGCCTGATCGACGTGCACCAGCTTCTCAAAGCACTCGGCCCCGTCGATGCCGGCATGGGCCCCCGGACGCTGCTTGGCCCCATGCAGCTTGGCGCGCAAGGCCGCCGCCAGGGTGGCGTGCACCAGCGTCGACTTACCGGCCCCAGCCACGCCGCAGACCACGTTGAAGGCCTCGCGCCGCAGCTCCGCATCAATACCACGCAGGTTTCTCGCCGCAGCGCCACGCAGTAGCAAGCTGCCCCCGCCCCGGCGCGCCGCCCGCAGCGGACCTGGAGCATGCTCCACATAGCAGCGCCGGGTCGCACTGCGCTCTGGAGCATGCTCCAAATCCTGCGGCGGCCCAGCCCAAACCAGCTCGCCACCTTCGCGCCCAGCCCCAGGCCCAAGGTCGATCACATGGTCGGCGGCCCGAAGCGCCAGCTCGCTGTGCTCCACCACCACCACGGTATTGCCGGCATCGCGCAGGCTGCGCAGCACCCCCAGCACCTGACTCTCTTCGCTCGGATGCAGCCCAATCGACGGCTCATCAAAAACAAAGCACAGCCCGCTCATCCCCGCCAAGGCGCAGGTCGAAAGCCGCAGCCGCTGCGCCTCCCCGCCCGAGAGGCTATTCGACGCCCGCTCACAGCTAAGGTGGCCGAGCCCCAGCTCCGCCAGCAGCTCCGTCCGCCGACAAAACTGGGCATTCAGCTCGCGGTCGTGCTTACCCAGCCCCAGCCCCGCCCAAAACTCCCGCAGCTCCGGCAGCTCCATCGCCGCGACCTGGTCGAGGCTCTGCCCCGCAAGCCGCACACTACGCGCCGCCTCACTCAGCCGCGTGCCGCCACAGTCAGCGCAGGTCTCAGCCCGGGCAAAGCGCAGCACATTGGGGTTTCGACTACGCTGCAAGGTCGCGCGAATCGTCGGAATCAAACCTTGGTAATAGCCCAGCTCACGCGGCTTAGCCGTAATCCCCTCCCAGCGCATGCGCGACTCAAGCGAGTGCTTACCAAAGGGCACCTTGATGCGCTCCGAGCCATAAAGCACCACCCGCTGCTGCTCCGCACTCAGCTCCTGCCAGGGCGTATCCACATCAAAGCCATGCGCCCGGCAAACCTGGTCCAGCACATCCACCGTGACCTGGGAATAGACGATGTAGCCCGACTTCAGCGTCGGCACCAACGCGCCCTGGCGCAGGGTCTTGGCCGGATCCGCAATCAGCAAATCCTCCGCCACCTCCTCACGCAGCCCCAGCCCCGAACAAGCCGGACAAGCCCCGCGCTCGCTGTGAAAGGAAAAGAGCCCCATCCCCAAACGCAGCGACGCCGCCGCGCCATAGCCCTGGCCATGACGGGCAAAGAGCAGGCGCAGCAAGTCCCAAAGCCCAGATAGCGTCCCCACCGTCGAGCGCGGATCCCGAACCGTCCCGCCCTGCGCCAAGGCCACGCTCGGCGACAAGAGCTCGGTCGCCTCCACCGCTGCCGCAGGCAACTGCGCCAGCAGCCGCCGCGCCCGCGGCGACAGCGTCTCCAGATAACGGCGCTGCCCTTCGGCATGCAGGATGTCAAAGACCAGGGAGGATTTGCCACTCCCCGAGACCCCCGTCACCACGGTCAGGGCGTGGCGCGGGATCTCGACATCGATGCCGCGCAGGTTATGCGCACGCGCAGCACGGATGCGCAGCGGCGGAAGCCCAGAACTCATCGCAGATCAGCCGCGCTCATTCCTCGGCGTCATCCAGCGCTGGGAAGTAGCGCCCCATCTCGCCCAGCTCATGCCCCGCTGGAATCGGCGTGCCCAGCTCCTCGATGCGCCACACGCTCTCCGGCAAGCGCAGCGAAGCCCGCAGCCGCTCCATGGTCTCCGGCACGAAGGGATAGAGCATGATCATCAGCGACTTGAGCAAGTAGAACGAGGAGTAGAGCGCATCGCGCCGGCCTTCCTCGGGGTGCCGATCATCATGCGGCTTATAACGATTGAACAGGCTGTTAATCGTGCGGGCGTAGTTCTCCAGCTCATACACCAGAGTCGGATAATCGGCGTTACCCATCGACTTGAGATAACGCTGCACGATGCGCAGGGTCTTTTGCTCGACATCATCCACCAGCTTGCCGCTGGGGACCTTGCCAGCAAACTTCGAGTGCGCCGCCGAAATCGGCCGTTCGAAAGCCGCATTCAGCGGGCCCGCCAAGAAGCGGTTGCGCTCATCCAGCTTCTCAAAATCAAAGTCCGCCTGCGTCTTGCTGAGGCCGAGGATCGCCATGTAGTAGCGAATCTGATCGGCGTCGTAGCCCTTCTCATCCAGCAGTTGGTCGCCGGTGAAGAAGTTGCCCTTGGACTTGCTCATCTTCTCGCCACCGACCATCAGGTGAAAACTGCTGATGATGTCGGTGAGCTGATACTCCCCCGCCACGGGCATGCGTTGAGGATCCTCTTGGGATCCGAGCCACATCGCCGCCTGCATCAAGACGTAGAAGAAGACATTGTCCTGACCGAGGAACTGCACGATGCGCGACTCGGGATCGCACCAATACTCGCGGTAGCTCGACTCGGCCTCGCCCCGCTTGGCCAGGGCGACGCGGGAGAAGGAGATCGGCGCAATCAAGGACTCAGGCCAGACGTAGAGCGTCTTGCCGGCGAGCTCCGGATCGATGGCCGGCAATGGCACCCCCCAAGAGATGTCGCGGGTAATCGAGCGATGCGCCCATTCATCCAGGAGGCGGTGCTCTAGCCCATGCGCCTCAAGCGTCTCACGCCCCTTGCCCAGACCGTCCTTGTCCTTGAACTGCAGCAGCACCTGCTTGCCGGGGGCGTACTTCATCTTGTGCTCAGGCAGGCCCGAGCGAATCTCGCGATAGGCCGCCTCGTGGACGTTGTCGAAGTGCAGCGAAGGCAGCACGCACTCCAGGACATCGCTGATCGTCGACTTGCGCCAGATCCGGGTCTTCGACTGGATCCACTCGCGCATGAGCTCGGAGACCTGCCACATATCCAGCCACCAGTGCAGGGTCTCCCGCATCTCCGGCGTGGCGTCGCTGATGCTGCTGCGCGGCTCGATGAGTTCGTCGGGCTGGTGCTGATGCCCGCAAACGTCGCATTCGTCGCTATACGCATCCGGGTTGCCGCACTTGGGATTGGGGCAGGTGCCGCGCACGAAGCGGTCGGGGAGGAAGCGCTGCGCCTTCGGGTCAAACCACTGCATGCTCGCCCGCTTGCTGAGCAGGCCGTTGCCATGGAGCCGGGTCAAGAAGTCCTGGCAGGTCGCCTCGTGCACCGGAAAGGTCTCCGGCTGGCTGGTCCCGCTATAGATGTCGAGCCCGATGGCATAGCGCTGCATCGTCTGCGTCTGCTGCTCATGGATCTCGTCGAGGAAGTCCCGGATCGACTTCCCGGCGCGCATCGCCGCGATCTCGCTGGTCGAACCGTGGTCGTCGTTACCGCAGACGAAGAGCACATTCTCCCGGCCGATGACCATGCCCTGGAAGCGGGCAAAGATGTCGGCAGGCAGGTGGGCGCCGGCCAGATGCCCCAGGTGCAGCGGCCCATTCGCATAGGGCATGCCCGCCGTCACCACCAGCCGCTTGGGCCGTGGCACCCGTGCCAGCAACGTGTCGAGATCCAAATCCGGCCTGCCGCCCTTCTTGGCTGCCATAGCGCTCCATCCCTCGTCCGGCGCCCTGAAGGCGCGCCTCACTCGATTGCGAAGCGAAGGATTGTTAGCCGGGACGCAGCCTGGTCCATGACGAAATCGCGGCTCTTCGTCCTCTTCGACCGGCAAGGGTCGCTTCGCGGCGGCAGGGCCGGAGCGGCGCAGCGCAGCCGCCCTATACGCAGGGCCATGTCTCGGCCCTAACGCGCCCCCGGTTTCCCAAGATGCCGTTGCCCCAAAACCGGCCGGGGGGCAAGGTTGCTGGCCTTCCATTCTCTGGAGGTCCCTTGAGCAGCACGCCTGAATCGTCCTCGTCGAATGGCACCACGCCGGAGCCGCAGCAGCAGCAGCCAGTCTCCAGCGATACGCACGCCGACCAGCGCTACTTCCCCTTACCCGGCGAAGCGCAGCTCACCCTGCGTGCGGTGCTCATCGGTTGCCTCGTCGGCAGCGTCGTCTCCTGCACCAACATCTACATCGGACTGAAGATCGGCTGGACCTTCGGCGCCTCCATCGTGTCGGCGGTGCTCGGCTTCGCCCTGTTCACGATGCTGGGCAAGCGTCTCTCCGTGCTCGAGACCAATATCACCCAGACCTCAGGCTCGGCCGCGGGCGCAATGGCTTCGGCAGGCGGCCTCGTAGCGGCGATCCCGGCCATGCAAATGCTCGGCTATGACTTCGTCTGGTATGAGCTGATCGGCTGGTCGGTGGGCGTGGCCTTCCTCGGCGTATTCTTCGCCGTGCCGCTGCGCCGGCAGGTCGTAGAGATCGATCGCCTGCGTTTCCCGACGGGCACCGCGACCTGCGAGACCATCCTGGCGATGCATGGCGACGAGAACAGCGAAGGCGGCGGCAGCGAGGCCCTGATGAAGGCGAAGGTCCTGCTCTGGGCCGGCGGCGCCGCGGCGCTCTTTGCCCTCGGCGGCTACTTCGTCCCGCAGCTGGAGCAACCTCCCCTGCACGATTGGATCGCCTGGGCCCCGCTCGGAGTGGCCGCAGCCTGGGGCTTCAAGCTCTACCTCGGGCCAGCCCTCTTCGGCGCTGGCTTCTTGATCGGTCCACGCGTCGCGACCTCCCTCGTCCTCGGCGCGCTGCTCGCCTGGGCCGTGCTCGGCCCCCAGGTCCAAGCCGCCGGCTGGGCGCCTGGCGAAATCATGTCCTACTCCGACGGCGCACGCGGCTGGCTGCTCTGGCCGGGAGTGGCGCTGATGGTGACCGAGGCGCTGATGGCGCTGGCGCTCTCGTGGAAGACCTTTGTTCGGGCCTTCGCCATGCCCAAGCGGCTCGGGGACAACACGGACCTGCCCAAGGACCAGTCGATCCCGAGTCTGTGGTGGATGGGCGGCCTCGCGGCCGGAACCCTGCTGACCTGCGTGTTCGCGCTATGGCTCTTCAAGATCCCCGTCTATCTGACCCTGATCGCCGTCGCCCTCTCCAGCGTGCTCGCGGTCGTCGCCGTGCGCTCGGTCGGTGAAACCGATATCAACCCGATCGGCGGCATGGGCAAGGTAACGCAGCTGGTCTTTGGTGGCCTCGCTCCTGGCGCCACCAATGCCAACCTCATGTGTGCCGCGATCACCGGCGCTGGCGCCAGCCAGGCCGGCGACATGATGCAGGACCTCAAGACCGGGCACATGCTCGGCGCTTCTCCGCGCCAGCAGTTCTTCGCCCAGCTCTTCGGCATCGTCGCCGGTGTGCTCTTCGTGGTCCCCGCCTACTTCATCTTCGACAGTGCCTATCCGATCGGCGGCAAAGAGCTGCCAGCGCCGGCCGCGCACGCATGGCGGGCCATGGCCGAGCTCCTCGCCAAGGGCTTGGACGCGCTTCCGCCCCACGCCTTGACGGCGGTCATCCTCGCCGGAAGCTTCGGAGCCCTGCTGCCGATCCTGCGCAAGTTCCCCTCGATCAAGGGTCTGGTGCCGAGCGGCATGGCGATGGGCATCGCCTTCATCGTCCCGCCCTACTACTCCCTGGTGATGTTCTTCGGCCTCCTGATCTGGCTGCTTTGGAAGAAGATCAACCCCGGCTCGGTCAACAAATACGACTTCGTCCTCGCTTCTGGCCTGGTGGCCGGCGAAGGGCTCATGGGCATCATCAACGCCGGGCTCACCCTGCTCGACGTGCCGAAGCTCACCGGCCATTAACAGAACGGCCAAATGACCGCGCGCCAACCCCTCGATCCCCCCACCGGCCTCCTCGACCTGCGCGCCCTCCTCGACCTGTTTCGAAGCGAGGGCGAGCTGGTCGAAATCGAGGCCCCGGTCGACCCCGATCTCGAAGCCGCCGAACTGCACCGCCGCGTCATCGCGGCCGGCGGCCCGGCCCTGCTCTTCAAGCGGATCAAGGGCTCCGATTGGCCGCTGGTGACCAATCTCTTTGGCAGCGCCCGGCGGGTCGAGCTGGCCTTCGGCCGCCGCCCCGAGCAGCTGGTGGCGCGCATCGCCAGCTTCCCCCACAAGCTCATGCCGCCGAGCCTCGGCAAGCTCTGGCAGCAGCGGGATGCACTGTTCTCCCTCACCAAGGTCGGGCGCAAGCTGCGGCGCCGCGGCGCGGTCACCGAAGTCGTCGACAGCCCGGCGCGCCTGGGGCGCCTGCCCTTGCTCCGCACCTGGGAAAAGGACGGCGGGCCTTTCGTGACCCTGCCCCTGGTCTGGACCGAACACCCCGAAGGGCTCGGCTCCAACCTCGGCATGTACCGCATCCAGCGCTTCGATGACGAGACCTGCGGCCTGCACATGCAGATCGGCAAGGGCGGTGGCTTCCACCTGCAGCGATACGAAGAGCTGGGCCAGCCGATGCCGGTCAACGTGCACATCGGCGGGCCTCCGGGGATGATCCTCTCCGCCATCGCGCCGCTGCCGGAAAACGTCCCGGAGATCCTCCTCGCCTCGCTGATGCTGGGGCAGCGCTTCCCCTTTGCGCAGAACCCGGCCGGGCCCATGCCCGTCGCCGCGGCCAGCGAGTTCGTGATCGTGGGGAAGGTGCAAGCTGGCGCCCGCCACCCGGAGGGGCCCTTCGGCGATCACTACGGCTACTACTCGCTCAAGCACGAGTATCCGCGCCTGGACGTGGACGCCCTGCTGCACCGCAGGAATCCGATCTGCACCGCCACCGTCGTGGGCAAACCGCGCCAGGAAGACTTCTTCATCGGCGATTACCTGCAGGAGCTGCTCGACCCGCTCATCCACGTGGTCATGCCTGCGGTCAAACAGCTGTGGAGCTACGGCGAGACCGGCTACCACAGCCTCGCGGCCGCCGTCGTCGAAGAGCGCTACAAGCGCGAGGCCATGACCCAGGCCTTCCGCATCCTTGGCGAAGGGCAGCTGGCGCTGACCAAGTTCTTGCTCCTGACCGACCAAGACGTCGAGCTCAAGGACTTCGCCTCGACGCTGAGCCATGTGCTCGCGCGCTGCCGCTTTGAGAGCGACCTCTACATCTTCGGCGACCTGTCGATGGACACGCTCGACTACACCGGGCCCAAGGTCAACGAGGGCTCCAAGGGCGTGCTGCTCGGCCTCGGCGATCCCATCCGAGAGCTTCCTCCCAAGTTCGAGAACGCCTCCTTGCCGCAAGGCTTCCGCAAGGCCCTCCCCTTCTGCCCTGGCTGCCTGGTCGTCGAAGGCCCGAGCTACGCGGCCGAGCCCGAGGCCTGCCAGCGCCTGGCCCAGCATCCGGCTCTGGAGCCGTGGCCCCTGATGGTCCTCGTCGACGACGCCGAACGCTCGGCCAAGTCAGCGATGAACTTTCTCTGGGTCACCTTCACCCGCTTCGAGCCCGCGGCCGACATCCACGCGCGCAGCATCCGCATCATCGCCAACAGAGCCTCGCATACGCCCCCGATCGTGATCGACGCCCGCATGCGCCCGGAGTATCCCGAAGAGCTCTTCTGCGACCCCGAGACGGCCAAGACGGTCAGCCAGCGCTGGAGCGAGTACTTCCCGCAAGGTGGCATCGAAATGGGCGACAGCGACGCCGGGCACCTCGACTGAGCAGCGGCGCGCGCAAGCAGCAAGCCTTGCACGGCGTCGGGCTTAGCCATCTACTGCCGCCATGCTCAAGTTCCTCCTGCCGCTCGTCCTCCTCGCCCTCGCGCCTTTGACGATGACCCAGTCGGAAAAGCCGCCCCTGCTTCGCTTCGAAGTCGGCGGCGAGACGATCCAGGTCCCGCTACCGGACGGCTACCTGCTCGCGACAGCGGAGCTGGGCGAGGCCCTCAAGCAAATCCAGCCAAATGTCGCGCAGACCCAGCGCCAGCTCGCCCTCTTCCTCCCCAAGAGCGTCGTCGCAGGCATACACGAGGGAGAGCATCCTCGCATCGAGAGCATACTCTCGCTGCAAGTACCGCGTGCCATGGAGCATACGCGTTTCGACCGCAGCAGCTTCACCGCCGTCGTCCTCGGCGACTACGACAAGCTGAAGGAAGACATCGACTCGGGCCAAAACAAGAGCCAGAAGGACAAGAAAGGCAAGGAGGCGAGAGCACAGGAGAGCCTGCGTTTACTGCCCCCCTACCTCAAGGCCAGCGACGTCTTCGGCTTCACCCAGCTCCATAGCCACAGCATCGAGATCGAGGGCAAGAAGCAGAGCGTTGTCGAGGCCGAGGTCTACACCGTCTGCAACGTCAGCGGGATCATGCTCTGCATCTTCCACTTTGGCCCAGAGGAGCAAGTCCGTCAGGGGGAAGCCGCCAGCAGCGCCTGGTCCCGAGCCATCCTGGCTGCGAATCCCCAGCCCCCAGAGCAGTCGAGCGGCTTCGGCATGTCGCTCATGACCCGCATTCTGATCTACAGCCTAATCAGCGGCCTCGCCGGACTTGCCGTCCACTTCTTCCTGCGCCGACGATCCTGAGGCTCTGCCACCACGCACTCGGCAGCGCGGCGGCTACGCGAAGCGCTTGAGCGAGCCCTAGCCCGCCCAGCTGGAGCTGGGCGGGCTGCTGATTCGAGCGCCGGAGCAACTCTGACCAAAATCGCGACCATCGTAAAATGGTCTTGACCAAAATACGATGGTCGCGAAATTGGTCAGGCATGGTGGGCACGCAATCCAGAGGGCTCGGAGTACTGCTGCGCGAGCATTTTGCAGGCTATGAGCAGATGGCCTTCGTCGTCGGACCACGCCAGGTCGGCAAGACGACCGTGTGTCGAGGACTCTCCAAAGAACTCGTCTATCTGAACTGGGACGACGAACTCGACCGAGAGAGGATCCTCGCAGGATCGCAGCGGCTCGCCTCAGATCTCGGGCTCGACGAGCTGCGTGATGAGCAGCCGATCGTCGTCCTCGACGAACTCCACAAGTATCGGCGCTGGCGCGGCTTCCTGAAGGGCTTCTACGACCGCTACAAGGGGCGCGTACAAATCGTGGTGACCGGCAGTTCCCGGCTCGACCACTATCGGCGGGGCGGCGACAGCCTCATGGGCCGCTACTTCGTCTATCGCCTGCATCCCTTCAGCGTCGGAGAGCTGCGAGACCCTGCATGGGACACCGATCTCCTGCGCCAGCCGTCAAAACCCAAGGAGGCCGCCTGGCAAGCTCTGCTCCGGCGCGGCGGCTTCCCCGAGCCCTATCTGCGTGACGATACTCGCTTCTCGAGGCGCTGGCAGCGGCTCCGCACAGCGCAGCTGGTCCAGGGCGACATTCGCGACCTGACGCAGATCCAGGATCTCGCTCAGCTCGGTTCGCTTGTGAGGATCCTCGCAAAGCGTTCGGGATCGCAGCTCAGCTACTCGTCCTTGGCCAAGCAGCTGCGGATCTCGGTAGACACGGCCCGCCGCTGGATCGACACGCTGTACTCGCTCTACCACGGCTTTCTCCTGCGCCCATGGTTCCGCAATGTCGCACGCTCGCTGCGCAAGGAACCCAAATGGTTCCTCCGTGACTGGTCAACGATCGAGGATCCAGGCGCGCGAAGCGAAACCTTCGTCGCCTGCCATCTCTTGAAGGCCGTGCAAGTCTGGGAAGATCTCGGCTTGGGCAGCTTCGAACTCTGCTATCTGCGCGACAAGGCAAAGCGCGAGGTCGACTTCGTCGTGATCCGAGATGAGGAACCCTGGTTCCTCGTCGAGGCAAAGTCGGGCAGCGCCGGACTCTCGCCGAATCTGCGGCAATTCCAAGAGCAGCTCGGCGCTCCACATGCCTTTCAGCTGTCGATGCAGGCGAAGTTCGTTGCCGCAGATCCCTTCGAAAGGAATGATCCGTGCGTAGTTCCCGCACGGACCTTGCTCTCGCAGCTTCCTTGATGCTCTGGGCTAATCGAAAGGCAGAGTAGCGGTAATTAGAGGATTCTCTCAGCCAGCATGCGCGCGATAGCGAAAAAACCACAGGGCCGTATCGTCACCCCCAAGAAGGCCCTACCCCTCGGACGGGAGGCCATGCACTTCCTAGAGAGCCGACAGAAAGGTAGAGCGACGGAGTGGCTCTTCATGCAACAGAACCGAGTAGCTCCCGATCGACAATCGGCATTTGGCAGGACGCGCCGCATTGTGCGGCCCGGTCTGCAAGAGAATCACAGGCTCACCGGCGTGGGCCTTACCCATCTGGAGGCGGAAGTTCACCGACGCCGAGCCCTTCGACATCAGCGCGTGTGCTCGATCCGCATAGAGCGTCTGTCGCCGAGTCGTGTCCAGGTAGACCTGGCGTTGCGCGCGGTGAATGGCTTGGCAGGAAGACAGGAAGAACCAATCTGTTCCGATGAGCGGGTCGGCGAAATCGTCCTGATCCACATCTCCAGCCTTCGCAAGGCGAACGCCCAGCTGCATACCCCGGTTATCGCAACCTAACTTGCCCTCGTGGTAGCGCTTATCGATGAGCCGCAACTTCTTCGTCGACGACGAATACGCACAGAGCCAGACCGCACCCGAGTGCTTAGTGCCTCTAATCGGTTCATCTCGAATTGCACTCACCGCGAAATCCGGCGTGCCATCGAGATCGATGTCACCGCAGGTGCAGGCTTGATACCCTAGTAAGTCACCGGGCGAGTCACCGGTCATCGTCAGCTTCGGAACCCACGGATTGCCCGGAACCAACAAGGTGAACATTCCCGCGTCCATACCCGCTTTGTCATTGTAGGGAGAGCCGACGAGGACCATCGTCTTACCAGCGATCGTCAAAGGACCAGCGACCGAGAACCCGAAGTTATCACCACTCAAGCCCTGGCCGATCTGGTGCTGCACGACACGGGGCTTCGTCGTCCCGACGAATGCAAGGCACTCTGCCCGGCCGTTATCCATTCCTCCCGGCCCGTCCCAGTACGGCGCACCAACGGTCAGATCACTACGCTTATCTCCATTCAGATCGCCCGCCTTGCCGAGAGCTAATCCGTAGCGTTCGCCGACCTGTTTCCCCTTTTGAGTAAAGAGCAGCGTAGTTCGTGACTAGCCGGAGATCGAAGCAGTGTCAGCGAAAAGGAGCAGCACTCGCTGCAGAGAGGATGCTCTCCACGCCCGGACCGGGCCTCAGCGACCGGCGTTTGGTTGACGCTCGTAGTAGACCTCGTGGGCACGCGGGAAAAAGGCCGGCGAACGGACGAGGAGGGCGCGGGCGACCGGCAGCCCCTCGGGTCCCAGCTTGATTCTTTGCTCGAGAATCCCTGCCTCGATCAGGGCATCGAGTCGGCCCCAGGCCCTTGCCTGAACTTCGAGGAGCCAAACACGGCGGCCCCGCAGCAGTGTCGCCGCGTGCTGCTCGAAAGCTTGGAGCAAAGCCGGATCGCTGGGGATTTCGACGATCTGTTGTTCGGGGTGACGCAGGGGCAAACGCAGCTGGTCGACCAGGTCCTTGGGCCCGGCGACAAGCAGGATGTCGTCTTGCTGGACTTGGGGTTCGAGCTCGAGGAGCAGGGGCAGCATGAGCGAGCCCATCGGCTCAAGCGGGAGTTTGCCGGCCATGCCGCGCGGGCCGCCGCAGAGAGCGTTGTAGAAGCAAGCCTCGACCGGGTGCTGGAGCGCTGCAGCCACGAAGAGCAGCAGCGCCAGGCTCGCCGATAACGGAGCTTGCCAGCGGCGTGGCGTCAGGCGCGCCAGCAGCGAGATCCCCGCAGCAGCAAAGACGGACAGGGGCACGAAAGCGTCGAGGAAGTGGCGGATGCCACCGTGGTTGGCCAGCCCGCTCAGGTGCTTGCCCAGCGACAGCGCCAGCCACGCCAAGAGCATCCACCACAGCACGCGATGCTCACTGCGGCGGAAGAGCCCGGCAGTGAAGGCGAGGAGCACCAGGATCGGTGTGGTGAAGGCGAGATAGACGAGGGGATAGAGCGCCGGGCCGAGCTCGAGTTCGCCAAACCACAGCGTCGCCTGCTTGTAGCGCTCGCTGGTGGCGAGGAAGCCACGCACGAGCTGCAGCGGCCCATCAAGCGGCGCCGACCAGAACTCGGGCCAAAGCGCGATAAAGACCGCGAAGCTGAGGACCGGGGCCGCAAGCAGCTGCGCCCAGGGCAAGGTCGCCCGGCTCCGCCTCGCTTGGCGCCAGAGCAGGAAGACCCCGAGCAGCAAGACCGGCAATAGATGCGCCGTGTTCTGCGGGCGTATCGCGGCCGTCATCGCCAGGCACACGCAGATCCAGAGCGCCCGCCCCCAGCTATGCTGCTCCCCCCATCGAGCCAGCGCCAGCACGCTCAGGGCCGTGGCTGCGGCGGCAGAGAGGTCGCTTGGGTTATTGGTCGCCAGCCCCAGCACCCGCGGCTGGGCGACGAGCAGCAGCGCCGCTGCGAGACCGAGCCAGCGACAGCCAAGCAAGCGCGTAGCCAGCGCCCCCGTGCTCCAAAACAGCAGCAAGAACCACAGCCCCAGCCCGGCGTGATACGGCAGCCAGCGTTCGCGTTCGGGATCGCCGATCCAGGGAGCGATCAGCCTCCCGGCGAAGAGAGCCACGGTAGATCCAAAAGAGCCAAACAAGGAATCGCCGCGACTGAGATCCACAAGCCGCTCGCGCATCTGCTCCCGGTCAAGCCCCGTCATCTCGGTGAGCCTGGGCGGCAGCACCTCATCACCGGCGCCACCGAGCCAAGCCAGCATGCCCTCAGCGCGGGCCCGGCGAAGCCCATCATCAAGCGTGCGCCCCTGCCCATGGATCAGGTGCCCAAACAGGAAGACCGCCAGCAGCGCAGTCGCAAGGAGAAGACTGTGCCGCTCCAGCAGCAAGGCAGGGCGTCTGGCGCCTCGTTCGCGGGATGCTGGGCCAAGCGCAGTCGACTCCGAAGGCATGCGCGGAACGATATGGCGCCCCTCCAAAGAGCACAAGACGGACCAGCACCCTGGAGGAAGCTCCCAGCGCTCGACTCAAGAGCCAGCCGCCGCTCCGCCGTGCCTTAGGCGCCGCCGCCGAACAGCCCCGACGGCGACGCTTCCTGACACCGAGGACATGGACAAAGCGACCTGGCGCCCCTCAATAAGGCACCAAAAGGAAGATATGCCCTGGAGGAAGCTCGCAGCGGTCGACTCGGGTGCCACCCTTAGCATCGAAGCGCCCAGATGCCGGTGCGAACTCGGTCTTCTTTACCGATCGAAAGCTCTTCGCCTTCGAATCGACCAGATAGGCGCGGAAATAGCGACCAGCGTAGCTGGAGCGCAGCTTCGGTAGGACCTCGATGCGAGGGGATGCAGGCGCCTTGGTCACCGGCCACGGCGGCACAGGCATCGCCGGCATCTTCCCGTGGTAGAAGCCCGCCTCGAGGCGCTTTTTGGCTGAGGCGGCTTCGGCAGCAGCGAAGAGCACCCAGTCCGATCCCGAATCTTTGACGAGAAGGGAGCTCGGCACTCGCCCTCGCTCGCGCTCAAGCCAGCCGCTCGGGAGATTGGCGAAGAGCAAGAGGTCCGCAGCCCCCGCCAGTGGCTCGAGAGGAACTTGACTGCAGCAATACTCGACGGCCATCCGAGCGAGGTGCCCTGGACTCTGCTGATGCAAGATCGGTGAGTGGGTGTAGAAGGCCTGGTGATTCATCAGGCTGAGCAGCTCGTGCTCCAATGCCCAACGATCCAGCAGATGCAGCCAGGGACGAAAGTACGGGCGGCGGGCAGGGGCGATCAAAGCACCGCCACGTTCGGGGTAGGGCTCAAGCGCCTGCAGGCCGAGATGGCCCAGCTGCTCTGGCGGATTGTAGACGTCGTGACCCATCAGCAGGGTTTGCCCCGCAGCCGGTCGTGGGAGCTGCTCCAGAAACTGCGACTGCTCAGTAGCAAGGCGATGGTCGGCGACCGCTTGGGTGAGAAACAGGGTGATGGCGAGCAAGAGGACGACCTGCTCGAGCCACCGGAGCGAAGCCGACAAGAGCGGCGGCGCCAGAGCCGGCAACAGAAGGATCCAGCAAAAGTACGCAGCCCGAATCCGAACATTATCACCCTCGCCGACCGAGTCCGGGAAGAGTCCCGAACCGAGCAACGCGGGCGTCGCCGCGAGGAGAAGAAAGACCCGGCAGCGCTTGGAGGATACTCCCAGCGTTCGCCAGCCGAGCACCACACCGACGACGAGCCCAAGAACGAGAGCCACGCGCAGGGCGAGCAAAGCAGGACCTGGAACGGGCAAGTCACGGTAAGCGATCCACGTCGCGCCAAAGAAGTCCGGCCACTCGGTGAGATAGCTCGCCATTCCGCCGCTGGCGTTGCCGCTCCAGATCGATGCCAAGAGCAGGGCATGCGGCAAGAGCCAGAGGATCTCGCGCCATCCCTGGCGCCGCCGAAGTCCAAGCAGGCGTTCGAAACCGGCAAGACCGAGGAAGCTCGCGGCGCCCAGGGGATGGGCGTAGAGGCACATCAAGAAGAGCGCGTCGCTACGGAGATTGCGTGGACCAGGCCGGCGCAAGGTCCACGCCAACAGGCCGAGGTGAACACTGAGCAGGAAATTGTAGAAGCCCATGTGCAGCACCCGCCCCATGAACGGGAGCAACACAAGCGCCAAGGCCCAGGGACTCGCTCCCACCCGCCGCAAAAGTGGGCGCCAGGCGGCAACCAGCAGAGCGAGAAGGAGAAGATGGAAAACGGCCTCCGCCACTCGAACCGAAAGCCCCAAAGACAGCAGGGCTCCCAGTGTGATATTGCAGAGCTGATTGGTCAGCTGAAGGGAGCGCCAGGAGTAGAACTCGGTCGCGGGAGCCTCGCCCTGCCAGAGGTCGAAGATCAGGGATCCCGTCAATAGATGCGTAGGGCCGTCCTGGCTCGGAAACAGCGGCAGGAATAGCAACAGCGCTGCCCAGAGCCCAAACGCAAGCATGAACGCCCATGCGTTTGCTCGAGCTAGCTTCACGTTTTGGAGTATCCTCTTCATAGTGCAGCTGGGCCTAGGAGCAGAGCTGACGCCCCAGGAACTCGTACTCCACGATATGGCGCAAAAATCTCATCGCATAACGCGTGGAATCTTCGCGGCACAGGGCACCGTACGCGAGGGCCATCGTCCCGAGCAAGGACGGTCTTTTACGGATGCGCCCCCGGTCCCAAGGACTGCCGAGGCGTATTCCCACTTCGTGGAAGGCGTACTAGCCCTGGAATAAGCGATAGATGAGCCTCCGTCTGATCCGAGCCGCTTCTGCTCCGTCGCTGCGGTTCGGATCGGACGGAGGCAGGCAAGGAAGGGC
>PDSF01000010.1 GCA_002748355.1 Planctomycetota bacterium | reverse complement strand
TCAGCTTCGGGCCGCGGAAGGCGCGTTTGCTGGTCCGGCTCCGTAGACGATCTTCTTCAGAGATTGTGGTTCCAGCGTTGACGTGAGATGCACGGATCGTGCGACGATTTCTTCACCTGAGGCCCCCTCCTGGCGATGCGTTTTGTTGGCAAACACATGCAAAGCGCAGCGAGTGCGGGCCTCAGTGCTTTTTTGCGCTTATTCCAGGGCTAGCTAGCCAGTCGGCCGCCCCTCAGTCCCGCCAAAAGCTCGGGATGAAGATCACCAGCAGGGTAAAGACTTCGAGGCGTCCCAGGATCATCACGAAGCTCATCAAGAGCTTTGCCGAGTCCGGAAGGAAACCAAAAGACCCGTAGCTGCTGACATTGGCGTCGTAGACGTTGGCGAAGGCCCCGGTCTCCGGCACCATCGCCGTGAACCCTGGCCCCATGTTCGAGACGCAGGTCAGCATGGTCGTGCCAGCGCTGACGATGTCGAGCTTAGTCAAGCCAATCAAGGCCAGGCTTCCCAGGGCCAGGATGAGCACCCAGGCCACGAAGAGGGCCAGCACGCGATCGATCACATCCTCGCCAAGCTTGCTGTTGTTGATGCGCAGAGGTTCGACCGAACGCGGCTGCAGGAAGCGTCGGAGATTCCTCCCCAAGATCTTAAACAGCACTAGCATGCGAATCGCCTTGAGCCCACCACCGGTCGAACCGCCACAACCGCCGCCAAACATGATCGCCATCATGATGCACTGCGCCAGTAGCGGCCAAGTCAGCAGGTCACTGTTGGCAAAGCCGGTGGAGGAGATCAAAGAGCTGGTCTGAAAAGCCGAGTCGCGCAGGGCACCAAAGAAGTTGCTGTAGTCGTGGACGCGCCCCTCTCCCTGGTCGGGAATCACCTGTCCATGGATCCACAGAATCAGCGCGACAGCGAGGGTGACGATGACGAAGGTGCCGAAGTAAAACCGGTATTCCGGATCGTTTCGGAAGATCGCCACGGCTTGTCCGAGCTTGCGCCGGACGAGAGATTTGCGCTGGCGGGCATCGAGGTCTTCGCTCCGGTGCTCGGGATGGAAGACCCGGCTGACCTGGTAGTAGAGCCCGAAGTTGGTCGCAGCCAGGACCATGCCAACGATGGCCACGATCTCGATTCCCAGGGAATCGTATTGTCCGACGCTGAAGTTCTGGGTCGAAAAACCACCGGTTGCGATCGTCGCGAACGAGTGACAAACCGCATCGAAGGGCCCCATACCGAAGTAGAGGAAGCCCAGCACCAAGGCGAGGGTGACACTGAGGTAGATCAGCAGCAAGACCCGCGCGGACTCCCGAATTCGGGGCTTGAGCCCCTCCTTCGACACACCGGCGACCTCGCACTGGAAGAGGGCCTTCTCGGTGATGCCGAGCACCGGCAAGAAGATCAGGAACATCACGACGATGCCGATGCCGCCGATCCAGTGCAGCCACGAACGCCAGAACAGGATCGCGGTCGGCATCTCTTCGATGGCCTGATTCGGCCCAGAGCCGAGTATCGACGAACCGGTGGTGGTCAGACCGGAAATGGCCTCGAACACGCCATCGACATAACCGCCCACGAGGTTGCCGCCGGAAAGCCAGAACGGCAGGCCCCCCACCAAACCGGTGACGACCCAGAGCAAGGCCACGACGAGTATGCCCTCACGGCGATAGAACTCGCCGCGGCCGAGCCGCCCCATCCACGACAGAGCAAGCCCCACGACGACACCGATCACGCCCGAGGCCAAGAACCCAAAGACGGGGTCGGCGCTCGGGTGCTTCTCCAGTTGCACCGGATTGGAGCCCACAAGCAACTCAACGCCGATGGGCAAGAGCATGGTCAGTGAGAACAGCCACAGGAAGGTGCCCAGCAGCCGCGCCACGATCAATAGATTGAGCGCGTCCAAGTGCAGCTTGCCGAGCAAGTCCTCGGCAAGGGAGCCTTCGTCGTTGTCAGTCTTTCTGAGAGACACGCTCGTGCACGACCTTCTCGACCTTGGAAAGTAAGAAGAGGATCAGGTTGTCGTCCTCGTACAGCACGTCATCGCCCTTGGGGATCAGCACGGTCGGCAGACCGTCCTGGTGCCGTTGGATGGCGCCGATCACACAGCCCTTGGGCATGTCGAGGAATTTCAGCTGTTTACCACACCAGGTCGAGCCATGCCCCACACGGGCAGCACAGACCTTGGCTTCGCCCCCGTCAAAGGCCGCGAGTTGGTGGAGGCTGCCGGCCTGCACGTGATCGACGATGGCGTTCGAACAGAGGAGGCGCGGCGAGATCGCTGCTGAGATTCCGACCACGCGGTAGAGCTCGTTGTAGTCGGGCCGGCTCACCAGAGCCAAGGTGCGCTTACAGCCCAGGTGAGTCGCAAGCATGCAGCAGAGCAGGTTGGTCTCGTCACTCTCCGAAGCGGCAACGAAGGCGTCCGCCTTGCCGACGTGCTCCTCCTTGAAGATCTTGAACTCGGCCCCATCCACCCGCAGCACGCTGGTGCGCGGGTCCAGCAGCTCGGCGAAGCGATCGGCAACGTGGCTCGGGGCGAGCAGCTTGATCTTGAGGCTGTGCCGCTCAAGGAGTCGGGTCGCCTGGAACGCGACGTTGCTCCCGCCGAAGACCACGATGTTGCGAGCCCGGCCCTTGTGGTGTCCAACCCAGGCCTCACTCTTCTCGACATCCCCCGGCTTGCCCAGCAGATACACCCGGTCGCCTTCGGCGAAGACCGTGCCGCCATCGGGAATCAGGGTGGCGCCCTGACGCCGGATGGCGGTAACCAAGGTTCCCTTGAGCCCTTTGGCAGCATCACGCAGCGGCAGGTCCTTGAGGGGCGAAGCGTCATCCACCGGGACCACTCGCAAGGTGACGTGCCCGTCCAGGAAGTTCTCCACCGCAATGGCCTGGTTACGGCGCACGACCTTGGCTATCTCCTCGGAGGCGAGGTCCTCGAGGCTCAACATGTCCTCGTAGAGGAGGTTCTGCTTCAAGAACTTGCCGTAGCTCCGATAGTGCTCACGGTCCTTGACCCGCAGAATCGCCTTCTTCGCCCCCATGCGCCTCCCCATCAGTGTCGACAGCAAGTTGACCTGATCGTTGTCGGAAACAGCTAGGAGCAGGTCACAGGCCGAGACCTCGGCATCGTCGAGGACCCTGGGATGGGTGGCGTCGCCCTGAATAACCTGGACGTCGAGAGTTTCCTGGGCTCGACGGATGCTCGCCTCGCTGGGGTCGATCACCGTGACCGAGTGGCCCTTCTCCGCGAGCACCTCCGCGAGGTAGAAGCCCACCTCACCAATGCCGATGATCACTATGTGCATTCAGCATTGCCTAGCGCAGGGCCGCGGCGGATGGAAGGAAGCTTTTGCCAAGCTGCTCAGTCTCGGCAGTGCTTGCACCGCCGCGCCTGGCAGCGGAGAGTGTCCTGCCACCGAACGAGGCCACCCACGTGCTGCTGCTTCTCGACAATCGCGACTCCTTCGTTTTCAACCTGGACCAGGCCTTCCGGGCTATGGGAGCGCATACCGAGGTCGTGCGCAGTGACCGCGCCAGTGCCCGTGAGCTGCTCTCCCGCCCCTGGTCAGGGGTGGTGCTGAGTCCGGGCCCGGGTCGCCCGGAGGAGGCCGGTTGCCTCCTCGACTTCGTGCGCCAATGCCCACAGGAGCTGCCCATGCTCGGCGTATGCCTGGGCCACCAAGCCTTGGCCGAAGCCAGTGGCGCCAAACTGGCACCAGCGCCAGAGATCCATCACGGCCGCTGCTCCTGGGTGCACCACGATACATCCGGCCTCTTCGCCGAGCTCGAGAGCCCTCTTCTCCTCTGCCGCTACCACTCGCTCGTCGTCGAGCCAGATAGCCTGCCGCCGACATGGAAGCAGCAGGCCTGGACGGAAGACCACCCCAAGGGCCGCGATCACCGGGTGCTGATGGGGATGCAGCACGAGTCGGCACCTTGGTTCGGAGTGCAATTCCATCCAGAGTCCTTCCGCTCCCCCGAAGGGAAGAGGATCCTCGCAGCATTCTGGCGCTGTGTCTCAGGAAGGAGGCAGGGCTGATGAACGAGTCCCCCGTGCTCCAGGCCAATGGCCTATCCAAGAGCTTCGCCGACAAAGAAGTAATCCACTCCCTCTCCCTCGAAGTGCTGCCGGGCGAAATCGTCGGCTTCATTGGCCCCAACGGGGCCGGCAAATCCACCTCCCTGCGCTGCCTACTCGGGCTCAACTTTCCCGAGACCGGCGAAGTCCGCATCGCAGGCATCGACGCCCTGCGCCACCCCGTCCGCGCCCGCAGCCAAGTGGGCTACCTGCCCGGAGAGACATCCCTCTACAAGCAAATGCGCGGACAAGAGGCCCTCGACTTCGGCCTGGCCTTTCATCGCAAGATCCAGCAGGCCATCGTCGAAGACAGCCTCGCCAGCTGGCAGCTACCACTCCAGCGCAAGATCCACACCTACTCGGCGGGCATGAAGCAGCAGCTCGCCCTTGTCATCGCCCTGGGGCCCGACGTTCCGCTCTACCTGCTCGACGAGCCAGAGAAGGCCCTCGACCCCAGCCATCGTCGCAAGCTTCGGAGCATCCTCCTCGGGCTGAAAGCACGTGGCAAAGCCCTCTTGCTCTCCTCGCATCACCTGAGCGAACTCGAAGAACTCGCCGATCGCGTCATCTTCCTACGCTCGGGCCTCATCATCCCCGACGAAGAAATCGAGCAGGCACGGGCACAGATCGCCCTCTACGCGCGAGCCCGCTTCCACGAGCCACCGGCACCGGAACGGCTCAAAGACTTCGAATACGAAATCGACGGACGCCAATGGAGCTTCCTCCCCAAGCCCGGTGAGGATCCCTCCTCTTTGGCCACCCGCCTGCGGAAGCTCGGCGCTTCCAGCGTCAAGGTCGGAGATCCCTCTCTCGAGGAGATCTACGAGCGCCTCTACGTCTTGGAGCTGCAATCGTGATCGCCCACAAGACCTGGCGCGAAGTCCGCGGCATGTGCTTCGTCTACCTCGGCATCCTTGAGCTGCTCATCCTGTCTTTCATCCTGACCTGGCCCATCACCCGAGAGATGGTGAGCAAACCGGGCATTCTCAAAGCCCTACTCGGACGACTCCCCGAGCCGTCCTTCAAAGAGGCCCTGCAAGCCCTGGGGCAAAGCAGCGAATCCAGTGCCTACGCCGCCTATCTCGCGGCGCAGTACTACATGAACAACTGCAACGTCGTCGGCATTGCCTGCGCGGTCTTGATGGGCACCGGCGCGATCTCCCGTGAGCGGGAGTCAGGCACCCTGGAGTTTCTGCTCTCCCGCCCAGTCTCCCGCGCTTCGGTGCTCTGGAACAAGTACTGGGTCATCGCCGCAGCCATCGTCGTGCCGATCTTCCTCTCCTCCCTGAGCATCTTCCCGCTCTCGCTCTGGCTCGTGGACATGAAGGTCCCCATCGATCGCCTGCTCCTAGCCAGCGCCCACTCCAGCATCTTCGTGTTGAGCTTCCTCTCCATGACGATCTGGTTCTCTGCCCTGTTTAAGGCTCAGGTCCACGTCGCCTTCGCCATCGGCGGCGTGATCGTGGTGCAGGCCAGCACCTTCTTCATCAAGGGCGTGCGTGACTTCAGCATCTTCCAGTTCGCCGACTTCTTTACCTATGGACCGATCATGGCCGGCAACGGCAATTGGTCGCGCCTGTTCTGGGGCTCAGAGATCTGGCTCGTGATGGGATGTCTTTTCTTCTACGCCTTAGCAGCGCAAAGGCTGCGACGGGTGGATGTCTGAATGGAGCAACCCGAGCACAAGCTTCGCTTCGGCACTCGCCTAGCCCTCGCCGCCCTCTTCCTGCGCGAGCTGCTACGCGCCGCCCTGGTGCCCTGGCGCCTGCTCTGGTCGCTCCCGCACGGGACCGCGGAACGCCGCCGCAACCGGGAGCTGGTGGGCTCTCTCGACCTGGAGCAAACCGTAGAGGGGACCAAGCACGCGCGCTGCTTCTTCCGAGCTCGGCGTGATGCCCGCCCCATCCGCAGGCTGCTGATCTCCTGCGGCGAGGCCTCCGGTGAGCACCACGCCATCGCCCTCATCAAAGAACTGCGCCGGGCAGAGCCGAGCCTCGAAGTGCACGCCTTTGGCGGCGAAGCTCTCGGCCAGCTTCCCGGCGTCACCTTGCACGTCAACCTGGTCGACCGAGCCGTGCTCGGGCTCAGCGGCGCCCTCTCGCAGCTACCCTTCTTCATGCGCGCGGTCGGCATCTGGATCCAGCTGCTGCGCAGCGAGAAGCCCGACGCCGTGGTCCTGGTCGACAACCCCGGGCTGCACCTCGTCCTTGCAGAACGCGCCGCCCGCCTTGAGATCCCAGTCCTCTACTTCATCTGCCCCCAGTACTGGGCCTGGGCCTCGTGGCGTATGAAGCGCTTCGCCCAATGCGTCGACGCCGCCCTCGCCATCCTCCCCTTCGAAGCCCCGCTCTTCGCCGCTGCCGGGGTGCCCTGTGGCTTCGCCGGGCATCCGATGCTCGAAACGGCGCCGCCCGCCCTAGCCGAGCAGGAGCGAGAGGAACTCTTGGTCCTGCTTCCGGGTAGCCGCCGCAAGGAACTGCAGCGACACGCCAAGGGCATGCTGCAAATCGCCCTGGCCTTGCAAGCCAAACACAGCGGGCTGCGCATCGTCATCCCGCAGAGCCAGGCGCGGCACCTCGAGTGGCTGAAGAACAGCCTCCCCGAGGCCGAGGACCTGATGGTCCTCGGAGAGCCCAAGCAGTGGCTCGCCAAAGCCAAGCTCGCCCTGGTCAAGTCCGGCACCAGCACCATGGAGTGCGCCATCGCCGGGACCCCAATGGTGATCTGCTACCAGCTCACAGGGCTCTTCGAGAGCTTCCTCCTGCGAACCGTGCTGCGCTCGCCCTGGTTCGGGGCACCCAACCTGGTGCTTGGGGAAGAGATCGTCCCCGAGTTCGTGTTTCGCTCGGATGAAGGCTGGAACGAGGTGCAAGAACGCTTGGAGCAGCTCTTGGAGCATGCTCCCCTACGCCAAGCTCAAGCCGCTGGACTGGAGCGAGTGCGCCAGCGGCTATCAGGACCAGGAGCCCCCAAGGAGCTGAGGCACTGGCTCCTGGACTGATTCCGCCTCCTGGACGCGATCAGTATTGGAGCATCAGTATTGGAGCGCTTCGCTCCAAAGCGGCTCCTGGTAGTCGTCGAACCAGGTAGCCTCGGGCTGATTGGGAAAGGCCAGCACCTGCCCCATCATCGAGGGGTCCGCCGCGCGGTGGTATTTGAAGAAGGTCATGCCACCTGCGACCGCCATCACCTCGATCTTGCCGCTGCGATGCGACATCGCCAGCTTCGCCCGCTTTGCCAGGCCGGAGCTGCGTCGCCTCGCCTCTTCGAAGATCTTGTAGGCCTGCTCGATCGGCAGGGTGTAGATACGGTTCCCCTCAGTCGGGCGCCCACAGAACATGTAGTACGGCGGCACACCGATGAAGGACAGCTTGTCAAACAAGGTAGCGAGCGTATCGGGATCGTCGTTGATTCCACGCAGCAGCGGACTCTGGTTGACCGTGATCACCCCAGCTTGCTGCAGCATGCCCATCACTCCAATGGCCTGAGGCGTCAACTCCCGTGGGTGGTTGAAGTGGGCCATCAAGTAGATGCGCTTCTGTGGCGTGGAGTATTCTCCCAGGCACTCAAGCAAGCTCGGATCTTCGCTGATCCGGAACGGGTTGAAGGCCGGCATTTTCGAGCCGATCCGGATGATCTGGACATGTTCGATCTCACGCAGTGCTCGCAGCACCGGCCGTAACCTTGCCGTCGCGAGCACCAGCGGATCGCCACCGGTCAACAGGACGTTGGAGATCTCCTTGTGCGCCCGGATGTACTCAAGCCCATGCCGGACATCCCGAACGACCTCGTCGTTCTCATCCATGAACAGGCGCTTACGAAAGCAAAAGCGGCAGTAGCCACCACAAATGTCGTTGACCAGGAGCAGCGCCGTGTCCGAATACTTGTGCTCGAGCCCCGGCGCCTTGGTATAGGAAGCCTCATCCGAAGCATCCAGCTGCCCCCAGTCTTCGAGCTCCGACTCGTGCGGCATGATGATGCGCCGGATCGGATCATCTGGATCGTCCCAGTCGATCAAGGACTGGTAGTACTCGTTGCTACGAAACACGAACTTGTCAGCCACCTGCCGGGCGAGAGCTTTCTCCTCCGCGTCCAGCTGCGGCAGGTTCTCAGCGCGGCTCAAGTATTTGGGGCGCCGGACAGAGCGCTTCTTGCCAGCTCCTGCGGTGAAGCGCACCAGCGGGCTGGGCGCAATGCTCGAGCTCTCTTGGCGTAGTTCTTGGGACTGGGATTCGCTCATTGCGATCTCTTGCAGGGATAGAAGCGGGCTCACTTGACTCGCAGCTCACCGAGATTCCGGTTCCTGGTGCCCCTTCTCGCCCCCAGGCAGGGGACGGTTCTGGTAGGCAGACCAGGGAGGCAACCCCGAGAGGCAGCCCCGAGAGGCAACCCCGAGCAGGAAGCTAAACTGCGGCCCTAGGTCCGGGCAGACCGGCTGTCCGGGTTGCCCGTTCAGGCCCTTCCCTCTCGGGGGCTCTTGTCAGCCACAGGCCTGTCGACCCTCGCTTTGGCTTTCGCAGCGCCTCTTATCGCAGTCACAACAATGGAACCTTGCGGTCCAGAGTGAGGCAGCGGGCGGGCATCAGCTATGCCGCCAGGGGCGAGACAGCCGAAAGCCTCCGAGAGAGGAAGGTGAGTCCTGGGCTAAGACAAATCAGCCCGAAGACCCTAGCCGAAGCCGGCGCATTCGGCAAGAAACAGCCCGGCGCAGCAGCCCGAGAGCCACGCGTAAGTCCCGATGGGATCGAGAGTACGGGCCAACCCTGCCCAGAGACCAAGGCTGAGCTACACAGGAAGCGGCCTTCCTTTGCATCGAAAAAGGTAGTCGAAACGAGCGATGCTCCGAGGCTTTTCGGCGCCGAAGGCCGCTCGCTAACGCGGCTTTGCCACCGCAGAACAGCGTAAGGCCCTGCTAGCTGCTCCAGTGCTCGGTCAAAGTGCGGGGGAAGAGGCGCTTGCCTTCGGCGAGCACCTGCCTACGCCCCGGAAACTCGAACATGCAAAGCAAGGCATCAAAAGCCTCGTAGTCCTTGCTCCTCTCGGCCCATGTCCGCAGCACGGCAGCGATCCGATCTTCGCCCGCATGCTTGTCTCCAAGCAGCCGGCAGAGCGAGCCCAGAAAGCGTGTCGCCTCGTCGTGGAGTTCCTGCTGCTCTGGAGCGGACAGCGCGCGCACCTTCTTCCGTGCCTCTTTCGGATCCTCGATCCCCAGCGACTCGTGCTGATGACGTTCATGCAGGGCGGTGAGGGACTCTCCGAGCAGGACGCTCTCGTAGGCTTCTTCGAGTTTCATCGGCTTGGGATGCTTGCAGCAGAGCGCGATTGTGGACACTCCCAGCGTCCAGGTTCAGCGAGCGGGAGCCACTGGTGTCGTGGCGGAAGGCGCGGCGAGGGGGCATTCTCCGAGCTCCGGAGGCGGATCCAAGCTTCTTTTCCGTGCGCTCAACGCGACCGAAACCTGGGGCCTGGGGGCTCCCCCCGGTCTCGGAGCGGGCGGCAGGCCGTTATGCTGGCTCTATGCATGCCCATCGCCTTGAGTGCTCTTGGCTCACCCTCTTGACGCTGCTGCTCCTGCTTCCGTCCTGTGCCGTGAGCCAGACGGAGCTGCGGCTTCCGCCCCGGCCCGGCTCGGCGCTGCGCGGCTCGGAGCTGCGCACCCAAGTGCTCGGCAAGTCACTTGCTGAACGCGAGCGCCTCGTCCTGCACGAGATCAACAGCGGCAACCTGCCTCAGCATCTACGGCGCATGGTGCCGGTACAGCTTCAGGCCAGGATCGGCGGCAAGTTGCGCACGGCGACGATCTGGTGCACGCCGGACTATCTCGGGGTCGGCCAGGATGCCGACTGGTTTCGCATGCCGCTGACCCCGCAAAGCGCCCAAGAGATCGCCGATCGCCTGGACTGCGTGCTGCCGACTCGGCGGATGGTGGATGCGATTTGGAAGCAGGCCGCCGTCAAGCTCCAGCCCGCGCCCTTTAGCCCCAGCAGCTATCGCATCACCTCGGCGGCAACCTTCTATCTGAGCCATCTCAAAATCGAGTCGCAGCTAGGGCAGCGCCAGGGCCTCCTGGTTGCGGGTATCAAGAAGGACATCGTGGCCTCGGCGCTGATCGCCCGCTGGCCGCAGCGCGTCGTCATCTATGGCTGGCACTACCCAAGTGGTCGAGCCATTCAACCGCTCTCCAAGGTGCACCATTCGAGCTACGTCGACTACAGCCATGGCGTGCGCTTGGTCGCGCGGCGCTGCTTGGTCGACGGTGCGCCGAGTAGCGTTGACGCGGTGCTCGCGGACCCGGTGCTGCACGTCTTGCTGAGCGACGAGGGGCCTGTGAGCAGCTGGCGCTACGCCGTCAGGCCGCAGGAGTCGTTGCCGCTGCGCGACTCCTTCCCGGCGAGCGGCCCGGAGCTTGCTGGATGGCGACCCAAGTTCACCACTCCTCGCCTCGTCTCGGTTTCACCGCTGCCGCCCAGCCGCGACCGTGTCGCGCTCCGGATCATGGACTCCGCCGGTGGCACCGAGAGCATCCTCTTCGACGTCGGCCAGGTCCGCGACTTGGCGGTGCAAGCCACCCTGCTCTGTGAGCATCGACCGAGCTTGGCAAACGACGGGTTTGAGAGGATCGGCATCTTCACTCGCGACCGCGGCCAAGGCTCCTTCGATGGCACGATGACCCAGGCCGGAGCCTGCTACGCCTTGACCTGGGATTCCAGCGATGGCCGTCTGCGCTGCCTACGTGTCATGGGCAGCCAAACCTTGGACCTGCTGCCGAGTCCTCGCTATGTGCCCGGGACCGCCTGGCGGCGCTTCCGCATCGAGACGCGCGGCACTGAGCTGCGATTTTTTCTCGACGGCAAGGAGCTACTACGTACCCGAGACAGCAGCCACAAGTACGGCCACTGCGGCATCGGCTACCACGAGTATTTCCGAAGCAATGCCCACGCCAAGGGCACTCGCGCCGACGCGTTCTGGGCCGATGCCCACGGCTCTCTGGACCTGAACCTGCGAAGCGAACGCCGTGGCGAGCTGCGCCTCGAACGTCGCCGCGGGGTTCCGAACCAACTCTACCTCAGCTGCCTGGCTCTCTCCCGTGGCGCCTATCCACAGGGCTGGTTCTTCGGAATCGACCCGAGCCCTGCCGAACTGTCGCTGGCGCTCGCTAGCGGGCATCCCTGGTTCATCGGCCAGTTCGACGCACAGGGCCGAGCGGATGCTCTCATCTCAGGGCTAAACCCCAAGCTCGAGCTCTTCGGCGTACTGCTCGACCTGGACCCGAGTCTACTGTCACTTCGCGCCTCTCGCCCCCGCAGCATCAGGCTTCGCTGATCCAATAAACGGATCGGCTCAGCTGCAGCTATTCACCGGCAACGGAACCGGGGCGCTCTCTTCGGACGGAACCATAGGTAGCCAAACCCGGAAACAGGCCCCATGCCCGCACGCACTCTCGACCTCGATACGGCCGCCGTGCCGTAGCACGACGTCGCGTGCGAGGGCCAAGCCAAGCCCAGTGCCTCGGGCCTTTTCCGTCAAGTAGTCCCCAGCCACCTGCCGGAAGCGATCGAAGATCACTGCATGGTATTCGGGAGCGATGCCGATCCCTTGATCCTCGACTTCGATCAACAGCTCCTGGCCCAGCTTCTGTCCACGAAGGAAGACCGTCGTCGCGTTATCGCTGAACTTGAACGCGTTATCTAGGAGATGGAACCAAACATGGGTGAGGTGGGCGCTATCTCCACGCACCAGGAGCGGCGAATCCGGAAGATCGATCTCGATACGCGCCTGCCGCTCGGCAGGAAGGTCTGCAACCGTTTGCCGCAGCCAGCGACCGACATCGACATCGCTTTCCTCCCAGATTTCACTGCCATTCTGCAGACGGCTCAGCTGCAGCATTTGGTCGACGATCTTCGTCAGCTTCCGAGCTTGGTCGACGATGATCCCAACGAACTCCTGCCGGGTCTCAGGCTCCTCATCTCCGAACTGCTGCAGGATCTCGCCAAAGGAAAGAATCGAGGTCAGAGGCGTCCGCAACTCGTGTGAAACCGAGCTGACGAGCTCGGCCTCCACCCGGGCTCCGGCAAGGGCTTCGTCACGAGCCTGCACGAGTTCCTTCTTGTGGAAGGCCAGCTCGCTGGTCATGTGATTGAAGGACTCACCCAACTCAGCAAACTCGTCTCTGGTGTGGATCCCGACCTCGCCATCGAGATCGCCACCGGCGATGCGCCGGGTAGCCTCCCGAAGCACGCGGATCGGACCGAGGGTGCGGCGAATCAGCGTCAGGCTGACGACCGTTACACAAAGCAAGCTCAAGATCGCCGTCCAAGAGAAGACCCAACGAAAGCTCTGCCAAGTCTCCAGCAAGTCGGTGCGGCCACGTCCGTGGGCAACGACCCAGTCCTGGCCGAAGCGTGGTCGGACAAACATCCGCCAGTAACGGCCCAGCATCTTCCCTGGAGCCGCATCCCACTCAAAGGCCCCACTGGATCGATCCGTCGCCATGGCTGAGCGGATCCTCGACATCGGAAACAAGCCCGGCTGGCTCTCGAAGAGAATCTGTCCTTTGCCGTCGAAAACGATGGTCTCTCCGATATTCGGGCGCACACCTTCGAGCTCCCAAAGTTCGTGCTCAGCCACAACGCCAACGAGCACACGTCCTCCCAGTGGCCCGAAACCAAAGCGCCAAAGCAGTGCAACCCGTGCCGGCGCTTGTGGGCGCGGAAGGCTAAGGAGCAAGGCCTTGCCACTGGCTAGGTGTTCCTTCTGCTTGTCGCTCAGCTCGGGTAGCGGCACGGGCTCCCCATGCATGGGAGTAACGGAGCTGCCACCGAGAACAAAGAGCGAATCGAATCTTCCAGCAAGACGCGAACGCAGCTTCGCCGGTGACCTCGTCGACGCATCCTCCCCGAAGCGTTCGAGTTCTGCCGCGGCAAGATCCAAGTCCGTCTGCAATAAAAGCAAACGTTCGGCGAGGGTAACGCCCGTCGATTTTGTCGCCTGGCGTATTTGACGATCGGCTTCGGCCCGCAGCTCGAAACTGACTTCACTCAGCGAAATCCAAGCGAAGAGCAGCAGCGGCACCAGGGTACAGCCGACGAAGAGCAAAAAGATCCGGCGACCAACGCGACTCCCTAAGCCGCGGTACAGCTTCTCAGCTCTTTCGCCGCCCGAGCCCATGAATCACTGCGAACTGGCAAGCAGCTCCACTTCATCGTTCGGCACAGGCAGCTCTATCTCATTCGCCGCATCGGGGCTCTCCTCGGCGAAGAACCCGACGCATTCCTGCAAGTCCGCTGCACGCTGCAGCAGCTTCTGCAAGCGGGCATCGACACGCGCATCCTCTCCCGGGCGCAGGGCGGCCTGCATCTCCTCGATGGCCGCCCGCAAGGCAGCTTCGCTATGGACAATATCCTGCGTCCGCAGCAAGAGACTGTGGCTCATGGCATTCAGCGCCCGGACCTCAGACTGCATGTAATCGCTATCACGCGTGCGCAGAGGCTCAGAAAATTTCCCATCGCCTATCTCATAAAGCCTGCGCTTGAAGCGCAGCATCGGCCCAGCGATTCGGTGGGAAAAACGAATGGCAGAAAGAGTGGCGAGGAACAGGTAGAGACCGATGAGCTGAAACAGGTGGTCGTGCAAGTAAAGGAAAACCGAGGCCACCGTGGAGGCATCGAGAGGATTCCCTCCCTTGGTAGCTTCGATCTCGAGCATCAACGGCAAAAACAGCCCGACCAGAAGCAAAATGACCAACGCCAGCGATGAGAGTAGTGATCGGGTGATTACGTCTACCTGAAATCTGCGATCGACAATGAAGCACCGCCGCATCCAAAACTTCGCCCAAGTGTTTGGCATCCGAAATCCCCTATGGCTCAGTAGTCCGAGCCCTTGCCGAAGTAGTCGCCATCGTTACCCCGAATCATGTCGTCGAGCGACCTTACTGAACTCAGCGACACCGCCGTCTTCCGATCCGGCCCCCTGCTAAACAGGTCGTAATCGGTATTGATCGGAAACAGGAACTTGTCGCGCCGCTGCGCCCCGGAGATGGTGTCCGAGACCAGGTCACGTTCACTCTGTGTCATCTGGTGCTCGGCTTGCGGCGTCACCATCGGGACCAGGCGCGCCACCTTGACCTCATCATTAGAATCCAGGGGCGAAACCAGCCGATAACTCGTGTCGACGAGACCTGCATCGAAGGCCCAGTCCATGCCATCGCCACCGCCAGATTGCAGGTTGAGATAACAATAGAGCGTCCCCCAAGGATCGCGGCGACCGCCGTGCCCGACATCGGCGAGACTGTACGGAAGCAGCATCTCATGACGGATCTGATAGAGATCGATGTCGGTGCTCATCTTCTGCAGCTCCTGCTTCGCCCTGGCATAGCGGGCAGAATTCAGCGAGCGCAGGTACATGGGCGTCCCAATCGTCGCTAGGACAGCAATGATGCTCACGACAATCATCAACTCGATGAGCGTGAAGCCAGCGGCGGATTGGGGTATGCCATCGACACGGGCAGTCATAGCAGAGCCATCGGAAGCCGGGCCCGGTGCCTTGATCCGGACTCCAAAGCTCCTTGCCACCGGCTGAGAGGCCCTTGAAACCGTCCCAAGAGCAACAGGTTTTCTGCTGCACGGCCATATTGGCTATGACAAAGCAGCGGGCGAATCTACTGATTCGTCGAGGCCTGATGGCGCCGAAGGGGCGCCCCAGACGCTGCTCTTTCGCCGTGCCCATCTTTCTGGCGGCCTGCTAGGGCAACAAGACTCGCCCACCTTCCTCCTTGGCGCCTCCTTGCTCGAGCAACTGGTCAATGCCGCGCTGCATGGCTTCCTCCAGCCGCCGCCCCATGCGACTGAAACCAAAGCGCCTGGCCATCTCGCGCGCCAAGTCATCGCGACTCAAAGCAAGCTCGGTAGCGAGCACCGCGAGACCAGCATTGACCAGCTCGGGTAGGGGTAGTTCTCCCGCCTCACGTGGCCCCGCCTCCCGATAATCAAGCCAGGCCTCAGGGTCCTGCTCGTGATGCCAGACGACCTGATCGATCTCGCGCAGCCCATAGAGATCCAAGAGCTCCTCGATGCGCTTGCGAGCCTTCGCCGTCATCCTCGCATCGAAGAGCTCCGCCGCCCGATGCAGCAAGCGTGCGTGGAGGATGGGAGCCTCCTTCAGCAGCAACACATCCACCCACTCGCGCAGAGCTTGCTCGGCGAGGGGTGTGTCGAGGTCCTCTCGGTCCAAGAGCTTCTTGGGCAACTCGGCTTCTCGGTAGGGCAAGCCCGCATGCGAGGGCCCAGGATCATTCACGGGTGGCGGGGCTGGCTCGGGATCGGGCTGGGAATCCTGCTCGGAAGCAGCCGCAGGGGCTTCTTCGTCAACCCTGCCCACGGGCTCAGCGAGCGCGGCTTCACCACTTTCACTGGCCTCAGCCGCTTCGGCCGCTTCGGCGGATGCGGCCCGTTCCTGGGCAGCGGCTATTGCTTCTGCAATCGCTGCCTCAAGCTCGAGAAGCTGTCCATCCGGATCCCGCCACCAATCTTGCGACCAAATCCGCTTCAGCCGCCAACCCAGCCCTTTCATCACCGAAGCCCGAATCCGATCACGGTCGCGAGCGCTCTTGGCGTTGGCGTAGAAGCTCCCATCACACTCGATACCCAAGAGGAAACGCCCCGGATCTCCCGGATCCCGCACCGCGATATCGATCCGGTAGCTGGAGCAGCCGACCTGCCGCTCGACTTCATGCCCCTTGGAACGCAAGGCGCTCGCGACCTGCTCTTCGAAGGGTGAGAAACGTGCCGCGTCTCCGTGCAGCTGCACCGCCTCACCAAGGGCTACCGGACCACGCTGTGCGTAGTCCAGGAAGGTCCGCAGGTGCCGCACACCGACGGCCTGGGTGCGCGAGAGATCAATCTGATCCGGCCGCAGCGTCGCATGAACGATCACCTGTCGCCTGGCCCGCGTAATCGCGACATTCAGCCGTCGCTCTCCACCCACCAAGTTCATGGGCCCAAAGTTCATCGCCACCTTGCCGTTCACGTCCGACCCGTAGCAAATCGAGAAGAGGATCACATCCCGCTCGTCGCCCTGGACGTTCTCGAGATTCTTTACGAAAACCGGCTCTTCACCGACCCAGTAGCGTTCGAGTTGGGGATCTTGGTGCCGTGCCTTGTCGAGTAGATCCTCAATGAGTTCTTGCTGCGCTTTGCTGAAGGTCACAACACCGTGACTGTGGCGATGGCCGTCCTTGCGTAAACGCGCAACAAGGTCGGCAACCAGCGACTCGGCTTCCTTAAGGTTGCTGCGTGTCCTGGAACGGTCGTAAACACCGTCCTCGACAGGCACCAGTGAGACCCCCATTCGCTCGGGCTGCATGACCGGCGAGGGGAAGCTGTGCAAGCGATTGTCGTAATAGTGATAGTTGCTGAACGCGATCAGCGACTCGTGCCGACTCCGATAGTGCCAATGCAGTCGAAGCCCTTGAAAACCTGCCGCACTGAACTCATCGAGAATGCTCTCAAGTTCTTCAAGGTCCAGATCGTCCGGAGCAAGATCTTCGTCGAATCGCTGGAAGAACATCGTCGGCGGCAGCTGCTTGGTGTCACCGACCACGACCGCCGCCTTGCCTCGAGCCAGGGCACCGACGGAATCCCAGACAGTAATCTGCGATGCTTCGTCAAAGACCACCAAATCGAAGGGCGCAGTTCCTGGGTCCAGATACGAAGCCACCGAAAGCGGACTCATCAGCACACAGGGCTTGAGCCGCCCGAGCAGGTTGGGGATCTGCTCAAAGAGCTTTCGCGGCGGTAGATGCCGACGTTTCTTGCGTAGCTCCCGCTGCAGGATGCCCATCTCCGAGCTGTCACTCGTCGAGTAACCCACCTGAGGCACGCGAGCGCATAGCCGGGCATGAACACAGCGCTCGGCGAGCTCTAAGCCCCTTTTGTCCAAGTCGCGGAAGTTCTCGATCCGCCGCTGGTGATCACCGCTGTGGAAGTTCCGCAAGGCCGGCACTTCGTCCTGCGTAACCAGCAGCAGGCTTTCGCGAAAGCCACGCTCGAAGGCCCTCTCGATCTCATCGGGAGGAAGCTCATCCTCCGCAAGTGCCCGCACCAGTTCCGATAGTCCTAGCTCCAAGGCCTGGTGTTCGACCTCGCGCCAGAACACCCAATCCCGCAATCCTCCGTGCCGCTGCTCCCGCCAAGACTCCAGGCGTTGTTGCAGTTCTGGCAAGAACGATTGACTGCTCGCAAAGGCGCTAGGATCCAGATCCAACAGTTCGCCAAGCTGCTCCTGAGACCGGCCCCATTCCTCTCGGGTCACGACGATCGCCTTGAGCACTTGGCGATACTCCGTTCCTTCGGCAAGGGCTTCGCGCTCGTCTGTGGCAAGCGCAAGCAGGCGCGAACGCACATTCGCCCGCAGCTCTTCGCTAAGCCCCTCTAGCAGCCGCAGAGAGCTTCCTCGCAAGCACCGAACCGAGGCCAAGAGATCTTCGAGTCGCTCAGGATCCGCTGTTCCGGCAGCCCAAGCTCGCCGGGCAAAGAGCCGATGGCCGGGATGCTCCGGAGCGGCCAGGCATTGCTGACGCTCCCTTAGATCGATGGCTCGCTGCAGCTCGACTGCGAGCAGTTTATACGAAAGGAGCTTGGAGCCCTGGGCCAAGTGCCTCCGCAGCGCCTTGCGCACTCCGCGCCCTCGTAGCCAGGAGAGAGGCCAGTAACTCTGTGCCGCGCGCTGGCAGCGAGCCAAGAGATCGGTCAGGTCCAGCTTCAGTACGCTCTCAGCAAAATAGGCGCTTACCCGCGCCTCCAGCTCTTGCTTGGCGCGAAGCTGCGCAATAGCCCCAAGAGCTTCCTCTTCGAGTTCGGTAAAGGCTCCGGCTTCGAAGAGTTCACGAGGCAAACTGGGCCCGCTGACCAGCTCGTTCGCCAGCGTGACAAGCTCTCCAGCCCGGGATGCCGTCAGGAACTCTTCCCCGAGTCCCAAGCGGCCGGCGAAGTCCACCAGTGCCTTTCCATGCGCTTGCAAGCGCTCCAGGGCAAGGCAGAGCATGCGATCGAGTTCTTCGGGCAAGCCCGGTCGCCACTCCCTCCGACGAACGGCGGCAAAGAGATGCCCGGAGATGCTGATCACACGCTCGCGAGCCAGCTTCAGTCGCTGCACAGCCTCGCGCCGAGTCTCGACCCAGGAACGATCGAGGCCGCTGCGCCGGGCTGCTGCCAATCGAATCTGTGGCGCATCCCGCAGCCCGCAGAGCTCGGAGCGCAAGCGATACACGCTTTCGCCGAAACTACGTACCTTGTGCAGTTCGTGGACATAGTCATTCAGCTTGCGCCGCTCTTCTTCAATCTTCCGGGCGTGGCTCTCCCATTCCTCAGGCTCCTTGCTCCGGACCAACTCTGTCGCCTCGCGCAACTGCTCAAGCACCTCACGCTTGCTGGCCTTATCGGAGTGTAGCTCGAGACAAAAGGGGCCCAGGCCGACGCGCCCGAGTCGCTTACTCACCACATCGAGGGCAGCACGCTTCTCTGACACAAAGAGCACCCGGCGCCCTTCGGCGAGGTTCTGCGCGATGAGGTTGGTGATGGTCTGCGATTTGCCGGTTCCGGGAGGGCCCTCAAGTACGAAGCTTCGCCCCGAACTCGAAGCAAGCACAGCAGCCAACTGCGAGCTATCGGCATTGAGCGGGCATAAGGTCTCGCCAAAGGGCAGCCGCTCATCAAGATCTTCAGGAAGAGGAAACTCTTCCTCTGCTTCGTAGGCCTTTCCAGTGCGGGCCACCAGATGCTCTACGACCGGGTTTTTCAGCAGGGTCTCGGAACGGTCCTGTAGATCTCGCCACATCAAGAATTTCTGGAACGAGAACACGGCAACCCAGGCCTCGTCCCGAACTTCGAAACCATCTTGGTCGATGACCGCCCGCCGGACTCTCCGCAGGATTTCGCTAACGTCGTAGCCGTTTTCATCCTCGGGCAGTTCGTCGAGCCCCCGGGTATCAATCGGGAAGTCCGTGCGCAGCTTTTCGAGCAGGGTCGAGTTGACCTGGGGTTCGTCCTCCGATACCCGCAGGACGTAGCCATCTCTCACCGAACGGCGCTGTATCTCGAGCGGCAGCAAGAGCAGCGGCGCGACGCGCCCCGTCGCCGAGTGATGAGCCTCGCGATAGTGCAGCATGCCGACAGCGAGGTAGAGGGTGTTAGCGCCGGTCTCCTCAAGACTGCTCCGGTAATGACGCCAGATCTCTTTCAGGCGTTTTTCCAGTTCCCGCTCGGTCAAGGTACTCGTCAAGCGTCGCCTATCCAGCTCAGCACGCGCAAAGATCTGGAGCCGCTCTCGGCGTTCGAGCGCATTCTCTTCAAGAGTATCCTCCCCATCCCGCTTATCCCCAGGCCTTGGCCGCACCACAAAACACTGCCGTGACGCCAGTGCATCTTCGATCGAGGCTGGGTCGGCCAGCAACAGCGGCAGGGAACGCTTGGTTTCTCGAAAGGCCAATAGCCGGTTTCGATAGCTGAGGTCGAGGAGCCGACGCTTCCAGGAATCGATGCGCCGCTGCGCCGGACTCAGCACCTTCTCCTCCACTGAGACCGGCTCTTCGCCCGGGTTTAGCCCGAGAGGCTGCGCCTGCCCTCCAAGTCCGATCTCTTGGGAGGCCCGCGTAGCCGGTGCTTCGAAAACACGATCGGCTGAGTCGCCTTCGGCTCTCTCCTGTCCCAGTGGCTGCAGGGGCTGAAAACCCTGGCGCCGGGCTTCGGCAATATCGATCGCCGCCCGGAAGCTCTCCTCGTCCTCGATATAGGCCCGCGCCCGGCGCTCCGCCTCCTCAAAGGAGAGCCCCTCCCCCCTCGTGATGGCCGAGCTCTCCATCAAGCAGATGTCCCCCAGGTCCACCCGCTTGCGCAGTCGCATAGGATCGAGCACGACGCATTCGGCAAAGCGCTCAGGAATACACCAGAGCCCAACGAAGGCATGCCCTTCGACCAAGATCACGATCGGCTGCAAGCCCATCGCTTCAAAGAGCCCACTCGCAAGCAAACTAAGATCAAGGCAGGTTCCCTGCCCGGTCTCGATCAAGTCCCTGGGGAAACACAGCTTCTGCCCTTCCTCCGCGAAATCCGCAGGCGCCTGGGTATAGCCAAGGCCCAGGCTCTGCAACGCCAGATAGCCAGCCTTCAGAGTGGCTCGCAACCGCGCTGGATCTCGTTGCTGGTAGCCCGACAAGGCGGAGCTACCCGTCGCCTCTTCGAGCAGGCTCGCGCTCTTCTCCCGCAGGCGGTGGATGACGGGGTCAGCTGGCAAGACGTACGCCGCGAGCAAGGGCGGCAGGCTGCGCAGCCCCCCCCAGTCACGCAGGGCCAAGACCTCGATCTTTAGGGCGGCACGAGCAAGCTCCGGCTCTTGACCCGCCTGCCGAACCACAACACGGAGCCTGACCTGCTCTCGCTCCTGGAGACTACGTAGGCGGGCAGTGTCGACTCGCAGTGCATCGACTCGCAAGCGATGTGCACCGCCCGCTCGCAAAAGCCTTAGATGCTGGGTCCACGGCTCAGCAAAGCCCTCCTCGACCTCCACCACAATCTCAAGATCCTCAAGGTCCTGATCGGCATCGTTAGATAGCCGCAGCTCCTTGACCAAGGAAACGCCGTTCCGTTGCATGGCGTAGTGAAGGCGCCGGTCGTATTCGACCTGGAGGGATAGGGTCATGGCGACCTCGACTCAGTGCTAACGGCTTGTAATGAGGCCAGCGAGTGACAGAGTGCCGGATCAGGCATCTCCCTGCTCCATAAAGCCCAGGGAGGGGAGCGAGACGGTGTTTTGTCGCCGTGCGCCGAGATCAACGGCCTGCTAATCCCCGTTCACATCCTTGTAGTAATCGTTGACGAAGGTCTGGTCCTCCATCGGCGGGCGCACGTATCCGAAATTTTCCTGGCGCGGAGGCAATTCGATCGGCTCGGGAGTGAGGTCCTCGTAATCGATCTGGCTTAGCAAATGCCGAATGCAGTTAAGCCGGGCTCGTCGCTTTTCGTCCGCACGCACGACGAACCACGGTGCCTGCTTGAGATCGGTATGTGCGAACATGATGTCCTTCGCCCGCGAATATTCGACCCAGCGGCTCCGCGATTCGAGGTCCATCGGCGACAGCTTCCAACGCTTGGTGGGGTCGTCGATGCGGGCTTGGAAGCGCCGTTCCTGCTCATCATCACTTACCGAGAACCAGTATTTGATGAGTTTGATCCCCGAGCGAACGAGCATCCTCTCGAACTGCGGACAGGAGCGGAGGAACTCCTCGTGCTGCGCCTCCGTGCAGAAGCCCATGACCCGCTCGACACCCGCGCGGTTGTACCAAGAGCGATCAAAGAGCACGATCTCGCCGCCAGCAGGCAGGTGCGAAACATACCTCTGGAAGTACCACTGCGTCTGCTCGCGCTCGGTGGGCGCCGGTAGAGCCACGACACGCACGACGCGGGGGTTCAGGCGCTGGGTGATGCGCTTGATCACCCCTCCCTTTCCAGCCGCGTCGCGACCTTCAAAGATCACCACGACCTTGAGCTTCTTCGCCTTGACCCACTCCTGCAGTTTGATGAGCTCGCCCTGCAGGTGCTCAAGTTCCTCTTCGTAGAAGCCCTTTTTCAAGCGCGGTACATCGTTGCTCTTCTTCTCGTTCTTCTTGCCCATAGTCTCCGCCTTCTTCCAGTCAGACGGAGACTAACGCAAGCCAGAGGGAGAGCAAAGACTAGCAAGCTACCTGCTAGAGCTTCAGCAGGCGTGCATCACTCGCAGCGTCGAACTTATTGCCGAGGGTGTTCCAGATGACCCACTGCGTTGCGACCGTGATGTTGGCAGGCGTGTTGATTGGCAGCTTCGCCCAGCCAAAACCGTTAGCGACCGCTAGATTCGTCGTTGCCGGCATCACTAGGAGCGGCAGGGTGTACAAGCTGCAGCTGGGGAGGCCGAGTCCGGCCAGGCTGTATTTGCCCTGATTACCACCGATCACCAGGACGGCCAGGTTTGTCCCTTTCGGCAGGGTATGGATGCCGAAGGCCCAGGCCTTGTTGTTGCCACTTGGCAGACCGAGGCCGGTGCTCGTCGGAGTGAATCCACCCGTGCCAGCGCATCCGGCGCCATAAGGCAGGTACGTGCTATTGCCGCCAACCGCCTGATAATAGGTCCCGTTGACGCTATTACCCGAAGCCGTCACGTTGCTGCCAACGCCCTCGACAATGCGATGGGCGAGCTGGCCGGAGCCGATCGGCAGGAGAGCCTCAAGAGCGCCATCACGGGTTCCGAAGTTGTAATGGCCCTGATCCGGATTCCAGACGCCGGAGTTGATCATGGCGCTGTAACCGGTCGCCGTCGGGGCCTTGGCCCAGTAGTGGGCGTCGACTTTGGCTGTGACCGGGTCCAGAACAACAACGTCCCCATAGAGGCCATAGACCTCAAGCTTGCCTTTGCGGTAATGCATGTTGACGGGATAGAACCCGGAAGTCGGCGGCGCCTTGGTAGCAGGCATGGTCGCCAGGAGCCGAGCCTTCTTGGTGGGAATGTCGTATTCAAAGACCACGCCCCCGGGCCAGACGGCAACGTAGACCTTGCGCTTGCCGTCGCAGCAGAGGGCGTTCGCGAGCCCTCCGGTAGGGAAGCCCGAGAGCGTCGACAGATCGTAGACCATGGCAGGATCAGCTTTCCCTGTAGCGGGCAAACTCCAGATCGTCCCATCCTTGGTCGTCGCCGAGTCATTGGTCACGAAGTAGAGCATGCTCCCGAGCTTCCCGATCTGGGAGATGTTGGTCTGGTTGGTCAAAACGCTGGGGGTCTTGAACACCGGCTTCATGATCGCATTACTGCCGACGATCGTGACGCCATAGATCTGCGCCGGAGCGGTATTGGTACCGACAAAACCCGTGACCGGAGACTGCATCATAATGCAATTGGTATCGACGGGAGTGCTGAGTTTGAGCTGCTTCGCCTTCTGGGTGAAGGAGTCGACAACCCACAACTCACCAACCTTTTGTTGGGTCACCGAATGGAGGTACTGACCTGGAAGGATCTGCGAGTGAGCGCTCATGGCGAGCAATAGGACAGCGGGGAGCGTGAAGCGCATGGGCTTACTCCTGAGTCGTAGTTGAGAGAGAAGGCCCACAGAGTGCGCGGGCAAAGGAGTTTTTAGACCTTACGCAAATCTGGCAGTCTTCCTAGGGAAGGCCTGAAAAAAGGGGGTCCCTAGGCAGCATCTACTGCACGCGCTTACGGCATGCGCTTACTGCTGGCGACACAAAGCGCCGAAACCTCACGCGCACCACATTCCCTTAGCACACGGGCGCACTCGCAGATCGTCGCCCCCGAAGTCACGACGTCATCGATCAGTACGACGCGTTCGCCACGAATCCGCCAAGCAGCACGCCCCGGGACAAAGGCGTCTTTCACGTTGCGCGCGCGTGCACCTGGCCCCGCCTGCCCCTGTGGCACGGTTTCGCGGCCACGGCGCAGGGCCCGCTCCACGACCGGAGCCTTGAGTCGACGCGACACGAAGCGCGCCAGCTCCACTGCCTGATTGAAGCCACGCTCTTTGCGCCGTTGCCGCGCGAGAGGTACCGGAACAAGCAGCCGGCGCGTCTGCGGCAGGCTCCCGGCACGAGCGGCGAGAGAGCGGCCCAAGAAACCCAGCGCCGAGAAATCCTTCTCGAACTTGGCCCGCCGCACCAGCCTCCCGCCGCTGCCGCGATAGGCGAAGATCGCCCGCAGCAGCAAACGATCTCGCCCCGTCCCCAGTGGCTCCGCTTCGAAGCTCAAGCGCTTCAGTTCTTCCATACAATCCTCACAGAGCCGATCCAGAGGCAGGAACGGCTCGGGCTCTCCACAGCAGGGGCAATACGGCAGGCTCAGCGCCCCTTGCAACTCCCGCCAGGACAAGCGCCACACCCGGCGCGTCAGCACGCGCAGGTGGCGCAGCGTCAAGGTATCGCGAACGCCAACAGCAGAGATCGACCGAGCAGCCCTCATCAGCTGCTCAGTTGCCGGACTCAGCGAACCGTTTCTCTCCATCCGAAAAACGCATCGCCGGCCGTCTCAGCAAACCGTCCATTCATGGCGGCGAGAAAGGCTGGAGGATCCCCCAAATCAGCCCGACTTGGGCGCAGGGTTCAGAACTCTTGCTCGAGAAAACGCTCGATACTCGCGAGCGAGTCCTGCTTACCGAGGTCCAGAAAGCGGCCGCAATGACGATAGGCCGCAACTCGGCCCAGGAGCTGGCGCTCGAAAATATCGTGCTCAAGAGAAAAGGGGCCGCAGAGGGGCAAGGAGCGCAGGAACTCGCAACGGAGAGAATAAATCCCGGCATTGACCCAGGAAAAACCTGGGCTGGAACCCGAGGCTCGAACCCCAACAACGCGATCATCGGCGAGATCGAGCACGGCCTGGTTCTTCGCCTTATCCATGCCAAACGCCACCAGCGCAGCATCGCTCCCCTGTGCCTCGGCCCAGCTTTCAAAGGCGCGTAGATCTACGTCGCAGAAGGAGTCGCCCTTCATCGCCAATACGCGCTCGGACTCGGCAAACTGCGCCGCCCAGCGGAGGGCGCCGCCAGTCCCCTGTGGCAGCTCTTCCTCGGAATAGCGCAAACTCAGGCTCCCGAAGCTGTCGCCATATTCGCGCAGCACATCAGCAGATCGGTAGCCGGTGCAGAGGACGACCTTGCGATAGCCAGCAGCCTCCACCTGCTCTAGGAGGAAGCTCAAGAAGGGTCGCCCCCCCACATCGGCAAGCACGCCCGGCTTAGGCTCGCGAAGCAGGCGCTGCGCTTGGTGCGAGCCACCGACGAGGATCAGCACCGTGCTCTTCCCCGCCGTTCGCAGTTCCGACGGCTGACGAAGGCTAGAGGTCTTGGGGGTTTGACGACTAGAAGCCTGACGGCTGGACTGCTGAACCTTGGTGGCCATCGGGGGAGACCTCGCCGTAGAGGAACAGAGCGCTCTCAAGGTCCGGTCTCGTGCCGGAACCGGCACTCCACCCCATATCATCGGAGTTTCCGGTCCGTTACTTGAGGCCACCATGGCTGGAAGACCGCGTAGTCGATTGGCGTGAAGGCTAGGGAGGCGGCAGAGCGCTTCGCTCAAGAATCAGCGAGCAAGAGCTCAGTGGCCGTAGACCTCGTCCAGAGCCTCCTCGAAGCGGGCGGGACTCTTGGCCCTCGCGAAGCAGTCACGAGCTCGCTCAGGATCGGGATGGAGCTGGGCATATTGGATGGCATGACGGCGGGTTTTTCGCACGGCACGGCCTGGCCCATAGAAGGCAAGCGACTCGCGCCAATGCCTACGCAACGCTGCGGCCTGCTCGAATAGGCTGGGAGCCTCGATGCTCCGTCCGTGCAGGAGGGCGTCGATCTGCCGGAAGAGGAAGGGGTTGCCGATGCAGCCCCGAGCAAGGCTGACTCCGTCCACCCCTGTCTCAAGGAGCATCCGCAAGGCATCATCGGCGCTGAAGAGATCTCCGGAGCCAAGGATCCGGCGCTGGGGGTACTCTTGTTTGAGTCTCTGGAGGAAACTCCAATCACTTGGCCCAAGGTAGCGTTGGACAACGCTGCGCCCATGCACCGTGGCAGCAGCAATGCCGCGCTCAAAGGCGCCATCGAGGATCTGGAGAAAGCTCTCCTCGGAGCCGGGCTGCTCATCGAAGCCCCGCCGCATTTTGACCGTCACCGGGACGCGACCAGCAGCGGCCTCAAGCACTCGTTCGACGATCTCCAATGCCGTCTCGGGTTCGGAAAGCAGGAAGCCCCCCCGGCAACGACCGAGGACTTTCTTGACCGGACAGCCAAAGTTGATGTCGAGCACGTCATAACCAGCAGCGAGCATGCGGCGGGCAGCAGAAGCGAAGAGCTCTGGCTGGCTGCCCATCAGCTGCCCCCCCACAGGGTGATCGTCATCCGCCACTTGCAGGATGCGGGCGCTGCCCTTACCTCGCTGCAGGACATGTTCGTCGAGGGCGACCTCGTGGAGGGCATAGACGCAGCCATGCGCGCGGGCCACGCGCCGCATCGGTAAGTCGCTGTAACCGCTTAGGGCAGCTTGCACCGCAATTCCGGGGAACTCGAGCTTCCCGAGCAGGAGTCGGTGCGGAAGGGGGCGATCATTACTGCTACGGTGCACGGCTGCTGTGGATCTCCGGCTCTCGTGGCCTATTCGGGACGAGAAGAGTGGCCGACAGGACAGTATCGGACAAGGACTTGCCATGACTGCGAAGGATGAGATCGTGACCCTAGCTGCGGGTTGCTTCTGGTGTGTCGAAGCCGTCTTAGAACAGCTAGATGGCGTCCTCGACGTGCGCTCGGGCTATATGGGAGGCCAGGTCGAGAATCCCAGTTACGAGCAGGTCTGCTCCGGGACAACCGGTCACGCCGAAGTAGTGCAACTGCGCTTCGATCCCGCGAAGCTGGGCTTCGCCGATGTCTTGGCTTGGTTTTGGCAGCTCCATGACCCAACGACGCTCAACCGGCAAGGGGCGGATGTCGGGACCCAGTACCGTTCGGTGATTTTCTATCACTCCGAGCAGCAGCGTGAACTGGCCGAGGCATCAAAGAAACAGGCACAGTCGCAATTCCAAGATCCGATCGTCACCGAGATCAGCCCGGCCGAGCGCTTCTGGGAAGCAGAGGGGTATCACCAGGATTTCTACGCCAACAATCGCGGTAATGGCTACTGCCGCGCCGTGATCGCCCCGAAGCTCGACAGGCTGAGGCTGAAGACATGAGACAAAGCCGCTAGCCCTGGAATAAGCGATAGATGAGCCTCCGTCTGATCCGAGCCGCTTCTGCTCCGTCGCTGCGGTTCGGATCGGACGGAGGCAGGCAAGGAAGGG
>PDSF01000009.1 GCA_002748355.1 Planctomycetota bacterium | reverse complement strand
TGCGTTTTGTTGGTAAACACATGCATAGCGCAGCGAGTGCGGGCCTCAGTGCTTTTTTGCGCTTATTTCAGGCCTAGTGAGCGATGGGAGAGGATGCCGAGGCTCCAGCAGAACCGTGGCAGCCATCGATATGGATAAGGCCGGCGCCGAGGACTGGCCGCCCTCTCTGATCGAGTGGGCTCTGAACACCCTTCCCCGCTATCTCGATGCCGGGCGGCGCTCGGAGATGGGCGGGTTGCAGCGTGAGTGGCAGCAGCGGCAGCTCCAGGCGCTCTCCGACTTGGGGGACGATGACCGCTTGCAGGCGCTGGGCGAGCTGGAGCGGGTCAATTGGCTGCCGGAGCTTGAGCCAGCTGCCGACGAGCTGCAGGCCCGCTTGATTGGGGCCGCCGATCTCGGGGAGCTTGAGGCGGTGGCGGAGATGGTGCTCGAGTCGGGGCTCCTGCGGCTGGTCGAGCAGAACGAACACAGCATCGACGACTCGCTGCGCCTCTTTGGGCAAGAGCTGCAGCTCCTCGAAGCGGTGCGCCGCGAGCTGCGCTTGCGCAGTGCCGAGGCGAAGGCTGCCGGCCGGGAGTCTCGGCAGCGCCAGCTGCTGCGCCGGCTGTCTCGGATTGCCCGTCGTCTTCGCAACCAGTCCGATGAAGCTGTGCTGCATCGGCGGCTGGTGCGTTTCTTTGGCGAGGGCAGGGTGCGCCTGTTCTCGAAAATCTCACTGACGGCGCTCTTCGCCCTGCTCCTCCTCATCCTCGTCGACCTCTTCGTTCCGGCGGTCGGCTGGTGGATGCGCTTCGTCTTTTGGGCGGACACGCTGATCTGCTTCCTCTTCCTCTGGGAGTTCCTGGTCCGCCTCCTGCTCGCGCCCAGGCGGCCGGTCTGGTTTCTGCGGCATTTTTTGACCGACTTTGTGCCGGCGCTTCCCTTTGCCCTGCTGCTGCATCCGGGCACGGCCCAGACTGGCGGCGCGGCGGGGGCCGAGTTCTTGCTGCGCTCGGTGCGCATCCTGCGGGTGCCGGTATACGTGCGTTCGCTGCGCTTTCTCAAGCCGGCGGTCGCCGCCTTCCGCATGATCGTGTTCGGGGTCCGCGGTCTCGATCGCTTGGTCCAGGGCCTCGCCCCAGTGCTCAATCGAGAGATCGTCTTCTTTGAGCGAGAGGATAGGCCTGCGCCGCTGGAGGATCTTCGCGTCGGCGGCGAAGGCGATGTCATAGGAGGCTTCCTTAGGCTCGGGCCAGACAAGCGTGCCGAGCAGGCCCCGGCCCTCTTCGAGGAACTGCAGGCTCGAATCACCCCCTATCGCCAGGGCGGTGCTCCGCTCTCGCCCCTGCCCCTGCAGCAGCCAAGCGATAGCGGCAGGAGCGCAACGATGCTGCCGGTGGAGGAGGCGATCGAGAGCTTGCGAGCTCTACGTCCGGAGGATGTGGAGGAAGCTCTTCCTCCCGAGATCGTGCGCAGCCTGGGGCGAGTTCTGCGTGCCTTCAACCTGCCGGTCATTCGCTGGATTCCCTTACTCGGTCGCCTCGTTCGCCGGGTCAAGGGTGATACCGCTGGCGAACTGGTCGCGAGTGCCGGTCGCCTGATCGCCGGGCACTTTCAGAGCATCCTCGGGTTTATCCATGCTTGGGCTGATCTGGCGGGAGTGATCACGGCGCCGCAGATTCTCGACCGCATTGGCTCTGCCTTGGCCAAGTCAACGCAAAGGCCAGCGGTTCGCCTGCTGATGTTTGGCTCGCTGTTTCTGCTAGCACGTCTCGTGGTCGAGGGGATTCTTGGGATCAGCTTGGGCGAGGGGCTGAAGAGCTTTCTCGAACGCTTCGTCTATGGCCCCCTGCTCATCGTGGGGCTTGGGGCTCTGGCCTTGCTGCTGCTGGCACGCTGGTTCAAGCGCATTGCTGGAGAGGCGACCGATCGTCTGGGGCGGCTCAGTGAGGCACGCTTTGCCAATTTGATGGAGCTCGTCCATTGCAAGAATGAGGGCGACGATCGCAGCGAACTGGTGGCGCGCGTGCATCGCAGCCGTGCTAAGGAGGCCGAGCAAGATCGCCTTGAGATCGAGATGGCCATGGACGAGCTGCGCGGCCGCTTGCTCTCAGGCGGGCAGCTGTCGCCGGTGACGAGTCGCGCCAGGCGACTAGCGCTCCTGCTCCTCGACGCCCAGGATGGCGGTTTCCTGCACGTCACCAATCAGAAGACCACCGAGCAGTTCCTCGCCCATCCTGATCTGGTGATCCTGCGGAGGAAGTTTCTCCACCTCGGCCGCAAGGAACGCAAGCGTTTGCTCAAGTTGGATCTTGAGCGCAGCGGCTTGATGATCGGGCCGCATTTTTGGTTCGAGCAGATCACCCATGCGGTGTCGATCAAGGTGGCGCGGCTCTGCTCCAGCTACAACCTGCATGCCCTGCCCTTGGAGCAGCGTGACCATGCGAGCCCCGAGGAGCTGGATCGGCACCAGCGCTTGGTGGCCGGAGCCGATGATCTTGCGGTCGAGCCGGGGGCTGGCCTCGACTACAAGAGCAGCTTCTTTCACGTACTGCACTTCCTGACGCCGGACAAGCTCTGGCTTGAGGAAGTACAGCGAGTCTTCGGACCCGAGCTGCGGGAACGGCTGGAGAAAGATCGGCAGCGGCTGGTGCGATGCGTCTTTGGCACCCGGCCCCTGCACGAACTGCCCAGGGACCTGCGGAGCTTCAATCCCTTCCACTTCTATACCGGTCGTCTCAGCGGTGGGCGTTTCCTCCTGCTGCCGATCAAGCTGCTCTTCGTCTGGATACGTTTGCTCTGGGTCCTCGGCCGCCTTGCCTATCGTTCGGTGCGCGAGATTCTCGACCCGCGGCGGGGTAGCGGCGAGCGAAGCCCCTACGAGGCTCCCTTCGCTGTAGCTCAGCGCAAGCTGCGCCGGATGAAAAAGCCCCTCTTGCTTGAGGCCATGCACCTGCTCGGACGGGTGGATCCGCAGTACTTCGGCCTCGGAGTCTCGGGCGGGCACGATGAACCTGGGCTTTACTCGCACGACCTGGAGATCCTTGCTCCGACATCGGCAGAGCGGCGCCGCTTCGATCGGCTGCGAGAGACGCTGTCGTCGCGCTTGCTCTACTTCCCCGATTTCGTGGAGACACTGGCAAGCAGCCCGGTCCCGGAGACGGCGGCATGGCAGCGGCTCTACTCGGCCTTTGGCGCCGATGAGAAACGGCTCGCCACTCTCGCTACCGCTGAGGCCCGAGCGCGCGCCTGGCGTATCGCCTTCGAGCAAGGAGAAGACGAGGCCTCCGGCGCCCTGCTCTCCGAGGGCCTTCGCGTGCCGAAGTCGGCTGCGAAGAGAGGTCTTGAGAGGATGCTCGCTTTTCTGGAGGTCGAGGATCGCCGGGAACGGCGGGCGTTTTTTCGGGCTTTTGGCGAAGACCGCGGCGACTTGCGCCGGGTCGCCTTCGCTTTTGCGTTGGCGGGTGAGGCGGGGCCTGGGGCGCTTGCTCAGGAAACTGCCGCGGCGATGCTCGATGAGGCCAATGGCTATCAGCGTTGCTTGGAGACCGCCCGGGCTGTCCTCTCCCTGATCGTCTTCGACCTTCGACATCACGAACGTTTGGTCTACGAGCTTGGGGGCTACGATGAGGATGCTCCTGAGCTACCGAGCTACGTGCACGACCAGCCGAGCCTCGAAAAATCTGCGTGAGGGCATATGGCGCGTAAGCGAGATCATGGGCCGAATATGGACCGCCGCAGCTTCTTCCGTTTCGGCTTGAGAAAGGCGGCCAAGACTCTCGCGGACACGGTTCGTGGCGTTGGCGAGTCGGTGGCGGACTTTGCACAGGAGCGGAGAGACTCCGGTCGTGCCCGGCGAGGCGCCGCAGTTGCGCCCAGGGTGGAGCTTCGGCCCCCCGGGGCGGTATCGGCCGAGCTCTTCTTGGATCTCTGCATCAAGTGCAGTGACTGTATCGAGGCTTGTCCCACCTGGGCGATCGATAAGGCCGCCGATGGCTCGGGATACCCGGTGCTCGATCCCAATACCCGGGCCTGTGGGCTCTGCGAGGATCCCCTTCCCTGTGTGCAGAGCTGCGAGACGGGGGCCTTGGAAATGCTGCCGCGGGGGGCCGTGCGCTTGGGGCTAGCGATGCTCGAGCCTCGGCGCTGCGTCGTGCCCCGGGGGCAGAGCTGCGATTCCTGTGTGCTCTACTGCCCGGTGGCCGAGGAGGCGATACGCATGAGCGAAGACGGCCCGGTGATCATCGAGAGCGGCTGCACGGGATGCGGGATCTGCGCCGTGATCTGCCCGGAGAAGGCGATCCGGATCGAAGCTTTGCCCTGAACCCGGTTTCGCTCTGATCCTGGGGGCCAGCTATTGCAGGATCGCTTGGGCCCTGTGGGGGGCGGCGGCTATTCTCCTGCAGCTATGGCCTCGACCGCTAACACTGCAGCAGGAGTACCGCTTGTGCGCTCGAAACGCTTACTCGCGAGGGCCGAGTGCTTGGCCCTCCTCCTTTTCGCCAGCTTCCTGAGCGCGCCTGCTCTCACGCAGGGGCACAAGCCGAACTTCTATGACCTGACGACAGTGCGAAATCGCACCTGGGCCAAGGACACCTGGGCCGAGGTCCGTGTGGGCGGTCTGATGAATCTTCCCGAGTCGGAAAACAAGGCCCGCTTCACCACAGAAGAGACCCTTCCCTTTGGCAGTGTCTACTACCGGCAGCGCAGTGCCTTTGGGCAGGAGAGCCGCTTGGATGGCTATGTCGGCGTCGACGGTATCTATGGAAGCATCACCGAAGGTGATCCCGCGAAGGATGCGCGCTACTCACGCATCGAGTTCGAGGCCAAGCAGTGGGCGAGCTACCACCGCGAAGGCTTTTATGACGGCGACGACTTCGTGCCGACGGCGATCTACGAGCGGAACTATTGGAAGGGTCGGCTCTCCTTCGCGATGCAGTTCACCGAGTCGATCAAGGGTGAGGCCGGGCCGTTTTTTGGGCAGAACCGCTTCGACCGCAACAAGCAAACGCCGAGTGGCTACAAGCTTCCAGATGGCCACAACGCCTACGGCTTCCACTTCCGGGCCGAGGACAACACCCTCCAATACGATCCGCGCACCTTGCTACCGATGGCCGGGTATATCGCGACCATCTGGGGCGAGCGGGAATGGAACGACAGCAGTGGCGATCTCGGCTTTGGGGGCAGACTCCGCGAGCTGCCCAAGTCCCTGTGGCGAGCCGGCGCCCATCTCGAACTCTACGTGCCATACACCCATACTGGGGCCTTCATCTTCCAGGCCGATGGCGGTTGGTGCGCCGAGGACGACTACCTCTATATGCACGACGCCGGCAAGCCGATTGGCGAAATCTGGGTCGACCTGCGCCTCGACTACCGCCAGCTCTTCGGCTCGTTCTTGAGTGTGACGCCGGGCATTCGTGGGCAATGGGTGCGGCTGCACGACGAGTTTTTCGGCAAGTCCAAGAACAAGTTCTTCTTCGGCTTCCAGCTTGAGGCCCGTGTCGACTTCAGCGAAAGCTGGGGGATCAGTGCCGAATACTCCTATCTCCAGAACGCCAGCCGAGAGGCCTTCTCGGTTGACGAGGACAAGCTAGGCGAGCACCGAGTCTTCGTCGGAGTCGAGTTCCGACCCTAGTCGGCGCTTGCTGCTGCCGGGCGATGCGTTGCCCCACAAGACCTTCGGGGCGGCTGTCATCGAGCTGGTCATGGCGGAGTACAGCGAGGGGCAGCGTAGCCTGCGGCACGTCGCCTGGACTCAGCTTGGCGAGCGGACGTTCGCGCACACGAGCCTGCACGGCTGGACCGAAGGCTTCGGTCTTTACGCCTTGGGTCGTGATGGCCTGCTTGGAGGGATGAGGTGGAGCCGCTTGCTCGCGGATGCGACGGCTCGGTTTCCGAGAATCGCCGATCGGGCGAGTATCGAGCCAGGGGGCCATCCGCATTTTGAAACCGGTGCTGTCGTTCACAAGAGAACAAACCCTCGCCCCCTGTTACGCAAAAGCGGATGACCGTGCCCCCATGGAGGCACCTGCCCTGCGGGCAGGAAGCAGGGCGTAGCCCCGCTGCAGGACCAGGCGACAAGTACCCTGACACAGGGGGCTATCGAGAGTTCGGCTACTTTCTTTCTATCCATCGCGTATACGGGGCGAGTAGGGTCATTGAGGTTACGGTTTTGATCCTTAGGGTCTGAACGGAGAGTGATTGGCGATGAGACTCCATGGAAAGAAGCTTGGCATTACCGGTGTCGTCCTGCTGGCGGGCGTCTTCGGGTTGCTTTGGATTCTCTCGCCGCAAGCTGCGAGGGATGAGGTTTCGCCTCAGCACGACGTGGGCATCGGCCCAGTGCGAAAGTTCGAGGGGGATGGGGAGGTCGATGCCTTTCTCAAGAGTGCTCGGAAGCCCTCCCGACTTCGTGTGCAGGGTAATGCTTCCGAAGGGGGTGCCCGGAAACGAGAGGGACATGCCCCACCGGTAATCGCATTTGAATTAGACACCACGGGACCTCTTGATGAGCGCTCAAAGCGGACGACCATTGCAAAGTATCAAAGAATTGCTGGTCAACTTCAGGAGGATTTGATCAGGTTCAGGCAGGGAATGGATGCAACCAAGGTCGATGATCAGCTGAAGGAGGCGCAGCTACTGGATCGCGTCCACTCCTTTGCTGCCATGGCGTCTGCGATTCGGGACGGAGCTTACTTTACAACACGTAAGAACCCGATGCCTGCGTTGAGACTCAAGGGGTATCGGTTCTACTTCGATAGTGGGGTTGTGAATGGTAGAGCCGCCAAATTGGTGATTCCTGTCTCCTTGGCTGATCATCCGAATCTACAATTGGCTATGGACTACCGCTCCTCTGCGAGATCAGAAGTCGAGAAGGCGCAGCGGGACAGGTTCAATCTTCTTCCGTTTGAACAGCGTAGGGCTCTTGTTGAGCTGGTTCGACGTTACAAGTCGGACTCGAATAGCTTGAGTTCGGATGAAAAACAGCTTGCTCAGCGTCATATTTACGTATTGCGGTGGGGGCTTGATGATGACTCTTTCATCCTCCGCAATCGCAATTGACCGCACGTATTGTGATGGCGCCGTGTTGTCTTGAGTGAGTGTCCTTGGGTCGGTCCTGTCTGATGACGAAAGTGGTTGAACTGCGCTCTTCTTCGACTCTGTTTCGCTACGCAGCCACTTGCCTGGTTGCTCTCTAGCTGTCTGCTCTCGGTACGTGCTCTGGTCACCCGGTGTGCAGGGCCCCAGCAGAGTCCTCTGTCGATTTCGTCTTCAGTAAAGAATCTGCCTTGGGGGGGGCTTACGCGAAGGATCCGGAAGAAAAAACTAGGCGTGTTTCGTGGCATAGCCGCGGGCTGCTCAAGTATGAAGTTCAGCCCAGCTCAGTTGCTATGAAGTTGGGAGTGTCAGATGAACGGTATAAACGGCGTCTGGCGGGTGGGACAAAATCACGGCTTACCGAGACGGGATCCGGTCTTTGAAGAAGATCGCGAGTTGTCCGAGGACCTCGCTCCCATTGCGGATGGACCGGCTCCATGTCTTCTCGAAGCGGCGTAGCGCCAGGTAGAGGAGCTTGCTCAGCGACTTGTCGTCCGGGAAGTGGCCGCGGTACTGGAGCGGCTTCCCAAAGCTGGAGTTCAGGGCCTCGATCTGCTTGGGCGAGTAGATCTCGCGGCGCAGTTTGGGCGGGTCGTCGAGGAACGGGACGATACTCAGCGAGTTCCGAGGCCCTGCTTGGATTTGGGCGTGAGCCAGCGAAGCTGGGCTTCGCCGCGATACTCGTCCTCGACGTAGCGGAAGATCGTGCCCGGCAGGCGCAGGCTGCGGTGATCTTCGTAGGCCCGGAAGACCAGGGTCACTTGGCGGGCTGGGCTGCCTGGCACCCATTCCTCGTAGACCAGCCGCCGGGGCAGGCCGTTTTCGCTGTCGATGGCGAGTCGTAGCTCTTGGCCGCTTTCGAGCTGGCCCTGAAGGACGGCGAGCTTACGCCCACGTGCGTTCTGGGTACCGATCAGCTCGGCGCTGGTGGCGAAGTGATTGCCCGGCCAGAGCAGGGCCGGTACTTGGAGTTGAAGTTCCAAGAGGAAGGACTTGGCCTCGGGTCCTGTCAGCTTGCTCTTGCCGGCGGGTCCATCCTCGAATACGCCCTTGTCGCTCGCCCGGGTCTCGATGCTTGAGCCCAAGAGGAATCTCTCACGGACGGCCCGCTGCTTTCCTGGCTCGAAGATCCAGTTTTCGCGGAAGGGGATGGCGCCCATGTACTCGCAGCGTGCGGAGTAGGCGAGTTCTGTCAGCTGCGTCAGCTTGTCTTCGCCGCCGATGGCAGCTCTGGCCAGGGCGAGCAGTTTTTTGCCGGATGCGCGGCGTTCTGCGAGCGAGAGCTCGGAGAGCTCGATGCCGCTGCCGATCGCGGTCGCGAACTCCTGGTGCTGGGGTTCTTTGATGACGAAGGCCGCATTGGGAGCCATGCCTTGCGGGGCGCGAAGGAGGATTCCTGCGCCTAGATGCTGCTGGGCTGCTTCGACGACATGCCTGGGCATGGTGTTGCGGAAGCGCCTTTCGATGCTGCTTCCCTGCCTTTGCTTGTCGACGAGCTGCTCGGCGATGGCGAGGCGAGTGCGAGGATCCGCCAGGCGAACACGCCAGGCCAAAAGGGCGCGCTCACGGGCGCTGCTGAACTGTGCCGGGAGAGGAAGCTCCTGGGTGAGTTGCTGGAAGCTCGCCGAGATGGCCTTGTGGGCTGCGAGGAAGTCTTCGGGTTCAGCTCGAAGGTGGAGGATGGTGACCGCTTCGGTCCCGATTTCCATGGACTCGCTACGAAGCTCGGCAGAGCTTAGGCCGGCAGCAGTGAGGGCGTCGCCGAGAAGGCCGCCGTATCCATCGAGGCTTAGCCGTTGCCAGGCGATGGCAGCAGCAACGCCGAGGTTCTCGGGGCTGGGAGCGCGGACGATGGCGAGCAGTTCCGAGGCAGGCTTGGGAGTGGCGGCGAAGCTCAGTGCATGGACGCTTCTTGGCGGCTGTAGCTTGGGGAGTTCTGGCCCCGGTCCCCACTCGGCCAGCTGTTTGGCCAGCTGTTCGAGCTGCTTCTTGGCCTGCTCCGGAGCTCGTGGGCTGGCAACGAGGAGCAGGGAGTTGCCCGGGCGATAGTAGGAGCCCAGGAAGAAGGCGACTGGGGCTGCGCGTTGGCTCAGGAGGGAGCGGAGCTCAGCCATGGGCGAGGGGAGTTCCAGTCCGAGAGCTGCTGCGACTTGCCAGCGTTGCTGCAGTGCCTCCTGCCGCGCTTGCAGTGAGTGGCGTAGCCACCGGGCCCGCCAGCGGACGAACTCGGGGCTCGGGGCGGGTTGGGTGAGTGCCTTGGCGAGAAGGGCCGCGGCTTCCTCGAGTTGAGCGTCCGAGCAGGTGATTTCGATGCGGACGTACCGTTCGCCGAAGTCCAGGTGCAGGGAGGCGCCGAGTTCCGCCAGCTCTGAGGACAGGCTGCCGCCCCGTCCTTCGTCGTCCGCCATCGCTGCGTGAATCAGGCAGTGAGCTGCGAGGCGGGCGAGGCCGGGCATCTGGGGCGGGGCCCGACGCGTGCCGGCATCGACGCGCAAGACCAGGCGTGACTGCTCGAAAGGCCGGGCGCTGACCTGCTGTAGCCGTAGGCCACTTTTGGTTTTGAGCGATGGGCCGAGCAGCTTGTCGCCCTGCTCCTCGGAGCTAGCTGCCGCTTCTTCTTCGCTGTTGGCTGGGAACTCTGATTGCTTGCTCTCCTTGCTCTCCTTGCTCTGTAGCTCGGGGGGCGATTTCTTGGCGGTCTGTAGCGCCTCGCTTTCCGAGTTCGAGCTGCAGGAGACCAGGAGGATACTCGCAAGGGCGAGGGCGAGTGCAGGGAGGAGGATCGTGCCGTGTCGCATCACTCATCGTCCTTGGAGGGGGAGGCGCTGGGCTCCGAACGCACGCGGGTCAGGCGAGCGTCCTGCAGGAGCTGGGCGGCACCTGCCAGCAGTTCTTTGGGCGAAAGGGCGGCTCGGGACAGGGCTGCTCGGCCTCGCATTGCCCAGTCCCGGGCGAGCTCGGCAGCATACTCGCGAGAATCCTCTCGCTGTGAGGCGTGGCGCAGCTGTTCGAGCCGGAGCGCTGCTTCCAGTCGTGTGGGGTCGGCTGTGCCCTTGGCCAGGGCGCTGGTCGCGGCCTGTAAGCGCTTGTGTAGTGGGCTTAGATCGCCCCGCTCTTGGGTCTCGATTACGAAAAAGGCCGGGTAGCCGAGTTCTGGCTGCCGCGCCTGGACTTGCCACTGCACTCGGGGCCCGAGCTCCAGTCGCAGCTCCGCGAGTAGCGAGCCTGGCCCGCTAGCGAGTAGCTCGGCGAGACAGCGCAAGATGCCGGGGCGTAGGCCCTGGGGAATGCGATAGGCGAGGACCTGGCGGCGCGGGCCGGGCTGCTGGATGCGGCTCTCTCGCAGCCCGCGCTGCTGCATTTCGTCGGGAATGGCCGGGGCGGCCTGGCCTGGCGCCGGGCGGACAAAGATGCGGCGCAGCCCCTCACGGATTCGCTCGGGATCGAAGTCTCCGACCAGGACGGTGACGCAGCGCTCAGGCCTCTGATGCCGGTGCCAGAAGCTAAGAGCCTCTGCGCGCGAGACCGCTTTGGCTTGGCTCAGGCGCGGCAGCAGGGTGCGCCGTAAGGGATGATTTCGCAGCGCCAGGAGCAAGGCTTCATCGGTGAGTGAGCGCCGTTCATCGCCCTGCGCGAGGCCGTTTCGCTGTGCCTCTCGCGCCAAACGCTCACGCTCCAGGACGAGCTGGATCTGGAGGTCGGCGAGGGCGGGCTGCTGCCGGCGGCGCTCCATGCGGCTGGCGAAGGCGAGGACACGGCCCCGAGCGATTTGGGCTTGTAGGAGGGTGCCGGCAACACCGGTGTGCACCTGCAGCTTCTGGCTTGGCAGGCTGGCCAGCTCTTTGCGGAAACCGTAGATCTTCTCGCTGCGGATGAGCTGATCCCAGCTGTGCAGTAGCTTGGCTCTGAGTTCAGCGGGGTCGCTGGCCTGGGGGCGGGGTTTTGGGGCCCAGAGTTTTTCGGCAATGCGCTCGAGTTCCGTCAGCTGGGCGCGGCTAGCGGCTTTCAGCTCTTGCCCTTCTGCGGGGCCGGAGAGGGAGCTGCGTGCGCTTGCCGCCGCCAAGCCGATCTCGCCGGGTCCCTCGTGGATGCGGCCGAGAGAGGTAAAGCTCGCCCAATGCACGACCGTGCCGAGGGGGCGCGGGACGAGGAGGAAGACGCTGCCGTTTGGGGCGCGGAACTCCTCAACCTTGTTCTGGCCCCAGGCGCTGCTGAGCGAGAGGGGGCCGAAGGCGAGGGCGAGTGGGAGGAGGATGCGGAACGAGTTCACACGCGTATCTTGCAGAGCCGCGGGGTCTGAGTCCAAAGCGGGCTCGGAGCAGAGGGGCATCGACCGTATGCTGTGCGCCTCATGACTCAGATACCGGACAGTAATGAGGCACTGCTCGGGGGAATCCCGATCTGCCGTGGCGTGGCCATCGGGCCCATCGCCTTCGCGGCAACCGAGCTTGAAACTGCGCCAAGACCCCGCATCGCCAAGCAGGACATCGAGGCCGAGATCGCCCGCTTTCGAGCAGCTGTTCAGCTCAGTTCCGAGCAGATCGAGCAGTTGGCCAAGAAGCTTGGGGAAGAGCTCGGGGCCGAAGAGCTGCAGATCCTCGATGTGCATCGTGCCTTGCTTACTGACCCCACCTTTCTCGATGACGTCGAACGGCGCATCGAGCAGGAGACCCGCACCCTCGGCGACGCGCTGAAACGGGTCGTTCGGGATTTCGAGCGAGTCTTCGAGCTGGTCGAAGATGCGAAGCTCAAGGAAAAGGCCCTCGACCTGCGTGATGTCGCGCTTCGGGTGATTCGTAACGTCCAGGATGATGGTGAGGCAAAGGAGCCGAAGCGCTTTCAGGTCGAAGGCGGAGTCGTGCTTGTCTGCCGCAAGCTTTCGATCTCGGACATGCTCCTGGTGGATCGCGAGCAGATCCTGGCCCTGCTGACGGAGGAGGGGGGAGAGCTGTCACACGGGGCGATCTTTGCTCGCACCCTCGGTATCCCGACTCTCTCGGGGATCCCGGATCTCTTCGACAAGTTGAGTGAAGGAGAGACGGTGATCGTCGATGCCGGCACCGGGGTGGTGCACCGCGATCCCGATGAGCGCTTGCTGCGCGAATATGAGATCCGGGCTGGGGCTCCCCGGGTCGAGACGGTCTTCGAGGATTCGGGGCCGGCGGAGCTGGGCGATGGCACGCGGGTTCAGCTCTATGGCGCTTGCGGCAACCTTGGTGAGGTCGGGCAAATGCTCGATGCCGGGCTCGATGGCGTCGGGCTCTATCGCACTGAGTTCCTCTACCTCGTGTCGAAGCAGCAGCCGACCGAGGAGATGCTGGTGCATCACTATCGGGAGGTCCTCGCCCGCGCCGAGGGGCGCCGCGTCTGCTTCCGCCTGCTTTCGATGGGCCCGGGCCTGCCCTTTGGGCCCTCGGAGGACCAGGCCGACAGCTCGCGGGATCGGGGGCTGCTCGGGCTCGAAGGGATTCGCTACCTCCTGCATCGACCGTCGCTGATGCGTACGCAGCTGCGGGCCTTGCTCCGGACCGGTGACTCTGGACAGGTTGAGATCGCCGTGCCCTTTGTTACGACCTGGCAGGATCTGCTGCGCGTGCGCGAAGCGGTGCGAGCCGAGCGCGCCAGCTTGATCAAGGAGGGGATTCCCTGTGTCGACTCGGTGCGGATCGGAGCGGTGGTGGAGGTGCCGAGCACGGCCTTCTTCCCGCAGACGGTCGCCCATGAGGCGGACTTCCTCATCGTGGCGATCGACGATTTGCAGCAGTATCTGCTCGCTGCCGACCGGGAAAACGAGCAGGTCAGCGAGTGGTATCGCATTTTCCACCCTGCCCTGTTCCTCCTGCTCGACCGGGTGGCGAAGCAGGCGAGCGAGCTGGACAAGGGGGTTGTCCTCTTTGGCGAGGGTGCCGCCGATCCGCTGCGGCTGCCGTTCTACCTCGGCGCTGGGTACCGGCATTTTGCGATTGCACCGGTGCGATCGCAGCGGGTGCGCAAGGTCCTGGGGCAGTGGAGCAAGGGGGCGGCCGAAGTCCTGGCGCATCGGGTGCTCGATGCGTCGAGCTCCCTTGAGGTTCAGAGGCTGCTGCTGGAGGCCGAGCGTTGATCGGGGGCATGGGCGGCTTTTGCTCCAGGCCAAGTGAAACACGGTGGATCGAAGCGCCACGCCTCGCACAATTGGGCCGCGCTTTTCGATTCAGGACCAAGCATGGCTGAGCATCTACCTTTCGTCGCCGAACTAGAGATCGACTCTTGCCCGCTCGCCGCCTTCGCTGGGCGGTGAATGGGACGGCCTACTGCCATGCTGAAGCTGCACCAGCAACGTGACCTGGGCGAAAGCAGCCTGGGGTGGATTCTGCGGGCTCGAGATGAGGGTCCTCGCCCAGATCTCTCTGATCACATCCTTGCGCTCAAGAGGAGAATCCTCGAAGCGCGGGAAGGGCTGGAGGGCGTGCAGCTTGTTCCTGGTCAGCGACTCCCTGCCGCATGGATGGAGCTTACGGCGACGCAGCGGGCTCTTCTGCAGCAGAGGCGAGAGCAGCTGCAGGGCTTTCACCTGAGGACTCTGCCGCAGCCGCTCTCGCATCAGGCGGAAGGTGGCGACCGTTGTCGCTGGCTACACGAGCCCTGTCGCCGGGTAGGTGTGCTGCTGCCAAGGCATGGGATGAACGTGAGCATGCTCTTGGCGCTGGTCGTTCCGGCCATGGTGGCTGGTGTCGAGGAAGTGGTCGTAGCGATGGAGCCGGGGCGCAATGGAGAGCTTCCTCCCGGAGTTCTGGCCGCCTGTGAGCTCTTGGCTGTGCGCCAGGTTCTTGCGGCGGGAGGAGCCGATGGGGTTCTTGCCCTGCTGCACGGGGTGCCGAGCTGCGCGCCTGTTGAACTCCTCGTTGGCGAGGACGGCCCCGAAGCTGAGCTGACGATGCGAGACTCGCCTCTAGGGCATCGTTGCCGCCGTACCGATGCGGTGGGTGATTTTTGTGTCCTTACCGACGGTCGCGGGCTGGACGCCGGACGGCTCGCCGAAGAGCTGCTTTGGCATGCGGGGCTTGGCGGCCTTGGGATGCGGGCGATTTTGTCCAGCGATAGTGAGGGCTTGGATGCCGTGGTGGCGGAGCTGCGGGCTGCTTTCAAACGCTTGCCTCGGGGGCAGCGCAGCGTGGCACGACAGTCGCTCGAGCAGCGTGGCCGGTTTATGACGATTCCCTCCTTGGCCCGGGGTGTTGGGCTGGCGAATGCTCTGCGGCCGAGTCGTCTCAACCTTCTCGTCCACAACCCTCGCAAGTATCTGGCGCGGCTGGCCGGGCTCGGGCTCTTGCAGCTTGGAGAAACTCAGCTGCCGAGCGAACTCTTGGATCGGCAGCCTTGGGCGCTGCCGGTGCTCGCCGAGGGCGGGGCCCCGGTTACTGCCGCAAGCTATCTGCGCTCTCGTTTGACGCTTCGTGCCGGTTCAGAGGAGGCTGGCAGCAGCCGAGATGCGATGTCGTCCGAAGCTCGGCTCTCTGGCTGGGCTAGCCTGGAGGGGCAGACCGTGCCAGTCCGTACTCACGGGGACTCGACGTGATCCACCTTCGAGATCTGCGCAAGACCTACTCGCGGGTGGGTGAACGCATCGTTGCCTGTGATGTTGCTGAACTCGATCTCGCTGAGGGCGATCAGGTCGCTCTGGTCGGGCCTTCTGGCTGTGGAAAGACGACGCTACTGCATCTGGTCTCGGGGCTCTTGCTTCCCGACTGCGGGACGATCGAAGTCGCCGGGCACCATCTGCATGAGCTTTCTGAGGGCAAACGCGATCGCTTCCGTGCTGGGCATGTGGGCTATGTGCATCAGACCTTTCAGCTCTTGCAGCCTTTCTCCGCTTTGGAGAACGTCCAGCTTGCGGTCTTGTTTGGGCGCGGCGCTGGCGCTGATGCTCTGGATCCCTTGGACTTGCTTGAACGCGTTGGGCTCGGCCATCGCTTGCGGCATCATCCCTCCGAGCTCTCGGTTGGGCAGCAGCAGCGGGTGGCGATTGCGCGGGCCTTGGTCAATAGGCCCAAGCTTCTGCTTGCGGACGAGCCGCTGGGCAACCAAGACGCCGAGACCGGAGCGCAGGTGCTCGACTTGATGTTGGAACTCGCCGAGGAGCTGGGCTCGACGGTGTTGATGGTCACCCATGATGTGGGGCAGGCGCAGAGGCTGCAGCGGCGGATCGATCTGCGGGCTCTGGCTGCGGGGAGGCAGGAGGCATGAGGCTCTGGGCCATTGCGCTGCGCAACCTTCGGCAGCGCTGGGTGACGAGTGCGCTGACGGTGCTCTCGATCTTGCTCGGCACGGCTTTGGTCGCCTTCTTGTGGATCGCTGCCGATCAGGCGGAGAAGCGTTACAGCAGTTCGACCAAGGGTTTTGGGGCGATCTTGGGGCCGAAGGACACTTCGCCGCTCGAGATCATGCTGAGCACCGTCTTCCACACGACCGCGAGCGCGGGCGTCATCCCGCTCAAGGTCTACAAGGACATGACGGGTGACAAACGGGAAATCCGAAAGCTCGGCATTCGTTATGCGATCCCCTTTGTCTTTGGCGATAACTACCGGTCCTTTCCACTGATTGGCACGACGGACGCTTGGTTCTCCAAGTTCGCTCGCGGGCATGGCAAGGTCGAGGAGAACGGGAAAACGCGGCGGGTTCCCCGCCTGCTCCGTATGGCGGCAGGCAAGGCCTGGAGTTTCGCTCGCGAGGATCTTCTCAGAGAAGCGAGGTTGCAGGCAGAGTATCTGCGTCAGCTTGAAGAGGATCCTGATCTGCACATGCCGGCCATCCCTGCGGCATGGAAGCGTGTCGTTGTTGGGGCCGCCGTAGCCCAGGAGCTGAGGCTCAAGGTCGGTGATCGGATCGTTCCGACGCATGGCTTCGAAGACAGCTTTCATTTGCATCCCGAGGCCGAGAGTGTCGTCGTTGGGGTTTTGGCGCCGACTGGGGCTCCCATCGATCGCGCCTTGTATGCCCCGGCAGGTTTGCTCTACCGCATGAGTGGGCACCGGGCGATTGGGCAGGGACAAGAGCTGAGCGAGGATAATGTCGAAGTCTCGGCAATTGTCGTCGACACCAAGCACCCAGCTGGCGCTCAGCACCTTCGTTATCAGTTTCAGCGCCGCGGGGATGCCCAGATTTCGGTGCCAAGCCAAGAAATCCAGACGCTATTCCGCATCGTCGGCAATATCACTCTGGCGCTGCGAGCGGTGAGTTTGCTGGTGCTCTTCACCGGGGCTTTGGCGATCTTTATCACCCTGTATCAGACGATGTTCGCGCGGCAACGCGAGGTTGCGATCATGCGCTCCTTGGGGGCCCGGCGCAGCCAGATCTTCGGGATCGTGCTGATCGAGGCGCTCTTGTTGTCTTTGTTGGGAGCGGTGCTGGGGCTGTTGGTCGCACATTCGGCCGCGGCAGGTTTTTCAGATGCCCTTCTCGATCGAACTGGGGTGCCCCTGCGAGGCTTCTTGTTCTCGTGGGTCGATGCGGCCTTGCTGCTAGGAGTCGGTTTGCTCGGTGCCGTGGCCGGGCTGCTTCCGGCGCTGCGGACCTCGATGACGGATGTGGCGAGATTCCTCGCGCCGGAGCGTTAGCTGCTCCCAAGGTCCCGCCCAGCTGGCGGGCTTTTCTGCCCCCGGGACCTTTTCAACAGGCTGCTGCGAGGCTCTGCTAGAGGGCTCCCTTTCCTGAGTTCCCGTCGAGGCCTCACCCTATGGCTTATACCGCTGCTTCGCTGTTGTGCCGCGCCTTGCGTGCCGGGGCTCTTGGCCTTTTGGCTTTCGTCCTAGCTGGAGAAGGGCTGGCCCAGTTGCCAAATCCGGGCGTCGCTGCCCAGAACAAGGCTCAGAAGAAGGTGCAGAAGGAGAGCCCGAAGCCGGCATCGCAGCAGGGAGGGCAGAAAGGCGAGGAGAAGAAGCCCAAGAAGCAGAAGAAGCCCAAGAAGGACGAGATCGAAGGGGTTCAGACGCGGGAGCTTGGCGACAAGAAGGGAGGAGAGATTCCTCGCGGCAGTGACCCTGCGGATATTCGGGCGATGCGCGGTGCTCAGGCCATGGCTGCCGTCGAGCGCAAGCTTGACCAGGTGCTCAAGCGGATGAAGGTGGGAGCTAAGGCCAAGTTCTTGCCTTTCGATGAGCTGGATGACTGGCCGTACGAAGACGGCTTCCTTGGTATGCCAAAGCGGCTCAAGGTCTGGGATAAGAAGCGCGTGGCGATGGCGGGCTTCATGCTCCCCATAGATACCGTGGAGAACATCAAGGAGTTCTACCTGGTGAAGTCGCTCTGGGCTTGCTGCTACGGCGTGCCGCCAGACGTGAATGGGCTGGTCAAGGTCCGACTCAAGACCAAGAAGGGGATCGACTACCACTACGATCCGGTCCTCATCGTCGGCAGCTTCAAGCTGGAGAAGGAGATGGACGAGGACTATTGCGTCGCGATCTATCAGCTCGATGCCGAGCTGGCGCGTGCCATCGACGTCGACAGCCTGCGCCAAGAGTCTCCGGACAAGAAGAAGCCGCTGCCAAAGCCGGTAACAACGCCTCAGGAACCAGGAAAGCGCTGAGTTCCGTATCAAGGGCGCTTGGGCGCCCCCTCTGCCATCCCGCCAGTTTTTGCCGATAAGCAAGCGGCCAGGGAGGACTCTAGACGGCAAGGCAGTAAGGCATGGCGAGCGATATGGGGCGCAGGTCTTCCGAAGGGGGAGGCACACGTGGGAGTGGCAGTACCAGCACTCTCGCAGAAGGTATCTGGACTTGGTTTCTACCGGCCTTATTGCTGTTTTCCGTGCTCGGGGCTACTTGGGGGAGCATGCTCTTCCAACAATCGGAGGAGACGCGGGAACGCTCGGCGCTTGAGCTTCGGCTCTCTCGTTCTGCCCGTGACGCCGCCCGAGAAATAGAAGAGGCCAGGCGATCTGGCGAGCAGGAACGCGAGCGACTGGTGCTTGAGACCCTCGCGCACCTGACTGGGGGGCGAGTCGGACTCTATTCACCCGAGGGGCAAGCGCTCATCGTCGCCGAAGGAAGCGAAGGCATCGATGCGGTATCGACCCTTGATGCACGTCCTCGGGGTGTGCGCGTGACCGAACTCCAGAGGCTGAGCACCGTCCTGGTCTGGGAGCAGATCGCCGCGCCTACTGGCACCGCTGCCGCCGAGCTACGGGTCTCGGCGCCACTTCTGATCGATCACAGCTTTCCTTGGCCCTTTTGGGCCGGGCTCTTGGGAAGCTTCGGTCTGATCTCGGCCATCATCCTCCTGCTGCTAACCCGTCTGCTTGAGCCGCTGCGCGAACTGGGGGGGGTGCTGCGGGAACTCGGCCGGGAGAATCCTCTCGATCTTGAGCGTCCGGAGCTGATTGCGCGTCGATTCCCTGAACTCGGCGAATCGCTGGCAGACTGTGTGGATGGGCTGCAAAAGCGCCAATTGCGTGCCGAAGAGAGCTTCGTCGAGCTAGCGATCCAGCTGGCGCGAGAATACGAGTATCACGCGGAAGGTGAGATCGGGCACGGTCAACGCACCCGGCGCTACGCCACGTGGATGGCCGATAGGTTGAGCTTGGACCCGGTGGTTCGTGACCATCTCGATTTGGCGGCACTCTGTCATGACATCGGCCGAATGCCGGTTGGCGATGTCTGCCCCTGGGGGTCTGAGGAGCAGGTGGAGGAGCAGCACGCCGACATGGGGGCGGCTTACTTCGAAGCGATGCCGGGGCTGGAGGCTGTTGCCGAGATCGTTCGTCATCACCATGCTGATTTCGATGGCGGCGGGCTTCCCGAGAACCCTGCTGGGGAAGAACTGCCGATAGGAGCGAGAATCCTCCGCATCGCAGACGAGTTTGAGCGCATTCACTCCAGTGTCGATGAGAGCGGTGAGCCGATCTCCGTCGAGGAGGCGCTACTGCGCATGGGCGAGGGGCGTGGTTCGTGCTTCGATCCGTATCTCCTCGACCTCTTTGGCGAAGAGGCCAAGTTGCACATCCCGGCTCGGCAATCGAGCTCGCGCTGGCAGGACTTCGGCCTATTGGATGGGCGTTCGCTCAATTGAGGGTGATCTGGGGAGGCCCTAACAGCCGCTCTTGTGCTCAGCGGCGCTCTAGACGCAGGGCTCCAGTCTTTTCTAGGCGAACGGACCATGCCTCTTCGACGATCGTCGTGCCGGAGTAGTCCAGAATCGCCAAGGGACCCTCGACCCAGCGCTTGAGAGGAAGCTCTTCGCGAGCGAGGCCGTCCAGGCCACCCTTCGCCAGTGCTTTGCGACCCTGTTTCTTGTGCTTGCGCCGCCGACCCTGGAATTCGCGGGCAAATGCTGCCTCCAGCTGATCCAGATCTGGCTCATCAAAGTAGAGTCGGGCGCGAAGGCGGAGCGATTCGATCTCCAGTTCTTGGCGGAAGCCGAAGCGCGCCTCGAAGGCCGTTTCGAAGGCCTGCGGCGCATCGGTAGTTGCTGGGACCCAGAGTTCGCTGCGCTGTCCTCGGTAGCGGAGGCAGGCGAAAACCTCGCAGCGTTGGCTTGGCCCAAAGCGTTTGCGCGTCTCGGCCTTGCTCCTCCGCGCCAGCTCCTTGGCGCTGCGGGCCAGGCTTATTGCCGGCCCTCGCTCCTGGGCCTGGATGCACGCTTCTTCGAACTCTTGCACCGCACCGGTCATCAGCATGCCCATCGCCGAGAGAACGCCTGGATGCGGAGGCACGATGACGACAGTGAAGCCGACGCTGTCGGCCAGGCGGGCCGCGTGCAGTCCGCCGGCGCCACCGAAGGCGATCAGGCAGCACTCCGCGGGGTCGAGCCCGCGACCGAGGGTGAATGCTCGCAGCGGGCGAGCCATGCGTAGGTCGGCGAGCTCGAGTATCCCTTCGGCGACGCGGCGCTTGGGCATCCCCAGTTCTGCGCCCAAAGCTTCGAGGGCTTCGGCAGAACGTTGCGGCTGTAGGGCGAAGCTGCCGCCCAGGAGTCCGCTGCTGGGCAGGCGGCCGAGGAAGAGATGGGCGTCGGTGACGGTGGGGCGGGTCCCGCGGCCGTAGCAGGCGGGCCCTGGATCGGCACCGGCGCTTTCGGGGCCGACGCGAAGGGCGCCGCCAGCATCGCAATAGGCCAGGCTGCCGCCGCCGGTGCCTACCGAGGCGATGGGGAAGCTGGGTAGTGCCAGTGCGTGGCCGCCGAGTTCCGACTCGCTGGTGAACTCGGCTTCGCTGCCGCAGAGGGCCACGTCAGCCGAGGTGCCGCCCATGTCGAAACCGATGCCAGGGCCGCGGCCGACGAGCTTGGCCCAGTAGCGGGCGGCGATCACGCCTGCTGCCGGTCCAGAGAAGAGGGTGCGGGCCGGCTCTCGAAGCACGTCCTCGACCGGTAGGGTGCCGCCCTCGTTGCGCACCAGCTGCAGCGACATCGGTGCACAGCCCTCTTGCAGACGGCCGAGATAGCTGCGGACGACTGGGCCGATGAAGGCATCGATGATCGCGGTGCTGAAGCGCTCGTATTCGCGGTGGCGCCGCAGCAGTGAGGCCGAGCAGGTGATGGGCAGGCCGAGGGGCTGCAGCGCCTCGGCGATGCGTTCTTCGTCCCCCGGGTGCTCGTGCGCGTGGAGCAGGCAAATGGCGATGGCTTCGACGCGGGCTCGCTTGAGGCGGAGGCGCAGGGCCTTGAGTTCTTCATCGCTGGCGCGGGCTTCGATCTCGCCGCTTGCCAGTCGCCGTTCGTTGATCCCGAAGCGCAGGTTCCTGGGCACGAGCACTGAGCGCGGCGGAAGCTCACGGGCGTAGAGCTCTGGGCGATTTTGGCGCGCGATCTCGATCAGGTCTTCGAAGCCTGCGTTGCAGACGAGGGCGAGCCGGGCGCCTTGTCCGGTGAGGACGGCGTTGAGCCCGACCGTGCTGCCGTGCAGGAGCTGATCTTCGGCAGCGGTACTGGGGCCTGCCTTGGCGCCGATGAGCACGGCCCGCTCTGGGCGACTTGGGGTCGAGAGGACCTTGCGGATGGCGAGATCCTGGCCGTCGAAGTCGACGATGTCGGTGAAGGTACCGCCGGTGTCGACGCAAATACGGCGCTGCTTGTGTGCGTTCTTGCCCATGCCGCGCAGGATACCCGCCGCAAGCGGCTCCTCGTTATAGTCGCTTCGATGCGCTTTGCTTTCGCTCTACTGCTGGCCTTCCTTCTTGGCGCCATCCCCTTCGGCTTCCTCGTGGTGCGGGTCTTTCTCGGCATCGACGTGCGCACCCGGGGCTCGGGCAATATCGGCGCGACCAATGCCGCGCGCTGCTTTGCCAAGCGCTGGAAGCTCGTCGCCTTCTTGGGCATCTACGCCTTGGACTTCTTCAAGGGCTGGCTGCCGGTCCTGCTGCTGGGCCCTTGGTTGCTGGGGGATCCGGTGCTGGGCAGCGTTCTCATCGGTCTCTCCGCGGTGCTCGGCCACGTCTTCACCCCTTATCTGGGCTTCAAGGGGGGCAAGGGCGTTGCGACCAGCTGTGGTGTGCTGTTTGGGCTCGACTGGCTTGCTCTGCTCCTCGCGCTCGCAGTCTTCGCTCTGGTCCTGGGGCTGACCCGGGTGGTGGCCTTGGGCAGCATTGCGCTGGGGATTGGTCTCGCGGTTGCTGTGATCGCCCTGCACCCGGAGCAGGCCTTCGGCGAGCGTCTAGCGGTCACGATGCTGGCTCTTTTCTTGGCGGTCTTCCTGGTCTGGACCCATCGCTCCAACCTCAAAGCTTTGGGCAAGGGTTAGCAGCTTGTGAAAAAGGGGCAGGGCGACAAAGCCCCCTCTGCAACGCCCTCTTGGCGGCAGTAAGCCTCGACGAGCCGTAGATTCGCCTGTGCTTTCTGGCAGCAATGGGACGCCGAATCCGGCCCTCCGTCACTGGCGGGACTTTTCCCACCGCCTGTTTGCTGCATTTACTGGGCTAGCTCTTCCCTGCCGCTTTCGATTCGCTAAGCTCTTCCGGCCCTTGTCGGGGCGTGGCGCAGCTTGGCTAGCGCGCTGCAATGGGGTTGCAGAGGTCGGAGGTTCGAATCCTCTCGCCCCGACCAGCTTGACGAGCTCGTGTCGTATGACAGGAGCTCGTCGCATGTACGGGCCATGGGCAGATCAGCCTTGGCTCGCCGAGGGGACTTGGTCAGTGCTGCCTTTTCAGCGGCCTGTGAGCACCGAATGGATGGTCTGCACCAGGTCCTTTTGGCGAATCGGCTTGGTCAAAAAGCCGTTGCAACCAGCTTCGATGCAGCGTTGCCGGTCCTTGTTCTGACTGTTGGCCGTTAGTGCGATGATGGGGCCGGAGTGCCCCAGGTGACGCAGCTCGGAGGTCGCCTCGTAGCCGCTGAGCACCGGCATTTCCATATCCATCAGGATCAGGTCGAAGAATAGATCCGAAGCAAGGGTCTTCTGCACAGCTTGCTTGCCGTCCCCGGCAATGCTCACTTTGGCCCCCTGTTTTTTCAGGACAAACTCAAGGAGCCGTTGGTCGCTGGGATTGTCATCGACCACCAATACTCGGCGGCCGCGCAGGCTGTCTTTGACCATTTGTTTGGGGCGCCTCCTTTGTTGCCGCTGCTGCTTCGAGTCCGCGTCACTGAACTTGGCTGGAATCTCGACTAGGAAGCAAGAGCCCCGTTCGTCACTAGACTCGAGCTGGACATCTCCATGCAGCTGCCGGGCGGCGGTCCGAGCAAGGGCCAGTCCGAGCCCGGGTCCCGTCTCGATACCTGTTTGTTTGGCCGCTGGGCTAAAGAGATCGAAGAGACCTCTCTGGAGATCGGGGCGGATGCCAGGTCCCGTATCCCAAACTCGGAATTGAAGCTTGTTATCCGTCCAGGTGGCATCGAGCTCGACACCACCATGCTTCGTGTAATGAAGGGCGTTTCGGATGATCTGACTCAGGATCTGCTCGAGGAGCCGGTCATCGATTCGGAATTGGGTGGAGAGCTCCGGGCTTTGGCGGCATTTCCAGGTCAGTCCCGCCTCTTCCGCCTGATCCAAGGCGTTTTGCGAGAGGCGATCTAGGAGCTGACTAATGTTGCAGTCACGAGGGTGGGGCGAGAACCCATCGGATAAGAGGTAGAGGTATTCGATGAACTCTTCGAAGCATCGTAATACTGACAGGCCACTATCACGAATCTCACGTCCGAAGCTTCGGGCGGTGTCCTCGTCAAAACCTTCATCGGCGAGGAGTTCGGCGTAGCCGATGACACTTGTGAGCGGGCCTCGAATGCCTCGACTCAGCTTGGCGAGCCATTGCTGGGCACTATCTATTGCCAATGACGCGTCGGCCACTTCTGTTCCTCGACTGCCAGGAGCATCGGGCCTAGAACTCAGAGGCTCCGATTTATGTGGCCTTTATCGCGAATAAGACGATTGGCCTTGAGGGGGGGCGGAGTTGGCGCTGCCAGCGAGTCTTTGCTGATGGCCGCTGTTGTTGGTTCGGTGGAGCTTGCGGCCTCCTGGCTCAGCTCATCTTCCAGACGTGGTAGAGCGAGTACAGCTGACGCTGCAGCCAGGAGCCCAGGGTCTCCATTTCGGAGGGGATGCGCACGCTGGCCGTGACTCCGAGCTGGCCGGTATCGAGTTCTTCGAGGGGCTGGAGCAGGACGTGGAGATACGGCTCGACGCTCTGGCTCTGTCCGCGAGCATTGCGCATAGCGTAGATTTCGCCACCGGCCTGGATCGACAGTGACCTGGGAATCTGCTTCTTGGAAGATAACGGCTTTACCGAGAGGATTTTCGCGTAGAAGGTCTCGCTGGGCCGGGAGCGTAGTCGGTATTCCGCTAGGGTTCCGGGGAAGAGCTGGGCACGCAGAGCGTAAGACTCGGGCACGAGGGCGTGGATTGCTGCGCGTCCTGATGCGAGTCTGAATAGCTCTTCGCCGCGCGCTACGTATCGGCCGCCAAGGCGATGCGCCTGTTTCGCGACCAGGCGACCACGTTCAGGAGCCAAAACCGAAAGATTGCTAGAGCGCTGTTCTAGCTGGGCGAGCCGTTCTGTTAGGTAGGCAATACGTTCGCTATGTTCGCGTGCGGCTACAGGATCTTTGAATTCGACCTGCTCCAGGAGTTTTTGTGCTGCCAGGCGCTGTTGTTTGATGCGCAGAATTTCCAATGGGATCTGCTGCTGTTCGATCGAAAGCAGGTGCTGCCCTGGGCTAACGATTCGTCCATCCTTGAGCCCGGTGAGGCGGATAAAGCCTGCTTCAGGGGCACGGACGACGTGCTCCTTGAGGCTTTCGAGCACTGCCGGTGCGCGAACGCTCCAGGATACCGGTAGTAGGAGCAGTGCCGCTGGTATGCTCAGAGCTGCAGCGCTACCAAGTAATCGCGCCCGCATCCGACAGGGCTTGGTGGCCGCAGAATTCCACAACCAGAGGAAAAGACGGGTGCAGGGCTTGGCGATGAGTAGCCATGAGAAGGCTATGCCGAGTAGGGCACCAGCGACTGGCCAGCGAATCATCGCCATCCAAGTGATGGTGAAGGCAAGGAGGACCTTGTAGCTAAAGGACCCGATGCCGTAGGCCGCATAAATGATCTGTTCCCGCATGGATGCCTGGCGTATTGAGCTTGGCAGTCCGAGGAAAAAACGCTGGGCTTTGGTCGTGAGCCAAGCGAGGGATCGTTCGCGGAGGTTGGGTATGCCGATAAGGTCCGACAAAATGTAGTATCCGTCATATTTCATCAACGGGTTCAAGTTGAAGAACACCGTCATGACGGTTGACAGCAAAACGACATTAAGCGCCAGTGCATGAAGAAGCCCAGGAGCTGTTGCTGCCCAGAGAAGCAGGCAGGCAGCGCCGATAAAGGACTCGACGTACATGCCAGCGAAACCAACTGCGACGCGCTGCCAAGTGCGATCGAAGGTCCAACTGGCCGTGGCGTCAACGTAAGCACAGGGCGCGGTCATAATGAACACCGCTCCCATTTCGGGGACCGCTCCGCCGTAGCTCTTACAGGCGTAGGCGTGCCCAAACTCGTGCAATAACTTGAGGCCAACCAGGGCAAGGTAGAGCAGGGGGACGTTGCTTAGGGTCAATAACTGATGGGCTTCGGCGCTCATTTCGCCGAATCGTCCCGAGCACTTCCAGAGGGCCAGGAATACCAAACTAAGCCAGAGAATGAGCCCTGGAAGATGGAAGAGTGGCCGCAGCCAAGCGATCGTCCGGGTTAGGAACTGGTCCGGATCTAAAAGCGCTATCTTGTGGTACATCACCACTGTCAGCGGATTGGGACGTTGGGCCTTTCGCCGTAGTTGGTAGCGATCGAATAATCGAGCCGAATCCGAGAGTGGTAGCTGCAGAAGATTCTTGTGATGCAGCGCCAGGATGAATTGGTAAAACTCCTCTTCGTCCTCGTGACGTAACGCGTTTTCAGAGACGAGAAACTCGAAGGTCTCGGACAAGCTGCGGTGCGGAACGATACTCGACAGAACTTCGTATTCGTCTAACTCAAAGAGATGGCTACGAAAAGATACGGGGTCGTGCAGCATGTAGCTTGGGCGCCCGTGCAGGACTTGGCGCACGACCTCGAGGTCTCGGCGTAGTCCTATGCGGACGGGACCTAGCTGGGCGGCGAGTTCGTTGGGGCCGGCCATGATCTAGATCCAGAAGTGCATGCGGAGCCAGTCCAGGACGCGGTGAGATAGCACCCACCAAACAGGACGCGCCCCGAGATCCAGATGGGTGACTCCCGACAACCCCGGTTGCAAATATTCGAGTGCTTCAAATTCACTCGAACGTCCGACAAAGATGTTTTTGTCGGCTACAGTTTCGACATTGGGGGAAATGCGCAGGTTACTGAGTTCGACGCGTTCGCTTGGATGGGCGGAAGGGGCGAAAGCGAGCTGCTCGCAGGTAGAGCCAGCTTCGTACCATCGTTCGGGAATGCGCATTTCGACGCGGAGGCGTTTCGAGTCGGTCAGTGTGAAGAGATTTTCTCCAATGGTGAGTCGTCCGCCGATTCGTGTGCGCAGATCGCCTTCGATCACGAGCCCGTCCATCGTTGCTCGGATTTCGGCCTGCTGAATGCGGAGTTCGACGACTGCGAGTTCGGCACGGAGTTCACCCAGCTGAGCAGCGAGGACACGCCCTTGTCCGGGGACTCCTTCGGCTAAAGCTCGGTCCATTAGAGCTACGTAGCTTTCGATTTGTGCCTGAAGTTCTCGGCGTCGTAACACATCCTCCCGGGCGTCCAGCTGCGCCAGGATCTGTCCTTTGTGGACGAGATCTCCGGGCTCAACGAGTAGGCGTTCAAGGACTCCTTCTCGGGGGCTGGAAATGGTTCGGGAAGTCGCACCAATGACTGTTGCGGGTACGGTTAGGGAGAAGCGCAGGGTCCCGAATATGAGCCACAGACCGAGGGCACAGAATAGGGCTGTGATGCTAGCGCTCCGCCTTGCTCCTCCGCCGATAAGCAGGCGGAGCGATGCTTGTGCCGAGTCCCAAAGGTGCTTGAAGGGGCCGCGGTGTGCCAACTGGGCTACAGGAAGAACTGCGGCCTGGGCTTCGGCCGCATGGGCGATCCCACGTAACTCACCCCAAGTTAGCTGGCGAATAGGGTTGGAGCGTAGGGCTAGGACGGCTACGCATTTTCCGCCGTGATAGATAGGGATCGAGGCGACGGTATCGCCACCTGCGATATTGCTCCATTGCCGATGTAGCCGAAGGTCGGCCTCTATCTCCCTTCGTCCTTCGATGGACACCTCCTGCCAGAGCACTGGTTTGGCGAGGTCGAGAGCCTCCTCCATAGCGCAGCGCATGGCTTTAACACCTGGGTTACTCGCTCGTACCTGATCTTGCCCACAGATGGCCACAACTCGCACGCGGTTCTTGCGCACGAAGCCCAGTGCCGCGAGGTCCAAGCCAAACTGGTTTTTGATCTGGGCGACCAGGTCGAATGCAAGGCGGATGGGGTGCTGCAGGCTACTCGGCTGGAAGATCGGCTGTTCGGGAGCTGTTGAGCTGTTGGTTTCCCGGTCCTCTTCCCTGGCAATAGCTTCGAAAATCAACAAGCCCAATACGCTGATAACGCTTTCGAACTGGGCGAGGACTAGGAGGCTCTCCTCCTTGGAGACGAAGGGGCAGGCCATACCAAAGGTGCCTACCAGCTCCATCTGCTCGTCGTACATCGGAACGCTGAACAGGGCGAGGGCAGATTCTCCGCGGCCAAAGCGGCGACATTTGACTCGAGACGAACTGGCGCTTTCCCATATCAGTTTACTGACAGGCTCGCGGCAGTGATCGGCCAGGTCCTCCTGGTTCGACCACTCCTCAGCAACCATCAGCGGGCCGAAGCGTCCTTGTGTGGTGAGGTAGATCGATGAGAAGAAGTCTTCGATACGGGCCAAGCATTGCAGGATTCCAGCCTGCACCGGCATATCGGTGAACATGGCCTTCAACTCGCGTTGTAGCGAGCTGAGCTGTCCAAGTCGCCTGCCCGCCAGCTCTATGACTGGCGAGGCTACCGGATTGGGGGCTTCTTCGGAGTTCACTTGGCTACATCAGGTGTAGAGGACTGAACAGCTGGAAAGAGGCCTCGTACTTCCGTTGAGATAGCAGGCGGCAGCGTTGGCAAATGCCCAAAACGTTTTGTGGCCGAACGTCTCCATCGGGAAAGCAAAGTTCGAACACATCGCCGACGAGGGGGCTGTGCTCGCTTTCGATAAGTAGGGATTGTTTCCCAAGCTCCAAGCTGTTGGCGCTGATGGGGGAGTCCTTCGCGTGACTGGCTCCCGCCAGTCGGTACGCGACAGCGACACGGTGCCTTGTTGCAGTGCCTGAGCGTTGACGGTGGGTTTCTTGGCTCGTCTGTTCGCTGAGTTCTCCTAGCAAGTCCTCAGTTTCCAGAGGGAGGTCGTCTTGACGATCGAACATCAGGGTTTCTCCAGATCGAGCCAGACTTTGACGCCGGCACGCCAATGAGGTTTAGGATTCGGTAGGCGAATGCGGATTTTCAGGGTGTGACTCGATGCATCGGCCTGTTGTGCGTTGTATTCGACGACGCCAACACGAGCCTCGTTGCGGACGTGGTCGCGGCGCACGTACACCTTCGTCCCCTTGGTGAAGCTGGCGGCCGCTTCGATAGGGCAGTCGAACTCGACGCGAAGGGGTTCGAGTGAGATGACTTCGATCGTGGGCTGGAAGCGCTCGACCGTTTCCCCGACTTCGGAACGCAAATGCTCGATGACCCCGTCAATCGGGCTGCGTATGGCTCGTTGCGCCAGTTGCTCTTTGGCTTGCTCGTGTTCGTTTTTCAGGATGCGTTCGTCCAGTCGCGCCTGTTGAAGAGCAAGCTCTCGAACCGAGAGCTCAAGTTTTGCCGTTTGGAGCTCGGTGTCACGGGCAACGCCTTCGTTCACGAGCCCCTGTACACGCTCACATTCCCGTACCGCATGAGCGTAATGACGCTCTGCTTCGGCCAGCTTTGTGCCTTTTTCGACCTGCATGCGGAGTCGCTCGGCACGCAGCTCTTCAATGCGGTTCTCAAGCTGCAGGACAACTTCCCCTGCTTTTACCGTTTGTCCCTCTTCGAAAGGAAGCTCTCGGATTTTTCCTGACTGCTCGGGAGAAAGCGTGACTGCGGTCCCGGCCCGGGTAACGGCTGGCCACCCCCTGTTCACCTGGGCAGATACAGCTGCAGTTGTGTGAGTCAGGATTAGGGCAAAGAGCCCCGCAATCAGGAGAAGGATCTGGGTTTTCATGTGAGCTCTCTTCGCTTGGGGGCGATGAGCGAGGCGAGGCCTCAAGTTTCGCTATCGGAGCAATTGGTATGATTCTTGAGGCAGCACCTGGCGTGTCTGGATTACTTGCGGTTCTCGTTGCTGCCGCCCAATCCGCGCAGTAGGTGGAATAGTCCCAGCCAGACCCTGCTGAAGAGCCCCTGGCGCTTTTCGTTTGTCTCCGGGAGCCGTAGGGGATCTGCTTCTTTCTGAGCCTCGATGCTCCTGGTCTCTTGTTGGTAAGTTTGCCCCTGTTCGGATGGGGGCTCCGCCGAAGCCTTTGCTTCTTGTGTCGGATCCGAGGCGGGAAGGCCTTGTCGTTCTGCCGAGATCGGGTGATGGCTTGGGGTAACCGGTGTCGCGCTTTCCTCCTCTTTGTCTTCGCTCTGGGCGTCGCCTTTCTGGGAGACTGGGGATACTCGCTGCAAGTCGATCTGGCTGGTCTCGGTTTCCGGGGCGCCTGTAGTGCCTTCTTGCTCTTCAAGGTTTGCTGTGGACGCCTGATCGATCCAGCTTTCAGTCTCTGTTCCCATTCGTGGCGTGATCAGTTTCGGAAACCCAGGCCCATCGCTTGAGTTGCTCGATTCAGGTTGATCGTTCTGGGCTTCGTTGCTAGGCGAGAGGGAGCTGTCAGCGCCTTCCTTTTCTTGTCCGTCGTTCTGCTGGCCGCCTTCCTGATCATCAAGGCTTGCTGTAGATGCTTGATCGACCAAGCCTTCGGTATCTGTTGCTATCTGTGGCAAGGTCGGTTCCGGAGACCCAGCCTCGCTTGAGTCGCCCGATTCAGGTTCATCGTTTTGAGCTTCGCTGCTAGGAGAGGGGGAGCTGTCAGCGACTTCCTGATCATCAAGGCTTGCTGTAGATGCTTGGTCGACCAAGCCTTCGGCATCTGTTGCTACCTGTGGCGAGGTCGGTTCCAGAGACCCAGCTTCGCTTGAGTCGCTCGATTCAGGTTCCTCGTTCTGGTGGCCGCCTTCTTGGGTGAGTATTAGATCGAAAGTCCTTCCGTCTGCAGCCGGGATGGCGACCACGTTGTAATCGCCAGCGTTGTTCGTGGTTGATATTTCGAATCTTCCATTATGACTTTTGCACTCGATGATAGAGTGGATCGGGGAGTCTGAGTTCAGGCCCTCAAGGTCGAGTAATAGTTCCCCTCCATCGGATATTTCTAGATTACCATTGACGGTGAGGCGATCGAAGCTGCCATCGCCATGGCCGGCGATGTCGAGCACCAGCTTGCTGGATCCGCCTAGCGATAGATCGGAACCAATCATTCCTGGGCCGGTCAAGGTTCCATTGTCGACCTGGACCCTTCCACCGATATCGATCGAGTGTCCGTCAAGATCCAGAGTGCCTTGGATCAGGTTGATAGATCTAGAGTCACCATGGATATCGTCTTGGAGCAGGACGACACCACTGTTCTTGTCGATGTCGAGGTCTCCTGGGAGCCTGGTGAGTGAGAGGCGTTGATCGCCGCTGCCGTCGAGGCGGATGCGAGTGGAGCCGTAGTAGTTTGGATCTGTGTTGGAGAGGTTGCCAGCGACGGTAATGGTTTCACCATCGATCTGATGCAGTCTCTGAATATGTAGGTCGCCATCGATGTCGAGCCCGTCTTCGAGGGTTATATGACCTGCGTCGATGGTGACATTACCAAACTGTATGTCGCCGGTTTTGAACTT
>PDSF01000008.1 GCA_002748355.1 Planctomycetota bacterium | reverse complement strand
TGCTCATGACCGTGCTCTAACACCATGCGGACCGCCCGCTCGCGGACCTCCGCCGAAAATCTCATGCTTCCCATGACTCCATCCTCTCACGTCTGGGAGCCTCCGGGAAACCCGGGGCGGTTCACAACCGACTCCGCCGCTTTTCTTTGAACAGTTCATTGAACTCATCAGCATTCTCCTCGGTAACAGGTTTCGGTAACTCCAGCGACGATTGCGCAGAAGAGGGCGAGCCAAACTTTCCCCCTGGAATGTTTACTGGAGCTACCTTGGGCACAGCCCTCAACTGGAAGTCGTCGGTGGCTTTGTCTCAACTGCAGAGCTAGGGACGCGGTAGACACGAGTCTGAGTGCCACCCGACTTGTACAACGGCCCAATGCCGGTACCAAAGCAACCCCTCGCGACAACAATTCCAACATCGCTAATCTTCAATGAACCCGCAGGAAGTCCTCTCCCATTTCCCCGAACTCTTGGTTAAGGGAAACATAATCTCATCAAGGGCGAGACGGGCATTCAATGGGTGCAGATTCCATTTCGGGCAGATCATGCGGCCGCATTCAGAGCGCTCCACATGACGTCCCAAGGTCCGGACTTCAGATGAGCGAGTAGCTCGAGGATGTTCTGCCCGCCTGGCCTGGACCATCGCATGCCGCTGCGCTTCAGGCGAGCCTGCACGATGTCCTTGGCGGCGGCCTCCACGGGGCCAGTTCCGATGGGCAGCCCTTGGGCTAAGCACTCGGCATAGCGCATCTTGTTGCGGTGCTTTTTGAAGTAGCCGATTCCGCGCTTGAGGGCCACTCGACGCCCCTCCGAGGAGGACTTCACCTTGAGGTCGCGGCGCATGGACTGGGTCGCGCCGCCTGCGCCGCCCCATGAGGTCTGGAGCTTCCTCCGGACCCTCTTGTGCCACGCGTTCGCGCTCCCCCCTTCGCCTTCCTCGAACGATTCTGCACGCTCTTCCGCCGCCGCCGGCCAAAGGTTCCGCCGAACTGCACCAAGAGCACCAAGAGCGCGAACGAGCAAACACGCAAAAAAGAGGAAACTCCCCGCAAGAAGCCCAAGCAGCGCGCCCACACAGGTCCCTACATCCGAGGGTCCAAGCCTCTGCGCCGTGCGCGCACCACCAATGTGGAAGGGCCCTGTCGGCGAAGGGGCCAAGCGAACTCGAACTTGGGATGCTGACACGATCAGACCTTGGGGGTACGGATAGGGCGTTCAGCAACGATATCGGGGCAAAGATCATGACGAAGGCAGGGTTCCTTTTCAGTTCAACCACGTTGGCGCTGCTTGCACTGCCCGTTCTGCCAAGGAGCCTGAGCCAGGCGCATCCTCAGCAGCAAGCAGCGAAGCAGGTCGCCAAACCCGGCCCAGGGCCAAAGCTCAGCTCGCAGCTGCGCCAGAAGCTGCAGCAGGCATCGCGAGCCCACCCGCGCCTGCTGGTAAACGCCACAGGCATCGAGGCTCTCAAGGCGCGCATCGCCCAAGACGCTGATATGACTGCCGCCGCCGAAGCCCTCCGGGCCGTGGCCGACGAAATCCTGCGCGCCGCGCCCGCCCGCCGCAAAATGACCGGTCGGCGCCTCCTCCATGTCTCCCGACAGGTCCTCGAACGCGTGAGCCAGCTTTCGCTGTGCTACCTGCTCACGGGCGAGGCCGCCTACGCCGAGCGGGCCGCTAAAGAAATGCTCGCCGCCGCTGAATTCAGCGACTGGAACCCTAGCCACTTCCTCGACGTTGCCGAGATGACCGCGGCCCTGGCCTTGGGCTACGACTGGTGCCACGACGCCCTAGACGAGGCCACACGCACGCGCATCCGCCAGGCCATCATCCAGCACGGGCTGCGCCCTTCGCTGAAGGGCGGCTGGTGGGTCAGCAGCAGCAACAACTGGAATCAGGTCTGCCACGGAGGACTCAGTCTCGGCGCGCTGGCCATCCACGAATACGAGCCGGAACTCGCAGCGAGCATCCTCACGCGAGCCGTGAAGAACCTCCCCCGCGCCATGCAAGAGTATGCTCCCGGCGGCGCGTACCCCGAGGGACCCAGCTACTGGCTTTATGGCACGACCTACAACGTCATCGCGCTAGCCGCGCTACACGGCACACTCGGCAGCGACTTCGGGCTCAGCAAGCAACGCGGCTTTCTCGAGTCCTCGACCTACTACCTGCACATGGCCGGGCCGACCGGGCTCTTCTTCAACTACTCCGACTGCGGCGCGCGAAGCGGCATTTCGGCGGCGATGTATTGGTTTGCCCGTGAACGCCAGGACAGGTCTCTGCTCTGGCGCGAACGCAAGGTGCTGCGCAACGAACTGGCCAAGTTCAAGCGCAGCGGCAGGGCCAAGCTCAAGGAACTCCCCTTCGTCCTCCTCTGGGCGCCGCCCCTCAGTGATACCGAGACGCCGACGCGCCTCAGCTTCAGCGCCAAGGGCAAAACTCCGGTCGCCGCCATGCGCAGTAGCTGGTCGCAAGACGCCAGCTACCTAGCCATCAAGGGCGGCTCCCCCTCCGCCAACCACGCCCACATGGATGTCGGATCCTTCGTCATCGACGCCCTCGGCACGCGCTGGGCCTGTGACCTCGGCATGCAGAGCTACCACAGCCTCGAGTCCCAGGGCATCCGCCTCTGGGATCGCGATCAGAAAGCGCAACGCTGGACCGTGTTCCGCTTGAGCAGCTACGCGCACAACGTGCCCGTCGTCAATGGCAAGCAGCAACGGGTCAAGGGCCATGCCCAGCTCAGCTTCCAGCGCAAACTCTCCATGGCCACCGTCGACCTAAGCCCGGTCTACGCCGGTCAGCTCAAGTCCGCCCAACGCCTTGCCCAGCTCCTGCCTGACGGCTCCATCCTCATCGTCGACAAACTCCAGGCACCTGCCGATCGCAGCGCCCAGGTGCGCTGGGCCATGCTCACCCGAGCCAAGATCAGGATCCGCGGCAAAGGCCAGGCTCTCCTCACCCGCAAAGGCAAGAGGATGATCTTCCACGCCAAAGGCCCCGAGGACATACAACTGCGCCACTACGACACAGCCAAGCCGCGCAAGCCCTACGACCACCCCAACAAGGGCACCCGCATGCTGGGCCTGGAACTCTCCATCCCAGCAGGGCAATCCCGTGAACTCCGCATCACCCTGACGCCCATGCGCGACTAACCATGCGCGGCGAGCCAAGCACGGCCAGCTCAACGTGATGATCTACGCGCGTCAAAAGCCGCCCTAGCCACTGCGGATCTTGCGGAAAGCCTCGCGGGCAGCAGGGCGGACGTAGAAGGAGAAATCCACTCTCTCGATCGGCTCGAGCTTGTCGACGACAGCGCGGAGCTGGCTGCCCAGCTTGCTGCGCGCACCAAGAAGGCCGAGCGAAGCGGCGGCGCGACTAGCGCAGCTGCTCATCCGAATCGTCGAGCAGCTCCATCAGCAGAGCCACAACCTTTGCGCCGCAAGGACGCCAAGCGCTACGCCAGCGCCCCCACTCCGGCCTTCAGCCACCTGTTGATCTGCCGCACCAGTACGCCATCGCGTTTCCGTCGGCTCAGGATCTTCCGCATCCAATCGTGCGCCAGCGTGCCGAAGCAGTCCCCGATGTCTGCTTCCAGCACCCAGCCACCGCCCCCGTGCATCGTGGCCTTCCACAGTCGGTCTAGTGCCTGATGCGCGGAGCGACGAGGCCGAAAACGTTTGCGAACCGTCCATAAGGTCCTGCTCGTAAACGGCATTCAGCAGCATCGCCACGGCGCGTTGCAGCACCTTGTCTTCGAAGCTGGGGATGCCCAGCGATCGCGTGTGCCCGTCCCCCTTGCGGATCTGTACACGACGGACTCCTGGATCCCGGTACCTGCCCGACTTGAAGCGATCAAGCAGGCCTTGGAGATTCCTCTCCAGGTCACAGCTTGGTGGGTAGAAGCAAAGGGAGTGAGCTCCCTGTCTAGCGTCACTAGGCGTGCGGTCGCCACCATCCTTAGATCCGCTGCTCCGAGCCCCGCCGCCGCAGCCATGAGGCGCGGCTGGGCTGCTCCCGCTCGATCACTCGGTGTTTCGAACCCGGGGGGCGATCAAGACGAGTCCTCCGCCTTCGCGTTGCGTTTCTTTGATCCGGGGGGTGCGGAGCTCGATTCGTTCGCTCTGCTCCGCCCCGATGCGCTGGAGGATTTGGCTACGGATTTGCTCCATGCGTTCCTGGGCCAGGGCGCGAGCTAGGTCGAGGGCGCGCTGGGGAGCACGCCGGGCGGCTCCAGGTGCCAGGAGGGCCAGTGCCTTGTCGAGGGCGGTCTCGGTTTCTCCGAGTTGGCGGTCCAGGGCCTGGAGTTCGCGCACGCGCAGCTGGACTTGCTGCTCGTTGCCGATGTGGATGATGGCGCGTAGCTGTGCGCCTTTGCTTTCGCGCTGGCGGCTGAGCTTGGCCTTGCGCAGGCGGAGGCGCTGGACGAGGGCCCTGGTCTGGGTCGGCGCCGGGTTGGCTAGGAGCATGGCGCGCTTGAGGTCGGCCTTGCCGAACTGGTGCACCAGGACGATGCCGAGCTCCTCGTCCCCTTCGAGCAAGTCGCTGATCTGGGCGAGGGCGGGCTGGTTCTTGGCCGAGATGGCCGTTGCCGCCGGCGCGAAGTCCAGCTCCTGCTTGAGGGCTTCGAGGTCTCGTTCGCTCGAGCCAAAGAGATTGCCGAGACCGATGGCTCCGGTCACCGCACCCGCTGCCCGAAGCGGCATGGCGGCGATCGCATCGGTGACCAGGCTACCGATCGCGGTGATGATGGCGGCGGAGATCTGCCCCGTGCCGATCTTGCCCTCGGCGATGTGGACGTTGGCGGGGATACAGACCTGATCGTTTTGGTCCTTGAGCGCGAAGATCACGGCATTGAGCGGGGCCGGCAGCTTGAGGTAGCTCGAGATGGGGCCGCCTGGCGGCTCGTCCATCTGCAGATTCTCGAAGGTGAAGCGGGTCGAGAGGTCGAGCCCCTTCTCGCCGCGGAACTCCAGGCGCAGCCCGCTGTCGAGGACGCCGCCGCCGATCTCCACGCCGCTCTTCTTGGCCATGCCGCGCAGCGCAAGGAGCTCGAGTTTGGCGATGCTCGTGCGAACTCGGCCGAAGGGGTGGGGATACAGGAGCAGCTGACCCCGGGCAGAGAGATCCTGCAGGAAGGGGCGCTTCTCCCGCTGGACCTTGTTGCCGGCGCCGGTGACGGCGCTCGTGGCCGAACTCAGAATGCCCATAACCAGTGAGCTTGCTCGATGCGTCTTGGGGAGTTCTACGTCCCCACCGCTCAGCGAGACATGGAAGCGGATGGGAAGGGGCTCGCTCAGCGCGCGGGTGGAGAGGCCGTTGATCTCCATTCCCAGGTCCTGGAGCGGAAGATAGGTGACGGGATCGGTCGTTTCGTCGATGACGTCGAAGTCGAGCCCGCTGACGGAGATGACATCGATGTCGATCTGCGCGGCGCTTGGCTGGGCCGAGCGGGTTTGGGGCGGGGCATTTGCCGGTTTCGTGGTGGAAGGGCTTTGCGGGCTGGGCTCTTTGCTGGTTGCCGAAGGGGGCTTCGGGGCCGCTCCGGGCCGCTTGAACTGGATGCCCAAGACCTCGATGCCCTCCTTGCTTTGCCGGACTCGACCGACGATTTCGTCGATCTCGATCCGGCTGATCTTGCTCTTACCGCTTAGGAGGATCCTCGGCGCGAGCAGATAGACGCGGCCGACGCCGGCAAGGATCTCGCCCTCGGGCCGGGCGCGTAAGGCGATGTCCGAAGCCTGGGCTTCGATGCCAAAGCCCCGGCTCAGGTCAAAATCGAGATCGTTGCGCTGATGCAGTTGAAGCTCCGTCTCCAGGCGCCCAGTGAGGGAGCCGTTTTGAATGGCCGAGGCATCGATGCCTTCGCCGAGGAAAGGCAGATGCGAGGCCAAGGCATTGCCATGGATCTCTTCGATGCCGACTTGCATCTGGATCTGAGCTTGCGTGCCTTGGAGGGTCGCGCTGAGTTCGGCTCCGATGTTGCCGATCAGGGGCTCGGCCGCGCCCTCGACCCGCAGGCGCACAGGCGGAGGATGCTCTTCCTCGGGGGACGAGAGGAGCAGCGCCTCGGGGGCGTAGATCCGCAGGCGTGTGTCGATCGGCGGGGCGACGACTTCGCCGCTGTGATCGACGAGCCGGAGTCGAGCGAACTCAAGCGAGAAGTTTTGGATGGCCAAGGCGGGCGTCTGCGAAACCTCGCTGGCCAGTCGGTAGCCGGAGCTACTGGGCTGCGGGGCCGCCTTCGCTGCGGCTTTGCTGGGGGGTTCGGTGGAAGTCTCGGTGGAAGTTTCGGCACTTGGCGTTTCCGCCGCTTTTGGGTCGATGCGCAGGCCGAAGAGCTCATGCACGCCTTCGGGGTGCCTTGTCACAAGCAGCTCGGTGCCGCTGAGGCTGAGTTCTTGGATCTCGAACTGCGCCGCCTCGGCGTCGAGTCGCGGCGCGATCACGCGGGCGCGGGCGATGGCGAAGAGGGCATCTTGGCTCTGGGCTTCGTGCAGAGAGACCTGGCTCAGCGTGGCTTCGAGACGCTGGCCCCCTTCCTCGGCATCGAGGAGGCGGGCCTCAAAATCCGCCGCGAAACGACCGTCGCGAAGCGTGCTCGTCATGCCGGCCGGCAGGTAGGCGCTCAGCGTGCCCTGGCGCAGACCCGAGCCTCTCAGGGCCAGTTGCGTGCTCAGGGCTCCGGGGCGAAGGCTGGCCTGGCCTCGGACGCTGAGCTTGTCCAGGTTGCCGGGCAGCTCCAGGGCGAGTTCGATGCGGGCGGGGGCCGCCTTCGCCCCGATCTCGAACTGGCGCAGCTCTGCGGTGAAGCCCGCGCTGAACGCTAGGACCTCCTCGCGGACATGGGCATCGCTACAGAGAACTCGGCCCCCTTCGAGGGCGATGCGCTCGATGCGGAGCCCCGCGGTCGAGGCTCCGACGCCAGGGGTCTTGGCTCTGTTCTGGCTCGTGGGCTTCGCGGCTGTGCTTTTCCCTGCTGTGGGCTTCGCGGCCGCTGCTTTCTCCATCGCCGACTGCGCCGACTTCGGCGACTGCGGGAGGATTCTCAAACCGAGCAGCTCCAGCCCTGCATCCTTGTTGCGGCTTGCGCGGATCGTTGGCTCAGAGATCAGGATCTCAGCGATGCGGAGGCCCTTGGCGCTGGGATGGAGGCCGGTTATGGCGGCGCGCTTGAGCGAGAGCAGGGGCTCGGCTTCTGCTTCGCGCAGGATCAGGTCCTCGAGCGAGGCGGCAACCCGCAGGCCGGATTCGGCCGTTTGCACCTGCGCGTGCAGCTGCAGCGCGAGTTTCCCCCGCTCCATCTTCGGCTCGATGCCCTGGCTGGCGAGGTAGGGTTTGAGTTCGCGTAGGTCGATCGGCTCGGCCTGCAGGTCGAGTTGGCTGCGGAGGGCGAGGGGGCCGGGCTGGGTTTCAATGGTGCCGCTCAGGCGGATCTTGCGAGCGATGTCGCCGAGGCGGAGCTCGCCATGTAGGAGGGCTTTGCCGGGGGCATCTTGGCTGGCATCACCACCGAGGGCGAGGTCCTCAAGCTGGATGCGCAGCTGGCCTAGGCCCGTCTCGTAGCGCGGAGTGACGCTGTGGTCGATCAGCGGGACTTGGACTTTTTCGAGGCAGAAGCGGCCGATTTCTAGGCGAGGGAAGGCCGAGTCGCCGCTCTTCGAATGCGAGGGAGAACGGGCATGAGCTCCGGTCTGCGCTTCGCTCCGGATCTCTGTCGCTTCGCCCTGGACCCTGAGAGCATCCTCCCCAGGGCCCCATGCGCGCGCCCCTTGCGACAGGGTCCGAAATCCGAGGAACTCCAGGTTTCCGCTCTGCTGCCGAGCTACGGGCATCGCGAGGCCACGGACGCAAAGCTCGTCGATGCGGGTGCCGCGAGGGATGGATTGCAGCCCGGCCATGCCGACCTCTTCGAGGCGAAGCAGGGACTTCTCGCCCAGGCGCAGATGGAGGGCATGCAGGCGCGCATAGCTCTTGGGCGCTCCTGGCTCGGAAGCGTCGACTCCGGCGTCGAGCTGCAAGGTAAGTTGGCGCTGCCCAGGCAAGGCTTCGAGGCCGGCGGCTCGCAGGTGGGCGCCAAGCCGCTGCAAGCCCATGCCGCTGAGCGAGAGTTCGAGCTGGGCTCGCGGAGCGGGGCCGAAGGGTTCGACCCTGCCCCGCAGGCGCAGGGACTCCGCCAAGCCCGGCATGCGGGCTTGTAGCTGGACCTGGCCCTGTCCGTCCCGCCCCGGGCCCGGTGTAGCCAAGTCGCGGATGCCGAACTCGTCCAGGGCCAAGGCGAACTCGGCCTGCGGCTGCACGGCTTTGTCGATGAGGAGGATCCTCCCTTGGCGCAGCTCGATGAGGTCGAAGAAGAACTCTGGGGAAGAGGCGCTGGGAGCATGCTCTTGGGGGCTCTGCTCCTGGGCGGATTCGGCGACACGCGCCTCTTGCTTGACCTCGACCTGCCCGCCGCTGGCCTTCAGGGTGAGTCCAGCCAAGTCCAGGGCGCCATCGAGACGCCGCGTCGCCTGCGCGCGCAGTCCGCGTAGCGAGATCTTGCTGAAGTGCTGGCGCTGGGCGGAGAGTTCTGGGCTTGTGACCTGAACCTGGTCGAGGGCGAACTGCTCGGTCCCGCCTGCCATCAGCCGAAGCCCGTGCAGGCTCAGGTCCAAGCAGGCGCAGCTGGGTCGCTCGGCGGGCACCCAGCTGCGTAGCCGGAGCTCCACATCCGCATCGAGGTCTTCGGCCAGCGGCTCGATGCCGAGAACTTGCAGCCAAGAAGCGGCCGCATGCGGGTGCAGGCCCTCAAGCTGGATCTGCAGCTTGGCCAGAATCTCCTTCGCCTCAGCGTCGAAGCGGCCTTCGATGCTGAGGCGATCGACCAGCTGGTCCCCGGAGATGAGGACGGAGAGTTTTGCTGGGCGCTCCGGGTCTCCCAGGTGATGCATCCGCAGGTGGGCATCGACCCAGGTGTCGATCGCGGGTTGGACCGATTCGTCGTGCACTCGCAGGCGCATCTGCGAGAGATGCAGCTCGTCGATGCGGAAAGGAAGGGAGAGGTCGATCGCCTCTTCTGGAGCCGGATCTGTGGCCTGTGGAGGATGCTCCGCAGGCTTCGTCAGCGAATCCTGAACCGGCTCACTGGGAATCGGGTCTGCGGCAGCCTTGTCCTCGGAGCCGGGAGGGGAGCTCGGGTTCGCCAAGCGTTCGGCGAGGACGAGCTGGCCTTGGCGATTTCGATGGACGTGAAGCTCGAAGCCTTCGAGCTCGAGTCGCTTGACGTGGATCCCGCCCGTCAGCAGGGCCAGGGCGCTGAGATCCGCCTGCAAGTAGTCGAGCCTCAGATGTAGGTCGCCGCTGCGATCTTCGCTGCGCTCGCGCAGCTCGAAATGGCGCAGCTCGACCGCGAGGCCGAGCACAGAGAGATCGAGCTCGTCGTACTGGGCCTCGAGCCCATAGTCGGCCAGGACGGAGTCGAGGAGGCTCGGCAGGGCGTAGGGCAGAGCGAAGCGCGCGATGACGAGGAGGGCGAGCAGCGCCCAGAGGCTGCGCCAGAGCCAGCGAAGGCGGGACTTGGGCTTTTGGCTCTTGGCGGGCCGTGCCTTGGGGGCCTGGGGCTCCATGGGCCCCTGCGCGCTGCCTTCTTCCGAGGCCGGCAACTCTGTCTGCTTGTCTTCGGAGCTCATCTCGATGCCTGCTCTTTGCTGCGCTGGGCCTGGATACGCTGGGCCTGGAAGCTACGAAGCGCTTTGCGGCGTGCGTTCCGCTCGGCCAAGGGCTCGTAGCCGGGAACCGTGATCCCCATGCGCTGGAGCCAGTCGAAGGCGCGGATGCGCGAGGCCGGCTGGCTGGCGTTCAAGAAGCCGAGGTTCTCGGTGATCAGAAGCTCCTGGAAGCTCTGCTGATCCTCGGCCTTTTCGAGTAGGGAGGGGATCGCGCCGGGGAAGCAGCCGGCTTCGCCCGCATGTCGCGCGAGCATGCCACGCATCGCTTCGCTGATCTCACCCCGATCGAGGCGCTTGCTGAGGAGCTGGTAGGCCGCCCGCTCCAGGGTCCAGGAGGGCTCGGAGCGGGCCCGTTCTACGAAGCTCGGCTTGGCTGCGCCCCTGCGAGGATCCTCTTCGGGCACGGCAATAGCTTGCTGTGCTTTGAGGCTTGCTTGAACGACTTGGATCCAGGCCGCCAACGTGTCCGTGTCGCCGGAGAGGGCGAGATCCTGGGCCAGGGGACAGCGATCCCCCTGGCTCGTCAAAAAGACGAGAGCTGGGCGATGATGGCGCGCCAAATCGAGGCTGCGCAGGCCCTCCTGCATCGAGTAGCGCTGCGCTTCGACGCGCGCGAGCGGGCGACTGCCCCTCAGGCTTTGCCGCGACTCTTCGCGCACCATGCGGCGAGCTTCCTCCAGGTCGGCGGCGAAGTCGCGGCTGCCTGCGGGCGGCCGATGCAGCTGCAGCTGCGCAACCCAGGCCGCGTCCCCCATGCCAAAGCTCGCAGCTGCCGGAACCACAAGCACGATCGGCGGGCCATCGACCTCGAGTTTGTCCGAGAGAACCACGATCTCCTGGCGCAGCGTGTAGCGCATCTCTTGGCTGAGGCCTTCGGGCATTCCCGCCTCACCGATGTCTTCGAGAAGGAGGGCGAGCTCGGCCGGCTCTTCGATCGAGCGGCCTCCATCGACGAGCAGAGCCAGTCGCTTGTGCACGACCTGGCCAGGCTCGCTCAGGAAGCTGCGTTGCGACTGCCCGAAGAAGGCGGTCGTGATCCCCGGCGCCAGGACCGCGCTCTTGTCGAAGACCGGGACGCGGCGGCCGCCGAGGCCGCTTCCGCTTTCGCTGAGCTCGCCGATCTGTTGGAGGAGTTCCTCCGCCTGCGCGGCGCGGGCGACAAAGCCGCCGCGGCTGATGCGGCCTGTCGGCAGCAGCAGGTCTTGGCCCTCGGCGTTGAGGATGAGGCGGGCGCGCGAGGCAAGCCGGTCCAGCTTGAGCTCTGGCAGATGCTCGATGAAGGCCACGCGGCAGCGGATGCGCAGGGCCTCGGCCGGGTCAAGCTTGTCGGCCAGCTCGGCGCGGGCTCCGCGGCCGCTCAGGATCGAACCGGCGAAGTAGCGTCGGCCCTCCTCGATCTCGGGCCCGCGGAACTCGGGCTCGGGCGTCGAGCCGCAGCCGAGGAGCAGGGCGAGGGGCAAGGCGAGGAGGGGGAGAGCGAGGGGGCTTGGTCGGACCATTCTGGGGAGTCGCGGCTCGGGATTCGGCAACGGGGGTCTCCTTTGGGCGATTCTTGGGGGATCGCACGGGAGAAGAAGTGGCGGTGGGAGAGGGATTCGCCCCCCCGTTGCCTTGTGGCAAACCGGTTTTCCAAACCGGCGCATTCGGGCACTCTGCCATCCCACCTTGCCAGGCTCTCCTCCGAGCCTAGGAGGATGCGCCACGCTTCTGCAATAGGCGGCTCAGAGTCCCCGCCGGCCGGCCCCGTGCCTGGGGATCAGCTGTGGCTGCTCAGCCGTGGCTCAGCTGTGGCTCAGCTCTTCGAAGGCGTGCTCAGCCACGAAGAGCGAGCAGCCGAATTGGAGATCCAGCGCGATGGCATCTCTAGGCCGACTGTCGAGCTCTTGCTCGCTACCAGATCGCAATGTTGAAAGAGCATCGCCAGCAGATCGGGACGCTAGGACGCTTCGTCCCCTCGGCTATCCGCGTGCACGACTTCATGCAGGCCCGGCCAATAGTGACGATTCAAATTGTCGCGAACGCGCTGCACATCTCCTTCCCAACTGCGAGTAGCACACTTAAGAAGCTTGCAGGTCTCGGCATCGAATGCGAGGCCACCGGCAAGCAGCACGGCTGCATTTATGTCTATTCGGATGACCTAGCGCTGCTGGGCCGAGGAACCGAAGCTTTGCCGACTTGAGTTTTCGGTAATCTCTGGTCTCGCAAAACAGAATCCCGAGAGAAAACGCGAGTAGCTAAGTAGACGGCATAGCGCCGTTTCAAGCAGGAAACACCCTCTCCAACATAAGCTTGTGCCGGCATGACGTAGCGGATGTAGCTGTGCAAGGGTTTGTACCTGTACCAGTCAACGAGGCGTTCGACCCAGGCGAGCGCGGCATCGAACGACGTGAAGGGTCCGAACGGATCATCGGGTCGGTAATTCGCCGTGCAAAAATGGGCCCCTTAGAACGGGTTGTCATTGGGTCACTGGGGCGGCTGAAAGACACCGAGATTCCGAACGCCTTCGCGGTGTCCTGTAGCGTCGCATCCTTCATTAGTTTGCCGTTATCTGAGGGCGGCACGAGCTGACCGTAATCGAGTTCCTCGGTGAGGCAGGCCTTTTCGATCATTTGGGCCGTGAGCGTTGAGCATTCTCTCTCGTGCAACTCAGCAGCGACGATCTTGCGGCTGAAGACCTCGATGGCGATGTAGAGGTAGAACACGGGCCGCGGACGGGAGACGCAGACAAGCGATATCCCAGCTCCCGACTTGGCTGGGAGCGATGGCGACTAGATTCAGCAGCCAACCCATCGCCGAAGGCCTCCTCCAGGTCCGCCCCGATGGCTGCGTCCTCTACAAGCTGAAGCGCCCTTTCCGGGACGAAAGCCTGGCCTCAGCCTGAGGCCAGGCCCTCAATCACCCACCGTTTAGATTTTGAGGCCGGGGAGCATGGCGCCCTCGCGCTGCAGGTTGAGGTGCAACTCGAAGCACTTAGCCAGATCGTGGCGGATGTGCCCCATGGGTGCGTTTTTGAAGTAGTCGTGGAGGTAGGGGCGATAGGCGGGGTGGGCGCAATTGTTGATGAGACAGCTGGCTCGCTCCAGGGGGCCGAGGCCACGTAGATCCGCCACACCCTGCTCGGTGATGATCACCTGGACGGAGTGCTCGCTGTGGTCCACGTGGGAGGCCATGGGCACGATGGTCGAGATGCGACCGCCCTTGGCGATGGAAGGGCACATAAAGACAGAGATGTAGGCATTACGGGTAAAGTCGCCGCTGCCACCGAGCCCATTCATCATGCGTGTGCCGCTGACGTGCGTACTGTTGACATGCCCATAGATGTCCACCTCAAGGGCGGTGTTCGTGGTGATGACACCGAGGCGACGGACGAGACCGGGGTTGTTGGAGATTTCCTGGGGGCGAAGGACGATCCGCTCCTGGAAAAAGTCCATGTCGTCATAGACTTCGCGCATCAGCTGATCGGAGAGGGTCAGGCTGCATGTGGAGGCGCCCAGTACCTTGCCGCGGCGCATCAGGTCGATGACCGAGTCCTGAAGCACCTCGGTGTACATATGGAAGGGCGACACCTCCTCATGGGCGCCGAGGCCCGCCATCACCGCATTGGCGATGTTGCCCACGCCGGACTGGAGCGGCAGGAACTCTTTGGGGATGCGTCCACTGGCCTTCTCCGAGAGGAGGAAGTCCACCACGTTGTTGGCGATCTGCTGGCTGGTGTCGTCGGGGTCGCTGAAGCTGGCCACGCCGTCGGGGGCCTCATGCTCCACGATCCCGATGATCTTCTTAGGGTTGATGGCCACGTAGGGCAGGCCGATGCGATCCAAGGGATGGAAGAGGGGGATCGGACTGCGGTGCGGGGGGTTGGGCAGCGTGGCGATGTCGGCCATTTCGCTGACGCGCGGGGAGTGGAAGCGGTTGATCTCGATGATCACCCGGTCAGCCACCTTGAGGAAGGTAGGGGACGCTCCGATGGAAGAGGTGAGGTAAATGCGTCCGTCTGCAGTCACCTCAGTGGCCTCCACCACCGCCACGTTCACCTGGCCGAGGAACCCCTCCGAGACCATCTGCTGGAGGTGGGAGAGGTGCATGTCAACAAAGCGCATCTCCCCATTGTTGAGCCGCTGACGCTGCCACTTGCTGGACTGATAGGGAGCCCGCCAAGAGACGGCGTTGGCCTGGGAGAGGGCATCGTCGAGGTGGACACCGGTGGAGGCACCTGCAAGGACACGGATCTGGAAGGGCTGCCCATCTGCGTGGAGGGCCTTGGCCCGCTCAGCGAGGGCCTCGGGTACAACCTTGGCGGAGCCAGCGGCAGTGAAGCCGGAGAAGCCAACGGTATCTCCATGGGAGATAAAAGCGGCGGCCTCTTCGGCGGTTAAGGCAGGGAAGACTGGACTGGACATCAGACGCGCTCCCGAGGGGTCACCCCTCTCTCGATAAATCGCAAGAGAGATATGGACCTATGGCCGCCCAGTCAATCTGAATCGCTTTGAGATGGAGTCTTCGGCTTCGCCGCACTGCAAAATGGCCTGAAACCACAAAAGCTCAGAGCCTCGACTAGTGAAAACGCGGATCGAAGATCCTCTCCTGATGGGCATTCCCCCCAGAGTTGATCCAGACGCAGGGGCCCTTGAGCGCCTCTGCACGCTCATCCCCCGCCAGCACCAGCCAGCTCCCCGGCCTCCTCTCGCCGGCCTCCCCGCGCCCAGCCCGGCCGTAGGGCGATAAGCCCTCCGAACTGTGCGAAGAGAGCGAATGGTCCAGCGCAAGCAGGAGAGGAAGCTCCCCGCAAGAAGCCCAAGGGCCGCCGCGCCGCAGCCCCTTCACGCGGCCCTGACGACGCCCTGGGCTCAGTTGACCCGCAGCGGCACGGCATTGCTGGCAAGGCGCAGCTGGAGGGTGTTGCGATCTGCCACGACAAAGCAATGCCAGAGCTGCAGCGGCGGGAACTTGTGCGAGAGTTCGGGCGGTAAGAAGAAAGACGAAGTACCCCTGCCCGCCGCATCGAGCAAGCCCGAGGACGGCGCGAACAGCGAATCGCGGGCCGCGAAGTAGAGCTTGGTCACGGCGTCGACTTGGATCGGCACGTGCAAGGAGCCCAGCTGCAGACCCGGTTTTGTCCCCGAAGCCGTGCCCACGAAGAAGAAAAAGTCGCCCGCATGGGCCACCCCGGCGTCGAGCTGCAGCCACTGGTATTTCGAGCCGCCCGCGAACAAATGATGCTCGTCCGCGCTAAGACGCATCGGCCGGACCGACCACAGCTTGGCCAGGCCGAGATTCTGCGAATTCGACCCGGCAAAAATACTGCCATAGAGGATGTCATCGTGGCCATCGCCGTTGACGTCTCCAGCGATGCACGCGAGGCTGCTGCGGCTCCGGTTCGCGCCTCCGATCCGAATCGAACGCAGCAGCCGCTTGGAGCTCGCGCTAAAGACCCGAAGCAAACCGTAGCCCCCCTTCGGCCCGGCCCTTCGTTCGAGCGACGCCACGTCGAGCAGGCCATCCCCATCGGCATCGGGCGCCGTGAAAGCCGTCCCGAGCAGCGACAACGCGTTCTGGCCCGGGCGCCAGCTGTCGATGCGCCGCAGGGTCTTGCCGCTGATCAAATCGAGCAGACCATAAAGGCGCCGGTTATTGATCTTCTCGCGACGAGCCACAAAGAAGTCGGCCACCCCATCCCGGTTCAAGTCTCCCGGCAGCAGCAGACTCTCGCCATAGAGATCATAGGCACTGTCGCCGCTGAGCCGAGCAAGCTCCCGGCCGCTCTTGAGTGAGAAGACGCGCACATAGCCCGTCTGCTGCCCACGATGAAAGCCTCGTCGCGCCGAAACGATCAGGTCCGGCACCGCATCGCCGTCCAGGTCACCGGGCGCGGCCATGACCAGGCCGAACTCGCTCGCGCGTTGCTTGTCTTCCCAGTGATAAAGCTGCTTGCCCGTGCGGCCGGAAACGACACGCACACCATGGATATTGGTAAAGGGATAAACTAGGCGACTCGTGCCCGCCGCAAAATCGACCACCCCATCGCCGTCGATATCGCCGAGGATCACGAGGGATTGGCCAAAGCGCTGCCCAGCGCGGCCGCCGGGCAGCTCCCGGATCAGAGCGAAGCTCTTACCTGAATAGATCCGAATCGCCCCCGAGCGGGCACCGTTCGAAGTCGTGGAGTTCGGCGCGGCAATCGCGATTTCGTCCACAGTATCTCGGTCGAGGTCCGGCACGCGCGCGCAGTGATGGCCAAACAGCATCCCGAAGCTCGGCCCGACGATCTCGTGGAGCACGGTGCCGGTATAACCCGAATAGATCCGCACACGGCCCGGCCTCTTGCCCAAGAAGTCTTCTTGGCAGCCAATGGCAAAGTCCGCAAAGCCGTCCCCGTTCAGATCCCCGAGCCCGCAGCCGGACTTACCGAGGAAGTCGTTCTTCTGCTGGCCACGATACGTAAACAAGCTGTGCTGCGCCCCAACTTGCCCGGCGAGGCAGAGGAGGGCAACGAGGCAAAAACGAGCGACGAGGACTCGAGGGCTCATCGCGCGAAAGGACAGGAGCCGTTGCATGGGGAGCACCGTGTTATGGAGTTTTTCGTGAGGAAGCATGCCGTTATTCCCCCTCACTTGACGAGGTCGATACGCACAGGATTGCTCGCGAGGATCGGCAGCAGGGTCTTTCGATCCAAGGCGACGTAGACATGGGTCAGCTGCGTGCCGATGAAGGCAGGACTCGTCGCCCGAGGAAGGACGAAGCGGGCCGTGCCGTTGCCCCTGTGGTCGAGTAAGCCCATCAGCGGCAGCATCAGACTGTTGCTGGCGCCGAGCAGCAGCTGGGTATAGGCATCGACTTTGATCGGCACCTGCACCTTCCCCCACCGGAAGCCCGGCGCCGCACCCGAGGCCGAGCCAACGAAGAAGAAGACCCCTGACGCGCAAGAAGCCCCAGCCCGCATCGTCATCAGAGAGTATCCTCCTTTGGACACGGACAGCGACGGGGTCCCCGCCTTGAGGAGATCGGGATGCCCGGAGAAGACCTGGACGAGGCCGTAGCTATGGCCGCTTTTTCCCTTGGGCACATAGTTGCCCCAGGACGCGGCCAGGTCGGGTACGGCATCGCCGTTGACGTCGCCAAGGCCCACGAGCTGCCGCCCATAGTGGTATGGCCCGGCATCGACGCAGCGATAAAGTTCGCGCCCGTCACGCCCGGAGAAGACCGCGACGTAGCCCTTGTAGCTGGACTTGTCGTTGCCACTCGCCGCGATCTCGGGGCGGCCATCCCCATCGATATCGCCGAGCACGGCCATGGCTAGCCCCAGCTCCTCCTGCGAGCGAAGACCCGTGAGCGCCCATAGCTCCTTGCCGCTGGCCCCGGAGATCACGCGGACGAGGCCACGGCGCCTTGGGTTCTGGCTGGGCTTGAAGGAATCCTGTGGCGCAAGCAGCAGGATTTCGTTTCGGCCATCCCCATCGAGGTCGGCCACCTTCTGCGCCGCAGCCGGGCCGCGGTAGGGATCCGCTCGATTGGCGATCTCGTGCAGCAACGACCAGTCCGCGCCCGAATACACGAAGACCGGTCCACGCTGCAGCGCCAATCCCGAGACGACCACGAGTTCGGGTTTGCCGTCGCCGTTGAGGTCACCCGCCCCAGCGACCACACGGCCGAACTCCGAGCGATTGACGTAGCCTTCGATCGTCTTGAGCAGACGGCCCGTCTTGCCGGAGAAGATGTGCACCGCCCCCTTCCGATCCTTGTAGGAGCTACCGATAAGATTACCCACGGCGGCGTCCTCGACCCCATCCCCGTCCACATCGCCGATGAAGGCGACACTGGCGCCGAAGCCTTGGCGCTGGGTCAAAGGATTGAAGAGGGGGCGAATCATCTTGCCGCTTGCGCCCGACCAGATTTCCACATAGCCCAGCATGCGGCTCTGGCGAGAGACGATCAGATCCGGCACTCCGTCGCCATCGAGGTCGGCACCGGCGTCAAAGGAAGCACCGAAGGCGGAGTAGCTCGCCCCGCTCAGCTTTCGGATCAGCGAGCCCGTCTTGCCCGAGAGGATCCTCAACTCCGGCAGCGGGGAGCTCGAGTTCGGCGACCACGAGCTGGCGAGGAGGTCCGAAACCCCGTCCCCATCGACATCGCCAGCCGCCTGCATGCGCATCCCGAGCAACTGCTGGGAGTAGGCCCCAGGGATCTCGAGGATGGGCCGGCGCTGGGCGGAGAGGGTCGCCGCGCAGCCAAGGGCAAGCAGCGCGCTCACGAAACGGTAAGAGAAGCGGCGCAATCGGGCGCCCGATCGGCAAACCCAGGAGCGGGGGGGGAGCTGCGACATGGGATACTCTCCACTGAAAGCAAAGCGCTGGGCTCCTGCTTCGCCGCGAGCCCAAGACCTTGCGCTTGGCGTATTGGCTCTCTTCGAATGGCCGCATAGTCTAACAGCTCGTCCCATAAGTCGCGCGAGCCTTGAGCCATGTTGGAAAAGGCCTCCTCGGACAAGGGCCCATGCTCTGCGCGACGCCCAGGAGAAGCCCCATGCACATGGCCAGACCGCGCCTCAACATCCTCGGCCCCGCCCTATTCTTTGTCGCCGTCACCAGCTTGACGGCAACGTCCACCGCCCAGCACCGCGTCGCCGACACCCAGCGCCTCCTCGTCTATGGCAAGGTCAAGAACCAGCACCTGGGCGAGAGCCTGCTCGGCTGTGAAGACCGCAATGGCGACGGGGTCGGCGATCTCATCGTATTGAGCCGGGTACGGTTCAACAGCCTGCTGCCCCCCTTCCTCGAGCTGCACTCCGGCCGCACCGGAGCGGTCATCCCGGGCTTCCGCTTCGCTCCCAAAAGCGGCGACATACGGCGGATCCACCCCGCTGGCGATCTCAATGGCGATGGCTTCGCCGAGTTCGCCGTCCGAAGGCTCCAGCCCGAGGAGCTGCGGCTGCTCGACGGCAAGACCTGGAAGACCATCTTCGTTTGGCCCTTACTCATCGGCAACGACTGGGGCTGCGCCCCCTTCCCCGACGTCAATCGCGACGGGCACCCCGAACTCCTCCTCTCGGCCACTGGCCTTGCGACCTCTATCGGCGGCAAGAGTCGCCGAGGCCGTGTCCAGCTGCTCTCGGGCAAGGACCTGAGTCTCTTGCAGGAGCAGTGGGGGGATACGACGGGCACGTTCGGCGAATCGATCGGCGCGGTCGGCGACGTCAATGGCGACGGCCAGATGGACTATGGCGTCCAAGACCAGGACTCCGGCGGCACGCGGAGCGGCAGTCTGCTTATCTACTCCGGCCGGAGCGGCAAGCTGATCGCCGAGTTCAAAGCCGGCCGCCTAGGCAGCCGCGACTTCGCCAGTCGCTTCGTTTCCCCGGGCGACATCAACGGCGATGGGCACGCGGATATCGCCGTGCGCGACCCCTCGGTCAAATACAATTCCACACAGCTCGGCGTCGTGCGCATGCTCTCGGGCAAGGACGCTTCGATCCTCTGGGAGTTCAAGTCCAATCCCTACAACTACAGCGGCCACGGCTGTGGCCTAGCGCTGGTCGCCGACTGGAATGGCGACGGACGCGACGACCTGATCGGCAGCTTTGACGGACGCCTAGCGGTGCTCTCGAGCAAGGACGGCAAGCTGATCTACGAGTGGCCCGGCATCGTGGGCCCGACCGAGGCATTCTCCTTCGATTCGTTGGGCGATATCGACGGCGACAAACGCGGCGATTATGCCCTGGGCCTGAGTTATCGCTCGGATTTCCCGCTAATCCATCAGGGCTGTGTCCTCGTATTGGGCAGCAAAAAGCCCAGCCTCCTCGCCTCGAAAAACGATCTGCGCCCGGTGAGTTCTCGCGGCGTCGAGCTCAGCATGGACTTCGGCCAAGGAATGGCGGGGACCCCGTATCTATTGCTCGGCAGCGCCAGTGGCATTCGCCCGGGCCTGCGCATCGGCGGCCAGCTCATTCCGCTGCAGCTGGATGCTTACATGCAGCTGATCCTCGCCGCGCCCGGCTCGCTGATCGCCAAGCAGGTCGGCATCCTCGATGCTTCGGGGCGGGCCAAGGCGAAGTTCGTGGTCCCGCCCAGCCTGGTCAAGACCTTCGGCGAATGGCACTTCGACCACGCGGCCATCGTCCTCGATCCGCAGAAGGGGCTGCGAGCGGTGAGCAACCCCGCCCCGCTACACGTCTGGCCCAAGAGCTGAGCCAGGCCTTCTGGCGACTCAGAGACCGAGTCGCCAGAAGACGCCGTTGCTCATGCCGATGCCCAACGGCGTCGCAACGCCAGCGAAGTAGCACTGTAGGGCCAGCGACAATCCCGAGAGGCTCCGATCGTTTGGCAGCGCGATCTTGCGCTGCCAAGTAGCGCTCGGCACGAAAGCCGATTCGATCCACCAAAAGCCCTTCAGATCGACCAGGCTGAAGGCCTCGGGCGCCAGGCGCAGCTGCGTAGCGTGCGGCACCCCGAGCAAGAGCACGGCGGCGGGGCTGGTCTTCGGCGCATGCTTGCCCGAGAGCGTGACCTGCTGGCCCAGGACCGGGTCCGTGCTGGCGAGCGTCGGCAAGGCTTGGCCCGGCGCGGCGTAGCCGAAGCCTTCGGCCAAGGACATCGCCCCATAGCTCAGCAGCCAGGGCTCAGAGCCAAGCGCCCCAATCGTCTTCTGCGGATCGTACCAGCTCCCTGCAAAGACGAGCCCATCGCGGCTCAGGCAAAAGGGCTGCTTGGCAGGCTCCAGACCTTGGAAACCATTGGAGGGCCAAGCACTCTGTCCCGCTGGCCCGGTCTCGGCAAAGAGCGCCTGGGGACGCTTTCCGTCCAAACGCCAGAACTCCTTGCCGTGCTCATAGTCGAGCGCCGTCATCAGCAGATGCCGCGAGCCGAGAACCGTGAAGTTGCGTGGAGAGTAGCTGCGCGTCGTGTCCGGGAAGTCGGCGTATTTCTTCGTGCCGGCGAGGGTCCCATCGCTCACCCAGATCTCTTCGGGATCATTGGTATTGCTGCCCACAAACTGAGCGAAGTAGAGCTTGCCGCCCAGGAAGCGAAGCTGCGACTTATTGCGGTAGCTGGGGCCGGAATCGAGGTCGATGCATTTCGTGCCCGCGGGCGTCCCATCGCTGACCCAGATCTCCAAGCCTTGCAGCAGGGTGTGGGCCAGTAGCCAGACCCGGCCGCCGCCGACCTCCACGTCCTGGACCCTGGAACTCAACCCACCGGGTTCGATATCGCAGAGAATCCTGGTGCCGGCCAAGGTCCCGTCGCTGAGCATCGGCTCGATCCCGTAGGGATACCTCGGCCCGCGGGATTCGGCGACGAAGCCAAGCTCCCCGTTGAACTCGAAGAAATGCTTGGGCTGCGACGAGGCCGCGCCCTTCACCAGATCTATGGCCAGCCGTGTCCCCTTCGCCGTGCCATCGCTGACCCAAATCTCCCGGCCGTGCACGCCGTCATCCGCGCTGAAGTAGACGCGATTGCCGACCCGGGTCAGGTCCTTGGGATCCAAGCCGTAGTAGGAGTGCTGCGAAACACGGAGCGGGCGCGTGCCACGGCTCGTTCCGTCGCTGATCCAGAGCTGACGACGGTAGTTCGTCCTCGCCGAGAAGAGCAGCTGATCGCCGAGCACGCAGAAATCAGCCGGGTCGCTCGGCCCCTTCTTCTTCTTCGGGTCGCCGAGCAGCCGGGTCCCTTGCGCGGTCCCGTCGCTGATCCAAAGCCAGCGACCATGCACCCCATCGTCTGCGTTGAAGACGGTGTAGCGCCCAAAGCGGGCGAAGTTCGAAGGCCGCGAACCCAAGGAGCGCGTCCGGGGCACCTGATTCACATTGGCATACAAACGCGTGCCGGCCGCGCTGCCGTCACTGATCCAGAGTTCCTGCCCATCCTTCTGGTCATTACCGATGAAAACCGCCTGCTTCCCGAGGGAATAGAGCCCGCCAAGGCAGCCGTTCGTCCTGCCGGGCCACAGCTCCTTGACCATCTTCGTGCCCTGCGTCGTGCCATCGCTGACATAGAGCTCCGAGCCCGAGCTCCGGGTTTGGGCCCGAAAGAGGATTCGGCCGCCGTCAATCGGGACCAGCTCCGAGGGGATCGAGCTGCTCACTCCGGCAGCGATATCGCGCAGCATCTTCGTGCCCTGCGCCGTGCCGTCGCTGACATAGAGTTCCGCTCCCGCCTGCACCTCGCCCTGGAACCAAAGCTTGCCGTGCGCAAAGAGCAGATGCCTGGGAGAGCTCGAACGGAAGCCGTTCGCCACGTCGGCGAAGAGCCGGGTCCCCGCGAGCGTGCCGTCGGTCACCCAGGGTTCGGATCCATAGGTGCCGGTCGAGCCGCTGAAGTAGGCCTTGCCGGCCGACTCATCGACGTAGAACTCCGAGGCGCCACTGAGGACGGGACCTGTGCTCGAGGAGAGGCGCTGCGTGCCCGCCTTGGTCCCATCCGTACTCCACAGAGCGCCCGCTTTGCTGTCTCTCGCTTGGAAGATAATCTTCTTGCCTAGTCGGCAATGCGGAATGACCGCCCCGTATCCCGGTTTGGCATCGAAGAGCATGCGCGTCCCGCTCAGCGTCCCGTCGGTAATCCACAGATCCGGGTCATAGGGATAGGAACTCTTCGTAGCGCTAAAGACGACCCAACGCTGATCCGCACTAGAAAGCAGGCTTCTTGGATTATGGAAGAGCTGGCCTGGCCGACTCTGCAGAGGCTTGGTGCCCGCGAGCGTGCCGTCGGAGACGTAGATCTCGTCGCCGGTGCCAGTGGCGCTAACGACAAAGAGCAGCTTGCCGCCGACAGCGGCGGGATCGCGATAACGCGGATAATGGAGCTTGGCTGCGAAATCGCCGACGCGCTTCGTCCCCGCAGCCGTGCCATCGCTGACGAAAAGCTGCTTGCCCAGCCCCAGCAGATCCGCGAAGAAAAAGAGGCGCGAACCGACGACCGTGCCCGAGTCCAAGCTGTCACGCGCGTGCACCCCTAGGGTTTGGTAGGCCCCGGTTTTGGCGTCGATGCGGACCAGCTGCGCCGTCCCTTTGAGCTTGGCGTACCCAAAGAGCCCGCCAGCAAAAGGGCTCAGCCCGGTAACTCCGTATTGGCCAGGCTTGCGAAAGCCGGAGAGCTGAGCGCTAGCGGTCCCCGGCAGCATGCTGCTCGGGCCGCGCAGATCCGTGATCAAGCGGATCTGCTGGGCAAAAGCCAGGGGCGCCAGCGCGAGCAGGGACAGGACGCAGCGACCGAGGAAGGAGCGGGAGAGGATCCTAGACATGGAAGAGTCCTGGGGTGACAGGGCAAGGGAAGAACGATAGGCCCAAGCCTAGACCCAAAGAGCTTTTTTGCCGACCCGAACTCGTGCGTAGCCACAGCTCGTCCTCGCCTCAGCCTCCCCGCGGCGCCGCGCCATCATCCCTGCCCATAGGCCCCGCCGCCGCCGACCGATCACCCCACCGCAGCGTGCGAAGAGCGCGGAGGGTCCAGCGACTTGTCCATACCTTGGACCATGGTGGCGAAGGCCAGCGCCTTGCCCTTGAGGCCGGGATACTGCGAACGAAAGCGCTCATCGACCTCAAAGGGCGCGCCTGCACCGCGCAATGCGCCATGTAGGCAAAGAAGGGCTTCTTACCCGCCACGGCGTCGCCGATCGCTGCGCTCATCTCGCGAGTCAAAGCTTCGGTCAAGAAGATGTCCTTGCCGTGATACTTCTCCACCTTCGCCTATGCACTGCTTGAGCACCTGCGACGACTTGGTCTTTATCAAAGCGATATGCGGCGGGCACAGTGTGACACATTACGACTTCGACTCCTCAAAATCGGAGCTGTCGTCAAGATCAGCGCTCGCGAGATCTGGGTCGCGCTCTCTGCGGGGCTGAAAGGGCGAGTGCTGTGGCTTGGTGAGCGATGCAGGCTACGCGAAAAGCCGATGTGCGGGAACCGCAAAGAGCGGGAGATCTTTATCCATGCGGCAGATCTCTTTGCCGTCGTAGACGACGATGCCGGCGCGGAACTCTTGACCCAGTGCCTTGGCCAGTGCCCGCAATCCCCTGAGGTCTTTGCTCGCCGGCTCTCGCCGTTGCTTGATTTCGAAGGCGACAACTCCGGCGTGGCCTTCGGCGAGCAGATCGACTTCCAGCCCGGAACTCGTTCGGTAATAGCTCAGTTGGATATCGAGCCCGGCTGTCGAGACCCACTTCCATGCTTCGGAGATAACGACCGACTCGAAGTGTTCTCCTGCAAGCTCGCCCCATTGGCCCGTGCCCTGGCGGCGGATTCCGGCATCCAGCCAAATGAGCTTGGGCGACTTGACCGTTCGGCTGGTCAGATTGCGCGAGTAGGGCGGAAGGAGCAGCACCTGATAGCTCATGCGCAGGTATTCGAGATACTGCTTGGCCGTGCGTGCGGACACGCCGGCGTCTCGCCCCAATCGCGCGAAGGAGAGCAGGCAGCCGCTGCGCAACATGCAGAGCCGTTGTAGCTGAAAGAAGGGCTCTAGGTCGGCGAGCCGCGCAAGATCCGAGAGATCCCGCTGAAGGAAGGTCTGCAGATAAGAGCGCAGCCACTCCTTGCGACTGTTCTCGTCGAGCCGAAGCAATTCGGGCATCCCCCCCCAATCGTGCACGTGCTGCCATGCACTGCGCAGCTCATGATCCTCATCGGGAAGCAGGCGCCCGGGAGCTTGGCTCAACACTTTGAGAGCATCCTCCCCCTGGTCCAGCAAGCGGTCGAAGAGCGTGCGTGCAGGCCGCTCTCCCCAGGCACTCCGCAACTCATGGGGCATGAGCGGCCAGAGATCGAAGACGAATGCTCGGCCCGCGAGGCTTTCTCGAACCTGATCCATGAGCAGGATCCGTGACGAGCCGAGCAGGAGGCTGAAGTCGAGCTTTCCTGAGTCGAAGGCGTGCTTGACCTTGTCGAAGACACCCGGCTCCTTCTGCGCCTCGTCCAAGATGGCGGGCCCGACCTGCTCAGGCCAAGCGCTCGCGCCAATGCTGCGAGTGAAGTGGCGCAGCTCCAGGTCGTCGAAGTTGAGGTAGCGCAGCTCCGAATACAGGCGTTTCGCGAGCGTGGTCTTGCCCGTCTGCCGCGCGCCCGTCAGAACGACGAGCCGCCGCGACTCATCTGCCGGCAGCCGTGCCTGCAGAGCCCGAAATCTGTCAAATCCAACATCCATGCATCGGAATTTACAGGAGAATTGCTCCATGTCGATACGGTTCTTGCAGGGGAGCACCAATCGGCCCCGGTCCGGGACGTTTATAGACGAGGGCATTGGGATACCCCGCGGCGACTGATCTCGCGACATTAGGACCCAGATAGTTCCCGGCTCGCGTACGGCTCGGTGCCTGCCCTCTTAGATCCCCGCTCATCCAGCAGGAGGAGGGAAACCACGTGGCAGCCCCTTTCCGATTCGCCCCACCCCGAAGTTCCTCGAGAGCATCCTCCTCCGGATCATCCTGCGCCTCCGCCGCGACTTGAAGAAGCGCGGCCTCCCCCCCGGCGGAGACCACGACGGCGAGCCAATCGAAGACGACGAGCAGAGCCGCGCCCGCACCAAGGCCTAGATCTGCTAGCGGCGCTTGCAAGCGAACTCGCGGCTCACATGGGGGCGGGCCATCGCTTGCTGACGGGCAATGGGCGAGCTTGGGCACGCAGTGTCGGGGCTGCCAAAGCTTCGATCGAAAGCTCTAGGCCAGGCAAGTCAGCGCCAGGAATTGGGGTTGCGGGAGCCTGGTTTGGGGCGGCCGCCGTAGGGGCGTGCGCCTTTGCCTGGGCGCGGGCGCGGATGTGCTCGGTGGACGTGGGGACGGGGCCCGTGTGAGCGGCGCTTGCCTTCGCGCTTGTCGGAGTAGGGCCGCGCTGGCTGGATATCGACGCTGCGTCCTCGGATTTGGATGCGGTGCACGTTGTCGCGCAGCTGGTCTTGAAAGCGTTCGTCGAGGTCGAAGAAGCTCGCGTTCTCGCGGATGTCGATGGCGCCGATCGCCTTGCCCGGGATATTGGCTGAGTTGGCGATGGCGGCCACCAGCTGGCCGGGACGCAGGCCCGAGCTATAGCCGGCTGAGACGTAGAGCCGCACGAAGTTGCGGTCGCCGTCCCGAGGGTCCTTGCCCGAATGACGCTCCCATTCTGGTTCGTCGAAGACCAGCGGCTTGTTGTCGGCGGCGAGCCGAGCCAGGACCGCGGCCAGTTCGACCGGCCCCAGATCCTGAGCATCGTTCGCAAGCAGCTCGGTCACCAGCTGGCGATAGGGTCCCAGGTCCTCGCCGCTCTCCTTTGACTCCTTGGCGATCTCGGCAATGCGCGCTCGCAGCTGCCGCTGCCGACACTGGGCGATTTCGGCGTTGCTCGGGACCTGGATCTCCTCCATGCGCTGCCCGGTAAAACGCTCGATCGCGCGCAGGCTGCGCCGCTCTTTGGGGGTGAGCAGGAGCAGGGTGACGCCGGTGCGGCCAGCGCGGCCGGTGCGGCCGATGCGGTGGACGAAGGTCTCGGCATCGGTCGGCATGTCGTAGTTGATGACGTGCGAGATCGTGTCCACATCCAGCCCGCGGGCGGCGACATCGGTGGCGACGACGATCTTGATGCGACGGCTCTTCATCCCGCGCACGATGTCCTCGCGCTGGTTTTGGCTGACATCGCCATGCAAAGCCGAGCAGGTAAAACCGCGCTCCTGCAGCTGCTCGGTCAGGTCATTACAGTTCGAACGAGTGCGTGCGAAGATCAGCACCGCGTCGCTGGCCTCGGCCTCGAGGATGCGGCAGAGCGCCGTGAGCTTCTGGCGATGCGGTACGATTAAGCAGCGCTGCTCGATCTTTTGCACCGTCCGCGTCTGCGCCTTGACCGAGACGTGCTCGGGCGAGTTCAGATACTGCTGGGCAACGCGGCGGATCTCTTCCGGCATCGTCGCCGAGAACAAGGCCGTCTGCCGCGAGGCCGGGGTGTGCGAGAGGATCCACTCGACATCCTCGATAAAGCCCATGCGCAGCATCTCGTCGGCCTCGTCGAGGACCACGGTCTCGATGCCGCTCAAGTCAAGGGCATCGCGGCGGATGCAGTCCATGATTCGGCCGGGGGTGCCAACGACGACCTGGGCTCCACGCCGCAGCGCCTTGAGCTGGGTGAAGATCGGCGCCCCGCCATAGACGGTGACGAAGGACAGCCCCGAGCCCTCACCGGCATAGCCCTCGGTCGCCTGGCAGACCTGCACCGCGAGCTCCCGCGTCGGCGCCAGGACCAGGGCACGGGGGCGACGGTCGCCTCGGGCCATGTCCTTATCCAGCTTCTGCAGTAGCGGCAGGGCAAAGGCGGCGGTCTTGCCGGTGCCGGTCTGCGCCTGACCCACGAGGTCGCGGCCGGAGAGCAGCACCGGGATCGCCTGCGCCTGGATAGGCGAAGGCTGGGTGTAGCCCTTGGACTCGAGAGCCTTCAAGAGCCGGGGGGAGAGCCCGAGAGAGGAGAATCCACTCTCCGGTGCGGAATCGGAATCGTTAGGGAGCCTGGTCATGGCGCGGCCTTCGCGAAGGAGTAAGTGGCAACGAATCGCGGCGCAGCCAAAAAGCAGGGGACAGTGATCTAGGAGACGGCGGTCTAGGAGACAGTGATCCCGGGAATATCGGCGAAGGAGGATAGCGAAAGCGCCAGATTCAGCAATGACCCGTTAGTTGCGCTCGCCATTCGCCTGCGGCGAAGGAGGCCCACAGCGAGGATTCTCCGGTGGTATCCGGCAGGCATCTTCTCCATCGTAAGGATCGCTGCCCCAGTCCCGAGCCAGCGCCCCCGAGCCACAGAGCCAGAGTCACAGAGAGCCGAATGAAGCGCCCCGCCACCGAGATCTGCGTCTACTGCTCCTCCAGCGACGACATCAAGCAGGCCCACCGACAGCTCGCCCGCGAGCTCGGCACCGAGATGGCGAAGCGGGACATCGGCCTGGTCTACGGCGGCGGCGATGTCGGGCTCATGGGCGAAGTCGCTCGCTCGCTGCACGAAGGCGGCGGCCACGTCTACGGCGTCATCCCCCATGCCCTGCGCGAGATCGAGGGCGTGGCCTACGAGCTGGCCGACGAGCTGGTGGTCACCGAGACCATGTCCGAGCGCAAGATGCTGATGCTTGAGCGCGCAGACGGCTTCCTCGTCGTCTTCGACCAGGTCGCAGCCGCCCTGGCCCATGTCTGCCCCTAAGGCCAGACCCGGCCCCCGGCCAGTAACTCCTTAGCCGCGGGCCTGCTGCCGATCGTGGAGCATCCTCACCAAGGGCAGCCCGCCATAGGCCAGGATGCCGACCACGCCCGAGAGGATCAGCAAGGAGCGAATCTCGATCAGCCCTTCGAAGACCCCGCCGAGGGCAAAGCCCACCCCCAAGGCAAGCTGCACCGCACTCTGATTGAGGGCATAGGCGGCACCGATCGAATCGCTGGGGGTAATGCGGCTGATCGCCGAATAACTCAGCGGTAAGAGCCCGGCAAAGCCCAGCGCATAAAGCGCCCGCCAGCCCAAGAGCCCAACACTGGTATCAACGCTGCTCATCAAGATCAGAGAGATCCCGGTCAAGAAGCCGCAGACGGCCAGAACCCGCACCGGACGCAGGCGGTCACCGAGCCGCGACCACATCGCGCCCGAGACCAGAACCCCCAGCGCCAGCACCGTCGACAAATACGCCACCGTACGGTCGATCGCGTCCTCATGGCTGTCGTAGAGAATCCAAGAGAGTGGCCCCAGCTCTTCCCGCACGAAGATCGCCAGCTGCGGCTCGACCAGGGCAATACCGAGTCGACCCAGGCACATAGCGCCGAGGAAGAGGGCGAGCACATGACTCTGCACGACCAAGCGGAAGCCATCCAGGACCCGCCCCTTGCGGCCACCATCGCTGCCGTCCTTGAGTGTCGCCCGGTCTTCGCCAATGGTCAGGGTAATCAGCAGCGCCGTCAGCGCCGGCAGCGCCCCCATAAAGAAGGGACCGCTGCGCCCGAAAGCGGCCAGGACCTCAGCACCCAAGAGGGGACCCAGCAGCAGGCCGAGGGTCATGACCAACTGCAGAGAGCCCAGCACCCGCCCCCGCCGTTCGGAGGGCCAGCCGGCGCTCGCCAGTGAAAAGGCCGGAGCCACCCATCCGGAGCAGAGCCCCTGCAAAAGCCGCAAGACCACCAGCCCCCAAAGCGAGCCAATCAGCGGAAAGAGAAGCAGGAAGCTGGTGATCGTCACCTGGGCCCGGACCAGGTTCCACTTGCGACCGAAGCGATCGCCCAAGGCGCCCCAGATCGGTCCGGCGAAGGCCGCAGCAAAAGGCGCAGCGCCAAAGATCAGCCCCGAATACAGCGCCCATTCATCACCGGTGAGATCGAAGCGCTCTTCGAGATAACGCGGCAAATGCGGCAGAGCTGACATCATCGCCAGCGAACTGAGAAACACCGAGATCAGCACTCGATGCAGTTGCCGACGCGCCCTTTTCTCCTGTTCCGGACTCATCCCGGGAACATACGAAAGCGGCGCTCACATGCGAGACCTCGCTTCTTTGCCCAGGGATCGGCAGGATACGGCGCCCCGCAAAGCAAAGCATGATCTACGAAGGCCAGATCTATCGCCCCCCCAGCGAGCACGATGCCTGGATCCTCCAGGCGAGCATCGGCTGCTCTTGGAACAAGTGCAGCTACTGCGAGATGTATCGGGACAAGGAGTATCGGGAGCGCCCGCTCCCCGAGCTTCTGGCCGAGGTCGCAGAGGCGAAAAAACTGCTGGGTCCGCGGCTGCGCAAGGTCTTCGTCGCCGATGGCGACGCCCTCAACATGCCGCTCAGCACCTGGGAGCCCTTGCTCGCAGCACTGCGGCAGAGCTTTCCCAAGCTGGCTCGCATTAGCGCCTACGCGATGGCCAGCAACGTCACCGAAAAGAGCCCCGAAGAACTCCGGCGCCTGCGCCAGGGCGGCCTCTCGCGCCTCTACCTCGGCCCCGAGTCCGGCGACGACCTAGTCCTGCGCCGCATCGCCAAAGGCAGCAACGCCGCCGAACACATCGAAGCCGCCAGCCGCCTTCGCCGCGCCGGTATCGAGCAATCGGTGATCTTCCTGCTGGGCGCAGGCGGCGTCGAACGCAGCCAAGAGCATGCTCAAGCCTCCGCCGAGCTCGCCACAGCGATGGACCCCGAGTTTCTCGCGGCCTTGACGCTGACGCTCAAACCCGGCACCTCGATCTGGAACCAGTACCAGCGCGGCCGCTTCCGCCTGCCCGACAGCAGCATGCTCCTGCGCGAGCTGCGCAGCTTCCTCGCCGGAGCGTCGCCTAGCAACGCCCTCTTTCGCAGCAACCACGCCAGCAACCACGTGGTCCTCGGCGGCCGCCTGCCAAAGGACCGGGAGCAACTGCTCCGAGGCATCGACCAGCTCCTGTCGCAGGAGAGGCGCTGGGGCGACGCCTAGCAGGCTCTCGGGCTAGGCCGCCGGGGAAAGCCCCACGGCATCAGGGAACGAGGCGCAGCCTTCGTCTTCAGCTAGCCCCTTCGCTATCTCGATGGAAGAAGGGACAAGCGAGAGGACTCCCCGATGAAGGTCGCCATTCTGGCAGGCGGTTACGGCTCACGCCTGGCCGAAGAGACCGAGATTCGGCCCAAGCCGATGGTAGAGATCGGCAACAAGCCGATTCTCTGGCACATCATGCAGCACTACCTGGGCTATGGGCACGAGCACTTCATCGTCGCCCTCGGCTACAAGGGGGAATACATCAAGCGCTGGTTCCACGACCAGGCTCGCTTTGGCAGCGACATGCACATCGACCTGCGCAAGGGCACCGTCGAGTGCCCAAGCGGCAACGGCGCCGTCTCGCGCGACTGGACCGTCGACCTGGTCGATACCGGACTCAGCACCAATACCGGCGGTCGCATCAAACGCCTGCAGCCCTACCTGCAAGACGGGAGCTTCTGCCTGACCTGGGGCGATGGCGTCTCGGACATCGACCTCAACGAACTCATCGCCTTCCACCGCGCGCACGGCCGACTGGCGACCGTCACCGCCGTCCGCCCCTCGGCCCGCTACGGGAGACTCGATCTCGATGGCCAGCGGGTCACACGCTTCAGCGAAAAGCCGCAGCTCGAAACCGGTTGGATCAACGGCGCCTTCTTCGTCCTCGAACCTGGAGTCTTCGACTACATCGAGGGCGACGAGACCCAATGGGAGAAGGGACCGATGGAGAGGCTGGCCGCGGACGGCGAACTCTTCGCCTTCCTCCATGGCGGCTTTTGGCAGTGCATGGACACGCTGCGGGAAAAGAAGATCCTCCAGGACCTATGGGACAGCGGCAACGCGCCATGGAAGACCTGGAACACGACGCCTGCGGCCCAGCCACAGTGAAGAAGATGAAGGTCCTCGTTACCGGTCACGACGGTTACATCGGCACCGTCCTCGTCCCCATCTTCGAAGCGGCTGGCCACGAAGTGCATGGCCTCGACAGCTTCCTCTTCCATGACTGCGTCTTCGGTGAAGACAGGCCTGGACCGCGCAATAGCATCGCCATCGACGTCCGCGACCTGAAAGCCGAGCAGCTGGCGGGCTTCGACGCCATCGTCCACTTGGCCGGGCTCTCCAATGACCCACTGGGCAACCTCGACCCGCAACTGACCTTCGACATCAACCACAAGGCGAGCGTGCGTCTGGCCGAACTCGCCAAGAACAGTGGCGTGCGCCGCTTCGTCTTCAGCTCCTCCTGCAGCAACTACGGCGCAGGCGGCGAGGACTACCTCGACGAGAGCTCGGCCCTGCATCCGGTGACGCCCTACGGCGAGTCCAAGGTCCTGGCCGAAGCCGATCTTGAGCCACTGAACAGTCCCGAGTTCTGCGTGACCTGCCTGCGCAACGCCACCGCCTTCGGCGTCTCCCCGCGCCTGCGCGGCGATTTGGTGCTGAATAATCTCGTGGGCCTCGCAGTCAGCACCGGCCAAGTATTGATGAAGAGCGACGGCAGCCCTTGGCGCCCCCTGGTCCATATCGCTGATATTGCCCAGGCCTTCCTCCGGGTAATCGAAGCCCCCGAGGACAAGGTCCGCGGCCAGGCCTTTAACGTCGGCCGCAGCGACGAGAACTACCGTATCCGCGAGATCGCCGAGATCGTGGCCGAGGTGGTCCCAAACTGCCGAGTTGAATACGAGGAGGGCGCCGGTCCCGACAAGCGCTGCTACCGGGTCAACTGCGACAAGATCCGCGAAGCTCTCCCGGACTTCGTGCCGCAATGGACGGTGCGTACGGGCGTCGAGGAGGTCTATGCCGCCTTCCTAAAGCAAGGGCTCAGCAGCATGGACTTCGTCCGCGGCCCCTACCTGCGCATCCGCCACGTTCAAGAACTGATGGAACAGGGGCGTATCGACGCCAGCCTGCGCTGGTGCGAGGGGCAGGGCCATGCCATCTGAACACAACTGCCGCTCCTGCGGCTCCACCCAGCTCATCACCTTCCTCGACCTTGGAGAGCATCCTCCCTCGGACGCCCTACGCAGCCGCGAGCAGCTAGACCAGACAGAAGCCCGCTACCCCTTAGAAGCTGCCTTTTGCCCGGACTGCACCCTGGTGCAGATCCTGGAGACCGTCGCCCCTGAGGAACTCTTCGGCGACGAATACCCCTATTACAGTTCCTTCTCCGACACCCTACTCGAGCACTCCAAGGCCCACGTCCAAGCTCGCCTGCAGCAAGGGCAGCCAAAGCTGGTCATCGAGCTCGCCAGCAACGATGGCTATCTGCTCCAGTACTACCAAGCGGCCGGCGTCCAGGTGCTCGGCATCGATCCAGCAAAGGGGCCGGTCGAGGCGGCAAGGGCACGCGGTATCGAGACCCGCCACGCCTTCTTTACCGAAGAGCTCGGCCGGCAACTGCGGGCCGAGGGTTATGCCGCCGACATCCTCCACGCCAATAACGTGCTCGCCCATGTTGCCGACACCCGTGGCTTCGTGCGTGGCATCGCCGAGCTGCTCAGCGAGGAGGGTATGGCGGTCTTCGAGCTGCCCTACCTACGCACCCTGGTCGAGAACTGCGAGTTCGACACCATCTACCACGAGCACCTCTGTTACTTCTCGGTGCTCTCCGTCGATCGTCTCTTCCGTAGCCAGGGCCTTTGTCTCAACCGAGTCGAGCGCCTCCCCATCCATGGCGGCTCCCTGCGCCTCTTTGCGCAAAAGCACGAAGCGCCCGACGCCTCGGTGCAGCAACTCATTGCCGAGGAACGCGATCTCGGCCTCGATACCCGGGAGTACTACGAAGGCTTCGCCAAACGGGTCCAAACCCTGCGCCAAGAGCTGCGTGCCCTACTTCGCCAGCTCCGCGACGAAGGCCAAGGAATCGCCGCCTATGGCGCAGCGGCCAAGGGGGCAACCCTGATCCTCCCCTGGAACGTCGAGCAAGAGATCCGCACTCAGCAAGCGGCCTATGAGCGGGCCGGCGGCCGTTTCATGATCCCAGTACCTAAGCCCACGATCCTCGAAGCGCTGCACTCATGAGCCAGGATAGTTGTCAGAGCTGCAGCAGCACCCAGCTGCGCCGCTTCTTCGAGCTGGATGCGATTCCGGTGCATTCCTGCCTGCTGATGGAGAGCCGCGAAGAGGCACGGAACATCGCCCGCCGCGACCTGGTCCTCGACTTTTGTGAGGACTGCGGCTTCGTGCAAAACACGGTCTTCGACAGCAGCGTGCATCGGTACTCGCCGCAGTATGAAGAAACCCAAGCCTACTCCAGCACCTTCAACGCCTTCGCCGAAGACCTGGCGCGTCAGTGGATCGAGCGTTATCAAATCTACGGCAAACGCGTGCTCGAGATCGGCTGCGGTAAGGGCGAGTTTCTGGTCAAGATCTGCGAGCTTGGCGATAACGAAGGCATCGGTATTGACCCGGGTTATCGCCCCGAGCGCACCCACACCAAGGCCAATGTCCGCTTTCTAAGTGAGTTCTACTGCGAAAACCACGGCGACTTTGACGCCGACGTGATCTTGTGCCGGCACAGCCTTGAGCATATTGCGCCGGTGCGCGAACTGATGCAGACCATCAGGCGCTCGATCGGCAAGCGCGAGACCATCGTCCTCTTCGAACTACCGGCCATCGAACGGGTGCTCGAAGGCCTGGCCTTCGAAGACGTCTACTACGAACACTGCAGTTACTTTTCCCTCGGTTCGCTGGCGCGGCTATTCCGCGACACGGGTTTTCGGGTGCTGCGCCTGGCCTCGGTGTATGACGATCAATACCTGCTCATCGAAGCCGACACTCGTAGCAATGCCAAAGCGCCGCCTTTGCCCGAAGAGAAGGACTTGCCGCGACTGCGGGCCGGAGTCCAGCATTTCCAAAAGCAGGCACCCGGGCGCATCGCCGAGCTCGCAGCTACGGTCCGCGCAGCCTCGGCCCAGGGCGAGAAAACCGTGCTCTGGGGCTCAGGCAGTAAGGCCGTCGCCTTCCTGACCGCCACCGGTTTGGATGAAGAAATCGAGTTCGGCATTGATATCAATCCACACAAGCACGGGCGCTTTATCCCCGGCAGCGGCCAGGAAGTTAAGGGCCCGGAGTTTCTGCAGGAGGATGTCCCTGAGCGAGTCCTAGTCATGAACCGCATCTACCTGCCCGAAATCGGCGCCCAGCTCAAGAGTATGGGGCTGAGCCCAAAGCTCGAAGCCCTTTGATGAGCTGCCCGCTTTGTGGGGCCCAGGCGCTCCGTCCCTGCGCCGAGCTGCGAGACGTCCCCGTCCTGGTCAACGCCCTGTATTCCGACGCCGAAGCGGCGCGCAGCTGCGGCCGTGGCGATATTACTCTGGAGTTTTGTCAAAGCTGCGGCCACGTATTCAATAGCTCCTTCGATCCAAACAAGATCGAATACCTGGGCGATTACGAGACCTCACTGCACGCCTCAGCCCGCTTTTGTGACTGGGCGGCAGCCCTGGCCACAAGGCTGATTCAGGAACACGAGCTTGAGAATCGCTGCGTCTTGGAAATCGGCTGCGGCCGCGGTGAGTTCTTGGCCCTCTTTGCCAAGCGCTGCATCGCCGTTGGCTTTGACCAGAGCTTCGACCCCAAGCGAGTGCAGATCGAAAGCGGCGTGAGCATCCACTCGCGCTACTTCGATCCGGATCAAGACCAAGAGCGTGGCAGCCTCGTCATCAGTCGCCACGTCCTCGAACACCTGGCCGACCCTGTCGGCTTCTTGAAGCTCCTAGGCCGCGCCTGCAGCGACGATGGAGCCCTTTATGTCGAAGTCCCCAATGGCGCCTGGCTCATGCAAGAGGGCTCCATCTGGGATCTGATCTACGAGCACGTTTCGATCTTCACCCCGGCCTCTTTGTCCTTCGCCTTTGCTCAGGCGGGGCTCTGCCAGACGAGTCTGGCGCCCAGCTACGGTGAGCAGTTCCTGGCGATCGAAGGCCGTCACGGCCAGGCCCCCCTGCCACCGCTGTCGCCCGCCCCTTGGCTCGCAGCACAAGAGCGCTTCTCCGCCGCGCTAGAGCAGCGCATCGCCCAGTTCTCGCGACTCCTTGCGAAGGCTCAGCGCCAGGACCAGCGAATCGCCCTCTGGGGCGCCGGCTCCAAGGGTGTGAGCTTCCTCAACTTCGTCCCAGAAGCCGAAAGCGTCGCCTGCGTGATCGATAAAAACCCGCGCAAGCATGGCGCGCACGTAGCGGGAACCGGACAACGCATCCTCAGCCCCGAGGAAGCCAGCAAGGAGCCGCTCGACCTGGTCCTGGTCATGAACCCCCTCTACCAGGCAGAAATCCAAAGCGAGCTAGCGCAACTCGGCCAGTCCCCGGAGCTGCTCTCCAGCCTCTGAAACGCAGGCGTCCCGGCGTGCGGTTAACGCGGCTTGTGCTCGCTCCACCACTTCCGCAGCTCGGCAAGTCCCCGCTTCCGCTCAGCTGCACTGGCGCGGGCGCCAAGCGCTCAAGGCGGCATCCTCGATCTCTACCTAGATGGCAACAAGGTCTACAGCTTCTCCACCTATAGCCGCAACATCTTCAAGGGGGTCTTCCGCCACCGCCTCTCCGCCGCCGTGCGCTTCAAGAAAGCCGGCCAGCAAAAGCTGCAAATCAATATCTCGCGTCCCCTGTACACCCAGAGCCGCGGCACCCCGCGCTGGACCCTTGACGACATCAGCCTGCGCCTTGGAAGCCATGCGCCTTACACGCATTGCCGCCCCGTGCGCAAGGTCGGTGGCAGCTTCGATTTCGAGATCGAGGGCAGCCCCAGTGCCGCCTTCGGCCTTTTCATGAGCCCCAAACTCGCCAAATCTCCGATCCCCATCCCAGGATTCAGGGGAGCCCTGAGCCTCGATCCCTCAACGATTATCTTGCTAGGGAGTGGCGCCCTGGGCAGAGGTGGCAAGGTCTTTCTGAAACTCCCGATCCCGGCACTCAGCTCCCTAGTAGGCGTGGAGCTCTCCTTCCAGTCGCTCCAGTTCACCAAACTGGCCGGCGCCTCGCTCGGCCAGCCGAACGTGAAACTGGTGATCCATCTCTGAGATCACCGGAAGCGCGTTCTCCCATCAGATCTGATGAAGACTCACTTCTGGCTTTGGGCGTGGCCGGCAAGCTGGCGTAGCCGCTTCGCCGCGCGCCCAAGGACGCTGCCCTCCTCCCGAGCTGAGCCCGCAGGATGGCCAGTGAGCATCTCTAGCCCCTCGCGGAAATCGCGCATCGTATAGATCGCGAAGCGCTCCTCACGCACCGCCTCGACAATGCGGGGATCGAGCATCAGCTCACCGGCATTGCTCTCGGGGATCAGCACCCCCTGCATTCCCGTCAAGCCACGCCGCGAACAGACCTCGAAGAAACCCTCGATCTTCTCGTTCACACCGCCGATGGCCTGGATGCGACCGAACTGATCGATGGCGCCGGTCACCGCGATGCCCTGATCCAGGGGCAGCCCAGAGAGGGCAGAGATCAAAGCAAAGAGTTCGGCCCCCGATGCGGAGTCGCCATCGATACCGCTATAGCTCTGCTCAAAGCACATGGTCGCGTGCAGGGCCAGCGGCGTGTCCTTGGCAAAGAGCCCATGCAGAAGCCCGGAGAGGATCTGCACGCCCTTGTCGTAGATGGACCCGCTCAGGTCGGCCTCACGCTCGATATCGACGATGCCAGAACTGCCGACGCCAACCCGCACCGTAACCCGGCTGGGGCGCCCGTAGGCGAAGGTCCCCTTGTCCAGCACAGAGAGGCCGTTGATCTGCCCGACGACGCTGCCTTCGAGCTGCAACACATAGGTGCCGCGCTCGACGCTGCGCAGGTAGTGCTCTTCGGGGAGGGCGTGGCGCCCCCGGCGTTCGCGCTCGGCCTTGAGCACATCCTCGCGCTCGACCTGCTCGCTCTTGCGTCCGAGAGCGTGGTGCGCCGCCTCGCGATAGAGATCGCTGAGCCGCCCAAAGCGCGCCGAGAGCCGATCCCCAGCGCCGGCCATGCGTCGGCCCTGCTCGGCGATGGCAGCAAGCCCCTCGCCACTAGGCAGCAAGAGCTTCTCGCTCTGCACAAGCCGCTTGATCTGCCGCACGTAGTGCTCAAGCCCGTCGTCGTCCAGCGACAGCGTCGTATCAAACTCCGCGTGCACCTTGAAGACCTTGAGGAACTCACTGTCCTGGTAGGCAAGGTAGTCATAGGAGCCCGGCTCGCCAATCAGGATCACCTTGACGTCGATCGGCACCGGCTCGGGAAGCAGCGGTGACACCGGCTCGCCCAGACGGTCGACACCGCGGATTTCAACCAGACCCGACTTGAGCGTGCTCTTCAGTTGCTCCCAGACCGTCGGCTGCCGCAGCACATCGGCGAGCTTGAGGATGAGGTAGCCGCCCTCTGCCCGCAGCAGCGAGCCGGGATGGATCTGAGCCAGTGAAACATGCTCCCCTCCGGTGCCGAGCACGGTGCCGAAGAGGTTCTCCGCCGTGGGATTCGACTCATAGATGATGGGGCAGCTGGCACGCATCCAGCTGCGCGCGGCCTCGAGAGCGCTACGCCGCTCGTAGACCAACTCGAGGGGCGCCGAGCTGCCATGGGCCAAGAGCTTGACCTCCAGACCACCAATCGCCCCGCTGTCGGCGAGCTTGACCGCTTGCTCGCTGACAGCGAAGGCATGGAGCCGCGGCAGCTTGTCGAGTATCGAGCTGCGCACGTCATCGAACCAAGCCTGCACACGCTCGCCGCTCCAGTGTTCGCGGAGGGCAGCGAGCAGGCGGTCAAGCAGCCGCCCGGCCGCTTCGCGTTCGATTTCGAGGATCCTCCGCGTCTGCTCGGCCTCAAGCACCTGCAGCTGCATGCGGGTCTCGCCTAAGAGCTGGAGCAGTTCTGCGCGCGCGGCTTCCAGCTCGCTCACCTGGCTTTCGCTGAGCTTGCCCTCGCGCACGAGGTTGCTCAGCTGCTCGGGGGCCACCGCCTCCTCCTCGAAAACCGGGAAGACGTCAGGCTCGCCGTTCTCTTCGTAGGTCACCAGGCTGTGCCCGCGCTGCTTGCAGCTCTCGACCAGCTGCTTCTGCGCCGCCGCCGCCTTGGCCTGATGCGCTTCGCGAATGGCCTGCCGCCGCGAGTTGAGAGCGGCCGAGGCCAGGGTTCGCGGCAAAGCGCCCAGGAAATCGCGGCCAAACTGGCCGATCTCTTCTTGGAAGCGCTGCCCACTCCCCGACTCGAAGCAGAGCAGCATCGGCCGCCAGGGATCCTTCGGGTTGTGCACGAAGCAGCGATCGGGCACGGCATGGCACTCGGTCTGTAGCTCCTGCAGCAGCTGCTTCACCATGCTGCCGCGACCGGTGCCGGTCAGCCCGCTGACAAAGATGTGGTAACCAGGCGCGTGGATATCCATACCCAGGCGCAGGGAGCGGATGGCCCGCTCCTGGCCGAGGAAGGGCGCGCTCGCTGGATCGAGCCCCTCGTAGTCGAGCTTGGGGCAGGTCCAACGAAGATCATCATGGTTCAGGCGACGGGCACTTGGCGACATGGTTTGCTCCTTGGCCAAGCAGCCTACGCCGCCAAGCTCTGTGAAGAACCCGGAACTTGCGAGCCTTCGCAAGGGCCTTGCCAAGGCTGGCGAGCGACAGGGCAACGGATCCCGCCCTGCTCTGGCCGCAGAAAGCGCAGGCGAAGCGAGCCATTCGTCGAGCCTCATGGCAGCGAAGCGGCGTCGCAGGGGGCGCTTTGCCAGCGCAGCTTCGCCCAAGCGCCCTCTTCGCTGCCGGCTTGGTCAGGGCTCAGCTCGCCAGCCGAGGCGCTCAGAGCAGAGCGTCGAAAAGCTGACTGGCGAAGTCGACGAAAATGACGAGATCCTCGGTCTCCTCGGTCAAGCCAAGGCGCAGACCAAAGCTGAAGGCCGCCGCCCCCACCGGCAACTCCAAGGCCAGGCCCAGGTCCCCGAACCGTCGATCGTCGATGGGATCCTCCAGCCAAAAACTCTCGATCGACAACTTGAGCGGCTCGGTGGAGAACTGGATCCCCGGCTGCCAGAGCGCATGGGTAAAGGCGAGCCCCCAGAGATAGCGGACACCCTGGCCAGGGCGCCCCGCCCGGCCCAACAGCGCGGCGCCGGCGTTGAGGCTTAGCGTCGCCTCGTAACCGCCGAAGCCGCCCATCGGCCACTCGGCAGCGATACGCCCAAAGAAGCCCTCTTCGTTCTCGACTAGGCCCTGGATCCGGGCCGGCCGCTGCCCACCATGATCGTCGACAAAGGCGAACTCACTAGCGATCGCCGGCAAGAACGAGGAGGTCCCGGGCTGGGCGCCGCTAGCCAGCAGGCTCTGCCGCCAAGAGTAGACATGGTCGCCGCTGGCCGAGCGCTTCCAGTCCTTGTCAGCCGTTCCATCCAGGCCCGCACTGTCGTCCCAGCGCACGAGAGGAAACTCGCAGACCAAGCTACTGCCCTCGATCAGCGCAAAGCTCACTTCGCCGTAGCTCTCGGTGAACTCACCCGGGCTATGCTCCCCCGATAGGCGCAGGAAGGCGCTGCCAAAGTTGGGCTGGGCAAAAACCGCCAGCCGGGTGCCGGTGACCGGCTCAAGATGCCGGTAGCTCGGCAAGGCCGTGCTGCAGGCCGAAAGGAGCAAAGCTCCCAGCGCCAAGACAGGAGCGCAGCAGCAACTCAACGACGGCGATGCCACGGCAGGTGCCGGATCGTCAGAACCGGGCAGGGCGCATCCTGTAGCAAGCGATCGTGGGTGTCCGAGAAGAACAGCTTCCACAGCGTCGGCGCCTCTTCGATACCAAGGAGGATCAGGTCCGCCTTTCTCTCCCGCGCCTCGCGCAGGATCTCGTTCTTCGCATCCTCTGAGATCACCGCATGCCCGAGGACATCCACGTCCTGATCGGCGGCGCGGTCGACGAGGTTCTGCAGGGTGCGCCGGGCCTCCTGCAGGAGCTTGATCCGGAAGCCCTCATTCTCGTGCTCCTCGCCCTCGACCACATCGGCCTGGGCCGCAGCGTGTTTGACGCTGCTGTGGCGCTCGATCATCTTCAGCGCTGTGGAGCTATCGAGCACCGAGAAGAAGAGCAGCTGGGCACCAAGCTGCGCCGCCACTTGCGTCGCATATTCGACAGTCTGATCGACGTCGCTGCTGACATCGATCGGAAGCAGGATTTTGCGGACTGGCCCTTGCACGTCTGGGAGCTTACGCGGGAGCCCCACCTACAGGACAGGCTTTCCTTGGCTCTCCTTGCCCGAGATTCGCTGCGATGGATCGGCCGACCTAGCGTCCGCCCTAGAGCAGCTCGGCTCCGGGGCCCTGGCCCCGGCCAGCCCGGTCGTAGATATCTGCAGTCCGGGCCGCCGCGTCGTCGAGTTCGCGAACCCGAGCCCCCTGCCGGCTCATTCGATCGCGCAGCTCGGGCTCATCCAGAAGCCGGGTCAGCACCGCGACCAGGCCCGCTACGTCCCCCGGCTCAAAACCAAGGGCAATGCCTTCGGTAACCGCATCAGTAATGCCACCGATGCAGCTCGCCACCACCGGCAAGCCAGCGATCGCCCCTTCGCGAGCCGTCAGACAAAAGCTCTCCCACCAAAGGCTCGGGATCACCAGACAGTCAAGTCCCGCGAGGACCTCAGGCAGCTTCCGGTTCTCGTAGCGGCCGTGCAGATGCATCGGCTTCCCATCCGCCAGACGCTCAAGCTCCTGGCGGTAGCTGTCATCGCCGTGAAAATCCAAGATCTCGCCGTGGATCTCCAGCGAGAGATCCGGGCGGTCGAGACGGCCAAAGGCCTCCGCCAGCACGTGCACCCCCTTGCTAGGGATCACCGAGCCGATGAAGCCGATCTTGCGGATCGGCGCCTCGCCGCGTGGCTCAGCCAGTAGCTCGGCCTTGGGCAAGCCGTGCGGCAGCGCCACGCAGCGATCGGCCGGCAAGCCCCACTCGACAAAGCGCTCGCGGTGAAAGCGCGACGGAGCAATCAAGGCCTCGCAGCGGCTCAGCTCGGCACGCATATACTCCTCCCACCAGGCCAGCTTGCGCAGGGAGGCCGTGCTCTGCCCAAAGAGCCGCGCCCAAAAACCTTGCTGCCCATCGTCGGGGAGGAGATGGGGCCACATCTGATGCAGGCAGCTGGCGCAGCGGCGCCGATCGAGGCTCTCGCAGACTTCCAGGGTATCGGGGTGGATGCGCTGGCCCCTAGGACACTGGGTCCAGTAGTCGTGCAGGGTCATCACCACCGGCAGCCCACGCTCCTTGGCCACCGAGATCATCGAGGTCGCAACGCAGGTGACGTGATGGAAGTGCACCAGCTCCGGCTGGACCGCCTCGAGACATTCACGGAAACGCGCGTCGATGCCCTCGTGTGCAAAGAGCATGGTGAAGTCGCTGACGTCGGCGAAGTTGTTGGTCATGCGAGTGACCGCCACCCCCTCCCACTCCGAGTGAGAAAGCTCCAAGTGCTCGAACTCGTCCCCAGCCAAACGAGTGAAGACCTGCGACTCATGGCCCAGACGCCCAAGAGCATGGGCCAAGTCACGCAGGTGCAACTGGGTCCCGCCACTGTCTTGCGGCAGGTAGCCACTGATCACATGGAGGATCCTCATAGGCTCTCCGTTCAGGCCACCGGGCGTTTGCCGGCGAGCAAGGCTCGGTAGCGAGCCTCAACCAGATCGGTGTCCTCGGCGATGGTCTTGATCTGCGGGAACTTCTGCCGCAAGCGCTCCAGGAGCCCCTCCTCCTGGCGCAGGCGCAGGATCTGCCGCCGCAGATCCTCACTACTCCCCATCGCAAAGTGCAGACCTGTCACTCCATCTTCGACCAACTCGGCCATACCGCCGCGATCCGCAGTCAGCACCGGAATCCCAGCGAGATAGGCCTCGTGAATGGTCAGGGGCGAGTTCTCGAACCAAAGGCTCGGCACGATCAAGGCATCGAGGCGCCCTAGGACATCGGCGATGCGCCCATTGTCGAAGCGTCCCTTGAACTCAAGCCCGGCCGGCCGCGGCATCGCGAGCAGCTTGCTTTCATACTCGGGAAAGGTGGCCAGATCCCCCCAGATCTCGCAGCTGATCCCCGGGTCATCGATCTGTTGCATCGCCTCGACGATCAGGTGCACGCCCTTGTACTCGGCCACAGTCCCGATGTAGCCCACGCGCAGCTGATCCTTGCTATGGACTGGCCGCTCGTAGCCGGCAAAGGGCTCGACGAAGAAGCCATTGTCCGAGAAGAGAATCCTCTCGGGATCGATCATCTCATTGGCAATGAAGCGTTCGCGCAAAAACTCGGAAGGACTCACGAAGAGGTCGACCTTGGCCATGCGCTCCTTCAAGAAGGCGAGCCTGGTGCGCACGGCCTCTTCGTAGCCGCGCTTCGTGGCCGGAGCTTCGACACCAGCTTCGGCATGAACTTCGACCGCTGCCCGGCGCGAGCCGAGCCCCAAGGCATCCTTGATCCGCCCCACCGTGCGCCGAATCGGCCCAGGCATCCAAGAGCCGCGCTGAAGCTGGCGCGGCGTCGGCGGCGGCACCGGTGGCAGCCCCGGTTCCGGCAAGATCGTCGCGCAGTCGGCGCACTTCACTGGGTCGGGGCCTTCGCAGAGTTCGAAGTCGGGACGGAGCAACTGGCCACCCCGCAGGCACATCAGGATGTACTCATGCAGGGTGTAGACGATCGGTAGCTGGCGATCCTTGGCCATGTCGATGTAGCCCGACGAGTGCAGGTGCAGGTGCTGGAAGTGCACCAGCTCGGGCCGCACCTCGTCCAAGACCCGCTGAAAAATCCCCTCCATCGCCGGATCCGAGTAGCTGTGCTCGAAGGACGGGAAGTAGTGGTTGTGCACGGCCTCCCAGATCGGGATCCCCTCGAATTCCTTACGCTCCAGCTCGTATTGAGGGCGATCTGAGTAGAACTCCGTCGTTAGCAACGTGACCTGGTGTCCACGCCGCTGCAGCTCCTTCATCAGGTGGTAGGTGTAGATCTCCGTCCCTGCAGCATGCCGCGGCAGGAACTGATGCACGACGAAGAGGATGTTCACAGGCGCTTACGAACCCAGGCACAGAGACGAAACCAAAGACGGGCGATCAGGACGAGGGGCAGAGCGAAGCGATTCTCCGCCCGCAGCCGCTTCTGCTCCACAAGAGAAGCTTCCAGTTTTCTCTCGGCTTCGGCCTTTTCTTCCAAAGTGCATCTGTGCTCCGCTCTTAGCCCCTCCAACTCATCCTTGATCGATTGGATCTCGGCTCCCTGCCCCCGGGCCATGTCGCGAAGTTCCGCAACGACCCTGCTGGCCTCGGCATTCTCCTCGATCAAGCTCTCGCCCCAGCGCTGGAGCCCCGCTTCGGCTTCCTTCGACTCTCGTAGCCAAGTCTCCACCTGCTCGTACTCGCCCCGGACCCGCTCAAGCTGCCGGCGATGCTCGGCAAGATCCTGTTCCATCTCCCCCATGCGAGCGCAGCGTTGCTCCAGGTCCGCTTCGAGCTCGACCTTGCGCTGGCGGTAGGCCTCGATCTCTTGGCGCAAAGCTTCGATCTGCGCCTTTCCCTCCAACGCGCTGGATTCCAGCTCCGAGAAGGCCAGCCGTAGGTTCTTGAGTTCGTGGCCCAGAGCTTCGCGTTCGCCATGCTCCTGACGGAGCAGGCTTTCGGTCGCCCGCAGCACTCGCCCCTCCTCGGGTAGACGAGCTGACGTCGGCACCGGATCGGTATCGTCCCGCACCCGCTCGTACACCGCCTTGAGAACGCGCGCATGCTCATGGATCGAGCGAGGCGGCGGAATCGCTGCTCGCAGATCAGCCAAAGCGCAATCGCCGCGAAGGATGCGGCGGATGCAGGCGGCGAGGCTAGCAGCATCGTCCGGCGCGAAGACCAAGCCGGCATCGCCGCAGCGCTCGGGCAGGGCACCACGGTCACTGACCAGAAGCGGCAGCCCCAGTGCGAAGGCCTCATCGACAACGAAGGAGTACGACTCGTAGGCCACCGAAGCGAAGATCGCGACATCTGCAGCGAGCTCTGGGAGATCGCTCTGATCAAAGTCGACCCGGCGCCGCACCGGCAGCCCCGCACAGAGTTGCTGCAGCCGCTCCTCAAACTCGGGATCGACCGCCTTGCCCCAGAGTTCGAGTTCAACCTGGTCGCCGAGCTCGGGCAACGCTTCCAGAATCCGGTGCACCCCCTTGCTCGGCTGCAAATGCCCCCAGTGTGCGAGACGCAGCGGCCGCCCACGATTGGGCGTCCATGGCGGCTGCAGCTGGGGAGTGGGCCAGTCGACCAGGGTCGCGTGCTGCAGCAGCTCGAAGCGCCCCGGCGGCACAGCGGCAAAACGCGTCAGGGCCACGGCGAGAGCCCGGCTGGGCACCATGAGAGCCTGGGCATAGCTCAGTTCCTCCGCGAAATCGCGGCGGAACCAGTCGACCTGCCGCTCGACCAGCTCCTGCCCCATCCACTCGGGACGCGGCACACAGTCGCGGCAGTTCTCCACGCTCAACTCGCGCTCGCAGAAGGCCGCCTCGGCACTCACCCGGAAGATACGCGGGCAAGACGCATGGAGATCGTGGCAGGTCACGACCACCGGAACGCCCATGGCTCGGCTTCGCCGCACGAGGTCGCGCGACAGCCGAATCCAGTGGTGCAAGTGCACGACATCGGGGCGCAGCGACGAGAGGAACTCGTCGAAGAACGCTCCGGCTTGTCCCGAGGCCCCACGATCCCAGCGGTCATGGAAGAGGTCGTTCCGCCGTAGCCGGTGCACCGGGATTCCGGACAGCTCGAAGCTCTCAATCCCCGGCTCCCCTGGGCTGGCCGTGCCGGTCAGGACCACCGGCTCATAGCCAAGCTGCTGCTGGACCTGCGTGAGCCGCTGCACGTAGAGCTCGGTACCGCCATAGAACTCTGGTGGATAACCGTGCACCACATGCAGGATCTTCATCAGCGAATCTCCGCGGAGACTACGTCTTGCGCAAACGGCAGGAAGCAGAACCGCAAACGACAGCCTCGCAGTCCATAGGCCCTAGCCCCCTCCTTCCTAAGCTTTGTCGGCAAGAAGCCCTGCCCTAGGTAAGAGAGCCCTAGGTAAGAAGAGAGAACTCGGTCAGAGAAGGAACTCGCTGGAGAAAGCGCGGCGAGGGCTCGGCTGCGGTAGAGACGAGAAACTTGCGACACAGGACACAGGCACCGAAAAAGGGCCGCCAGAACATCACTGGAAGCGCAAGATCATAGTGTGCCGAATCATAGTGTGCCGAGTATAGCTAGCGCTGGGAGATTTCTCCTCGATGTGGAAGCGAAGTGATCCGGACCGCAGCTCAGCCCCCTCGATAGACAGGGGGGGCCGCCCGGGGAGCCGCACCGGCAAGGAGTGATGACCAGGGCGTGCCTCGACCACCAGTTCGAGAGCGCTATTCCCATCCAGCGCCCGCCTGGCAAGCACCCGCGGCGCTTCCGAGCCTTGCTCCTCCTCGGGCCGCACCGTGCGGTCCACGATCAAGAGGTCGGGGACCACGTCAAAGCGCAGGACCCGGCGCTGGCCGGCCGCGACTTCGAAGCTCGGGCTCCGCAGCCGCAGACCTTCGAGCAGTTCTTCTCGCTCGCAGTCCAAAGCCTCGCCATCGATCTGGACCTCTTGGATCTCACAAGGCGAGGGGAAGAAGGGGGCCAGCTCGACAGCGCAGTTGCCCTCGACGCCCTCTAGCACGATCTCAAGATGGCGTCCGTCCTGCTCACGGTGGACCTGCACATGGAGCTGAGCATCGCGGAAGCGCACCCGCTCCGCCCGCAGCTCGTCGAGCCCCCCCGGTAGGCAGGGAGCAATACGCAGCACATCAGTCCCGGCTTCGACGCCGAGGCCAAGCAGCCCCAAGGCCAAAGCCCCAAAGACCGCGCTGTGGCTCCACGCCTGATGCGGGCAAAGCCCCATCGGCGCACAGAGGTCACCGCGGTAGACCTCCTCGAGCACACCCGGATGGAAGCGGGTCACCAACCCGAGCAGGCCGGTCAGCCGTTCCCAAGCCGGTCCCGGCCGCCCGACCTGGAAGTCCGCCAAGGTCACCCAGCCGGTGAGCAGGGGCCAGACGCTCCCCGCCTGAAAGGAGATGGGATCGAAGCGAGGATCCTCTTCAGAGAGCAAGCGAACGCCCCAGTCGGTGGAGTATTCACTCCCGGCGTAGGGCACCAGGCTTCGTCCGGCCAGGTTCTCGTCGATCACGCCGAAAACCGCGGGCATGGCTCCTAGTGCCGATGGGGAAAGGTCAAAGCTCCCATCGCGGCGCAGCGCGTGCGCAAAGCGGCCGAGATCCTCATCGAAGAAGCGCTCCGAGAGGACCCTTTGCACAGTTGCGGCCTGGGCCCGCCAGTCGCGAGAAAGAGCATCCTTACCAAGCCGCTGGGCCAGAGCCGAGCCGCGCAGCAGTGCCGCTGCCTGTGCCGAAGCCAGGTAGCACTCGGCGTGCACCTGCTCGCTGAGGGGCCCGTCCTCGACCCAGGCGTGCCCAACCCCGCTGTTCTCGGTCACCCCATCGCCATCGCGATCGCGATCCTCGAGGAAGGCCAGCGCCCGTTCGACCTGGCCGAAGAGCTCCTTCCCCAAGGCCAAGTCGCCAGTCCAGTCGACATAACGCCCCAGCAGCTCGACGAACATCGGCGTCGCGTCGGCGGCGTCGTAGTGCACGACCCCCGACGGGGTCCACTCGTGGTAGATCTCGCCACTGGGTCCCTGCCCGCGGGCCAGCAAGCGCAGGTTGTCCCGCACGTCCTCGCGATCGCCGAAGGCGAGCATGGCCCGGGCAAACCACAGGCTGTCCCGTCCAAAGAACCAGGCATAGCCCGGACGACCGCTGCACCAACCCGGGCGCGTGACCCCATAGCCACCGACGTAGCCACGCAGGGGCTCCGCCCCCTCGTGCGCCCGAGTCTCGACAAAGAACTCGTCGCCCTTCTCGACGCACCAGCTCAGTTCATGATCGAGTTCGGCGTTGCCGGTGCTGATGGCCAGCCGGGTCTGCCGTCTCTGGGCTCGATGCTCCAGGGCCGCAGCTCCCAAAGGCCCGCCCTCGCTCAGGCAGTTCTTGAGCGAGTCGAGCGCCTCGTCCCGGCTCACGCCGCTGGCGAGCACCCAAGACAGGGCTTGCTCCGGACGCAGCTCAAAGTCGAAGCGAGCGACAAAGCCGTCCGCTTCGGGCTCGCAGCAATAGCTCAGCGGCTCCTGCGAGAACGCCAGCAGCCCCGTATGCCCGAGGGTGCTATCCGCGAACTGGAACAGGCGCCCGGCCTCAGACATGGAGTTCTCGATGCAAGCAAGCGCGCGTGGCGGATAGGGCCACTGCATCCGATGGTCGCCATGGAACAATAAGCGGATCCTCCCGCTGCCGCCGTGCAGCTCTCCGGCCAGCACGCCGCTCGCTTCGGGAGAGACCAGGACTTCGCTCAGCCTCGTCTCCCCGAAGGCCAGCTCGCGCTCGACCGAGGAGGGGCGCAGCAACAAGCGCACAGGGGTGGGTGGAGCATCCTCCTCATCCAGGAGGTCGAGCCCCGACAACAGGCGAACTGGCAGGCGCCAGACCTCGCGGAGCCCCGCCGCGCCAGTCCCGAGAGCGAGCACTCCGGCTCGGCTCGGCAGGTCGAAGGAGTCGTATTCGCCCGGGATCGCGATCAGCGGCTCCTTCTCGGCGCGCAGAGCTTCCAGATCGGCGAAGGGCCAGGCGCTGGGCAGGGAGAAGTCCGGCGCCTCGGCCTCACGCAGCAGCTCGGCACGCGGCGGCCACGAGCGCCCAGCAATCACGGCTTCGTCGGCAATGTCGCCAGTCAGTAGCTCGTCGATCAGGTCCACAGCGAAACGCAGGCGGTTCTCGACGAAAGGATCCTCTCCCGGACCCGCATGGGCGAAGACCAGGTGGGCACCGAGCGAAAGCACGCGCCCTTCGCCGGGCAGGTGCTCGACCAGGAGCCCGGTCTCGGCATCAAGGCCAAGGAAGACCTTCTCGACCCCGAGAAGGCGCCCTTCGACGGGCCGGGCACCGGCGACGTAGAGGGCCCCGCCCATGGCACAGCCGCCCCAGGGCCGGCGCAGATAGACTCCGCCCCGATGCCGCCGAAACAGCGGGTGCCCGCCAAATCCTGCCACGCCAAGTCGGTCCTGAGCGCGCAGCGGCCCCTCCCAGCGGCGACGGCGGATGCTCGGCGGCTGCGACTCGAAGCCGAGCAACCCAGTCCACTGCGCGGGAGAACCGGTGAGCAGGAGTCGGCCACCGCCGCGCACCCATTTCGCCAAGCGCTCGGCATCCCCGCTCTCGAGCTCACCCAGCTCCTCATCGGGAGCGCGATGGAACCAAACCAGGTCCACAGGCCCCAAGTCCTGGGGCAGGGCCGTGCGCGGCTTCAGCTCCTGGCGTGGCTGCAGCCCCGCTAGCAGAGCTTCACGCTCGGGGCCTTCGGGAGCGAGCAAGAGAATCTGAGGATCGGCCATGAGCGCATCTCCGCACGGAAGATCAGGGGTCGATAAGGCATCATGCCGCCAGGCAGCCGCTGTAGCTAACCAGCATCAATGGGAGGCATTTGATTCGTCGCCCTCGTCCAGCTCCCCTACATCCAAGAGAGTCGAATAAGGGAGAATCAGCCAAAGCAGGACCAGGAGCGCCACCCCGTGCAAGAGCAAGCGCAGCCACAAGGGCTGCTGCCCGGGCGCATCCTCTCGCCAGCCCTCCAAGCCGGTAAAGAGCAAGAAACCAAGCACGCTAAACAGCCAAGCAGCTCGCCGGGTCTTCGCCACCCGTTCCGCCGGCCCCAGACGCCACCAAGGCCGAAAGCCCGATTGCCAGAGCCGCACACCCAGCCCCAAAGCCGCCAAGACCGGCCCCAGCCACCACGCCAGCTGCAGCAGCGCATCTTCAGAGAGCTGGCCCGTCCCCCAAGCGTTCAACGCCACCCAGAAGAGAAGCCAGGCCAAGATCGAAAGCGTCATCCACACGCGCCGCAGTCTGCCACGGTCAAGCAGCCCAGGGAACATTGTGGACGCTGCGCTGCTGCCACGTGAAAAAAGGCTCGTGAACCCAGAAGGAGTCGACGAAGGCCTTGCACCCGAGCCTTTGCATATCCGAATCACCGACAGCGTCCATGCCAGCTTCGATGTCAAACTTCTTTCTCCCCGTAGCCCTCGCAGGGCTACAAGGGAAAAGCTAGCCGCAGACGGAATCGCCCAGCGGCAGAGCAGCATCATCCAAGCCCTAACGGCTGGGACGCCCACAGCGATGGCCCATGGCATCAGGCGGCCTTGCTTGCACACGACGACCTTGCCAACCGGTTCGTAGCTTGGCGAAAAGATCAGCAGAGCGAGCCAAAGTCCCCGAGAGAGGGTCTCGAACCTAGCCCATCACTTGCTCGGCTTTTGCATCCAGAGGAACTTGAGCGGGTGGACGTTGAGCACGTTGGGATAAAAGCCCTGGACTCCAGGCCGCACCATATTCTTCGTTACGTAGTAATAGATTGGGATTACGGGCAAATCGCTAAGGATCATCGCTTCGGCCTCAGCGAGGAGGCTAAGACGTTTGGCGGCATCCGACTCGTGATTGGCGCGGGCCAAGAGAGCGTCGAATTCTGGGCGCGTCCAACCCGTGCGGTTATTGGTATTCCCCTTGGTCCACATGTCGAGGAAGGTATTGGGGTCGGGGTAATCGCCGATCCAGGCCGAGCGCGCCACGTCGTAGCCGAGGCTCTGCATGCTGGTCATATAGCTGCCCCACTCCTGGTTCTCGAGACGCACATCGAGACCGAGCTTGCGCGACCACTGGCTCTGCACGACCTCGGCGATGTCCTTATGGAGTTCGTGGGTGTTGTAGAGAATCGTGAAGCTGGGAGCTTTCTCCAGACCCAGATCAGCGAGTGCCGCAGCCAAGAGGCTCTTGGCCTTCTCGCTGTCTTCTCGCGGGATCTGCGGGCCGGAATAGGCACCGAGACCGGGAGGCGTGAGGTCGTAGGCAGGGATCTCGCCGGCACGGGTGACGCTACGGCAGATCGCAGCACGATCGATCGTGAGCGCTAGGGCCTGGCGTACCCGCAGGTCGCCGAAGAAGCGCCGTTTGACCGGATCCTTGTTCTGCATATTGATCCGGTAGAAATAGACCCCGAGATAAGGGCTCGATTGGAAGTCTTCGCGACCGCTGAGCTCGGCAAGCACCGTCGCCGGCACATCCGGGATCCAATCGACATCGCCACTCAGGTAGAGGTTGAGGGCGCTGACCAGGCTCTCCACCGGAAGCACGTCGATGGTCTCGATCTTGACCCGGTCTCGGTCCCAGTAACGCGGATTGCGGGTCATGCGAATCCGGTCGCGAAGGGTGCGCTGCTGCAGCAGGAAGGGCCCGTTATTGACCAAACTGCCCGGCCGGTGCCAGTCACGCCCATGCCCCTCGACCACATGCCGCGGCACCGGAAACAGCGGGTAGAAGGAGGTGAGGCTGAGGAAGAACGGCACCGGACTCGACAGCTCTACCTCAAAGAGATGGCTTTCCGGGGCCCGGATGCCAACGCTGTCGAAGGAGGGCCGCTTGGCCTCCTCGGCCCCAGCCTTCTCCCAAGCCCCCATCGCGGCGAAGTACGACTTGGCCCCCTTCACGTAGAACAACAGCTCGTAGTACTTCGCGGCAGTGCGCGGCTGCAACAGGCGCTTCCAGCTCCAGACAAAGTCTTCCGCGGTCAGCGGCCTACCATCACTCCAGCAGGCCTCGGCGCGAATGCGAAAGCGCAGGGTTTGCCCGTCCTCACTCACCGTCCAGGACTCGGCCATGCCAGGAAGGGGCTCGAGGGTCTTGGGGTGTTCGACCGTCAGGCCTTCGAAGAGCCCGCGCAGGACGCGGCCTTCGGGGACCCCACTCACCGTGGCCGGGTCCAGACTCTGGACTTCGGTGTTGTTGGTGAAAGTGAAGTCGGCGCGTTCGACCATCGTCCCCCGCACCGCCGAAAGCGCGCTCAGAATGAGCAGAGCAAAGAGGAGCAGGAGAAAGCCATCACGGGCGCGGTCTCGGGTCATGGGCGGGAAGCATAACCGGCAGAGAGCCAGGCGCGAACTCGCAGCAAGTTCGGTGACGCGAAGCGCCCCGCCATCGCCCTATACTCCGCGGCTCTTTCACAACTAAGCCAGCAGGCCGCCCATGAGCCCCGATTCCTCGATCTCTCGTCGCAGCTTTCTCCGCACTGGCGCAGCTCTCGGCGCCAGTGCCGCGCTTTGCCGCTGCCGGGCTGCCACTCGGCCTCAGTGGCAGCGTCGACCCGCGTTAGCGCCCCTCAGCGAGGATCGATCGCTTCGATCTTCGCCCGCAGGATGCCCGCTGAGCAGCGATGGGCCAAAAAGCCCACCGAATAACGACCGGCAGGCAGTCTAGCCCCAGCTTCGTCAGCGAGCTCGATCCAGTGCTCGGGCTCGGCCTCGCCGGCGAACCAACGCTTGGCCCGCATGCGCCAGCGCAACCCGGCCCCATCGAGCCGCTCTGGCCAGGCTTCGACCAGCAGTTCCTCGACCCGCCCAGGCTCGGGGACGAAGGGTTGGTAGGCGGCCTTGCTGTCGTGGGGCTTGCTCCCCTGGCGATAGCTCAGCTCCAGGCCAAAGCCGGCAGGCTTCGAGTAGTACCAGGCCAGGCCATAGCGCCAACCGGGCATCGGCGACCCCACACCGTTGTGCCCTCCCCACAGCGCCAGCAGCCCGTAGCCCTGCAACATGCCTGGCTGTGGCAAGCTCCCCTTGCTGTAGAGAATGCTCGCACGCACGCGGCGGCCGCCAGCGAAGGGATCACTCAGCAAAAGAATGCGGTCGTAGCCCTCGCTTCCCGGCGCGACGCCAACAAGTGTCCTTCCCTCAACGACTCTCCGTTCCCAGATGCCGTGATCGCTACGAATGGGAGAGGATTCACTCCTACTAGCAACCCAGTCAAAGGGAGGATGCTCCAAGGTCCGCTCAAGCTCGAAGCGATGCCAGTGGCTGCGCCAGCGGCCAAAGAGACTGCGACTCCGAATCCCCAGCACATAGGAACCGGCGGCGCTGGGCAGATCCCGCAACTGCAAGGTCACGACCCCATCGCGGTGCGGGGGCGCCGAGAGATCTACCGGGATCCAGTCCATGCGCCCAGGGCGCTGCAGCGAATACTGGAGCTGCGTGCACAGGGCTCCGACTCGCCCGCTAAAGCTCGCAAGCGATGCTCCAGCCCGCGGTCGGATCAAGCTAGCTAGCGGCTGGCGAGGATCCTCCTCAAATCCCGCCCCTGGTAGCTGCGAGCCAAAGAACCCCCAGAGTAGGGCGAGTAAGCACAAGAAGCCGAACGCCCACAGCGCGGAGAGGATTCGGTTTCTGGGGATTTTCATAACGAAAGCAGCTGAGGATCAGGGAGCCGGATGCTGCGCATCTTTGACAGCAGCAGTCGTCGCCATTCCCCGGCAATCACCCGCCAGTTTTGAGCGGGCCATCGATGCAGGAGCACCGCGTAACAACGCAGTCGCTCCAGCTCACTCAGTGGCCCCTTCTCGATCGCCAGCATCAGGTGCACTAACTTCTGCGTCCTTGGGAGAAAGCTCTCCAGCTCCGCATGAGGGTCGAACCAAAGCGCCACTTCTTCAAGGGTCTTTCCCCCACCAAAACAGGACCCGGGATGGACCCGTCGCAAGAACAAGCGCCTCGGCACCTCGACGAAGAGCCCACGAAGCGCGAGTTCGACGAGCAGCACCTCATCCGAAGAGACGTAGGCTCCGATCAAGCCGGTTTGCAGCAGCAGCTCGCGCCGGATCAATCCGAAGACCGGATTACAAAGCCGCATGTGGTGCAGCAGGTGGCGAAGACGCTGGCTTGCTCGCTCATGGCCGAGGGTTAATCGATCGTCATAATCATCGAGCCACTCGCCTGCCGGGCCAATGCGCCGCGTCCGCGGGTAGGCCAGTACCGCATCGGGAGATTGCTCCAGGGCTTGAAGGCAGCAGGCGAGGTATTCGGGCGCGAGGAGATCATCGTGCGAGGCCCACTTGAAGTAGGGCGCGCGGGCCAGCGCCACCGCCCGGTTGTAGTTCCATGCAGCTCCGCGGTTCTCCTCGCTGCCATGGATGCGAATACGAGAATCACGCGCGGCGAAGCGCTCCAGAATCTCGGCGCTGGCATCGGTCGAGGCGTTATCACAGATCACGACTTCAAAGTCGCCAAAGCTCTGCCCGAGCAGCGACTCCAAGGTCGCCTCGAGATAGGCCTCCCCGTTGAAAACGGGTAATCCGATGCTGATCTGGGGTACGTGCGTCACGAGTGCTGCTATCGAGCCTTTGGGCCTGCCGGACATCCCACCCCTTCATCGACCCTGGCTCTACCTGGCTGAACCCATGCCTTTTGCCAGCTTTGTGCCTGAGCAGCCCCAGGCCATGGCATGGCCAAAAGCCAGCAGCCGCGACTCTTCGCCCTGGCCTGGGCTCAGCCGCGGCGCGACGAGCCCTGAGGCATCCGGCCGGCTCTTACATCGAGGAGTTCAAGCAAGCTGCCCGCGACTTGGCTCACGCTTTGACCTGAGGTCTCGACGGTCAGTTCGGCCCGTTCGTACAGCGGCTCGCGCTCGAGCAGGATGGCGCAGAGTTCGTCGAAAGCGCGACGATTGCCCTCCATCGGTCGCAGATCTCCTTGGGCGACCACCCGCCGCCAATGCTCCTCGGGCGTGGCTCGTAGCCAGACCGTGCGGCAATGCCGCCGCAAGAGCTCGAAGGTCTCGGCCTCGCACACAATCCCACCTCCGGTCGCGAGCACCAAACGCCCTCGCTCATGGAGGAGGCGGCGGAGGGTCTCTCGCTCACGGCGCCGGAAGCTCGCCTCGCCATGTAGCTCGAAGAGCTCGGCGACGCTGAGGCCGGCCTCCCGCTCCACCTCTTGATCCAGCTCGACAAAGTCGAGCTGCAGCTCACGAGCCAGCCGGTGGCCGACCGCGCTCTTGCCAGCGCCGCGCAGGCCGAGCAGGGCAATCGCCTGTTCGTCTGCCGGCCGCTCACTGGCGAGGGCCAGGAGTTCGTCTGCCGCGAGGCGACAGGCCCCCGCCAACTGGCAAAGCGAAGCCAAGCTCGGATTCGCCTGCCCGGCCTCGACCTGAGCGAGAAAGCGCTCGCTGAGACCGCTGCGTTCGGCAAAGACCTTTCGACTCAGACCCTCGGCCCCGCGCCGCGCCCTAACGACAGCGCCCAGCCCCTCTGCAATCTGCTTTGCGCTGCGCATAGATGCAACATAGTGCATTCAAGCGATCTTTCCAGAGCGAAACATGCATCATAGTGCTTGTTTCCCCCTAGGCCGGAAGCTAGGCTCCTCGCTTTTCGCCAAGGCTAGGCCCGGAGAACTCGCCGCATGACTGCGCCCGACATGATCGACTTCCAGACGAGTCCCGACCGATACAAGCATTGGCGACTCAGCTTCGACGGCCACAAGGCCCGCCTCGAGATGGACGTGGACCCGGAGGCTCCCTTCGCCGAAGGCTATGAGCTCAAGCTCAACAGCTACGACCTCGGCGTCGACATCGAGCTCGCCGACGCCATCCAACGGCTGCGCTTCGAGCATCCCGAAGTGCAGGTGCTTGAGGTCACCAGCGCCCTGGACCGCGTGTTTTGCGCCGGCGCCAATATCCGCATGCTGGCGGCCTCGACCCACCCCTTCAAAGTCAACTTCTGCAAGTACACCAACGAGACCCGCATCGGCCTCGAAGACCTGGCCGAGAACTCGGGCGTCGCAACGGTCTGTGCCGTCAACGGCCCCTGTGCCGGCGGTGGCTATGAGCTGGCCCTGGCCTGCGAAGAGATCCACTTGGTGGACGACGGCAACAGCACCGTTTCCCTACCCGAGGTGCCGCTGCTCGGTGTGCTACCTGGCACCGGGGGACTGACCCGCCTGGTCGACAAGCGCAAGGTGCGCCGCGACCTGGCCGACGTGTTCTCGACCCTCGCCGAGGGGGTTCGCGGCAAGAAGGCCATGCAGTGGAAGCTCGTCGACGGCAGCTACAAGACCTCCAAGTTCCGCGCGGCGATGGACCAGATCCTGGATCACAAAGTCGCCGCCGGCAGCCCGCGCGGCGAGAAGGGCCTGCCCCTGCCTCCCCTGGACTTCGAGCGCGACGAGAACGGCTTCACCTATCAATACCTGCGCTGCAGCATCGACCCTGCCCGTCGCCTGGCCGAGCTCAGCATCCACGGCCCGGACGAGGCCCAGCCCGAGACTGGCGAGGAATACCTGGGCAAGGGCGCCGACGCCTGGGCCATTCGCGCCTTCCGCGAGCTCGACGACCTGCTTTGCCACCTGCGTTTCGAATACCCCGAGATCGGCCTTTTGCTCCTACGCGCAAAAGGTGACCGAGAGGCCATCCTCGACATCGAGAGGAAACTCCTCGCGGCCCGCGAGCACTGGCTCATCAACGAGATCCTCCTCAACATGGCGCGCGTCTGTCGCCGCTTTGAGCTCAGCGCCCGCAGCCTCTTTGCCCTGATCGAGCCAGACAGCGCCTTCGCCGGCGTCTTGTATGAGCTGGCCCTCGGCTGCGACCGCATCTACATGATGGACGACCCGGATCACCCGGCGCATCTCGCCATCGGCCCACTCAGCGACGGCGCCCTGCCCATGACCAATGGCCTCACCCGCCTGCAGAGTCGCTTCCTCGCCGATCCAGACACGGCCCAGCGCCTGCAGAAGGAGCAGCCGCATTGCGACGGCGAAGCGGCCAATGAGCTCGGACTGGTGACCTTCCTCGTCGAGGACCTCGACTGGGACGATGATCTCCGCATTGCGATCGAAGAGCGCGCCACCCTCTCGCCCGATGCCCTAACCGGCATGGAAGCCTCGCTCCGCTTCGGTGGTGCCGAGACCTGCGACTCCAAGATCTTCGGGCGCCTCAGCGCTTGGCAGAACTGGATCTTCACCCGTCCGAACGCCGTTGGCGAAACGGGTGCCCTGGTCCGCTACGGACAGCCCGAAGCAGCCAGCTTCGACTGGAGAAGAACATGAGCAACGTCGACCTCGAAGCCAAGATCCCGAACAACGTCGGTCTCCGCGACAACAAGCGCCTCTTGCGCGCCCTCGAAAAATGGCTGCCCGCCTATCTCGAGTGGTGGAAGGACATGGGGCCCTCGGACTTCAACGAAGACCAAGTGTATCTGCGCACCGCAGTCGGGGTCGGTAAGGGTGGCTGGGCCCACTTTGACTACGTCAAGATGCCCGATTATCGCTGGGGTATCTTCCTGGCCGAGGGCGACCCCGAGCGCAAGATCCACTTTGGCGATCACATCGGTAACCCGGTGTGGAACGAGGTGCCCGGCGAAATGCGTAATCGCCTGCGCCGCCTCATCGTCACCCAGGCCGACACCGAACCGGCCTCGGTCGAGCAGCAGCGTTTGCTCGGACACACGGCGCCGTCGCTCTACGACATGCGCAGCCTCTTCCAGGTCAACGTCGAGGAAGGCCGCCACCTCTGGGCCATGGTCTACCTGCTGCACAGCTACTTTGGCGCCGACGGCCGCGACGAAGCCGACGCCCTGCTTGAGCGCCGCTCCGGCGATCCGGATAGCCCCCGCATCCTCGAGGCCTTCAATCAGCCGATCGAGTCCTGGGTCGACTTCTTCTGCTTCACGACCTTTACCGATCGTGACGGCAAGTATCAGCTGGCCTCATTGGCCGAGTCCGGTTTCAACCCCCTGGCTCTGTCTACCCAGTTCATGCTGACCGAAGAGGCCTACCACATGCAGACCGGCGAAAACGGCGTGGGGAGGATCCTCCGGCGCGCAGCCGAGTATCTCATCGAGGACAAAGACGCCAAAAAGGAAGGGGCCATCCCCTTCGACATCGCGCAGAAATACATCAACTTCTGGGCGAGCGCCTCGATGGATCTCTTCGGTGGCGAGGACTCGACCAACGCCGCCGAGTCCTTCGCCATGGGCCTCAAGGGTCGTTATCGCGAAGGCGACGGTATCTACAAGGATCCCAAAGCCCTTAACCTTGCCTACAAAATGGAGGTCCCCGAGGGCGATCATCTCGTCAGCCGCGAGGTTCCTCTCCGCCGGGCCATGAATGCGCTCTTACTCGACGCCTACCACGCCGACTGCACCCGCATCGTCCAGCGCTGGAATCGCGACCTGGAAGATCTCGGGACCGAGGCGCGGGTAACGCTGCCGAGCAAGCGTTTCAACCGCAAGCAAGGTGTCTACTCCGAGCATTGCTTTACACCCGCAGGCGAACTGATCTCGCGCCAGGAGTTTGAGAGCAAGCGCGACGAGTGGCTACCAACGGCAGAAGACCGCGAGTACGTCAAGAGCTGCATGGTCCAGGTTCTCGAACCCGGAAAGTTCGCGAACTGGATCGCCCCGCCCGCCTCCGGCAAAGGCGCCAACGACACACCGCTGGACTTCGAGTACATCAAGTTCCATTAAGCGCTGGCGGCGCGACAGCAAAGCGCGCCTCGCCTGGCTTAGCTTCCTCGCCGTACAGTAAACTCTGCCCCCCAATACTCTGCCCCCTTCCCCCGAGAGAGCATCGATGTCCGACAGCAAACTGATCTACGTCTGCGAAGGCGGCGACTGTAGTGAGAGCGGCTCCGTCGAGCTCTTTGAAAAGCTGCGCAACCTACTGCACGAAAAAGACCCGCATGAGGAAAGGGTGCGAATCCGCAAATATCCCTGCTTCGGCGCCTGCAGGTTTCGCGTCAACCTATCGATTTGGCCAGACCGCATTTTCTATAGCAAGGTCAGCGAAGACGATCTTCCCGAAATCGCCGCCCAGATCCTGGATGGTGGACCGAAGCTGGACCGTCTCATGAACATGGTGAAGCCCGACGTCGAGGAAGGCCTCTGGCAAATGCTAGACAGTCCATACTGATTCGGCCTCCATACTGATTCGGCCTCCATACTGATTCGGCCTCCATACTGATTCAGCCTTATGGGCCGGCCTTCCTGAGCGGGCCTCGCCCCATCCGGCCTACGACAGTGACTCAGAAGCCAGCTGACAGCCCTCGCTCGTTCCGGGCAAGCGCTCCTGAAAAGCAGGCACTGCCCAGTAGCGTAACTCTTGCTCGACCGGATCAAGTGCAGCCCAAGGCGACCCGAAGAGGCGCCCCGCTCCCTCCCCCAAGGTGACAATTGGGCCCTTTAGCGCATCGTTTCCTCCTGGGCCCATCCCTAGCTTCCTAGCCTTTTGTTACTACGTCTCGCAACAGGGAGCTCTCATGAGCAGACGCCCCGATTTTGGCAGCTGGGTGCTGGGCGCATTTTTCCTCATGGCGGGAGCCCTAAGCGCGCAGTCTTCCGTGAGCTACAGTCCGAGCTACGCACTGGGCCAGGTCAACTCGAACAATGTCATCCCGTTCACGACGCAGAGTATGCGGTATCAGCAGATCCACGACTCGTGGACCTTCAGCTCGCAGCGGCCGATACTGATCCGTGGCATTCGCTACCGCCCCTCAGGCCAGAAATACCATTTCAACAAGAAGGGAGGGACTGTCGAAGTTCGCATCGACATGGCGTTCGCCACAATCGGGATCACCTCGATGACCGCCAGTAGGACCCTGGACAAGAACCTCGACAAGAAAACCCTCAAGACCGTTTTCAAGCGTAAGAAGGTCAGTTACCCCCCATCGGGAAAGGCTCCCGATGAGCAGAAGCACTTCAATATCAGCTTCCCCTTTGACTCCGCAATCCTCTTCCTCTACCAGCCAGGATTACAACGCAGCCTGGTCATCGAAACTCGCCAGTACAGCCACATCGGCGGCTACGCATTCGACTTCGTGATGAATAAAAGGGTCGCTGGAAACGGATTCGCGGTCAGCAACGGTTCCTACAAAGGCTGTGCAAACACCCACAAGTACGTCGCTCGCCTCGAAGCCAACGCTAGCGCTCTACGGCCCGGTGGCAGCTTCTCTTTTACCGGCACCTACGATAAGCCGAAGGTCCTCAGCTACTTCTGCCTCGGCAGCCAAGGCCTCAGCTTGAAGATGCCACCGACCAGCTGCTACATAATGAACGACTTGGTCTGGGGCTTCGCCGGCCTGACGGACTCAAGCCATCGCTTTTCGATCAAGGCACCCCTGCCCAACTCACCCAGCCTCGCTGACCTGCGCTTCTTGGCTCAAGTGTATTTCATCGAGCCCGACGCAAACGTGCTCGGCATCGTTTCCACCCGCAGCCTCTCCTGTGGCATCGGCCGGGGAGCGGCACAAAAGACCCTAGGCCTCCGACGCTTCTGGATCACCGGAAACCCCGACACCGTGAAGGTCTCGAGTTACGGGCTAGAGCAAGGTCTCGTCATGATGTTCCACAACTGACAAGCAATACCTGCTTGCCAGGCGACGCTGGCTCGCGCCATAGCGCCAAAGAGGCCGACAATAGGTATCCCCGATCCCTATTGCCGACCTCTTTCATTCCTCAGTCTTTGACGATCTTCTTCGGCAGCTCTTCCCCCTCCGGCACGAAGCGCATCGAGATCGAGTTGACGCAATGCCGGGTGTTCTTGTCGGTAAATCCCTCTCCCAAGAACACGTGGCCGAGATGCCCGTCACAGTTGGCGCAGACGATCTCGGTCCGTATTCCGTCGGCATCGGGAAGCCGCCGCACCGCCCCTTCGATTTCATCATCGAAGCTCGGCCAACCACAGCCACTCTCGAACTTATCCGCGCTCTCGTAGAGAGCCGCTTGGCACTGCCGACAGATATAGGTACCCGGCGCCTTGTTCTGGGTGTATTCCCCTGTGTGCGGAGCTTCGGTCCCCTTGCTCAGGATGACCCGCGACTCCTCCGGATTCAGTTTCTTGTATTCGCTCATGCTTATTGCGCCTCGTTCCTTTCTGCTGCGAGGATGCTCGCAAGCACCCCTCGGTCAAATCCAAGCTCTACCTCAGATCACTAATACCGGCCAGCGCGAGCCGCGCACCAGCGCTTGGGTGCGCTGATAGAGCGGGGCTTGCGGATCACGCGGAGTCGCAGCAACGATGAGCCCGGGACTGTCTTCGACATACTCCAGTATCGTCGCGGGCAAATCGCCGCTGCGCAGACTCACCCGGCAGTGGTGCCCCCGATCACTAGCCCGCTTCTGCATGGCGGCGACGAGGCCGGCCAAGCTGGGCTGGTATAGGCCCGAGAGCATCTCCTCGTCGGCTTCCTCGATCGTGAAGGGTTCGCTCACACCACTTTGGCGCAGCCGCTCCTCGTCCACGATCAGCAGCAAGCGCACCGTGCCGCCTGGGCTCAAGAGCCGCTCCGCCCAGGCGCCAGCCTGCACCAACTCCGCATCCCAAGGCGTCACCGGAACGATCAAACGTTCCAGACAGTCCTCGGGATCCAGGGCCGGATCGCGGACCACAAGGACCGGCACCGGCGAACGCGCCAAGAGCAGGTCCAAGTTGCTACCAACGCTGTCGTATCCCAGCTCGTCAAAGTCATCGAGGTAGGGTGCGTCGCAGATCAATAACTGCGGCTGCTCGGCCTCCACCATCCCGAGGATCTGCTGGTGTGAACGCAGGTCGGGGGCAGCCCTCCGCTCGAAAGCGCGAGCGGGGATGCCCTCGGCCACGAAAGCGGCAACCCTTTCCGCGAGAACTTGCTCCTTGGCCTCCTGCCTCTCCCCCTCATAAGCGTGCGCGAGGACCAACTCCTCGCCCTTAGTACGCACCAGGGCCTTGGCGATCCCGAGGCTGAGCAGGTCTTGATTGGAGCCATCCAGCATCACCAGGATGCGGCGCAGCTCTGCGTCGATCAGCTCAGGCAGCTTCGCCGCCACTACGGCCTCGAAGGCTGCGATGCTGGTCCGAAAATCACCATCGCTGGCATGGGTCACATCCACCATCGGATTAGCTCCTCAGCGCCGGGAAGAGCCCCAGCTCGTAGAACACAGCGATGTAGCCGAAAACCAAGACGATCTGAAGCCCGGTCACGAGACCGCCGACCTTCATATATTCGCCCCAGCCGACCTTGATACCTCGCTCCTTCTCCAGTGCGTGTAGGGCGATGACCGCGGCAATCGAGCCCACCGGCGTCGGGTTCCCTCCGAGGTTGCAGGCGCCGATCAGCCCCCACCATAGAGGCTCCGCCACCAGCCCCTTGCCGATCATGGTCTTGACGACCGGAATCATCGTCGCCGCGACCGGAATGTTGTCGACGATGCCCGCCGTAACAAAGACGAAGGGAATCACCATCGCCAAGACCAGCAGCATATTGCCGCCGGAGAGCCCGTAGATCTGACCCGCCATCAGATCCAGCAGCCCCGTTGCCCGCACGCAGCCAATCAAGACGAAGAGAGCGACGAAAAAGAGGATAATCGACCACTTGACCTTTTTGATCGCATCCTCAACCGAGAAGCCACTAAAGAGCAGGGCGGCGAGGGCGCCGCAGATGGCGATAAAGTCGAGGCCCACTCCAACCAGCTGCGCGGTGGCAAAGCCCGTGATGGTCAGCGCCAAAATCAAAGCGCTACGCCAAAACAGCCGCCGATCCTTGACCAGCGCCCACTCATTGAAGGCCGCGACCTTGGCCGCCCGCAGCGCGAGATCCCCCTTCGCCACCAAGCGCGAGCGATACAGCCGCTTGATCACCAAGAAGCCAAGAAAGGCCGAGAGCAGGGCCAATGGCGCCGAAACCACCAGGAAGTGCGAGTAGGGGATATTGGCGGAGGTTCCGATCATCAAGGTCGGAATACCGCTGGAGAAGGTCATCAGCGCCCCGGAGTTGGCCCCGATTGCAACGGTGAGGATGTAGGGCACCGGGTCGTCGTCGAGCGCCTTCGAAATCACCAGCACCAGGGAAGCCATGATCAGCACCCCGGGCGCGATGGTGAGAAAACTCACAAAGGCCACCGTCGCCAACATCACCGCCGGTAGCAGCTTGCGCGGCTCGCCCCCGGTCAGCTTGACCAGGCGCACGGCAATGAAGTGGAAGAGCCCCGAGTCGCTGGCAATGGTCACGAGGATACTGGTGCCAACGATGACCCCGAGCACAGCGAGGTCGTGGCCGATGAACTCGTGCACGACCGCGTAGCCATGCTCTTGGAAAACGCCAAAAGCCAGGGCCAGCACCACTGCGATAACGGCTCCGAGCAAGGAGGCCACCGCCTTGTGCAGCCAATCGAAGGCGATCGCGGCGAAGGTAGCCGCAAGCGTGAGCCCGATTAGGAGCATCGGCAGCACCGCGGGCTCGGGGGAGGGGCCGTGCCCGGTATCCCCGAGCAGGACAGAGGCGAAAGCGAAGGCGAGCATGGGGCGAAGTTTACGGCCTCCCAGCACCCCGAATCGACCAGGCTCCTCTGAGGAAAGCTCGGAGCCATCCACCAGCTCTTGGCGAAAAGAGTACGGTCCCTCCTCCGCGGGCCCGGCAAGATCTCCCAACAAGCGCTGCGACAGAACACGAGGAAGGAGCAGGATGGCAAAGAGCCGGCGACCGAGTGGAGAGGGCTGGAGCTTCGAAGCAGCCGATTCCAATGCAGAGAGCCCCGAGATCCGCGAGTCTCTCCCCCCCGAGCAACAGCGCCCGCGCGCCCGCTGCGAAAAGCGCAACAAAGGCAAGCTGGTGACCGTCATCGGCCCCTTCGTGCTCAGCCCCAGCGACCTGGCCAAGCTCGGCAAGGCGCTGAAGAAGCGCTGCGGCAGTGGCGGCAGCATCCAGGGCGAATTCATCGAGCTCCAAGGTGACTGCATCGAAGGCGCGAAGTCCTACCTTGAGACCCAGGGTTACTCGGTTCGCGCCTAGCCCGAAGAGAATCCTCCCCGGGCGAGGCTCGCCCGCAGAGCAGATTCCCCGCCCTGCCACAGGGTCGCCGTCCTGCGTCCAGCCCTGGGCTTTGGTAAGGGGGACCTCCTTCGCCCCCTCCCGGCCAGCAAATTTCCAGCTGCGCACGCAGCCAGGGGCAGCTTCGAGGTATCAGCTGATTTCACAAGGACTTGGAAGATTTCTTCCCGTGCTGAATCCGGAGAGAACCTTGGGAAAGCCAAGCCCCCGGCTATCTGGATTTCAGAGAATGAAGAATAAAGCAGGCGGTGGCGCCCCCACTTGGCGTATGCGTTCCAAACTCGAAACTCTCGCCCAAAGGCCGAATGCGCCACAGCCTGTTTTCCGGGGCCACCTACCTGGCCCTGCTTTTCATCCTCTCCTCTCTGCTCCAGGCTCAGGCTCCACTTCGGCTCAAGCAGCTGAGCCAGCATGGGATCACCTGGCACTTCGCCCACCCGGTGCAGGCCGGCCGCTACGTCAACGGCGACTGGTGGGTGCTGGGCCCGGTCAAGGTCGAGCGGGTCAGCCCGCTCCCGAGCCATGGCCGGCACGGCTCGATGCGCAACCCACCCTGTGGCAAGGGACGGATCCAGGGCTACGACAGCCGCATCTACGGCTACGACGCCAAGTCGGCCGCGCGCTTCCCCCTCGCGCTGAGGCCCGGCGACTCCCTCGTTAGCTCGATCAGCGTGCTCGGCTCTCGCCAAAAGCACATCTACCGGCCCATAAACCAGGGCAGCGCATCCAGATCCTGGCTGCGCAGCTGCGCCATCCTGAGCTGTGTGTCCAAGGCGCCGACGCCGGACAGCTTCCGCCCGGCCTACGTAGGCCCCAAACGCCAGCACCGGGCCAGCAGCATCCAGTGGCAGTTACTTCCCGGCGTGCGCAAGCTGCCCTCCTCGACCCACCCGGCCAAGTTCGCTCGCATGTTCGAACGCCCCTGGCTCGACCACCTCGCCGGCTGGGTAGGCAGGGCGCTCCATCCTTACGAAAACATGCCCGACTACGGGCGCGACATCGCCCTATGCACGGGTGAGGGCGCGCTGATCCTGCTCCAGGACTACTCTCGCACCGAGCTCCGGCCGCTGATGATCCCCTACCTCCAGCTCGGCATCGACCTCTTCGGCTTGCAGCAGGCCGGACACAGCTGGAGCGCCGACGGCGGCCACGGCAACGGTCGCAAGTGGCCGATCATCTTCGCCGGCCTGATGCTCAAGGACCCGGCAATGCAGAAAGCCCCCGGGCTCTTCAGCGAGGACCTACAAACGGCCTACTCGCGAGGATGGAACGGGACCCCCGTCGTCTTCCGCATGGCCGGCAAGGGCAGCCACGAGTCGAAGGTTCCCGCGTCCTGGGATGCGCGGGCGCGAAAGGACGAGATCTACCGCCGCTGCTGCACCAGTTCGGTCTTTGTGGCCCACGCCCTGGCCGCCCACCTGATGAACGCGACCGAACTCTGGAACGACCCCGCTTTCTTCCTCTACGTCGAGCGCTGGATGACGCCGATGCACCCGAAGGATCG
>PDSF01000007.1 GCA_002748355.1 Planctomycetota bacterium | reverse complement strand
GTCGGAGATACATCGGCCTCCCTACCCTGGAGGCCAATCTCGATGTCAGAGTGCGCTGGCGCAATGGGGCAGGTTGGCACTACATCGCTTCTGGCGACGTAGAAGGCCGCCAATCGACGAATGGCGGCCTTCTACGAGAAACGGGACCCCGAAAATCGCCTCGGATTCGCTCCAAGTGTTCAACTTGGGCTAGGCCGAGCTGGGCGAGGATCCTCTGGACGACGAGCTTTGTCTTCGGGGACGGCCTGGTGCGGCGGCGGCCCTTGCGTCAGGGACAGATCAAGGCATCCATGCCCGAAGCTGCGGCGTAGACGCTCGGCCCAGGAACGGTCCGGGTCAGCAAGGCCCGCGGGCCAGTGAGCAGCCCGAAGCTCCGCAGAGCCAGTTGCGGAGTTTTTTGCATCGCTGACGTGCGCTGCTCCCGCGGTCTCTCCAGACTCGCGTGCCCTGTCATGCGCATTGCCCACGTTATCCACGAGTTTCTGCCCGAGGCCGCTGCCGGCTCTTCCCTGCATCTGCGGGACCTGGCGCTGGCGCAGCGGGAGCGTGGGCACGAGCCGCTGGTCTTCGTGCGGGCTGCAGGCAGTGGCCGGGCGCCGTTTTCGATCGAAGAGGGGCTGGTGGACGGCCTGCGTGTCGCCCGCATGGCCTATGACTTTCACGACCTACGCAGCTTCGAGCGGCTCTTCGTCAGTCCGAGGATGGACGCGAGCTTTCGGGCTTGGCTGGAGCGCGAGCGGGTCGAGCTGCTGCACTTCCACCATCTCACCTGCCTGGCGAGCTCGCTGCTGAGCGTGCCGAAGCGCCTGGGCCTGCCGCTGGTGATGACCCTGCACGACTACTGGACCCAGTGTCCGCGCGGAGATCGCTTCCACCCCCACAGCGCCGAAATCTGCGAAGAACTGGACCGGGAACGCTGCGTCGACTGCCTACAAGAACTCTGGCCGCACGTGCTCCCTGGCAAGGGGCTGTTCGGGCTTTTGCCGAAGCGCCTAGGCGCCAGGCAGCGGACGAGGAGGAAGCTCGCTTGGTGGGAGAAGTACATGCGCTCGCAGCTCAGGCTCTGCGATGCCTGGATCGCCCCCTCGCGCTTCGTTCTCGATCGCTTCGTCGACTGGGGCCTGGACCCCAAACGCGGCCACGCCATCGCCCATGGCCTGCGCAGCAAGGAGCTTCGCGCCAAAGCCCGCGGCAAGGCTCCGATTCGGCGACTGGGCTTCATTGGCCGCATGGTTCCGAGCAAGGGGCTGCAGCAGCTATTGATCGCACACGCCGCTCTTGCCGGGCAGGGGATCCAGCTGCAGGTCCACGGCGAGGGCGATACCAGAGATCCACAGATCCGGGAGCTCTATGCCGAGCTGCAGCGGCGACCCGGCGTCGAGCTGCGCGGCCGCTTCGAGAGCGCCCAGCTCCCTGAGATACTCCGGGGCCTCGACTGCCTGGTCGTGCCGAGCATCTGGTGGGAGCCCTTCGGCCTGGTCGCCAGGGAGGCGGCTCTGGCCGGAATCCCCGTCGTCGTCAGCAATCTGGGCGGCCTCAGCGAGGCGGTGCAGAAGGGCCTGGCCCTGGGCTACTCGCCCTTCGACCCCGGCGCCCTCGCCCAGGTCCTGCAGCGTCTCCTCGACGACGCCGAGCTACGCGAGCAAATGAGCCGCAAAGGCCCGCTGGTGCGCGACGTCGCCGAGATGGCCGCAGACACCGATCGGGTCTACGAACTCGTTCTCGCTGGAGAACTGAGCCCCACCGCTCGATAAAGACCCTGCCATGAAGATCCTCGTCATCGTGCACCAGTTCCTGCCGCGCCATAGCACGGGGACCGAGGTCTATACCTACAAGCTCGCCAAGGCCCTGCAGCAGCGCGGGCACGAGCTGCGGGTCTTCGCCGCCCACCGCGATGCCTCGCGGGCGCAGTTCGAGATGGAGCGTGAGGAGTTCGACGGGCTTCCGATCTACGCCGCCGTGCACAACTACCAGTTCGAGGACTACCGCTCGATCTACGTGATCCCCGAGATGGAGCGCCATCTCGAGAGCATCCTCGATGAGTTCCAGCCCGACGTCGCCCACATCCAGCACCTGCACACCCACAGCATCGGCTATCTGCCGATCTTGAAGTCGCGCGGGATCCCCATCCTCTTCACCCTCGCCGAGTATTTCCTGCTCTGCGTGCGCAGCTGGCTGGTCAAACCGGACTTCTCGCTCTGCGCCGGTCCGGACTTCGAGGAATGCGCGAAGTGCAACATCCAATGGCCGGCGCCAAAGCGCGAAAGCTGGCTGGCCAAGCTCCTGGCCCTCGACCCGAAAAAGCCCAAGCCCAAGTACTCATTGCGCCGCTTTCTCGACAAACGCCGCCGCCGCTTCTGGCTGGAAGGCGAGCGCCGCGCCGTCGCCCGGCGCTGGAACGAGCACATCGAAGCCCTGGGGCATGTCGACCAGTTCATCGCGCCTTCGCGCTTCCTGCGCGAGCAGTTCATCAAGCACGGGATGATTGCAGCCGATCGCATTGAGTACTCGGACTACGGCTTCGACCACAGCCCCTTCGCCAACTGTAGTCCGCGTAGCCATACCGAGCCCCCCCTCGTCGTCGGCTTCATTGGCTCGATTGCCGAACAAAAGGGCGTCGACGTCCTGGTCGATGCCTGCAGAGGATTCTCCCCGGACCAAGTTCGGCTCGAGGTGCATGGCGATCTCGGGAGCTTCCCCAAATACGCGGCCAAGGTGCAGGCGCCGCCACTCCACGAAGGCATCCGCTTCTTCGGCCGCTACGACAACCGGCGCATCGGCGAGATCCTGAGCCGCTTCGACGTGCTCGTGGTCCCCTCGCTCTGGTTTGAGAACTCGCCACTGACCATCCACGAGTCCTTCATGGCCGGCGTACCAGTCCTCACCGGCGACCAGGGCGGCATGGCCGAACTCGTGGAGCACGAAAAGGGCGGCCTGCAGTTCCGCATCGGCGACGCCCAAGATCTCCGAAAACAACTCCAGCGCCTGTTGGACGAGGAAGGCCTGCTCGCCCGGCTCCGCGCCAGCATCCCCAGTGTCAAGGACATCGCAGCCGACGCCGAAGACACCGAAAGGCGCCTCTTGGACCTGATCGCGGGCCGGAGCTGAGAAGGGGCACAGCGAGATCCCCGGCATTCGCTGGGAGCTGCGCTCGCACTGAGCGGGGCGCTTGCGCAGAATCCTCTGGATCAGATTCGAGAGGAGACGACCTTGAGCGAGCACAAGAACGCAGGCTTTGGCACCCGAGCCGTACATGCGGGGCAAGAGCCCGACCCCACGACCGGCGCGATCATGACGCCGATCTACCAGACGAGCACCTACGTCCAGGAAGAGCCGGCCAAGACCAAGGGCTTTGACTACTCCCGCACGATCAACCCGACGCGGGTTGCGCTTGAGGACAACCTGGCGGCACTTGAGGGCGCTCGGCACGGGCTCTGCTTCTCCTCCGGCATGGGCGCGATCAACTGCGTCGCCAACCTGCTGCAGCAGGGCGATCACGTGATTGCCGGCAACGACCTCTACGGCGGCAGCTACCGGCTTTTCCAGACGCTCTATGCCAAGTTCGGGGTCGAGTTCGACTTCGTCGACACCAGCGACCCGGCGAAGGTCGAGGCCGCTTGGAAGCCGAACACCCGCATGCTCCACCTCGAAACCCCGACCAATCCGCTGCTGCGCCTGTCGGATATCGAGCAGCTCAGCAGGCTGGCCCGCGACAAGGGCGACTGCCTCGTCGTCGTCGACAACACCTTCGCCACGCCGTATCTGCAGAACCCTCTGGCCCTGGGCGCCGACATCGTCGTGCACTCAACCACCAAGTATCTCGGCGGGCACAGTGACGTGGTCGGCGGCACGGCGGTGACCAACGACAGCGAGCTAGCCAAAGAACTGGGGCACTTCCAGAACACCGTCGGCGCGACGCCCGGGCCCCAGGACTGCTTCCTCGTGCTGCGTGGGACCAAGACCCTGCACCTGCGCATGGACAGGCATTGCGACAACGCCGAGAAGATCGCCAGCTTCCTTGAGCAGCATCCCAAGGTCGAGCGGGTCTACTACCCCGGCCTGCCCTCGCACCCCCAGCATGAGCTGGCCAAGAAGCAAATGCGGCGCTTCGGCGGCATGATCTCGCTTGAGCTAGTCGGGGGCTATGAGGCCGGGAAGAGCTTTGCGATGAAGACCGAACTCTTCGCCCTGGCCGAGTCGCTGGGCGGCGTCGAGAGCCTCGTCGATCACCCGGTTTCGATGACCCACGGCGCGATCCCGAAGGAAGAGCGCGAGGCGGCCGGCCTCCGTGATGGGCTGATCCGCTTGTCTGTCGGCGTAGAAGACATCGAGGACCTGATGGCCGACGTCGAACGCGGGCTGGCGGCGGTCTGAGCGCGTCCGGCCTCTGCGCGGCTCTAACAGGGAAGCCTTGGTCCAGAACGATTGGCGCAAGCAGCAGCGAGGAAACACAGCATGGACTGCCCCAACTGCGGCGCCTTCGTTCCCAAGGGCCGACTAGCCTGCCCCGAATGCGGGAGCGATGAGAACACCGGCTGGAAGAGCAGCGAAGAGATCGAGTACCAGTCGGTGGACATCCCCGACAGCTACGAGGACTTTGTGCAGGCGACCCGCTCGCGGCGCCGCCAGAGCATCCTCGCCGGCCTGGCCTTCCTCACCCTGATCGCCTTTATCTTGGCGTGGGTGCTTTGAGGAGGCACTAAGGGGGAGGCGCTGAAGGGGGGAGGCGCTAAGGGGGGAAGCGTAAGGGGGCACTGGCGCCAGGAACGGCGCCAGCCCCACCCCAGACTCAGCTCGCCTCGTGCTCCAGGATCGCCTTGCTCAGGGCATCCCGATGCGCGAAGAGCCCGTTCCCGGCGCAGCGAGCCTCATCCAGGAGCCCCGCCAGCGGCTGGTGCAGCTTCGGATGCAAACCACGCAGCAAGAACTCACTGCGCTCGACCACGCGCAGCAGCGATTCGCGGGCATAGGCCTGGCCGAGGTCATGCACCCAATGCCCGGCGGGCTGTCCCGCCTGGGCGCAGCCTTCGCTGAGGAAGCGCGAGGACTCGGCATACATGGCCATCTCGCCGAGAATCCAGTGCACCTCCTGGCGGTCGCCAAGAGCATCCTCCCCCTGCCCATCACCGAGCACCTGGGCCATGGTCCGATCGAGGATGCTCCATGCTTGCTTAGCGAAGTTGCCGCCGCAGCTCTCGCCCTTCGCCAGGCTCTCCTCGGCTTCGGCCGGGCAAGCACTGCCGTGCTTTTGGTAGGTCTGGATCAGCTGCCGGCCGCTCTGCTCGCGCTGAATCTGGTTGGTCCCTTCGAAGATCTCGAGGATCTTGTGGTCGCGCATCATCTTGGGGAAGGGCGTCTCGTTCATGTAGCCGTAGCCACCGGTCGCCTGCATCGCGTCGTAGGACACGCGCCCGGCCTCGCTGCCCATGATCTTCGCCATCGCGCTCCAGGCCGTGACGTCTCCCTTGATGCCATCGTGGAAGCGCCGGTGCACCTTGCGCGCACCACCGAGCACCATCGCCCGAGCGCCGGCAATCTGGAGCCACATGTCGACGAAGATCTGGCGGAGCCCACTGAAGTGGATGATCGGCTTGCCGAACTGCACACGCTGATGCCCATAGAGCAGGGCAGCGTCAAAGGCCGACTGCGCCAGCCCCACGCCCATGGTGCCGATCATCGGCCGCGACACGTCAAAGCATCCCATGGCCTGCAAGAAGCCACGTCCGGGCTTGCCGCCAACGATGTTCGCCTTCTTGACCTCAAAACCATCGAAGATGATCTCGCGCGTCTCCGAGGCATTGATGCCCATCTTGTCGAACTTGGCCGGGAACTCGATGCCTGCCGGAGGATTCTCCGGATCGATCTCGGCGATGAAGCAGCTGACGCCACGGGCGCCGCGCTTGGGATCGGTCAAGGCGAAGATCGTGTAGATCGAGGCGATGCCGGCATTGGTGATATAGGTCTTCTGCCCGCGGAGCTTATAGGTCTCGCCGTCGAGCTGCAGCTCGGCAATGGTGCCGATACCGCCGGCGTCGGATCCCGCGTTGGGCTCGGTCAATGCGTAGGCAGCGATGGCGCCTTCGCCCACCTTGGTCAGGTACTCGACCTTCTGCTCGGGCGTGCCAAAGAGGATGATCGGATCGGCGCCGAGCGAGTTGGCGCCCACGCCGGTGGCGAGGCCGGTGCAGCCGCGAGCAAGCTCTTCGTAGACGACAGACTGCTCGACCGCGCCCATGTCCATGCCACCCGCTTCTTCGGGCAGACCCATCGCGAGAATGCCCATCTCGACCAGTTGGTCGTGCAGGTCATGCGGATACTTGGCGTTGCGATCGAGTTCTTCACGCCGAGGGATGACGGTCTCATCGACAAAGTCTCGGACCGTCTCTCGGAGCATGGCCTGCTCTTCGTCCAAGCCCCACATGCGGGCGAAAAGGTCATTGCTCTCGATCATCGTTTCGGAGTTCCTGTGGCAGGGTTGAGGAGGATACGTACTGGCCGTGACGTTGGCCCTGACGAGAAGCCCGCAGGCGACAAAGCGCCCATATCGGCGCGGAGAATGCTCGGCGAATCCAGCGATCCGTCGAGACGATCCTGCTTCGTGACTTCCTATATCCAGGCCAGACTAAGGACGGCGTCCTGCTGCCGCGCGACTATTCTCGCAGCCGACTAGGAGAGTAGGAGAGCGCAGCGCATCCCCTATGCGAATTTCGGCCCGATGGCAGCAAACAGAGTCCCAAGCAGGAACACCCTCAACTGGCCACCCACGAACTCATGCCGCAGGGACCGGGGCTCGGCAGCACCCTCTGCAAAGTGGCAAGTTCCGCGCAGTCGCCTTCTCCACAATGTCGCCTTCTCCACAAAGGCAGACTGCGGGGGTGGAAGAGCTTTCTCGCTAGTCCCTAGGCTCAGGCTCCGAACTCACCCTCGCGAGTGTTCGGATCGCTGCCCTGGCCCGCCGGCTCGTTCGAAGGACGCTGCGGCTTGATCTCGCTCTCCACGAGTTCACGCATCTTGCGGCCCACCTTGAACTTGACGACTTTCTTCGCCGGGACAAAGACCTTCTGCAGGGTCTGCGGATTCTGCGCACGCCGCGCGGCGCGGTCCTTGACCTCAAAGACGCCAAACTCGCGGAACTCCAAACGGTTGCCCTTGGCCAGCTCGTCCGTGATCTTGTCGAGGAAGCACTGGATGACGTCCTTCACCAAGACCTTCGTAACCCGCGGTCGCACAACACGGTTGTCGTCCAGGGTTCCCGTCTCACGATCGTCGAGACGGGACAGTGCATCTGTAATGTAGTTGACGAGGTCCTTCTTGGTGATGGTCTTCATCGCGGATACCAGCGAGAGAGGCGGAGGCTGTCGGAGGGGCCACAGGATTGAGCCGAAGGGCACTAAGCTAGTGCAAACAACGAGTTTATCAATCCCCGCCGGCTGTGAGTCCGAGCAGATTGTCCACTCCCGGAGCAGCGAGGTCCTCGCCTATGAGCACGAGGGCCAGCGCTGGTTCCTCAAGATCTATCGCTACGAAAGCTGGAAAGCGCGCCTGCGCGGAGCCTTCCGCAACACTTTTCTGGCGCCGAGCCGAGCGGCTCGGGAGGACCGGGCACTTCGCCATCTCGCAGCCAGCGGCGTTCAGCCAGGCCTGGCCGGAGGCTATTCCGAACAGCGCTGCCTGGGCCTGCTCCGAGAAGCCCGGCTGCTGAGCCGAGGCTTCGGCCAGCTCGACCTGGCCCAGCGACTGAGGCAAGGCCCCCTGGACGCAGCTGAACTGGGCTCCCTGGCTGAGTTCCTAGCTGCGCTCTTCGACAGTGGGCTCCGCGACCAAGACCTGCTCGCACGCAACCTCCTGCTGGACACAGACCAGAGGCGCTGGGCCAAGATCGATGCCAGTTCCAGTTGGATCCTGCGCCGCCCCTTGCGATGCGCCGAGCGCCAGAACGACCTCGCAGCCCTGCTCCGCGAACTCGCAGCCGCTGGCCAGAATCCGGCCCAGCTGGCGGAACTCAAGGCCAGGGCCTGCCGCTGCTGAGCTGGGCGCTCAGGCAGAGCGCGACCGAACAGCTTTCACCAGGCGGGCTAACTCTCCAGCCACAGGGTGACCGGCCCGTCATTCACGAGTTCGACCTGCATCATGGCCCGAAAGCGGCCGCGCTCGACTTGGCAGACGCCGGCCGCTGAGAGCTCTTCGCAGAACAGCTCGTACAGAGGCTCGGCCAAGGAAGGGTCGGCCGCGGGATCGAAGCCCGGACGTAACCCCTTGCGGGTATCGGCGCAGAGGGTGAACTGCGAGACCACGAGGGCCGCTAGCCCCAGGTCGAGCAGGGATTGGTGCATCGGCTTGGTTCCGTCCTCGCTGGGGAAGAAGCGGTACTTCGCGACCTTCGCCGCCAAGCGCGCCGCCGCCTGCGCATTGTCATCTTTGCCGATGCCGAGCAGGACCACGGCCCCTCGCTCGATACTTCCCACGCACTGAGCATCCACGCGTACGCTGCCGCGCGTCACCCGCTGAAGCAGAGCGATCACAGGAGATCTCGCCAGGTCTTGGGCGGAGCTGGAGCTTTGTCGCCGAGCTGCTTCTCTAGGCGCCGAATGCGCTCAGGAACGAAGAGCAGCTGCTCACCAATCGTCGCCAGACGGGCCTCGGTCGGGAGCTTGGACAGGTAGCGATAGACCTGCAGCGCTTTGGCCGGCTTATCGAGAGCCGCGTAGTAGAGATTGCCGAGATTGACCAAGACGCGCAGATCGTCAGGGTGCCGCTCAAGCATCTCGCGGTATTTGGCCTCAGCACTCGCGGTGTCTCCTTCGAGCCAGCGCATCGCTGCGATATCGAGCCCGACCTCAAGGTTGCCGGGGTCGGCCTTTTCGAGGGAGAGCAGCACGGGCTCCGCCTGAGCCGGGCGCTCAAGGTCATGCAGCAAGAGCCGCACGTAGCGAAGGGTCACGTCTCGGTCGAGCGGGCGCAGATCCAGATAGCTGCGGTAATAGCGCGCGGCGCTCTTGGTCTTGCCGCTGTCTTGCTCGACCGCCGCCAGGATCAACCAGGCCTCCGCGAGATTGCGTTGCAGGGACAGCGCCCGCTCAAGCAGCCCACGCGAACGATTAAGCTCCCCATTCCGCCAACGCCGTTCAGCGAGCTTGGTGAGCGCGTAGTAATGCCGATCGCTGCGCCCCGTAGCCAGGCGAAGCCAATCGAGTTCTTTGTCGGGATGGGGGGCAAAGAGTGCTGAGCCGAAGGCGAGATTGGCGCTCCGATGCGCCTCTTGGCGCTGCTCCCGCTCCAAGCGGGTGAAGAGCTGAAACAGCCGCGCTTCCGCCTTGCCGCGCTGCTCCGGTGGCAGCTCGCTCACCGAACGCCGCAGCAGCAAGACGAGCCGGGCGCACTCGGGGTTCGCGGGCACCAGCGATTCAAGAGCAGCGATGGCCTCGACGAAACGCCCGGTATCGATGAGCGTCTGCGCCGATAACAGCAAGGCCCGGTCTTCGGGCCGGACATTCTCAAGGGTCGCCACCTGTTTGGGACTCGCCGGACCAGGGCGAGAGCCACCGCTTCCCGCACAGCCAAGAAGAAACCCCAAGGCAAAAAGCGCCCAGGCGCCCAGGGAAGGCAGCCGTATCACTGTTCCGAACCCCAAGAGCCGTCGCGAAACTCGAAGCGCCGAGCCTGAAAGCGTATGCCCCCACGCCGCCCTTCGACTTTGCCGCGAAGGGAGATCTCAAGCTCGGCCTTCTTACTCTTAACCAGGCGGAGCTCTGCGCTGCCGAGGACGACGAAACGCGCCTTACCGATCCGGAATTCGAGGGGTTGGTCGAGTCCGCCGCGGGTATTCGAGTAGCGCCGCAGGGTCACGTTGCCTTGCTGCTCGCGCGTGCGCCTGTGGTATTGGGGGGTCTCTCGGATCGTCAAGCGATCGACCAACTCGTGGCTAAGCCGCATCTTGAGGTGGTCAGACACCAGCTCGATTCGCTCACGGTAAAGACCGCGAAGCCACTCGTTGAGCAGCGCTTGCTTCTCCTGCGGCACGGCTAACCCGTCTGAAGTAGGCGGCTGAGGGGCTTCTTTCTGTTTGGTGGAGCCGCAAGCAGCTAGAAGCAGCAAGAAGAGGGGGATAAGTGCGCGCATACTCGATATCTCCAAAGGCTCCATCTCCAAAAGCTCGGTTCCGTGCTCCCCCCTGCCAGCGGCGGGACCTGCTCACGCACCAAGGATGGGCGCGCATCATTGCGCGGAGCGACCGAGCCGGCCACCTGGAGCCAAGGATTCGACCCGAGGAAAAACACGGCTCAGAACGTCAGTTTGCCTCACCGGCAGCCCGCACCTAGCATCCTCGCTCTATCCAAGGGAGCGGGACCCACTTGAAGCTACGACGGCAGCATGGCAACGGAAGAATGCGCACAACCCACGGGGCCCTCCTCGTAGGCCTGCTGCTGCTTCTCACGAGCTGCTCTGTCCTGCCAGACGAGTTCAATCTCTCGCCGATCTACCGGCATCGAGTCGGGCCGGACGGCCGGGCCCAAGAAATCGACATCCTCTGGCCCTTGCTGCACTGGGAGCGCAACCCCAATAGCGGCGGCGACGATACCCGCCTGCGGCCCTTCTGGCGCCAAGTCCACCTACCCGCGCGCAACCGAATCGAGCACCAATTCCTCGCCCCACTCGGAGACGCCTACTTCGACGACGAGGAGAGCAAGCTCTCTCTGTTTCCTCTGTGGTTCTACCGCAAACACCTCGAAATGGGGCACGAGGACGCCTGGGACATCGACTGGAATATCCTCTACCTCTTTTGGGGCGGGCAGAGCTCGGACGGAGAGAACTACCTTGGGCTGGCGCCGATCTACGGCTCGATCAAAGACTTCCTGACCTACGATGAATGGGGTTGGGTGTTTTTCCCCTTCTACGTTTGGTGGAAGAAGGGAGATGCCCGTGGCACCCAGCTCCTCTGGCCCCTGATCTCCTGGGGCAATGACGGGAAGCAAGGCGGCCATAACTGGCTGCGCTTCCTCCCCTTTTACGGGGAGAGTATCCGTCCAGGGGTGCGCGAGAGCCGCTCCCTGCTCTGGCCCTTCTTCCATTGGGCGCATGAGTTCGAAAAGGGCGGAGGGGTCACCAGTGAGTTCATGTTCTGGCCCTTATTCGGCTGGTCCCTGGGTCCGCGCTACAGGCTCTATAGCTTTCTCTGGCCCCTCTTCCGTTACGGTTACGAAGTCGTGCAGGAAGGTGCCGACCCCAAATACTGGCAGCTCGACTATCCCTGGCCCCTGCTTCGCTATCGCTGGGATGACACAAGCAAGCGGCAGATCCTTCAAAACTGGTTCTTCCCGCTCTTCGGGCACACCAAGACCACGAGTAAGGATCTCTGGTCCCTGCTCTACCCCTTCGTCTGGGTGGAGACCTGGGAGGACGAAACCAGCCGCCACGATCAGACCTTGATCCTGCCCTTCTTCTCTGACATCGAAAGTCGCCGCAAAAAGCCCGCTTCGGAGCAGCCAACAGACGGAACGGTTGCTTATGAGAAAGGGAGCCGGCGCCGGCTGCGTCTCTGGCCCTTCTTCAGCAAACGGCAAGAGCGCGACGGCTCCTGGCAATGGCAGCTCCTGGATATCTGGCCCTACGAAGGGAAGAACTCGTATGGCATCAAGGAGGCCTACGACTGGATCTGGGTCCTGGCGGAGGAGCGCGGCGACGCCCTCGGAAACAGCCAAGTCCGCAGCTTCGCCAATCTTTATACCAGCCGGAACTTCGCGGGACGTCGCTTCCAGTGCTCGGTACCCTTCCTCTTCAACTACGAAGAGACAGAGGACGGAGCCAAGACACTACGGCTGTTCCAGGTGCTGCCGATTCGCTGGGGCGGGGAAGACTAGGAGCAAAGCGGCATGGCACTACTGCAGGACACCGGGCGAATGCTGAGCAGTTCGGTGCTCGGCGCTGGCTATACCGTCAAGCTCCTCTTACGGACCTTTGGCCAGAGCTTCGCGGTGTTTCACCGCTTCCGCGACATCCTCGACCAGATGTTCTTTACCGGGGTACGCACCCTGCCAGTCGTGCTGGTGGTCGCGACCTTCGCCGGGATGATCCTCTCCCTGCAGACGGGCATCGAACTGCGCCGGGTCGGACAGGCCAACATGATCGGCGTCATCGTCGCCCAGGCGATGTGCCGCGAAATGGGCCCCTTTATCACCGGGACAATCCTGGCAGCGACGGTGGGCTCCAAGATGGCCGCCGAGCTCGGGACGATGAACGTCAGCGAAGAGATCACCGCGCTTGAGGTCATGTCGATCGACCCAGTGCGCTTCCTGGTGATGCCGCGCACCCTCGCCCTGTCCGTAATGTGTCCGCTATTGACCCTCTTCTCGGACATTATCGGCATCTTCGGTGGCGGCCTCGTGGCCCAGATGCACCTGGGCGTGAGTCTCCCCTTCTATACGAACCTAGTAACCGAGTCGCTGACCTCGCTCGATGGCGGCATCCCCAAGGATGTCTATGTCGGGCTATTCAAGGCCTGGGTCTTCGGCCTCACCATCGCGGTCATCGGCTGTGCAGCCGGGCTGCGTGCGAGTGATGGCGCCCTCGGCGTCGGGCGTGCGGTGCAGCAGGCGGTCAAAAACTCCATCCTGCTGATCATTATCCTCGGCTACGTCATCACCTGGTTCTTCTACTACCTGCTGGGGCAGTAATGCTTGCCAGGACCGTAATGCTTGCCAAGGCCGTAATGCTTGCCCAGACCGTAATACTCGCCCCCACCCTGAGACAGCGATGAGCCCATCTCCGCCGCCGATTATCCGGCTCCAAAACGTCTGGAAACGCCTCGGCGACCGGGACGTGCTACGCGGCATGAGCTTCGAAGTGCGTGCCGGCGAGACCTTCGTCATCATGGGGGGCTCGGGTGGCGGCAAGTCCGTCACCCTCAAACACATGATCGGCGTGCTCCAGCCCGACAGCGGCAGCGTCATCGTCGACGGCACCGAAGTGCCCAAGCTCGACCGAATGGGCCTCATGACGCTCCGCAAGCGCATAGGTTATCTGTTCCAGAGCGGCGCCCTCATCAACTGGATGACGGTCTTCGATAACGTGGCCCTGCCGCTCAAGGAAAACACCAAGCTCACGCCCCATGAGATCCGCGGCCGAGTCATGGACGCCCTGCAGATGGTCGAGATGGAGCACGCCGCGGAGCAGCTGCCGGGAGGAATCTCCGGCGGCATGAAAAAGCGCGCCGGCCTCGCGCGTGCACTAGTAACCGACCCTCGCATCATTCTCTACGACGAGCCCAACGCCGGCCTCGACCCAGTCATGAGCGACACCGTCAACCGCATCATCCTCTCCGTGCAGCAAAAGCTCGGAGTAACCAGCGTCGTCGTAACCCATCGTCGTGCCTGTGCCATGACCGTCGGCGACCGCATTGCGCTGATCGAGCGTGGCCAGGTCACGACCCAGGGCACGATCTCGGAGATGCGTCATTCCGAACACCCGATGGCGCGGCAGTTCCTGGCCGCAAGCGTCGATTAGGAGGCTCCGCCGTGATTCGATTCAAGCAAGACGCCATCCTCGGCCTCGTATTCTTTGGCGGCCTGGTGCTACTCCTGCTCGCGACCGCGCTCTTATCCAATTTCAGCCTAACGCCGCGACCCGAACTCGATGTGCGCTTCCCACGAGCGCAGAACCTGAGCGTCGGCGACCCGGTCTTCGTCCTGGGCACCCGCTTTGGCAGCGTCAAGGCCGTGGAATATGAGCCAGGCCCGGGAGCCAACCGTATCAAGGTCGTGCTCGTGCTCGAGCAGGGCCTGACCCTATGGAAGGACCACACGATCAAGATCACCGACAGCTCTTTGCTCGGCGGCAAAATGATCGTCATCGACCCGGGCTCGACCGATCAGGGCGTCTTCGACCCGACGCGTGAGCGAGTGATTGGCAAAGCGCCGCTCGGGCCACTGGAAGCCCTGGGGGAGATGTTCGCTGGCGAGAACAACCAAGAGAGCCTGCAGTCGCTGCTCTCCGGGCTCGCGACCCTGGTCCAGGACACTCGCTCCGGCAAGGGAAGCATCGGCAAACTCTTCACCGAAACGACCCTGCACGACGAGGCCTTGGGCTTCGTCGAGGACCTCCGCACGGTGCTGCGCGAAGCACGCGAAGGCCGCGGCACGGTCGGCCAGCTGCTCAGTAACGACAAGCTCTACCGCGACGCAGAATCCACCTTCGAATCTCTGCGTGACATCTCTCGCAAGGCGAATGAGGGCGACGGCACGGTGGCGCGCTTGATCAACGACAAGTCGATGGCCGACGACCTACGCTCAAGCATCGGCGACCTCCGGGCGGTCATCGAAAAGGTCCGCAGTGGCGAAGGCGCACTCGGCAAGATCATCGGCGACCCAGATATCGCCCGTGAACTCGAAGGGATCGTCCAAAACATCAGCAACGCGAGCGGCGCCCTGAATAGCGGCAAGGGCGTGCTGCCCGCCCTGCTCCATGACCAGAAGCTGCGCGGCGGCATCGACTCGATCATCACCAACATCTCCACCCTGACCCGGGATCTGCGCGAAGGCCGCGGCACCCTCGGCCGCCTGCTCCGGGACGACCGCCTGATCAACGACCTCGAAAAGGTCGTGCGTCAGGTCATGCGCGGCATCGAAGACGCCCGCGAAGCGGCCCCGATCTCCACCTTCTTCTCGCTCTTCGCCGGCTCGTTCAACTAGAGAAGCTGGCCATTAGTGAGGCCGGCCAAGCAGACCGCCGTCCTCACGCAGCCCCAGCATTCGCTCGACATATTTGGCCAGCACATCGGCCTCGAGATGCAGGGGGTCTCCGACGCGCGCCGCATGCAGGGTCGTGACTTCGACAGAATGCGGTATCAGCGCAAGCCTGATCCTTCGCCCCCGGAGTTCGGCGATGGTCAGACTGATACCGTCTAGAGCGATCGAGCCCTTCTCGACACACCAGCGCTCAAAGCCCTGGGGCAGCGCCACCTCCAAGTCCCAGCCATCGCGGCGTCGATCGATCTTCTCAATCGTGCCGACAGCATCGACGTGGCCCTGGACGAAGTGCCCCCCTAGGCGACTGGTCGGGAGCAAGGCCCGCTCCAGATTCAACTTGCTGCCGCTTCCGAGGCGGCCAAACCAAGTACGCGCAAGGCTCTCTTTGCTCAGGTGAAAGTCCGCCCGTGGCCCCGAGATCCGGGTGACGGTCGAGCAGCAGCCGGAGAGGCTGACGGAATCGCCGATCGCCACCCCTCCATCGAGCTCACGTAGGTCGACGCTGAGCTCCATGCCCTGCCCATCCCTACGCACCGAAACCACCTGACCCAGTCCCTCGACGAGACCTGTGAACATCGCTTTCCTCCTGGCTCTCAAGAGCTTCTGCGCCCTTGACCCTATCCTGGACGATCCTTAGGGTAGCCGCCCTTTCTCTTCGGCGACTGTCATGCTCTGCACGATTCTGACGCTCTTTCCAGAGGCCATCCGGCCCTATCTGGACGCGAGCATCCTCGGAATCGCACAGAGGATAGGGCGTGTCCGCTTCCATTTGATGGACTTCCGTGATTACGCGGGAGATCGCAAAGGGACCGTGGATGCACGTCCGTTCGGGGGTGGCCCCGGCATGGTGCTCAAGCCGAAGCCGATCTTTGATGCTGTTGAGGACGTGGAGCACCGCTTCGGTGCCCACCACAAAGTGCTCCTGACCCCACGCGGTCGGCCCTTCGATCACGGATGCGCCGTCCGTCTGACGGAGCGTCCCCAAGTCCTCTTTCTCTGCGGCCGATATGAAGGCTTCGACGAACGAATCCGCCTGGGCATGGACTGGGAGGAGCTATCCCTCGGAGACTTCGTGCTGTCAGGGGGAGAGATCCCGGTGCTCGCAATGATCGAAGCGTCAGTGCGGCTACTACCAGGTGTGCTCGGGGATGACGAGTCGGCTATGTTCGACTCCTTCGCTCAGGACCAGCTCCTGGACCATCCGCACTACACGCGGCCGAGGAGCTTCCGTGGTATGGATGTGCCAGAGGAATTGCTCTCCGGCCATCACGGAGCAGTGGCCGCGTGGCGGCGGCAGCAGGCGGAACGGCTGACATCACTGAGGAGCCAGCTCCTCTCTGAGTTCAGAGCAGAGATCGGAAGCAAAGACAGCGAGAATTCGCCTACGGGCATGAGGTTGCCCACGGGCAAACAGGAATAACGATGAGCCAGACTGCGCGCTGTCAGGAGACAGACAGGCGCAGGGAGGTGAGGAGAATCATGGACGTCATCCGCAAGCTCGAACTCGAGCACATGAAGAGTGAGTTGCCCGAGTTTTCCATCGGCGACACGGTCCGCGTCAGCTACCGGATTCGCGAAGGTCAAAAGTCACGTATTCAGATCTTCCAGGGCACGGTCATCGCGATGAAGGGCGGTGGCGTCCGGAAGACCATGAAGGTGCGTCGCATCGTCGCCGGTGAGGGCGTCGAACGGACCTTCCCGCTGCATTCCCCCAAGGTCGAGGGCATCGAAGTCACCCGGATGGGCAAGGTCCGCCGGGGCAAGCTCTACTACCTGCGCCAGCGCGTCGGCAAGGCTACGCGCGTCAAGCAGGCCTTCGGCAAGGGCAGCTCGAAGCGCCGCAAGGCGACGACGAGCGCAGCGACGAGCGAGACCCCGGTCTCTGGCGAGTGATCGCCACCCCTATCCTGCATCCCAAGCTCCCTTCGGCAGCATGCCAACGGGAGCAAGAACGTGACCTCGTAGCAGTGACTGTTGCGGGGTCCCGCCGCTTGTACGGCCATAGCCGTTCAGGCGACTAACCAACCAGCTTTTCCCAGCTCCCCAACCTCCCCCCCATACCACGATGGTTGAGCATTCATCTCGTCGCCTCGCTCTGATCCTGATCCTGCTCGGTCTGGGCATCGCGTCCTTCGTGGCCAACGGATTCCGGCTCGGCCTCGACCTCCAAGGCGGCAGCCGCCTCATCTACCGCGTCGACCTGGAACAGGCCAAGCGCGACGGCGTGATCTCGAAGACCGAGTCCAACGACAAGGTCATGGAGGAAACGCTCGGCATCCTCGCCAACCGCATCGACCCCCAGGGCATCCTGGAGGCAACGATCACGCTTGCGGGCTCCGACCGTATCCTGATCGAGCTCCCGGGCGAAAACGCCAACGTTGAGAGCGTCAAGCGCCGCATCGAGCAGCTCGGCAGCCTCGAAATGCGGATGGTGGCCTACTCCAGCTACGAGGGCTATCCCGGCCACGAGCTCCCCGAGAAGCCCTTCCCCGACATGCAGGCCGAGAAGGACCGGCTCAAGGAATGGCTCGACAAGCCGGAGAACAAGAGTCTGGTCGAGAAGAACCCGCAGGCCATCCGCAAGTTCAACACCGACGGCCCCATCAGCAAGCTCCTCGCCTGGTATCCGATGTACCGCGAGGAGACCAAGGCCTGGGAGCAGCTCGACGAGGAGACCAAGGAGCGCTGGAGCAAGGCGACCCCCGAAGAGCGCCAAGCCGACCCGACGCTCAGCGCCATTCGTCGCTGGAACTACGAGACGCACCGGGAGTCCTACCTCCACTTCATGCCCGTCAACATGCACGAGCTTGCCTTCAAGGGTGAAGACCTCGTCGCCGGCGACCTGCGTGAAACTCAGGATAGGGAAGCCAAGCCGGCACTCGGCTACCGGATCAAGGCCGCCAAGGTCAGCGACTACGGGGCCTGGTCGGAGCGCAACATCAAGATGTGCTCGGCCATCATCCTGAACGGCGAAGTGCGGCTGGCCCCGACCTTCATCAGCGCCATCCCAGATGGCCGCGGCATGATCAGCGGCATCGGCAAGAGCAGCGAGGTCAACAACCTCATCAAGGTGCTGAAGACCGGCTCGCTTGAGATCATCCCGACGCTAGACAGCGAGACGACCATCGGTGCCAGCCTGGGTCAGGTAGCGATCGAGCAGGGAGAATTCTCCATCTTCCTCGGCGGCCTGATGATCATCGTCTTCATGCTCGGCTACTACCGCTTGGCCGGCAGCATTGCGGTGCTCGCACTCGTCATCAACGTCGCCTTCGTGCTGGGCATCATGTCCTTCGTCCGGGCGACCCTGACCCTGCCTGGCCTCGCCGGCATCGTCCTGACCGTCGGCATGGCCGTCGACGCCAACATCCTGATCTTCGAGCGTATTCGCGAAGAACTCGACATAGGCAACGACCTGAAGAAGGCTGTCGAGGCGGGCTTTGAAAAGGCCATGTCGACCATTCTCGACGCCAACATCACCACCTTCCTGACCGGTGCCATCCTCTACTGGGTGGGCCAGGGCCCGATCAAGGGCTTCGCCGTCACCCTGATGATCGGCATCCTGACCTCGGTATTCAGCGCGCTCTACGGATCGAAGCTCTTCTTCCACTTCGCCCTCGCCCGCGGGGTCACAGGGCTGAACATGAGTCAGCTCTTCAAGAAGCCAAACTTCCGTTTCCTCAGCGTCCGCAAGTTGACGACGACACTGAGCCTGCTCCTCGTCGCCGCCGGCCTCTTCATCTTCATCAGCACCGACAATGCGACGAAGTATGGCCTCGACTTCACCGGCGGTGCCGCAGTGCGCGTCGTGCTCAACCAGGAGATGGAACAGGAGGGCATGGTCAAACTGCTGCAGGGCGACAAGAAGTTCAAAGATGCCTTCGGGGAGCCTCAGGTCACGACCCTGGGCGAGGTGAAGCGCGAGTTCCAGATCAAGATCAAGCTCAATAGCGAGCGGCGCGAAATCCTGCTCAAGGAGCAGGCCGCGGCTCATGACGCAAAGAAGGCCTGGACGCCGCCCTTCGTCCGCGAGCTACGTCGCTTGCTTGAAGGCAAGCTGGCCAAGGATCCGTTCACGGTCCTGAGTAAGCCCACCGATGTCGGCCAAGGCACGGTCGTCACCGTCGACCTCAACAGCACCTCGCCGATCAAGATCGCGGACCTGAAAGAAGCGCTCAACGTCTACCGCCTCGAAGCGGTCGAAGGCTATAGCCCTGAGGGCAAGCGCGACAAGAGCCTCACGCAGGCCAAGCGCGTCTTCCTCGACCTGACCATGGAGCCGCTGGGGGCCAAGAACCCCGAGGACGAAACGGCCGCTGAAGAGCGCTTCCGCTCCCGGCTGCCGGGCGTGCTGCGCGAGCGGCTCTCGCAGCTGAAAGATGCCGACGGCAAGCCCATCGTCCTGAGCTCCCCCTTCCCGGAGACCGAACTGATCGGTTCGCGCGCGGTGGGTGACCTTCAAGGCGCGGCCATCCTCTCGGTCTTGTTCTCGATCGCGGTCATCCTCCTCTACATCCGCGTCCGCTTCCACGAGTTCAAGTACGGCATCGGCGCCTGCGTCGCGCTCGTGCACGACGTGTCGATCGTGCTCGGCCTCGTCGTCCTCGGCAACGCCCTCGGTCTCGTGCACGCCGAAATCAACCTCTCGTTGATCGCGGCCTTCCTAACCATCATCGGCTACTCGCTCAACGACACGATCGTCGTGTTCGACCGCATCCGCGAGAACCTCGAGATCAAGCGGAAGTACGGCGAAGAGGTCAAGTTCGAGCAGCTCATCGACGAGTCGGTCAACCAGACCCTCTCGCGAACGGTGCTGACCTCGGTCACCACCTTCCTGGTCATCCTCTCGATCCTGATCTTCAACCATGGCGCCGGCAGCGTCCTGGAAGGATTCAGCTTCGCGATGCTCGGCGGCATCATCGTCGGCACCTACTCCTCGATCTGGGTCGCCAACCCGGTCGTGCTGTGGCTGACCAACCGCGACCTGCGCCAGGGCAAGGACTACTACGTCGATAGCCATCAGGTCGAAGGCAATGTCCAGGAGGGCATTGTCTAGTAGGACTTCTAGCAGGGTTGCCTAGCGGGGCCTTCTCTAGCAGGCTGCATGGATCGTAGATGTCAGATGGAGGCGCGGCTTCGGCCGCGCTCTCCTCTGGCGCGAGCGAGATCCCCTAGCAAGCGCTGAACGAGACCCGTGACTAGCAGAGTGCCGGAACCCCCGGCCTCCCCTGCCGCCGCAAGGCGCAACATGCCCCCCCGCTGCCACGCGACTCGCTCAAGGCCTGCCAGCAGCTCCTAGCCGATTTTCTCGGTGACAAGCTGCCGCTCGCGCGGGTCTAAGAAGCGTGGACGCAGAATTGGCAGATACCGAGCAACAGCATGGCGAAGGCCAAGTCGAACTGAGCCCCGAGCTCATCGCTGCCCAGCAGGGCGACGACCGGGCCTTCGACCGACTGGTGCGGCCGCAGCTGGGACGCCTGCTCGCCTTGGCTCGCCGCCTCTGCGGCAACGAGCAGCGAGCCGAAGAGCTACTGCAGGAGGCGCTCATCCGCGCCCATCGCGGGATCGCGAGCTTCCGTGCTGAAGGCAGCTTCCGCGCCTGGGTGGCCACGATCCTCTATCGCCTTGCCAGCGAGCCGCAGCGGCTGGGCCCGCGGCCGCTACCCGGGCAGCAGGAACTCGGCGGAGATCACTGGCAGGCTCTGCCCGACTCCCTGGCCTTCGATCCGGCCGAGCAGGTGTCGGCCAAGGACGTGCTGCGCCGCGTCGAAGCCGCCATGGAGCGGCTGCCACTGCGGCAACGGACCGCCCTGCACCTGCGAAGCGTCGAGGGCTTTTGCTACGCGGAGATCGCGAGAGTCTTGGAGACAAGCGAAGGCACGGTCCGCAACGCCGTGATGCAAGCTAGGAAAAAACTGCGCCGCCGTCTGGGGGATCTCCTATGAGCACTCACGAGCATGATGACCAGAAGCGTCGTGACGCTTTCACAGCCGAAGCGGAACATGCACTGGACGCTCTCCTGGCATCGCAGACGAGCACCGAGATCGACGAGGCAGTAGCCGATCGCCTGCTGAGTTTCCTGGAGGAGGCCCCGGTGACTCAGGAGGATGCTCCCAAAGAGACCTCACGCCCTCTGGCCAAGATCAGCTGGGCAGTATTGGCCGCCGGCCTCGCCGCCGGGCTAGCGCTTTGGGCCTGGCCCAGCTCTCCCACCGAAGACAGCAAGGCGATCGACGCCGAGCAGTATGTGAAGAGGGACAAGGACGAGCCGAAGCTTCCGAAGCTCGCACCCAAGCCTGCGACTGCGCCCAAGCCTGTGTCATCTGGCGCCAACGGCGACAGCTTGCTACTGAACTGGAAACCACGAGCGCACTGGCAGCAGCTCGCCAAACCCGACAGCGCCGATCTTCTCGCCGCCTTCCGCGGCCGAACGGTGATCGGGATCAACTCGATGCAGCTGCTTCGGAAAGCGAAGCAGTTGCTGCGCAGCGTGCGCAGCATGCAGTCCCCCCAAGCCGTCCTCGACCTACGCATGCCAAAGCGGGCTCAGCCCATCGCCGGACCTTCCCGAGAGGATGCTCACACAGAGCTTTGCATCGCTGCCGCACGCTGGCTGTGCAAGCGGGTGAAGGCGGGTTGGAGCCGAAGCTCGGCACTAGAACCGGTCGCGGCGGCATTGCTCGAGAGCCATGGCCGCCTCCGCGTTCGACTCGTCAGCTTGCTGCGCCGCGTACCCGCAAGCCTGCCTCGGCTGCTCGCAAGCAATAAGCAAGCAGCTCGCCTAAGTGGCGCATTGGGCTGGTCGGCCGACCTTGCGGAACTAGCCAAACGAAAGTTCCCCGAGATCGTCGCCTGCGCTCGCGAAGCACGATCAAGCGGAGACGCCCAGTGCCTTGGCTTCCTCGCCGACCTCGCCTCAGCCGTCCTTAAGCAGCAGCCAAATCTGCCAGTGGACGCCTGGTTCGAGGGGCTGGACCAAGCCCAGACAGAATTCTTGCGGGAGCAGCTGACGCTGCGCGCACGACAAAGCGCGCACCGCTCCGAACGCGAACGCCTCTTGGGCCTGCAGCAGGGGCTGCTTAGCGAGTAAGGCCCAAAAGCACTTTTGATGACTGAGATGCGGCCACCGTTCTGCCCTGACCGGGCCGCTGGAGAGAAGGAGAAGAACGATGCGACAGAGATTCTCGATGCTCCTGAGCACTGTGCTGCTGGCCGTGTCGGCCATAGCCGTAACGGCCGCCGCCAAGGGCGAGCCGAAGGCTCCTAGCTCAGGCCGGCTGCAAGTGCCTGGCCAAGAACGTGAAGTTACGATTCTGCAACTAGCACCACTGCTCAGCCCTTACCGGAAAGCCTCGCTCCCCAAGCTAGGGAGAATCCTCAACAACTACAGGTGGGAGGAAGACGACGCTCCTTCTCGCTGGCGCTTGGAGCCCAGCCTCACCTATATCCTTCCGTGGGCCCAGGCCGAGTTCAGCCAAGAATCGCAGGCACCGGCGCAGATCGACGCGGTCATCGAGTTACTGCAGAGGATCGCAGGCGAAGCGATCATGCAACAGGACGGCGCCTGGATAAACCCGATAGACGATCGACTCATGCTCGCCTTCGACAAGGCAACGGTCGCCCGCTTGCGCAGCGCCGTCGACGACATGAAGAGGATCCTCGCCCCGTCGGTCCGGGTCCACTACACTCTCTACGAGGGCGAGATCCGACTCCTGCAGAAGCAGAGAGGATCCACCGGAAACGCTTGGTTCGAACAGCAGCTGCAAGCGCTGAGCAAGGCCGGATCGATACGTGTCCTACACCACACAAGCTCGCTGGCACGCGTTGGCGATCAGATGCAGCTCGGTGAGTTCGATCGAGCCTCTTTCGTCGGGGATGTAGAAGTTGAAGTGGCACATAAAGCCGGAATTGCCGACCCCCAGACCCAGAGCCTCTCTCTCGGACACGGCCTAGGCTTCGTGGTCTGGCAGATTCCAGGTTCAGAGGAACTCTCAGTCTGCGGCGTCTGGACCCGGCGTACCCTGCACGATGGTTTCCGGCGCCGGGCCATGCAGGTAGCGAAAACCCGGGCGCTCGAATTACCCCGGATCGACCAAAGCCAACGGCTCTTTTCTCTGCGCACAGCAAGCGGCGGCTTCCACCACCTAGCCACGATTCGTGAACACGGTAGGGAGCTGCACGCCGTGATGTATGTCGAGCTGCTTGAGCAGCGCCCCAAGCGCATCCCGACCACGAGCGACGCCGTGCTGGAGTTCGTGCCGCTCAACCTGCTCGACAGCTTCGCCCTGCGCGGGGAGCCGGAGGAGCCCGGCCAGGAGGAAGAAAAGGAGGAGATCAGTTTCGGCCCGAAGTTCGGCGGAGCAGCGATGCCGACAGATGTCCTCGTAGCCAGTATTCAAAACCTGCTCGGGGATCAGGCCGACGAAGGTCTGAAGCTGTGGGGGCTCGGTTCGCAACTGGCGATCCTGGGGAAACCCGAACTCGTCGCCCGGGCCAAGGCCATCGCCTCGTTCTATGCCCAGCCCTACCGCCGCTCCTTCCGTGTGCGCATCGGCCGTGAAGTCTTGTCGACCGAGAACCGTGCGGCCCAGTGGCAAAGCTTGGGACAGCCGATCGACATAGCCTGCCTAGGCGGACGCTATGGCTACGCACTGCAGGGCTACGAGCAGCCCAGCGTGACCGACTACGACGTCGAGATCGCCTTGAAGTCGACGATGAGTGTCCCCGAAGTCGAGAGCTTCTTCTCGGGAGTGCAGGCCTTTGTCAGCTGCATACCGATGGGCAAGCAGGTGCAGGTTGATGTCGAAATGCTGGATCGTGCGCTGATCGACATGCGAAACGTGCAAGCCACCGCAGAGAAGAGCGGCGCTGTGGAGCTGCCGCTCCTGAGAGAAACCGTGCTTGAGCAGAGCCTGACCCTGAAGCCGGGGACAAAGCTGGTGCTGGGAGCGGGGGTAACGCAGCCGATTGACGGCGTGCTGCACCGCACCCGCTTTACTCTGGAGCTGATTGAACGCTGAGCTAAGCGAACGCTGAGCTGCGAGAGATCGTAGCGAGGCAAGTGCCCCGGAAGCCGGCGTGCGCGCTCCGGGGCACTCTGCTAGCGTCTGCGCATGCGCTTGGTCTTATCGCTGTGCATTCTGCTCGCTCTCGCCGGTGGAGCGCTCTGGTTCGACAAGAGCCTGAGCGATTCGCAGGCGAACAGTCCGTCTCTGGACCTCGGCGAGATGTCGGACGGAATCGAAAACCGGCTCACGCTGAAGCTCGGCGGGCAACGTCCGGTGTTGAAGCTCAAGGCAGCGAATCAAGCTAAGCCCAGGTCAGCCTCGTCAGCCCATTCGTCGCAAGGGCAGGCAGCGCCAGGGCCGGCATCCCCAGAACAGGGGCCGCGCCCCCTGCCAAGCGCCATCGTTCCCGATCCGTCCAAGATGCCCTCTAGGCCGGCGCCGCGCGAGACAGCCTTCGACAAGGCCGTGCTCGCCGACGGCGAAACCGTCTCGGACCTAGTCCGCCGGCACTACGGCAACGCCAAGCGCCTCGGCGAAGTCATGCGCATTAACAAGCTCGATGACGCGGCGGCTCGCCGCCTGCAGCCGGGCACCGTGATCAAGCTTCCGCGTTAGAGGGCTGGGACGTTGAGCCTGGGTAGCGCACTGGGGCGCGAGCCATAAAGGCCCTTGCCCCAGCAGCAGCTCATTCCGTCGGCTTTGGAGCTTGCTCTTCATCAACAAGCTCGGCGCCTCGCGCCACGAGCTGATCGCGCACAGCGGGGGTAGCACGCACCCGTAGATAAGCAGCCTCGTTGTCGAAGCGCTGCTCTTCCACGGTCGCGACCGTGCACATCTGTGCCTGCAGCCCCGCTTGCGTGTGGGGAACTCGCAGCCAGCAAACCTGGGCGTAGAGATCCAGGTAGCTGTGCACCCGCTCGGTGAGCGCCTCGCAACCTTCGCCGGTGAAGGCGGACAGCTCGCAGGCACCCTCGAACTTGTTGCGCAGCAGGGCAAGCATCGCTGCGTCCTCGACTCGGTCGACCTTGTTAAGCACGGTGATGCGATCCTTGCCGCCGGCACCAATCTCCTCGAGGACATCGGCAACCGTCTCGAGGCGCTCTTCGGCATCCTCCGCCGAAGCATCGGCGACGACGAGCAAGAGGTCGGCTTCGAGGGCTTCGGCCAGGGTGGCGTGAAAGCTCGCCACGAGATCGTGGGGGATGCTGCGGATAAAACCGACGGTGTCGGAGAGCAGCACGTGGCGGCCGCCTTCGAGTTCCCAGCGCTTGGTGCGGGTATCCAGGGTCGAGAAGAGCTTGTCCTCCTGAAGCACGCCAGCGTTGGTCAGCCGGTTCATCAGGGTCGACTTGCCGGCATTGGTGTAACCGACGAGCGAGACGAGGAACTCCGAACGGCGGGAATCGATCTCACGCTGCTTGCGCGCCTCGATATCGACGAGACGGCGGCGCAGCTGCGTGATGCGACGCTGGAGCAGTCGGCGGTCGACGTCGATCTGCTTCTCGCCCATGCCGCCAAGGGCGCCGGTGCCGCCCCGCTCACGGTCGAGGTGGGTCCAGAGCCTGCGGAGCCGCGGGACCTGGTACTGAAGCCGGGCCAGCTCAACTTGCAGCCGCGCCTCGGTCGTCTGCGCATGGTCACTGAAGATCGCAAGGATGATCTCACTGCGATCGGCGACGCGAACGCCGAGTTCCTTCTCGAGGTTCCTCCCCTGCACGGGAGAAAGCTCTTCGTCACAGACGACGAGGTCCGCTTCGAGCTCTTCGACCAGTTCCTTGAGCTCGAGGGCCTTGCCCTTGCCGAGGTAGTGGCTCGGTGAGGGATGCAGGCGATGTTGAATCAAACGACCAGCTTCGGAGACACCAGCAGTGCGGCAAAGGCTGGACAGTTCGTCGAGAGAAGTCTCGTCGACGCGTTCCTTGCTTACGAGGATCAGGACGGCGCGGGCCGCGCCTGGGAGCTGCCCAAGCTCGAAGTCCTGTAGATCCTTAGGCTGACGCTCGTCGCTCATGCGGTGGCCTCGCGCTGACAGCAGCTGTGCACAAGCCAGCGATCATCGTCGCGCTCCGGAAAATCGCTGCGGAAGTGAGTGCCGCGGCTTTCGGTGCGGAACTCGGCTGAGGCAGTCACGAGCCGGGAGACGAGGAGCATGTTGGCAAGATCCACATAGCTAGCCGTTCGATGCGGTCGCGAGAGGAGGATTCTCTCCCAGAAGGCGACTCTCTCACCGGCATCTGCGAGGAGATCCTTACTCCGAGCCAGCCCGGCCTGACGCCACATCAAGCTCTTGAGCGAATACAGCATGTCGTTGTAGTTGAGTTCCACTTCGCCATCGCTGTGCCGTGCAAAGCCGGTGGCTGGATCCTCGTCGAGGCGGTCCAGTTCATGGCAGGAGGGCAGTCCTTGGTCGGCGGCCAAGACTCCGGCGCGGCGGCCGATCACTAGCGCCTCGAGCAGGGAGTTGGAGGCCAAACGATTTGCGCCGTGCAAACCCACCGAGGCGACTTCGCCACAAGCAAAGAGCCCGGGCAGGTCGGTCGCACCGTGTCCATCCGTCTGAATCCCACCCACCATGTAATGCGCACCGGGGCGCACAGGAATCGGGTCCTTGGCGATGTCGATCTGGAAGGCCGCGCACATCGCGGCGATCTGCGGGAAGCGCTCGGCGACATTCCCTTCGATGCGGCTGGCGTCGAGGTAGACGTTGGTGTCGCCGGTCTCGACCATGCGTTCGAGGATCGCCCGCGAAACGACATCGCGCGGCGCCAGGTCCAGCATCTCGTGCTTGCCCTGCATGACCCGGCGCCCCGTGCCATCGATCAAGACGGCGCCTGCGCCGCGAACGGCCTCGGAGATCAGGACTCGGGCTGCACCAGCGATATAGAGGGTCGTCGGGTGGAACTGGACGAACTCAAGATCCTGCAGGGTGGCACCGGCACGGTAGGCCATCGCCAGACCGTCGCCGGTCGCGACCGGAGGGTTGGTCGTCTCGCGAAAGATCTGCCCAGCGGAACCCGACGCGAGGATGGTGCGGCCGGCTCGCACGAGGTAGGCGCGGCCGTATTCATCCAAAGCAATGAAGCCCCGGCACTCCCCCTCATTGACAAGCAAGTCCACCACGCGGAGGTCGTAGCGGGTCGTGATCGCCGGGTGCTTTTGCAGCGCGGTGCTGAGCTGCTCTTGCAGGACACGTCCTGTCGAGTCGCCACCGGCACTCAGGACACGCGGAAACGAGTGACCGCCTTCGCGCGCAAGATGCTGGCGCTGAGTGCTGTCGGCACTCCGCTGCCGAAGATCGAAGACCATGCCCAGCTCGGCAAGCCAGGGAAGCAGGTCCGCAGCGGCGTCGCAGATGCTCTGAGTGATCTCGGGCTCACTCAGGCCGCAGCCCACCTTGAGGGTGTCTTCCGCATGCCTGCAAGAACTGTCCCCCTCGCCAATGGCCACCGCCATCCCGCCCTGAGCCCAGTAGGTGTTACTGGCATGGGGAGCAAGCTTGCCGAGGACGAGAACCTCAGCCCCCTGCTCGGCAGCAGCCAGGGCCGCGGCGGAACCGGCTGCCCCTGCGCCAATGACCGCGACCGGCCAACGAAAAACCGGAAGGCGAGCCATCCGGAAGGGAAGAACGTAGCGCGCGGTATCCGCCGCAATCGGAACACGACGGGCGCCGAGTGACTCGGGCATAAAAGACAAGCACTGGCGCCAAAGGGCGCCGAAGAAGCCTAAAAAGGGCCCGCCACCGGGCCGAATGCGGGAACTTAGCACCACGACTGACAAATCGCACGGCAACAGCAAGCAGAGCAGAAAAGCCCAAAGAGGCCCTAACATACCCCTTGCGCAAACCTAGCAGACCCCTAACCTCACGAGAACCTAACAAGGGAGGAAAGGAATGACCCAGAGTTCTTGCCAACTCGCCCCCGAGACGGGGAACTCAGCCGCAGGGCAGCACATACCGCAGCAGAATCCCCCGCAGCAGAATCCCCCGCAGCAGAATCCCCCGCAGCAGAATCCCCCGCAGCAGCACACCCACCCCCTGGCCCTCGCAAGCCAGCAGCTCGTTCAGACATCCCTTTTCGAAGGCCTGCCAGAACTGGAAGCATGGAGCCCCCGCAAGCGCCCAAGCGCAAGGAGCCGGGTTTCTGCTAAGCAAACCCGGGTACAGGAATCCAGGGTGCCCAAATCTCAGGCACCCGAACCTCTGGACAGCGAACCCCGGGGCAGCGAACCCCGGGGCAGCGAACCCCGGAACAGCGAACCCCGCCCCCTCGAATCCAAGGCCTCCCAGTCTCTAACGGAGCCACAGAGCAGTTCTGGCTCGCGGCTATCCACGATTCAAGCCTCCTCGCAGCGGCCTTCCTCGCAGCGGCCGTCCTCGCAGCGGCAAGCTGAGATTTCAAGCCAACTGGCCTGGCAGTTGGCCCTTGTTTCAGCACTGAGTCAGTCCGGCAGCCAAGCTGGCGCGCAGCCGCAAGCATACTCCCCAGCAAATAGGCAGGAGAGCAGCACTCCCAGGGATAGCTGGCCAGCAGAGCGCTGGAACCGCACCCTGGAGATGCTCGGCACCCTGGCCATACTCACGATATTTTTCGGCCTCGCATTCTTCGCAGGCTAGAACAGGTCCAGGCATCAGCTGCTCTCTCTCAGCAAGCGAGGCCTGCGCGCCCGGCCTGACTAACGAGCTATTCCTCACCGCCATAGCCTAAGATTCGAACTGGATAAAGGACCTTGCATTTCAGAGAATCCCGTAGGACACGAGGCCCCGGCCAGCCTGATCCGTAACTAGGCTCTCGATGACCCAAAGCCTCGCGGCCCCCTAGTGCCGACTGCAAGACCAAGCTTCCCGTGATTTGAGCCCCCGACACAAGATGCTTCTAACTGAACGCCAACTCGACGTACTCCGCTTCATCCGGGATTACCGTCGCGAGAATGCTCTCGCCCCCACCCTCGAGGAGATTGCCAACTTCTTCGATGTTTCAAAGATCACCGTGCATGAGCATTTGAAACATCTAGAGCGCAAGGGAGCGATCTTTCGCCTTCGCGGCAAGGCACGAGGGATCCAAATCCTCTACGACCCCGACAGCCCAGAAGGGCGGGGCATGGTTCCAGATGCAGTGTCGATGCCAGTGCTAGGCCAGATCGCAGCTGGCCAGCCACTTGAAGCGGTCGAAGATCGTGAAACGATCAGCCTGCAAGAGCTCGTGCCGCACGGCCCCGATCACTACCTGCTTAAGGTCCGCGGCGACTCAATGATCGAGGACCACATCTGTGACGGCGACTACGTGATCGTCGAACGTCGCACGACGGCTCGCAACGGGGAAACGGTTGTCGCCGTAATCGACGACAACGAGGCAACCCTCAAGCGCTTCTATCGGGAGAAGGGCCGCTTCCGCCTTCAGCCAGCCAACCCCAACTACCCACCCATCATCCGCTACCGGATCCAGATCCGTGGCGTCGTAGTTGGCGTGGTTCGTCAAGTGTTCTGATCGGAACGTGTCAACGATTCTGAGACAGCGACGGTCTTGGTTTCGTGGAGCGCCGAGTGGGCGGCAAGACGGATGGGGCCCGGCCTTGGTGCCCGGCCTTGTTCTTATCTTCTTCGCCTGGCCCGTGAGCATCGACAGTCGATGTGTCCGTGGGCGGATTGATCCAGACCGCAGCTGCGAGCATCGGTAACTTCGGCGGCCCTTGGACGAAGCGCTCTGGATGATCGCAATAGGCAGCTTCGAACACGCCAGCCCGCTCGGCCAGTCTTCGTTCGGCCAGACCGTGAGGCACGTCGTGAGGCGTGAGAAAGGCCAGCGAGCTGTGAGGATGCTCGTTGTTGTACCAATCGATCAGGTCACGCGAGCAGTCACGCGCGTGCTCGAGGCTGCCGAAGCGCCGAGGGAACTCGGGACGGTAATTCACGGTCTTGAACTGCGACTCGCTGAACGGATTGTCGTTCGACGTGTGCGGCCGGATGTGAGTCTTGGTCACGCCGAGATCATCGTCATCGAGGGACACTCCTATCGCGCGATAGAGTCGAAGGACGGCGCGAGTAAGCAGGCGGCCGCCAGACGCAATAAGCGCGGCCGACAAGCCAAGGGATCACGGCGAAAGAAATGAACTCTCGCCCTCATCCGCCGCATCCAGGGCTCAAGCGAGAACCAGCGAACGGCTTCGGGTGGATCGACGCAGAGTTGCTCCGTGGGCATTGGCTGCCATCAGTGGGCGCGGATGGCCTTGCTATCCTCAGCTTCCTGGCTCTGGCCGCAGACCGCGAAGGAGCTTCGTACTACGGCAGATCCCGGATGGCTGCCGAGATCAACCTTACGCTCGATAGGCTCGATAGTGCCCTCGACACCCTGCTCGAACTTGGGCTCGTCGCTCACCGGCCGTGGCGCGAAGGCCAACGCGACGGCGTCTGGCAAATCCTCCCTATGCCGCCGACGCCCAAGCCAACAAGAACCGATGGCACCCGGTCCGCTGCGGAGCTGACCCGTGGCTTGGGCCTGGCGAGACAATCCGAAAACCGCGGGGCATGACCAGATACCCGCGGTTTCTCGTGAACGCCAACATCGGGGCGAGGGACAACCCTATGCGGGAGCTGTTCCTGCCGTCAGCGCAGAGAGCATCCTCGAAGGCGCAACGCGTCGCGGAGTTCCTGAAGCGGGACATGGGCGTCCGGCAGAGCCAACTCGCCTAGACCGTAGGACCGGGCTCGGCGCTTGCGGCAACGCTCGTCGTCCGCGAATCGCGTCGTGTTCTCTGACAAGAAGGGCGTGAACGGCAGACACAGGCCGTATTCGTTCCACAGCGCCACCGCGAGTTCGGTGCCGTCGCTCGTGCGGGCGAGCTCGCGGCGCACGAATGCGAGTCCCTCGGGATGGCGCAGCAACAGCCCCAGCGTGGAGCGGAGCTCGTCCGGGTCGCCGCAGGCGAAGCTCCAGAGTTCGAAGCGCAGTGCATGGGCGAGCGCGCGTGGGAGGCGAATCGGAAGGGCCGTCTTGCCGTGCTCCCGCAGCCGCGCCTGGCACGCGGCGACATTCAGTCGGCCGAAGCTTGCTGCGTAGTCGTCGGCGCCGAGCCAGGGCGCGTAGCGCTCGAGCAGGCGAGGGCCGAGCTCGAGTGCCAGCACGTGAGCAGCCTGTTCGGCGAAGTCTTCGCCATGGTCCGGCGACTCCAGGCAGGCGCGGAGGCGTTCGCGCTCCGCGGCGCCGCCCGTCAACGCCGACCAGAGCAATGCGTTCTCGCTGCGAATCTTCGGGTCCCCGTGCTGGGGCAGTTCGGGTGCCGGCTGCCGTCGGGCCAGCGATTTCAAAACTGCCACGCGAGTCTCAGGATCCTCTTCGCGTCGGAGCGCTGCGAGCGGATCCTCCTCGTCATCTGCGGGGCGCTGCTCGGGCGAGTCTTCTTCGCTCTCTAGCCGCTCGTCCTTGGCATCGCTGGGCTGCGTGCCGGTGATCTGCTTCGCGAGGCTCGCGAGGCGCGTTCAAAACCGGCGTTCCTCCGGCCCGATGGCGCCACCGAGCCACGGCCGCCCCGGCCTGTGCAGAAGGCCCAACAGAGACTGGAGGGACTCGGCCGGCGACGCGCCACCAAGTTCAGAGGCCCGTCGGACCAGCGCTTCGCCGAAGTCCAGCTCTGCAACGAGCGCCGCCGGGAGCTCAGCCTGGGGCTCCGAGTACATCAATCTGGAGTTCATGGCGTGTTTGACGGGGTGGTAGAAGCTCGTGCGGTAAAGCGAGTGAATCCTGCGAGCATTCTCTCGGACGCTCAGTGGCAGGAGCCAGCATAGGCGTTCGGCCTCAGCTCGAGGCTGCGCCTGCGAACGGGGAGCTCGCTTGGCGCAAGGAACGCTCGGAGCCAGTCCGAGTCGTCCCAGTCGGAGCCCTTGGGGGCAGGCACGACGTCCCATCTGAGGCCAGTTCAAACGGCACAGGTTGACCGACAGCAGGCCCCAACGCAGAACCTGCCCCAACGCAAGACCTGCCGAAA
>PDSF01000006.1 GCA_002748355.1 Planctomycetota bacterium | reverse complement strand
CTTTTGGCCAAATCCCCTCCTCCTGCCGAGCAGCGGGAACGCGAGCTTCTCCCTCCCGCTACCGCTCTCCATGAAGGGGCAGCGCCTGTACGCACAAGCAGCCCAGCTCGATCTGAAACAGTTCGCGCGGACGCATTTCACAAACACCTGGAAAGAACTCGTGCGCTAGGGAGATCGCAGATGCTGGTAGGGGCTCAGCTTTGACCGAGCCCGTTTGTATCCAGAAGCTGGCCTTACAGGGCCCAGGGGCGTTCGTGGGCCGTGGACAGGCCTGTTAGGGGCTCTGGTCAGCTAGCGCGGGGTCTTGTCGCCTGGGTCGGAAGCCCCCGTGGCTTTGGCCTGCACCCGGCGTAGGTCTAGGACTCGGAAGCGGCTGCCCAGGAAGAGCTGGTTGAGTTCGGCAAGGGTGACGACTCGCTTGGGGTCGTCGAACACTAGGGTGGCTTGGTCGTCTTGCCAGCCGGCTGAAATGCGTTTCACACCATCCAGGTGCGAGAGGGTCGAACTGACCTTCTCTACTCAGGAGAAGCCTCAGAGCTTGTTGAAGCGGAGGATCCAGCTGCTGTGCTGTGCTGCCTCCGCTTCACTCGGTGCTTCACTTGTGGAGCTGCTGAAGCTGTTGATGCCCATCCACAGCATGAAGCCGAAGGCGAGCACCCAAACAGCACGATCGATCCAGGACTTGGTGGACTCGCTCTTCATGCTTCTAGCTAGGGATGAAAGCGGCTTGCTTCACGGCGCTGCTGCAGCGAGCCGTGGCGCGTGGCCGCGGGGTCTTATTGGAGGGGCTTATTCGTAGGCTGCCATCGGCGGGCAGCTGCAGACGAAGTGGCGGTCGCCGTAGACATCGTCGATGCGTGCGACCGGTGGCCAGAACTTGGCGGCGCGGGTGTGCGGCGTCGGATAGGCCGCCTGCTCCCGGCTGTAGGGGTGGGTCCACTCTTCGGCCGTGAGGTCCTCGGCGCTGTGCGGGGCGTTCTTGAGCAGGTTGTCCTCGCGGTCGCTGCTGCCGTTCTCGATGGCGCGGATCTCCTCGCGGATGCCGATCATCGCTTCGCAGAAGCGGTCGAGCTCCTGCTTGGACTCGCTTTCGGTGGGCTCGACCATCAGGGTCCCGGCCACGGGGAAGCTCATGGTCGGCGCATGGAAGCCGTAGTCGCTCAGACGCTTGGCGATATCGGCAACCGTCACGCCGGCGCTCTTCTCTAGCGGCCGCATATCGAGGATGCACTCATGGGCCACGAGACCGCTCTCGCCCTTGTAGAGCACTGGGTAGTGCTCCTCGAGACGCCCTGCGATGTAGTTGGCGCCGAGGATGGCATACTCGGTGGCCAGCTTGAGACCCTCGCTGCCCATCATGCGAATGTAGGCGTAGGAGATGGGCAGGATCGAGGGGCTGCCCCAGGGAGCTGCGCTGACCGCGCCGATGCCCTGCTCGCCTCCGACCTGGACCAGGGGATGGCTGGGGAGGAAGCTCTCCAGGTGCTTGGCGACGCCGATCGGCCCCATGCCCGGTCCGCCGCCACCGTGGGGGATGGCGAAGGTCTTGTGCAGGTTGAGGTGGCAGACGTCGGCGCCGAGTTCACCGGGGCTCAGGTGCCCGATTTGCGCGTTGAGGTTGGCGCCGTCCATATAGACCTGACCACCGTGCTCGTGGATGAGCTGGCAGATCTCCTTGATCGACGACTCGAAGACGCCGTGGGTCGAGGGGTAGGTCACCATCAAGGCGGCGAGCTCGTCGGCGTGCTTTTCGGCCTTGGCGCGGAGGTCGGCGACGTCGATGTTGCCGCGCTCATCACAGGCGACAACGACGACCTTCATGCCGGCCATGGTGGCGCTGGCCGGGTTGGTGCCGTGTGCCGAACTCGGAATCAAGCAGACCTGGCGCTGCTCCTGGCCATGGGCCCGGTGGTAGGCGCGGATCACGAGCAGGCCGCTGTATTCGCCCTGCGAGCCGGCATTGGGCTGCAAGGATACGGCGTCAAAGCCGGTGATGTCGGCGAGCATGCTCTCTAGGCGCTGGTGCAGCTTGGCGTAGCCCAATGCCTGGGAAGGAGGAGCGAAGGGGTGCAGCTTGGAGAAGCCGGGCCAGGAGACCGGAATCATCTCGGCCGTGGCGTTGAGCTTCATCGTGCAGGAGCCGAGCGGGATCATCGTGTGCGTCAGCGACAGATCCTTCTCCTGCAGGCGGAAGATGTAGCGCAGCAGCTCGGTTTCGCTGTGGTAGCGGGAGAAGACCGGGTGGGTCAGATACTCGGTCGTGCGGGCTAGACCCGCTGGCAGCTCTTGGAGCTTTACGTCGCTGGGGATTTGCTCCGGCGTGCCGCCGAAGCAATACATGAGATCGCAGAGGTCCTGGTGCTCGACAGTCTCGTCGAGGGAGATGCCGAGACTGCCGTCTTCGAACTCGCGCAGGTTGATCTGCTGCTCGCTGGCCTTTGCGAGGATGCTCTCCTTGCCACCCTTGGGGTCGATACGCAGGGTGTCAAAGCAGTAGCCGCCGCGCACCTTGTGTCCGGCGGCGCTCAGCCCGGTGGCCAGGGCCTCGGTCATGCGGCGGATACGTTCGGCGATGGCGCGCAGGCCCTTCGGGCCGTGATAGATCGCATACATCGAGGCCATGATGGCCAGCAGCACCTGGGCGGTGCAGATGTTGGAGGTGGCCTTCTCGCGGCGAATGTGCTGTTCGCGGGTGGCCAGGGCCAGGCGCAGGGCGGGGCGGCCTTTGCGGTCCACCGAGACGCCGACGATGCGGCCGGGCATCTGGCGCTTGTAGGCCTCGCGGGCGGCAAAGAAGGCCGCGTGCGGGCCGCCGTAGCCGAGGGGCACGCCAAAGCGCTGGCTGTTGCCCACCACGATGTCGGCGCCACAGGTGCCCGGGGCTTCGAGCTGGGTCAGGGCCAGGAGGTCGCAGGCGACGACGGCTAGGGCGCCGGCCTCGTGGATGCGGTCGATCGTTGCACTCAGCGGCTGGGCCTGGCCACTGGTGTCCGGGTACTGGAGCAGCACCCCAAAGACATCGTCGCCAAAGGCATAGCTCTCGGTGTCGGCAATGACGATCTCGATGCCCAGGGGCTCGGCCCGCGTTTGCAGGACGGCGAGGGTCTGGGGATGGCAGCCGGAGGAAGCGACGAAGCGGCCCCGGCCCTCGCCCTTGCGGCCGAGAACGCGGCGGCAGAGGGTCATGGCCTCGGCGGCGGCGGTGGCCTCGTCCAGCATGCTGGCGTTGGCGACTTCCATCTGGGTCAGCTCACTGACCATGGTTTGGAAGTTGAGCAAGGCTTCCAGGCGGCCCTGGGAGATCTCGGCCTGGTATGGGGTGTATTGGGTGTACCAGCCGGGGTTCTCCAATATGTTGCGCTGGATGACTCCGGGGAGAATCGAGTCGGAATACCCCATGCCGAGATAGCTGCGCCAAACTTCGTTTTGCTCGGCGAAAGAACGCAGTTCCTCCAGGCACTCTTTTTCGCTGAGCGGCTCGCCCAGCTTGAGCGCGCGCTGGGATTGCAGGGCGGGGGGGATGACCCGGTCCATCAGCTCCTCAAGGTCGGCAGCACCCAGGGGCTTTAGGAGCGCGGAGACTTCGCCTGGGCGTGGGCCCAGATGACGGGACTCGAAGCGGTCGTATCTAGGAAAGGGCTTGCTCATGTCACTCCCTAGGGGCCCTGCGAAAGGGGCCTGGAGATGGGCCGGATTCGGCCGGGGAACGAAAAGCGAAGGGGAGGAGAATAGCCAGGCGCCGCTGGCAAAGCACTGGGCTAGTCCGATCGGCTCGCGTCGGATCGGCTCGTGTCCGATCGGACTAGGCGCCCTGCTCGCGGGTCGATTCCTGCTCGCTCTCTTCCGGCTGCAGATCGTCCCACTCTTCCCCGTAGTGGAAGCAGATCTCTTCGCCGGGCTCGATGCCACGCAGGGCGACCAGCTCCTCACCGTAGAAGACCGCATTGGGATCTGGCGAGTGGTTGAGGTAGCGAAGGTCGTTTTTGCCGTCGATACCGAAGAACTCACCGTCCTCGTCCTCGCACCAGAGAACGTAGGTTCCATCCTTCATCGTTTGCGGCCCTTCGTAGTAGCCGAGGAACTCGCCTTCTTCGAGGAAGCGAGCGGCAAAGACACCCAGGCCGTGGATGGGACTTTTGGCGACGTAGTAAGGTTGGGCGCTCACGTGGATTTGGCGAGTGGTAGTGCTGCGGTGGAGGGCAAGAGCTAGGGGGCAGGCATCGTGGAAGCCGGGCCGATGAAGTCAAGAGTAAGAGGAATACCTTGCTCCTTATCCCTGAACTCATGGCAAGCTAGGTCTGGATCGCAGCGCTGCTATGGAGCGACTGAGCGAAACCACGTCGCGGGCAGGAGCTCGCTGCCCCGGAGGATGCATGAGACTCGCCCTCGTTACTCAGCGGGATCTGCCTGAATGGGAGGTCGACGACCGTCCTTTTCACGCGGCATTAGCTTCCCACGGAATCGAGGCCGTCCAAGAAATCTGGGACGACCCCGAGGTCGCATGGGGGGCCTACGACGGCGTTCTCCTCCGGACCGTCTGGGACTACTTCGAAAAGGCCCCGGCCTTCCTCGCCTGGAGCGAGGAGGTCGCGGCAGAGAGCCGCTTATGGAACCCGGTACCCGTCTTGCGCTGGAATCACGACAAACGGTACCTGCGCGAGTTGGAGTCGGTGGGTTTTGCCATAGCTCCGACCGAATGGTTCGAAGCAGATGCTAGCGATATTGAGGAGCGGCTGCGTGCCCGCGCTTGGGAGCGGGCCCTGCTCAAGCCCGCCGTCGGCGCCACTTCCATCGGAACCCTGCGCTTCCAGGTCGATGCCGCGGGCATGGCCAAGGCCAAGCAGCAACTCAGCAGGCAGCTGCGGGACTGTGCCCAGTTCGTCCAGCAGTACCAGTCGAGCGTCGAGACCCTGGGGGAGTTGTCGGCGATCTTTCTTGCCGGGCAGTTTAGCCACGGTATCCGCAAGCTGCCGGTTTCGGGCGATTACCGCACCCAGGATGACCATGGAGCCAAGGACGAGCCCTACGTCATCGACAGTTTGGAACTCAGCGTAGCGAAGCGCCTGCTCCGCTATGTGGAGGAGCGTTTCGAGCTGGAAGAGCCCCTGCTCTATGCCCGCGTCGATTGGCTGCGTGGGGCGGGGGGGGAACTCCTGCTCAATGAGCTGGAGCTGATCGAACCTTCGCTCTTCTTCCGGCATTCGCCGCGCGCGGCGGAGTCCTTGGCCCGTGAGCTGCTGCGCCGCTTGTCGGAATCGCTCTAGACCGGCCAGGCCCCTCTGCCTTCGAGGACCCGCGTATTCGAGGCTCGTACCTTCGCGTATTCGCCGCAGACGCGCTCGCCTTGGAAACAGCGTGGGCGCCATCAAAGCTCGACGAATCGCTTCGAATCGCCGGGAGCCTCATGGCGCCCACAAGATGCTCGCTTGGTGGTGCTGCTGCCCGCGAGCTATTGCCGCCGCCGGCTAGTTTTCCAAGGCGCGGTCCACTAGCTCGCGGCAGTTCTTCGACAACCCGTCCTTGCTGGCGATGCGCTTCAGTTGCTTCTGCATCAGTTCCTGGCGGGCCGCGTCAAAGCGCTTCCAGCTGAGGAACGCGCCGAGCATGCGCGAGGCGACCTGCGGGTTGATGTCGTCCAGCTCCAGGACCAAGTCGGCGAGCAGCTCGTAGCCGGCGCCCGTCTTCTCGTGGAAGCCCGCTTGGTTGCCCATCGCGAAGGCTCCGATCAGGGCCCGGACCCGGTTGGGGTTGCGCAGGGTGAAGCTCGGGTGCTGGCTCAGCTCGCGCACGCGGGCAGCGGCACCGGGGAGTGAGCAGCTGGCCTGGGCGGAGAACCACTTGTCGAGGACCAGCTGCTCGTCCTTCCAGCTCTCGAAGAACTCGGCCAGGGCCTTGTCGCGGGCGGCGCCCTCGAGGTTGACCAGGATGCCGAGAGCGGCCGACTTGTCGGTCATGTTGTTGGCGTTCTCGTACTGCTGGGCCACAAGCGCCGTCGTGTCGTCTTGCTCGAGGCGGGCGAGCAGGGCCAGCACGGTGTTGGCGATGCTGCGCCGCTGCACGCTCTGCTGATCGTTGCTGTAGGGACCCCTTGGAGCAAGGCGCTGCCACTGCGCCCGCAGCTCGCCCTCGTGCGCCCTTGCCAGGGCTCCGATCATGAAGCGCCGAGCGGCATGGAGGCCATCGGGGTCGACCGTGCTCATCGCCTGGGCGAGCACGCGCTCGGCCGGCAGCGACAGGGCCATGGCCTTGATCTGGCCGTCCAGGCTTTCGTCGCGGAGCACCTGGCCCCAGGCCTCGCTGAAGGCGGGGTCGAGCTTGAGCTCTTCGCCGGCAGCATGCTTGCGGCAGAGTTCGAGCAGGAGCCTCTGGGCCAGGACCTGGCCTGCATCCCAGCGCTGGAAGGCATCGCTGTCATTCCCCATGAGGAAGGCCAGCTCTTCGTCGCTGCGTTCGAGCTCCAGCTTCACCGGGGCCGAGAAGGCGCGGAATAGCGAGGGCACCGGCCGGCTGGGCAGGTCCTCGAAGACAAAGCGGTGCTTGGCTTCGCGGAGCTCGAGCACGCGGGTGCCCGTCGTCGCCGTCTTTTCTCCGCGCAGGCGCAGCGGCGCATCGCTGCCGTCGGGGAGGACCAGGCCGACAGCCATCGGCATGTGGTAGGGCTGGCCTTCGCTGCCGTCGAGCTGCGTAGGCGGCAGCTGCTCGACCTCAAGGGTGTAGCTCCCGGTCGTTTCATCGTAGCTGCCCTTGGCCTTGACCTTTGGCGTGCCTGACTGCAGATACCAACGTTCGAACTGACCGAGGTCGCGCTGATTGGCATCGGCCATGGCGGCGCGGAAATCGTCGCAGGTAACCGCCGAGCCGTCGTGCCGCTCGAAGTAGAGATCGATGCCCTTGCGGAAGCCCTCTTTACCCAGGAGCGCCTGGTACATCCGGATCACCTCGGCGCCCTTGTTGTAGACGGTCGAGGTATAGAAGTTATTCATCTCGAGATAGGACTCAGGACGAATGGGGTGGGCCATCGGCCCGGCGTCTTCGGCGAACTGCGCGAGCCTAAGAATGCGCACGTCATCGATACGCTTGACCGGCCGGCTCGTCATGTCGGCGGTGAACTCTTGGTCGCGGAAGACCGTCAGTCCCTCTTTCAAGGTGAGCTGGAACCAGTCACGGCAGGTGACGCGATTGCCGGTCCAGTTATGGAAGTACTCGTGGGCGATGACGCCTTCGATTTGCTCATAGTCGGCATCGGTGGCCGTCTCCGGCTTGGCCAGTACCAACTTGGAGTTGAAGATGTTCAGCCCCTTGTTCTCCATGGCGCCCATGTTGAAGTCATGGACGGCGACGATCATGAAGATGTCGAGGTCGTATTCGAGGCCGAAGACTTCCTCGTCCCAGCGCATCGACTTCTTCAGTGACTCGAGAGCATGCTCGCACTTATCGATGTCCTTGGGCTCGGTGTAGATCTCTAGGCGGACATCACGCCCGGACTGGGTGGTGAAAACGCCGTCGATCTTTTCGAGCTTGCCGGCGACCAGGGCGAAGAGGTAGCAGGGCTTGGGATAAGGATCCTCCCAGCGGCGCATATGACGCCCTTCGTCCAGGTCCTGTTCTTCGACGCAGTTGCCGTTGCTGAGCAGCACCGGGTATTTGGCCTTGTCGGCGATAATGCTGACCGTGTATTTGGCCATCACGTCAGGGCGATCGAGGAACCAGGTGATTTTGCGGAACCCCTCGGCTTCGCACTGGGTGCAGAAGTTGCCGCTCGATTGGTAGAGCCCCATGAGGCTGGTGTTGTCCTGGGGCCGGATCCGCACTTCGGTCTCAAGCACGAACTGGTCGGGCAGCTCCCGGATGCTCAGGGTCTCCGGCTCCAGGCTGTAGGCGCTTTCGGGGAGTTCGATGCCATCGACGCGGACCGACTGGGTGTCCAGCTCGGCGCCGTCGAGAACCAGCGCCGCAGATGGGGTGGCATGCTCAAGGTTCCGGCGCATGGCCAGCTTGCTGCGGACCGTCGTGTAGTCCTCAGCGAGTTCGAAATGCAACTCAGCGCTGTCGATCCAGAAGGCGGGCTGCTGGTACTCCTTACGGAACTTCCGCTGAGCTTGGACGCTTTGCGTATCGCTGCGATTCATGATCCTAGGGTCTTTCTTTGGGTCGAATGGAGGGCGAAACAGGATAGCGAGGAGGGGCGGGCGAGGAAGAACAGGGTCCTGAAGAAGGACCCCAGTCCTGCACGAGTAGGACGTATCTCAAGGCCCTGCCAGGCCGCGCTCGCCGAACTGCCGCTGCAAGAGCTCCCAGTAGAAGCCGCGGCGGGCCAGCAGCTCTTCGGGGCTGCCGATTTCGGCGAGCTCGCCCTTGTCGAGCACCAGGATGCGGTCGGCGTCCTGCACCGTCGAAAGGCGGTGGGCGACCACCAGCGAGCTGCGCCCTTGCATCAGCTCGTGCACGGCATGGCCGAGCAGCTCCTCGGTGTGGGTGTCGACATTGGAGGTGGCCTCGTCCAAGACCAAGATCTTGGGCTCAAGAACCAGGATGCGGGCGAAGGCGATTAACTGCTTTTCGCCGGCCGAGAGGTTCTTGCCCCGTTCGGCGAGCCGCTCGTAGTAGCCGCGTTCAAAGCGTGAGACGATCTCCCCGAGGCCGAGGCGATCCGCCGCTGCGATCGCGTCCCTGTCGCTGATTTCGGGGTGGGCTAGGCGGATATTGTCGAGCACCGTGCCTTCGAAGACGAAGACGTCCTGGCTGACGACCCCGATGCTGCGCCGCAGCTTCTGGCGCGGGATCTGATGGGTATCGACGCCGCCTAGGAGGATGCGCCCCTGCTGGAACTCGTAGAGCCTGGTGACCAGGTTGAGGATGGTCGTTTTACCGGCGCCAGTTGGGCCAACGATGGCCAGCTTCTCGCCTTCGTGCAGGGTGAAACTGAGCTTTCGCAGGACCGGAACCTGCGGCTTGTAGGCGAAGCTGACCTGGTCAAAAACGAGGTCTGCGGCCTGTATGGGGGGATGGGATCGTTCGGCTTCGGGTGTTTCACTGGGCTCTTCCAGTAGGCTGAAGACGCGGTGGCTGGCGATCATCGCGTTCTGCAGCACCGTGTATTTCATGCTGAGGTCGTTCAGCGGCTGGAAGAACTTCTGCATCAGATGGACGAAGGCGTAGAGGGTGCCGATGCTGACGCCAGTCGTCGAAGCCAGGGCGGCATCGCTGCCAAGCGCTTCGAGGGTCAGAGAGAGCCCGAAGTAAAGAATCAGGGCGGTGGTGAAGCTGCTCAGCATTTCGGTCGAGGCCGAAAGCAGGGACTCCCAGGTCACGCTGCGCAGCTGGGCGTCGCGGACGCCGGTGGCGATCTCATCGAACTCGCCTTGGCGTCGCCCTTCCTGGGCAAAGCTTTGCACGACGGCCATGCCCGAAACCTGCTCGTGCAAGAACCCATTCATCTCGGAGATCCGGGCACGCATGTGGGTGTAGGCCCGGCGAACCTTGCTCCTGACAAAGAGGGTCGTGGCCAGCAGGACCGGGACGATGAGCATGGCGCCCAGGGTGAGCTCTGCGGAGAGGCTGAGCAGCAGGACCACGGTTCCGGCCAAAAAGACCAGGTCGGTGAAGATCGTTACCAGCCCGGAGCTGAACAGCTCCTGCAGCGCTTCGATGTCCGTCGTGACCCTGCCGACCAAGCGTCCGATCGGCGTTCGATCAAAGAAAGCGGCTGGGAGCTTCTGTAAGTGGGCAAAGACCCGGCGGCGCAAGCGCAGCAGGGCATTCTGCCCGGCGGTCTCGATGCTGATCATCTGCAGGCCACGCGAGAGCGCTTCGGCAAGGGAGAGGGCCAAGAAGCCCCAGGCCAGCCAGAGGAAGCCGCCCAGCTCTGAGGCGACGAGGTGATCGTCGATGGCTGCTTTGACCAAGAGGGGAGAAGCCAGACGGCAGGCGGCACTCGCTAGCGAAAGCAGGGCCGCGACTCCGATCAGCAGCAGCTCCGGCCGCACGATCTGAGCGACTCGTGCCAGGAAGGAGGTCTCGAGAGCTTTCTCTCGTTCCAGTTCGGCGCCAAGGCTGCTCATGATGCCGGCCCCTCCTCGTGCTGCTCCTGCTCCTCTTCTTCTTCGGCCTGCTTACGCCAGAGAGAGGCGTAGAGATCGTCTTGGGCCAGGAGTTCCTCGTGGCTGCCCTGCTCCCGGACCCGGCCCTCATCGAGGACGAAGATTCGATCGGCATGGCGGACGGTCGAGAGCCGGTGGGCGACGATGACAGCTGTGCGCTCGCGCAGCAGAGGCTGCAGACCCTGGAGAATGGCTTCCGAGGTCGCGCTGTCGACGGCGCTCAGCGTGTCGTCGAGAAGGAGGATGGGGGGCGCAAGCAGGACGACCCGCGCCAGGGCGCTGCGCTGCCGCTGACCGCCGGAAAGGTTGACCCCGCGTTCGCCGAGCATGGTGTCCAGCCCATCCTGGAGCTGGCTCAGATCGGCAGAAAGCTGGGCGATCCTGGCGGCTGCTTCGATGCGCTCCCGCGAAGCCGTCTTGTCGCCGAGAGCGATGTTGCCAGCCAAGCTATCGCTGAACAGAAAGGTCTCTTGGGGGACGAAGCCGGTGGCGCGACGCACGCTCGCCAGGCTCCACTGGTGGATCTCCTTGCCGCCGAGGAAGAGCTGTCCATCGGGCACTTCGAGCAGGCGGGCGAAGCAGCGCAGGAGCATGGTCTTGCCGGCGCCGGTGGGGCCGACGATGCCGACGGTCGAGCGCGCTGGGATCTCCAGATGCACCTGATCGAGAATCCGTCGCCGAGTGCCGTCCTTGCCCTCTTCCGGGAGTCCTTCGAGTTCGATGCTAAGGCCACGCACCGAGATGCTTGGTTCGACGATATCCCCCTTGTCGGCACCTGTTCGGTCTTGGAGGCTCGGCTTCACGTCGAGCACTTCGCCGATGCGCTGTAAGGCCGCGGTGCCCCGCTGCAAAGAGCTCAGCACGAAGCCGATGGTTCCGGTGGGGGCAGCGATCAAAAAGAAGTAGGCCGAGACCTGGAGGAACTGGCCGATGCTCATCTCGCCCCGCGTGACCATGGGGCCACCGAAGACCAGGACCAGGAAGGTCGAGAGGCCAGCGAGGAAAACGGTGAGGGGCTGGAGCAGGGCCCGCGACTTCGCCACGGAGAGCAAGCTCTCACGATACTCCTCGGCCTTGTCTTCGAAGCGGCGCATGTCCTGGCTCTCGATGGCCAAGCTGCGGATTACCTTTTGTCCGCTCAGGCTCTCATCGACCTTGCCTCCGAGCTCGCCGAGTCGCCGCTGGGACTGGCGAGATCGAACTTGGATCTGCTGGGCTTGTTTGCGCGCGAGCCAGAGAAAGAGGGGGAAGGGTGCCAGTCCGTAGAGTAGGAGCTCAGGGCTGACCGAGGCGATGAAAGCCATGCCGATCAAGTAGAGCACCGTGGTCTCGGTCAGGTACAGGAAGACCGGGCCCAAGAGGCTCTGCACGAACTGCATGTCGTTGACGACCCGCGACATGAGCTGGCCAGTGGCTTGCCGGCCATACCAGGACGGCGGCAGAAGCAGAATCTGCGCAAAGAGATCTCGGCGTAGGTCGCAGATGGCCTTGCGGCTGTTGCCGAGGATCAAGATGCGGCTGCTGGTGCGAACCAGAGCCCCGAGCGTCGCCGCCGCCAGCATGGCGAGGACGGAGAGGAGGACGCTGCTTTCCAGTGCTGCCTGATCGGCTGCCGCCAGCTCGCTCTGCTGCCAGCTGCGAAGACCATCGATGGCCGCGCCAAAGAAAAACGGCACCGCAAAGCGCAGTCCCACAGCGAGGAGCACACAGAGAGCACCGAGGGCGTAACGCCCCCGGTAGTGGCCCAGGTAGGGTAGGAGCCGGCGCAGGGGTTGTCGTTCAAGGGATGCCAAGGGGAACTGTGCTCGAGGTGTTTTGCCGGCCGTAAGCAGGAAGCAGGGATCTTTAGGGAGCCGCCGCCCAGGTGCTTCAGTCAGAGAGCTGGGCTTGTAACCACTTCAACCAGGATCGGCTGATGGCGAGGCCCGGATCGTTTTCGCTGAGCAGTTCCTCGATGCGCTTCGCGTCTTCTGCGCGACCCGCTTCGACGTAGCGTTGCCCCAGAAGAGCGAGGAGCCGGAAGGCGAGAAGTCGCTGCGCCGGCGGCTGGCACTGCACGCTCTCGAGCTGGGCTGCGAGGGCTTCTTCATACTTGGCTGCGAGCTTTGGGTCCTTCCACAGTGCTAGCTTTGGCAGCGCAGCTTGCAGTGCGAGACCGTCGAAACCGTCACGGGTGCCTGCGAATCGATCCGGGACAGCGAGCAGGGCAAGAGCTGAGTCTAAGCGCCCCCTCAGGAGCATCAGGCCGGAGAGTGGCAGGCTGCTCGACAGCTGCATCTGGGAGAGCTGCTGGCCGCCCTCCTCGTACATGGGGCTGAGGCGTTCCGCCAAGAGTTCGGAATCCACCTGCTCTGGAGCCTGAGTAAGGACGGCCGCAAGGAAGGTACTATCGAAGCTGTTCCTGTGCCGCGCCTCGGCTTCGGGAAGCAGGTCCACAGCAAGCTTCGGATAGCTCCGTACGTACCAAGCCAGCCAGCGGGGGCCTTGGTCTAAACGTAGGAGATAGCGTTGCCAGAGGTATCGATCGCTGGCAAGGATCTTGGCCGCGCGCTGAGCGAGATCGCTATCGGCGCTATGCGCTAGGTGCAGGAGCTGCGCCAATTGGGTTGTCGCAGCGCCTTGCGTTCCGAAGCAGTTGTAACGAAGCAGTTGCTCAAACTCTACGGCTGTGAGTCTGGCGCCGCGCTTTTCTGCCAGGCCCAGGAGCATGAGTCGCTCAGCGGCTAGGTCGGGCTTGATGGCACGAGCTTCCGCCAGGATCTCCGCTGCGCTTCGGTCGGCTCGCGCTGCGGCAAACAGACCGAGGTCCTCAATTCTGCTGCTCGCTGGCAGGACGGACAGAAGCATGCGTGCGAGCTTTGCGCCGCCGGGTACCTGCCCTAGTAGCAAGGCCTCCCGGCGCTGCGATGCGAGGGTATCGGGATCGCGCCGAGTTAGCGGGAGCTCTCCCAGTCCTTCGATGTCTTTTGGGAGGATGCGCTCGCCTACGCCTTGAGAGCTGAAATAGGTGATACGGCTTTTCCGCTCACGAACCCCCATCATGTAGCGGCGAGCGAAAGCTCTCAGTTCTGCCTGGCGTCTTTCTGGATTGATATCGGCCAGCAAAATGCGCAAGCGCATGGGCTCGGTGTAGCCCAGCTTGTCCTCGACCTTGCTCAAGGCTGCCAAGGCGCGGCCAGGCGCCCCCGCTTTTAGCAACAATTCCGCCAGCTGCGTGGCTTGGTAGGCGTAGAGCTTGGGGCTGCGCTCAAGATGCCTTAGGTAGATCTTGCGGAGGCGCTTTTCCTCACCCAAGGCGGCGCCCAGGCTTTGGGCGCGGTGGAGTAAAAAGACATCGTCGGGGCTGGACTCGATGAGATCGGCCAAGCGATCGAAGGCCTGCCTTGCCTGGCCCAAGTGCCAGAGGATGGTGGAGGCGAAGAGTTGGTCCTGCCGCCGCTTGCCCAGTTCACCGAGGATCTCCTTGGCGAAGCTGCGCGACATCATCGGTAGCAAGACTTCTAAGTAGCGCTGATAGGAATGGTCGCTGAGCCCATGGCTGGTCATGAGTAGTGAGCAGGCCAAGCGAAGCAGGACCCGGCGCTCACTTTCATTTTCCGCTAGCTTCACCCCAAGTAGGGCTGTGAGAGGATGCTCCGGAAGACTCTGGCTCATCTTGGCGTGCAAAGCGGCGAGCACCGGACGCCCAAGTTCCTGGCTGAAGGCCACGTTACTGAGCCGGTTGAAATCGCTTGGCGCGAGATTGTCAGGCGAGAGCTGCTGGACGAGGAGCTTGCCGATCTCGTCACTGAGCTGTCCTTGGGAGAGGGTCAGCATTACGGCACGCCGACGTCCCGCTTCATCGAACCGGGAAAGGATTTCCTGCAGCGAGCGGCGTGCTTCTGAGAGCGGGAGGGCCACGAGGAGTGGTGCAGCCCGCCGCAAATCGTATTCACGGCGGACATCCGCCAGGCAGGCCCGAATCAAGTCCTTCCTCGCCGGCGATGCGCTAGCTTTCACCAGGATCGGCAGCAGGGCCATCCGGCTCTGAACTCCTCCCTTCTCCTTTACTTTGACGATTAGCTGCGCCCACATGGCCTGGCGCGCTTCGCCAGCTTTTGGCGCTACGGCAAGGAGACGTCGCAGGTGAGTCGCGAGTTCTCGGTCTTTATTGGGGAAGGGGCGGGCCAATAGCTCGGCGAGTTTCTTGCCTGGATCGATCACTGGCGGAAGCGGCAGATGAAAGAGCCGGGCCAGCTGCTGGTGCTGGTTGCGGGGGAGCTTCTTTTCTGCGAGCAATTGCTGACTCAGGCCACGGGCGTGTTCGACCTGCCCCAGAAGGTAGAGATGGGTCAAGAGCCGGGTCTGTGTTTGGCTACTAAGGCCGCTCAGCTGCTCTTCGAGCAGTGTTGAGGAGGGGTCGGCCAGTAAAGACAAGCGCAGCAGCTCGGCCTCTGACTTTTTGCTCTTTCCGGCTAAGGCCGTGGCCTGGGCCAGATCTCCGAGGCGTTCGCAGCGCTGCTGCAAGACCCTGGTGAAAATGGGGTCTTCGGAGAAGCGATGGAGGAAACTCTTACTGAGTTCCTCGACTTTCTCCCGCTTCGCTTTGATATCGAGTAACTCGGCCACGCGCTCGAAGTCCGAGAACACCGAGGCAGCTTCGGCGCCCGTTTGCGGTGGATATTTGCGCAGTTCCTGCTCAAGAGCGGCGAATACCGGGAGCAGGGCTTCCTTGCTCGGCCTGCAGCGAAGCAGGCCATCGAGAGCTGCTGCAAAGCTGGGGCCGGAGACTGGTCGGTTGCGCTGAAAGCCCCGAGGAGTATTGGAACTCTGGGGGCGAGAGGATCCGGCCAGAAGCAGGCAGGCGTCTCGGTACAGCGTTCCAGCTTCCTGGTTTTGATTTCGCATCTCGAGGATCCTCGCTAGATCGAGGAGGGCGCGAGGATTCTCGTCATCCCGCAGGAGAATGCGTCGGCGTAAGTTCTCGGCTTCGCGGAGATAACCGCCTTCTTCGAAGAGGCGGGCGATACGCCGTTCGTGCTGGACATAGTCGGGAGAGAAGCGGGCCCGGGCAAAGGCGCGCTCTGCGCCTCGCAGGTCCTCTGCCTTGAGATGCGCTTCACCGATCTCCAAAAAGACTCCGGGCGGCAACTCGCCGCCTAGGCTCAGGAGCTGGGCGCCATAGTCGAGATAGCGCTCCCGATTCCCGGATGCGGCCGCCTCGTCGAAGAGCTCTCTGAGCCAGGCCCCCCTCTGCATGCCTGCGACCAGGAGGCAATCTTCGATGCTGTGCACACGCTCGGACTTGCGTTCGAGGGCCTCCAAGACGTCCTGGTGGGCGCGGTAGAGATAGACCCGGTGTGGCTGTTCGGCGATGCGCCGGCGAATCTCGCGCAGGGCAAAGCCGAGTCGTTTCGCCGGAGCAGAGAGGTTGAGCAGGCCGTCAATGGCGACGAGGAAGAGGTCGTCGGGGATGTCCTGCAAAAGGATGTTTGCGAGGAAGTCGAGAGCCCTTTCGGGGGTACCCCGCTTCTTCTCGGCGCGGGCCCAGAGCAGCAGGGTCTCGATACGATCGGGGTGCTGGGCATAGGCGCGGCGGTAGAGACGCAGGGCCCGGTCGAAGTCCCCAGCGAGCATCATGATGCCGGCCGCAAACTCCAAGGAGACGGCGCTGGGAGATTGGGAGCGGGTCATCTCGCGCAGTTGCAGCGCCGCTTCAGCCGGACGCCCTCTTTCGAGGGCTGCCATGGCCAACTCCTGGCGGTATTCGAGTTCGCCCTTGGGGTCCAGCTTCATCATGCGCCGCAGGCAGCGCTCATGCAGGCGGTACTCGTCGTTCTCAAGATGAACGCGAGAGAGTTCTCTCAAAGCATCGAGTTCTCGCTGCGGCTCTTCCCGAGCCCAAGTCTCGAGCAGGCTCGCAGCGGTCATGCTGTCCCGTGCTCGTGAATAGATCTTCACCAGGGCTCGGCGCTTGGCGTCGCGGTGGGGGGTCTTGGGGTCTTCCAACTCTTCCTCGAGCCGGATGGCAAGATCCGCCAAGCTGCCGTTGCGCGCCGCGACCTCAAGCACCCGCTCCTCAACCTGGACTCGCCGGGCGTTGGAGCTCGCCTCATACCAGAGCGACTCGAAGATCTGCTGGGCTTCTTGTCGCTCCTCTGGCGAGCTTCTGGTGGAGAGCAACCAAGCCAAACGGAAGCCGACATCCTCGGCACGGGTCTCCTTCCAAAGCTCCCGATAGGCTCCGATGGCCTCCTGCAGCCGCCCTGAAGATTCCAGGGATTCGGCGATGCGTAGTCGCGCGGGCGCGGAGTGGAAGGCTGACTTGTTGTTGCTGAGCAGCTGGGTTGCTTCGCGGCTGCGCCCGCGATTCCGGAGCCATTGCAGCTCGAACAAGAGGGCTTGGAGTTTGTCCGCTTCTTTGGCGCTGGCCCGGAGCAGCTCCAGGCCCTTGGCGAAGGCTTCACCGAGCCCTAGCTCCTGGGCTTCCTGGATCCAGGCCAGGAGAAGCTTGCGACGCGGGGCCTTTTTCATCGCCTCGACAATCAGCTCAGTGGCCTCCTGGTGCTGGCGTTGCTCGGCGAGGATTCTCGCAAGAGCCCGGCGCGTATCCTTGCGTTCTGGGTTTTCGGCAAGACGTGCCCGGCCCAGCTTGAGGGCGCGCTCACGATCATCGGCCTCGACCGCAAAGAGGAGGGCCTGGGCCTTGAGCTTTTCTTGTTCGAGAGCATCCTCTTCTAGTTCGGCAAAGTGGCTGGCTAGGCGGCTGGCCTCAGCGCTGCGGCCGAGCCCTCGCAGCACCGAAAACAGGGCCTCTCGTTGGAAAGGGTCCACCTGCTTTTGCTGGGTCAAGGAGCGAGCGAAGGCTTCGCGCGTGCCCGCCCGCCGAGCCAGCGCTTGCCGGCGCACGAGGATGAAGCGTTTGTCACGCTTTTTCTCGGCTAGCTCGTAGGCGGAGGCCCAGCGGCGATCGGCTTCTTGGGCCTTGCCCAGGCGCTCGAGCCAGAGTGCCTGCTGCATAAAGGCCAAGAGCGGGTTGCTAGCTTCGTTCGGGCGACTGAGAGCCACGGCAGATTTGAGATCGGTATGCAGGCCTGCCAGGAGGGCGACGCGGGCCCTGGTCTCGGCACCTGGGGCGGCAGCGGCTGCGGCGCGCCAGGCTGCAGCCCTGGTCCCGGGGAGACTGAGTTCGGCCCGGTGAACGAGCCAGGAGAAGCGGCGGGCTGCTGGGAGCTCTTCGTGCTCGAGCAAGGAGTCCAGCTCGGCGCGCGCGGCTTTTTCCCGCCCTAAAGCGCTCAGAATGCGGATGCGCAGCTCCCGATCCGCCAGCTTGGGATCGGGCAGGGTTGCCAGCAGATCGCAGCAGCGCTCGAGCCTTCCCTCGGCGCGCGCCAACTCGATAGCCAGGCGCGGGGAGATCTTGCCCCAGCGCTTGCGCAAGCTGTCGAGTTCGCCGGTGGCCGCCAGCTGGGCTTGGATGGCTTTGGCCCGCTCCGCAGCGTCTGTTGGCGGCGCCCTGTTCTGCGGCGCTGCTTGCGGCGCTGATTGCACCGGCGCTTTGGCCTGGGCAGCTGCCGGCAGGATCAGGAAGGCGAAGAGCATGCTCGCCGCTGAGCCGAAGGGGAGGCGGCGGATGAGTAGGGAGCAGAGGAAGAGGCCGAGGGCTATTGCTGCGAGGATCCTCGCAAGGGGCTGAGCTGCGCTTCCCTTGCTCTTTGGTCCTTCGATCGGCAGCGGACCCTCTAGGCCGCCGCCGCTCAGCTCAGCCAGCTTCGTTAGGGACAGGGCGCGATCCTGGGTGGCGCTGGGCAGGACTAGGGGCGGCAGGGCCAGCGCCTTGGCGCCAGCTGCGCTGAAGCGGTGGAGCTCTTGGCCGGCCCAGGGAACGGTGGCGGTGAAGCGTCCCGGCCCCTCGGCCATCAGCGGCAGTTCCCAGTGCTTGTCCGCGTACTGGACCTTGAGCCGCGCTGGCGTCAGCGTCGAGTCGGGAGGGATGATGAGCAGGAGTTTGGCCCCTGCGTATTCACGGCTTACTTCGAGGCGAGGCGAGCGGTGGCCGGCATGGCCCGCGGCGGCGTTGCGCAAGAGCTCGGAGAGCCAGGGAGCAAAGCGCGGGGACGCGCCGAGCTCGCGCGCTAAGGGGCCGGAGAGCTCTGTTGCGAACACGAAAACCCGGCCGAGGCCATGGTCCCAGCCGAGGAGTACGCTCTGGCCGCCATCGCCTTCGAGCAGGGAGCGAGCTCCCGGCCTTGGCTGGGCTTCGACCAGTCCACCGGCACGCAAAGCTTCGCCGCCTTCGAGGCCGGCGAGCACTTCGCTGGGCTGGGTGGGCTTGAGCGCGACTGGGGTTTCACGAAGGGCGGGGAGCGGCGTGGACTGGGGCTCCTTGAAGCGCAGTTCCGGCAGCTGAAAGCGGCTTGGGCAGGCGTAGAAGCGGCCGCGTCCCCATTGCGCCAGGTTCATCAGGAAGGGGCCTTGGGTCTGAGGGCCGACCAGGACGGTGCTGAGGGTAATGCCGCTGGCAGACATGCGCCGTAGCAGGGCTTCGAAGGGGCCCGACTCCACGCCACCGTCGGTCAGGACCAGGACGTGCTTGAAGCGGGTGCGGGCATCGAGCAGCCCGTAGTAGGCCTCTTCGAGGGCGGAGTAGATGATGGTGCCGCCGCCGACTTGGAGTCGGTTGAGAGCGCGTGTGATCTCAATGACGTTGCCGGCAGGCTGCAGCGGCGCCGCCCAGCGTTTGGCGCCATGGAACTCGACGATGCCCACCTTGTCCTGGGCTTCGAGTCGCCGCAGGGCGAGGCGTGCCACTTCCTTGGCCAGCTCCAGGCGAGAGCCCATGCTGCCGCTGGTGTCGACGATCAGCACCAGCGAAACCGAGGGGTCGCGGCGCTCTTCGCGCTGTGGCATGCGGGCGGGGAGCACCGGCATCAGCGGAGAGTCGGCATAGCCGCCTGGGCCGAGGTTGCCGTGGGCACCGGTCAGTAGCAGGCCGAGGCCGCCTTCGGCCACGCGCCGGGCGACTTCCTCCTGCATGCTCCGGCTCCAGGCGCTGGCCGGCATGTCGTCGACCAAGACTACGTCGACCTCGTCCAACTGGCGAGGATCCTCCCCCAGAGGCTGGAGGTCGATGCCGTGGACTTGTAGGGCCTGGCTCAGCACAGCCAGGCTTTCGTTACTCGGGCAAAGATGAGCGACACGGGTGCGTCCCGAGACTAGGAGGGCACTGCGCTCGCGGAGCTTGGCTGCGCCGCTGAGACTGAGTTCGAGCTGGAGCTCGTGCGTGCCCGCAGGCAGGGGGGGCAGGGCGAAGTCGCGGCGCTGGGTGCCGGCCTGCACCCGGATTTGTTTCGCGAGCAAGAGATCGGCTTTTGAACTCAGGCGCAGTCCCAGCTCTGCATCCTTGGCCGAGCGAAACTCGATGCTGAAGGGGATGGCGGCTCCCTCTTCGACCTGGCTCGGGTGCTCGAGGGCGAGCAGTTCGACCGGCTGTTCTTGGATGGGGGTGGGGCGAAAGTGGAAGCGCACGGAGTGGGCGGAGAGCCGAGGCCACTCGACCAAAGGGTCGGGGCCGGCGACGCGTGCCGGTCCCTGGTAGAGCAGTTCGGCGGGAGCGCCTTTGGGGAGGCGGGCGCAGATGCTCCTTAGGGCGTGGGCGAGGGCCGGCGGCCGGTCCAGAATCTCACGGCCTAGGCTCTCGGCTTCTTTCTCGGAGTAGCTCCGAGATCCGACATAGAGGACTTCGAAGGGATCGCTGTGGGGGGTGGCCTCCCGCCATGCCCCCGCCTGCTGCACCGCTTCCGGCGAGGGGCTCATGCTGGGGAGGAGGACGAAGCGGGCAGTGGCAGGAAGGCCGCCGGAGAGCCAGGGGCCGGCGAGGGCCAGGGCCAGAGAAGTCAGGGTTAGGGCCTGAACCAGGGTGAGGAAGCGCCTTCGCCGGGGGGAGAGTGGCGACTGCGACCGGCGAAGCAGCCAAAGGAGCCAAGGGACGACGAGCAACGCAAATAGGGCGATGGGGCGTTCCCAGTGGAGGTTCATGAACAGGCTCTTCGTGGCCGGGTCTGTGCGGGAAAAATGGGACCTAGAAGATTTTGAACAACCCTCTGGGCCAGGTTCGGAGCGACTATCGTAGAGAAGCCGAATCCCCAGGACGAGAGTTGCGCTGCCAGCAGTTAGAGACTCTTTTGTTTCCTGTCCCCTTGCCCTTCCCTGCCTTTCTCTTTTCTCGCCACGACCCGTTCCGCTCGGGTTGCGTTGGAGTCGCTTCGTGCATCGATCTCTCCTCCTCGTTGCTTCGACTTTTGTCGGAGCTCTGCTTCCTGCTCAGGTCTCGCCACCGAGCACAGCCCAACACGCCTTTCCTACTTCTGGGCCTAGGCCCGGAACTCTCAAGCTGGTTCGGGCTTTTCCCAAGCTGAGCTTCATCAGGCCGGTGTTTCTGACCCACGCTCCCGATGCTTCCAATCGGATCTTTGTGGTCGAGGTGGACGGAACGATCGCCGTCTTTCCCAATGACCAGAAGGTCAGCTCCAAGGGGCTCTTCCTCGACATACGCTCGAAGGTCTGGCGCGGGAATATGGAGATGGGCCTGCTCGGGATGGCCTTTGACCCTAAATACACGCAGAACGGATATTTCTACGTGCACTACTCCGCCAAAGGGTCGGTGCACAAGTCGCGGATATCCCGCTTCCAAGTGTCCAATCTGGACCCGAATAAGGCCGACCCCAAGTCGGAGTTCGTTTTGCTCGAGGTCACCCAGCCCTACCGGAACCACAACGGTGGGATGCTGGCCTTTGGTCCAGACGGCTATCTCTATATTGGCCTGGGAGATGGTGGTTCGGGTGGGGATCCGCAGCAGCACGGACAAAATCGCAAGACCCTGCTCGGCACCCTGCTCCGCATCGACCCGCACGGCAAGACGGGGAAGCTCCCCTATGGGATCCCCAAGAACAATCCCTTTGTCGGGGCAGGGGCGGGGATCCGCGAAGAGATCTGGGCCTATGGGCTTCGGAACCCCTGGCGCTTCTCCTTTGACCGGCTGAGCGGCCAGCTCTGGCTCGCCGATGTGGGGCAGAGCAAACGCGAGGAAGTCGACATCATCGAACGAGGGGGCAACTACGGCTGGCGTATTCGCGAGGGGGACGTGGATTACAAGAATCCCCTCAACCTGCCGCCGTCGATGTTCAAGGAGCCTTTGATCTCGGTGAAGCGCAATGACGCCCGCAGCATCATTGGCGGGTACGTGTATCGAGGATCTCGACTACCGGAGCTGAAGGGGGCCTATCTCTATGGCGACTGGGTGACAGGTAAGGTCTGGGCCGCCGTCGAGAAGAAGGGCAAGCTCCTGAGCAATACCCTGGTCAACTCGAAGGCGAAACAGCTCGCTTCCTTCGGCGTGGATCAGAAGCAGGAACTCTACCTCGTCAGCCACAATGGACCGATCTACACCCTGGACCGCGATCTTTCCTCGCCGCCCAAGTTCCCGCTCAAGCTCTCGGACACCAAGCTCTTCTCCGACCTCAAGAACATGAGCCCGGCCAAGGGGGTCTACCCCTATGAGGTTCGCCATCCCTTCTGGGCCGACCATGCGGAGAAGACGCGCTTTTTTGCCTATCCCGGCAAGCCGATCGGCTTCACGCCCAAGAGCGCCTGGAGCTTCGCCAAGGGCACGGTGTTGGTGAAGCACTTCGACATGGAGATGCGCATCGGCGACCCCAGCAGCAAGCGGCGGCTAGAGACCCGGGTCATGGTGCACGAAGCCGATGCTTGGGCTGGCTACACCTATCGCTGGAACAGCGCCCAGACCGACGCCCTGCTCGTGCCCTTCGATGGGGCCACTGAGAAGCTGAGCATCCGGGACCGCAGCGGCACGAAGATCGTTCGAGTCCAGGATTGGCGTTATCCGAGCCGTAATGAGTGCATGCAGTGCCACACTGCGGCGGCCGGTTACGCATTGAGCACGCAGACGCGCCAGCTCAACAAGCTGGTGACCCACAATAACAAAAGCATCGAGCAGCTCGAACACTGGGACGCCATGGGCATGTTCCACAAGAAGATCGGCGCCGCCAAGCAGTACGAGCGCTTCGCGGCCCGCGGCGATCAGAGCGTCAAGATCGAGACTCAGGCCCGCACCTGGCTCGACGTCAACTGCGCCATGTGCCACCAGCCGGGCGGCGGCACGCCTTCCAATATCGACCTCCGCTTGGACAGTGCCCTGACCCAGACCAAGATCTGGGACATCCTGCCTTCGCATGGAAGCCTGGGCTTACGCAAATCCCGAATCGTCAAGCCATACGAGCACGAGAACAGTGTGCTCTGGGAGCGGGTCCGCCGTCTTGGCAGCGGACGCATGCCGCAAATCGGCTCGAACCAAGTCGACCAGTATGCGGTCCAGCTATTGCGGGATTGGATTGGTTCCCCGGTCACCAGCTTCGGCAGCTCCTGTGGTACCAGCACCCCAGCCCCGGCACTGCAGATGCTGAAGGGTGGCGAAGCGCGTATCGGCAGCACACTGCGCATGGAGCTGGTTTCCCTTCCGACCAATGAAGGGGCAATCCTCCTCCTTGGCAGCTCCCGGACGAACTGGGGGGCAGCCAAGTTGCCGGTGAAGCTGGATCCGCTAGGGATGACCGGCTGCGAGCTTCTCGTGCCGAACGAGGTGCCCTTCCCCGCCAAGGTCTCCGGAGGGCGAGCGAGCTGGAACCTGGCGATTCCCAACGACAGCAAGCTGTTGTCGGCCGAGTTCTTCCTCCAAGGCTTCGCCTTGGCGAAGGGCAGCAACCCCTTCGGCGCGATTACCAGCAACGGCGCCGCGGTGAAGGTGCTGCGGCCCTGAGCCTGATGCCCTGCATCCTGAGTCTATCGCGCCGCAGCTGTGCTCGATCGCGATAGGACTCGACAGGGCTCAGGGCAGCCGAGCTCGGTGGTAGAGCAGCATGTCCACTCCGAGCAAGATCGCCGCGCCCAGCAGTAGCAGCCAAGGGAGCGGCGAGCGTTCGGCAAAGCTTGCCAGCTGCGGGCTCTTGCTCGGCGCCGCGGCTGCAGCAGGCAGCGGAGCGGCCGCGGGGTAGCTGACGATACGCTCCCCATCAAGCTGCCAAACCCCTTCGGGCAAACGCACAGAGCAGCTGGGGCCGGTGGAGGCGAAGCTCAGCTCGCGCCCGTCCTGCGAGTGGAAGCGCAGGACTCCTGCTTCGCGTACCGCCAGCTTTAGGGGGCTGCCTGCGGGCTGCAGGGCCGGCAGGCGCTGCCCCCCCAAAACGCGCAGAGCGAAGCCGAGCAAGAGCGGGAGATCACGATCGTCTTCGAAGTCCAAGAGCCAGGAGGCCAGCTGCAGCTCCGGAGCATTCTCTCCGGTGACCATGCGCACCAGGGCTCGGCCGCTACTCGCATCTACGACCCAGTCCCGAGCCTGCGTTCGGGAAATACCTGGCCGTGGAGCTTCCTCTTGCAGCGGATCCAGGCATCGGCCCTGATCCGAGCGCAGCTTGCTCAGCAGTATCGGCAACGGCAAGTCGGCCAGCACCCGCGCTTGAACCGGGCTCTGCGTCGCCGTTCCGTCCAAGACCCGCAGGCGCGGGGCTTGCGCCGGGCCTGCCTGGCCGACGACGACATCTGCGGCGGCATTCTCCGCCAGGATCAGGCCCGGGTCACTGAGGATCAGGTCCCTGAAGATCTCCGGCGCCTTGGGGGAGAGGAACACTCGCAGTGGAGGCTTGGCGCGCAGCGGAAGCTGCAGCACCCGCTGTATCTTGCTGAGCGGGTCTCGAAGGACGATGCGTTCTGGCAACTGCGCGCCGAGGACGATGCGCCCATCCTTGGCCTCTAGGTGGCGAGGCCTTCCGTCGTCGAAGTCCGCGACAACCTGGCCCGAACTCGACCATACGCGGAGCACCCAGTCCCCAGAGGGATCTAAGAGAATGCTCTCGCAGCCAAGTTCGGCAGGCTCTGGGGTAGGAAGCTGGAGCAGCGGCAGACCCTGCCAGGTATGAGGGAGTTCGATGCCAGGGCCCATCCAAAGGATCTGATCCCCGGCGCGGAGGCGTTCCGCTGCCATTTGCAGGGCCTCATAGAGTCCTGAGCGTTGGCCGCCGAGAGGAAGCTCCGCAGCCCGGCGTTCGAGCAGCGAGGGCGCCTCCTTGGGCGCCAGCAAAAGGCTGCATTGCCCCTGCACCGCATAGACCGCTCCGCGGGGTCCCAGCCCCTTGGACTCAAGCCCTTCTCGCACCTTGCGCCAGTAGGCGGCTCGAGCTTCCTTGCCCTGGGGAGCTTGCGCCGCATCCACCAGGACGATGCGCGAGGGGCCTTTGGCCTCCAGGGCCGGATCGGCGTAGCGGAACCAAAGCAGGAACAAGGCCAGCAGCGCCAGCAGGAAGGAGAGCCAGCGGCGCGGCAGCCCCAGCAGCGAACGCGGACGCTGCTGCTCCGCGATCTCCACGAAGAAGAGCAGGCTGTCGACTCTGGCGCGGCGAAGGCGCACGCGGAGCATTTGCAGCAGCAGCAGGCCGGCAAACAAGGCGCCAAGGCCAACGAAGAAGGCAAAGGGCGAGAGACCGAGCAAGGTCATAGCTGTAGCGCCCCCGAACGGAAGAGCTGTGCCAGCTGCCGCGGCACCGCTTGGTCACTGCGGATCTCCACATAGTGCCCGCGGCGCTTCGAGGCGAAGCTGCGCAAGTCGGCGTCGTAGCGCATATAGGCTTCGCGATAACGCTGGAGGAAGCTCTTGTCGACGGTAACGGTGACTTCGCTTTCCTGCTCGCAGTCGACCAGGCGCAGTTCGCCGGCGAGCTGGGGTTGCTCTTCGCCGGGCTGCTTGATGCGGACCAGGAGCAGGGCGTGGGGGAGCTTGCCGAGAGCCCCGAGCACGGCGGCCGGACCGGCCGGGTCGAGGAAGTCACTGACGATGACGGCCAGGCCGCGGCGACCCCGCCGCTGGGCGAAGCGCTGCAGCATGTCGACCAGCCCGGTGCCACCGCCAAAGCGCAGCTGCGCCAGCCAGGCGAGCAGGCGGCGGAAACTACGCGAGCCACTGGTGCCCGGCAGCTCTGGCCCAGGCTGATCGGCGAAGGGCTGGACCGAAACGCGGTCGCCCTGCTCCAGCAAGATGTAGGCGAGGGCGGCGACGCTCTGCAGCGCCGACTTCATACGCGGCGGGCCGACTTGCCCCTCGCCAACCACCGCCATGCTGCGCGAGCTGTCGAGCAGGAAATGCACCGGCAGGTCCTCATCCTCGAGAAAGAGGCGGAGAAAGAACTTGTCGAGGCGCTGGAACAGCGCCCAGTCGATGGCCCGGAAATCATCTCCGGGGCTGTAGGGGCGAACGTCGGTGAACTCGACGCCGGAGCCGCGAGCCTTCGACCGCTGCTCGGCATGTCGGCCTCCGGCCGGAACCATGCGCGCCCAGATGCGCAAGGCATCCAAGCTGGCCAGGAACTCGGCATCGAAGAGCTCTTCGCTCGGCAGGTTTTCGTCGGTCTCGGCCATGCTCAGCGGAGGTCGAGGCGTTCGAGGTTCTCGAGGACGAGGTCGTCGGTGCTCACGTTCTCGGCGAGGGCCTCGAAGCCGAGTAGCACCCGGTGCCGCAGGGAATCCACGGCCCAGGCCCGGACGTCATCGGGCGTCGCCGCGAAGCGCCCTTCGCTGAGCGCGTGCACCTTGGCCGAGAGCACCAGGGCCTGGGCCCCACGCGGCGAAGAACCGAGCATCACGAAGCGGTTGACGCGCTCGCTGGCGTAGGGCGAGTTCGGCTGGGTCGCCATGACCAGCTGCACCGCCAGACGCTCGGCTTCCTCGGTCACCGGGACATCTCGCACCAGCTGGCGCATGGCCTGGATGTCCTCGGCGCTCGCGACCCGCGGCACCTCGGGCATTTCGCGCCCGGTGCTGCGCCCGAGTATGGCCCCGTACTCGTCTTCCTCTGGATAGCCGACCACGAGCTTGAAGAGGAAACGGTCGAGCTGGGCTTCGGGCAGCGGATAGGTGCCTTCCTGCTCCACCGGGTTTTGCGTGGCCAGGACGATGAAGGGCTCGGGCAGCGGCCGAGTCGTGCCGGCAATGGTGACCTGACGTTCCTGCATCGCCTCCAGCAGGGCCGACTGGGTCTTCGGCGTCGCCCGGTTGATCTCGTCGGCCAGCACCAGGTTGGCGTGGATCGGCCCCTCTTGGAAGCGCAGCGAACGGCTGCCGCCCGCAGCTTCGTCGATGACCATGGTGCCGAGGACGTCGGAGGGCATCAGGTCGGGGGTGAACTGGATGCGGCTCTGCTCGACGTGCAGGGCTTCTCCCAGGCTGCGCACCAGCAGCGTCTTGCCGATGCCGGGCACCCCCTCGAGCAGGACATTGCCGCCGGCAAGCAAGGCGACGAGGACTCCGTCGACCACGCGATCCTGTCCGACGATGCGGGCATGCACCGCGTCCCGGATTTCGTCCCAGGTCTTCTGGAAGTTCTCCACCTCACGCTGGATCTGATCTTCGTGCGTCATCGTTGGCTCTCGTCGGGTTGACCGGTCTTTGGCTGCTTGGCTGCGCCGTTAGCCTGTTGTTTCGTATCGTGTGGTTTCGCGGCACGCCTGCGCTCGTGGAAGGCGCGGATACGCCCAGCCTGCTCCGGGGAAAGGCCGGGGAGCTTCCTCTGCGGGGCGCTGGCCGCCTGCCCGCTGCGCAGCGGAAGTACCCGGCGCCGCGGACGAACACGCTCCTGCGCCGGCACCGGCTCGCTGCTGGTTTTCGCCGTGCCCGGATTGGGTAGTCCGCGCACATGGTCGGGGAGTCGAACCCCCAGGACCAGCGACGCGGTTCCCCGCGCCTTCTTGGGCGGAGAGGGTCCACCGCGCCCGTCATCGGGAGGGCCGTCGCCCGAGATCGCTAGGTCGCGACCGGCAGGGGGGCGACGATCGCGCATGCGCGGCATGACCCCGCCTCTCTGCTCGCTCTCCTCCTGCTCGTCCTCAATCTCCTCATCCTCGGTCTCGGCATCGTCCTCGCGCTCTTCGCCGGAATCGACACCTGCCCGCTTGTTGCCAACCGCTGCCATCGTGCCGCCAGAGGTGGACGAGCCCTTGGGGACAGAGCCACTGGCATCGCTCTCGCCTTCTTTGGTCTTGGCGCCCTGGCGGGCCTTGCGCTTGGGCCGCGGCGTCTTGGCCTTCTTGCTTTTGCGTTTCTCGCCCTCGTCTTCGCGCTTGCCGCTCTTGGCGCTACCGCCGCCGGTGCTGGCGCCGCTGGCTCCCGATGAGGGACTGGCCACGCTCTCCGAGCTCTCGCTCGGCTCGGCGCTGCTCCGCGAGGCCAAGCTCTCGGAGGCCCCCAAGGGCGCCTGCGCTAGCGTGGCCTTGGTCTTCTTGGCGCTGGCTTGATCGTCACTGGCTCCCGAGGCCTCAGAAGCGGGGCGGAGGCCCGATGCATCATCCTCGAGCCGCGAGTGGGGGGGCCTGGCCTTCTGCTTCTGCGGCAGCTGCGCGCTGCTATTGGGCTGCTTCTGCGGCAAGGCCACTGCCGAACTCGCAGCCTCACTAGGCTGGGTCGTGGTTTTGGCCGCATCCAGGCGGAGCAAAGCCGGGACCAAGCTCAGAATCAGGGCCAGTATCGCCGAGTGCAGGGGCAAGCGCGGAATGCTGTGGCTGCGTGGTGGTGCCGCCCCGGCGATCTTGGGCAGGGCCGCGATCCCGTCTTCGATGCTGAGGCGCCGGAAGGCTCGGGTCCGCCCCGGTAAGTCCTCCTTCGGGTCTTGGCTGAACTCCAGAGCCGCGCCGATCCGGCCAGAGAGCTCGAAAACCCGGTCGACGCGGGCGGCCGCCCGCTCGGGCGGGACGACGATGCGGCGGGCTCGCAGCCAAAGGGCGAGGCTCCCGGCCAAGAAGGCGAGGCCGAGGAAGGCTGGCAGGAAATAGGGCGAGAAGGGTTCACGCCCCGAGAAGAGGACGAAGCCCCAGTAGCCGAGGATCATGGCCAGGGCCATGCGCGGCAGCAGGCCCATGAGTAGCCCGTAGCCGAGCTTGCGCATCCTCCGCCGCTGGGCGCAGCTGAGCCCAGCTTGGGTCTCGCGTAGGGCTGAGAGGATGCTGTATCGCGGGTCGAGGGAACTCACTTCCCCTCCCCTTTGCTCGCTGGCTTGGCGGCTGGCTTCTTCGCCGTTTCCAGGCAGAGGGCATGGGCCTGCACGACCTCTCCGCGCCCCTCATTTGCGAGAGTATCCTCCACGAAGACTAGGATCTGCAGCTGGCGCGGATCCAGCTTGCTGTGGCGCAGCCAATTCTCCTGGTCGCGATCGAGATCCTTCATCGTGCGCTCAAGGCCGTCTTCGATCTCCCTCAGGCTGGCGAGGATCTGGGCGCGGCCCTCCTTCAGCTCGGCCACGGCGAGCCCGGGCCTTGGCGTTAAGCGAGCCCGGGCCACATGGCGGTGGAAGAGGACTCCGTTCTTGCCGGGGAAGAGGACGGGGCTCTCCGTCAGGATGGCATGCAGACGCAAGGAGCGAAGCGGACTGTCCTTGCTGAGCATCTGCAGAGCAATCTTGGCACGGATCTCGTCCCCTTTGACCTGCGCCTGGCCCGAGAGCCGCAGCCGGACCGGCTTTTTCGCCTCGGCTTGGACGAGCTTGGACAGGCGGCCAAAGAGCTCGGGCGCCAGCTCGGCATCGCCGCCACCGGAGAGGACATGGACGCCCCCAATGCGCATGGTCGGGGTGGAGCGGACGTCGCAGCGCTGGGCCCGCTGCTGGCTCACCAAAGTCACCAGCGGCTCGGGCTCGGGAACCGGTAGATGCCACTGGACGGCGAGCAGCTCCTTGCTGCCATAGTGCTCGGCCAGTGCATCGATGGCCAAGTCGGCCGCGAGGCAGGGCCGGCACATGGCTCCGGTGAAGAGTTCGGCCAGCACCACTCGGCCGCTGGGGGCAATGGCTTCCGGCTCACGCGGCATGGGATGGAAGGCCGGGACCCGGCCGTCGCACCACTCTTCGAGGACTTCGGCCAAGGGGCGGTCCTTCTCCGGCAGCTTCGGGTGCAAGGCCTGCAGCTGCCGGAGCCCGATTTCGCCGGTCTGCTTGGTATCCAGCAGGGCGAGCAAATAGGCGCCGCGGGCCCGTCCAAACTGGCCCTGCTGCTCGTGCAGGGCGCCAAGCTCGAGTTGCACCCGCCCATCTCTGGGCAATCCAAAAGCGGCGCTCAGGAGGTGGCGCCGCGCCTCCTTCAGGTCGCCTGCCAACCTGGCGATGCGCCCTAGCAGCAGGCGGACCTCAAACAGCCGCTCCGGCTCGGCGGCGGGATCGATGTGCTTGAGGCTGAACTGGAGGATGCTCCGGCGTAGCATCCCAAGAGAGCTGGGCAGCTCTTTCAGAATCTTGAAGGTCTCTTCGCAGTTTCGCCCCTTGCGTGCGGCAGCGATGCTGAGCTGAGCCGCTTCGAGGACGAGCTCGGGGTCGGGGGGCGTGGCTTTCAGAGCCTTATGCACGAGGCTGTGCGCGGCGCTGGCCCGGAAGCTACTCTCGGGAAAGTCCTTTAGGAAGCTGCGTAGGCCAGCGATCGCATCCTTTCCGAACAGAGCTCGCTGGAAGGCCGCCTCGTCTTCGGGGAACTTGGCCTCCGAGCCTGGCTCGACCAGGAGCCAGTCCCCCCGTGGGTCGAAGGCAATGCGCAGCTGGCGCAGCATGCGCCCGCCAATCGTCACCTGGCAGCCCTTCGGCGTTTCGTAGGGAAAGAACACGCCGAGACGATCCAGGGCAAGAGAACCCAAACGGGCATAGGGAAGCACGCCGTCCGCATGCCCAAGCTTTTGGGCGAGCTTTGGCGAGATCATGCTCGCGGCCGCGCCCGAGTGCAGTCGCGCCGTGACCTGTCGATCTGGGGCAAGGGCCATGGCGACCTGGAGTCCCGAGCGCAGGGGCTGGGCGAGCAAGTCCAGGACAACGCCGCCGTTGCTTGGCTGGGGCCGCTTCTCGCCGCCAGGGCCAGCGCCAGAACTGCCAGTAGCGCCAGCAGTACCGCCGAGGCGCAGCAAAGAGGCCGGACCGTCGATTTCGACCCGGGCATCGCCGAAGGCGGCCAGCCCAATCATCCCCGCCACCGGGATCTCTTCGAGTTCCTCGGCGTGCTCCTTGGTGAACTCTTCGAGCCAGGTGATGCGCTTGGCGGCATAGGGCAGGGAGGGCAGCTCCAGGCCGCCGGTCTTGACGGTGGCGGCCCCTGCCTTCAGCACAGATGCGGCGTTTTCGTGCAGAAACAAGGCCTCAGGCCGCAGCAAATCCAGGAGGAGGTGGCAGGTATAGAGCTTTGGCGGAGCAGAGAGTTGGACCCGCAGTAGAGCTCGTCCATCGACCCAATGCAGGGCAGCTTCGCTTGGCTTCTTGGCAGCAAGGCGTAGCTGCGCCGAGATCGGCGCTGTGGTCAGGCAAAGCAGGGCGGCCAGGAGGGCTCGAAACATCTGAGCGATTCTCGCCCCCGGCTGCCTCGGATCAACAGCGGAGCCTGAGCATCGCAGCCTGGGCTCCGAAGACATATGCGCCTGGACAAATGGGCTCACGAGTCGGAGTGGGCCCGGCTTCGCCTTTGCCGGAAAAAACGCAGGCAGGGCAGCCACTTGCTTGGAGAGGCCTAGCAGCGAAGGGAAGGGCGAAGACCCTTCTCAAGCGGCGCGGCCTCCTAGGAGAGGGGCAGGCGCTTAGCGGCTCCGGCTTTTCTTACGGGCCTTCTTGCTGCTGGCTTTCTTTGTCGAGCGCTTGCTCGCGCTTTTCTTGGCCGCCTTCTTCTTGGAGCTGCGTTTCGTGCTGCTGCTGCTGCTGCTGCTCCTGCTACTGCGCTTCGCTGCCGGCCTCGGAGCACTCTCACGTCTACTGCTCTGCCCTTGGACCTGCCCGTCCTCGTCGATCTCGACCAGGGCATCGCCGGCATCGCTGCTGGATTCGCTGCGCTTCTCCAAGAGCTCCAGGTCCGGCCAGGCATTCTCGATGCCGATGTGGAAGACCGGCTCGGGCTCGCGCTCTTCGCGCCCTGGCTGCTGACGCTGCCTTTGAGGCGGAGTGAGTTTCTCCTCCTCCAGAATGTCGTAGTCGCGCAGCGCCGCGTCGCGGGGCCGGCCCCGGCTATAGCGCGTGGGCATGGGGATGCGGTGCACCTCCCAGCCGGTGCGCCGCATGAAATGGTCCCAGCTGCGCTGGCCATAGGGCGTCACAAAAGTGATCGCGGTGCCGCGGCGACCGGCGCGGCCGGTGCGGCCGATGCGGTGGGTGTATTCCGAAAGCTCGCGCGGGACGTTGTAGTTGATGACGTGGGTCACGTGCTCGACGTCGAGGCCGCGGGAGGCGACGTCGGTGGCAATCAAGGCCTTGAGCTTGCGTTCCCGGAACAACTGCATGAGCCGGAACCGAACGTCCTGGTCGTAGCCACCGTGCAGGGCATAGACATCGAAGGGCAGGCGCTTGAGGCGACTGTGCAGCAGCGTCGCTTCGGTGCGGCGATCCACGAAGACCAGGAAGAACTCCTCTTCTTCGCTCTGCTCTAGGATGCGCCGGAGAGCAAGCTCTCGATCGCCCTCGTCGGTCTTCATCCACAGCTGCTCGATGTTCTCCACCGTGGCGTGCCCAGCAGCCGTTGCGATCTCGACCGGATCGCGCGTCGATTCACGGGCCAGGTGCAAAAGCTCTGGGGGGTAGGTCGCGGAGAACAGCAGGGTTTGCCGCTCGGTCGGCAGGTAGGCCAGGATCTTGCGGATGTCCTCGATGAAGCCGATCTCGAACATCTTGTCGGCTTCGTCGAGCACGGCGAACTCGCACCAGGGGAAGGTGAGAAAGCCCTGCTGCGCCAGATCGAGCACGCGCCCCGGAGTGCCAACGACGATCTGCGCCCCCTTGCGTAGCTCCTCGATCTGCGGCCGCAGCGGCTCGCCGCCGACGATCAAGACGCTGTGCAGTTGCTTGTGCGCGGCGATGCGCTTGAACTCGTTCTGCACCTGCTGAGCCAGCTCACGGGTCGGGCAGAGCACTAGCCCGAGCACGGTGCTGCGGGCCTTGTCGATCTTGGCCAGCATCGGCGCGCCAAAGGCAATGGTCTTGCCGGTGCCGGTCTCGGCCTTGGCGATCACGTCCTTGCCATCGAGCACCGGCTGAATCGCCAAACGCTGGATCGGCGTCGGCTTGTGCACGTCCATCTCGAACAGTGCATCCAGCACGTCGTCGCCGAGCTTCCAATGAGCGAAGTTCTCGATCTCCGGAGCATCGAGTATCGGTTCGAGTTCCTTGACGTCTTTGAAGGAGCGCTTCGCTCCCCCAGAACGCGGTCCACGGGAGCGGCCAGCGCCGGAACGCCCAGCGCCGGAGCGACCGCCGCCGGAGCGGCCGGAGCGGGGGGATTGGGAGCGATTGCGATTGGGGTTCACGTGCACAGTGGGGGTCGAAGAACCAATGGATGCGAGAGGAATTGGCCGGAGCACCTTAGCGCCGCATAGCGGGGATTGCTTGCACCTTGCCCAGGAGGGGTCCAGGCGGGTTCCAGGAGGGGGGCTATCCGCAAGCGGTGTACACGATGCCACGCCGAAGCCGATCCCCCCGCCCTAGGCCCCAGTACCACAGAGTTCGCCGGATCGGGGCAGTTTGCGCCAGCTTCACGGGCTCCCGGTGGCGGCCGCTGCGCTTGCGCGCGTAGGCTAGCGGGGAGAAGAAGTGTGGAGAGACGGTAGACGCCGCCTCTCTACGGCAACGACATGGTTATGCAGCCCATGCCGATTACCCAAGCCTTTGACTACCAAGCCCT
>PDSF01000071.1 GCA_002748355.1 Planctomycetota bacterium | reverse complement strand
GACCGAGGGCAAGGGCAAGGACCGCTACATGACGCGGTACGCCATCGACTACAACAAGTGCATCTGGTGCTCCCTGTGCACCGAGAACTGCCACACCGGCTCCATCACCATGAGCCACGACTACGACCACGCCGTGTATCTGCGGGAGTCTTTGGTCTACGAGTTCATGGATCCGCGAGAGCGCCTGGTGCCCTGCCACCGCCAGACCCGTGCCGAGCAGGGCTTCTGGGTGGAGCCCAAGAAAGAGAAGCCCAAGCGCGCGGCCAAACCGGCCGCCGACCCCGAGGGGGAAAGCAAGTGACCGCTGACCTGATTTTTTACCTGCTGGCGGCTTTGACGGTGGTCCCCGCCGTCTGGGTAGTTCTCAGCAAAAACCTGGTGCACGCCGGTTTCGGTCTGCTGATGACGCTGCTGGGCGTGGCCGGGCTGTATGGCTGGCTGAGCGCGGATTTCATCGCCATCACCCAGCTGATGGTCTACATCGGCGGCGTGCTGGTGCTGATCCTCTTCGTGGTGATGATGACCCGCGTGCCCAAGAACGACCGGCCCGTGCGCGGCCTGGATCGCTACGTGCCGGCCGGGGTTCTCGCCCTGGCCACGCTGGGCCTGCTGTACAAGGTGGTCACCGGGACCAGTTGGGACACCGTCGGCATGGGACCGGCGGTGCCCACCACCACGGAGGTCGGCATCAATTTCATGACCAACTACCTCTTCCCCTTCGAGTACGTCTCGTTGGTGCTGCTGGCGGCCCTGGTCGGCGCCGCCCTGCTGCTGCGTGAGCGCAAGCCCGCGGACGAGGCCGCGGCCCAGGAAGAGAAAGACGGGAAAGAGAAGGAGGTGGCGTCGTGAGTGTCGGCCTGCCCCATTTTCTGACCGTCAGCGCCTTCCTGTTCTCGCTGGGCCTGTTCGCGGTGATGCACCGGCGCAACGCCGTGGGGATCCTCATGGGTGTGGAGCTGATGCTCAACGCCGCCAACATCAACTTCGTGGCCTTCTCGCGTTATGTGCAGCACGGCATCGACGGGCAGATCATGACCGCCTTTGTCATCGTGCTGGCGGCCGCCGAGGCTTCCGTGGCCCTGGCCATCGTCCTGGCGATGTACCGCAACTTCGGCACCCCGAACGCGGACACCATCGACAGTCTGAAGAGATAAGGGGA
>PDSF01000023.1 GCA_002748355.1 Planctomycetota bacterium | reverse complement strand
GCGAAAGGATTCCGAGCCACGAGCGGCTATTCCACCAGCAGCTCCGTACGGTACAACCTAACACGCACCTAATCGACGCAACTTGACAAAGTAGTGCTAGTCGAGTTTGCTGCCGGGCACTGATCCTCGCGGAATTCCTGCTGCTCGTCGTCCCTAGCTTCTCTGGCGTGGCGAAGCCGAGGGGGCATGCCCCCTCGCTCATCGTTATGATGTCAGCATTCAGCGACCGGGCCTACGATGTAGTGCTCGATAGCTGCAACCAACACCTTCTGGAATCGGCCTGCAGCTAGAATCTTTGTCGTTCGCTTTTTGGTCAGGCTCACGGGATGAGAGAAGCAATGAAAATACCCGCAATGGTGACTGCTGCTTTAGCGCTGAGCACTGTCCCGATTACCGCGCAAAACTATCTGCGCGAGGCAATCTCGATCCAGAAACCTGTTAGCGAGCGAATAGAAACCGCCATGGAGGTTTATCTGAATCAGGTCGGGTGGCTCAAGGTGCCGATCAACTTCAGTCAGTCCGCATCTCAGGCGCAGTTCGTCCTGAATACGGGTAGCAGTTCCAAGGTCTCGCTGCCCTTCCATCGGGCAGGGGATGTCACCAAGATCTCGGATGCGGAGTACCTTCTCGGCGGATTGAAATACAGCTCTTGGTCTCCCGCTACGACCCGAGGCGTGCTTTGCCTTGTCGAGTGCAGGAAGAATAGCAGCGGGCAGCCGGTGTTGAAGGTTCTCGCGACAGAGCACTACACAAGCTTCGACCCTACAGGTCTCGTGTATCACAAAGGTGAGAAACGGCTTTATGTGCTCGATTACAAAGGACGAAGGGTGCTGTCTGCATTATGGCAGGGGGGGGACTTACCAAAGGAGCAGACGTTTGAGACTGCAGCATCGCACGCCGAGATCCCAGATCTTAAAGCCCCATTGCTCTGCGAACTAGAGCACGTTGCGGACGAAGACGACGATGAGCTGATGGAGGATCCTGAGCCCATACCGGAGTTTGAACCTGAACCTGACCCCATACCGGAGCCTGCGCCGGAGCCAAGCATCGAGCCCCACGGCGCTGATCCAGACACGGGAGTCCTACTTGTTTCGCCGAACCATTGGAATCCGCTACGGATATTCAAGACGGGAACAAGATGGACAAAGGCTTGGAACAAGCAAACGCTCAAGTCTGGAGGCCCTAGCTTCCTTTGGACCAAGGACCAAGCATGGTTTGGCGGTGGCTGCGCTTTTCTCGTGAACAAGGAAGGAGCCGGGTCGGGATCGTTTGAGATCATTGAAAAAATCACCGGCGCTTCACTAGGATCATGGAATATCGCAAAGCCGGGAGGCGCCGTTACCGTGGGGCCCCTTGCTTATGTCAACAGCTACCCGGGGCTGACCTATACCCTAAGGCCTCGCAACCCCGAGGCGTTCCCGATCGATCTAGTCGGCTCAGTCCGATATGGTCGCCCTAGTGGAAATTCGTATATCGACGTTTCCCGGGGCCTTCTTCCTGATATTCGACCACAGATTGGTAGCGACATATTTGGTGCTGGGGTTGCTGTGTCTCCCGGCGCATCAGCTTCCAAATCCCAGGAAACGATCCATGGAGCGGTGCTGTTTGGATATCGCGATACTCGGGGACAAGACCCAGTAGTGGTCAATGGCGATGTGGCCGTCTTGAACCCCACAGGAGTTCTCGATTTCTCTTTCGTTGCCGGCGACATGAACGCCTCATACGGCCATCGTTTTGCCCTGCCTAGGGACCCTGACCTTGAAGGCGTAGTCCTACTCTTCCAGTATGTCTTTGTGACGCCAGGCGGGGGCGTAGCGTTCTCCGATGTCTTCGGCCAGGTCGTTGGGGCGGGCAGGCAGTCGATGAACAACGCTGCCCTTCTTGGAGTGGAGGCAATCGGCGGAAAGATGGTCATAAAGCGGGGCAAATCAGCCTCTCGCTGGAAGACCTCCCCGACGGGGAGCCGCTCTGCCGCTTTGCTTCGGACTACCTGGCAGCTTCTTGATCCGAACTCAAGCAAGACCTGGAAATCAGCCAAATCCGCATTGAAGACGGCTCGAACTAAGGGGTAAGAAACTTATGGACCAGAATAAAACAACTCCCGAAAGGCAGGCATCAGGGAGTAGGCGGCGCTTGAAAAAGGAAGGGGAGGGGCGCTGGATCATAGCTGGAATTGTCGGCATCGGTGGCGCTCTCTTCTCATGGGAAATACCGGGAGTGGCAGACAAAGCCTGGTTGCTTTGCCTTATATTCGCTGCTCTGTTTACCTTCGGCCTGTTTTTCGGCGAAACAATTCTCGCAGTCGTCTGGGGACATAACCCAAACAATCGAACGCCGAACCGAAAACGACGATAACGGCGGCCTAGCCGAGAAGCCCCTGGCTCAAGCCTTACTGAGAATTCGCCCCTATCACCCCCGGCTCAGCTGGTATTCTCGCCTACCCCATCACCAAGAAGCTCGCATCGCGCAGTGCAGCGTCCGGTCCCACTGCAGCCTCTCACTCCCTGCTACAACCCAGCAGCCCAGCACTCGGCGAGCCTCCCACCTCCTCTACTTAGGGTTCCGACATGCTGCGAATCTCCTTCACGCGCCTCAGGGGCATGGCGCTCGCACTGCTCCTGCTGGGGCTCCCCTTCGCCACAGCCCGTGCTCAACAGCCGAAGCTACTGAAGGACATCAACGCCAAAGTGATCGGCTTCGCGTCGAATCCACGGCCGATGACCCGGCTCGGCTCTCTCGGGCTCTTCGTCGCGACCCGGCCGGACACCGGGGACGAAGTCTGGCGCACGGACGGCACGCCGCAGGGGACCTACCTGCTCAAAGACATCAACCCTGGCCCCAAGGGGTCGCTGGTCTCATCGATGACGGTCATGGGCCAACACGCCTACTTCATCGCGGTGACCAAGCAGCACGGCGCCGAACTCTGGCGCACCGACGGCAGCACCCTCGGCACGCAGCTGGTGACCGAGGTCCAGCCCGGCCCAAGCAACTTATGGAACTCGTTCGGCATGGCGGTCTTTAAGGGCCGCCTCTTTTTCGGGCTCGAGAACAAGAGCGTAGGGCATGAACTCTTCGTCAGCGACGGGACAGCACAGGGCACCAAGCTCTTCAAGGACATACATCCGGGCGCAGCGAGCTCGGCTCCAGGGCGCTTCCAGATCGTCGGACAAAAGCTGTTCTTCGTCGCGAGCGACGCCAGTGCCGGCCAGGAACTCTGGTCCAGTGACGGAACGGCGAAGGGCACAAGGCGCGTCGCCGACATCAACCCGGGCTACGCGAGTTCCTCCCCCTGGGAGCTCACCGAGCACAGCGGCAAGCTCTACTTCCGTGCGGACGGAGGAAAGGGGCCCGGGCTCTGGACCAGCGATGGCACAGCCAAGGGCACGACACGCATCCAGGGCGCCGGAGCCGACAAGGATCCGGCGCGGCCTACCTCGCTAACGAGCTTTGGTCAACGCCTCTGGTTCACAGCATGGCACAGGACGAAGGGCAGCGAACTCTGGTCGACAGACGGCACGGCTAAGGGCCTTCAGGTCTACGACCTCCACCCAGGAGGATTCTCCTCCCCTGACCGACTCACCGTGCTGGGGAGAAAGCTCTTCTTCCGCGCCTGGCACCCGAAGCTGGGCTTCGAACTCTGGGTCAGTGACGGAACCCCTGCCGGCACCAAGGTCCTCAAGGACATCAACCCAAAGGGCAACGCCTTCTGGCTTCCAGGCGGCCTGAACGTCGCAATGGGCAAGCTCTTCTTCAGCGCTAACGATTCGGTGCACGGCAATCAGCCCTGGGTCACAGATGGCACCGCCCAGGGCACGAAGATGATCAAGGCCATCCAACCCAGCAACAAAGGGAATGGGCCGCAGCTCTACCTCAACTGCGGCAGCTTCGTGCTCTTCGCCGCAGACGATGACGTGGCAGGAAGGGAGCCCTGGGTCACAGATGGCACGGCCAAGGGCACGCAGCTGCTGGCCAATGTCAACACAGAGGCCAATCCCTTCAGCAGCCATCCGGGCGACTGGAAGCAGTTTGGCGATCGCGCGGTCTTCCTCGCCAACGATGCCCAGGGCAAGAGCCAGATTTGGATCAGTGACGGAACGACGAAGGGCACAGAGATCCTGAGCAAGCCCGGGCAAAACCTGAAGACCACGAGTGGCGCCGCGCTACTCGGAGAGCGGATCTACTTCGCGGCTGATGACGGGAGATCCGGGGTGGAGCCCTGGATCAGCGACGGCACCCCGCTCGGCACCAAGAGGCTTGCGGACATCGTCCCGGGTAGCGGCAGCTCCTCCCCGAGGAGCTTCGTGCGTGCCGGCAGCAAGGTCTTCTTCACAGCATCGAACGCCAAACTGGAGCGAGTCGTCTGGGTCACCGACGGCACGGCAGCCGGGACGAGGCCGGTGGCCGGCACCAAGCCCGGCAGCGCTCCAACCATGCCACGATTCTTGACGGCGCTCGGCGACCGGGTCTTGTTCGTAGCGAGGAACAACGCGCTCGGCGAAGAGCTCTACGTCAGCGACGGCAGCCCTGCCGGCACCAAGCTACTCAAGGACATCCATGTTGGCCGTGGCTCCAGCAGCCCCAGCGAACTGACGCTCCTGCCGCGAGCTTCGAAGGGCTTGAGCGACCTGATCCTGTTCAGAGCTTCGAACCGCCTCCGCGACGCGGAGCTCTACGTCAGCGACGGTAGCCCTGCCGGCACCAAGCTGCTCAAGGACATCCACCCCGGTCTCCGCTCCAGCTCCCCCCGCGAGCTAACGTTCTTCCAAGGCCGCATCTGGTTCCAGGCGGATGACGGAATCCACGGAAACGAACTCTGGGCGAGCGATGGCACAGCCAAGGGCACAAAACTCTACGCGGACCTCTGGCCTGGCACAGCCAGCTCGAACCCAAAGGGCTTCACCGCTTCACAGGGCATGGCCTTAGACCGGCTCTACTTCCAAGCAAACGACGGCAAGCACGGAGAGGAACTCTTCTCGACTGCGGGAACGGCCGGCAGCACCGGACTCCTGCGGGACATCGATCCGGGCCTGTCGAGTTCACGCCCTGTCGGCTTTACCCAATGGCAGGGGCGCATGTGGTTCACCGCTCACACGCAGGCGCAGGGGCTCGAGATCTGGTCGACCGACGGCACGGCGGCCGGCACGAGGATCCTCCTCGACATCAACCCTGGCCGGGCGTCGGGCCTCGGCAGCAACCAGCAAATCCTCCATCCCTGGCTCGTTGCAAGCGGAGAGCGTCGCGCCTGGTTCCGAGGGTCGACCGCTGCTCATGGCAGCGAACTCTGGGTCACCGACGGCTCGGCCAAGGGCACGAAAATGGCCTTCGACCTAGCGCCCGGCAATTCGAGTTCGGAGGCGATACCGTCACTCGTTGCGAGCGGTCGTCTCTTCCTGAGCGCCAAGAGCTCGCAGTTCGGCAACGAGCCCTTTGTCCTCGATCTGGGCGCCAGCGGCTACCCGATTGGGGAGGCGAGCGGCCCAATGCGACTGCGGCTCTCAGGCAGCGAAGCCATCCTCGGCGGCAAGAGCCGCCTACAGCTGAGCATGATCACTCCACGCTCCACCGTCGCCCTGGTCTTTGGCGCAGCTGCGACCCGGCCGCGCTCGATCCTGCCCGGCACCATCTCCTATGTGGACCCAGCCACCCTCGGCGTCCTCGCCGCGTATGCCTCGACGGGAAGCACGATCCAGGCCAGCCTCCAAATCCCCAATGACCTCCGCCTGCTCGGCGTTCATCTTGCTCTGCAGGCCTATGCGCAGCACGGTCTGGCGCAGCCCTTCAGCTCCAGCAATGGCGTGGTACTGAAAGCAGGCCGCTGAGCCCATCGCAGGGCCCTCAGCCCCCGGCGATCGCTAGCAGCCCTCGTGTTTGCCAAGCCCCGGCCGAGCCGGCCGGCAAACACGAGGGCTTCGCCACAGATTGCCCAGTAGCAGAAGC
>PDSF01000022.1 GCA_002748355.1 Planctomycetota bacterium | reverse complement strand
GGCAGGCACGACGTCCCATCTGAGGCCAGTTCAAACGGCACAGGTTGACCGACAGCAGGCCCCAACGCAGAACCTGCCCCAACGCAAGACCTGCCGAAACGCAAGAAGCCCCGCAGGGCTGATTGCCATACGGGGCTTCTTGGGAATAAGGATGCGGCACTGACCTACTTTCGCACTGTTGCACTATCATCGGCTCCGGCTGCTTGACGACCGTGGTCGGAATGGAAACGGGTAGTTCCAGCCAGATATGGGCACCGCAAATTCTCTTCGTGGCCCGGTCACCTCTGCGCTGGAACGTCAAGCTCGCTTACAGCGAAGCTTGACTGCAGCGGCAGAACTGCCGAGCAATACGAAGATCTGGAGTGACGTTTTGCTGTCCACCTTTCCCTCTCTAGAGATAACCCTAGATAAAGAACGGGGACCGCTACGAAGAGCCCGAAGACCCATTCTCTCATCCACTGCTCGTCTCAGATGAGATGATCAATGGATAAAAGAAAGGGAGGCCAAGTCGGTCGACTGGTTAGTACCGATCAGCTAAACACATTGCTGTGCGTACACCTTCGGCCTATCAAACTCCTAGTCTCGGAGTCGTCTCAAGGAATAGCTCTTTTTGGAGGCGGCTTCGCACTTAGATGCTTTCAGCGCTTATCCAGTCCACACGTAGCTACTCAGCAATGCCGCTAGCGCGACAACTGAAACACCAGAGGTGTGTCCATCCCAATCCTCTCGTACTAAGGACAGCTCTCCTCAGCTATTCTACACCCACGACAGATAGGGACCGACCTGTCTCACGACGGTCTAAACCCAACTCACGTACCGCTTTAATGGGCGAACAGACCAACCCTTGGGACCGCTTTCAGCCCCAGGATGCGATGAGTCGACATCGAGGTGCCAAACCTCCCCGTCGATATGGACTCTTGGGGGAGATCAGCCTGTTATCCCCGGAGTACCTTTTATCTGGTAAGCGATGGCCCTTCCACATGGAATCCACCGGATCACTAAGACCTACTTTCGTACCTGCTCGACCTATATGTCTCGCAGTCAAGCACCCTTATACCTTTACGCTCTGCGTGCGATTGCCAACCGCACTGAGGGTACCATTGCGCTCCTCCGTTACCTTTTGGGAGGAGACCGCCCCAGCCAAACTGCCCACCTAACAATGTTCCCGGCCCGGATTCACGGTACCAGGTTAGAACTCAAATATGCCAAGGGTGGTATTTCACTTACGGCTCCACAAGGACTAGCGTCCCTGCTTCACAGCCTCCCACCTATGCTACACATGACATACCTAAACCCAATATTAGGCTGCAGTGAAGGTTCACGGGGTCTTTCCGTCTTGCCGCGGGAATGTGGTATCTTCACCACAACTTCAATTTCGCCGAGTCCCTCGTTGAGACAGTGTGGGAGTCGTTACACCATTCGTGCGGGTCGGAACTTACCCGACAAGGAATTTCGCTACCTTAGGACCGTCATAGTTACGGCCGCCCTTCATTGGCGCTTCAGTTCGTAGCTTCGCTTGCGCTAACCACTTACCTTAACGTTCCAACAGCGGGCAGGTGTCAGACTCTATACATCGTGTTGCTACTTAGCAGAGTCCTGTGTTTTTAGTAAACAGTCGCCCCCACCATTTCTCTGCGGCCCCCCAGAGCTTTTACACCCCAGAGGGCACTGCTTATCCCGAAGTTACGCAGTAAATTTGCCTAGTTCCTTAACGAGGGTTCTCTCGAGCGCCTGAGAATATTCATCTCACCAACCTGTGTCAGTTTTGGTACGGACACCCACTCTCTACCTAGAGGTTTTTCTCGGAAGTGCCTCCAATCGCTTCGCCTTAATCGGCTCGACATCATGCAGGACATTACGCCGGCGGATTTGCCTACCAGCCAGCCCTACACTTGTACCAGGACAACTAACGCCTGGACGACCTTCCACACTCCGTCTCCCCATCGATCAAACAATTATGGGTGGTACGGGAATCTTAACCCGTCTTCCATCGACTACGCCTTTCGGCCTCGCCTTAGGTTCCGACTTACCCTGGGCGGAATTGCCTTCCCCAGGAAACCTTAGGTTTTCGGCGAAGGAGCTTCTCACTCCTTTTATCGCTACTCATCCCTGCATAATCACTTCTACGCGGTCCAGCAGTCGTTTCCGTCCACCTTCTACCCACGTAGAACGCTCTCCTACCGCGCTGCACCAGCTTCGATACAGCACCCGTGGCTTCGGCTGCTTGCTTCAGTCCCGTTCATTTTCGGCGCAGAGGCACTCGGCTAGTAAGCTATTACGCACTTTTTAAATGATGGCTGCTTCTAAGCCAACATCCTAGCTGTCTTAGTGCCCCCACTTCCTTCTCAACACTTAGCAAGCATTCGGGGCCTTAACCGACGGTCTGGGCTCTTTCCCTCTCGACCACGGAGCTTATCCCCCGCAGTCTGACTCCCACGATTCCAATGATGGTATTCGGAGTTTGGCTGGGTAGGGTAGGCGGGAAGCCCCCCTATCCCAATCAGTAGCTCTACCCCCATCATCTACCACGTGAGGCTAGCCCTAAAGCTATTTCGGAGAGAACCAGCTATTTGCGAGTTTGATTAGCCTTTTACTCCAATCCACAGGTCATCCGAAAAGTTTTCAACCTTTACCGGTTCGGTCCTCCACGAACTGTTACATCCGCTTCAACCTGCCCATGGATAGATCACTCGCTTTCGGGTCTACAGCACATGACTCAACTCGCGCTATTAACACTCGCTTTCGCTTCGGCTTCGGACGTAACGCCCTTAACCTCGCCATATACCGTAACTCGCAGGGTCATTATGCAAAAGGCACGCTGTCAGGCAGACATGGTCCGAAGACCATCCCACATCCCTCCAACCGCTTGTAAGTGCACGGTTTCAAGTACTATTTCACTCCCCTAACAGGGGGACTTTTCACCTTTCGCTCACGCTACTTTTCACTATCGGTCACCGAGAGTATTTAGTCTTACGGGGTGGTCCCCGCAAATTCACGCCAGGTTCCACGGGACTGGCGCTACTCGGGATACCTCCTGCATCCGCCTTCGTTTTCGCTTACGGGCCTCTCACCCTCTTCGGGACTGCTTTCCAGCAGCTTCAACTAACGATGCGCAACACATGGTGTGTTAACAGCCACACCTGAAGGTCCCACGACCCCCAACACGCAACGGCTGTCACCTTACACGTGCTAGGTTTAGACTCTTCCCGCTTCGCTCTCCGCTACTAAGGGAATCGAGGTTTCTTTCTCTTCCTTGGGTTACTGAGATGTTTCAGTTCGCCCAGTGCCCACACACAGACTATGTATTCACCTGCATGCGACAGAGGATCAGCTCTGCCAGGTTGCCCCATTCGGAAACCCCCGGATCAATGCCTGCTTGCGGCTCCCCGAGGCTTATCGCAGTTATGCCACGTCCTTCATCGGCTCTCGGTGCCTAGGTATCCACCATGCACCCTTATTAACTTGACCAATTATTCTCTTCGCTCGAGCTCTTCGCTCGGCCACTCCAGATCCAAATTTTCATAGAACGCATCAGGGATCTGCCTCGCCTCCCGGCATTCGGCACATCCCCCTGCTGCAAGCCCGACTCGGCATCATCGCCCAGTCGCTTACATGATTCGCTTCGGCTCTCCTGGCAGCGGAACGCCCTTCGGCCCGCGCCTACTTGCATTGGTGGAGGCGACCGGAATCGAACCGACGACCTTCTGCTTGCAAAGCAGACGCTCTCCCGATTGAGCTACGCCCCCCTCGTGAGTCTCGCGCAGGCCTCAGCACCCTCCTGGCATCTGCATGCCTGAAAAAGTGGTGGGCCTAAGTGGATTTGAACCACTGACCTCCCGCTTATCAGGCGGACGCTCTAACCAGCTGAGCTATAGGCCCGCTCTCCGCTCACTCGAGTAAAAGGAGAGGGTCGGCTCTTGTGAGTCACTCGCTTGCTTCCCAGTCGTTATCCATCCCTTTCGAGATAAATAACCACCGAGCTTTTTAGGTATCCTTGAAAGGAGGTGATCCAGCCGCAGGTTCCCCTACGGCTACCTTGTTACGACTTAGTCCCGATTACCGAACTCGCCTTCGGCGCCGCCCTCCTTACGGTTAGGCTAGCGACTTCGGGCGCTCCCAGCTTTCGTGGCTTGACGGGCGGTGTGTACAAGGCTCAGGAACATATTCACCGCGGCGTAGCTGATCCGCGATTACTAGCGATTCCAACTTCATGCAGGCGAATTGCAGCCTGCAATCTGAACTGAGGCCAGGTTTATGAGATTTGCTCCGCCTCGCGACTTCGCGTCCCTCTGTCCCGACCATTGTAGCACGTTTGTAGCCCTGGGCATACGGGCCATGATGACTTGACGTCGTCCCCACCTTCCTCCGTCTTGACAACGGCAGTCTCGCTAGAGTTCCCGCCTTAACGCGCTGGCAACTAACGATAGGGGTTTCGCTCGTTATGGGACTTAACCCGACATCTCACGACACGAGCTGACGACAGCCATGCAACACCGGTGCACGTTTCACCCGAAGGCAGTCCACTGCTTTCACAGCTTTCATCCGCACATTCCGGCCCAGGTAAGGTTCTTCGCGTTGCATCGAATTAAACAACATGCTCCACCGCTTGTGTGAGCCCCCGTCAATTCCTTTGAGTTTTAGCCTTGCGACCGTACTCCCCAGGCGGGGCACTTATCGCATTTGCTGGGCCAGAGAAGGCCGAAACCTCCCCTAGCTAGTGCCCATCGTTTAGGGCTAGGACTACCGGGGTATCTAATCCCGTTCGCTACCCTAGCTTTCGCACCTCAGCGTCAGCCACGAGCCAGAAAGCTGTCTTCACCTTCGGTATTCCTCCTGATATCTACGCATTCCACCGCTCCACCAGGAGTTCTGCTTTCCCCTCTCGTGCTCTAGTCACGCAGTATGCGATGCAATTCCCCGGTTGAGCCGGGGGCTTTCACACCGCACTTACGCAACCGCCTACGCGCGCTTTATGCCCAATGATTCCGAGCAACGTTTGCACCCTCTGTATTACCGCGGCTGCTGGCACAGAGTTAGCCGGTGCTTCCTTTGAGCCTAATGTCAAACAGCAGGTGTTTCGCCTACTGCCCTTCTTTGAACTCTGACAGAAGTTTACAACCCGAGGGCCTTCATCCTTCACGCGGCGTCGCTCCGTCAGACTTTCGTCCATTGCGGAAGATTCTCGACTGCTGCCTCCCGTAGGAGTCTGGGCAGTGTCTCAGTCCCAGTGTGGCCGACCATCCTCTCAGACCGGCTACCCGTCGTTGCCTTGGTGAGCAGTTACCTCACCAACTAGCTGATAGGACGCAACCTCCTCCCCTGGCAACTGGTCCCGTAGGATCCCAGCCGTTTCGCCTCTCGGCGTATCGGGTATTAGCCACCGTTTCCAGTGGTTGTCCCCGTCCCGGGGGTAGATAGTCACGTGTTACTCACCCTTTCGCCACTTTACTCGTCCGAAGACTTTCACGTGCGACTTGCATGCCTCATCCACGCCGCCAACGTTCGCTCTGAGCCAGGATCAAACCCTTCATAAAAGTGTTCGTTCGACTCGCCACTACCACCGATTCATCAGCAGCAGCAACGGCCTTCCTGTCTATAAATACGGTCTCTCGTCTGACGTGGCCGGCACCCGAAAGCACCCACCACGCACTCATGACGGACTCGTCTCTTCACAAGCGAGTTTCTCACAAGAGCCAACCGAAATTTCAAAGATCGTGACGCCTTTCGGCGCTGCGCCCATCGCTGAACGCTCGTCAGCAGCCTCCCCTCGCTGCACCAAACACCCGACTTGCGGGGCATTCTTGGCTCGCAGGGAGCTTCTCGCTCGCTGACTTCCGCTTCGCCTCATTGGCGAAAGGGGCGGAGGAGTCTACTCCTCGTATGCCTTCCGTCAAGGCTGTGTGAAGCTTTTCTGCACCCAGCCAATAAGGCGACGCTAAGTTGTTGAAGAACAAGAGTTTGGCGCTCGCCTCCCGGCTGCGCCCTGAACTCTTCCAACCCCGATTCCGAGGTCGAAGGGCGGAGAACCATAGCCCTCCGCTCCGA
>PDSF01000021.1 GCA_002748355.1 Planctomycetota bacterium | reverse complement strand
GCGTAGCGATACTATTCCGAAACGGGCGTAACGTTACAGCCCGGCGGCAGCAAGATCCTGTCAGCTTGCGCCATGTGACTCGGGCGTACGTGTGGGGGGATTTGCCTCGAAAGCCGCGGCTTGCGGCCTAGCTTGGCCCTCGTCAAGCTTCTTCAGAAGTCCCCTCCAGCGGCCCGGTAGAGGGTCGCTACGCCAGGAGGCCGCTCGCTCCTGGAAGCAGCTGCTCGCGGCCGAGCGCGGCTCCGCGAACCTCCTCGGCCGCTGACGCACTCCAGGCCTTTCTGGCTCGTGAGCGGCCTGCCGCTATGCTGCTTCGCCCTTAATCTGGGCTCCGATGCACGCCAATAGGACGACGCTGATATGACCGACAATCCGGGCAAGACCGGCCTTCGCACCCACCACTGTGGCGAACTTCGCAAGAGCGACGTGGGCAGGGAGGTTACTCTCTGCGCTTGGGTCGCCAATCGGCGCGACCACGGCGGGATCTTCTTCGTCGATCTTCGTGATCGCTACGGCATCACCCAGGTCACCGTGGATCCCGAGCACGAAGGCGTCGATGCCTCGCGGCTCGAAGAGATGGCCCAGCTCAAGGCCGAGGACGTGGTGCGGGTGCGCGGCCGGGTGATCCCGCGCCCGGATTCGCAGGTCAACAAGGAGCGCGCGACCGGCGAGATCGAAGTGCTGGCGCTGGAGATCGAGCTGCTGCGTAGCTCGGAGACACCGCCGATCGACATGATCGACGACTGCGAGACCTCGGTCGACGTGCGGCTGAAGTATCGCTTTTTGGACCTGCGGCGCCGGCCGATGATGGACAACCTCCTATTCCGTTCGCGCTTCAGCCACGCGATCCGCGAGCACCTGGTGAGCCGGGACTTCATCGAAGTCGAGACGCCGATCCTGACCCGGGCGACCCCCGAGGGCGCGCGCGACTACGTGGTGCCGAGCCGGGTGCATCCAGGCGAATGGTATGCGCTGCCGCAGAGCCCGCAGATCTTCAAGCAGATCTTGCAGGTCAGCGGTGTCGACAAGTACTTCCAGATCGCGCGCTGCTTCCGGGACGAGGACCTGCGCGCCGACCGGCAGCCGGAGTTCACCCAGCTCGACCTCGAGATGAGCTTCGTCGACGAGGACGACGTGTTCGCGGTCATGGAGGGGGTGATGCAGCATGCCTTCCGCGAGGCGGTGGGCGTGGAGCTGCAGCTGCCCTTCCCGCGCATGAGCTATGAGGAGGCCATGCGCCGCTTCGGCAGCGACAAGCCCGACCTGCGCTTCGGCATGGAGTTGGTCGATGTGTCGGAGCTGGTCGCGGGCTGCGAGTTCAAGGTCTTCACCGGCGCCCTGGAGAGCGGCGGACAGGTCAAGGCGATCTGCGTCGAGGGCGGCGCGGAGTATTCTCGCAAGCAGATCGAGGCGCTGACCGAGTTCGCCAAAGAGTTCGGGGCCAAGGGCCTGGCTTGGGCCAAGGTCGACGACAAGGGCGAGCTGACCGGCTCGATCGGGCGCTGGTTTGGCGGCGAGGCCGGGACCGGGCTGCGTGACGCGCTGGGGGCCAAGACTGGCGACCTGCTGCTCTTCGCCGCCGACAGCCGGCAGGTGGTGGCGCGCGTGCTCGGTGAGCTGCGCCGCCACCTCGCCAAGGAGCGCGGCCTACTCGACCCGAAGGAGTTCTCCTTCCTCTGGGTCACGGAGTTTCCTCTCTTCGAATACAGCGAAGAGCGCGAGCGCTTCGAGTCCTCGCACCATCCCTTTACCGCGCCGGTCGACTGGGATGTCGACTTCACCAAGGACCCGGGCTCGATCAAGTCGCGCGCCTATGACCTGGTGCTCAATGGCTGGGAGCTGGGTTCGGGCAGCGTGCGAATCCACCGCCAGGACGTGCAGGACCGGCTCTTTGCGGCGCTGGGGCTGAGCAAGGCCGAGGCCGACGAGAAGTTCGGCTTCCTGCTCTCGGCCCTCCAATACGGGGCGCCGCCGCACGCGGGCTTCGCCATCGGGCTGGACCGCAGCATTGCTCTGGCGCGCGGCATGGACTCGATCCGCGACATCGTGCCCTTCCCCAAGACCACGAGCGCCGCGGACCTGATGACTGGCGCCCCTTCCGAAATCGCCCCGGAGCAGCTGGGCGAGCTGTCGGTCCAGGTCAAGAGGAAGGGCTGAGCCGCGGCAGCGCCAGCTCGCCGATGGCCTCGGCGATCTGGTCGCGGGCCTTGCGGTAGGTGCTCAGGTCGGCGCCGAAGGGATCGGCGATCTCCATCGGTTCCGCTAGGAGACGTGGGGCCTCGGCGTCCTCTTCAAAGGGCCCACCGATCTCCTCCAGCATCTGTTGGGCGGCGAAGAGGTGGGAGCGGCTCATCGCGTAGATGCGGCTGGCGCGGGCCAGCAGGGCCGGTTCCAGCGGGCGACTCCGGTGGGGGCAGAGGTCGAGGGGGCCGCCGGGGAAGTCCGTGTCGTTGAGCGCGGCGATCGCGTTGGCCGAGGCCGGCATGCCGGGGCCGGTCGAGCAGCCGGCCGAGACCACGAGGATGCCCTCGCGGATTAGCTCGTCGGGGCTGACCCCGAGCTGCCTGGCCCAGTGGGCCCGCGCGATTAGCTCGGCCATCGGGGAGCGGCAGGTGTTGCCGCTGCACAGGAAGAGCACCAAGGTCGCGGCGCGGGCCAGGATCTGCTTTTCTTCCAGCGCCGCCTCGCGCAGCACCTCGATGCGGCCTTGGGGATCGACGCGCACCACCGAGGAGGGCTTGCCGACGTGGCAGGGGCCACCGTCGACCGCGAGCTCGGTGTATTGGCCGCAGAGTTCGATGGCGCGATCGGCATCGATCGGCGGCTCGGCGCCGCTGGGGTTGGCGCTCGACATGTAGAGCGGCACCGGGCAGCGCTGCAGCAGCTCGGTGGTGAACTTGTCGGCGACGACTCGGAAGCCGAGGCTATCGCGGCTCTCGCCGACCAGCTCCTGCGCCTGCTCCTCTTCGCAGCTAAGGACCATGCTCAGCGGCCCGGGCCAGTAGGCGCGTGCGAGGCGCCTGGCCTGGGGGCTGCCGTGCCCATACTTCATGGCGATCGCGGCGTCGCCGATGTGCAGGGTGAAGGGCTGCTCCTGGCGTTCGGACTTGAGGCGGCGCAGCTGCGCCACCGCAGCCGGGCGATCGACGCGGCCGCCGATGCCATAGACCGTCTCGGTAGGCGCTACGACGAGGCCTCCCGCATCCAGTGCTGCCAATGCTTGTTGAAGGGCGGACTCCAGTTCCTGTTCGTCCGGCTCTTCACTCAACCTGATCCGCGTAGCTTCGCTCATTCGTTGAAGCTTATCGGGAGGGGGGCTAGCCTCGCCTGGCCAATTTTGCAGTTCTGTGGCGCACAACCCATCGTCGATGCGAGAGCCCTCTGAGACCCGAGACCAGAGCCCTTCCGTGAAGAGTCGATTCGCCACGGACGATCTCGCCCTACATGGCCAGCGCTTGGCCCGCCTTGGCGGCCTGGTCAGCGGCTTTGCCCACGAGATTAAGAATCCTCTCTCGACCATCGGCCTCAACCTCGGCCTTCTCGAAGAAGAGTTGGAGGAGAGCGATGGGCCGCGTGGCCGGCGCATGCTCGATCGCACGCGGCGGCTGAAGAAGGAGGTCGAGCGCCTGCAAGGCATCCTCGACGACTTCCTGTCCTACGTGCGCGGGCCGCGCCCGTCGCTCCAGCGGCTCTCCCTCAACCAGGTCGTGCGCGAGTTCACCGATCTCGTGGCCCCCGGCCTGGAGAAGCAGAAGCTGACCGTCTCGATGCACTTGCAAGAGGGGTTGCCCGAAGTCCTGGCCGACGGCAGCCTCCTGCATCAGGCCCTGCTCAACTTGGTCAAAAACGCCGAACAGGCTCTGCTGGGCGCCGAGCGCCACGGCGAGATCTTGCTGTCGACGGGGCTCGAGGAGCGCGACGGCCGGCGCTACGTGCAGGTCTCGGTGATCGATTCGGGTCCGGGGATCGATGCCGAGACGCTGCCGGAGCTATTTCGGCCCTATTTCTCGACCAAGCCCGGCGGCACGGGTCTGGGGCTGCCGATTGCGCAGCGCTTCGTCGAGGACCAGGGGGGCGAGCTCGGGGTCGAGTCGCAGCTCGGGATCGGCACGCGTTTCACGCTGCGGCTACCGATCGCGGACGAGCGCTGCGAAATCGAGGCGGAAGAGGCCAAGAGCGGAGACTCCTTCGATTTTGGCGGAGGCGAGCTCGAAGGACAGAGTGAAGAGGGCGAGGCATGAGCCGACGCGCGTTGATCGTTGACGATGACGTTGGGCACAGTGAAGTCCTGGCCGAGGCTCTGGAGCGCCGTGGTCTGGAGATCCGCCGCGTCGACTCCGGCAAAGAAGCCGTGCAGATCCTTGGGGATGGTCCCGAGTTCGCGGTGGTGCTGACCGACCTGGTGATGCACGAGGTGGACGGCTTCGACGTGCTCGAGGCGGCGCGCAAGCGCGATCCGGCGACCCAGGTCTTGATGCTGACTGGGCATGGCAGCCGTGAGGTCGCCGTCGAGGCGATGGAGAAGGGGGCGCTCTACTACCTGGAGAAGCCGGTCGATCTCGGCGAGCTTCGGGCCAAGGTGGATCGGGCTCTCGAGGCCTGGGAGCGCGAGCGTCAGGTGCTGGCGCTCAAGTCTGACATGCAGAAGATCTCCGGCCTCTCGGGCATCATCGGCCGGGCGCCGTCGATGATCCGCATGGTCGAGACCATCCAGCAGATTGCGACCACCCAGGCCTCGGTCTTGATCCTTGGCGAGTCGGGCACGGGCAAGGAGGTCGTTGCGCGGGCCATCCACGAGCTCTCTTCGCGCCGGGACAAGCTCTTCGTTGCCCTCAACTGCGGTGGGCTGAGCGAGGGCACGATCGAGTCGGAGCTCTTTGGGCATGTGCGCGGTTCGTTCACCGGCGCCGCCTACGACCGCGAGGGCAAGTTCGAATACGCGCGGGGCGGCACCCTGTTCTTGGACGAGGTCGCCGAGATGCCGCTGCAGACCCAGGTCAAGCTGCTGCGGGTGCTCGAAGAGCGCAAGGTCATCCCGGTGGGCTCCAACGACCCGATCGATGTCGATGTGCGGGTGCTGGCGGCGACGCATCAGAAGCTGGCGGAGAAGATTGAGGACGGCAGCTTCCGCGAGGATCTCTTCTACCGGCTCAAGGTCGTGACCATCCAGATCCCGCCCTTGCGCGAGCGCAAGGAGGACATCCCGCTGCTGGCCGAGCAGTTTCGCAAGGACTTCCGCAAGCTGCACGGCCGGGACATCGACGGCATCGACCGCGAGGTGCTCAAGACCTTTGCCCAGCATGATTGGCCGGGCAACGTCCGTGAGCTGCGCAACATCGTCGAGTCGATGGTGGTGCGCGCCCGCGGCAACATCCTCACCGTCCTCGATCTGCCGCCGGAGCTTTCTCCCGAGCCGCAGCCTGGGCAAGACGGCTGGGCCTTCCTCGCCGGCAAGCACAGCTCCGAGGTCGAACGCAATCACCTGCGGGTGACCCTGGAGATGTTCCAAGGCAACCGGGTGCGAGCGGCGCAGGCGATGGGTATCAGCGAGCGGACTCTCTACCGCAAGCTCAAGGAATACGAGCTGACGGAGCTTGGGCGCGAATGACAGAGCTTCTCGACGTAGTCGCGATCGACGGTCCGGCGGGTAGCGGCAAGAGCACGGTAGCCTGCGGCCTGGCCAAAGAGCTGGGCTACCGCCACCTCGACACCGGCTCGATGTATCGAGCCATCACCTTCGTCCTCCTCGAGCGCGGCCTGCCGATCGAGCCCTCCCCGGCCCTAGACCAAGTGCTGGCCGAGTTGAAGGTCGAGGTGCTCCGCCCCGGAGTCGTCGGGGTCGACGGCCGCGAACTCGCAGCAGAACTGCGCAGCTCCGAAGTCGACGCCCACGTCTCGCCCCTCGCCGCCATCTCCTCCGTGCGCCGAATGATGGCCGCCCTGCAACGAGCGCAAGCAGACTACGGCCCCCTAGTCGCCGAAGGCCGCGACATGGGCTCGGTCGTCTTCCCCGACGCCCGCTGGAAGCAGCCGCAAAGACAGCCCCCTCATCTGCACCGAAGGCGCCCTGCGCGTAGAAACCGACACCCTAAGCGCCGAAGGCGTCATCGCCCTACTGGCCGCCCATGTCCGTGGGGTGGCGGACTAGCCCGCAAAGCGATTGGTCGAAAGGCCGCTTAACTGACTAAGCGACTAAGCGGTTGGCCCCGAGCAAGCACGCTCGGCGTGACCTGGCAGTGGCAGTCGACCCTCAAGAAATCCCGCTAACGCGCCGCCCCATTCTTTGGATGGGCTTAAATGGCGAACTCCTTGTCACATCGAAGGTTCCGGCCGTTTCCCCATACCGGACCGTCCTTTGGATTAAATGGCTAGGCCCAGAACGGAAGGTAGCTGGCGTGGCGCTTCGAGCTGCCGGCGCGCTCGTCAGCCTTGATCAGCTTGGCCTGGACAGTCGCCCTGATGATCTGGGAAACAGTGACCGCCTTCGATTCCGAAAGGCCGAATCGCTTGCGCAGCGAAGTATTGGTCATCTTCTCGTTCATCACCCACCGCAACGCGCAGTGCTGGTAGGTGGCGCGAATCCGATCTTCACGGTCCATCTGGCTGAACGGGCGCGGTCCGAACACCGTGACGGAGGTTCTATCGGGGTCGGAGCGGAACACCGGGGCAGGTAGCTGGTATGCCTCGGCGGCATCTACCACCCGGTCGATGCCGCTGCTCTTCTCCTCGCAGATCGACAGCTGACGCATCAGGTCGGCCAGCCGCTCGTTACGCGAGCGGTAGCCGTCGATGAATCGTTCGACTGGGACGATCGGCTCTCCCGGGTTCGAGAGGACGACGCGGTTTTGGTAGATCTCGACCATGACCCTCGCACCGATCACGGTGAGGTCCTGGTGGATCAATGCGTTCGCTAGCAGCTCTCGGATGACGACTTCCGGAGCGAGCTTTTCCTCGCGTCGCAGTGTGTTCTCGATGACCTCGTTCTGGGGGAGCTGGGCGACGATGAACTCGACGAGATCACGGAACCCAGCGGCGTAGCCTCGAACACTTGAGTGGTCGAGCCGGGTCTTGAGCTTGTCGTTGCCATCGTAGACGACGATGCGCGGAGCCTTGCGGTGCAGCTCCGGGAAGTCCGTCAAGCGTTTGGCTAACGTGAGCGCAGCGAGGCGGAGAATGGAGAAGGAGCCTGCTCTGCGGACCACGAGGCGATCCGCTACGAGCCGTTCGATGACGGCGTCCTGGGTGCTGGGGTAGGGGAGCTGCAGCAGTTCGAAATACGCCTGTGTGTCGAGCAGGTCGATGACTTGTTGGCGATCGATGCCATCTCGGGCAGCTTCCTCCAAGAAGTCGGCTTTGCCTTCGGCGAAGATGCTTCGCAAGCGGTCTTCTGTCATTGGGACGAGAGACTCGCCAGCCCGCATCAGGTAGGCCCCCTCATGGTGGTAGGCGGTGCCCCGGGGTCGCGGCGGGATGTGGAACACGATGACGCGTCCGTCCGGATGGCTTATCTCTTCGACTTCCACGCGGAATCGCAGCTCGGCGTGTAGTTTGCCGGCGACCGTGGTCGGGTTCGGAAAGGCAATCGTACCGACAACAGGACGTGGCGGCTTGTCGGCTACTCCGAGCACGAGCTTGCCTCCGCCCTCGTTGGCTATCGCGATGCAGTAGCGGCGAAGTTGCGACCAGTCGAACTGGCGCTTGGCCTCCTTGAACTCAAGCCTTTCGTGCTCGGTGGGCGCGCCGCGCCACAGGTCGATTTCGGAGGGTGGGGTGGGCGGCAGCATCTTGAGCGCGTCCGTTTGTTCAGTGTCGGACATCCAAGAGAAGTCGTGCAGGCATCTTGCGTCGCTCAGCTATTGGCGGGAGACGCTGCGAGCGAGCATTCTTCGGGCCACTTGTACCCGATTCAAGGCGGCTAGTTCTCGCGAAGCTGGCTAGTCCGAAAAGCACGCTCGGCGTGACCTGGCAGTGGCAGCCGAGCTTCGTGATTACTCATGTCTCTGTCGCGCGGGAAACCCGGGGCGGTTCACTCCATGCGAGCATCTACCGAGGGGAGCGGGGTCCGCAGGTGGAGGGTGAATGGTGAGCGCAAGGGGAACGAGGCCGGAAGGCTATGAGGAGTTGCTCCAAGAGCTGAAGGAACGGGTGCGTTCCGCACGCCTGAGGGCTTCGCTTTCAGTCAACCGTGAGCTCGTGCTTCTCTACTGGTCGATTGGCCGGGACATCCTCGACCGTCAAGAACGGCTGGGCTGGGGAGCCAAGGTTCTCGACCAGCTGGGAGGCGATCTTCGGAAGGCCTTCCCGGAAGTCCGGGGGCTATCGACCCGTAACCTCAAGTACATGAGGACTTTTGCGCGGGAGTGGCCTGAGGGATCAATTGGGCAGCAGCTTGCTGCCCAATTGCCCTGGTTCCACACCTGTAGCTTGCTGGAGAAGGTCAAGGACCCTGAGCAGCGCCTCTGGTACGCGAGAAAGGCCATAGAGAACGGGTGGAGCCGGAACTCGGTCGTCTTTCCCGACGCCCGCTGGAAGTTCTTCCTAGACGCCAGCGCCGAAGAACGCGCCCGCCGCCGCGAACGCGACTACCAGCGCATGGGCCGCAAGAAACCCTAC
>PDSF01000020.1 GCA_002748355.1 Planctomycetota bacterium | reverse complement strand
GAAAGGCCCTCGCTTGCCTGCCTCCGTCCGATCCGAACCGCCGCGACGGAGCAGAAGCGGCTCGGATCAGACGGAGGCTCATCTATCGCTTATTCCAGGTCTAGTAGCTGCCAATAGGTTCGGATCGCTCGCGTTACCACGGGCCCTCACCTTCCGGAGCCTCACCTCCAACATGGACAGAAGCCCGGAAAGGACTCGGTACCTTCGAAGCTCGATCTCGCGCAAGAGATCTCGCTGCACTTTCCACAACTCTCCGCATGCCAAATCAGCAGTGACCAGGCAATCCTTCTTCTCGTCAACGAGAGCAGCGTATCCCCCGCAATCCTCGCGCAGAACGGTTATAGGCCCCTGTTTCTGGGTTGATTTCGCCTGACCATAGCAAGCAGTCACCGCTCCGCACGACATGACGAGCACACGAAGCCATCGTTTCCCAATTGTTCCCATCACGAAACCCTCAACACGATCCACCTTGCTGTTCCTGTTCACTTGTTTCCTCCACCGTTGACGGGAATCCGAGGAAACGGACCCGGCTCAACTTTGCTGGGCTTTCCTTCAGCGACTTCGACTTTGGGCACGGCCTGCGGCACTCCATGACCGTCTAGGAACCCTTTTCCCAGGTGGCCCAGACAGGTTGACCGGGGCACGTTTTCAAAGACGGACTTACCAAAGAGAATCAGGCATAACGATAGACATGCCTCTCGCCTTGCAATATCCGCACCATGGAGTGGGCAGGAATTCCACGTAAAAGATGCTCCGATCTCCGGCGACGCGAGGCAGCAGAGATCCCTAGATCAACTACGACCTTGTGCTAGGCCCCACGAGCCGCTGTTCGGATCTAGCAGTCCGAGGCTCTTGGCATAACAGCACGACGACTTGCCCCCCCGGCTTGAGCTATGACCAGAAGCGCGGAGGGCGAGAAGCCCTTACTCGCATGCGCTCCTAGAATCGCTCATCGCCGGTTCAGGCGCTGCAGGAGAGCGGGTCCGACCCAGGTCGACAGGATCATCAGCCCGAGGGTCCCGGCGAAGATCTGCCCGCCGAGTTTCGCTTCCGGCATGGCCCAGGCCAGTGCCGTTGCTACCAGCACAGCCGCTAGCAGGAGGCCGACAAAGATCCCGCTCCGCCTCCGCCGCTGGTCGGCGAACCAGATCGTTATCGGCATGCAGAGCAGGATCAGTCCCGCCCCCGGGATGAAGCAGCGATCCTCCCTGCTGACGAGGCCTAGCACGACGCAGAGGACGCCGAGCCCGAGCGAAGCTCCGATCAGATGGGATTCGAAGCGCTCTTCGTCATTGAGGAGATGCTTGCCTTCCGGCGAAAGCCGCAGCATCAGGTTGCAGAGCGGCGCGCCGAGCCATGTCGTCAAGACGATGCCGAGATAGAGCGCGGTGACGATATAGGCAATGGGCGCCAGGCTCGGATAAGCCTTCGTGATATTGCGAATTAGGCGATAGCCAAACCAGGCCCCAAGGATCACGCCCCACTGCGCCCCGTCACTCAGCTTCGACGTCCAGAAAAGATAGGAGAGCAAGAGCCGGTAGATCGGGTTCCTGGCCTTCAGAGCCTCAATCAAACCGGCGCGCGCCGACTCATTGTCACCCGGATCGAGACGCAGCGACTCGCGGAACTGCTCCGCTGCCTCCCGATACTGTTTCTTCTCCAGCGCAAGCCAGCCGAACTGAGCATGGCTCATCGCATCCTCGGGGGCATCCGAGAGCATCCTCCGAAGCTCGGCATCCGCCTCCTCACCACGACCGAGCTGGGACAGAGCCTGGACGCGCATCTGTCGGAGCGGCAGGTCTTCCGGCTCGGCCTCAAGCCCGAGCTCCACCGTGTCCAGCATCAGCTCCCACTTCTCCCGCTGCATGAACACCTGAGCTCGCAACAGGTAGCCCCTGGAATCCTGAGGGTCCAGTCGCAGGAGCTCGCGAGCAGCCGCAAGCGCGGGGTCTAGGCGCTCTAGCCCCAATAGCGCAACCCCCCGTGCATAATGCCCAGAGTCGTTGTCTGGATCTTCGGCGATGGCCAGCTCCGCCCGACTCAGCCCCTCTTCGAACTTGTCCAGCAGCGACAGACACAGCGAATCCAAGGTCAGCGCAGCGCTGTTCTGAGGCTGCTCCACGAGCAGCTGCGCAAGCACGACCCGCGCCTCCTCGAATCGCCCACGGTCGATCAGGAGCTGAGCTCGCTGTAAGGAGGCCCTAGCCCAAGATCCCCTTGCTTCGTTCATTGGATGCCGAGCCAGGACTTGAGTTCGTCGAATTGGCCGCCCTCGTTGGCGTAGAGCACGTAGTTGCGCGCGGTCGTGAACCACTCCTTGGTCGTCGGCTTGACCGAACGCAGGGCTCGCAGCAGATCCTTGCTCCGCAGCGGCTCCGGCACCCCTGTCTCGATGGCGATCTCAAGCTTGTCCTCGACACAGCGCTCGACCAGCGCCTTGAGATCGGCGCCGCTGAAGCCGTCGGTCTTGCGCACGACCTTGTCCAGATCGAGCTTCTCTTGTGGCTTGCCTTCGCAGCTGATCTTGAGGATGGCCTCGCGGGCAGCAGCGTCGGGCGGCGGCACGAAGAGTACGCGATCGAAGCGCCCCGGTCGCCGGAACGCCGAGTCGATGCTCCACGGCATATTGGTGGCTGCGAGGATCAGCACCCCGTCGTTCTTCTCCTTGGCACCATCAAGCTCGGCCAAGAACTGATTGACGGTGTTACGCCCAGCATGGCCCTTCAGGTCTCCGCGCGAAGCGCCGAGAGCATCCACCTCATCGAAAAAGAGCACGCACGGCGCGTTCCCTCGGGCAAGAGTAAAGATCTCATGGAGCTTGCGCTCGCTCTCCCCCAGCCACATGTCGAGCACGTCCTGGATGCCGATCGCGAGGAAGCTCGCCTTCACCTCACCAGCTGTCGCGCGCGCGAGCCAGGTCTTACCGCAGCCCGGCGGCCCATAGAGAAGGATGCCGCCGCCGGCCTTCTTGCCGTAGGCCGCAAAGAGCTCGGGGTTCTCCAGCGGAGCGATGATCTTGCGGCGGATCTCCTTCTTGATCGCCTCCATGCCGCCAACGTCTGCGAAGGACAGATCCGGCTCTTCGAGCAGCAGTCCGTCTTGGAGCGAGGCGCTGGCCTCTGCCTCCATCCGGATCCGACCGACCGGGAACTCGACGAAGCCCTCCCCATCGGGAGCATCCTCCTCCTCGGGAGCAAAGCGCTGCTCCAGCGCCGCCTCGCGGAGTTCGTCGTCCTCCTTGAGCGCCCGCCGATACTGGCGCTCTGCCTGAACAAGCTCACCCTGCTGCAGCAAAATCCGCGCGTGCATCAGCAGCACCGGGCCGGGTTCCCGCGCCTTCTTGAGCAGATCCTCGATGATCACCAGCGCCGCCGAAACATTGTCCTGCAGCCGAAAGGCATCGGCGAGCTGCAACTGCAGCGTCTCATTGCCCGGCAGCCGACGCACCCCATCCTTGAGCAGGGCAAGCGCCTCGTCGCCGCGCTGCTCTTGCCGGAGCAGCTCGGCAAGGTGACAGCGCAGGGGCACGTTATCCGGGCTGAAGTCCAGCGCCTCTAGAAGGGCGCGGATCGGGTCATCGTCGCGAGTCATGGCAGGCTGTAGTCCGGAGCTGGGGGCCGTCGACTTTGGAGGGACAGCCGTCCGAGGTCAACGCATCGCTACCCGGCCGCAGCTCCGCCCTACGCCGGGCTAGCTGCCGCGAGCCCTTCCGCCTTGCCCCCCTTCGACTCAGAGTTCGGGAGCGTCGCAGGCCCGCCAAAAGACCTGCTTCGCTCCGGCGGCAACGCCCAGCAGCACTCCCGTCCACAGCAGCAGTGCCGGCAACAACTGGAAACAAATGCGCGGCATCGCCGTGTCCAGCAGCCAGGCGAGTTGCTCGGGCTTGGCCGCGGCAATGATCGTCGCGCAGAGACCGGCGTAGCCGATCAAGATCGCAAGCAGCGGCAGCCGGAGCTCGGTCCTCCGCAACACGACACGAGGCAGCAAAAGGCAGAGCAGTAGCGCCAGGGGCAAGAGCAAGCTGGAGTGCGCCGGCGCCAACGCCACCCGGCTAACGAAGTAGCCCAGCACCTCGCCACTCTGCAGCGGCAGCCGCTCAAGCAGCAGCGTGAGGAGGTTGCCGCCCTCGACCTTGGAGAAGGTAGATTCAAAGCCCAGAGCCCGATTGGTGGCCATGTGCACAGCGAGCATGACGGGGATCGGCAGCAGGGTGAGCCAGGCAAGACGCGGGCGCAGAGACGCGAGCAGGCGCTTTGGATCCAGCAGCCCCCCCAGCAGCGCCGCAGCAGCGATGGCCAGCAGGTAGAGCTGCCCCTCGTTCTTCGACCAGAGCGCGAAGGCGAGACCGACGCTGGCCAGAGTCGCCCAGCGAAGCTGCCCCATCGCACGCGCGCGGAGGAAGCTCTCAAAAGCCAGCAAGAGTCCGAAGGCGAGGTAGCTCTCACCGCCCACATCACTGGCCAGGACCCGGGTCCAGGGCAGGCCGACGTAGACAAGGAGCAGCGGCGCCGCAATCAAAGGGCCGGCGTAGCGGCGTAAGGAAGCAGCCAAAAGCAGCAAGAGAGCCAGGCTCGCCGCCTGAGCCGCCAGCCTAGCGTCCAGGTGAACGACCTCACCAAAGGAGGCATAGAGCCAGGAGAGCAGCAAGGGCGACAGCATCGGGTAGTCGGGATGGACCACAGGCAGCGGCTGGTTCATCTTCGCCGCGAAACTGGCGCTGGGGCCGCCATGGGCGAAGAGCTGCTGCGCCTTGTAGGCCCAGAGTTCGGCTTCGTCCCCGAGGACGATCGGCTCGGTCCAGGCCGCGAGGATGCGCAAGAGCGCGAAGCAAAGCGCCAGCAGCACAGCAGCCCGAAACAGCCACTCTGCCCAGGGCTTCCCTGGAGCATACTCTCTCGACTCCGGCAGCGGCTGCGGAACTAGCGGCGGCAGCAACGCCCCGGCGAGCGCCAGCAGCAGCAACAGCGCCGCCACGGCATAGAACGGGAAGGGCCCGGGCCAAAGCGCCCAAAGCGGCAGCGCCAGCAGGGCCGTGCTGAGCGCCCCCAGCGCATAGCCACGCGCGAGATCACTCATCCAATCGCTACGTAGGCCAAAGAGGCGCACGAGCCCCAGCCCGGCAACGAGCATGAGCCCGACGCTGGGCAGCACTGCCAGCACGATCAACGCCAAAACCCACATCAGCGGCCGCTCTCCCCGCGAACCCGCCAGAGCCGCCAGCTTTCGCAGGCGACCAGCGGACGCTCAGCCTCGGGCGCCAGCGTCTGCGCCTTCGGAGGCAGCTCGAGAACAAAGACCGCCTTACCCGTGCCCGCCGCCATCGCCCGCCAGCCCTCGGGCAGGCGATCGAGTAGGAGCAGGCTGCGCGGAAAGACCAGGTTCTGCAGCAGCTCAAAGGCAAACTGCTCACTCGGGCGCAGCGGCGTCGGCACCAGCAGCAGGAGCATCGCCTCCTCAGGGCAGTGCAGGCGGATCCTCTCAGCTAGCCTTCCGAGTTCCTGATCCGGAAGCCCCTGCGCCGCAGCAAGGCGACGCAGGCCGTAGGCTTCGCGCTGCGTCGTCGTCCCGCTCAGCGCCAGCCAAAGCGCCGCCCGATCCAAGCCCATAAGCTCAGCCGTGAGCCTCGGAACGCTCAGCACCAAAAGCGCAACGGGAATCTGCCACGCCAGGTAACGCCGCCAAGAGCGACTCGGCTCAGCTTCGTTCTCAGGCTCTTCGGCTTCCATATCGGGAACAGGGGTAGGAAGACCAAGTGACATCAGCTGGGCACCGGGCCAGCAGCAGCTACGGCCAAACGCCGCGCGTGCAAATCCTCAGCAGCCCTAGTGCCGATTCAAAACCTTTTCAGCCGCCCGCAGGGTTTTCCGTTGAAGGGGGTTCCGTTGGATCCGATGCAGGATCGAGGCCCGCCCTTCAAAGGATCTCCGAGATCGCCGACATCCCCTCGCCAAAACCGCGTGCACCCGTATGCCGCAACTCGCCAAGATGGCGATCCTGAACCGCAACGGGGGAGGCCATTACCAATTCAGCCACCTGAACCGCCCCGGGTTTCCCGGAGACTCCCAGACGTGAGAGGATGGAGTCATGGGAAGCATGAGATTTTCGGCGGAGGTCCGCGAGCGGGCGGTCCGC
>PDSF01000035.1 GCA_002748355.1 Planctomycetota bacterium | reverse complement strand
CCTTCCTTGCCTGCCTCCGTCCGATCCGAACCGCAGCGACGGAGCAGAAGCGGCTCGGATCAGACGGAGGCTCATCTATCGCTTATTCCAGGGCTAGGTGCCGCTGCTGGAGTGGAATAGGTATTCGGCTCCGGCGCCGACGGGGCCGAACTCGGAGTCGACGAGGGTTTCGCGGAAGGGTTCGAGGCAGCTGTCGCCGCTGCAGTGCATTGGGGCGATGAGTTCGGGGGCTAGGTGTAGGAGTTCGGTGCTGGTTCGGACTAGGCGACGCCGGTCGGCGTGCAGGAGGTGGAAGCCGCCGAGGACGGCGCGGAGGGGGCGGCCGGGGAGTTGGTGCCGGGCTTGCTCGAGGGTGTTGATGAGGCCGGCGTGGGCGCAGCCGACGAGGATGACCAGTCCTTCGGAGCTATCGAGCCACAGCGCTTGGTCGTCGAGAATTCTGTCGGGCTCGGTGCCGGCTTCGTCGAGGAAGAAACGAGCCTCTGGGGTCTCGAAGTCGTTCTTGCGAGGAATCTCTCCGCTGCACCAGAGCCCCTTCGAGATCTCTCTGGGCTGGGCGCATTCGCGGCGAAGTTCGCCGATCTCTTCGAGCACACGCCGCGAGGCCTCGGGCACGCCGATTTCGCGAGCGGGTCTGCCTGGCTTTTGGGACCAGCGGGGCTGGAGGGTTCCGGGCGCGAGCCAGACGGGCCGCGGCCCGATGGCTTCGAAGAGTTCGGCCAGCCCGCCGACGTGGTCATAGTGCCCGTGACTGAGGACCACGGCTTCGATCTTCTCCAGGGCGATGTCGAGCTTGCGAGCATTCTCCAGCAGCGCCCCGCCGGCGGGACCGGTGTCGAAGAGGATGTGGCAGCCGGCCCGTTCGACGTAGGCGGCAAATCCGTGGGCGCTGCGCAGCCCGTCTCGGGCCACATCACCGTCGACGAGGATTGTGATCTTGCTCATGAGCTTGTTCCCGGGGAGGCGCTTGGGGCAGGGCCGCTTGCTTGCGACTTTTCCGTGCTGGCGGCGTTTGTTGAGAGACGGCCCCTCGTATTTCCAAGGTCTAGCTTTCCTGGCCGCCCGGCGCAGGGCAAGGGGGCTGGGCCGGGCGCTGCTGCTGCCAGGGGGCTTTGGGCCGGGCGGTAGAGCCGCCAAGACACGAATACTCCCTGGCCGAGCCAAGTCTCGGCCGCCGACAAAGTGCCGCCAGTCCGCAGCGGCGGCCCGAAGAAGCCGCGCGACTGGCGCGGTGGCCTGCTAGACTCCCGCGCTTCGGTTTTGGCCATGGGGGCCGGCGCCGGAGCCTGCCACTGATGGAGTCAGGAGGAGAGACGATGCCCTGGACACGCTTCGGCAAGAAAAAGGACATGCCCGGGGGCTTGTGGATCAAGTGCGAGTCCTGCGGCGTGATGATCTACCGGAAGAACTTCTCCAAGTTCAAACTCTGCCCGGACTGCGGCCATCACTTCCCGCTGAAGGGGATGGAGCGGGTCGAACTGACCGTCGACGAAGGCAGCTTCGAGGAGTTCTGGGTCGACATGAAAACCGTCGATCGCCTCGGCTTCGTCGATCGCATGCCCTACGCGGAGAAGATCGAGCAGACCATCAAGAAGACTGGCCGCAACGAGGCGATGATCGCCGGCATCGGCAAGCTGCACGGCCGCGAGATCGCCTTGGGGGTCATGGATTTCAGCTTCCTGGGCGGCTCGATGGGGGTCGTCGTCGGGGAGAAGGTCACGCGGCTGGTCGAGACCGCGCTTGAGCGGAAGCTGCCGCTGGTCCTCTTCAGTGCCTCGGGTGGCGCCCGCATGCACGAGGGCGCGCTGTCGCTGATGCAGATGGCCAAGACCTGTGGGGCGCTCAAGCGCTTCCACGATGCCGGCGGCTTCTACCTCTCGGTGCTGACCAACCCGACCACCGGTGGCGTGACCGCGTCCTTCAGTTCGGTCGCCGACGTGATCCTGGCCGAGCCCGGGGCGCTGATCGGCTTCGCCGGGCCGCGGGTGATCCAGACCACGCTCAAGCAGGAGCTGCCCAAGGGCTTCCAGCGCTCGGAGTTCCTCATCGAAAAGGGGCAGGTGGATCTCATCGTCAAGCGCGATGCGATGCGCTATGAGCTGGGTCGCCTGCTCGCCTATGGGGCCGGGGGCGATCCTTCGGCGGTCCCGCAAGAGCAAGAGGCTGCGGCCAACGAAGAGGCCTGAGCCTCGCTCGGCCTCAGGGCCGGGTGGCGAGAGCTGCTGCGTTTGGGTGAATGGAGTGGAAGTCATGCGTGACTATCAGGTCGTCGTCATCGGCATTGGCTCGGCGGGCTCGCGTGCTGCGATGCTGGCGCATCAGGGCGGGGCCAAAACCCTGGGCGTAGAAGGGGCCGAGCGCATGGGCGGACTCTGCATCCTGCGCGGCTGCATGCCGACCAAGACCCTGCTGGAGACGGGGCATCGCCTGCACGAGATCCGCGATGCTGGGCGCTTTGGCATCGAGGTCGCGGAGCCCAAGCTCGACTTTGCGGCGATGATGCAAAGGATGCGCTCGCTGGTCGATCGCTTCGCTAGGGCCAAGGTCTCGGGCATCGAAGGCGCGGGCTATCCGATCCTGCGCGGGCAGGCGAGCTTCGTCGACGAGCACTGCATCGAGGTGGACGGCCAGCGCATTAGCAGCGACAGCTTCGTGCTCTGCACCGGCTCCAAGCTCATGCCGATGCCGGTGCCGGTCGAAGACGGCGTGCCGATGCGCGGCAGCGACGACATGTTTTTGCTGAGCGAAGCGCCGAAGAGCTGCTTGAGCCTCGGCGCCGGCCCGGTCGCCCTTGAGTTCTCGCAGTGGCTGGCGCGCTGCGGCACGAAGGTGACGCTCTGCAATCGCTCGCCGCTGCTGAAGAAGGCGCCGGCGGCCTTTGGCGAGGAGCTGGCGCAGGCGCTCGGCGAGGAGATGCAGGTGCATACCGGGGTGCTGGTGCAGCGCATCGAGCGCACGGAGGATGGCCGGGCGCGGGCGATCTTCCGCGATGGCGAAGGCAAGGAACTCGTCGTCGAGGCGGAGATCGTGCTCAACGGCCTGGGCCGGGTGGCGAACTTCGACGGCATGAACCTGGAGGCGCTCGGCCTGGATCCGCATGCGGTCGAGGTGGACAGCAAGGGCCGCAGCGCGCTGCCCCACATCTTCGTCGCTGGTGATGCGACCAACGACAAGCAGATCCTGCATGAGGCGACGCTTGAGGGTGCTCGCGCTGGGCGGAACGTGCTCCGGCATCTGGGGCTGCTTGAGGGCGAGCTCGAAGGGCCGGACCCGCGCATGCCCGCGGTGGAGGCGATCTTCTCCGACCCGCCCTTCGCGGTCTGTGGCCGGCTGCCCGCGGAGCTCGATGCCGCCGGCGTCGAGTATCTGGTCGCGGAGAAGCGCTTCCCGCAGCAGGGCCGCGGCATCGTCGTCGGCGCCCAGCACGGCCTGCTGCAGCTGATCGCCGAGCGCGGCAGCGGCAAGATCCTCGGCTGCGCCATCCTGGGACCGCGGGCCGACGATTTGATCCACTGCGTGGTGGTCGCCATGGGCATGGGCGCCAGCGTTCGCGAGTTCTTCTGGCTGCCCTGGTACCACCCAACCCTGGCCGAGGCCTTTATCGAGGTCGCGCGGGAACTCGCCAAGCGCTGTTGAGCACCGTGTCAGGGTCTACGGAGCCGTCCCCGGCCCCTGCCGGCGAGCGGCAGCTCTGCAAACACTGCGAGCTGCCGGTGCCGCCGGGGGTTCGCCATCCCGAGTTCTGCTGCCCCGGCTGCGAGCAGGTCTGGCTGCTGCTCAAGGGCGATGGGCTGGAGCGCTTCTACGAGCTTGGCGGGGCCGAGGGGCGGCCGATCGGCGCTGCGCCAAGGCCCGGCAGCTTTGACTGGCTTCCTGAGCTGGAAGAGAAGGCTGGCGGCGACTCAGGGCCGCTGCGCCTGGTCCTGGATGTTCAGGGCATCCACTGTGCGGCCTGCGTCTGGGTCCTGCAGGAGCTGTGGCGGCGGCGGCCGGGCACCCTGAAGATGGAACTCAATCCCTCGCTCGGGCGCGCCGTGCTCAGCTACGACCCGCGGGAGCTGGACCTGCGGGAGTACCTGCGCGAGGTCGAGGCCCTGGGCTATCGCTGGGCGCCGGCCTCGGGCGAGCGGCGTTCGCGCTCGCGCGGCCTGCTGATTCGCCTCGGCATCTGCGCCTCGCTGTCGATGAACGCGATGATCTTCGCCATGTCCTTCTACTTTGGACTGGGGGCGGATGAACCGGAGATAGAGCAGCTCTTCCGCCTCTTGGCCTTCGGCCTCTGCAGCCTCGCGGTGCTGATCGGTGGGCCGGTCTTCTTCATGGCCGCCTGGGCCGGACTCAAGCAGCACGTTCTCCACCTCGACCTGCCGATCGCCATCGGCATCCTCTTGGCCTATCTGGGCTCGGCGTATTTCTTCTTCACCAAGGGGAGTCACAGCTACTTCGACACGGTGACGATCTTTGTCACGCTGATGCTGCTGGGGAGGTTCCTCCAAGAGCGGGCCATTGCCCGCAACCGCGACCTGCTCCTGGCCAACGACGGCACGGAGCACCTGCGCGTTCGGCGCTTTCGCGGCGAGGAGCTGGAGCGGGTGCGCATCGAGGAGATCGAGGCCGGGGATGCGCTTTGGCTGGCGCCGGGGGAACTGGTCTCGGCCAAGGCCCTGCTCATCCACGAGGCGCGGCCCTTCTCGCTGGAGTGGATCAGCGGCGAGTCCGAACTCCGGATGCTGCAGCCGGGCGACATCGTGCCGGCCGGGGCCTTTCTCGCCGGGAATGCGCCGGTGCGGGTCGATGCCTTGGAGACGGCGAAGGAGTCGGGGCTGATCGAGTTGCTGCGCGGCGAGGAGGGGGGCGACGGCTCCGCGCTGATCTCGGGCTTTTGGGCGCGGCTCAACCGTGTCTACGTGCAGCTGGTCCTGGTGATGGCGGCGCTGGGGGGGCTGCTCTGGGCCTGGCTCGATCCGAGCCAGGTGGTCGATGTCGTCGTGTCGATATTGATCGTGACCTGTCCCTGTGCCTTGGGCATCGCCATTCCCCTGGCCTTTGACCTGGCCCTCGCCTCGCTGCGGCGCCGCGGCATCTTCGTGCGGGACGCCTCGCTGCTGGAGAAGGCCCTGGGCTGGAAGCGGGTCTTCTTTGATAAGACCGGGACCCTGACCTGGGGAGGGCTGCGGGCTAGCAGCGAGGATGCTCTCGAGGAGCGGCAGCGCCAGGTGCTGCTGAGCATGGTGCAGTCGAGTGCCCATCCGGTGAGCGAGGCGATCGCTGAGCTGCCGCAGCTTGCGGGCCTGCCCTTCCTGCGCCAGCTGCATGTGGAGGAATACGTCGGCGAAGGGCTGCAGGCGCGGCTCGGCGAGGACTGCTGGCGGCTGGGGCGAGGGCGCTTTGCCCTGGGCGGCGAGGAGGAGGCGCCGGGGACCTACTTCTCGGAGAACGGCGTGCAGCTGGCTTGCTTCCAGGTGCAGGAGGACTTCCGGCCGGGCTTCGCCGAGGAGTTTGAGGAGCTGCAAAGCAGCGGCATCGAGGTGCACCTGCTCTCGGGGGACCGGCAGGCGAAGGTCGCCGCGGCCGCGGCTCGGCTGGGTTTGCCGGCCGATCGGGTGCGGGCCGAGCTGAGCCCCGAGGAGAAGGCGGAGTATCTCTTGGCACGCGAGCCGGAGCTGGGGCTCATGGTGGGGGACGGGCTCAACGATGCCCCGGCCTTCCGCGTCGCCGGGTCGAAGGCGACCCCGGCCCTCGACCGGCCAGTGCTGCCTTCGCAGTCCGATTTCTTCTATGTGGGGGCGGGCTCCTCAGCCGTGCGCCAGGTGCGGAGCGTGGCTTGGGCCCTGCGGCGGGTCGTGCGTAGCAACTTGTTCTTGGCCGGGCTCTACAACCTCGTTGCCCTTACCCTCTGTTTTTTCGCGCAGATGACGCCCTTACTGTGCGCGGTACTCATGCCGATGAGTTCCCTGGTCCTGATCAGCCTGAGCGCTCTGCTCATGCGGCCCAGGGATGCTCGTATACGCACTTGAGCTGGGGAACCTAGGGCGATGGATGTACTCTCCTTACTAGTTCTGCTGAGTTTGCTCCTTGTTGCTTTCTCGCTCTTGTTCTTCCTCTACTCGATGAAGCAAGGTGATCATGAGCACGCAGATCGACTGTCTCTGATGCCTTTGGAGGACGACTCCGAGCAGCTGCCTCAGGGGGGCTGCGACAATGGGTCGCACGACAAAAAGCCGCAGGGCTAGTCGGGTGCGATGGCTCGCTTCAGCGGCGATCATCGGCCGCTCTCAAAATCCCGCTGGACCCCAGCAACTGAGCGCTCTCGGACGCGCGGTCACAGGGGTCATTCACGCTACTTGCTTCTCCTCGCCACGGACTCGCGCGCATGAATACCGATGCTGCGGTAGAAACCCGCAAGATCACCTACGACGACGGCATCGTCCGCCTCTTCATCATCGCCAGTGTGGCCTGGGGCTTCATCGGCATGCTGGTCGGTTTGATCGCGGCGCTCCAACTGAGCTTTCCGGCTCTCAACTTTGAGACCCAGTGGCTGAGCTTCGGCCGGATCAGGCCGCTGCACACCAACGCCGCGATCTTCGCCCTTGTGGGCAATATGATCTTCGCCGGCGTTTATTATTCGACGCAGCGACTGTGTAAGGTCCGGATGGCGAGCGACCTGCTTTCCCAGCTTAACTTTTGGGGCTGGCAGCTCATTATCCTCTGTGCAGCGATTACCCTGCCGCTCGGCCTGACGCAGTCCAAAGAATACGCTGAGCTCGAGTGGTGGATCGACATCCTGGTCACGCTGATCTGGGTGGTCTTCGCGATCAACTACTTCTGGACCTTGGCGATCCGGAACGAGAAGAACCTCTACGTCGCGCTGTGGTTTTATATCGCAACGATTGCGGCCATCGCGATCCTCTACATCGTCAATAACCTGTCGTTGCCAGTTTCGGGCACCAAGAGCTACAGCCTCTTCGGCGGGGCGCAGGACGGGTTGGTCCAGTGGTGGTATGGGCACAATGCAGTGGCCTTCTTCCTGACCACACCGATCCTCGGGATCATGTACTACTTCCTGCCGAAGGCAGCGGAGCGGCCGGTGTACAGCTACCGGCTATCGATCGTGCACTTCTGGGCCTTGGTCTTTATTTACATCTGGGCCGGCCCGCACCACCTTCTCTACACCTCTCTCCCGGATTGGGTGCAGTCGCTCGGCATGGTCTTCAGCCTGATGCTCTGGGCCCCGTCCTGGGGCGGAATGCTCAATGGCCTGCTGACCTTGCGTGGTGCTTGGAACAAGGTCCGCAGTGACCCCGTCCTGAAGTTCTACGTCGTCGCCGTGACCTTCTACGGTATGTCGACCTTCGAGGGCCCCCTGCTCTCGATTAAGAGCGTCAACGCCCTGGGCCACTACACCGACTGGATTATCGCTCACGTCCACGGCGGCACCCTCGGTTGGAACGGCTTCATGGCCGCGGGCATGTTCTACTGGCTGATGCCGCGGCTCTTTGGCGTCAAGGACGAGAACGGCAAATACCGGCTTTGGTCCTTGGGCCTGGCCGATATGCATTTCTGGATCGGGACCCTAGGTATCCTGCTCTACGTGGTGTCGATGTGGGTTGCGGGTATTACCCACGGCCTCATGTGGGGCGCGCTCGAGCCGGACGGCTCTTTGACCTACGGCGACTGGGGCGAGATTGTCGAGAAGATCCAGCCCCTGTACATGATCCGCTCCTTGGGTGGTTTCCTGTATCTGGCCGGTTGGGTTTTGATGATCGTCAACCTGCTGCGTACGGCAGCGATGGGGAAGGCGGTCCATACCGAAGTCGAGGTCAAGACCTGGCGTCTGCCCGCAGACGCTGGCAGCTCTTGGCGATTGATTTTCAGTATGCCGATTCTCGTCTCCGCGGTCGGCATGTTGGCCGCCCTGATGCTTGGCTTCGACAAGCTGCCGCTGGCGGTGATCGGCTTCACCATCCTCGTCCTGGTGGTGTTCTGGGTCGATGCGCTGAGCCGCGGCATGCGTAGCGGTAAGGAGGGCTGGCATGCTGCCCTGGAAGGCCGGCCTTTGGCCTTCACGGTGCTGACCTTCGTGGCGGTCGCTGCTGGCGGTGTCGTTGAGTTGTTGCCGGGGATCATTGTCCAGGATTCGGTCAAGGGCGCGGCCTCGGGGAAGGCGCCCTATACCGCGCTGGAGCTAGAAGGACGCGACATCTACATCCGCGAAAGCTGTGTCAGCTGCCACTCGCAGCAGGTGCGCTACTTCCTCAGCGAGACGCGGCGCTACGACCACAAGCTTGTCCGAGGACCCAGTCGGCTTGAGGAATCGCGTTATGACCACCCCTTCCTCTGGGGTAGCAAGCGGACCGGTCCCGACCTCGGTCACGTGGGTGGAAAGTACGATGATGCTTGGCACTACAAGCACATGCTGAACCCGCGGATGATCGAAGGCTCGAACATGCCAGCCTATCCCTGGCTCTACACCCAGAAGGTCGATGTCGACTTCACGGTCGAGAAGCTCAAGGCGATGCTCTTCCTGGGGGTGCCGTACAGTGACGAGCAGATCGAGAACTACCGGGCTGATTATGAGCGGCAGGCCCAGGGCATCATTGATCGTCTCGCAAGCAGTGAGCTTACGGGCGTCGAAGGTCATCCTTTGAGCACCGATCACGAGATCGTCGCTCTCATCGCTTATCTCCAAAAACTCGGTGACCAGGCTCCGCTCCCGGACACCAAGTCGGAATCGAAGTGAGGAGGCTGTTGCGATGATTCGTGAATGGATACTTCGCTACGTGGACATCAATGTCCCACCCACGGTGATGACTTTCTTCTTCCTCCTCCTGTTTTGCGGGGGCTTGTGGTTTGCGTTCACGCCGCGCCGTCGTGCGCTGAATGAGCGCATGGCCAGGCTGCCCCTCGAAGATGATGAGGGAAACATCGAGGCTCCGGGGACAAAGCAGGAGGAAGAGCGATGAGTGGTCGCGACGAGATTCGTGGGCATGAGTTCGACGGGATTGAGGAATACGACAATCCCTTGCCCAACTGGTGGCTTTGGACCTTCTATGGGGCCTGCATCTTCGCGGTGGCCTACTGGGGCTACTACGAGGTATTCAATGGCCCGAACTTGCGGGAGAGCTACGAGGCGCAGGTAGTCGAGCAAAATGAGCGGATTAAGGTGCTGGAGGCTAGCCAAAATCCGTTGACCGAAGAGAGCCTTCTGGTTCTGGTTAAGGACCCCGAGGCCGTCAAGCTGGGCAAAAAGATCTTCGCGGGTCAGGGGGGCTGCCTCCCCTGCCACGGTGCCAAGCTCGAGGGCGTTCCCGGGCTCGGCGTCAACCTGACCGATGATGCCTGGAAGCACGGTCCGCGTGCGATGCAGATCTACCAAGTGATCCACGACGGCGTTTCCGGCACCAGTATGCCGCCACACAAAACCAAACTTGGTCGTGACCGCATCGAGAAGGTGGTGGCCTACCTGCTCTCGCCCGAGGTCAAGAACACCAACGTCAAGGGGCGGCCGCCGGAAGGTAAGAGCGCGGCCGAGTGGGAGAAAGAGGGCAAGTAGCGCTCGGCCCTGGCCTCAGGTCGCAGGCGACTTTGCCCCGATACGAAGAAGGGACGAGAGGGAAACTGTTCTTTGCCAGCTCTCGTCCTGACGGAACCAGAGCATAGGCGGGCTACGGGTACGCTCGCCTGCAGGGGCAGCAGCTTGGCTCGTAGGAGTCGTGGGGGAGTTCAGATGACGACGACGCAAAGCCCTAAGCAAAAAAAGGGTAAGAAGAGGAGGCCTGACCTCGACTCTCTCTACTCGGTCAATCCCGACGGGTCACACAACGTCATCCACCCTGCCGATGTCAAGGGGCGCTGGCAGCGACGCAAGAAGCTGATCTGGACGCTGCTAATTGCGATCTATGTCCTTCTCCCTTGGATCCAGATTGGCGATCACCCGGCAATCTTGATCAACTTGCCGAACCGGCACTTCTACCTCTTTGGCCGGGTTTTTAACGCTGCTGACTTCAATCTCTTCTTCTTCTTCCTAGCCGGAACCGGCATCACCCTATACATCGTCAGTGCGGTGTTCGGGCGCATTTGGTGTGGCTTTGCCTGTCCGCACACGGTGTTCTTGGAGGGGATTTTCCGACGCGTGGAGCGCTGGATTGAAGGTGGCGCCGGGAAAAGGCAGAAGCTGGCGAAGAGCCGCTGGACCAAGGAAAAGATCTTCAAACGTGTGAGTAAGCACGGCATCTACCTTGTGCTGGCGCTGCTTATTAGCCATGTGTTCTTGAGCTTCTTTATCCCGGTTCGCGAACTGATTCAGGTGATTCAGAGCCCGCCTTCTGAGAACCTGACGGCGTTTGTTTTTATCCTGATCTTTACAGGGCTGATCTATGGCGACTTCGCCTTCTTCCGCGAGCAGCTCTGCCTGATTCTCTGCCCCTACGGCCGTCTCCAGTCGGCGCTTTATGACCCGGACACGGTGCAGGTGGGTTATGACCGTTTCCGCGGCGAGCCGCGCGGGCACTACAAGGATGAGCGGGGGGGCAGCTGTATCGACTGCTTCCGTTGCGTCATGGTCTGCCCGACGGGCATCGATATTCGGAACGGCACCCAGATGGAGTGCGTCGGCTGTTCTAACTGCATCGACGCCTGTGACGAGGTCATGGCGAAGGTCGGTGAGGCGCCTGGCCTCATTCGCTACGACTCGGAGCGAGCTTTCCTCGAGGGCAAAGAGAAGCGGCGCTTTCTGCGACCCCGTCTCTTTGCCTACCTAGCTGCGGTGGTGGTGCTCTTCGGCCTCTTTATCTTGATAGCGGGGAAGCGGACACCCTTCGATGCGCGCCTCGTGCGGCTCCAGGGAGCACCTTTTCTGATCTCCGGGGAAACGGTCCTCAACCGCTATCGTGTCCACCTGGTGAATAAACTAGGTGGGACCCACGACTTCGAACTGCTGCCGAAGAACGAGAAGCTTGGCTTCAATTACTGGTTCAGCGAGCCCAAGCTCAAGATGGAGGAGCTTGAGAGCAAGAATGTGATCGTGGTCGCAAAAATCGCTAGGTCGAAGGTCAAGAGTGGCCTAACGATCGAGATTGAGGTGAAGGCGGGTGGAAAAACCGTCGTCGCCAAAGCGCCTTTCGTGGGACCAGATCAATGACTGAGCCACAGAAAAACCAGGGTCTCATGGAGTGGATCAAAGACCGCCCCTGGATCCTGGTGATCCTTCTTCTCGCCCTGATGATGGGGATCGCCATTACTACGCTGATGATCGCGCAGGCGCACAAGCCCATCTTGTTGCCGCGGAGCGCCGGCTGAGGATTTCGCTGACCCGCCGCCTGCTAGCCCCGCGTCTCCAGGCGCATCCACTTTAGCTGTGTGGCCTCGTTCCAGGTGGCTAGGCCGATGGCGCTCTTTCCCGCGATCTCGCGGATCGGCACCTGGTCGAAGAGCTGCAGCTTGCCGAGCCAGACGCTGCAGCGGCTCTCGCGTAGCTCGATTCGTAATGGCGTGCCCTTCTCTTGCTGCTTCCACTCCACGCGCGCCGATTGATACAGCAAACGGCCATAACGCTCGAGGCGCGCACGCAGCCCCTTGCCGTCGGGGTGCAGGATCAGGGTCCAGCCCGATAGGGGATCCTGATGGCCCTGCCCCTGGAAGCAGAGGGCTAACTTGGGGCGGGTCTTGGCGAGCAGTCCCAGTGTTAGGCGGAAGTCGCCAAGCTCCTTGGTATAGCGGTCGTGGAGCCAGGCGAAATTGCTCGGGGCATCGCGCTGAAAACCAGGGCGCACGGTGTATTTGCGCCAAGGCACCGCGCCGTTCTTCGTCGTTCCGAACAGCTGTTGCTGCCGGACGCGGAAGCCGCCTTGTTTGACGACGAAGACTCGCGCGCTGCCGCGCTTTTCGAAGCTCAGGTTCAGGCGGCGTTTCCACTTGCCGCTCAGGGTATCGGGCAGGTGGTGGCTGATTCGCGCCGGGGCGGCGTTATCGGCGACGAGCCCGGGAATCGGATTGCCGGCAGTATCGCTTACTGCCAGAACCACCCCGGCCTTGCCGTAGCGATTACGGATCTTGAGCAGGACCTTGTTACGCCCGGGAGCTAGCCGGGTATCGAAGACGATGGCGTCTGCAATCATGACGCCGCGCCCTGGGCGCCAGGGGCCGAGTAGCGGACTCTGCTGGCCACGGTACTGCCCGATGAGCTTGTCGTTGACGAAGATGGTGACTTCGTCGTCGGCGCGCAGCCAGAGCCGAGCATCGGTGCCTTGGCCGGGATTGAGATGAGTCAGCGCATAGATGGCGCTGTTCTCCATGTAGTTCCAGTCGAAGCTGAGCCAGCCGCTGGGGCCGAGACGAATGGGAGGCCGGGGACCCGGCGGCTTCCATAGCGCGGTATTGCGCGGCACGTCGTAGGTCTTGCTGAAGTCGACCTCATACTCCGGTGGCCAAACACGGGCGCCGGGGTCGCTGTGGCCGTCCTTGAAGGGGCCGATGGCCCGCCACTGGGTGATGATACCGAGCCGAGCCGCCCAGTCGCCGAGGGGGGCGCGGTCCTCAGCCAGCTCGAAGGCCCGCACATCACGAGGGACCGGGGAGCCTGGGAAGGGCGCAAAGTCCTCGGCCTCTGGCAAATACTCGCCGACGGCTTCCTTTTGCTCGGCTTGCAGAGCTTGGCGATCACTGTCGCGCAGGGGGAAGCGAAAGCGCCGCAGGTCGTCGAAGACCTTGGGGCCGAACTGCTCGCCCAGGCGGTAGGCCAGGGCGCGCACGACGCTGGGGCTGCGCCCGTCGCGCACCGCGTCGCTGCGGTAGGCACGGAAAAAGCGCCGATATAGCTGCCATTGGCGCCGCTGGCCCTTCTTGCCGTAGTTCTCGATGAACCACAGGAAGAAGCCTGCCGAGGGGCCGTAGTTGGGGATGCGCCAGTACTCGAGATCGCGCTTTAGGTAGTCCTCCTGAAAGGCGCGCAAGTTGTGGACATAGGTCCAGCGCGCAGGAGTCCGCTGGCCGAGCGCTTCGAAGACGAAGGCGGCGCCGAACTCGGCGAGACCTTCGCGGAAGCCGCCCAGGACCGGGCGGGTATCGTCGATGCAGTGCACCAGCTCGTGGTAGAGCAGACCATTGTCGAGCTTGGTCTTGCGCGAGTCGGGATCGGCTTTGCCGATGTCGATGCGCTTGCCGCCACCGACACCGCCGCCAAAGTCCCAGAGCTCTTTGAAGTAGACGGTGACCCGATCGCCTTCGGGGTTGGGCACCCGACCAAAGAGGTCGGTGAGGTAGAGGTAGGCGAGGTCGAAGCGCAGCTTCGACATGTCGGGGATGCTGGTGATGAGTGTTTCGGGACCGATCACGATGAACTCGTGGCTCGGAATCGCCTTCGTGCGCGCCCAGGCCGGGTGATCCCAAGCAGCGTCCGCCTCGCGTTTTTCTTCCGTAGGCATGGCCGCGAGGAGTTTTTTCTCGGCGAGGTGAAAGAGTGCCAGCGACTTGCTGCCGAGCTTTGTGTCCGGAGACCGGCTCAGCGCTTGGAGCATCCTCCGGGCAATGGAGTATTCTCCTCCCTGCATGTACTTCTTGGCCGAGTGCAGCAGGCGCGGCGTCAGCCCCTTCTTTTCGATTTCGGCATCGACAACGGCCTGTTGCTCGGGGCTGATCCGGCGTTTGATCCGGCGCTCGACGTCTTCGATTCGAGTCTGGGCACGGCGCACTTGATTGAGGTCGCCGATGTAGGCGCGGCCTAGGCCCTCCTCGAGGGCGCCGCCGATCATCTTCAGCAGGTAGAGGGCGCCGTGCAGCTTGTCCTGGCCCAGCATTCTGCCGGCGATGTGGCGCACATAGCGGCGCTTCTCCTCGAGGATGCGGCCCTCGACGATCATGGACTCGACTGGCCCGATCGGCCGTGGGGCGAAGCGTCCTACGCGCAGGAGCCCGTCCCGCAGCTCGGCCTTGAGCTCGTAGTCTTCGAGCTTGCGATGGGTGCGGGTCAGGAGATTCCATGCCGCTTGCTGCCGGCCTTCCTTGGCCCAGCTTTCGGCCTTCTTGATTTGCTCGCGAACGGCCTCGGCGCTCAGGCTGCCACTGGTCCCCTTGGGCTTCCAGGAGCCGATCTTGACGAAGGCGCCCGAGCGCGGTGAGCGCGGCTGACTCAGGGGTCGCTGCTGCTTGCTCCTGGGATCGTAGAAGCAGATCCAAAGCTCGAGGTTCTGCTTTGCTGCCGAGTCTTGCTGTGCCGAGTCTGGCGCTGCCGAGTCTTGCGGCAGGGTCAGCGGGATCTTGTAGCGAACGACGCGGTCGGGCTCCCAGTGGGTCGTTGGCGTGGCGGGGGCGTGGTCCTGGCGCCAGATCCGCCGGCTACCGCTGCGCAGCTCAAGCCGGACGAGGAGGGGCTTGGCAATCTTGGCCCGCGGGGTGAAGGCCAGTTCGAGCTGGGCGCGGCCGGTGAGCTGCAGTTCCTGTGCATCCACCTGGGTGCTGAGTTCGGCAGGAACCCTCGCCCCAGGGGCCTGGCCCTTGACTAAACCGGGTAGGGCAAGCAGGGCGGCGAAGGCGAGTCGCGTCTTTGCGTGGATCTGAGCTGACATAGGTGGCTAGAGGCTCATAGGCGAGTCCGGAGGGAAGTGCTTCCCTCCGGGCTCGCATGGACTCTGTCCTAGGACTGGGAGCAGTCCAGTCAGGATCGAAGCGGCGCTACTTGAGCTTCTTCGGGTACTTGCCGAGATCGTAGACCACATACTTGGCAAGCTCGGTCAGAACCTTCTCATCCTTGAGTGTTGGGTAGGTTTCGATGCTGTGCGCCGGCATTCCTGCGCTCAGGCCGACGCCCTGGCCGCCCTTGAGGATGACCTTCTTGACGTAGGCGAGACCGCCCTTCTGCTCCAGCCGTTTATGGAAGGCCGCTGTGGTGAAGGACGTTGGCCTTGGCTTGAGCGCTACTCCGCCGGAGCCATCGCCCTTGCCGGTCTTGCCATGACAGAAGAAGCAGATCTTGCTGTAGACCTCCTTGGCCTTTGCCAGCGCGGCCTCGTCATGCTGGACCTTGTAGGCCGGGGCGGCCGGTTTTTTCGGCTGGCCGCCGCTTCCCTTGGGCTTTTCGCCACCACAGGCAAAGAGTAGGACTGCTGCGGTCGCAGCAGCTGCACCGAATCGAAGCATTCGCATCAGAGTAGTCTCCAGGAAAATGGAGCCGGAGTCGGAGTCAGAGAAGGAATCTCGGGGTCGAGATGATCGCCGTTTCCCGTTCAGGCTGCCCCTGCATGATGAAGGGACAGGCCTCTGCCGGGCTGGCTGCGGCAGGCCTCGATCACGAGGCGATCAGGAAGTCAAAGAGTAGGTTCGGCGCTAGGCCGATGAGGAGGATCACGGCGCTGCTGGCTGCGATCGCGATCGGGGCAGTATAGCCACGTGCGGGGATACGGCTCGCTTCTTCGGCGTCGTGAAAGTAGAGCTGGGCGACAACGCGTAGATAGTAGTAGAGGCCGATCACCGAGGCGAGGATGCCGATGATCGCCAGCAGCCAGAGCTGGCTGCGGATGGCCGCGTCGAAGATGTAGTACTTGCCCCAGAAGCCGGCGGTCGGCGGGAGGCCTGCGAGGCTGAACATCGACAGTGCCAGGGCGGCACTGGCCATGGGGTTGCGGCGCGCAAGGCCCTTGATGCCATCGAGGGTCAGGACCTTCTCCTCTTGCCGCTCGAGATAGCTGAGCACGCCGAAGGCGACCAGGTTGCTGGCGGCGTACGTGATCAGGTAGAAGATCGTGGACTTGACGCCGAGCTCGGCAGCGCTGTGGCTCTTGACCGTGGCGGCGACAGTGATCGAGAGCATCAGGTAGCCGGCATGTCCGATACCGGAGTAGGCGAGCATGCGCTTGAGCTTGGTCTGGGCGAGCGCTCCGGCGTTGCCGATCACGATGGTCAGGGCGCAGAGGATCGGGAAGAGGATGTGGAGCTGATGCGGGACAAAGTGGAGCACCGACAACATCAAGAGGAAGGCGCCGATCTTGGTTCCCGTTGACATCAGCGCCGTAATCGGCGTGGGGGCGCTTTCGTAGACATCGGGTGTCCATATATGGAAGGGCACGACGGAGCCCTTGAAGAACAAGGCCATGAAGACGAGGCCTCCACCGATGGCGGCGAGGCCGGTCGGGGCCGGCAGCGTGGCGGACTGCCCGAGGTTGCGCACCCTGATGAGGAGGCCGCTCTCATTCCCTGCATAGATGAGAGCGGCACCGTAGAGGAAGACCGCTGCCGCGAAGGCGCCGAGGAGGAAGTATTTGAGGGTGGCTTCGCTGCCTTTGTGTTGGCCTCGCCGGATTCCTACCAGGACGTAGAGGGCCAGCGAGAAGAGCTCAAGGCCGATGATTGCGAGGATCAGGTTGCTCGCTCCGGTCATCAGCGAGATGCCGAGCGGGAAGAGGATCAGCAAAAAGTGGTACTCACCGAAGTGCACGAAGTCCTGGTCTTGGAACCAGGGCCTTGAGAGGGCGAGGACGAGGGTGCTGATCCCGATCGCCAGCAGGGTGGCGAGCACGGAGTAGTCGCTTGCTCGCCAGGTATCGATCAGCGCCAGGCTGAGCGAGTTGCTGACTTCGGTGTTCTCCACGAAATGTCGCGCTTCTCCGCTCCAGAGCCCAAGGCCGAGGAAGAAGGCGACGGCGAGGCTTGCGTAGCTGAGCAGGGTGATCAGCTCACGTTGCGGTTGGCTCTTTTTCAGGAGCAGGTCGACGAGGAGGACGAGCACCGAGCCTACGGCCATCGCGATCAGCGGGCTGAGGGCGGAGAAGTCGTGCGCGGTCACCGAGAAGTCGCTCTTCTGAACGAAGGCGAGGAGGCCGCTGCAGAGCATGTCTGAGGTCATCGTGGACATTGAAATGGGCTCCAAGCTCACGGCGTACGCGCCGCATCGACCTTCTGGATGACCTGTTCGATGGTTTTCTCACTGCGGCCAGTGAAGTCGCCGGGCCGCACGCCGATCCACAGGAAGAGCAAGATCAGCGGAGCGATGAGGACTTGCTCGCGCAGGCTGCAGTCCTTCAGCTGACGATTCTCGTCCCTGCTCAGGGGGCCGAAGAGGCAGCGCCGGAGCATGGAGAGCATGTAGACCGCGCCGAAGATCATGCCCAAGGCGCCGACGACGCCCCAGCTGAACGAGGTGTCGAAAGCTCCAAGGAGGATCAGCAACTCCCCGGGAAAACCGGAGAGGCCGGGCAGGGCCACCGAGGCCATGACCGCCATCACCATGAAGAAGGCGTAGACGGGCATGACCCTTGCCAGGCCGCCGAACTCGGCGATCTGCCAGGTCTGTCGGCGCTGGTAGAGCATGCCAGCGAGGAGGAAGAGCGCCGGCGTCGCGACGCCGTGGGCGATCATCTGTAGCAGCGAGCCGTTGAGCCCCTCGGCGTTGAGGGCGAAGCAGCCCTGCACGACGAAGCCCATGTGGCTGATCGAGCTGTAGGCGATGAGCTTCTTGAGGTCGCGCTGCGCCCAGGCGAGGAAGGCGCCGTAGACGATACCGATGGCACCAAGTCCCATGAGCAGCGGCGCAAACTGGAGGGTCGCTACCGGGAACAAGGGCAGGCAAAAGCGGATCAGGCCATAGGCCCCCATCTTGAGGGAGACGCCAGCGAGCAGCAGCGAGACTGAGCTTGGGGCTTCGACCTGGGCATCTAGGAGCCAGCCGTGGAAGGGGAGGCTGGGCAGCTTGATCAGGAAGGCGAGGGCGAAGGCCAGGAAGAGCCAGCTTTGGACTTCTGCCGGGATGCTGCCGTACCGGAGGTGGTCCAGGATCGAAGAGCTTTGGACCAGGCCCAGATCCGGGAGGGCGAGCTCGCTGCGCACGATCCAGATGATGGCCAAGAGCATCAGCGCCGAACCGGCGCCGGTAAAGAAGAAGAACTTGATGGCTGCGTAGCGGCGCCGCTCTCCGCCCCAGATTCCGATGAGGAAGAACAGCGGAATCAGCATCAGCTCCCAGAACAGGTAGAAGGTGAAGAAGTCCAGGGCCATGAAGGCACCGAGCATTCCGCACTGCATTAGTAGCAGCCAGACGAGGAACTGCTTGGGCCGCTCTTGGATCTGGCTGCTGGCTGAGAAGTAGACCAGCATCGAGAGGAGGTTGGTCAGCAGCACCAGCAAGACCGAGAGGCCGTCGATGCCCAGCGAGAACTGCACCTGCATCTGACCGAGCCGGAACCAGTCGAAGGCAAAGGCATACTGGACGCCTTCACTGCCGACGCCGTAGCTGAACCAGAAGGGGAGGGTGGCGACGAAGGTCAGCACTCCCGTGAGCTGGGCCAAGCGCCAGGGCAGCATGTTCTTGCCGTCCGTCGCGGCCGGGCTGAGTAGCACCAGCAGCGCGCCGAGCAGCGGCAGCAGCGTGACGATCAGGGAAAGGGTCGGGGGGAAGTCCACGGTCAGCCTGCGTTCGTGTTCGAGAGCGTCCGGGCTGGAATGCTCGTGAGGAGGGGGGACGGAAGTAAGGGGCGGGCGGCGGCTCTCACCGGTTCATCCCGCTTCCGAGTAGGCTCGGCACGATGAGGAAAAGGAAGAGAAGGAGGCCGAAGGCCATCCAGATGGCATAGCTCTGGATCGATCCCTCCTGGTTCTGCCGCCAAGGTCTGCGGAAAGCAGCACAGGCGCGGCCGCAGCCGTTGACCAGGGCATTGCCGACGCCCAGCTCGAAGCAAGCGACGAGCTTGGAGAGTATGGCCAGGGGCAGCAGGATGAAGACCTCGTAGATCTCGTCGATGAAGCACTTGCCGTAGGACCCGACATAGGCGGGCCTGAGCAGCTTCGCCATGCGCTCGCCAGCGGCGGGGCCGTTCCGGTAGAGCGCAAGGCCGATCAGGATACCGAGCACCGCGATCAGCGAGCTGATGGCGAGGAAGCTCCCTTCCATGCCGTTGCTCATCGCGCCAGCCGGCTTGGCGACCTGCGTGCTAAGCGGTTCCATCCAGTGCTGCATGAAGTTGCTGATCTGCACGAGTTGCTCGGGCAGACCCAAGAGGCCGCCCAGGATCGCCAGCGCCGCCAGGATCAGCAGCGGCAGCGTCATGAGCTTGGGCGACTCCTGTGGCTGCAGCTTGTCCTCCTCGAAGCGTTCCCTGCCGAGGAAGGTGATGGCGAGCAGGCGGAAGCTGTAGAAGGCGGTCAGCGCCGTAGTGATCGCGCCGATGACCCAAAGCGTCCAGGAAAGCTCGCTCCTGCCCTGGACCGTGCCCCAGAGGATCTCGCTCCTACTGAAGAAGCCCGAGCTCAAAGGGAGGCCGGCGAGGGCGAGGCTGCCGATCAAGAAGCTGATCCAGGTCAGCTTCATGTGCTTCCTGAGCCCTCCCATCTTGAAGGCGTCTCGCTCCCCCTGCATGCCGCGGATCACCGAGCCGGCGCCGAGGAAGAGCAGGGCCATGAAGACGGCGTGGGTGCCGAGGTGGAAGAGCGCGGCTGACCAGGACCCGACGCCACAGGCAAGGAACATGAAGCCCAGCTGGCTCACGCTGGCGTAGCTCAGGACCTTGGTTAGGTCGCGTTGGGTCAGGGCCACCGTCGCCGCCAGCAGGGCGGTGGCGGCGCCGACGATGGCGACGACGGTCATCGCCGTCTCGCTCTGCACCAAGAGGAAGCTCGAGCGCAGCAGCAGGTAGACACCGGCGCTGACCATCGTCGCGCCGTGGATCAGCGCCGAGGCTGGCGTCGGACTCGCTACCGCATCGGGAAGCCAGACCAAGAGGGGGAGCTGGGCTGACTTCGCCGTGGCGCCGAGCAAGAGCAAGAGGCAGGCGAGGGTCGCGAGCCCAGGTTCGAGGGCGGGTCCTGCTTGCATGGCAGCGAAGTCGAGGCTGCCGAAATGCTGGAGCAGGAGGGACATGCCCAGGAGCAAGCCGAGATCGCCGATGCGCTGGCTCACGAAGGCCTTTTGCCCGGCCTTGGCTGGCCAGCCGTTTTCCTTGTCGTACCAGAAGCCAATGAGCAGGTAGCTCATGAGGCCGACGCCTTGCCAGCCGACGAAGAGCAGCGGCAGGCTCGCCCCCAGGATCAGCGTCGACATTGCGACGAGGAAGAGGCTTAGGTAGGCGAAGAACTTGGCTCGGCCCTCGTCGCGGGCCATGTAGCTGATCGAGTAGATGTGGATCAGCAGGCCAACGCCGCAGGCCAGCAGGGCCAGGAAGCTCGAGAGCTGGTCGAGCACGAGCTTGAACGGCACCTGGACTTTGCCGATGTCGAGCCAGGTCCAGCCTTCGTAGACGAGGGCGTGGCTGGCGGCATGCTCCGCCTGTCCGCTGCCAAGCAGCTCGAAGAAGCCGAGCAGGGCGACGACAAAGGAGCCGGCAACGGCCACGCTGGCGACATAGCCTGCGCGGTCTTTCCAAGCGCCACCTAGGGCGTGGAAGACACCACAGAGCAGCGCGCCCAGCAGGGGAAGCAGAGGGATGAGGAAGAGGACGTCGGCCATCGGCCAGGTCTCGCTTTGGCTTCGGGATGAGGGGGGAAGCGCTTGGCTAGGGCTTGCGGGAAGGGGCTTGCGCGGGGCTTGTGTTGGGCGCCGCGCCTTAGCCGCGGAGCTGAGACGCTTGGCCAGTGTCCAGGCTTCCCTTTTGGCGGTAGATCGCGATGAGGATGGCTAGTCCGATCGCGGCCTCGACCGCTGCCAGGACCATGACCAGCAGTGCGTAGACCTGGCCGTTGGCGTCGAAGCCGCCATCGCGGGCTGCAGCGAGGAAGCTCAGGTTGGCCGCGTTCAGCATCAGCTGGATGCTCAGGAACATGACGATGAGATGCTGCCGTACCAGGTAGCCGAGCAGGCCCAGGGAGAAGAGCACGGCGGCCAGGATCAAGAGCTGCGAACTCGGGATCGTTGGGCCCTGCTCGGCGAGAGAACTGGCGACACGGCTCGCGACGAGCGGCGCGGAGCTGAGGAGGGAAAGCATGGCGATCATTGGGTTCCAGCTCCGCTGGCTTTGCGCTCTGAGGCGGGTGGCTTCACGAAGACGATGACTCCGACGATAGCCGCCAGCAGGAGGAGACTGAGGGCCTCGAAGGCGAGAAGCTGGCGACTGAAGAGCGCGGTCGCCAGGTCGGCACCGCCTGCGGCGGAAGCTTGGCCGCCGATGATCGGGCGTGTCCCTTGCACCAGCTTGGCGCTGGGCTCGGCAGTTCCGGTGCCTAAGGCCAGCAAGGCGAGGGTCAAGCCGGCGATGATCGGGGAGAGCGCGATGGCCAGAGCTCTTTCCGGACCCTGCACCTCTTTGAGATCGAGGAGCATGATCACGAAGAAGAAGAGCACCATGATCGCGCCGACGTAGACGATCAGTTGCAGGGCCGCCAAGAAGGGGAAGCCGATCAGCAGGTAGATCCCCGAGAGGCTGAAGAGGGCCCCGACCAGGTTGACGGCGCAGATCGCCGGCTTGCGTCCCAGGACGACGAAGAGTCCAAAGACGATCGTCGCGCAGGCCAGGACTAGGAAGACGTAGTACGCCACTTGTTGAACTTCTCCTTCGCGAAGCAGATAGGGCCTTCGAGTTCCTTCACGGGGGTGAGCAGGCGTTGCTTGTCGTAGACGAGTTCTTCGCGGGTGAACTGCGCGCGCTCGGAGTGATCGCTCCTTGTGAAGCTCCGCCCCTTCACGATCTCGGGGACCGTGAGTTTGTGCCAGAGGCGGAAGCGCTTCTCGAGTCCTTGGACTTGCATGGCTGATGCTCCTTCTGACTTAGAAGGCTACGGCCGCGCCTGCGACCACCATGTTGAGGATGGCGATGGGTAAGAGGAGCTTCCAGCCGAACTGCATGAGCTGCTCCCAGCGGAAGCGGCGAAGCGTCCATCGGGCCCAGATCAAGAAGAAGAGGAAGAGGCCGACTTTGGCCAAGAAGACGGCGAATCCGAGCAGTCCCCGCAGCCAGCTGCTGTCGATGCCTTGGAGCAGACCGAAGAGGCTGGGGCCGCCGAGGAAGAAGAGCGCCAGCAGGCAGGCCATCGTGACCGTGGCCAGATACTCAGCGACGAAGAAGAGCGCGAACTTCATCGAGGAGTCTTGGCTATGGGAGCCCCAGGCTAGCTCGCTTTCGTCCTGGCGTAGTTCGAAGGGCAGTTTGTTGGTCACCGCAAAAGCGGCGACCAAAAAGAGGAGGAAGGCGATGGGGCCAGCGGGCAAGCGGAAGAGCAACCAGCCTTCGGTGAAGAAGCTTTTGAAGCTGAACTGCTCGGGGATCTGCGCCAGGAAGATCTCGGTCATGTTCATGGAGCCGGTCAGCACCAGCACCGTTAGGGCCGAGAGCACGAGGGTCAGCCCGTAGGAAACGGCCTGTGCCGAGCTGCGTATGCCGCCGAGGAACTCCCCGTTCTTCTGGCTGGCTAGGCCGCCGAGGAGGATGCCGTAGACCCCGAGCCCGAGCATCGCCAGCGTGAAAAGCAGGCCGATGTTGATGCCTGCGATCGCCATCGAGGACTCGCTGTTGCCGATGCTGAGCGGAAAGCTGAAGGGGATCACGGCGCAGGCCAGGAGGGCGAAGGCCGCGCTCAAGGCAGGCGCGCGGCGGAAGCGCAGAGGGGGGGCGCCGTTGCGCCGCTGCCTCCGGGCCGAGACCTTGCGTTCGGCGCGGCTCAGCACGGCCGCAAGACCGAGAACCAGGCCAAAGACGCCTGCCAGCTTGGCGGCCACCACGATGATGTCCTGGAGGTTCATGTGTTCTGCTCTTGCGGCGCGGCTGCGAACTCGCTGAGGAGCTCAAGGTCATGCGGCGAACTCAGGCCTCGTCTGTGAGGCGGGCGCAGCGGCTCTTTCTTGGCGCTGTTGTGGACCCAGTAGCCGCTCTCCTCCAAGAAGCTACGGGCAGGGAGTAGGAACTTGGCGGCTGCTTCGCCGTGCGCCTGCCAGAGAAGGAACTCGACGCTGTGGGAGATCTCCTGCAGGTGCAGCCGTTGCGCGAAGTCCTGTTCCAGGGCCGAGCCACAGGCTTCGCTTGCTTCGACCTTGCGGCAGAATGGCGAGAGGCCCTGTTCGCCGATCTCGACCATCCGCAGTTTTTGCGTCTTCTCGGCCATCGTTTTCTCTCTGGGGCCCTGGTCCGCAAGACTAGGCCTCCGCTGATGTTGAGCTCAGTTCCAAGGAGGGGCCCGTGCGCTCAAATCAATCCCATTTGAGGCCACCCTTGCGCCAGAAGTAGAGCAGGCCAAGGGCCAGGATGATGACGAAGCTCAGCATCTCGAAGAACAGGAAGGGGCCGTGCCCTTCGCCCGAAAGCTTGCGCAGGTTGACGGCCCAAGGGATCAGCAAGACCAACCCTATGACGAAGAGGAGGGAGAGCACGGCGATGAAGAAGAACTTGCTAGAGAAAGCGCCTGGGATCTGTCCCTGCGGGTCTTGCTGTCGATCCATGCCGCGTTGGTCGGCCGTCCCTTCGCTTGGCGTCTCTCGCTGTCGCACGAGCAGGGTCGAGACGAGGAGATAGACCGTGACGAAGCCTAGGATGAGCAAGAGCAAAACCAGGATTGGTAGATACTCGGTTCGCATCGTTTTTCCCTCTCGGCCAGGTATCGGGAGGAGCCCCGGCTACCCTACTTTTGGAGTTCTCTGTCGAGACCTGCTCGACCGCAGCGGAGCGTCGCTGCAGCACGAACTCAAGCCCCAATACTGAACTCTATTTCGCCGAAAGACACGGGGGGGGAGTCCCGATTTGGGCATGTCTCCCGACCTGGATCGACGTCGTAAATCGCGAGACGACACTAGCTTGCTGAGTAGAAGCAAACAAGGAACCCTGCGACATAAGGAAGCTTCTGCGACGCGTTTACCCAAGGCCGCATTTCTGCCTATCAAAGAGCTCTCGAAGGGAGCCGCCATGAAAGCCAAGTTCCTCTCCATTGCACTGCTTTTGATCGTGCTGGCCTTTTCGCTGTCATGGAAGCTCTTCTTCGCCCTGCCAGGGGGAGGCGGGGAAGAGGCGGGAACAGGACCTGCTCCTTTGGCCGAAGCTTCCGAGTCCCAGGATCGGGGCCCTGCGGCAATCGTGCCGGCGAGTTCGGTTTCCGGCCCTGCCACCAAGGCCCCCAGCACAGGGGCTGCAGCTAGGCAAGCTCCCCGCGGCGTGGCTGCGGGGAACGCGGCCGTGCAGCCGAAGACGTCTCCCTGGCCGGAGATCCAGGTCGGTGCGGTGCGAAGCTACCGGGGTCCGGCTCCGAAGGGGGCGATCGTTTTTCCCGATGGGACCTGGTTCCCACCCATCAATGGCGTCAAAGACCCGCAGCCGCATCCGGGCTTCAAGCGGCTGCCTTGGTCCCCAGTGGTGGAGCTGAGGCGCGACAGTCTCGGGCAGTATTGGTTCCAGCACGCCAATGGGGCAACTAGCTCGATCGAGCTAGCAGAGGTCACGGAGCGGGGTGTCGCTAAGAAGATGGCGATTTGGAAGGTGGGAATTCCGGTGCGGCCGGTGGATCCGGACTTGGGGGCTGGGCAGGAGGCCGGTCAGAGGGCTCCGACCAAGCGCTGATCCCGGGGGGCAAGGATTCTGGGGCCTCCCAACTCTGCACTACCGTTAGGCTCACTGATCGGGTTATAGTCCGATTCTCGACGAACTGGCCTTAAGTCCTAGCCTCTCGTTCCCTCTTCTCACTTAGCCCCAAGCTCTCCTTGTCCTCTCTTCTCAACAAGACCATTACGTCCAAACTCCGCGAATCCGCTCGTGAACTCCTACACGAGTTCAAGAATCACATTGGTATCGCATCGGGGAGCGCGGAGCTGCTGATGCTCCAATTCGAGCAGGCCACTCGCCCGCAGCGCCGAGTCAGTGTTCTGGAGGGAGCCGAGGGCTCCGCCACCATGCTGAGCCGCAGTGAACTCGACTGGGAGAAAGCTCACCTCAATCTGGGGCGCATACTTCGGGCGCTGGAGCGTTTGGACTCCTTTGCAACGATGGGGCAGCGGCTCCTGCACGATGAAGGTGAGGAGCCGAGTCGCTTCGATCTTCTGGGACTTCTCGAGAGCGTGGATGCCGATCTTGCGGCACTTCGTCGGCTCTCGGAGTCGGGGCATCGGCGTCGGCTGGTCTTCTCGGAGGCCTTCGCTTGCTGTGATGCTCTTTGGGTTTGGGCACCGAGATCGGACGTGATGGCTCTTTTGGGCCGAATCTTCACCTATCAGGCTGAGGAGTTGATCCCGGTTCGCTTGCTGGCCCACAACGAAGGGCGTGTGCAGCTGGAGTTCGGGCTCTCCCTACCCAAGCAGGATGCCGGGGGCTGGAGCCTCGCCGGCGAGCGCCTCAAGCTGCGTTCCTGGGGCGGTGACTTCTCCTGGAGCGAGGCTAGTTGCACCCTAAGCCTTCCGCTTGTCGGGGCAGAGGACTGCCCTGAAGCCTGAGCAGGGCTGCAGCGCTTGGCAAAAGCTAGCTCTGGTCATCAGAGACAGGTAGCTGGGCAAGGCGGCGTAGCTGGGCAAGGCAGCGGAGCTAGGCGAGACAGCGTAGCTAGGCGAGACTGCGTAGCTGCCAGCAACCTAGATCGCGCGGCGGGCTTTGACCGTTACGCTCGGCGCTAACTTCCTCTCGATCAAGCGCAGGAGGCTGCTCAGCGAGCTGAAGTGCTCAGGGCTGAGTTCCATGGGGTCGAGGAGGATCGGAAAGTGATCCTCGATGGCATCGGCAAGTTCGATGACCTGCATCGAGTCGAGGAGTCCTTCCTCGAGCAAGAGACGCTCAGGGGGAAGCTCTTCGGCTGCTCGACGAACGATCTTGGCGGCGAGCTTGGTCAGAGTATCGAGGGTGCTTTGCATCGGCGCCCGAGGCTAGCGGCTGTCGCGTAGGGGGAGCGAAAAGGCCGAAGATCCTAGGTCCCGTTGCCCCAAAGCTTCAAGGGGCGAGGGAGAGCTTTTTGCGCCGAGCGGCTGCCGGGGCCGCCTGCTAGCCTTTGCGGTAGCCGAGCTGCCGGAGTACCAGGAGCACCTCGCTCCAGGTCGGGAACGGACGGTTTTTTTCCTTTTTATAGGCGTCGAGTGCAGAAATGAACTCGAGCACGTCCTCATCGACTTCGGTCTGGGGGCCCTTGCGAATCGGCTTCTTCGCGGCCTTTTTGGAACTCTTCTTCTTCGTCTTCTTTGTCTTGACCGCCACGGTCAGTCTCCTTGGTCGGCGGGAGCGAGAGCTGGGGCGCGACCGTGCGGTGGCCCTAGTCCCTCTCGCTATCGACCGCTGGCCAGAAGCTTCTTGATCGAGTTCGTCGTGGGAGCCTCGATGACCCCGTGTTCGCAGATGATCGCGGTGATCAACTCTGCTGGCGTCACATCGAAGGCCGGGCTGGCGGCCTTGGCTCCTTTGGGCAAGACCTCGGGGCGCAGGTGGAGGCCAAGCTCCGCGCCATTCCGTTCTTCGATGGGGATTTCGTCACCGCAGGCGAGCTGGAGATCGAAGCTGGTGCTTGGCGCCACAACGAAGAAGTCCTTCCCTGCTCGGGCTGCGGCGAGGGCCAGTGGCAGAGTGCCGACCTTGTTGGCGGTGTCGCCGTTGGCGGCGATTCGATCGGCGCCGACGAGGACGGCGTCGATACTCCCGCGCAGGAGGAGGCCGGGGCCAGCCGAGTCAGGGAGGATCTGGAAGGGGATGCCCAGCTGCTGCAGCTCCCAAGCGGTCAGGCGGGCGCCTTGCAGAAGCGGCCTCGTCTCGCCTGCGTAGACCTCGAAATCGGCACCCTGCTCGAAAGCCTGGCGGATCACCCCCAAAGCGGTGCCGATGCCGCCCGTAGCCAGGGCGCCGGTGTTGCAGTGGGTCAGGAGCTGGCGAGCGTTTCGGATCAAAGGAGCGCCATGCTCGGCCATGCGGCGGCAAAGCCGACGATCCTCCTGGTGAATCGCTCGAGCTTCTTTGAGAAGCAGCTCCGGAAGATCCGTTTCGCCTTGGCCTTGTTCTTCGAGCAGGCGCTCCATGCGATCGAGCGCCCAGAAGAGGTTGACCGCCGTTGGCCGCGAGGCGCGCAGCAGGGGCATGGCTTCTCGGAGGCCTTGGAGAGGATCCTCTGACTGGCGTGCCGCTAGCACGCAGGCGTAGGCGGCGCTAATGCCGATGGCGGGAGCCCCCCGTACGGCGAGCTTCTTGATCGCGTGCACGAACTCTTCGGTCTCCCGGATTTGCAGAATCTCGCGAGACTGCGGCAATCGGGTTTGGTCGAGGAGTCGGAGCGTCCCTGAGTACGCATCGCCGCTCCAGGCGATCGTCTCGAAGTCCATCGTAGCTACTGGAATCGAGCCCGAACCGCAGCGTCTTTGGCCAGCACCTTGTCGTTTTCGGACTTGATCCACGCCGCCAGGCGCTTGCGCAGATCCTCGTCCAGCAGCGAGAGGATCCTCACTGCGAATAGTGCCGCATTCTTGGCGCCGGCCTTGCCGATGCCCATGCTCGCCACCGGAACGCCGCCTGGCATCTGCGAGATCGAGTAGAGCGCGTCGACGCCTTGCAGGGCGCCGCCGGCCATCGGTACACCGACCACAGGCAGTAGGGTGTGAGCTGCGAGGACACCGCCGAGATGGGCGGCGAGTCCGGCGGAGGCGACGATCACGTCGAAGCCCTCGGCGGCGGCCGTCTCGGCGAAGTTGCAGGCCTCTTTCGGGGTGCGGTGCGCGGAGAGGATCCTCACTTCGAACGGAACTTCGAGCTCTTTCAGGACATCGAAGGCGCCTTGGTGGGCATCGAGGTCCGAATCGGAGCCCATTACGAATGCGATTTTCTTCATTGGATCAGGCGAGCTTTTCGCTGGTCAGGGACTCGTAAATGTGGAGGTAGCGATCCATGGCGCGTGTCAACACTTCGCTGGGGATCGAGGGCGGCGGCGGGGTCTTGTCCCAAGCCTGCTCGGAGAGCCAGTCGCGGAGGACCTGCTTGTCGTAGCTCTCCGGCTGGGCGCCGGGCTTGACCTGGTCGGCTGGCCAGAAGCGCGAGCTATCTGGGGTCAGGACCTCGTCGATGAGGGTGAGCTCGCCATCCACCAAGCCGAACTCGAACTTGGTGTCGGCGATGACGAAGCCGTGCTCACGGGCGAAGTCGTGGCCGTGCTGGTAGAGGGCCAGGGAGACATCGCGCGCCTTGGCGGCAAGCTCCTTGCCGACTAGGTCCTCGACCTGGGAGAAGGAGATGGGCTCGTCGTGCCCCTCATCGGCCTTGGTACTGGCGGTCAAGATGGGCGGATCGAACTGGGCCGCGTGCTCTAGGCCAGGAGGCAGCTCGACACCGGAGACGACGCCTTCGCGCTGGTAGTCCTTCCAACCGCTACCGGTGAGGTAGCCGCGGACGATCCACTCGACCGGCAGGCGTTCGGCCTTCTTGCAGCGCATGCTGCGACCGCGCAGCAGGCCTTTGGCCTCGCTGGGGACATCGTCCCAGCTATCGGCGTCGAGGGAGATGATGTGGTTGGGGACGATCTCGGCCGTGCGCTCGAACCAGAAGCGCGAGAGCTGGGTCAGCACGATGCCGCGGCCGGCCATACCTTCGTTCATGACCAGGTCGAAGGCGGAGACGCGGTCGCTGGCGACGAGGAGGAGATCGTCACCGGCTGCGAAGATCTCGCGCACCTTGCCGTGGTGGAGCTGTTTGAGACCGGGGACGGAGATTTCGAGGAGAGGAGTTGCGGGAAGGGACACGGAGCCTATGGGAAGTTTGGGGCTAAAAGGGTCAGGAAGGGTTAGGGGCCAAGGTATAGCAGGCTCCGTGCGAAATCACTCGGCGTCACTTGCGGGATTCGACCCCACGATCGGCACCGCGATCAGGGCGGCTTTCTTGTCCGCCCCGCTCGGCCTCGCCGACCGGCTCGCCTGCCAGAGCACCCGCCGGACCCACAACCAGCCATCGTCGACCAGGGTGTAGCCGAGGCTTACGACAAAGGGGGTCAGGAAGGTCCCCAGCATTAGCCCGGAAGCTACGACGATGGCCATGTTCTTGTAGTCGAAGCCTGCCTGGGCCTCGCTACGAATGAAGATCATCGGCGCCAGCCCGACGATGGTGGTCGTGGCCGTCATGATGATCGGGCGCAGGCGGTCGCGTACACCTTGGAGTATGGCCTCGTGCCGGTTGAGCCCGGCGGCGCGCAGGCGGACGACGTGGTCGAGGAGGACGATGCCGTTGTTGACGATGACGCCACCGAGGATCATCAGGCCGAGGATCACGACCAGCTCGAAGTAGTGGCCGAGGAGGAAGAGGCCGGCGAGGCCACCGCCCATGGCAAAGGGCACGGTGCCGAAGACGGCGAGGGGGAGGGTCACGCTCTCGAAGAGCAGGCCCATGACCAGGAAGACCAGGACCATGCCCAGGACCAGGGCGGTCACCAGCTCGACTTGCTGCTCCCACTGGTCGCCGAAGCGGCCGCCCATTTCCCAACTGAAGCCACGCGGCGGCTCCTGCTCCCTGACGATGCTGCGCAGTCCCTGCTCGAACTGAGACATCGTGAGGCCTTCGGGGCGTTCGCCGCTGAGGATGGTGGTCAGCACGCCGTTGCTGCGGGTGATCTCTTCGTAGCCCTTGGTGAACTCATACTCGCTCAGGTCACCCAGGCGCTGGAAGCCCGAGTTACGCGACCAGATCTGCATCTCGAGGAGCTGTTTGAGCTCCATGGTCTCTACTTCGTCGAACTCGGCGATCAAGTCGGTGTCGAAGCCGCCCGGCTCGCGGAAACGCGAGACGCGCTGGCCGCTGAGCCCGGAATTGACGAAGGACAAGAAGACCCAGGGGTCGACACCAAGTTCCTGCATACGCTGGCGGTTGATGCCCAGGCGCAGTTCTTCCTGATCGGCGGCGCTGCCGACTTCGACATTCTTGGCGAGCTTTTGTTCCAGCAGGCGCTTCTCCAAGGCCAAGGCCCAGTCGCGGAGGAACTCGGAGTCCCGGCCCTTCAAGGTCACGGTGAAGGCGTTCTTGCCCTCCTGGCCGCCGCCGCCGTCGCCTCCTTGCTCGCCGCGTCCCCAGACCTTTTGTTCGATGCCGGGGAAGGTCGGCAACTGCTGCCGCATGCGTTCGACCAGCCTGTCGAGGTCTTTGGAAGTCGATCGCCGTGGCATGCTGACGGTGATCGATCCCTTCTTGCGATCGAAGCGCGCCGAGACCTTTTCTACCGGCCAGTCCGGGTCCTGCTTCTTGTCCATCAGGAAGCTCTCCAGCTTGTTGGACACTCTGTTGGCTTCGCTGAGCAGGGTGCCGCGCGGGAACTCAAACTCGATGCTGGCCCGGCCGCCGCCGGTGCTGACGATGTCCATCTGCCAGGAGCTTTTGATGTAAACGCTCAAAAGCAGGGCCGCGAGAAGCAGGCCGGAGCAGGAGAGAAAACGATGGCGCAGGGCACGATCCAAGAAGCGGGTGAGCTGCTCGGTCATCCAGGCGACCAGGCCTGGGCGGGGTAATTCGGCTTTGCTGAGGGTGCTATCCTTGCGACGGTGCACGAAGGCAATGCTGGCTGGCATCAAAACCAGGGCGACGAAGAGCGAAGCTAGGAGGGCGATACAGAGCGGTAGCGAAACCGCCTGGCTCATGGCTGTTGCGGAAGCATTCTCGCCGAAGAAGCCGATCGGCAGGAAGACGGCGATCGTGGTCAGGGTTGCTAATGCCACGGCCGTGCCCACGCCGCGAACGCCCTCGATGCAGGCCTGCATCCAGGACCTACCGGTCTGTCGCAGTCGGAAGATGTTTTCGAGGACGACGACGGAGTTATCGACCAGCATGCCGAGGGCCATGGTCAGGCTGGCCATCGACAGGAGGTTGAGGGTCCTGCCGCGAAAATAGAGGAAGCTCATGGCTACCAGCAGCGAGAGCGGAAGCGAGAGGGTGATGATCGCGGTCACCCCAAGGCGTCGCAGGAAGAACCAGAGCACGAAGAAGGCCAGCGCCGCCCCGATCAGGCTCGACTCCTTGAGGGTCGACAAGCTGTCCTCGATCATTTCTCCCTTATCGAAGTTGTAGATCGGTTCGAAGCCAGCGAAGCGAGGATCCTCCTTCATCTTCTCGAAGTACTCGCGAACGCGATGCGCGGTCTCGACAGAGTTGGCGTCGGCGGTCTTGCGGATCATCCCCGAGACCGCGATTTTGCCGTCGACGCGAGTGACGCGGTCCCGGAGTGAGCGCCTACGCTCGACGCGGGCGATGTCCCGGATCTGCAGGCGTCCTCCGGCTACGGGCAGGGAGCGGATTGCCTCCAGGTCCGGGTAGCGGAGCTCGGCGCGCACGACGAACTCCCGCTCGCCTTCGCGAACTTCCCCGATCGGAATGTTGCGATTGTCCTTTTGCAGCTCCTGCAGGATCTCGCGGAAGTTGAGCCCGAACTGCTGGATCCTGTCGCGGTCGAAGAGGATCCGAATCGAGTCGATGATCATCCCCCACATCGTGATCTCGCCGACACCCTCGACTCGCTCAAGGGCCGGCTGAATCTCATGTTCAAGGAGGTCGTAGCAGTGCTGCTCGTTGCTGGGAATTCCCATGGCGATGAACATCAGCGGCAGCGTTTCATTGGTCTCGCGCCACATGCCCCAGCGGTCGATATGAGCCGGCCAAAAGGCGCGGGCGCGATGCAGGCGGTCACGCACCTCGGCCGCGGCGTATTTCACATCGACTTTCGGGCTGGTCTCCACCGTCACGACGATGCTGTGCGAGGAACAACGCCCGGTGGCTTTCGTGACCCCGGCGATGGTCAATAGCTGGTTCTCGAAAGGTTCGTAGACCTCCTCTTCGGCCTCCTGCGGGGTGAGGTTCGAGATGCGGATAAAGACGTTGATGCGATTGCGGGCAATGCCATCGGGGAGCAGGGTGATCGGAATGCGAGAGTTCGCGATCAGGCCTAGAACGAGGATGCTCGCGGCGATCATGAAGGCCAAAACCGGCCGGCCGACAAAGCGGCTTAGTAGCCCCGACATCTCAAGACTCCGGCTGGGTAGGCGCCTTCGGCGAAAGCACGCGATAGACGATGGGGATCAGCAGCAGGGTGAGCAGGGTGGCGAAGAGGAGGCCGACCACGACGGTGATCGCCATGGGGGCTCGCAGCTCCACACCCTCTCCCGAGCTGGCGAAGATCGGCAAGGTCGGGATCCATCCGGTCAAAGGCAGTAGGCCGAGCACCGTCGTCGCCGTGGTCATGAGCACCGGCCGTAGCCGTAATGTCGCCCCATCGACGATGGCATCTTCGATGCTCTTCTGGGCGCTGCGCTCCTGGTTGATCCTGTCGACCAGGACGATCGCGTTATTGACGACGATGCCGGCCAACATGATGACACCGATGAATACGACGACCGAGATCGGAATATCGAGCAGGTCCAGGGACAGGACGACGCCGATAAGGGCGAGCGGCACGGTAAATAGGATGATGAAGGGTTGCAGCAGGCTCTCGAACTGCGCAGCCATAACGACGTAGACCAGGAAGATGGCCAGCAGCAAGGCACCCGTCATGCTCTGCTGACTCTTCTGCATTTCTTCGCGTTGTCCGCCGAGGCGTATTTCGACGCCCTCGGGAAGGCTCAGCTCGGACAAGGCGTCCTGGACTTCGCTCTGCACCGCGCCCAAGTCGAGCCCCTGGATGCTGGCTTGGATCTCGGCGCCACGCAGATTGCCGAGGCGGCGGATTTCACTGGGGCCTTCGCGGAAGCTGAGCTCGGCCACCGAGTTCAGGGGGATGGCTGCCCCGCTCGTGACTGCAATATTCAGTTGTCCGAGCTCTTGAATGCTTGCCAGGCGAGCTTGGTCGACCCGCACGCGCATATCGATTTTCTTTTCGCGTTCGGCAAAACGTGTGGGGACTTCGCCTCGGACCATGGCGCCAAGCCGCGTGGCCGCTTCGCCGATACTCAGGCCGAACTGGGCCAGCTTTTCGCGGTCGAAGCGGATCACCAGTTCGGTATTGCCCCGGCTCATGGTCGAACGGACATCGCGCAGCGAGGATAGTTTCGCCAAGCGCTGCATGACGAGCCTGCTGCTGCCGAGCAGCTTGTCCAAGTCGTGGCAGATTACTTCGACCGAAATGGGCGTGCGCACGCTGAACAGGGTGGGGTCCTCGAAGCGGAAAGCCTGGACGGCGGCTTCCTGTTCCAGCACTTGCCGCACGGCTTCCCGCACCCTGGCCTCCTCTACTTGCGGGTCCAGCTCTTCGTCGAGGGCGATGTGGATCCGGGCTGAGCTGGGGCCCTCTTCGCTGCTTCGTAGCTCATCCGCGGCAACTCCCGAACTCAGGAAGGTGCTGGCGACTCCGGGGAGCTGGGCGATGCGTTGTTCAAGCGGGCGGGCCAGGCGATCGGTGCTTTCGACGTCGATGTCGCGGGCGAAGAAGACGAGGGCCTCGAAGTGCCCTTCGTGCACTTGGGGAACGAGCTCGCTGCCCAGGCTGCCTATGCGCAGCACCGCCAGGGCTCCGAGTAGGAGGACCAGGGCCAGGACCAAAAGGCGCAGGCGCAGCGCGGCGCGCAAGGTCTTGGGATAGAGCTTTTCGATGGGCCGGTAGCCGAACTCAAAGATGCGGCCCAAAACGCCCAGGAGCTTGGCAATGGGCCAGAGCAGTAGCGAGAGGAAGCTGCGCAGTAAGCGCAGGACGCCGATGGCGAGCTTGCTGCTCCCTTGGCTGAGCACGCGCAGCAGCTTGGGCGCGGCTGCGTCCATGCCCTCTGGCCAGGTGTCGCCGCTACCGGGCGCGGGCGGCGGCAGGCTTTCGCCCCGGGCGGCCAGCATTGGCAGGACGAAGAGCGAGACGGCGAGTGAGGCCAGGAGGGAGAACACGACGGCCAGGGCCTGGTCGCGGAAGAGCTGGCCGGCCACTCCTTCGACGAAGACGATGGGCAGGAAAACGGCGATCGTTGTCAGCGTCGAGGCGATGACTGCGGAGCTGACTTCGCGAACCCCACGCAGTGCGGCGCGCTGCAGGGAGTCGCCTTCCTCGCGGCAGCGAGTAATGGACTCGAGGACCACGATCGAGGTGTCGACGAGCATGCCGACGCCCAGGGCCAGGCCGCCCAGGGACATGACGTTGAGCGTGACTCCGGAGAGCTGCAGCGGGGCAAAGGTGATGACCAGCGACGTGGGGATCGCGATCGAGATCAGCAGGGTCGGGCGCGCTTGTCGCAGGAAAAGGAAGATCACCAGGATCGCGAAGAGGCCACCGAGAAGTCCCGCGCTCTTCACCTCGTCGATCGCGCTTTCAATGTAGGAAGCCGGGTAGCTGAGGATGCGGGCTTCGACGCCGGCAGGTAGTCGTGCGGCCGAGAAGTCGGTCATCCGTCGATGCCGCATACGCCGCTTTTGTTCTTCACGTCGGCGCTGCCGGTCTTTCTTGCTGCTCTGCGCGTCTTTGCTGGCGCTCGGCGCAGTCTTGCTGCCGCTCTGGCCTTTGGGCCTGGCCGCGCTGCTGACGGTGAGGCGGGGGGCGCCGTCGCCTTGGCCCAGAGCCGCGACATAGGCCTGCTGCTCAGGCGAACCGAGCAGGCGCTGGCGAATGCGTCCGCTCAGCTCGACCAAGTTGGCGCTGGCCTCCTTGAAGACCTCGACCAGCACGGCCGGCTCGCCGTTGATCCGGGTGATGACCTCCTTCTCCTTGGCTGAACGCTGGATCTCGGCAATCTCGCGCAAGTAGACGTTGGCGTCACCGCGCCTGGCGATGATGATTTCGCCGATCTCGGAGAGCGTGCGGAACTCGTTGAGGGCGCGCACCAGATACTCGGTCTGCCCCTCTTCGATCACGCCGGCTGAGGCGTTGAGGTTCTCGGCCGCGAGCTTCTGGGCGACCTGGCGAATATCCAGGCCAAGCACGCTCAGCTTGACCGGATCGATGGCGATCAGGATTTCCTTCTCGTCGCCGCCTTTGACCTCTACGGCGGCGACTCCGTCGATCTCGCTCAACTCGCGCTTGAGGACGTCTTCGGCGATGTCCCGTAGCTCCATGCTACCCAGCTTGCCGGAGAGCCCGATCACCAGCATGGGATCGAGGCTCGGGTCGTAGCGGAGGATGAGCGGTTGTTCGACGTCGCTGGGCAAGAACACGCGTTCGAGCTTCTCGCGCACGTCACCGACCGCGTAGACCATCTGCGTGCCCCAGGCGAATTCGATCACGATGTCCGACTGACCGGAGCGACTGATCGAAGTCACGCGTTGGACCCCTGGCAGGACCGAGACCGCCTCGCGCAGAGCTTCGCTGATCCGATCTTCGATGTCTTCGGGGCTCGCTCCTGGGTTTTGGGTCCGGATGGTCAGAGTGGGGTAGCTGAGATCCGGGAGCAGGGTGACGGGCAGGCGCAGGAAACCGACGATACCGAAGACCAGCAGCGCGATGAGAAGCATGGACACGCCGACCGGGCGACGGATGGCGAGGGCCAGCAGAGAGGATTCTCTCTTGGCTGCTTCGGGCGCGGGAGTGGATGCGGGATTCACCGGCTCAGCCATCCTGGTGGGCTGGGGCTTGCTGATCGGACTTGGGCTCCGTGGCCAGGAGCAAGCCCTTGGCGTCGCGGTAGCCAGCGACCTCTACCGCCTGCCCGGGCCGCAGATTTTCTCCGCCGACCACGATGACCAAATCTCCGGCGCGGAAGCCCTCTTGCTCAGGCCCCTGGCTGAGGTTGCGGGCCTCCACGGCTCCTTTGGTGGCGATGCCGGCTTCGATGGGAATGCGCTGGGCGATCCGGTCTCTGGCGACGAAGGTGAAGGGTCGCTGATCCTCGTAGAAGATCGCGGTGCGAGGGATCATCAAGGCTTTGGGGCTGACCGCGGTCACGATCTCGGCTCTGGTGAACATGCCCGCGCGCAGGCGCTTTTGTGGATCGGCGACTTCGGCGCGGGCGCGGAAGGTGCCGGTCTGCTGGTCGACGATGGGGGAGATGAAGGCGATCTGTCCGTGGAAGACCTGCCCGGGAAACGCGTCGAAGCTGAACTCGACGTCGAGCTCCTTGCGGATGCTCCCGATCTCTTTTTGTGGGCGTGCGAAGTAGGCGACGAGTCGGCGCCGATCGCTCAGCTTCAGCAAGGGGGACTGGGGCGAGATCCACTCGCCACCTTTGACGAAAGACTCGGCGACTAGGCCATCGAAGGGCGCCTCGACCTGGTAGTCCTCGAGCATCCGCTCTTTGATCTCGCGTTGGATCCGTGCTGACTGCTTTTGGCTCTCAAGCTTGGTGACTCCGAGTTTGGCCCGGCGCAGCTTGATGCGTTGTAGCTCGGCGGCATTGGCCGCCCGCTCGTAGGCGAGTTCGTCGGCTTCAAGTTGGGAGGCGCTGACCAGCTCTTCCTTGGCCTGGGCGCGGCTGCGTTCCCGGTCGTTCGAGGCCTTGCGCAGGTCCTTGAGTGCTAGCTGCAAGTGCAGCTTGGCTTCGTCAAGGCCGATGCGCGCCTCGGCTTCGAGGTCGCTGATCTCCTTTTCCTTGGCCTTAGCTGCGGCGAGTTCCAGCTTGGCTTGCTTGTCGTCTAGTTGGACGAGCAGCTGCCCCTTTGTGACGGCGCTTCCTTCCAGTGCGGAAACCTCAAGGACCTGAGCATGCACGCGGGCGAGGACGGAGAGCTCGCGCCAAGCGGCCAGGTGGCTGCTTGCCGGCAGCCGCTCTTCGATACGCTGCGGACGGAGGGAGTAGACGTGAACCCGGCGCACGGCTTCTGCCTCAACCTGGCTTGAGTCCGATGTCTTGTCCTGGAGAGATCCCTGCTTGTTCGCTGTGGGCTCGGCTGGAGCACAGGCTGCGAAGGAGAGGGGCAGCAGGAGGAGGAAGCGGAGGCGAGGTTGGCGTGCAAGCACGGGGGATACCGAAGGGAAAAAAACAGGGGCTAACGCAGAACACTTGCGGCTTTTGCCTAGGGCTAGGGATTTTTCTCGCTTCTGAGCCGGAGCTGCATCAGAGCTGGGCTGCATCAGAGCTGGGCTGCATCAGAGCTGGGCTGCTTCTGAGCCGGGCTGTGGTCGAATCGCGAAGCGTGCGCAGAGATCTCTGCCAATGCTGGTAGAGCGGCGGCATCCTAACAGGCTGCTGGGGAAGTCGCGTGGCGGCAGTTCCTCTTCCTCGACCTCTTCCCTGGCACTGGAAGCTGTGGCCGAATCATTGGATTCGCTGGCGTTTTCTGGGCCAGAGGCATAGGGCGTCACTCCGGCCTTCTAAGGTGCGACCAGGTCTTGAACCGGTACAGTCTTTTCCTGTGACTTGCCGTGGCCGGTCCGGTCGCCCCTGCATTTCTCCCCTGTCTCCCTGAGCTATCGAGGTAAAGGAATGTCCGAGAGAGTCATCCTCCCACTCCCGGAAGCGCTTGAGCGTATCCTCTCTGCCGTGCCGGCATCGAAGGCCGAAGAGCTGGGGCTCGGTGATGCCTTGCGCCGCATCCTTCTCCAGGATGTCTATGCGGCCGAGGACGTGCCGCTTGCTGACGTTTCAGCCATGGACGGTTTCGCGCTCCGGACTCAGGATCTTGCGACGGGGGCCAAGCTGCAGCTGGTGGGCGACGCCTTCGCCGGCCAGGCCTATGAGGGCAGCCTGCCCCCCGGATCCTGTGTCCGGGTCATGACCGGTGGCCTGATCCCGGAGGGGGCGGACACGGTGGTCCCGGTCGAAAAGAGTTCGGGATACGAGCCATTGGAGGGTGGCGTGGTCCGCTTCGATGCGGAGTTCGGAGTGGGCGCCAATATCCGGAAGCGGGCCTGTGTCCGTTCTGCCGGTCAGCAGCTGCTTGAGTCGGGAACTGAGATCCGCCCCGCTGTTGTTGGCGTCTTGGCGAATCAGGGACTGTCCCGGGTTCAGGTGGCTGTGCAGCCGCGGGTCGCCATTCTGCCGACAGGGGATGAGGTGGTAGCGATCGAGGAACAGCCGGGGCCGGGGCAGGTTCGCAATTCCAATGCCTGGGCGCTGGCGGCCCAGGTCACGGCCTGCGGCGGGCTGCCGAGCATGAGGCCGGTGCTGGGCGATGATGAGGCCTTGACCCGCGAGCAGCTGGCCGCCGCCCTGCGAGAACACGACTTGGTCCTCACCATCGGTGGGGTCTCGATGGGAACCAAGGACTTGGTTCGTGGCGCCTTCGAGGCTCTGGGCGGGGAATGCCTGGTCGAGTCGGTTTTGATCAAGCCAGGGAAGCCGAGCTACTTCGGGCGCATCGTGCTGGAGGGCCGCGAGAGCTTCCTGCTTGGTCTGCCGGGGAATCCGGCCAGCAGCTTCACGATCTTTGCCCTGCTCGGTGAGCCCTTCCTCCGGGTCTTCCAGGGAGAGAGTCGGGATCTCTTTGAGGAGCGCAATCGCGGCAGGCTGCACCGCTCTAGCCTCCGCAAGAACCGGCGGCTGCAGGCGCTGCCGGGCAGGCTTTGGCAGGGGCCCGAGGCCACGGTGGTCGAAGCGCTGCCGGAGGTCAACTCCGCGGACCTCTTCGTGCTCGCCGATGCCGACCTGCTCTTCTTGGTGCCGGCGGGCGAAACTCTGCAGGACGGTGAGAGTGTCGAGTGGCTGCCGCTGCCTTGAAAAGCCGCTGGAGCATCCTCGCAGTGAGCCTTGTAGGTGGGCTCTCGCACGGGCTAGCGATGCCGGGGAGCGGCCTGCCGTTCTCCGAATGGCTGGTCTTCGTAGGGCTAGCGCTCTTCGCCGAGTTGATCCTCGGCGCTGATGCGCGGCTCCGCTATGCCTGGCTCTTCGGGGTCGCTCACTTTGCCGTGAGTTCGGCCTCCCTGCGGCACCCGCTGCTGCCGGGCTACTTGATCATCCTTTCGGTCGGGAGTCTCTACTTCGTCGGTATCGCGGCCTGCCTTCGCTATGCCCAGCGTCGGCATGGCCGGACCCGGGCCCTGCTGCTTCTGCCGCTGCTCTGGTCGCTCTACGAGACCTTGAAGGCGCAGATGCCCCAGCTCCAATACCCGCATGCTCAGAGCGCTCATGCCCTCTTCGAGTATCCGCAGCTGCTCGGGCCGGTGCGCTTCTTCGGGGAATCGGGCATGAATCTGCTGCTCGCGGGCGTCGCCGTCGGGCTTTGGGCTCTGCTGCGCGCAGAGCGGCGAATGGCCCTGACCCTGCTCGCCTCGAGCGTCCTGCTCTGGGGACTCGGCGTCCTGCTACCGTCAAAGACGATGCTGGTGGAGGGGGCACAGAGCCCGCACGTGGCGCTGGTGCAGACCGGGCGTCCTAGCTATCGCGATCAAGCCGGGGGGGAGCAGTTCTTCAACGAGGAGCAGCCCAATGCGGCGATCAGGTGGTTGGTCGGCCAGTATCGACGCCTGGGGCCGGAGATCGATGCCGAAGGTGAGCCGGATCTCGTGGTCTGGCCGGAGAGCACCTTTGGCTTCGCGGTCGACCATGATCGCATGGCGGCAGACGTGCGTATCCTCGCCTACCTACTACCACCAGCTGCCCACACCCTCTTCGGCGCGCTCTACACCCTGCCGCCGAAGAAAAAGGGCGAGCAGCGGCCCCAGCGTATCGCCGCCTTCTATGCCGATCGCGATGGGCGTCTGCTCGGAAGGCACGAGAAGCAGATCCTCGTCCCCGGCGGCGAGTTCGTGCCCTTGATTCCCTCGGGTAGCGGTCTCTGGCTGCGTCAGGCGATTGCTAAGGCGCTTGATGGGGCGACGCCCGATGCCAGTGCGGGGGAGGAGCAGGAGCTGCTTCGCCTCGGAGAGCGAAGCTTCGCTGCGGCGATTTGTTTTGAAAACGCCTTCCCGCAAGTTTTTGCCAAGGCAGCGCTTCGTGGCGCCGAGTTCTTTGTCGTGCTTTCGCATGAGGGTTGGTATCGGGGCGGTTCGGAGTTGGACCAGTTGCTGGCGTCCTCGGTTTTTCGCACGCTGGAATGCGGTCGGCCGCTTCTCCGCTCCACTACGGACGGTTTGACCGCGTGGATTGGCGCAGATGGCCGGATTCGAGATCGACTGCCGCTTGGCCAGGCCGGAGTCTTGCACACGCGGCCGCAGCCGCATCGTGGTGAGCGAATGGCGATGAGGTGGGCGCTTCGGCTCCCTTGGTTCCTTGCGGTAGCGGCCTTGATCCTCCTACTCGGCAGTTTTTGCCGTGAGAGACGCCCCGCCCCAGCCTTCCGGGGGTACACTCCTTCACGTCCCAAGGGAGCTAGGCTTTCTTGACCGGGCATGGATCGGAAGTAAGATCCCGCCCCTTCAGGAGAAACGACGCCCCCTCTCTGCTCTGCAATCGGACGGAGTGGTGTGCTTCCGGGGATCCTGGATGCCGATTCTTTCGGGAAACGGCGCTCACGCCCCTCCTGGGCAGAATCGAGCTTACTGCCCCCCGCTCGATACCGTCTGGGAAGGCACACTGGCTTGTCTTGAGGCACACTGTCTTGTCTTGAGGCAGACTGTCTTGAGGCAGACTGTCTTGGAGGTTTTTCCTCCAGGGAACAACCATATCCGTCCTGAAGTCCTGCTACCCGAATCGTAGTCACGACGAAAGCCTTTCGCCGCCTCCGCTTCGGGTTCTTGCTAACCCCCTTCCGCTGTCCCGCGGAGTCCCACGGAGACCATCCCAATGAGTCCGATCGGCCGAGTCTTCATCGTCCTGAATCTCGTCCTCTCTGGCGTTTTCCTCGGTTATGCCGGCTTCTACCTGAAGCATGCGGATAGCTGGAAGACCAACTACACCAAGCTGGAGAAGTCGAAGGATGCCGAAATCGCTACGTTGACTGGCGAAAACAACAACCTGACCAGCGACAAAACCACTCTGCAGGAGCGAGTGAGTCGCCTTGAGCGCACGAACTCCACCCTCAAGAATGCCAGCGCTGCGAAGGACGATGAGATCAAGGATCTCAACGGCCGCCTCACCTCCCTGCAGTCGAGCTTCCAGGGTATTCAGAGCAACGTCAGCAGCATTGCCCAGAGCAGCGAAACGCAGAACGAGCGCATCGCCGAGCTGAGCAAGTCCTACCTCCAGGCCAAGAACGAGCGCGCCGAAGCCATTGCCGCTCGCGATCAGGCCCAAGAAGAACTCGAGGCTGAGCGCAGCAAGCGCGAGGGGGTCGAGAGCAAGAACCAGGCGCTCCAGGAGAAGATCGCTGCCGCGAATGAAAAGATCCGCGACTTCGAGGTCCAGATGGAGACCATCGTCGCTGCCGTTCCTGATCTCTGGAAGATCATCAACAATGGACTGCCGAAGGTCTCCGGCGAGGTCTTCGCGGTCAACAAGCGGCTCAGGACGGTCTTCCTCCGCCTCAACAAGGGGGCCATTGCGAAGGTCGGCAAGGGCTGGAAGTTCTCGATCCACGACGGCAAGAAGTACAAGGGCGAAGTCATGATCATCGACGTCGACTCCGCGGCGAAGACCGCCACGGGTCGTATCGTTGCCGAGGAAGCGACCATTTCCCGGGGCGATCGCGCAGCTACCCAGCTGTGACATGGGACCGCGCTGCGGGACCTCGTTTCTCCTCTCTGCTTGGCTCGAAGGGGCGCAGGGACGCGGGACAGGGGGCCGCAGGGCTTCGACCCGGCATTGCCTCTACGGCATAGCCTTCAACAAGGCATAAAGGAGATACACCATGGCACGTCGTAAGAAGAACGAAGCGCTCGTCGAAGAGCCCATCGAGGTGATCGAAGAAGAGTCTGGTCCGGGAATGGGGATCGACATCGGCATCTGCTCGTTGACCTTCCTGACCCTTCTCACCGCCACGATCATCCTGATGGTCCATCTCGGTGGTCAGTATGGCGTTGGCCCCTTCGGGGGCTGAGACGCTGGCCTCCCTTGGAGGGGGCTACACACGGGCTTGCTGTTTTTCAGCTGTGATGTTCTTCCGGCTGTGATGCAGCAGTAGACCGTGACACCCGCGGGACTTTGGATCGTCTCCGCGGCCTCAGCAGAGTTTTCCTTGCCTATGGCTAGGAGTCGATCCAAGAAGAAGCCCACGCGAGTTGCGTGGGCTTTTTGCGTTTTCGAGCAGCTGCGTTTTCCGCTAGCTATGTGAAGGCGTTGCTGGCAGGGCGGTAGCTAGGGCCAGGGATCTCGTATACCTGGCACTCCAAGTTCCTAGCTACTGTTGCCCCCTTTTCGCTAGGGGCAGAGAAAGCAGTGGTGGCGTCGCCGCCCTCTGCTAGACTCCCTCGGCGCTGGCTGGGGCCAGTAGGCGCGCCTCATTGGGGGGAAAGCGAATCAGGTCCCTCCAGCAGGTCAGGCCCTTCGGGCTGGTATGGCCCTGGGCGGATCCACAGGGGAGATTCGGGGCCAGTTCCGCTCGTTTGGTCTCGAACGCAGCCAGGAGGCACGGCGTGAAGCTCTTGGAGTGGCTCGCAGGGCGGTTCTCGGTCGACATGGGAGTCGATCTCGGAACGGCCAATACCCTCGTTTGGATTCGTGATGGCGGTCTCGTTCGCGATGAGCCCTCGGTCGTTGCCGTCAAAAGCGGGACGAGCGAGGTCATCCTCGGCGGTCAGGCTGTTGGCCATCGCGCCTACGAGATGCAGGGACGTGCCCCAGCAGGCATCGAAGTCGTTCGTCCACTCAGAGAAGGCGTGATTGCCGACTTTGAGATTGCAGAGGCGATGATTCGCTACTTCGTGCGGGACATCCACGGACGACGGCACTTCGTCAAGCCGCGCCTGGTCATTGCGATCCCGTACGGTACCAATGAGGTGCAGCGGCGGGCTTTCATTGATTCGGCCGAGCGTGCCGGCGCCCGCAACGTCTATCTGGTGGAAGAGCCGATTGCTGCGGGGCTGGGTGCCGGACTCAACGTCACCGCGAGCCAGGGCTCGATGATCGTCGATATCGGCGGAGGGACCACCGAGATCGCAGTGCTGGCGCTTGCCGGTATCGTCTCGGCGACCTGTCTGCGCGTGGCCGGGGATAGCTTCGATGAAGCCATCGTTCGGCATATCCGTGAGGAGTACAACCTCCTGATCGGTCCGCTGATGGCCGAAACTATTAAGCGCACGATTGGTTCGGCGCGTGAGCTCGAGACCGAATACTCGCTTGAGGTTCGAGGGCGCGACTTCATCAGCGGTCGTCCACGTCGCACCATCGTCAACTCCGACGAGATCCGCGGCGCCCTTAGTGAACCAGTGCGGCAAATCGTCCAGGGCATCCAGTCTGTGCTCGAGAATACGCCGCCCGAACTCAGTGCCGACCTGACGCAGACCGGCATCACCCTTGCCGGTGGTGGATCGATGCTGCGCGGCCTCGACTTGGCCATCCAGGAGGAGATGGATCTGGACGTGCGCTTTGCCGAGCAGCCCTTGACCTGCGTTGCCCAGGGCACCGGGGTCATCCTTGGACAGCTGGACCGACTGGCCGAGTTCCTCTATCAGAGCTGAGCTGAGCTGAGCCGGCTGGGGAGGGCAGCGGAGTCCCTCTCCCCATGCTCCGCTTGAGGATTACGGCTCCACGAGGGGAGGGGCGTGAAACGCGACACTGCACAAACGCGCTGGGTGTTGCTGGGCTTCTTGCTGCTTACGCCCCTTGCGCTTCGGGCACCGGAGCGAGATCTCCCTGTTGCGGCTTGGCTCCGGGGAGCAAGCGCCGTGCTGCTGCGACCAAGTCTTGGGTTCGCTGAGCTGAAGTCCCTGAGCACTGGGGCAGCGCCGCCCCAGCCCATGGGGAGCAAGGCTGTGCAGCTGCAGCTACGACTCCGTGAGAAGCTTGGTCGCGCGGTGCTGGACCCTGAGGTCGTGACTCTCTTTGCCCAAGGGGTTGAGCCGCGGAGCCCTGTGCTTGTCGAAGTCTTGGAGGCACGAGCTCGGCGCAGTGTGGGGCGGCGGACCCTGCTCGAGCTGCAGCTGCCGCACAGTGAAGACTTGATCGAAGAGATCGTCGATTCCCCCGTCGTCGTGGGCAAGAGCCTGGTGGGCTTTGTGCAGCGTGAACCGAGCGCGGGAGGCAATGTACTGGTGCGCAGCCTCGCCGATCGGCCGGTGCGCGGGACCCGGCAGCGGGTGGTTGCCGAGGCTCGATCGGTGAGCCATCCGGAGCTGCCGCGGGTCAAGCTCGTGGTCGAAGGGGCCGGTGCGGAGGATCCTCACCCGCTGCAGGCCTTCCTGACCACGCCCAGGCACTTGAATACTTGGTCGCCCGGGCGCTTTCCCTTCGTTGCGCACACGGCATTTGCTTTGGAGTCCGAGCGCCCGCTACCCAAGGGGCTGCGGGTCGGCACTATCGAAGACTGGGGCTATTTGGATCGGGGCTTCGTCCTGACGCGCTTCCTTCGCCCTGATTGGGACGCACGTAGCCTGGTGGCCCTGGTACTTTTCGTTCCTCCTCGGGCTCAGAAGCTCGTCGAACAGGCGCAGCAGCGTTGGGCGCTGAGGGTGCAGCGGCGGGTCAAGCTGGCCTGGAATGGGCCTGCCGGTCTGGGCTTCCAGAGGATGCTCTTCCATGGCCCAAGGCTCGCAGCGAAGGCTGGCATTTTTTGTGGTGATCACCTTGTTGCCATCAGCGCCGAAGGCGTCTTGGGCCTGACGCTCGCCGAGCGGCTGGGCTCTCGGGGGCAACGCCTACCGATCCTTGCCGAACTGCCGGGCAGCGATCGCCTGCATGCCCTCGTTGTTGAGGGGCGCGGCTTGAGCGACCTGGGCTCCAAGTGGCGGATCGTTTGGCCTGAGGACTTCGAGCACGAACTGCTGGGGGCGCGCCTCTTTAGCGGAACCCTAAATGCACGATTGCCTGCTGGTTGGCGTATTGGGCTCGTTGCCGGGCAGCAAGGGAGAGAACTCGAAGTGCAGCATGCTCGCTTCGATCCCAAAGAGCATGCTCTCTTCATCATTGAGGAAGCTGATGCTGAGAGGGGGCGCCAGCGATGATCGCTACCGTGATGCGCTCCTTTATCTTGGTGCAGATCCTTGGGGTCGAAGTCTTGGTCAATGCACGGCTCGGCGGACATGCCCCGGATTTGACCGCGGTCTTTCTCGTGTATGCGGCATTGACGCTCAATGCTCGCTCTTCCCTCTTGCTGATGCTCTTGCTGGCGATTCCGCGCAGCCTTCTGATGCCTGGTGCCTTGCACGCACAGCTTTGGCTCTTGCTAGGCCTCTGGCTACTCTTACGGACCCTGAGCAGCTACCTGTTCTCTGAGCGTTGGTACTGGCAAATGCTACTCTGCGCCTTGGCCGCAGTCGGATTGAGCCTCGGGCAGGCCATGCTCTTCGGGCAGGGCCTCGGCGATCCGATGCGGCGTAGCGTCCTGGCGGTATTTCTCAGTGGCGTGATCGGCCCGGGCTTGCTCCTTATCCTGCCGCTGCTTGGGCAGGGAATGGGCTTGCGTCATGCGCGAGCGAAGCGAACGGAGCCGAGTGGATGAGCACGGTCGTCTCGCGTAGTCGTGTCCTTATTCTGCTGCTCGGCGCCGGAGCCTTGCTGCTCGTTGCTCGGCTGGCCTACTTACAGCTTGGTCACAGCGAAGTCTGGGCGGAGCGGCGTCGGCACAACCTCAAGGGCTTCCAGTGGGTCCCTGGAATGCGTGGGTCGATCCTTGATCGGCGGGGGCAGGTCTTGGCGAAGGATGTGCCGGAGTTCACCCTACAGCTGCGCTATCGCGACTTCCGCAAGGGACAGGTGGTGGCCCTGATGGTGGACCTCGATCGCTTCGTGCGTCGTTTGCATCAGGACCCTTACCTGCCTTCGCCACCCCGTCCAGCTGGAGAGGAAGCTCTTCGGTATAGCGATTTTCAGAATCGCTTTGGGCAGGCCCTACAGCGGATAGCCTCATGGCCAGCTCGTTGGTTGCACAAAAAGGGACCGCTGGACGGCTGGCTGCTCTCGACCATGCGCTTCTACGTGATGGAACTGGTGCGACTCGCGATCGACTCGAGTCGCGAGGAGTTCCCGAGCCAGGTCAAGCTGGGGCTTCGCTTCGACGCCTTGCATGCCGAGCCGAGTAGGGAGCCCGTCTTCGATGTCTTGGCCGAGGTCTTCCGCCGAGGGCAGGGGCGCGCTGGGGGAAATGCCCTGTTCCAGGAGGTCTTTGCTGGGGTGCTGCGAGGGCATCGGCAGTTGCTAGCACTCGAGAGCCGGCTTGGAGCTCGGGTCCTGTTGCGGGGGCCCAATGTGGCGAAGGGGCAGAGGGGGAGGCTGAGTGAGTTCTTGGACAGCCTCGATGCCTACCACGCCCGCCTCGCCAAGAAACTGATCGAACAGGACGCCGAGCGAGTGAAGCAGCGGGCAGACCAGCGTTTTGCCGGGTTGCGCAAGTTCTTCGGACTCTGGTCCCCGGCAGTGCTTCGCAGCGTTGAAGATGGTGATTTCACTACCGAGGAACTCCTTCGCTGGCGTTTCCGTGCTGAGGAGCTTCCTCTCACGGTGCAGAGCCCGGTAGATTTCGAAAGCTGCGCTTCTTGGTTGGCTGTTCGTAATGAGACCTTGCCCGGCTTCCAGGTAGGGGAGACCGTCGATCGCAAGTATCCAGTGCATCCTGTTGGATCCGATCGTTACTCCTTCATCGGTGTGGTCAGTCGTTTTTCGGCTAAGAACGACAGGGACAAGCAATCTGGGATCCATCGCCAGGAGCAGGACCTTGCCAGGGTTCGCCAGCTGCTTCGCGTCGAAGAGGAGGATTGGAAGTACCTCCTCGGTTGGCGGGGTAAGTTCGCGCACAGCGTGCTCCGTTCGGCGAAGCGCCAGGGACGCAGCGGTATTGAGTATGCTCTCAACGAGCAACTCAGTGGGCGAGGTGGCCTGCGGGCCTTGATGCAGGATCGGCGGGGTCGGGAGCTGAGCAGTGAGCAGTTCTCGGAGGCGACGCGTGGCTTCGATGTACAGCTGGCCTTGGATACCCGCCTGCAAGACCTCGCCAATGCCGCTTTGGCGCGCTACTACGTGCCGGATAAGCGAACGCGCCCTAAGCGTTATCGATGGCTCGAGCGTGTGGCTGGCCTGGCCCTTGTGGATGTCGATAGCGGCGACATCCTCGCCCTGGCTTCAACGCCGAAGAAGATCCGCAAATTCGATACGGGAGAACTCGTGCCGGTTTGGGGGAATTACGCCCTGCGCAAGGGCTACAACCCGCTTCCTGGTTCGGTGATGAAGCCGATCTTCGCTGCCTACGCGATGCGTTTTGGTATGGGCTTCGATCAGGATTTCGCTAGCTGTTCGAGTGTGGGGCACAAGCACTACGCCTCGGATCGCCGGGGCGAATACATCGACTGCCATCCTCACCGTGAGGGGGGGCCTGGGCAGGAGCTGGAGGAGGCGATATCAGCTTCGTGCAACGTTTACTTTGGTCAGTTAGCTGAGGCCCTGGGGCAGGAGGGGGTTTTCGAGGCTCTAGAGAGCTTTGGTTTTTTGAGCCACGATGGCGGGGCCAGCAAGTGGAAGATCCTCGGGCTGCAGCCGAGCCCCTCGAACTTGCCGCTGCAGTCGAATCGGAAGAGATCGCTGCCGATTCTCTCGGCGCAGGGGCTCGGCTACGGGCTGCACACGACTCCGCTGGCCTTGGCCCGTGCCTATGCCGGACTTGCCACCGGGCGTTTACCGCAGCTCCGCTTCGTTACCCGGGTCGGAGGGCGGGAACTGCGGCAAAAGCCTGGGCGGTCGCTGGGGATTTCGGATGAGGCGCTGCGCCGTATCCATGAAGGGCTACGCCGGGTGACGCGGCATGGCACGGCACGCGGTGTCTTTTCCGGGCTGCGCATCGAGGTTGTGGGCAAGACCGGGACCCCTGAAATCCTTTCCGAACATGCCGATCCCAATTACCGGAACAACGCAGTGTTCTGTGGCTTTGCCCCGCTGCGAAGTCCCCGTATCGCGTTCGCCGTTATGTATCACGTCGTGCCGCACAAGAGCTTTCAAGGCTCCCGTGCAGCGTTGGCCATTCGTGATTTGCTGGCAGCGATGGAATCGGATCCAGAGCTACGGCGCCTGTACTTGGAGCCGCGCTAATGCCTTTTCTCCGCCAGCAGAGTCGCTTTGAGAGTTGGCGGGAGCGCCTTGGTGGCTTCCCCATCGAAGTCTATGTGCTCGGCCTTGGGCTCTGCTTGGTCGGGGCCTTGTTCCTCCACTCCACGGCTTTGAGTAGCTCCGACTTTGCGGGGCAGGATAAGAAGCACGTCGTTGCCGCGTTATTGCTGATGGGGGCATCGCTGGCGCTGCCCTGGCTCTCGCGGCGAAGGCTGCAGCGGCTCGCGCTGCCTGTCTTCGTCTTCGCAGTCATGCTGCTGGTGATGGTCCTGCTCGCCGGCCAGGTGCGCAACGGGGCCCGCAGGTGGCTCGGCGTTGGCGGGCTGAGTATTCAGCCCTCGGAATTCGTCAAACCGGCCTTCGTGCTCTTTCTTGCTTGGTGGCTGCGGCTGCGAACTGAGCCGAAGCTTCTGGGGAATCTCTTACTGCCACTCTTGGCCTGCTTCGTTCCGATGGCGCTGATGGTACGCCAGCCTGATCTCGGCAGCGCTCTGACCCTGCTGCCGGTCACGCTGGTCTTGTGCTGGGCGAGCGGGGCGCGGACTTGGCAGATTCTCTTGCTCCTACTCTTGGGTCCGGTCTGCCTTCTCGTCTTGTTTCCGTTTTTGCACGAGTATCAGCAAGCGAGGATCCTCACTTGGTGGCAGGGCGCCGAGATGACCTCAGAGGACAAGCTCAGTGTCGGCTACCACCTCTGGCAGAGCCTCATCGCCGTGGGCTCGGGAGGGCTGAGCGGTGACGGCCTCTTCCAGGGGCTGCAGAACAAATACGACTTCTTGCCGTATCGCAGCACCGATTTCCTTTTTGCTGTCGTTGCCGAGGAGACAGGTTTTTTTGGTGGGACCCTGCTGGTGCTGCTCTTCTTTGGGCTTTGTGCGAGGATCCTCTGGCTGGCGGGAACACTCCGCGACCGCTTTGGGCGCTTGCTCGCGATCGGCGCTGCGGCCCTATTGGCAACGCAGTTCTTCGTGCATGTGGGAGTCTGCATCGGTTTGCTGCCGACGACGGGGCTGCCGATGCCGCTGCTCTCGTATGGGCGCTCCTCCCTCAGCTCGGCTTGGATCTCGCTTGGGCTGGTTGCGCACGCGCTGGTGCGGCGGGAGCGATCACTGAGCTACGATCGTTTCCGCTGACTTGGCCTTTTTCCGTCCCTGCTAGTGCTGCGCCCGTCGCTTGAGCCAGAGGGCGCAGCGGAGTCGTAGGTGCAGGCTTGCTTCGTCTTGCTTGTGGAGCATCCGCTCGTGAAGGCGTAGGAGCTGGATGTCGACACTCGGATCCGAACTCTGCAGAGCTTCGAGGCTGGGGAACGGCTCACGCTGCCATGGGGCGAGGAACAGGGTCAGTCCCAGGGCCACGAAGGCAAGGGCGCTGAGACCCGTGCCGAGTTGCCTCTTCGATTTGCGGAGCTTGCTTCTGCCGTGCTGCTTGCTGCGTAGCAGCTCTTCCCAAGAGAAGTCGTCGGCCTCCGCTACGTCGCCTTCGAGTCGCCGTAGATCCATGCCTCGAATCCTATCGTTAAGGATCTGGTTTGCCTAAGTCTGTACGAAGCTGGAATCTGGAGTTGGCCGGGCTCAGAGCAGGTCGTCGAGGCTCGGCTTGTTGCGCTTCTCGTCTTCGAGGGCTGCTTCGAAGCTGTCCTGTCGGCGTTTTTCGTCTGCATGGAGCAGATCGTCTGCGCTGTCGAGCATGGCAGCGTCCTTGGGCTTCTTCGTCTTGTCGAAGGGGGTCAGCCGGCGCAGCTCAGGGTCGACGCTGAGTTTTTCCCCACAACAGGGGCACTTTGCTTGGAAGGGGCGCTTTCGCATGTCCGTCTCCGGGTAGCATCCGCAATCGTCATCAGGTCATTGACCTTATTGGAGCCAGATGCAAGAGCAGGATCCAGCCGAGCTTTCCGTCTCCAGGCGGGAGCGGGGAACTGCAGCTGAGGGGCTGCGTCCCTCGGCGCCCGGAAGAGCGAGAGAAGACGGAAGATTGGTAGATTCGCCGGTGCTAGATGCCGAGAGGCCAGAGTCAGGGGCCCCCTTTCACGGGCCCGATCCGGAGGAGCTGCGTCTGGTCACGGCGCTCCAGGCTGGAGAGCCACAAGCTTTCGAAGAACTGCTCGACCGCTATCAGCGGCGTGTGTTCCGGTTGGTGCAGAAGATGGCAACAAGTCACAGAGAATCGGCGGAAGACCTGACCCAAGAGGTCTTTTTGCGGGTGTACCGCGGGCTAGCGAGCTTTCAGCTTGAATGCAGCTTTTGGGCCTGGATCCAGCGCATCACCTGCAACCTCTGCGTCTCGGATCTTCGCAAGCGCAAGGCGCTGAAGCGGGACCGTTTGACCCTTTCGTTGAACGCTGCGCCGGCGGGATCGGATCCGGATCGAGCTCCGATGCCGGATCCGGTTGCGGACGTGCCGCAGCCTTCGGAGCAGGTCGCCAGGCGCGAACTCTTCGGGCGTTGCCGGGCGGCGATCGAGGCCCTGCCCGAGCTCTGGCGGGTGATCTTGACCCTGCGCGACCTCGAAGGGCGTAGCTACGAAGAGATTGGAGCCGTGCTTGAGCTGCCGATCGGCACCGTGCGTTCACGGCTGCACCGCGCCAGAGCTCGGGTGCGAGACATGCTCGAAGGAGGCTCGCAATGAAGCGCAGCGATAGGAAGTCTGCGGACCCCGAAGCCTTGCACTTGGAGGATGAATGCGGCGATGCTGCCGCCCCGGCTATGCCAGAGTTCTTTGCCGACTTGGCGGATGCACGTCTTTCGGAGGCTGAGCGAGAGCAACGTGAAGCCGAGCTGGCCAAGGACCCGGAGCTGGCCGGCGAATATCGGCGTTATCTGGAGACGATTGCCTTGCTTGGGGAGGTGGGCAGGGATGTCTCGGAGCAGGCGCCAGAATTGCGTGGGAGGATTCTCCAGTCACTGCGGGCTGAGCTCGGCCCAGAGCCGGTGCAGCTCGCCGAGTCGCGTCGGCGCCCCTCCTGGATGTTGCTGGCCTCCGTCGCAGTGGCTGCAGCCTCCCTGGCGCTTTTCGCGGGATTGTTCTCGGGGCAGGAGTTTGCCGAGTCCGGCCCTGGCCAGGATCTGGCGGAGCTGGCCGATGAGGCGAAAAACCTGGCTTCGCAGAAAGAAGAGATCGCTTTAGGTAGGAGCGTGCCTCGGCCGTCCTCTGCGAGTAAGCCTCAGCCGGGGGCGGTCGCTGGCCAAGATGATGAACCCCGTGCCCATACGAGAGGAGTGGCAGAGCCCTTCGCTGAGAGCCTTCGAGGTCAAGCCTCTGCGCCGAATCGCTTTCGTGAGGGTGCCCCTCGCCTAGCTCGCATGCGCGGTGCTGAGCTTGGCCGATCTCCGCTTGCGCGGTCGAAGAGCAAAGCCCGCTTAGAGCTGGTGTCGGTGATCGAGAGTTCGACTCGGCCAGAGCTCGCCTCTCTGTCGCGGATCGATGGGCTTTCCGTGCGGCAGCTGGATGTCGGGAGCCTGGCAGCCCAGCCCCAGCTCAAAGGGCAGGCGGAGGAGGAGCCGGCCAAGAAGAAGGCGGCTAGGAGCGGCAAGGCGGCTCCCGAGGCCGCAGCGCTGCCTCTGCAGCAGCCCATGCTCTTGGAACTCCGCGGCAGCGCCGAAGCTGTGCAGCGTGCGGTTCGTTTGCTTCGCGGCGGGAGAAGTCTCTCGGTGCAGCGACTCCCGTTAGCGCCTAGGCCGGCTATGCCGCAGGCGGCTCCGAAGGCGAGCCATACGCGGAAGACTGCTGGTCAGCAGAAACGCTCTGCGGAACAGAAGTCCGCTGTGGAGAAGGGGAGCAAGGGCAAGGCTCAGCTTCGCTACTACCTGCTCATCCGTCCTCCGAGCCGCTCGCAGCAGAAGGGCCGCTGAGAGGATCCGCTCCTGTGCAAAAGGCCCGGACTCCTGTCGCGGGCCTTTGCTGGGCAGGGGACGAAGGGGCTGCGGTAGCCCATCCTCTCGGCTGCCGAGCCGGCGCTGCGCGGCTCAGCGGTAGCTGAGCCCGCGAGCGGGGAGTCCGTCGGTTCCGGTCAGGCGCGCATAGAGAGCGCTGCCGCCGTCGACGTTGACGACCTTGAAGAGAAGGCGGTTTTCGCCCTTTTTCAGTCGGATCAGGACCTCGTCCTGATCGAAGGTCGCCATGCGCTTGATCTTCCGAAGCAAGATCTCCTCGCCTTCCAGCCAGATACGGATGCCATCGTCGCTCCCGACCTTCAGGATCAGCTCCTGATCTCGGTCGGAAACGATGACCGAGCTTGCCCACCACAGGTAGCTCTTGCCGCTGAGCTCAGGCTTTTGCTTCTCGGTCAGGGAGTGCAGGTCGAGGCGTGCCTTCGAGATGAGCTGCTTCTTCCAGGCAAAGTTGCCAGCTCGGAAGTTCTCCAGCTTCTCTACTTCGTGCGCTTTCTCGAGATCCCCAAGACCCTGGGCGCGCTCCGGGCCGAAAAGCTCGAACCTAGTCAGGAAGCGCGGTCGCAGGATCTCGCCGCCGTCGGCACGGAAGCGTTTTTGGGCGCCCAAGAGGCTTGGGTGATTCCAGAACGTGCCGGTCTTGAAGGTTGCCGCGGACGCATCCCGCGCCCCTACATCAAAAACGATGCGGTCAAAACGCCGCTTCTTGCCATCGTGGATGAGGGCGGCGAGCTGCTCGGGGAGCAAGGGAAGGCCGATGTCGACGGCTACCGAGTCCACGGGCTGTGACTGGGACAGCCCGGCGGTGATGAAGAGGGTCTTGGCTCCCTTCGCGAGCTTCGGCGCGACAGGAGTAAAAGTGCCAGGGCCGTCAGCCCCAAGGAATACCTCTTCGCTGTCTTCGGGCCAGGGCGTGGTCTCGTTGATCGGGCTGCCAACCTTGGGCCAACGGACAAATAGGGTCTCGCCGACATTGGCTGCTACGTCGACAAACTCGGTCTGCATCAGACTGAAGTTGACGACGTCATAGTGCACCCGGAAGCGCAGCTTACGAACCGGAGCACCGCTGGGGTCGAGCTTCTTATCGGGCTCGTGAACCTCGTCGAGGTAGATGTTGTACTGGTGCCCATCGTGCTGCATCTTGGTCATCGAGACCCAGCGCGCCTTGTTCGGCATTCGCAGCTTGTAGCGCTGGTCCCTCTTGGACCAGCCGGGGACGGACGCATAGCGAGCGCCGTTCAGCGCGAAGAGGATGGCGTCGATGTTGATGCCGCTTTCCCAGGGACGAAGGCGGCATGGCCACTCTTCGGAATAGCTCGAGATCGGCTGACCTTGGGGGTTATAGAGTTGTCCCCATTCGCCAGCGGGACCCGCGAGTCGCAGGAGTTCGTCCAAGGCCTCGTTGCGGCGCTTGTCATCCAAGTCCGCCAGTGTGTAAAGGAGGAAGCCGGGAACATCGCCGGTGAAATGCCCGACGTTCGGCGTCATTCCGACACGCATGCCCTTTTTCCATAGCGCGGAAATGCTATTCCGGGCGTTATCTCGGTTCTTCTCGCCGATGGCGTAGGTGTAACCGAGCCACTGCGGCTTGAGGTTGACCGCGGCATAAGGCGCGCGGTGCGCTTCGCCAGTGACGGGGGAGAGGAAGGGGGCAAAGCGCTTCTCCTTCTCCAGCCAAAAGTTCTTCTCGATTTGGAGCAGCGTATCGATCTTGCGCTTCTCCCAGGGCAGCTTCTTGGCGCTGGTCCACTCACGGTCTTGCGCAACCTTGCCTTGGGCGTCCTTGTCTAGCTCCTCGACCAGCTCTGACATCGAGTCGATGGCCATCAGGTAGATCAATGAACTATCGAAGGAGCGCGCACGACGCCCTGCTAGGTCGGCAGCAGGGATATAGCAAGGGGCGGCGAATCGCTCCGGACCGAGGCTGAAGAAGCCGCCATAGAGGTAGTTCTCATCGCCTTCCGGCAGCAAGGTGCCCTTGGCGTCCGGACGGAAGGCCTTCATGCAGGCCTCGAGCATCGGCCAGTGTCGTTTGATCAGGCCAATGTCCCAAGTGGCGCGGAAGTACCACGCGTGCTGCAGGATGATCCAGCCAGGTAGGACGCTGTCTGGAGTTTGAACCTTGGACCAATCGAAGCCTTGGCGCATCTTTTCGGCGGCGCTCACATCGAGGTCCAGCGGGTAATCGCTGCGGACTTGGCCGGTGATGATGATGGCGTCGTGTACGTAGCGCAGGAGGTCTGCGGCTTCCTTGTGCAGTCCATAGCGGAGGAAGGCCAGCAGCGGCCCAGCGTTGTCGCGCACCCAAGCGCCACGGTGGGAGACCATGGGACTGACCGCGCCGTTCTCAGCGCTGCGCTGGACCAGCATGAGAATCTTCCAGTCTTCGACCAGGTCGGCGAGCCGTGTGCGGTCGGTAGCCAGGACGCTGGTCTTACTGAGACGCTGCCGCCAGTACTTTTCGCTGGCGCTTAGTGCGGCTTTGACGTCCTCGTCCTTCTTGGCGCCGACATAATCCTCCCCCTGCTTTTTGCAGTGGAGGACGAGGGGCACGATGACGACAGCATCGGGGGCCAGTTCTCCAAGATCGATAAGGAGGCTGTGGCCGACGGCTTTTGCCGGGCGCAGGCAGCGCAGAAGCGCCTCGAAACCCTTGGCCTTATACGTCGAACTCAGCTGATCCCCTTGTGCGGATCCTCGCTCCCAATCGACCCGAAGGCTTAGCTTTCGTGCGCTCTTGCCGCGGTTGCGGATTTCCACCCATCGGTAGAGGCTCCGATCCCCGAACTTGGCGAAGTTGAGGGTCGTAAGCGTGAGTGTCCCTTCCTTGTCGTTGGCGTCTTCAGTGATGACGCAGTTCACCCCGCGGGTGCGCCAGATACGTTGGATCGGGAGCGGAACAACGGCATCGCCATCGAGCAGGTCGAGGCTCATCTCGCCCCAATGTCCCTTGGGGGCCCATGGCTCGGCCGTTTGGTAACTGGGGCCGCTGAGACCCTGCATGGTGTTGGCCCGGCGCCCAAGGCCTACGTAGCCGAAGACCTGTCCGTCGCCGACCGGGAACACGCCGCGGACTTGCTTGTTGACCGGACGGCCTTCGGGCTGGACGAGATGCTGTTGCCAGGTCGATAGCTCGTCGAGGAAGCTGTGGGACTCTGCGAGGCTGAGTTCGGGGTAGGGAAGCTCATCGCCCTCATCTTGGGCCGTGGCAAAACTGGTGCTCGGCAAGGTCAGGAGGGCAATAAGAGCGATCGCAAAGCGCAGCAGCGCAGGGATCGAGTCGAAGCGCATTAGGGTCTCCGGCTGGGACGAAAGGGGGAGCGCGAGGCGAAACATCAAAGCAGTAGCCGTGAACGCGTGCCAGGAGGAAGCCGCGTGTGCTCGCGAACGAAGCAATTCGAGGCAGGCTCCCAAGCAGACTTTGTCTTCATTCGGATCCTCCAGGTCTCTCGGTTCATCGATCTGCGAAATGCCCATGGCTTGCGCCGCTTCGTGGCCTTTGTTAGACAGCGCTTCAGGCTATTGCGGTTTTTTCCGGCCAGCGAGGAGCGGCACCAGAGCCCCTTGCCGTCGGAACGCCCGGCGAATCCGCCTCTTTACCTGCGTTTTTTGTCGCAGGCGGAAGCTCCCATCCGACCCCCTGTCCGTCGCTCGTCTTTTTCGATGCTCCGTTAGCGCAGCAGCCGTCGTTGCCCATCAGATATGTGTGTGCTCCTCCTTTACCGGCATCTGCTTCCGGGTTTTCCGGTCATCCTTGCCTTCAATCGGGAGGAAGATCCGGGACGCTCGGCCATGCCGCCCGGGCTGAGGATCCTCGGCGAGCGCCGGGCCCTTTGCCCACGGGATCGAAGGCACGGGGGGAGCTGGGCTGGGGTCAATGACCTCGGCCTGGTCGCGGCGATTACCAATGCGCCTGGCTACATCGATCCTGAGGCTCTCTCTCGCGGTCATGTCGTGTTCGAAGCGCTCTCCTGTAATACCCCTCTGGAGGCGGTAAAGGGGATCGAGGAGCTATTGAGCGAAAGACCCTCCAGACCCTTCCAACTCCTGCTTAGCGATGCCGACGACTGCCGATATCTCCGCTATGTCGATGGCTGCCTTGAGAGCCGGGTCGAGAAGGGGCCTGTGGTTTCGATGAGCAACCTGATCGGGCCGGAGCGCTGTGAACTCTGTGGGGCCATGGGTCTGTATGACGAGGTCGCGGGCACCAATCACGACATCGAGTCGCTTCTTGACCGCTTGGGGGTGACGATGGCAAGTGGTCGTGGCCGCGATCGGGAAAGCGGCGCCGAGTTTCCTGTTTGTCTACACGAGGGTCAGCGGCCGACCGTCAGTAGCACGCTGATTGCTGTCCCGCACTTGCAGGGCATGGATTCCCTCCGCCAGCTTCGATTCCGCTATGCGGCGGGCAACCCTCTCGAGGTCGACTTTAAGGAATATGACGATCTTTCGTGTGGCCTAATCGCTTGAGGGTAGTCGCGAGCGAGATCGCAGTTGAGCTTTGACTCGACGGGCAGAGGCCAGCTACGGCCGCTCCTTTTTGTCCTGCTTCACCGGAGCGAGCTTCTTGAGATTCCCGCGGGCGTCCTTCCGGCTCTGCGCTGCGCGTGCCAGCAGGGCGGGGGAGAGCTTCTTCTCCAGGAGGATCTGCTCGGCGATGCGGATGGCCTCCTGATACATCTTCCGGGCGAGCCCCTGATCGCGCTTTAGGTGGTATTGCAGGATGACTGCCGCGTCGTTGAGTAATTGAGGGTCTTTGGGGGCCTTGGCGAGTGCCCGCTTGTACGAAGTCCACGCTTCCTCGTGCCTGCCCGTTTCCCGGCAGAGAAAGGCGTGGTTGTTCCAGCTATCGGCGTCATCGGCGACCGATGCGATGCAATGGTTGAGTTCCCGGGAGCCGTGGAGATCACCCTTGTTCTTGGCGAGCAGGGCGAGGACGCGAAAGAGTTTGAGCTGTCGAGTTTGATCTGCACCGGCCCGGCGAAGCTCTCCGATGAACTGTTTCTTCCCTCTTTGGCTTAGAGCTAGGGCAAGGGCGAGCGCCTCTTGTGGCCGTTGGCTCTCGTAGTTGGCGACAGCGTTGTAATAAAGGCTGCTGACGAAACTGCTTTCGAGGGCGTAGCAGCGTGCCATGGACTCGCGTGTGCCTTGCCAGTCTTCGGCGTGGAAGGCGGCAATGCCGCGATACCACTGCAGGATGGCTTCGTCGCGGGCATGCTTGTCTTTGCGCTTGCTGAGCTTGGCGATGGCCTGGCTGTAGCAGGCATGGGCGGCGAAGGCGCCCTGACGGAGAAGCCAGTCGTGTGGCGCGCCACGGCTGGGATCCCGGGCGAGGGCCGAGGCATAGAGGGTGCGAGCTTCTTCGATTTCCCCGAGCCAGGCCGCCACATCTCCGAGCAGGCGATAGGGGAGATAGCGCGACGCCTCCAAGCGGGTGGCGAGCATGCAGTCCTTGCGGATGAGGCCCGCGAGGGTGAATCGTTCCTTCTCGCTGAGCGTCGCCTCACGGATGCCGTGGGTGAGTAGGGGCAGCCGGATCTGAGCCCGGAGCAGGGGGCCGCTGGCGCTTTTGGGGAAAAGCTCGGTGAGCTTCGATGCCGTTTCTAGGGCTGCTTGGCCCTTGCCGAGCTGTAGCTGGGCCAGGCCGAGAATGGCCAGGCTCTTGCGGCGTTTCGCTTGTTGTTTGAGCGCACGCTTGGCGAAGCCCTCCGCGTCCTGCAGATACAGGGACGCTTGGCGGTAGCTTCTTGGGTTCTTGGCAAACTGCTCGGCCTTGCGCTGACTCGCCAAGGCCAAGCTCTCCAGCAGGATCACGTCCTTGGGGAAGCGAGCCAGGGAGCGGTCGCCGGCATCTAAGGCGTCGTCTATGCGGCCGAGCTTCAGCAGGAGGGCGAGCAGCTGGCGGGCGGCGAAGGGCTCCTTCGGCTGCAGCTGCATGAGCTTGCGGCATAGCTTGAGAGCTTCCTCGCTCTTGCCTGCGTCTGCCAGCTCCTCGATGCGCTTGGCCGTGCTGGGGTCCATAGCGGCAGGGCTACTTTGGGCTGAGGCCCCAGTGGGGAGCCCAGTTAGCAGGAGCAAGGGCAGGGCTAGGGTGGGAGCGAGGGCCTCGATCATCGACCGCCCCCGCCTTCACCCTGGCGCTTTTCCGCGTCCTGCTTTTTTTGCTCGGCGTCGATGAGCCGTTGCAAGCGCCTTAGGTGTGCACCAGACGCGCGGCGGCGCTTCGGATAGTAGTTCAAGCTCTCGGTGAGGAAGCTCTTGGCTTCCTGGTAGCTCGCGGGCTGCTCCATCAGCAATAGCCCGAGGTTCATCATGCAGTCGCCGACCGCTTCCTCGAGGTTTTGTTTTTCCCCGTGGTTTTTGGGGGGATCGCTGAGCAGGGATTTGCCGCGACGGATGGCCAGGCGCAGGGTCTCCTCGCTGTGCTGGCGGTTTTCCTTGAGGTAGTAGATATCGATGAGCGCCGTGTCGTTGGATAAGCGAACGTCGCTGGGGTTGATGCGGAGCGCCTTGCGGTAGTTCTGGTAGCTCCGCTGCAAGGTCTTTATGAAGGGTTTGGGATTCCGCCTAGCGCCTTGGCGTTCACAGAGGTCTCGCAGCATCAGCGCGGCATTGTTGAAGGCTTCCCAGTCGTTCGAAATACATTGCCCGATGGCCTCGAGGATTTCGGCTCCGCGTAGCTCATTACCCTGACGCGGGAAGCTCATGGCATAGATGAAGGCTTCATCACGAGGGCTACGGTTACTCAGGAAGTCCTTGGGTTGATCGATGGCCGGCCAGAGCTTGATGGCGGCGAGCCAAGTCTTCAGGGCTTTTTCTTTTTCGCCCTTAGCCATCAGGATGGCCCCTTGGGCGTTCATCGCCTCAGCGATGCGGAACTTGGAGCTGTTGGCGAAGTCGGGCCTCTTTTCCATGGCCATGCGGTACTTCGCTATGCCAGCCTCGAGCTCTTGCAAGGCTCGGACTGCTTTGCTGCTCTTGCGGGCGACGAAGGCGACGGCGTAGTGCAAGTAGCCGCTCCACCAGAGCAGGGTCGGGTCTTCGGCGTGGGCCGCGAGGACCTTGTCAGACCACTCGATGGCCAAGTTCGCCAGGGTCAAGTCGCCAGAGTTGCTGTTCTGCATGACGAGCGGCGGGATCATCCCGATCAGAGTGCCGGCGTCCTCAGCGCTGCCGAGTTCTGCACCCTGGGCCAGGACACGGATGGCTCCCGCAGGCTTGCCGTCCCAAAGCTCGAGATTCTTCCAGGCGGTGAAGAAACTGCGAAGGGCCAAGGGGCCTTGGGCTTGCTTCTCGATTCGCTGCAAGGGGAGCGGCGCTTTGCCGAGCTTGGTCAGGATGCTACGGGCACGGGTCAAGGCGTCTCGTGCGGCGACGATGGCCTGCTTCGCGTCCTTCTTGCCGGCCTGTTTCGCGGCGATGGCGGCTTGCGCTGCAGCTTCGCCGCGGCGAAGGGCAAAACGGGCGAATACCGCCTTGGGAAGTTCCAGCCCCAAGGAGTCGAGGTGGGTGGCATGTCGGGCTCCCAGCTCGGCGGCTTCGCTGCTCTTCCCCTGCAGGAGCAGGGCCTCGATGGCACAGGTGACGGGTAGGACATGGATCGCGGTGCCGAAGTTGCTGCTGCCCCCATCCAGGGCGCGAGTGAGGGTGTCGGCTTTCTTCAAGCGCAGGACAGCATCGATCAGGTTGGCTTCTACGCCGCGGCGTTTGGCGGCGATCGATTGCTGGGCGAAGAGGAGGCTGCTGGCGCCGGCGAGATACCAGAGTTCCGGATCCTCTTCGTGGCTGCTCAGGAGAGGCTCGATGAGGTCCAAGGCCTTCTCAGCTTCGCCAGCGAGGAGCATGCTTCGTGCTTGTGCGATTTCGCTTGGGGCCCCTTCGCTTTGGGCGTCCGGTCGAATCATGGCGAAGAACTGGGGGGGCTGATGGACCCGAACGCTCTGCTTTTCTGCGTTCGCCGCCTCGATGCTGGCGAGGATCTTCCTCACGCCACCACGCCGTTTGTAGGGGAAGTACTTCTGTGCCTCCTTGAGTGCCGCCCGCGCCTTCTTCGCATCCTTGCCGTGCTCCCAGCTTGATTTGGCCAGGTTTTCCCAGGCATCTCCGGTTGCTTCTTCCAGATCGCGCCGCTTGCTCGCCAGCTCTTTGCTCTCGTCCTGGGTCTTTGGCCCGAGTTCGTCCAGCTGCTCTCTGCCCAGCTCGATCGCGCGTTCGAAGAGTTCGTTGGCCCGGTCGTAGTTGCGATACAGGTGGTAGATCAGCATCAGGCCGCAGTCATTGACGATGCGAGGATCCTCTGGGCTGTAATGGACCGCCTTCTCGTAGGCGGCATAGCTTTCCTCCCAGAGCTCTTTGGCCGACTTCTTTCCGGCTCCCTCTCCGCCTTTGCTCTTGCTGCGGCGCACGCCAAGGTCGCGGCAGGCGAAGCCGAGGTTGTTCCAGGCGAAGCCCCAATCGCTGTGCCGGGCGGTGATCTTGCGCCAGAAGCGGACGGCATGCTCCAGCCGCTCTCCCGCCATACCGGCGAACTGAGCTCCCAGCGCAACGATGCCTCCTCGGTAGTCCTTACCGAGGCCGTCGGAGTAGAGGAGGTTGCCGTCTTCGTTTACCGCTGCGATGGCCGGCGAGATCTCGTAGGCGGTGTCGAGGAGCTTCTCGGCCTGCTCGGTCTTGTCGTCCTCGATGTACATGCGGGCCTGCGAGATCCGAGCGATGGCCTGTTTGAGCTTGGACCAACCGCTGTAATTGGGCTCCAGCTGCATACAGCGACCGAAGGCTTCAAAGGCCAAGTCGTAGCGTCGCAGGGCTGCTTCGATGGCGCCGCCGCTTCTGAGTTCGTCGGCGTAGGCCAGCGCGGCTTGGCCGCTAAACCAGGCCACCATTGCCGAAGGCTGCTGCAGCTCTCGCTCTAGGTTGCGGTAGAAGCCGACGCAGGCGCGCTGTCCCCCAGCTCGAGCGTAGAAGCGTTGCAGGGCTTCATGGATTTTGCTAGCTGCGGGCGCGCTGCGCACACCTTGTTGCAGGGTCTTTAGGGCCTTGTCCGATTCATTTCCTGCTCGGAGCAGGGCTGCGGCTGTCACGTAGGGTTCGGCTTTCTTGGGTTGCAGCTGCTGCAGGCGAGCACAGTCGCGCAGTCCGCTTTGGGCTAAGTCCAGTCTGGAGCCGGCGAGCTTGCTCGCTTCCGCCTTGTTCTCGGCGAGCACCATGCGCAAGCACGCTTCGGAGCGCAGCTCCAGGGCCCGCTCCGCAGCTTGGCCGCTGAGATGCTGGCGTCCTCCCAGGAGCTTGATGGCCTCAGAGCAAGCGTTGTTGACGCCCTGCCAATCTTCGGTCATGCGCTGAGCCTCGGCGAGGGCGATGCGGGGGGCGGGGGAATCCGCGAGCAGCTCGCTAGCCGTGCTGAAGGCGATCTTGGCGTCTTCGAGACTGCTGCGGTACAGGTTGCCGGAGCCGGGGTTCTTGAGGCATTGCTGCGCTAGCGCCATGTTCGTTTTGCCGCGCAGCAGCTCGAAGGCCGCCCGCTTTTCTGGAGCCCAGCCACGGCTGGCCGCGAGCATGGGGTCGAGAAGATCGAGGGCCTTCTCCGGCTCTCCGGCACGTAGAGCTTCCTCGGCGCCTAGTGTCGAAAACTCACCCAAGGGTTGCCCCGGGGTAACGGCAGAGGGGTCGGCTTCGCTCGGTGGGGAGGAGCAGGAGAGCGAAAGCAGGCAGAAGAGTGCGAAGGGGAGGGCACGCCCAAAAGCGCGCTCGAACTGGACCTGGAGCATCGAGACGTCTTCTCGCGGAGGGAACAGGGACAGGAACTCAGAGTGGATTTCGAAGCGAGCCCGGCTCTGAGCTTGGCTCAAGCTACCAGATCCCTAGCGAATTCCGCGCCGCTGTGGAGGGACTTGGCGCAAGAAGCCCCATGGCAGCATTCAAGCGCGGCCACTGTCAGGTTCGAAAGGAGGCTCAGGACCTAACGGGCCGTAGAAATTTGCGCACGGCGACAAAGCGCCGCCTGCGACGCCCCCTTGGCGCCATAAAGCCTCGTCGAATCCATAGATTTGCCTGCGTTTTCTGTCACCAGGGGGACGCCGAATCGGGCACTCTGTCACTCGCGGGTCTTTTCCAACAGCCTGCTCAGCTCCCCAAAGCAGATACCCAGAGCCCCCCCCGATGACGACGCTTGCGTCCGCGGATACCGTTTGGCGTATGCCCGAGCGCTTTGATCGCTCGAGCGCGCTAGACCTGTGCCGTGAATTGGAGCGGCGCGAGCGTGACGGCGGGGAACTCCTCTTGGATCTGTCCGCAGTCGAGAGTTTCGACAGTTCTGGCATGGCCCTCGTCGTTGATGCGATCGAGCGGGCCCAGGCCTCTGGGCGGAGCGTCAAGCTGATTGGCCTGAAGGGGCCGGTGCTCGACTATTTTTCCCTGCTTTCGGTCGAGAGGCTGGTTCGTCCGGAGCCGAGACCGCGGCGGCCTGGCTTGGTCGAAGCCGTTGGCGCTGCGGTGATCCCGGTGATCGACAGTGCGAGCATTGGCTCGCGAACCGTGGGCTCGGCGATCTGGGATGCGATTTGTGGCCTGTTCCAGGGAACGCGCCCGCGCATGAGCCGCATTGTCGAGGAGGTTTACACCGCTGGAATCGGTGGGGTGCCGATCGTTGCCCTGATTGGACTGCTGCTGGGGATGATTCTCGCGATGCAGGCCTGGGTGCAGCTGCGGCTCTTTGGCGCCGACATCTTCGTCGCCGACATGGTGGCGGTCAGTGTGACTCGTGAGATTGGGCCGCTGATGACCGCGATCCTGATCGCCGCACGCTCGGGTTCGTCGATCGCGGCCCAGCTCGGGACCATGGTCATCAACGAAGAGGTCGCGGCTCTGACCCAGATGGGGGTGCACCCTGCCCGCTATCTGGTGGTGCCGAAGATCGCTGCCCTGTCCTTCGCCACCCCCTGCCTGGCTGTGCTCTTTGTCTTTACCGCGATTCTCGGTGGCGCCCTTTTCGGGGTGCTTGTGGTCGGGATTGAGCCGGGCACCTACATCGAGGCGACGCACAAGGCTCTGCACTTGGGCGATTTGCTGTCCTGTCTGCTGAAGGCGACGGTCTTTGGTGGCCTGGTCGCGTCCGTGGGCTGTGCGCTTGGGCTCAATGTGACGGGTGGCCCTGAGGGTGTCGGGCGTGCCACCACGGGCTCGGTCGTGGCTGGGATCTTCTTGATCATTGTCGTCGATGCCGTCTTTGTTCTGCTCTTGAGGGTTGGCGCATGAGGTTCCGCCGCCGTCGATTCAAGTTGCCCAGCGAGTTGACCCCGCGGCGACCGTCATCGCCGGACCTGATTCGCGCCATGGCGATCACGACCCGTTTTGCTTCGCATACGGTGCTCAAGGGGGTGGATCTTGCTGTGAGGAGAGGCGAGGTCTTCGTCATCCTCGGCCCTTCAGGTTGCGGTAAGACCACCCTGCTCCGCCATCTCTCGGGGATGCTGCCGCCGACGCTGGGTACGGTTCACCTCGATGATCGAGATCTCTACATGATCTCTGACAAGGAACTGGATGCCCTGCGTCAACGAATGGGTTTCAGCTTCCAGGGGGGCGCCCTCCTCAACAGCATGTCGGTGTTCGATAACGTCTGCCTGCCCTTGCGGGAGTCGACGAACTTGCCCGAGAGAGTGATTCGGCAGATCGCGCGGATGAAGCTCGATATGGTGGGGCTGTTCGGGGCCGTCCATCTCAGTCCGGCTGACCTATCCGGCGGCATGAAGAAACGTGCGGCGATTGCACGTGCCGTGGCCCTCGACCCAGAGCTCGTGTTCTTCGATGAGCCCTCGGCCGGACTCGACCCTATTACCGCTGCCGGTGTCGATAATCTCATACTTAAGCTCAATAAGGTTTTCGGCATTACGATGGTCGTTGTTACCCACGATATTCCTTCCGCGTTCGCGATCGCGGACCGAATGATCATGCTTGAGTCTGGGAGCATTTTGGCTAGCGGCAGCCCCGAAGACTTGCGTAACTGGCCGGACCCTCGGGTTCAGGACTTCATCCACCGTGCCTTGCCCAAGGAGCGTGAGGGTGAGGTCGACATCACCCGCTTTTTAACGGTATAGGAGAGCTTTGGTGCTCGATCGCTCTCGAAAAATCAAAGTCGGCCTCTTCGTGCTTGGCAGTTGTGGTCTTTTCTTTGCCCTGCTCTTCCTCGCGATCGGCACTTCCTTTGCTCAAAACAAGGTGCGCTACACCATCCAGTTCGACGAGACGGTCAAGGGGATGGTGATTGGCTCCTCGGTCAACTTCCAAGGAGTGCAGATTGGTTCGGTGTCGAATATGCGCTTCGTCAACGGGCGAACAGAAGTCGTCGTCGATACCGATCCTAAGCGGGCACCGATTACGAAGTATTGCCGGGCGAGCCTCGATCGTGCCTGGGTTACGGGGCAGGTCACCGTTGAATTATCGGGGTGGGAGAAGGGGGCTGCGGTGCTGCCGCCAGGCGCACTGATTCGGGCCCAGCTGTCACCGATGAGCTCTTTAGCCAAGACGCTTCCGGGGCTCCTTGATTCACTGACTGGCACAATCGGTGAATACCGCAAGGTCGCGGGTAATCTCAACCGCTTGCTGGGTGGGGAAAACGCTGAGGCTATCAGCGACTTGCTCCAGAACAGCAGTCAGGCTCTGGCTGTCCTGCAGAAGGGCATGGGGCCCTTGCTCACTCGCCTCGATGCCGAAACCCTTCCGCGGGTGAATGCCCTGCTGGACAAGTTCCTCCATATGGAGCCGGAGCTGAAGGGCATGTTGGCATCCCTGCGTGGCTTTAGTGCCTCCCTTGAGCAGCTCGGAGAGGAACCAGCTCTGCGTGAAGCCATTGCCAGGGCTCCCTTGCTCCTGCGTGCCGCCGAGGAGGCGAGCCTCAGCCTCGGGCGCAGTTCGGATGCACTCCGCCATCTCTTGCGTGGACAGGGGCAGGGGATTCGTGCCTCGATGACCAGTCTGGAAAAGGCGTTGCGTGAGCTGGGGAACCTGGCTCGCCTGCTGCGTTCGACCCCCAGTGCCTTGGTCTTTGGTGAATCCGTCCCCGAACGAAAGGGGCGGGGTTCGGCGACTCCCGGAAGGAGAGACTGATGCGTTTGTTTCTCTTGAGTCTCTCAGTCTTGCTGCTGCATGCCTGTGGCTCGGTCAGCATTCCCGCGACCAAGTTGTATTCTTTGCTCCCGACAGTTCCTGGAGCTTCCTCCAGGATGCTGCCACAAGTCCTTCGGATCGGGCGCTTTGCTGTGAGCCCGCACTTGGAGAGCGATCGCCTCTTGGTCCGAGTTGGGCGCAACAGCTTGGAGAGCTTTGAATATCACCTGTGGGCGGCGCCTCTTGGGGAAGTACTGGCCGGGGCGGTCCATGCTGCGCTCCTGCGTTCGGGCATCTTCGCCGATGTCGTCGCCAATGATGCGGCGCTGGAGGCGGACTGGGTGATGGACGGCCAAGTACTGGCTTTCGAGCTGATTGAGGACGAGCAGGGCTGCGGGGTCTGGTTTCAAATGGTCTTGAGTCTTCGCGATGCCAAAACCGGTCAGCTGCTCGAGCGGAACATGGCCGAGAAGCGGGTCGAATGCAGCACCCAGGAGCCGGCGTTGGCGGTTGCTGCTCTCGAAGCCGCCTTGGGGAGCAGCCTTCAGGAATTTGTGGGATTTGTCGAAGACAAGTATGGCCGGCGAATCTGGCCGCCTCGTAACGGCAACACAGAGCCGAGGGCCGTTACTGCGCCATCGAAATGAGCATTGCTGGAGGCTGATAGCAGATGTGTGATTGGGACCCGATGGACCTGGCGACTCCTGATTTCGAGCGAGTTTCCGAGGTCTTCGACCTGGAAGACAAGGACGATGTCGAGCTCCTCGGTGAATTGCTCGATACGGTGCTGGGGCAGGCGCCCGATGCCCTGGCGGCCCTGATTGCAGCACAGAAACAGGGCGACAGAGCTGCCGTCGACAAGGTGGCCCATGGCCTGAAGTCCAGCTTCGGCAATGTCGGCTACCTGCAGGCTAGCCAACTCTTCCAGCGAATCATGGAGGAGGCGCGGAGCCCGAGCTGCGCGGAGTTGGATGAGTTGATTGCGCAGTTGGAGAAGGGCAGCAGCGAGCTTCTGCGCGGCCTGCAGGACTTCCGCGACCAACTCTGATCTAGCTGCGGCACAGCTCTGCCAAAGCTCTGCCACAACTTGGGCGGCAGTGAGCTGCAAGCTGTGCGTGTCTCGCGCGTCCTATGCGCTATCGTCCGGACCCAGCCGCTGCGTGCGGTTGTTCGCTGAGACCCGGAGCCCGCCTAGATGCGCAGCTACAAGTCCGCCGCCCTCGCCCTTTTCGTCCTCGCCAGCTCGCTTCTCGGGCTCTTGCTGGGCTGTGGCAACAATGTGGGTCGCATCTTCGATCCCGGCTATTCGGGAGGCGGCACTGGGAGCGCGGCTTCTCAGTTCCAAGTTCCGCCCGTGGGCGGCCTGGTCCTCGATGGAAGGCCGCGAATCCTGCGTGCCGGGCCGAGCGGTAGCGGCTTCCAGGTAACGACCGCGATTGCAGTGCTCTTCAGTGAATCGATGAATGAGGAGAGCCTGAGTTCCTCCAAGGACAAGGAGAAGCCTTCGCACGTTTATCTGCGAATCGCAGAAAGCACCAAGCCGCTCCCCGCCAGCTACAGCCTGCAGCTAGGTGGGCGCCTTCTGATCTTGCAGCCTAGCACGCCTTTGCTGCCCAATCAGAAATACGAGATCGTTGCGGGTCGCTCGGTACGCGATCTGGACCGTGCGCTGCTGGCGAAGCAGGGGGTGATCGGGAGTTTCACCTGCGATGCCAGCAAGGACAGCTCGGCCAAGGTGATCTTCTCTTATCCCGCGAACGGGGATAAAGACGTCAGTCGAGAAGATCCCTCCTTCGTCGTCTTTAGTGCCCCGGTCAACCCTACGACGGTCACTGCTACGAGCCTCTACCTCCAAGAGGCCGCGGCGCGCAAGCCTCTCGCTGCTGGGATCAGCTACCCCCTTCGAGTTGCTGGCGTCCCCGATTCGCGGATCGTGCGACTGCAGCCCAATGTCGCGCTTGCGGCGAGCACCCGTCACGAGCTGATCTACACCAAGGAGATCATGGTGGCGGGGGTGCAGATCGATCCGGGCTCTCGAAAGCCTCCGGTGAGCTTTACCACGATGGCGCCGCTCCGCATCAAGAGTCTGGCGATAGGTAATCCGGTCAAGGATTTCGAGAACCGGGTCAACCTCGCCAACCTCGAGAACCTGCTGCTGAACGTCGATTTGCCTGAGGGCAGCCGGGCGAGCGACGAGCTGCTGCTGCGGATCTACGGCGTAGCCCGCAATAGCAAGAACCCTAAGGCGCTGAGCTATGTCGAGTGGAAGGCGAAGGCCGGAAAGGACGGCTCGGGGACGGTTTCGGTCCCGAGCGGTGGCCGGCTCGGAACCCTGGCGGCGCCAGTCTTCCAGGACGGCACCCTCAGCTTTGCTGCCATGCTGTCCCGGGGGCGACAGCGGAGTGGTTTTGCTGTCGCCGAGGATTCGGCCCAGGACACCTTCCGGCCGACCCTCGTTGAGCTTGGTCCACCCTCGACGGCGGCGGCGACGGTTTTGATCACCGACCAGGGAACCGTTGCCCTGCACGGGCAGGCGAGTGAGGAGCTGGGGAGTATGAATCTCTCCGTGGGCGGCAAAGACTACGGACTCTTTGCTAGCAGCAAAGACGGCCGCTTCCTCAGCAAGCCCTTCCTTCTCTCGCGGACGACCACGGGCACGGGCTTTTCGCTCAGCTTTCGGGATAAGGCCGGCAACGCCCTGGCCGCGGCCGTGCCCGGGACCCTGGTCCAGCGAGGAGTCGTGACGGGGGACGTGGCCAGCTCCAAGACTCTCAAGGTCCAGGTGTACGACGAAGCCTCATTGCTCGCTGTCCCTTCGGCGACCGTGTTGATCGAACCTGGTCGTCCTAGCAAGCCGGCAACAGGGCGCCAGAGCGCCGTTACCGATGCGCAGGGAGTCGTGAGCTTCGGATCGCTCAACGCTAGCGGCTATACCGTCACCGTGGTCAAGGACGGCTACGAGCTTTTCACTGTCGTGAATACCGGGGCGAGCTTCCTCTCCCTGCCTCTGACCCCGCTGGTGAATGCTCGCTCCAAGATCTCGGGCTCTTTTGTCTTCCTGCCGAGCGGAAAGACCACGGCCAAGATCGGTCTCAACCTCTTGGCCGACGACGCGAATGACTATGCGGTGGAGACCAAGCCGGCAGCCCCTACGATTCTGCCGGCCACGCCTCTGCGCTCGCGGCGCCTTCTCTTTGTCTCCGCCTTTGCCGGGGTGTTTCCGCCGACAGCGACGCCGACCTACAGCCTCTATTCGGCGCTCCTGGGAGCCAGCTCGGGGGGGAACCTGCAGAAGCTGGCACCGGTGAAGCCGCTAGCCGCAGGAGCGAGCTACGCGGTCAATGCGCCGCTGCTGCCTGCGCTGAATACCTTCGTCACCCTTTCGGTGCCGGTCCCCTTCGACTTGCAGCCCGTTCCTGGCATCAACGCCAGCAAGCTGGTCGCCCCCCCGCAGGTGCATCTATTGGCCAGTCTTGGCGGCTTTGCTGGTATGGCGCAGTTCGGGCTCGGCTTTGTGAAGGGCAACGCTCCCAGCTTCCAAGCCCATGGCTCCTACAGCTTCACGATGTTGGCGGACTTCGTCGACCTAGGGCCACTGCTTTGGGTCTCTACCCAGGCCCAAGACGATGCTGGCAACTTGGTTCGGCGGCGTGTCTTGGTCCAAGACACCGTTTCGGGAATGGCGCTGCCGGTGACGCCGATCGTGGGGCCGCCCACAGTGACGGTTCCTTCTGGCATCTTCAGTGGCAGTCCGAGCGTCGACTACCAGGACAGACTCAATCCGGGAGATCTGGCGAATACCCTGGTTTTCCATGAGCTGCGCGCGGTGGACTCTGCCGGGCGGCGTTGGGTGTTGATCGAGAACGATGACGATGGGGCTAGCGGCAGTAACACCCTGCAATTGCCGGATCTCTCCGGCACTGGCCTCACAGGACTCGCCAGTGGCACTTGGACTGTCGATGTCCAGTCGCGGTGGATCTTGGGGCCGGGCCTCACCGCAAAGGATCTGAACCTGGAGGATCTACGCCGCTACGAACTCAGCTTCGCCCGCTCGGCTCCGGTTCCGCATAGAGTGCAATAGCAGGGAGACAATGGCGCGGGATCTCTGGGGCTGGTCTTGCTATCTTGCGGCAATGATCCAGTCCCAAATCCTTCGTTACTCCTTGCTCCTGTTGCTGACCCTGAGTCTCGGCCTGACGACCGGCTGTTCGACCCAGGGTAGCTCCGACCAATTCGGCTGGGTCAACCTGACGGTTTTTGATGCAGCCCGGGCGCGGAAAATCGACGATGTCCTGGTCTGGCCGACGCGCAACTCCGGGGCCGAATTCCGCAGCGAGGAGCTCGACCGCTTCCGCAAGGCCTTACGGCGGAGCTTGATTTCCGCACGCTACTCGGTGCTCTCGGATCGCTTGGTTTGCGATAAGGCTGGAGCCGAGGCGCGGATCGCAGCTCCCGATCGTAATCGCGAAGGGACGGTGGCTCGCGCGGTCAGCGTCGTGGGGGAGCTTGGCGCCGATGCCGTGCTGCTGCTCTGGCTTGAAGAGTTTGATGATCTTGAGCTGGGGACTTATGGCTACGTCAAGGCTGCTGGCCACATGGTCCTGATCGGGCCCGACGGCAAAGAACTCTGGAAGGGGAGCTTCCGGGCTCGTAACCGCCTCGTGAGGCCGGAGGACAATCTGCCACCGAGTGTTCGTCTCCGGCGTCCGATGGCGATCGAACGCCTTGCGGAGATCTTGGGGTCGCGCCTCCCTGGGCATCAGAACTGACCCCAAGCTGTTTGCGCCGCTTCCCCTAAGGGCAGGCTTGCATCCGCGGACGGCTGCTCTAGTATCCTGGCCCAAAATCGCTGCGCTCCATGGATGGAGTGCAGGATGAATCCTCGCAGTGTCCGCAATCAAAGCAGGATGCTGCTCGACCGCTTTGCGGTTCTGGTCGGTGCCCATCGGGGCAGCTGGGACGGTGGAGCCGGTGACCTAGGGAGATGTAGCGATGGCTCTGGAACGCCAACAGATCGAAGAAATCCGTACGCAGTATCGTCGTCACGAAAAGGACACGGGCAGCTCCGAGCTGCAGATTGCGACGTTGACTGCGGACATCCGTGCTCTGACCGAGCACATGAAGAGGCACAAGAAGGACTTCCATTCCCGGCGTGGTCTGATGCGGAAGGTGGGCATTCGCAACCGCCTGATGAGGTATCTCGCCCGCAAGGATGCGGCTGCATATAAGCGCATCGTCGCCCAGCTCGGAATCCGCGGCTGAGCCAGAGAATGGAAGCCAGCTCCCCGGTCAAGTCCGAGGGGCAGAGTGCTTTCGATAACGTTCTCTTGAAGTAAGAGCCCCCGATGGACGGGGGCATCGGCGGTCGTGATCGGCCGCCATATCGACGAAGGGCACGCGTCCGGGTGACGCGTCTGCCAGCCTCTTTTTGGAGCTCGAGATTTTTGGGCTCGAGAGGTTTCTGAGGGCAGGGCCTGCCGCTGAGGCCCGCTCTGCCGCTTTTCGTCATCGCCCCGTGATCGGCTCCGAATGGAGTTGTCCAGAGCGTCACGGGTCCCGCTGCAGCGCGGTGTTGCAGAGGAGCGAAGCGCGTCCGCCCTTTGGCGCTCTTCGTGCAGAGGCACATGAAAAGGACTTAGTGAGTATAGAAGACTTGAAGCACATCAAGATTGAGACCGATCTCGCAGGGCGCACCCTGACACTGGAGACCGGCAAGTGGGCGAAGCTGGCTGACGCAGCCGTGCTCGCCACATTGGGGGGCACCTCGGTGCTCGTCACGGCGCAAGGCGCTGACCCCCGTCCGGGTTTGGACTTTTTCCCGTTGACGGTGGATTACCGCGAGAAGACCTACGCTGCCGGCAAGTTCCCCGGGGGCTTCTTCAAGCGCGAGGCTAGGCCGACCAATAAGGAGGTTCTGACCTGCCGGCTCATCGATAGGCCGCTGCGCCCGATGTTCCCCGACGGCTACAAGAACGAGGTGCAGGTGCTCTGCAACGTGCTCTGCGTCGACCATGATGTCGACCCTGACACGGTTGCGATGATCGGCGCTTTCGCCGCGGTCTGGATCGGTTCGCTGCCCTTCGAGGCGCCCATGGGCGCCGTGCGCGTGGGCTACGTCGACGACAAGATCACGATCCTGCCCAGCGTCCAGGACATCAGCAGCGGTAGGAGCCAGCTCAACTTGACGATGGCCGCTACCAAGGATGCGGTCACCATGGTCGAGGCCGGGGCCGCCGGCGTCTCCGAAGACCTGATGCTCGAGGCCCTCGAGCAGGGGCATGCGGCGATCAAGACGGTGATCGATGCGATCGAGCAGCTGCGCAAGAAGGCCGGCAAAGAAAAGCAGGTCTTCGAAAAGGCCGCGGATAACCCGAGCATCGATAAGGAGCTTCGGAAGAAGTTCTACGACGCGATCTACGACGCCACCTCAAGTGAGGGCGGCAAGAAGCAGCGCGGCCAGGCCGTTTCCGAAGTCACCGACGAGGCCAAGGCATACTTCGAGAAGAAGTGGGCGAAGCTCGATGACGAAGAGCGCGCCGACAACATGAAGTATCTGAAGTCCAAGCTCGGGGATCTCAAGAAAGAGTCCGAGCGTGAGGCCATCCTCAGCGGGCGCCGCACGGACGGGCGCAAGCACAAGGAGATCCGCCCGATCACCATCGAGACCTCGGTCTTCGACCGGCTCCATGGCAGTGCCGTCTTTACCCGTGGGGAAACGCAGGCCCTCGTGGTCACGACCCTCGGTACGGTCGATGACGAGCAGATCATCGATGGGCTCGAAGATGAGGTGCGGAAGAAGTTCCTCCTGCACTACAACTTCCCGCCGTTCTGCGTGGGAGAGGTTCGGATGATGCGCGGCACGAGTCGCCGCGAGCTGGGCCATGGTGCCCTTGCCGAGCGCGCTCTCGAGCCGGTTTTGCCCAAGCCCGAAGACTTCCCCTACACGATTCGTCTGGTCAGCGAGATTCTCGAGTCCAACGGCTCGAGCTCGATGGCGAGCGTCTGCGGTGGCTGCCTGGCCTTGATGGATGCGGGCGTCCCCATCCAGCAGCCGGTCGCAGGGATCGCCATGGGCCTGGTCAAGGAAGGACGCAAGGCCGCCATCCTTTCCGACATTCAGGGCTCGGAAGACCACTGCGGTGACATGGACTTCAAGGTCACCGGCACGCAGAACGGGATCACCGCTCTGCAGATGGACATCAAGTGCAAGGGACTGACCCGCGCCCTCCTTAAGAAGGCTCTTGGCCAGGCCCGCGATGGGCGCATCCAGATCCTCAAGGAGATGCTCTCGGCCCTGCGTCGGCCGCGTGCCAAGCTCTCCCAGCATGCTCCGCGCCTGGAGCGCCTGAAGATCAACCCCGAGAAGATCGGTGTGGTCATCGGTCCTGGTGGCAAGCACATCCGTGGGCTGCAGGAAGAGACCAATACCAAGATCAGCGTCAGCGATGACGGAACCGTCACGGTCGCCGGTCTCGACGCTCCGAAGGTCGAGGCCGCGATGAAGCGGATCGAGGAGATCACTGCCGAAGTCGAAGTCGGTAAGACCTACACCGGGCGAGTCGTGGCCATCAAGGAGTTCGGTGCCTTCCTGGAGATCCTTCCGGGGCAGGAGGGGCTCTGTCACGTGAGCGAACTCTCCGATGAGTTCGTGCGCTCGGTCAACGAGGTCTGCGATATCGGCGACGAAATCCAGGTGAAGGTCCTTGATGTTGATCCTCTCGGCAAGATCAAGCTCTCGCGTAAGGCTCTGCTCGGAGCCGAGGAGGAGTCCGATTTGCCGCTGGATAACGAGGAGGACTTGAGCGAAGTCGACGAAGACTTCGGCGAGGAGATTGAAGTCGACGAAGAAATCGACGTCGACGAAGAGATCGTCGAAGAGGATGCTCTCGACGAGGTCGAGGAAGAGATCCTTGACGGTGAGCTTCCCGAAGAGGTGGAGGAGATTGCTCCGAAGCCACGTGGCCGATCTCGTCAGGGTCGCGGTCGGGAGGATCGCGAGAAGGACGATCGTCCCGCCCGTGGACGCAAGCACCAGGGAGCGCGTGCGGAAGAGGCCCGTCCGCGCCGGCGCAGCCGCCGCGACGAGGACGAAGATGTCCGCCCGCGTCGTCGCAGCCGCCGCGATGAGGATGAGGAGCTTCGTCCGCGTAGCCGTAGCCGTCGTGACGAGGATGAGGATGTTCGTCCGCGTCGTCGTAGCCGTCGTGACGAGGATGAGGATGTTCGTCCGCGTCGTCGCAGCCGCCGCGATGAGGATGAGGATGTTCGCCCGCGTAGCCGTAGCCGCCGCGATGAGGATGAGGATGTTCGTCCTCGTCGTCGCAGTCGCCGCGATGAGGATGAGGATGTTCGTCCTCGTCGTCGCAGTCGCCGCGATGAGGATGAGGATGTTCGTCCGCGTGGCCGTAGCCGCCGCGATGAGGACGAGGATGTTCGTCCGCGTCGTCGCAGTCGCCGCGATGAGGGTGAGGATGTTCGTCCGCGTAGCCGCAGTCGCCGCGATGAGGGTGAGGATGTTCGTCCTCGTCGTCGCAGTCGCCGAGACGAGGGTGAGGAGCTTCGTCCGCGTAGCCGCAGCCGCCGCGATGAGGACGAAGATGCCCGCCCGCGTCGCCGTAGTCGCCGTGACGAAGGCGATGCGGGTCGCCCCCGGCGCAGTCGCTAATGACTGGGCGCTAATGACTGGGCGCTAATGACTGGGCGCTAATGACTGGGCGCTAATGACTGGGCTGACTGGGCGCTAATGACTTGGCGCTCAGTTGCCGGTCTGAGGGGCCCACGATGCCTTCGTACGGCCGCAGGCTCCTGCGGCAAAAAGCCCGATTGGCTTGGGTGAGGTTTTCGGCGAATCAGATGATTCACCAGCCTTGTCCAGGCCCATCGAGGCCAGAGCCTGGCGCGGTATCCCATGCTGCGATACTGCTAGCTGTCTTGCCTTGGCTGTTCCAGTACCTGCGTCGAGGATCTCAAGAGCCATTTTTTTATTATAGTGGCCGATTTTCGGATACTCCCTGACCCCTTTTGTTAAGGGGGTTCTTTCGTCTTTCGAGAGAATCCTCTCTTTTTCTCCGGCTTTCTAGCATCCCTGCTCAACGTCCTTCACCGGCCATCCGAAGAGAGTCCTGTGCTCCGAAGCGCTCGCTCAGCAGGGCTGACTGGCCCCTAGCTTCGGATGCTTTTGGTTCTGTGAACAGGCGTTGAAATGAACACTGAGAACATTCAGGGCCACGTGAAGTGGTTCGATAACCGCAAGGGCTTCGGCTTTCTTCGTTGCGATCAGTTCGATGAAGACATCTTCATCCACTACAGCAATATTTCCGGTGAGGGCTACAAGGTCCTCGAAGACGGCCAAGCGGTCTGCTTTGGAGTCATCAAGGGCGAGAAGGGTTGGCACGCCCGCGAAGTACAGGTCCTACAGACATGCTGATTCTCTGAGCGACCGGGACTATCCTTCCGGCTTGTGAGCCCACAAGCCGCTATGGAACGAACGCCGTTACACACGCCGCTTCTCTTCGAATGCGGCGTGTTTCGTTTTCAGCTCAGGGTCGTTCTCTTCCTATTGCTCTTCTCCTTTGGGGTCGCAGCCCAAACCGGAGTTCGGCGCTTGGTGGAGCTGCCCTTCATCGAGCAAGCGCCGAAACTCGATGCCCATGACCGGGAGTGGGCCGACGCGCCCGCCATCGTCCTGGAGCGCCGCGAGCAGTTGGTGGAGACTGGGCACCTCAATTGGCGGGGCCCCAAAGACGCCTCGGTCCGCGTGCGGCTGCTCTATGACCGTAGCCACTTATATCTGTTCTGCGAACTCCGCGACCAGCGGCCGACGGCACCGCGTGCCTTTGAGAGCTGGGAAAGCGGTGATGTCATCGAGCTCTTTTTTGACTGCGACTTGCGGGATGACGGTCCGGGCAAGGAGCGTTTCGATGACGACGACCTGCAGGTCTTGCTGATCCCCTTCGGCAATGAGCGCCGTTGGGCGGCGATTGACATGCTCCCGCTCGAGACGCAAGAGCTGAGTCAGCCGGTGATGGCCGACCGGGGTCTCAGCGGAATCCGAATCGCGCGGCGCTTCGAACGCAGGGTCTGTTATCTAGAAGTCGCCATCCCTTTGCACAATCTGCCTCAGCTTTCTCCTGGGGCTCGCGAGATTGGCTTCAACCTGGCTCTGGGCGACCGGGACAGGCCGGGTGATAGCTACAACTACCTGGTCTGGAGCGGCCATCGTTCACCGATCGACCGCACCAGTAGCTTTGGGCGTTTGCGCTTCGTAGGGCCGTCGATACTCGAAGCTGAGGCTGGCGACGCCGGGGCTTGGCTGCGCGTACTGCAAAGCGCTCTGTTCTACCTGCTCTTAGGGCTCTGCCTCCTTGCCCTCCTTGTGCTGGCGCGGCGAAGCGTTCGGCGTCTCCTCGTCGAGAGCACTAGACAGGCGAAGCTTTGGACCTTGGTCCTCGGGGCAGTGGCGATCTCGGCTTGGTTGCTGCCGAGTCTCGTGCTCGGGGTCTATGACTCGGGGCGATTCGAGGATCTCCGCGGGCTGGCCGCTCGCATGCAAGAACGGCTGCCGCAGCTGGAGGAGGGCGGGCTTGCGGAACTGCGAGGCGAGAGCCGGGACGGTCCACTCATTGAGCTGCTCGGCGGGCGAGCGCTGCAGTTGCCAGTGGCCCAGGACTTCTTGAGTTTTACCGAGCTGGCGCCAGAGCTGATGGGGCTCGGGGCGGAACATTCGGAGACACTCGATGCCTCGTTTCGGGTCTACGCCATGCCCTTGGGCCAAGAAGCGCAGCGCTTCGGCTTTGTGAGCGACGGTGCCGGAGACGTGCTTGTGCTCCTGCTCTCGCAAGAGCCGGGAGAGTTCCGCATGGGCGAAGAGCCGAGCATACGACTCCGCTTCGAGAGTTCAGAGGGAGAGGAGGAGCAAGAGCCTCCGCTCATTGCCCTGCCCGAACTGCCGCGATTCGGAGTGACCAGGCCACGCTTTGCCGCCGAGCTCAAAGTCCCCGCGGGCAGCAGCGCCTTCCTACTCGCTTCCGACAGCTTGGGGCTGCGCCTGGAGGGGGCGGCCGTTAGGCGGGGCGCGAGCACAGCCAAAGCCGAGCCTCTCTGGTTGGGAGCCGTCTCGAAGATCGGTGTCCCGTCGGTGCTCCGAGGCGAGAACCCGGAGCTCGCCGGCTTCCTGCTCCTGCCAGGCCAAAAGCGCAAGCTGCCTTTGCCCAAAGCTCAAAAGGATGTGACAGGACTCTGGCTCTTCGTCGAAGGGCTCGAGGGGCCGGCCTTCAGTGGGGTCTCCGATGGCCTCACGGTGGGGCGGGTCCGAGTGCAGTTCAAGCGACGGGGCAAGGGGCGTCCCGAGCAGGTTTTCGAACTCCGGCACCAGCGGGAGATCTTCGCCCGCGACATGAGTGCGAACTCCGAACTCGAGCGACTCGGTGAAGCAGGCCTCGCCCGCATCGCCTACGAGTGGGAGGGCCGAGACGGCGGTGCCCGGATGACGCCCGCCCTCGAGTTGGCCTTTGGAGCGCCCGGCGAGTTGCAGGAAATGAGCCTGGAGAGCAGCTCCCCCTACGCCATCCGGGTGCGTGAGATCGTTTTCGTTCGCACCCGAGGCCCGCAGGCGGTGAGTCGAGATGACGCGGCCTTCGTCGCCAGCGGTCGCGCGGGGGAGCGTCACTTGCGTGCCGACTGGCTTGAGGATGTCTCGCGGGCCAACTGCTTTGTCTTTCGGCAACGGCAACTAACAGCGGGCCCTCGCGAGCTTGAGGTCAAAGGCCTGAGTCTGGATGCCGATCTGGCGCGCTCGCTGGAGAGTGAGTCTCTGGTGCTGACCCGGAACCAATTGGTCTCCCAGGGTGACAGCTACGACGCCTTTCTCAGCCTCGACAGCGAGGTCTGGGGGGATGCGGTCTTGGCCCTGTCGATCCCGGACGACAGCCGGGCGACTCTCAGCCGCAACCTCTTCCGCAGCAGCGTTGCGGTCGCTGTGCTCGCCTTAGCCCTCCTGCTGGTTTTTGCCTCCGAGCTGTTCTGGGGGCGCTTTAGCCTGCGCTTCCAACTCGGTGGCCTCTTCCTCGTGGCGGGGGTGCTTCCGCTCCTATTGCTGGCCCTCTTCCTCGTTCAGATCTTGGAGGGGCAGGAGCGGAAGCAACAAGAAGAGCATGCTCTCAGCGGTCTCAGCAAGCTCGAAGAGCGCTTGGATGAGGGGCGCGCTGAGCTGGAGAAGGGCGCGCGCAGTCTGCTGCGCAGCCTTGGCGACAGCCTTGCCGAATACGCCGATTCTGCGAAGCGAGACGATGTGCTGGCACGTGCCCGTGAGGGTCTCGAGCTCGCTCGTCCCAGTGACTGGCACCCCGACAGCTTTCTGATCCTGCGTTTGCCTCCGACGGGTGGTGAAGAGCGGGCTGTGCGAGTTTGGGATCGCGAGCGCAGTCGCCGCCTTGGGGATCGCCCTCTGGGTGCGGGTTCGGGACTTTATCTGCGCTGGGGCAGCCTGGTCCTCGGTGCGCGTGCCGAGCTGGAGCGCGGGCCTGGACAGGGGCTGCGAGTTTCCCTGGGGCGGGTGCTGGATGCCGAATGGCTGCAATCCCTGGCCATCGATGGCGAACTCGGGCTCTACGACCTCGATGGCTATCCCCTTGTCGTTGCTGGGGACGCCTCGGACAGCTCGCGCTTGCCCGGAGCCCTGGCCGAGAGACGGGCGGTGCTTGAGCAGCTGCGGGCCAGTCCGGGGAGCCATGTCGAGTTGCTGAAGAGCGGTGGGGGGCGACTCGCAGCTTTTAGCCTGCTTCGGGACCCCACGGGGAAGATGCTGGGGATGCTGGGGGTCAGCCGGCCCTTCCGGGGGGCGACCCTCGCGCCCTGGGGCGAGTCGGTGCCGCTGCGGCGCTTCTTCGTCGTGCTTGTTGGCTTCCTCCTCATGCTGAGTCTCTTCCTGGCCTGGTCGCTGACGGAGCGAGTCTCCCGGCCCATGGAGCGACTCTCCCTGATGGCCCGCCGCATTGCGGCCGGTGACCTGGCTCTGGAGGTTCCTCCCCTCGGCGGCCAGGACGAGGTCGCGGGCCTGAACCGCGCCTTCGGCAGCATGACCGCAGAGCTTCGCGAGAGGGTGACCCAGCTCGACCGAACCAATAGCGCGATTCGGGATCTGGGTTCGACCTTGGAGCTGGAGCGGGTGGCCGAGCGCGGTCTTGAACTCTGTCTGGAAGCTTGTGGGGCGGACTCAGGGATGCTCCTCCTTCTCGATCGCGAGAGTGGAGACCTGCGGCTTTTTGGCGAGGCCGAAGGGCCGCGCAATATCTCTCGCCACGGGGCCTTGGCCCATCAGGTGCTGAGTGCGGGAGGGCCCTGCGAGCTGCTTCTGGGGCAGGGGGCTGGCCTGGCCGGCTTCCCTGCCTTGGTGGGAGCGGGGCGCATCCTGGTCCTGCCGCTGCGGATCAAGGAGCGGGTTCAGGGAGCGGTGCTGGTGGGAGTGCGCGGTCACTGGGGTCGTGACATCGAGTTTGAGCATGTCCAGGCCTTGTTGCAGCAGCTGGCCAGTGCAGCTGAGACGGCTCGGATCTACAGGTTGGCGATCGAGGACGGGGCGACCGGCCTCGCGGTGCGGCGCTACTTTCGCCGCCGTTTGGCGCAGGAACTCGAGCGCTCGCAGCGTTCGGGAGACTTGGCCACATTGCTGCGCCTGGAGATCGAGGATGCCGCCAGCTTGCGCAGCAGTCTCGGCGAGGAGTTCTTTGACCATCTATTGGGCCGACTCGGGGCGGAGATTGACGAGAACTTGCCCGAGCACGGTGTGGCCGGCCGCACTGGGCTGGCGGTCTTCGAACTGCTCCTGCCGGGCACAGGGGCCGAGGAGGGGCGTCGCACCCTGCGCATGCTCCGGGGGCTGCTCGAAGGTCTGGCCCTGGACTCTGGGGCCAGTTGCCGGATTCTCGGTGAGGCGGTGGTGTTTCCCGAGGACGGCGGTTCGGCAGCCTTCCTCCTCGACAGCTTGGAGCGCCGGCGCGCACGGCCTGAGCCCGAGGATTCTTCGGCAGCAGCTGCGAGCGATCTCTCCACCAGCCCGATCGAGACTGCGGGAGCCGTCTGGGCCTCGTCGGTCATGCGGGAGCTGCTCGATAAGATCGAGCGGGTCGCGAGCACTCAGATCCCCGTATTGGTTGTTGGCGAAACCGGGACGGGCAAGGAGATCGTCGTCGACAGGCTCCACGCTTTTAGCGAGCGAAGGGATGCTCCCTTGGTGAAGGTCAACTGCGCGGCGATTCCCGGGGGGCTGCTTGAGTCTGAACTCTTCGGCCACGAGCAGGGGGCCTTTACCGGCGCCAGCGAACGCAAACGCGGTCTCTTCGAGAGCGCGGATGGGGGCAGCCTCTTTCTCGATGAGATTGGGGAGCTGCCCTACCAGGTTCAGGCAAAGCTGCTGCGTGTCTTGCAGTCGGGTGAGTTCCAAAGGGTGGGGGGCCAGGAGTCGATTCGGGTTGACGTCCGGCTCTTCGCTGCCACCCATCGTGATCTGAGCGCCTTGCTCGAAGAGGGGCGTTTCCGCGAGGACTTGTACTACCGGCTCCAGGGGGTGCAGCTCCAGGTTCCCCCGCTTCGCGAACGCAAGATGGAGATCCCGGACCTCGTCGAGTTCTTCCGGCGCGAATTCGGGGAGGAGGCCCGGAAGTTCAGCCCCGGGGCCTTGGACCGGCTCTACCGCCATCCTTGGCCGGGGAATGTTCGTGAACTCCGGAATGTCGTTATGCGAGCCCTGGTTCTGGCCCGGGGGCATTTCGTCGAGGCGGAAGATCTCGAACTCGAAGAGGTGGGGGCGCAGGACCTGCCGGCCCCCCAGCTCGGAGTCGGAGGCTCGCGTCGTTCGCCTCCGACTGGGCCGGTCTCAGACCTCGTGGGGGAGAAAGGGCTGCAGCATCGCCTGGTTCGACTTCTCGAAGAGCTGAAGCATCGTGCACCCGAGGAGGGGATTCGCCCCAAGGAATACTGCCGTTTGCTCGGGGTCAGCCGGAGGACTGCGAGTCGAGATCTGCAGCGCTTCGTTGCGGAGGGCCGACTCCGAGCCGTGGGGGCACGGCGCAGCCAGCGCTACCTTCTGGCCGAGCTCTAAGCGCCCCGTCTTTTGCGCCAAGAGTGGCGCAAAAGACGGGGCGCATTTGTTGGCGCATGAGCTCGCCGGGTTTTTGCCCCACTTCTTCTTGGTTTTTTTGGGAGACGGCCCTTTGTAAGCCCCTGCTGTGTGGCGACTTAACAAATCAGCCAGAAAATCTGGAAAAAGCCGCCGAAATGGGATGAGCTTTGCTTTCTGTTGAGTCGCGAGGTGATGCGGCGGAAGTCATGGCCGCCTGATCCTCACGTAGGCCCCGGCCGTGGGGCGTGTTATCGGCCTTTGAGGATATCAGTATTTGAGCTTAAGGGCGGTCGTGACGGCGGCCGATCCATCGGGGGTGTCGAGTTTTTCGACACCTAGAAGCGCGAGAGCGCTGCGAGTCGAGTGCAGCGGAGTGAGGGCGGAGATATGCGAAAGATCTTGAGGCACTGTGAGAGCCTGGCTCTCTGTTTCGTGAGCCTTAGCTTGCTTCTCCTCCTGAGCGTTTCTCTTGGTGCGCAGGGTTCTTATCGGGGCGAAGCCCAGGCTGCTTACTCCGATCTCTTGCTGAGCCCTGAACCCAATACCGGGATCAAGGTCGCCCAGAGAAATGTCTTGTTTGGCAACCCCGGTTCTTGCAAGGCCCCAGCCGAAGTGGATCTTGAGGAAGCTCTTCGGCACACCCCCGAAGGGCAGCAGATCGAGGATGAGGGGATCCGCAAGGGAACCGCGCGCTACTCCCTCTTGGCTAGGCGAGGCCTGGCCCGGGTGCGCCAGGCGATCCGCCGGGTCGCTGTGACTATGGGGAAGGACTGTGTCGTCAAGGCTGGGAGCATTCTCCGCAAGCCAGATGCGATGGATGTCAGTGACATCACCGACTCGGTGATTGACGAGCTGTCCTGACCCCCTCAGCGCTGGCCTTCTTTCCTTCCTCCGCTTTGTAAGCTGCCCGCTTCCTCTCCAGCCCGGTCCAGCCCGGTCGCTCCCCGTTATTTTGCACCGTGTTTTTTTGCGAATGGGGCTTCATCTCCGAGTGGGCGCTTCGCGACTTTTACCCGGCCCAGGGGTAAGCTCCGCCGATGAGGGAAGGTCATTGCGGCGGAATCCGCCGAGAGGCTCAGGGCGATGACGCGAGCACCGATCCGAGTGTCGAATGGCGATAACGTGCCTAATGCTGAGAAACCGTCGAGTGCTCCCGGGCGCCAGCTGAGGATGCTCCAGCGGATCTCCGCTGGAGTTTCGGAAGCAGGAGTTTCGGAAGCAGGAGTTTCGGGAAGGGGGTTTCGCATTCAGCGAGTTCTTGGCTACACAGCCCTGCTTTTGCTGGCGGCATGCGTTGCTTCGCAAAGGCCGCTGCCGGAGTTTGGAGCGGAGAGCCAGAGTTCCAAGGTTCAGGTGCAGGTCTTCGATCCGAGTGGGCAGGCCATGAGCTCGGTGGTCGACGTGACTCAGAGTTCGGCCACCGTTGGGCAGCTTCGGCGGGCTCCTTGGGTGGCGCGCCCGGAGAGTCACCCTGCTCCTGCCCCGCAGGAAGGGCAGGAAAGCGCGGAGGACTCGGGCGATCCCTTTGAGGACGCGGATCTCTACGCCCGCTTTGGCCGCCAGATCGTCCGCCATCCCGATGGCACGATTACCAAGCCCTACTACGTGGACGCGCCCACCGGGAAGGTCCTCGATGAAATGCTCAAGCTCTCGGGACGATCCCGTCTCGGCAAGGCCAAGGGCACAGAGGGTGTCTACGAGTTCGGCAAAGATCCCAAAAAGGCCAAAACCCCACTGGAGCAGATGCTGGCCGGCTACCGCGTCCTGATCCAGCGCATTACCGAGTTCGATCAGATCGCCAGCTTCCCGCTGCAGGGGCGCAACTGGAACGGCCAGATCGCCGGTGGCAAGGCGGTAATCAAGAACGACCTCGTCCTGGTCACCACCGAGCCCGATGGGCTTGAGAAGTTCGAGCAGGCGATGGAGCTGTTCTACAACTACGTGCCGCAGATTTTGCTCGAGACTCGGGTGCTTGAGTTCTCTACCGAGGACACCCTGGATTTGGGTGTTTCGCAGGACGGCAAGAATCCGACCTTACGCTCGACCGGCAGGGGCAGCTTCGTCAAGAACATCATCTCGCAGTTCCCCAATACGGCGACTCGGACCACGGGGAGTGCCATTTCGGGTTCTTCCGAGGGCTTGCTGACACTCGGGGGGATCCACGACAACCTGGAGCTCAGCGCCAAGCTAGAGCTGCTGATGACCAGTCGTAAATCCGACATCATTAGCAGCCCCAAGATCGCCGTGCGTAATGGTGGTATGGCCGTTATCGATACCACCACCCAGGTGCCGTACCCGTCGGCACAGATCCAGGGGACCAATGTCAAGACGTCCCTGAAGCACTCCAAGGTCGGGGTCATGATGCATATCCGGCCCTTCGTGACTCCGGGCGATTCGGTGCACCTGCAGTTCAACGTCGAGGTCTCTGCGGTCACCGGCTACGCCGAGACCGACCCCATTCCGACGCCGATCGTCTCTTCGCGTCGGGCCCAGTCGTATGTGATCGTTCCAAACGGCAAGTCCGCGGTGATCGGCGGTCTGGTCAGTAAGAGCCGCTTCGAGAATGAGGCCAAGGTGCCTCTGCTCGGCGACATTCCCATCCTCGGGTATCTCTTCAGATCGACCTACGTTCAGACCTCCTACAACGAAGTGGTCTTCATCGTGACGCCCAAGGTGCTGGAGGCCTGGCCGAGCGTGGACGAAGACTTCACCGGCGTGGGATACTGATTCCCTGCTCGTCGAGGGCCGGCACGGGGATGGCTGTGTTCGAGGCGTTCTTGCTGCGCAAGCCGCCAGCGCTGACTGCGTCCAAGGCCTCAGCGAAGAGGAGAGGAGCCCCCATGCACGCGAAGCCAGGTTCTGACAACAAAGCCCAAGGTGGCGCGGCGCTGCTCCTGGTGCTCGTTGTCGTTGCCCTTCTCTACATCGTGGTCGCGGAGCTCGTGACCCGCAGCGAGTTCGATTCGATGACCTCGGAGAACTACGGCATCGAGGCGCGGATCCGCGAGGGCACGAAATTGGCGCTGCAGCAAGTCCTGCAGGATCTCGCCGACGATGCTAAGGAGGCTTCCGGAGGAGCTGAGGGCCTTGCCGCTGCGGCTGGGGCGATGGGGGGCATGGGAGCCATGGGCGGCATGGGCGGCATGGCCGGCATGGGGGGCGCCGCAGGGCTCGGGCCCGAGGGCGGCGCCGCCGAGGGGGGGGCGCCTGCCGGCGATTCGAGCCGCGACAGCTGGTTCGAGCCAAAAAGCTACTTCGACGACAACCGCATCACCGTCTACGCCTTCGTTGAGGATGAGAACCGCAAGTTCAACCTGCTCTCCTTGCTCAGTGAGGACGAAGAGTTCCGCGAGCTGAGTCGGGAACGCCTGCTCCGCCTTTTGGACATCCATTGGGAGGGCTATGAGGAAGACATTAGTCGAGGCGATGCCGAGACCTGGGTTCAGGCGATCGAAGACTGGATGAAGGGGCGGGGTCGCAACGATGATCGCCCGCGCATCCCCCTGGCGACGAATGCCGACGGTAACGAGATCACCTTGCCCCTCGATCTCGACGAGCTGCGCATGCTGCCGGAGATCCCCGCTGAGTGCTGGGACGACCGTATCGTCGGCCGCTCGGTGCGTGTTGGCTTGAGTGCGATCCTGACCGTGCACTCAAGCCTGTCCCTTGCTTCCGGAGGCGACGAAGAGGCGGATGCCGGATCGACGACCGACAAGCCTGTGACGGCGCTTGCTGCGGCTGGAGCTGGCAAGACCGACGAGGAATCGGAGGGGCCAGCGACCCTTGGCTCTGGTGTGCGCATCAACATCAACACCGCCCGCCCAAGCGTCCTGCGTTGTCTCGAAGACGAAGCTGAACTTTCACGAGCGGTGGTCGACGAGCTGATTCGTTACCGCAATGAGGTCGACGAGGAGGCCCAGGCCAAAAGCGAGTCGCAGACGCTCGAAGAAGGCTACGAGAGTTTTGGGGAGCCGAGCGGAGAGCAAAAGCGGATCTTCAAAACCGTGGACTCACTCGAAGATGTGGTGGCTTGGCGGAATGCTCCGCAAAGCGAAGCGAAGGAACGCTTCCAGGCCATGCTGACCACGAGTTCCAATGTCTTTACCGTGCATCTGGCGGCTGTCTATAAGCGCGACGAGTCGGGGCGTTCGTACCTGGTGCTGCGTAGCCGCGCACGATTCGCTCGGGTGCAGGACGGGGAAAAGACGGTTTTGCAGCCCTTGACCCCGCTGCGCCGGGTGGATGCCCTTCGCCTCTTCGTTTCCGATTTTCCCGACGAGGAGGATGGGGAAATGAATCTGGACGAATATGGGGAGTACGCCGGTGAGGAGCGGCTCTGGAATCCCTTCTTCATCGAGTTTTACGACCCGAAAAAGCGGCAGCGGCGGCGCTAGCCAGTTCCCGGCCCGCGCTCTAGCAGGCTTGCTCTGAGGAGGGGCCTCGATCTTCCTTTCGCAAGCGCTTTGACAGGCCGCTTGCGTCTGCGTATTTTGCTTCGCCATTTTTGATTGCGGGCAGCCGGTATCCGCAGCTCTTTGCTTGGGCCTGATTGCTTGGCCCACTTGCTTGGACCGTGCCGCACGCAGACCCTCCTCGAAGCGCGCCACTCGGAAACACCGAGGATCTGTCGCTTCACCCCTCATTCTCGAAGCTTCACAGGACGCAAGATGTCGAGTTCCCCTACCCCGACGAAAACGGCGGTTCCCGCCGCTGACCCCGCTGAGACCAAGCGCCTGAACAAGCTTCGTAACATCGGCATCATGGCTCACATCGATGCCGGCAAAACGACGGTGACCGAGCGTGTGCTCTTTGTGACTGGTGTTACCCACAAGGTGGGGGAGGTCCACGATGGCGCCGCCACCATGGACTACCTCGCTGAGGAGCGGGAGCGTGGCATCACCATCACCTCGGCGGCGACCAGCTGCCAGTGGAATGGCCACGAGATCAACATCATTGATACGCCGGGGCACGTCGACTTCACCGTCGAGGTGGAGCGCTCCTTGCGGGTTTTGGACGGCGCCATTGGCGTCTTCTGCGGCGTTGCGGGTGTCGAGGCGCAGTCGGAGACGGTTTGGCGCCAGGCCACGCGCTACCACGTCCCGCGCATCGCCTTTGTCAACAAGCTGGACCGGACCGGAGCCGACTTCGATCGCGTCCTGGATTCGATCAAGACCCGCCTGAACATCACCCCGGTGGCGATGCAGCTGCCGATCGGCCTAGAGAGCCAACACAAGGGCGTCGTCGACCTCCTGACCGGCAAGAGCTACATCTGGCCGGACAATTCTCGTGAAGTGCAGGTGGGCGAGACTCCTCCGGACATGGTTGAGGCCGTGGCCCAGGCCCGGGAAGAGCTGATCGAGAACGTCGCCGAGTTCCACGAGCCGGTGCTTGAGAAGTTCGTCGAGGGCGAGTTCGAGGACATCACGATCGAGGAGATCAAGATTGCCGTCCGCAATGGCGTGATGGATCAGGGCATGGTGCCGGTCTTCTGTGGCGCGGCGCTCCGGGACAAGGGCATCGAGAACCTTCTCGACGCCATCGTTGACTACCTGCCGGCGCCCACCGACCTCCCTGAGGTGCGTGGCATGCACCCGAAGAGCGAAGAGGAGATCGTCCTGTCGCACAGCAGCAGCGGTCCGCTCGCGGCCCTCGCCTTCAAGACCATCTCCGACATCAATGGCGACCTGACCTTCGTCCGCATCTATTCGGGCAAGCTCAGCAAGGGCATGCAGGTCACCAATCCGCGCACGCGGCGGCGTGAGCGCGTCGGTCGCCTGCTCAAGATGCACGCCAACAACCGCCAGAACATCGAGGAGGCCTTGGCCGGCGATATCGTCGCCATCATGGGCTTCAAGCAGTCGGTTACCGGCGACACCCTTTGCATGGACGAGCACCCCGTCGTCCTTGAGTCGATGGAGTTCCCCGAGACCGTGATCGCGCTCTCGATCGAGCCCAAGTCGACCAAGGACCGCGATAAGCTCAGTGCCGCGCTCGCGCGTTTGACCCGAGAGGATCCTACCTTCGTGGCCAAGACCGACGAGCAGAGCGGTCAGATCATTATCGAAGGCATGGGCGAGCTGCACCTCGAGGTCATTATCAACCGCCTGACCAACGACTTTAAGGTCCCGGTCAATATGGGGAAGCCTCGCGTTGCTTATCGCCAGGCGCTCAAGCGTGCGGTGGATATCGAAGCGCGGCACGTCAAGCAAACCGGTGGTTCCGGCCAGTTCGCGGTCGCCAAGCTGCGTTTCGACCCGGTCGAACAGGAAAAGCCGGTCGTCTTCGAGAACGAGATCAAGGGCGGCGTGGTCCCGCAGGAATACATTCCTTCGGTCGAGAAGGGCATCGTCAACTCGGCTGTCGGTGGCGGCAAGCTTGGCTACCCCTTCGTCAACATCCACGTTGTGCTCTACGACGGTCAGTATCACGAGGTCGACTCGAGCGATATGGCCTTCCAGGCGGCCGGCGCCCTGGCCTTCCGCAAGGCCGTCGAGGGCAATATCCAGTTGCTCGAGCCGGTGATGAAGATCGAAGTGCAGTGCCCCGAGGAGTTCGTGGGGGATGTCATCGGCGATCTCAACAGCCGCCGCGGTATGGTTAGCGATATCGACTTGGCCATGGACGTGCGCACCATCCGCGGCAAGGTGCCCATTGCCGAGATGTTCCAGTATTCGACCTCCCTGCGTGGTCTGACTGGCGGTCGCGGGACCTTCATCATGGAGCCCAGCGAATACGCTCCGGTTCCCGAGTCGATCGCCAAGGAAATCCTCGAAAACGCATGAGTGCCCTCCCCTCTCTGGGGGCGGTGCTTGCGGTTGGCGCCGGGGGCTTCCTCGGCGCCAGCTGCCGCTATCTGGCCGTTTTGGGCATCGAGGCAGCGTTGCCGCGCAAGGGAGCCGCGTCCTGGCCTCTGGCCACACTCTGCGTCAACGTCCTCGGCTCCTTCGTGCTCGGCTATTTGCTGCAGCGAAGCCAGCAGATGGAGCCGGCGCAGCGCTTGTTCTGGACCACTGGCCTGCTCGGAGCCTTCACCACCTTCTCGACCTTCAGCGTCGAAACCTTGTTGCTCTGGCGTGAAGGCCGCTTGGCCGCGGCACTTGGCTATGTAGCCGCCAGTGTGCTCAGCGGCTTGTTCTTCGCTTGGCTGGGCTACCGCGTCGGAGCAGCGAGGCTCTGAGGGCGAAGGCTCGCTTGTGAAGCTTGCCTGGCCAGCAGCAAGGCTGGCAATCTCGGTCCGCGGCTTGGCCTTGTCGAGAGCGGCAAATCGGCCGCGAGCTGTCGTGCGAAAAGCATCCATTTTTTTGTGGGCTAGCTGAAGGTCCTGCGCGCAAAGCGCTGGCAGCAAGCCGACTAGGGCTTCGTCACTTCCGATGCTAAGGACGGAACCCTTTCTCCAGTGGCTCCGTCAAAGTCGCGTTCGAGCCGTGTGGCTGCGCTCTTCCTCAATGTGGTTTTCGTCAGAACCTGCCTCGGCACGGGGGACGACTCCTCGGGTGCGAACCCGATCTTCGGATTGGGGAGGGGTCGCTAGTGAGCCCTGATTCGGGAATCGTGGGCCCGGTTGCCTTCCTGTGACCGGTGATTCCGACAGGTGCTCTTGAAACGCCGTTCCTCGGCCAGCTTTGCTCCTTTCTTTTGGGGCTGGTATTGGCCGCGCTCTCTCCAAGACCATGGCGCGGCGCTTCGATCCCTTGTGCTCAAGCAGAGTCTGACGTCATCTCCTTTATTCACGCAGCCGCTTGGGCCTTGCTTGCTTCGAGCGGTTTGCGTGCTCTCTCTTTGCTCTCACGGTTCCGGGGCTCCGGGCCGCGTCAAGAGGAAGCGAGTGCAGGTGCTTCGAACGAATTCTCCAGGCAGGGGACCCAAGCGGGTCCCCTGTTTCCTTTTGGGGCGAGTTTCCTTTTGGGGAGAAGCCCTCTGAAGGTGACCAGGATTGCGAAAGGGCGGCTATGGCGAATTCCTGAACTCTAGCCTCTCCACCTGGCTTTTCCCGTGACTCAGGAAGGGGGCCGAGCCAAGTTCGGGGCATGAGAGAGCGGCCTGTCATTATCGTCATCGGAGCTGGCCTCGCTGGCGCCGCGAGTGCCTGGGCCCTGTCGCGTCGCTTCGGGCCGGCAGCTGAATTGCTGGTCCTGGAAAAGGAAGTGATTCCTGGCTCTCACGCCAGTGCGCAAAACGCAGCGATGGTTCGCTCCCTTGTCGACGAGCCGGTTTTGACCAGGATTTCGATCGAGGGCTGTCAGTTTTGGAACCAGTTGCCCGAGGAGCTGGCTGGGCCGGGGCTATTCCGCCGCAATGCCTCGCTGCTGCTTGCCGAATCAGAAGACGCTTGGCGTCGTTTGCAGGCCCGAGCTGAGGAAGCGAGGGGCCTTGGTCTCCACCCCGAGTTATGGACGGCTGCCGACTGTGTGCGTTTGCTCCCCATGCTCGCCGACTGCCCCATCCGAGGCGCGGTGTACAGTCCCGAGGACGGTATTGCCGATCCTGCCAGCTTGATTGAGCATAGTCTGGCGGCAGCACGGGGTCGCGGTGCCCAGCTCCGCCTAGGTTCGGAAGTGGAGCGTCTCCTGCATGACGAAGAGGGGGTTCTGGGCTTGCTGCTGGAGGACGGGGAGCGACTGGAAGCCAACGCCCTGGTGCTCGCCGCCGGCGCCTGGACCGAGGAGCTGCTGCAGCGCTCGGGCTTGCCGGGGCGAGAGCTGCTGCCGCGCCGTCGGCACCTCTATGCCAGCAGTCCTTGGCCGGGCTTGGATCCCGAGGCGCCCTTCGTCTGGCATGTGGATGCTGGGGCCTACTTCCGCCCCGAGGGGGGAGGCGTCCTCTTCAGTGTCTGTGATGAAGAAGTCGTGCCGCCTGGTCGCCCCGTCGTCGACGACGAGGTCTTCGCGGAAGCCGAGCAGAAGCTGGAGCGCATCTTCCCCTTCCTGGAGGAAGTTCCGATCGCCCATGCTTGGGCCGGCTTGCGCACCTATGCCGATGGGGGCGGTTTCCTGCTCGGGCCTGATCCGCAGCTCGCGGGGCTCAGCTTTGCTGCCGGGCTTGGCGGCCACGGCGTCACCTGCGCCGGCCCTGTGGGGCAGCGCGTGGCCGAGAGCCTAGTGCCGAAGATGTGATGGCACGCCCGGCAGGACTCGAACCTGCAACCTGCGGATTAGAAGTCCGCCGCTCTATCCGGTTGAGCTACGGGCGCTCAAGAGGCGGGGATTCTACGGGCGGCGGCGCGAGCATGCACTCACGCATCCTGCCCCTGCTCTGCGATCCACGCCTCGCGGCCGCGGCTGAGGGCTTCGAGGGCCTTGCCTGTCGCCTCTGCTTCGCCGCCGACGCCGATGCGCAGGTGTCCGGGGAGCCCGAAAAAGTCACCTGGCACGACGCCTAGGTCAAAGTCATCGCGGAGGAACTTGGCGAAGTCCATCGTGCGCTGCACGCCGCCGACGCGCAGGGCGGTGACCAGGCCGGCCTCCGGCGCTTTGCCGGGAAAGTCGCGGTGGAGCCAGGAGTTCAACACGGCCTGGCCTTCGGCCGCGCGCGTGCGGGCCCGTTCGAGAAGCAGGGTTTTTTTCCGCAGCGCCTCTCTGGCGAGGTGGCAGGGCAGGGCCGGCAGCACCGGGGCGATGGCTTCGCGCACGCGCCGGGCCTCCTCCAGCCATTCGGGGGCGCCACAGAGCCAGCCCAGGCGCAGGGAGCCGAGGCCGTAGACCTTGGTGAAGCTGTTGACGCTCAGCAGCCTTGGGTGCAGTTGCCAGGCGAAGGCACGCCCGCCCGGTTCGCCGGCCCTGGGGAGGAAGTCCAGGTAGACCTCGGAGCAGAGGGCGAGGGCATTGCGCTCTTCGCAGAGCTCGCCGAGGGCGCGCAGCTGCTCTTCGCTGGCGACGGAGCCGGTGGGGTTCTGTACCGTGGTCAAGACGACTAAGCGGGTTCCTGGCTGCCAGGCTTTGCGGACCGCCTCGATGTCGAGGGCCCAGTCCTGCTCGTGGCGGCGCTGGAAGCGATCGACCTGGGCTCCGCGCGTTGCCGCCAAGCCCTCAAAGAGCCCGTAGGCCGGTGATTCGATCAATACGCGCTCGCCGGCATGCAGGAAGCTGGTGAAGACCAGGAGGTCGGCCTGGGTGCTGCCCTGGAGGACGAGCAGCTGCTCGAGATTGGCGCCATAGGCCTCTGCGAGGTCTTCCTGCAGTGAATCTGGCCCTTCGCTCGGGATCTCGGCCGAGGGCTCGATGTCCGCGGGCAGGTCCAATAGCTCACGGCTCGGGTGGGCCATGCCGCTCGGCACCAAACTGAGGCTGCAGCCCCAGTAGTTGGCCTTGGCCCAGGTCATGTAGGGAAAGCCTGGATGTCTCATGGCCGGAAGCTAGCCACCCGGACGCTCTGCGGCAAAAGCTGGGAGCTGCCCTTCTCCCCTGCCAGGCCCCTCTCTCTACTGAGACTTCTGTCTCGAGCCCTTCGCAAGCATCGTTTTCTCGCCCGAGTTTCGCTAGCATCGCCGTTTGGCGTTTCGCCCGGCAGCTTAGCTCGTCGTCGGGGCCAGGCGCCGTTTTTCACGCTCTCTCGGCGCCGGAAAACCTCGACGAATCAGTGGATTCGGCAGAGTTTTTCGCCTTCAAGAAGGCAGGCGGAATCCAGCACCTTACTGCTGCCGGGACCACTGGTCCCGGGCTACTGCTCCTAGCGGGGCTTTGGGGCAAGGGCCTGGTTTGGAAGCCTTGTGCATATCTGCGTTTGAATCGTGTGGGGAGTCACGACATGAACGAACACATCTCTGTAGCCACTGGGCTACTCGCCGCCTGTCTCAGCTTTGGCGCTGGTAACGCATGGGCCTCTCAAGATCCCGCTTCTCAGGACCCCGGACGTGCTGGCTCTGCCTTTCCGTCCGTGCGTACGGCGGGTGAGGCTCCCAAGAGCCCTGCCGCCGCTGCGCCGAAATCGCGGGAAGCTGGCGCTGGCCAGAAGGCAAATCGCTCTATGCCGGGCCTGAAGGGAGAATCCTCTCGTGACCAGGTCAAGCCTGGCTTGCAGGAACGGCGGCTGGTGCGTAGCACGGTCGAAACCCCGCTGTATCTCTACGAGAACAAAGACCTGGCGCCCAAGGTTGCTGGGCCTTTTGCCGTTGGAACCCTCTTCGTTGTCCTCGATGAGAAGGCGCAACATGGCTTCCGCCGTGTCGGCGTGCTGGGCGGAATGCAGGGCTATGTCTACGGGCGTTATTTAGAGCTCACTGGCGATGGCTATGCCCGCACCACGGGCTCGGGTGTCTCGTTCCGTTATCGTCCCAAGCCGGAGACTGCCGAGACCCCGGTCATGATGCTGCCCAAGGGGACTCGCGTTCGAGTCCTCAGTCCGGTCGATGGGAGGAAGCTCTCCGAGTCCTGGGTGAAGGTGCTCAGCGATCACGAAGTGGGGGCCTTTGTGCCGACGAGCTTGATCGAAGAGGCCGGCAAGCTCTTGGCGGTCGACCCCAAGGCGGCGAAGCTTCCAAGCTTGATCGATCGTATTCCCGATGAGTCGCTGCACGCGGGTGCTAAGGCGCAGATCGCGGCTCAGGAAGCGCGCTGGAGAGAGGCTCAAGAGCGTATCGCCGAGGAGCGCCGCCAGCGTGCCCTCCTCAATACTTGGAAGCAAAAGCAGCGTTCGCTCTTCGCCGAGTTCCGCCAGCTGCAGAAGGTGGTACTGAAGGGGGCAGAACGCAAGCAGGGGGCCGAGGTCAAGGCGTATTTACCCGTACTCGAAGACGCGAAGAAGCGTGCCAACGAGCTGCTTACCGAGCTTGATGGCATCGAGCTCGCGACAGAGAGCCAAAAGACTCAGGCCAAGAAGCTGCTGGATTCGCTCAATGAGATCGAGCTGCGCATGGAGGCGGTGATCGCTTTGATCGAGCCGGTCAAGCCCATTGAGTCCGAGCCGCAACCGGCAGCTCTTCGCACCCTTTCACCCAAGCGTCGCTTTGCCCTCGTCGGCTGGCTGCAGTATCGCCCGGGCAGTAACGGCCCGAGTGCCTATCGCCTGGCGAAGGGCGGGAAGACGGTGGCCTGGCTCGATGTCGAGGGCGACCGCTACGATCTCTTGGAGTTCGTTGGCATGGAGATCGGGATTCGCGGCGAGGGCATGGACTTGGCCGGACACGGGGCCCAGCTCTTCAAGATCTCACGCATGGTGGTGCTGACCGGGAAGCGGTGAGCGGGGGGGACTTCCTTCTTGCCGTCGAACTCGATAACGCTGCCCGTACAGCAACACTGCCAGTTCAGTGTCTCTGAACTGGCAGTGTTATCGAACTCGCAGGAATGCTCCCCTCTCAGCGGTGCTGGTTTTCTTTACGTTGGCCTTTCTCGTCATAACGACCGAAGGCGAAGTAAAGAAAAATGATGGGGATCAGGGGCAGGAAGATGAGATACACCGCCATCACGTAGATCGTGAGGAGGACGAAGGCCGCTGTGAACGCTAGCCAAAGCCACCACGTGTCGCGCCAAAGTCCCCGGATCTGCCCCATGCTTCCTCATTACGGTTATGGCTTGCTGCTTTGCTTGGAGCAGGAAGAACTAGGGGCTCGGCTCCGGCTCTGCAAGCTTTCTGGACTAGGCTGAGCCGCCTATCCCTTCGAGGCGAGCTGCAAAAGCTGCTAGGCTCTTCCGCATCTCTCTCACCTTCCCTTGAGGACAAGCTCATGCTCCGCACTCTCTTTGCCGTATCTCTGCTCGCTGCGCTTGCGAGCGCCCAGTGCAACAAGCCGGCTTTTGCCATGAATGATGGTGCCGCATATCTCGCCAATACGGCTACCTCAGGGGGGCTGGTCCTTTGTGTGCAGTTCCAAGTGCCCAAGCCCGTTGCGGTGTTGCGCTTGGAAATTTTCACCGGTAAGAGCCAGGGCAGGAGCAAGCTCAGTCTCTGGGATGAGAATGCGAAGACGGGGCGGCCGGGCAAGTTGCTCGCAAGCGCCAGCTTTGCCCAAAACAACAGCGTGAGCTGGCAAGGCGGCAATCTGGCCCGTCCTCTCGTCCTGAGGCCAAAGGTCCATTATTGGATCGGTATGGAGTTCAGCCGCAGTTCGCAAACCTCTGCGAGTAGACGGAACAAGCAGGGGCAGCGTTACTGTGTAAGTCGCGACGGCGGCAAGACCTGGACCAAGACCTACCAGGCCTACGATTGGAAGTTCCGCTTGTTTTCATGCCAGAAGGTTTCGCCGGTGCTGGCGAGCTTTGGCCAGACATGTGGCCCCCGTGGCGTTGCGCCGCTGCTGCGCGGCAGCGGCCTTCCCCGGCCCGGTGGCCGCTACAACATCGACATCCGGAGCAGCTCGGTCAACGCGCCGGTGATACTGACGCTCGGCTTCAGCAAGAAGAACTTCGGCCCTCTGACCTTGCCCTTTGATTTGACTCCGCTCGGCGGGACCGGCTGTAGCGTACTTTGCTCGGCTGAGTTCACCCTGTCTTCGGTCGTGAACTCCAAATTCACCGCGTCCTTCCCGCTCCAGCTTCCCAATAACAGCAGCTTGGTCGGACAACGCTATTTCCACCAGGGCTGGTTGCTGGCTCCGGCCGCGAATCGCTTGGGCATGGCCTTTAGCAACGCTGCCGAGGTCTTGATCGGGCAATAGCGCTCTGGTCGTACTTTGCAGGCCCGGGCGAAAGCTGCGCGCTCTTCGCGGCCCGGGCGCGCCCTCCCTTGTCTGCGCCCTCTCATGGTCAGTTCCAGATCGCTGCCGCGGTCTAGGAACGAGACGCCTGAATAGGCAAGTCTGTTACGTCTCAGTTATGTGACTTAGACAGCGAAATGGTCTAGGCAAGGGATCGACGTACTGGTGCCCGGGTTCTCTCCCGCTCCTCGTCTTTTCGCCTGCCCTTCCGCTAGTTCGGAGTCTCTGATGAAGCAGTTCTCTCTCGGCGTCCTCCTGGGCGTCTTGTCGACGTTTTCCGCCACAGCCCAGTCGGACGCTCCGGGCCAGGACGAGGATTTGGCTCCGATCCTCCAAGCTAGCCCTGAACATGGCTTGCCTGGGACCGTGCCTGGAACCGAGCGTTGGATCGTTCACTTCAAGAAACGCAGCTTCGACCTGACGGCTTTTCGGCAGGCGGTACGGGATGGCGCCGATGCCCAGACCGTGCGGCGGATCATCGAAGGCTATGAGGAGAAGGTCATCTCTGAGCAGAGGCCCTTCGAGCTGGCCTTGGAAAAAATCGGGGGCTCCATGCTCACCCAGTGGTGGCTGGTCAACGCCTGCTTGGTTCAGCTGCCCTTCGCACGCCTAAGTGACCTGCGAGCCTTGCCGGGTATCGCCTTCGTCCAGCCCGAAGAGCTACACGAAATCGTCATCAAGAAGGCTACCAATGCGCAGAACCACAACTCCGATTACGTAAACCAAAGCCTCAAATCCGTCGGTCTCGGCGTCACGGCCGCGATCATGGATACCGGACAGGACGAAGACGTTGGTGGCAGCGGTCGCCCGCACAAAACCTATTTCGTCAATGGTGATCCTCAGAACAAGACTGGCGGCGGCATCGGCGGTAGCCGCTTACTCGTCAACCGCAGGATCGGCGCGCTTGGGCCCGATGACCCCCATGGTCATGGCACCGGTGTTGCCTCGATTGCGGCCGGCGCGAACTGGGGCATGAGCGCGGCTGACAATGGCCACGCCCCCATGGCGGGTATTGCTGGTTACGCGATTGCCAACCGGGTTAGCGGTGGCTCCAGCAGTAACTCGACGATGGCCAGTGCCTGGCAGAAGATGGCCAGCGATAAGGTTCAATACAATATCGTTGCCGCCAACCTCAGCTACGGTGGCAGCCCCAACCCCCTCGATATCGCCCAGAAGGCGCTCGACTCGGCGGTGCTGAACGCGGACATCATGGTCTGTGTAGCAGCTGGCAATAGCAGATCTTCTACCAGGGGGAGCCAGTCGGCGGTGAACGGCCTCGCGGTCGGAGCGGTCTCGGCGGACAGTCACCGAGTTGCCAGCTTTAGCTCCCGCGGCTTCCTCTACGGCGACTCTCAGCGTTTTTATCCGGACATCGCTGCTTGTGGTGTTCGGACGGTCATGGCCAGGCGTGATAACGAGTCCGGTACTTATGTCGGCTCGGGCACTTCGATGGCGAGCCCGCAGGTGTGCGGGGCCGCGACCGTGCTACGAGGCAAGTTCAGCAAGCTGACGGCCCTGGAGACCAAGGCCATTCTTCTGGCTTCGACTCTCGATATCAGCGAGCAGAACCCGAGCGCGCCCTACAACAGCCGTAACGCCTATGGCATGGGCTATTTGAGAGACGACCGCGCCTTCGCCTTGGCCTCGGCCTCTCAGTTCGGCACGGCGAAGCTCGATACCAAGAATAAGGTCTGGACCCAGAAGATCTCGGTTAAGGCCAAGAAGACCTACGCGATCGCGATTGCCTGGCATCGCAGCAATCTTAGCTCGACCCAGTGGTCCGACCTGGCTCTGGACGTGCTCGACGGCCAAAGCGTTATTGCCTCGAGTGACACACCACGAAATCTCTATGAGATGCTGCGTGTCTATACCAAGAGCGCGACGCAGTTGACCCTGCGGGTCAGAGCCAAGAGCTTTGGCAGCACCCAGCAGGACTTCAGTTTTGCTTGGATGGAGGCTCCGAACAGTAAGCAGCCGGGCAGCTTTGTGACCTTCGGTAAGGGCTGTGCCGGTTCCGGCCTCCGGCCTTCCAAGTGCGCCTCCCTCAATGAGACGAGTTCTCTGCGTGGCAACCGCGGATACCCAAACATCACCTACCTGCTTGAGTTCCGCCCTCAGAGCAATCTCGAGCTCAGCGGTTTCCGTCTCAAGATGAAGAGTCGTGGGCAAGGGACCCTCACGCTGCCGACGTATCTCTACAGTTCGACGCAATCGGGCCAACCAGACAAGATGCTCGCCAGCGGCACGATGTCTGTCGGTACCAGTAGCAAGCACTACGCGACGACCCTCAACAAGACCGTCAAGCTTGCAGCCAAGCAGCTTTACTTCATCGGTTTCCGCAACCACAGCTCGACGATTACCGTCGGGACAGCATGGGGTGGCAGCATTGTGCCTTATTGGCGCAATAACGGCAGCGGCGGCTCTTGGATCCGTTTCACGACGCGGTCCTGGAGTTACATCATTGATTGTAAGGGCGGCCCGGGTGCCGTCCCGCAGATCGCGAGCAGCGCGTTGCCCGAGATTGGCCGCAGCTATGACCTGAAGCTGAGCTTTGCTGCTTCGCAGATCCCCGTTCTCGCATGGACGGGCTTCAGCGATAGCAGCTACAACACGCTGCCCTTGCCCTTCTCCTTGAGCCCCTTGGGCGCCAAGGGTTGCTGGCTTCTGTGCAGCGGCGAGCTGCTGCTGCCGACGGCGACTTCGGCAGCTGGCGTGGCGGCTGTGCCCTTCGTGATCCCAAATGCCAAGGACCTGATGGGCACGCGTTATTACCAGCAGTGGCTCCTCTTCGACAACAAGGCCAACTCCTTTGGTCTGGTCACGAGCGCGGCGGCGAGCCTGCGCTTGGGCGGCCGTCCCTGAGCCGCACTAGCCGTTTCCAAGCTTGATCCTGAGGAGGGATGGCCGGCTTGCCGGCCTCCTTCCTTCGGCAGCCGCTTAGGGTCGCTTTGCGATGGTCGCTTCGAGATTGACGATGAGAAGCCGCGACCGGCTCGCTACCCTGCCTCGCCATTTTTTCGCGAGCCCCGGCTGCCTGCATGTTCGATCTGACACCGCATCCTGATTCCAGTCTTCGGAGCGAGCTGCTCTCAGGGCTCACCGTTGCCCTGGCCCTTGTGCCCGAAGCCATTGCCTTTGCCTTCGTGGCGGGAGTGGACCCGCTGGTCGGGCTCTACGCGGCCTTCTTTCTGGGGCTGATTACCGCCCTCTTCGGGGGCCGGCCGGGGATGATCTCGGGGGCGACCGGAGCGATTGCCGTTGTCCTGGTGGCTCTGGTAGCCGAGCACGGGATCGAGTACATGTTCGCTGCCTTGGTGCTGATGGGGGTGATCCAAATCCTCGCTGGGCTGCTGCGGCTGGGGAAGTTCATCCGCATGGTGCCGCATCCGGTGATGCTGGGCTTCGTGAATGGGCTGGCGATCGTGATCCTGCTCTCGCAGCTCGGGCAGTTTCAGACCTTGGATGCCGCTGGCCAGCGGCAATGGATGCCGAGTCAGGAGATCTGGACCATGCTGGGTCTCGCTGGGCTGACCATGGCGATCATGATCTTATTGCCGAGGCTCACCCGCGCGGTCCCGGCGGCGCTGGCGGCGATCGTCGTGGTGACCTTGTTGACGCTGGGACTCCGGCTCGAGACTCCGACCATCTTGGATTACCTGCGCAACATGTCAGGGAATCCGGAGGCTTCGCTCGCCGGTGGCTTGCCGGAATTCCACGTGCCGGCCGTGCCCTTCAACCTCGAGTCGATCCGCATCATCTTGCCCTTCGGCATCATCCTCGCGGCGGTCGGGCTCATCGAATCGCTGCTCACCCTGACCCTGGTCGACGAGCTGACCGAGACTCGCGGCCGCGGCAATAAGGAGTGCGTGGCCCAGGGGGCGGCCAATGTCACCTGCGGCTTCTTCGGGGCCATGGGCGGCTGCGCGATGATCGGCCAGAGCATGATCAATATCCAATCGGGGGGGCGAGAGCGCCTCTCGGGGATTACGGCGGCCGTCGTTTTGCTGGCCTTTGTCCTCGTCGCCTCGCCGCTGATCGAGGTGGTGCCCGTCGCCGCCTTGGTTGGCGTGATGTTCATGGTGGTGCTCGGCACCTTCGAGTGGACGAGTATCCGGGTGCTGCGCAAGATTCCGGTCAGCGACGCCTTCATCCTCATCTTGGTTTCGGGCGTGACCGTGCTGACGGACTTGGCGGTCGCGGTCTTCGTTGGCGTCATCGTCTCGGCCCTGGTCTTCGCTTGGAAGCACGCCAAGGTCATCCATGTGCTTACAGAGACGCTGCCGGGGGGCAGCAAGGTCTACTCCCTGCGTGGCCCGCTGTTCTTTGGCTCGGTGAAGAGCTTTCTCGAACTCTTCGATCCGAAGAACGACCCCGAGGATGTCGTGATCGACTTCGAATACGCTCGCGTCTCTGACCACTCTGCGATCGAGGCCATCGATACCCTTGCCGAGCGCTTTTTGCATGCGGGCAAGACCCTGCACCTGCGCCATCTGAGCCCCGAGTGCCGCAAGCTTCTGCACAAGGCGGGGAACATGGTGGAGGTCAACGTGATCGAAGACCCCAGATACCACGTGGCAACGGACGAGCTGGGCTGAGGCCTAGGGCACGAGCGTTGCTGGGGCTGCTCTCGGCGTTCTGAGAGGGCGCGAGCACTGCCAGGCTCTGCTAGACTCCGCTGCCTCGGGAGGGGTAGCCATGGATGATGGAATGTCGCCGGAGCCAAAAGGCCAGGCGCGGGGTGCTGCGGGGGCGAATCTTCAGGTGGGTGGTGCCCGGCGTGCACGGGGAAGCTGGCGCGTCGCCGACATCGTGCGCGGCATGAAAGAGGATGCTGAGCTGGCTGGGCGCATCCGTGCCTGGCATGTCGAAGCGGCGCGGCCCGGGCAGTTTTCAGGGCTGCCGCAGGGTCTTGACCCGAGGCTGCAGGCGGTGCTGAAGAGCCGTGGTATCGAAGAACTCTACACCCATCAGCGGGCGGCGATCGAGGCGGCGCTGCGAGGAGAGGATGTCCTGGTGTCGACCCCGACAGCATCGGGCAAGACCGTCTGCTACACCCTACCCATTCTGCAGAGCTTGCTCGAGAGCAAGGGCGCGGCGCGGGCGCTGCTGCTCTTCCCGACCAAGGCCCTGTCTCAGGACCAGAACCTCGGGCTTGAGCGCCTGCTGCTCGCCGCTAAGGAGGTGGATCCTCTCTTTGCCGAGGTGCAGGCTTGTACCTACGACGGGGACACCCCGCCGGCAGTGCGTCGCAGCCTGCGTGATAACGGGCACTTGGTGCTGAGCAACCCTTGGATGCTTCACCAAGGCATACTGCCCAACCACGTCAAGTGGGCCAGCCTCTTTCGCGAGCTGCGCTACATCGTCGTCGACGAGCTGCATACCCTGGCCGGCGTCTTTGGCTCTAGTGTCGCCAACGTATTGCGGCGGCTGCTGCGCATCGCCGATCACTATGGGGCCAAGCCGCGTTTTCTGGCTAGCTCCGCGACGCTTCGCGATGCCGGAGAGCATGCTCGCAAGCTCTTTGGCCGTGAGGTGACGGTCATCGACGAAGACGGTTCTCCGGCTGGGGCGCGTTACTTCGCGGTTTACAACCCGCCCATCGTGCATCCACAGGCGGGGCTGCGCGCCAATGCCTTGGAGGAAGCTCGCGCACTCGCCAGGCACCTCGCCTGTCCCAAACACCAGACCATCTTCTTTTGTCGCCGGCGCACGGCGGTCGAAGTCTTGACCCGTTACCTCAAGGAAGCCGCGCCTTCGCTTGGCATGAATCCCGACGAGATCCGCGGTTATCGCGGCGGCTACCTGCCACAGCGCCGGCGTGAGATCGAGGAGGGCTTGAAGAAGGGTACGGTCAAGGTCGTCGTCTCGACCAATGCCCTCGAGCTGGGGGTCGATATTGGCGAGCTCGATGTCTGCGTCCTGGTCGGCTATCCGGGCACCCAAGCCTCGTTTTGGCAGCGTGCGGGGCGGGTCGGCCGCCGTGGCCAGGAGAGCCTCGTCGTGCAGATCGCGCGCAGCGATCCCATGGACCAGTACTTGGCGCAGCAGCCGCAGAGCCTGTTCCGAGCCGCGCGCGAGCGTCTCGCTCTCGACCCCGACAATCTGGTCATCCTCTCCGAGCAGCTCAAGTGCGCGGCCTTCGAGCTGCCCTTCGAAGTTCAGGACGAGGAGGGCGAGGCTAGGATCTCCGATGTCAGCTACGGAGCGGCGCGGCATGCCAGCGAGATCCTCGATTACCTGGCAGAGGAGTCGGGCTTTCTCCATCGCAAGGGGGGGGAGTATCGCTGGATGGCGGATTCGTACCCGGCGCAGGACGTAACGCTGATTGGTAATGAGCCAGATAACGTACTGATCCTCGATATCGATAGCGGCAAGGCCATCGGCGAAACCGATCGCGAGAGTTCGATCGAGACGGTCTACGAGGGGGCCATCTACCAGGTCGAGGGGGAGACTTGGCGCAGCGAGCGCTTCGACTACAAGAATCGCCGTGCCTACGTCCGCAAGGTCGACAGCGATTACTTTACCGATGCACAAACGGCCACGGAGCTGCGGGTGCTGGAGATCGAAGAGCAGCACGAGCGCTGGCGAGAAGGCGAAAAGGATTCTGGCCAAGGGCTCGACTACGGCGTGGCCCGAGGCGAAGTGCACGTCACGACCGTGGCGACGCTGTTCAAGAAGATCCGCTTCTATACCCGTGAGAACGTGGGGGCGGGGGAGATCCATCTGCCTCCGGAGGAAGTGGATACGGAGTGCTTCGCCCTCTTCCTCGCAAACAGCTCGGCGGAGGAGCTGCAGCTCGGCGAGCATGCGGCAGCCTGGCGCGCCCTCGGGCGTTTGCTGCGCCGGGTCGCGCCCCTGCTTGTCCGCTGTCAGCCGAGTGATCTCGGCCTTAGCTCTCAGATCAAGGGCCCGCACTTCGACTGCCCGACGATTTGGATGTGGGACCGGGTCATGGGGGGGGTAGGTCTGGGGCAGATCCTCTTCGAGGAACACCGAGCGCTGCTGGATGCCGCCCATGCGGTCGTTGCCGGCTGTGACTGCGAAGTTGGCTGCCCCGCCTGTGTCGGAACCCGGGCCGAAGTCGGTCCCAGCGGCAAGGCTCATGTACGAGCGCTGCTCGAACACATGCTCGGGGGAGAGGCGCCGCGTCTCGTCGAAGAGCGCCAGCAGCAGGACGAGGTGTGAGCGGGGGCTTCCGCGACAAGTTGCGACGGCAGCGCCGAGAGGATGCTCCGTCAAAAATCACTGCGCTCCGGCGTCAGGCCAGGGAAATGATCGGGCGCAAACTTGGTAAGCACCGAGCCCGTGCCGTGATTCGGGAAGGCGGCCGTGCCGGCGACCCCACTGGGCTGCAGATCGAAGAGAATGCTCACGGGTGCTTTGCCGCCCGCATTCAGGACTATCCACTCGATTACCGGCATGGGGCGCTGGCGCTCGGAGCCGCTCTTGAACCGCCGCGGTATGGCTGGGACTTGCTTGCCCAGGATGAGGCCCTTGCTCAGTTCTCGCTTCACGACGCGGTCTTCGTCGACATCGAGACCACGGGACTCCGGGCGGGGGCCGGAACTCAGGTCTTCCTGATCGGGCTCGGCCGTTTCGAAGCCGATCGCTTTGTGCTCTGGCAGGGCTTCTTGCGTGATCCGAAGGAAGAGCCGGCTTTGCTCGAAGCCTGCGCTCAGCGACTCGTGGGCTGCTCGGGAATGGTCAGCTTCTTCGGTAAGAGCTTCGATCGGCACCGCTTGCATGAGCGCTTTGCCTACTGGCGGCGAAGCAGCCCCTTCCTCGATCTCCCGCACCTGGATTTGTATTGGCTGTGTCGCCGGCTGCAGCCGCGCGGAGCCGAGGACGGCAAGCTCCGCACCATGGAAGGCCTGGTTGCCGGGGTCGAGCGTGAGCAGGACTTGCCCGGCAGCGAGGCGCCGGCTGCTTGGTTCGCCTATCAGCGGGGACAGCCGCACCTCCTCGAAGGAGTCTTCGCCCACCATCGCGACGATGTGCTCTCGCTGCTTACGCTGGCAGCGCAGCTGGGCAGGCTCTGCCGGGCCTCGTCCTGTGAAGCCGAAGCTGCGCTGCTCTTGGCTCGTTGCCTGCACAAGCGCAAGGATGAGCGCGCCCTCTCCTATTGGGCCAAGGCCTGGACCCAGCTCGATAGGGAGCTACGCCGGAGCTGCGCTGTCGAATATGCCACGATGCTTCGCCGCGCTAAGGACCCCGGTTCTGCCCTCGAAGTGCTCGAAGTGGCTCGCTCGGATCCCAGGGATAAATGCTTTCTCGAGGCCAGTCTCGAACGAATACATATTCACCGTACTCTAACTCGTGATTATGACGCGGCGCAGCGCGAATTCGAACTCGCGCAGGCTCGCCTGTTCGAGTGCGGAATAGGGTGGGTGCGTGAACAGTGGCAGCAGAAACTGAACAAGCAAGCGGAGCGCCTGAGGCGAGCCCGGAGCAAGAGCCAGAGTCAGGGCAAGGACAAGAGCAAAGGCCCGGCTACGCCCTAGGACCTTTCTTCACCCTGCCTCTGCTGGCCCACGCTTTGTCCCTCGATGCCGCCCTCGTCGCCGGAATCTGGCTTTGTCTCTTTGGAGGGGGGACTTTTGAGGCTCTCTTGCTGGCAACGGTGACCTTGAGCGTTTATCTCGGCGATCGATGGGTCGATTCCAGACGATCGCCCAAGGGGGTCGAGCTGCCGATCCGGTATTTCGTGGCGCGGGAAGCACCCCTCGTTGTGCTTGCGATGCTCGGAATATGTATATCGTTCTCGGTGTATAAGGCTATCCAGATCCTTCCCTCGGAACGATTGTTCGATGCCCTTCTCCTGGGGGCCCTGCTTTTGGCTTACCTGGCCCTGGCTCATGTCTTTCCCCGGGTTTTTCGCGTCCTTCTGGCTCGCGAGTTCATGATTGGGCTCTTCTTCGCCTTGGCCTTGGGATTCTTACTGCCCGCCGAGCAACGAATGGAGCCGGGGCTTTTCCTCTTTGCTCTGCTTTGCGCCGCGAACGCCCACGCCGTCTCTTTTGCCGAACGCGATCTGGATCAGGCCCTGGGTATCGCCTCGACCGCTCGTTTTTTGCCCCCGTCTTTGCGGACAGATCTCTTGTTTTTGCTTGGAGTCTTGATCGCCGTAGTCATCACCGAGACTCCTTTTCGGGCTGAGCTTATGACGGCGGCTGCCCTTGAGTTCTTCCTCTTTCTTCGTCTCGGCCCCTGTCGGAGTAGCGTGATCCTGGCCGATCTACCGCTTTACGGGACTGCGATGGCCTTCCTGGCCTTTAGCTAAGTGGACGCCTACGCGAAGCTGGCACCGTTGTATGGCCTGCTGGAAAACCTGGTGTTTTTGGGGGCCATGCAGCGTTGCCGAAAGGCGCTGCTCGCGGAGCTACCGGAGACCGGGCATGTCCTACTTCTTGGCGAGGGACCCGGCGCCTTTCTGCAGCTATTGCTTCGTCAGCGGCCGCAGCTAGAGATCGAAGTGCTGGATGCCAGTGAGCGGATGCTGGCAAGGGCGCGAAGGCGGGTAGGGGCTACGGATGCGCAGCGACTGCGCTGGAGCGTTGGGGATGCGCTAACGATTGCTCCACAGCGGCCGAGCTATCAAGCCGTCGTCTGCTGCTTCTTCCTCGATAGCTTTGCTGGGGAAGACTTGGCGCGTCTGCTGAGGCGCATCGATTCTTGGCTGGCGCCCGGGGCCCGGCTGTTGGTGAGCGATTTCCGCCAGGCTAGCAGCGGTCTGGCCGCTCTTCGCAGCCGCCTGTGGCTGCGCCTGCTCTATAGCTGCTTTGGCTTGGCGACCGGGCTCCAGGTGCGGGAGCTTGAGGACCCTGGGCCTTATCTGGAGCAGCTCGGTTTGCAGCAAAGGCAGGAGCGTCGAATCGCCGCTGGGCTGATGTGGGCCAGGTCCTTCGCTAGGCGGGAATAGGGGGGCTCGTTCGGCTAGGCTCGCTTGCGGGAGAGGCTGGCTACATGGCCAGCCCCCCCGCAAGGCAGAACGAACTCAGACCAGGTACATCTGGCGCGCGGCGTGGGTTAGTTCGTCGCGGAACTTGGGGTCGGCCAGCGAAATCAGAGTATTGGCGCGTTCGGTGCTGGTCATGCCCTTGAGGTTGGCGATGCCGTGTTCGGTGATCACGTATTGGACGTCGAGTCGGGTGTCGGTCACCGGGCCGTTGAGCGTCGGCACGATGCGGCTGAACTTGCCGCGTCCGGCCGTTGAGGTGAAGGCCAGGATCGACTTGCCGCCCTTACTACGCTGGGAGCCACGGACGAAGTCGAGCTGGCCGCCCGTCGCCGTGAACTGCTGGTGCCCGATGGCTTCCGAGTTCACCTGACCGAGAAGGTCGATCTCGAGGAGGCTGTTGACCGAGATGAAGTTGTCGTTCTTCTCGATAATGCCGGGGTTGATCACGTAGTCGGTGGGGTGGGCCTCGAAGTAGAGGTTGTCGTCGAGGAAGTCGTAGTGCTCCTTGTTGCCCCAGGTGAAGCTGAAGATGGCCTTGCGGTTGTGCAGGGTCTTGCGGGCGCCGTTAGCAACACCGAGCTTCGCCAGGTGCACGAGGCCAGCGGTCAGGCACTCACTGTGGATACCCAGCTCGTTGTGCTCTTCGAGGAAGGCGCAGACCCGGTCGGGAATCGCGCCTACGCCCATTTGCAGAGTCGCGCCGTCCGGGATCAGCTCCACGATATTGCGAGCGATGGCCTGGGCTTCGGGCAGATTCTTATCGCTGTTGATCTCGAGGAGCGGGACGTGGTTTTCCACAATCGCGTCGACCTCGGAGACGTGAAGCAGGGTGCGCCCATTGATGCGGGGCATGTTTTCGTTGACCTCGACCAACACCTTCTTACTGGTGCGGCAAGCCGCCGGGCCGTAGTCGTGGTTGACGCCGAAGCTAAAGAAGCCGGCCTTATCCATCGGGCTGACAGTTAGGATCGTGGCGTCAATGTGCAGCTTTTCGCTGCGCAGCATGTGCGGGAATTCGCCAAAGGAGTTGGGCAGGAACTCAAAGAGCTTCCTACCTTCTTCGCGGCCCCGCTTGGCCAGTTCGCGTTCTACTGTGTGGTAAAAGCCGCATTTGAGATGAATCCGGTCTAGGAGCTCGTAACGCAGGATGGTATTAGCTGCGTATTCGAGCGAGTGATAATAGTAGACCGTGAGATCGCGGAGATCGTTGGCCTCGACCCGGTCGGCGAGTGCCTTGAGCAGTGCCGGGGGTTCGCAGACGGCCATTGCCTTAACAATGTTGTCGCCGTTCTCGATCAAACCGATGGCCTGCTCCGCAGTCATCAGCTTCTTCTGGTATTCCTCTTGGAACGACACGGTATCCCTCTCCTGACGGATGCAGCTCTGGGTTCTTCGACCGCGAGCCTGAGCCTGGGTCGAAGCCATTTGTGATCTTGAAGGCTGGGGGGTCTCGTCGTGTGCCCCCTAGAGCAGCGCAGACTTCGGCAGCGGCGCACGCCGAATACGCCGGGTAGGGAGGATAAGAGTGCGGCGCCGGTGGCCCCCCCGGGGCAAACTGCGCAATTGCCCGGGCCTCCTTACGGGGAGACCTTGCTCGCAGTGCTAATCGGTCGCGACCAGGGATGCCCTGCTTCGAAATGCTGCCAGCAGATTCGCGACAGTTTCCGCAAAAGTACGTAGCCTTCGTTGTCTTTGCGCCAGGAGCGGTCCGCCTGATCGTCGGTGGTGAAGCAGGCGACGTAATCACCGCCTGGAGCATGGACGAGGATGACCTCTGAGCGCGAATCCGAAACGGCGCCCTGCTTGGAGAGAACTTCGTATTCGGGGGGGATCGCAGCCAGCGCACGTCCATCCCAGAAGCTACGAGCCAGGGCCCGACGCATGCGATAACTCGCCCATGCCGTGCCGGCTTTGCCCTCACGGATCATTCGGAGTAGGCCGGCCATTTCGCGCGGGCTGCACTGACCCCAGCCATAGCGCTCCCAGTCGGGTTTCCGCCCCGGGGTGCGGCTATTCATGCGGATTTTCTCGAAGCCATGAGCTGCCAGCCAGGCGTTGATGGCGGTGCCGGTGCCGGCCAGCTCTTGTAGCCAGAGGCTGGCGGTATTGTCGCTCAGCGTTTCCATCAGCAGGATGAGCTTGGGAATGCTGATGCTCTCTCCGTCTCGGAAGCTGCCGAGTAGGTCGTTGCCGGGATAAAGGCGGGAGGCCTCGTACTGCAGTTCCGCCTCGTAGTCGACCCGCCCCGCTTCGATGGCGTCAAAAAGGGTGACTAGGATCGGCACCTTGATCATCGAGGCCGTGGGAAAGAGATCGTCGGCACAGAACTCGGCCTTCTCGCCACTGCCCAAGTGCTCGACGTAGAAGCCGACGCGGCCGCGGAAATCCTTCACTGCTTCCATGAGCCGAGCTTGCAGCTGCGCTGGCCCTGGGCGATGAGCGGGGCGGCTCATCTGGCAGGAGAAGAGGAGAAGCGGGAGGAGGAGCAGAAAAATGCGGGAAAACATGCTCTGGAAACTAGCAGAGTATTGCAGCATTCGCGCAGCCGCAGAGTACCGTCTTTCACTTGCGACCGGCGCCTTGGCCTCTTCTCCTCAGTGGTAGACGGGGAGCTTGGGCCAGGTCGGGGCTTCCTTCAGCTTCTTCGCCCGCCTGCCAGCGGCGGCCGAGATAGGAACACGCATATGCGAACCGTCGTCGTCTTGCGAGAAAACGGCATGGGCCACGGGGACCCAGAACTCGGTTACAAAATCCTTGGTGCCTGCCTGCGGAAATTGCACGGCGCGGTGAAAGGGCTCGAAGCGATCGTGCTCTTCAACAGCGGAGTGCAGCTCCTTTGTGGTGATTCGCCCTTCATCGGCGACTTCCATCAGTTGGAAGAGCATGGCATCGATGTCTTGGCCTGCGGCACCTGCCTTGAGCACTTGGGGCTCGAACTGAAGACCGGCACCGTCTCCAATATGGATGAGATCCTTCGAGAGATGGCGATGGCGGACAAGGTCATCACCCTGTGAGTGCTGCGGTGCTTATGGCGCTCGCTATGAAAGAAGGCCTGCGATGAAACTCTATTCCTTGCTCGGTAATCGCCAAAAGCTCGATGGCGGCGCCATGTTTGGCAACGCACCGAAGGCCTTTTGGCGCCGTTTGCTGCCCAGCGATGATAATAATCGCATTGAGCTGGCCTGTCGCTGCCTCCTCGTAGAGGAGGCGAGCGGCCGGCGCATCCTCTTCGAGACCGGCATTGGCAGTTTTTTTTCCCCAGAAATGAAGGAGCGCTTCGGAGTCCAGGAAGAGGAGCACATCTTGCTCAAGCGGCTGGCGGAGCTGGGGCTGAGTGACTCAGATATCGATATCGTCGTCTTGTCGCACCTGCACTTTGACCATGCCGGTGGGCTGCTGAGTGGCTGGAGAGAGGGCGAGGAGTCTGAACTCTTGTTTCCGAAGGCGAGTTTCCTCGTCGGCAAGGAGGCTTGGGAGCGGGCGCTCGCGCCACATCCGCGCGACCGTGCTAGCTTTATTCCCCGTATCCAGGAGCTCCTCGAGGCGAGTGGGCGTTTGGACTTGGTGATCGGTCCGCAAAGCAGCCGACTAGGCGAGGCGTATCGTTTCCACCTGAGCCATGGGCATACCCCTGGCCAGTTGCTGTGCGAGATGGCGACGCCGGATGGACCTCTGGTCTATGCCGGGGACCTGGTGCCCGGTATCGCCTGGGTGCGCAAAGGGATCACGATGGGCTACGACCGGTTCCCCGAACTCCTCATCGATGAAAAAGCCGCCTTGCTCCGTGATCTAATCGAGCGCGGTGGGCGCCTGTTCTTTTCCCATGATCCGCAGTATGCGGTGGCCGGACTAGAGCAGAACGCCCAAGGGCAGATCGTCGCCAAGGACCCGGTGCCTGCCCTAGCTACGGGGTAGGCGCTACCGCTTATTGCCCAGCGCATGCGGCTTGGATCTTGGATAGCGCCAGTTGCATGGTCTTCTTGGCTTCCTCGTGCTCTTCTGCTTCGGCGGCAGAGTGCAGCTGTGGTAGCACGGCCTGGGCAGCGGCGCCGATGGCCATCAGGGTGTGAGCCGCTTCCTCGCGGACCTTCCACTCGGGGGCATTGAGGCACATGCAGAGAAAGCCGAGGGAGTCGCCTGGACGCATCTCGAAGTGATTGCGGTGCACCCGTGCGTAGCCCTGGAAAAAGGCCTCCTGCAAGAGTTCGCGATGGGCCTCCCAGTGCTGGGCGTAGACGATCTGTAGCAAAGCCTCGCCCCAAGGCGTGCGCATGAGTTCTGACTCCTCGCCCTGCATCTCATCGACGATGGCCGGAAGCAGAGCTTCGCCCTCGGCGATGAGTTCGGTGACTGCAGCAAGGCGTTGCACGCCCTTGGGGGAGCTGAGCTGGAGGATGCACTCGCGAATGGTTCGCCCGGATGGAAGCTTGTTCTCTGCCATGGGCGAGAGTCTAGCAGGCTGCCTCGCAGCTCGCGCGAGTGGCGGTCATGGATCGGCTCGCTAGTATGTTTCTGCTCGGAGACGAGTTATGAGCAAAGGCAACCTGATCCAGCCCCGCACCCTGAAGGGCTTCCGCGACTTCCTTCCCAAGCAAGCGCTCCCGCGGGAAGAGCTGATCGCAGCGGCAAGAGAAGTCTTCCGCAGCTTTGGTTTCGTGCCGATCGACCTGCCCTCGCTGGAGTTGGCGGAGATCTTGCTCGGAAAGGGCGGCGGCGACACCGAGAAGGAACTGTATCGCTTTCAGGATCGAGGCAAGCGCGACGTCGCCATGCGCTTCGATTTGACCGTTCCCTTCGCGCGTTTTGCCGCCCAACACATCGGCCAGCTGGGAAAGCCCTTCAAGCGATATCACATGGGGACCGTTTGGCGCGGGGAAAATGTCCAGCGTGGTCGTTATCGCGAGTTTATGCAGTGCGACTTCGACACGATCGGCACCCGCAGCCTCTACAGCGACATCGAGATCGGCCTGGTCATTGATGCCCTGCTACGGCGCCTTGGAGTCGAGCGTTTTGAAATCCGCATCAACCACCGTCAGGTTCTTGCCGGTTTGCTGGAGACGCTCGGGCTCGAGGAGAAGACCGCGGAAATGCTGCGGGCCCTCGACAAGCTCGGCAAAATCGGCCGCGAGAAGGTGGCGGCGGAGATGGCCGAGACGGCCGGAGCCAGCGAAGCGCAGAGCAAGGCCGTGCTCGATTTTGCCGGGCTCTCGGGCCAAGGATCTGAGCTTTTGGCCAAGGCCGAGCTTGCTGTCCAGGGCAGCGAGCGCGGACGAGAGGGCATCGCTCAGCTGCGCGAGATCCTGGCCGGACTGGCCGCGGGCGGCCTGGAGGCGCCGCGCCTGGTCCTCGACCTCTCTATCGCCCGCGGACTCGACTATTACACCGGCACCATCTACGAGAGCTTCCTCAGCGATCTACCGGGACTCGGCAGCGTTTGCTCGGGCGGTCGCTATGACGACTTGGCCTCGCTCTACAGCAAGGAAGAGTTGCCGGGGATCGGCGCCTCGCTCGGTCTCGATCGCCTGCTTGCTGGGCTCGAAGAGCTGGGGCTGCTGCAGAAAAGTGGCAGCACCGCGCCAGTTTTCGTGCCCTTCTTCGCTAAGGAACAGGGAGAACAATATATCGCCCTGGTGCAGCAGCTGCGCCGCGCCGGCATCGGCTGTGAGTTTTATCCCGAGCCCAAGCGGCTGGGCCAGCAGCTCAAATACGCCGATAAACGCGGCTTTCGCCTGGCAGTATTGGTCGGCGACGACGAGTGGGCCTCGGAGAGCTTCCAGCTCAAGGATCTGAAGACAGGAGAGTCCGAAGAGCATGCTCTTCGCGACCTCTGCACGGTCATTCAGCAGAAACTGGAGGGTGCAGCGTGAGGCTGCCCTTGCGAGCGCTGGTCTGGGTTCTCCTCCCTTTGCTGGGCGGAGCCACGCTGCTGGCCCAGGACACCGTTTCCAAGGGGGGGCAGCATGGTTGGCCCTTCGGCGTCTCCAGGGGCGAGGGGCCGATGGCCAGCCTGGATAAGCGCGACCTCTATAACCTCGGGGTGCTCGGAGCCAAGGCCTGGGACGCGAATCGGCCCGAACCCGAGCCACGCCGAACCGGCGGTCAGCGGCGCTTTCGGGCAGCGCCGCGGCCGGAGAAGGATGTCGGCCCGGAGCGACTTCTGATTCGAGCCCTATATCCGGATGGTCCGGCGATGCGCGCTGGCCTGAAGCTCGGCGATGTGCTGGTGGGGCTCGGGCGTCGACGCTTCAAAGGCGGCTGCTTTGCGCCCCTGAGCAAAGCCCTGCTCCGCGCCGAATCGCGCAAGGGGAAGCAGAAGATCGATCTTATGGTCGAGAGGGGCAAGGAGCTGCTGACGCTGACCGCGGAGATTCCCTTTGTCGATAAGAGCTACTCCAAGCCCGAACAGGGAAAAGCTCGTGAGAGGATCCTCAAGGATGCCCTGAAGTGGCTGGCCCAGCAGCAGGCAGAGAATGGCGGATTTCGACCGACCCTTGGGGGGAATAACGGCGCGGTAGTCATGACCAGCCTGGCTGGGCTCGCCTGGCTCTCGGGCGGCAGTAGCCTCGATAGGGGACCGCAGGCAAAGAACCTGCAGGCTGCCTTAGACTTTGTAACAAGCGCCCTCGGTGCCAAGAGCCCTTTGGACGGCCGGCGCCCCGGAGGAGCGAACTGGGATCAAAGCACCTGGGCCTATGCCCATGCCGGGATCTTTCTCGGTGAGCTGCAGCATGTCTCGCCCCGGGAGGAAACCAAGCAGGAGCTTGGCCGGATTGCCAAGGAATTGGCTGCGCGCCAGGAAGTCAGTGGCGGCTACGCCCACGGCCCGGGCGGCCCGAATGCCCTGGGTTATCTCGAGCTCAATATCATGGCTGGATTCGTCCTCTCCAGTATCGGACTCGCCAAGCAGGCGGGCTGCGAGGTCGAGATGGACTGTGTCGACAAGCTATTGAAATACTGTGAGAAGTCGTCGGCCGGCGGTGGCGTTGGTTATTCGACAAAGAACGGTCAGCAGGGCCGGGGCAATATCGGCCGCAGCGCCGGTGCCTGGCTAGGGGCCGTTGCTTGCGGCAAGGGCCGAAATCGTTTCGTCAGGGCCATGGGCTCCTATGTGAAGAGTCATGTTGCGGATGCTCTTGGTGGGCATGCGACCCTGATGCAGCACATCTTGCTGGCAGGGCTTGCCGCGAAGGCCTCTGGCAAATCGAGCAGCAAGCGCTTCTGGAAGGCGATGCTGCCAAGCTTCATTCTCGCGCGGGCTCCCGATGGCAGTCTGCATCCGCGCCCTTGGCATGAGTCGCTGAACATGCAAAGCAATACCGACGTGAGCCTGGGCCCCATCTGGACCACGGCATGCTGGGCCATCGTGCTGGGCGCCGGAGAGGGCATCGAAGACGCCGGTGGACTGCCGGCTTGGTGTCGAAGCCACTAGCTCATAGACCATGGTAATCCTCCAACTCGCGAGCTTGTTTACCCTCTTCGCGGCCTTGCTTGCCTGCACGAGGAGCAAGAAGCTGTCGATCGTCCTCTCGGGCTTGCTGGCGCTGCTGCTGGCCATGCAATGCCTGGCTGTGCTCCTACTCGGCGAAGTGGCCGACCATCGCTTTTACTTCCACCTGCTACATCTAGGGGATGCTCTCTCGGTAGCCAGCTCGTTCGTCTTCGAGGGGGTGTTGACCGCCAGCGGGCTGCTGATCGGCTGGGCAGCGTTGCATCTTGCGGGACGCCGCCTCAGCAGGCTCCGCAAGCGGGCCTATGTCCTTTCGCTCCTATCCCTTGTTAGCGTCGGCATCATGCTCTTGAACGGCGGCATCCTGAGGCAGCTCTGGACCACCTGGCGCATTCAGACCGTCGAGACGAGGACGATCCGGGTAGCCCTGGCACAGCTCGGCATTGACCCCGACGACTACGTGTTCCCGGACAGAATCGAGGCGCAGCCGGGCAAGAACCTCATCGTCCTCTCGTTGGAGTCCTACGAACGAGGCTACCTGCTCCCACCCCTGGAGCATCTGACCCCACAGCTGCGTGCGATCCGGGCAAAAGGCAGCTACAGCGACCTGGAATCCTGTCCGGGAGGCGGCTTCACGGTGGCTTCGCTCTACCTGGCCATGACCGGCGTGCCCGCGTTCTTTGGCAGCGGGCCGCTGACGAACTTCAAGGACACCAAGGGCTGTCGCCTCACGACTGTCCCGGACATCCTTCGCAGGGCGGGATACTCGGTCGAGTACCTGATTGGTCTCCCTTGGTTCGCGGGCACCGAGGACCTGGCGACGGCCCTGGGCTTAGATGTGCAGAAGGTTTCGGATGACCCAGCCGCGAACTCGCCGAATTGGGGTCTGCACGACAAGGATCTCTTCATTCAACTCCGTGGGCTCGTCGACGAGCGGGCGCGCTCGGGTAAGCCGTTCTGCATCGTTGCCTCGACGATCTCCACGCACTTCCCCAACGGCATCTACGACGAGAGGATGCGCGGCCGGCTCCCTGAGCAATCCAACGAACTTGAGTTCATGGCCTCGGCCGTGGATCACTGGATCGGCCAGCTGTTTCGGCATCTCGACGAGATCGGCATCGGCAAGGACACCTCCATCGTGATCTTCCCAGACCACAGGTTCATGGGGCTTCGCAACCCCACGATCCAGAAGATGCGGGAGCGCGGCCTTTTCGTCCTGACCAACGCCTCTGACAAGGAAGTTCTGACCAGCCCTAGGCATCGGCTTAGTCAACTGGACCTCTCGTCCCTCATCCTGGCCTGCGCAGGCGTCAAGCACAACGCGCGCTTTCTCGTGGACCTGATCCCTCAGGATGACCCGGTGCAGTTCGTGCGTGACCATGTCGTTGATATCGGTGCTCTCAACAAGGCTGCGATCATCACGCTCGGCTGCGAGAACGGGATCGTTATCCGCAGGGCTCGGCAGGGATGCCTCCTCCTGCAGAGCTCCTCGGGAGTGACCCTTCTCGAGCTGGAGGATCCGAGCGAGGACCGTTTCCAGCACATCGTGTTCGACAGGCTTATGCGCGTGCGCTCGGCCCGACTGGAGCAGGATCCAAGCGTCTTTGGTGCAGGCAAGGGCGAGGGGGCGCAGCCGGCAGAGTCACCGAAGTTCGCTGAACTCAAAATCTCCAGGGTCAATGGGGTCCTCCACGCAGAGTTCCGGCGCGGCGCAGGTCTGAAGATCGAGGGCAAGGGCGAAGAGATACGATTCAGCCGTGAAGAACTGAACCTCGATGGGACCCAGCAACACGAGATCGAGATACCGGACCATTCGATACCCTCAATGGCACGCTTCCCCTGCGGTAGGTGTCAAGGTAGTTGTCGCCTGAGTAAGGATCCTCACGCGGCCCCCGA
>PDSF01000005.1 GCA_002748355.1 Planctomycetota bacterium | reverse complement strand
GAAAGGCCCTCTCTTGCCTGCCTTCGTCCGATCCGAACCGCCGCGACGGAGCAGAAGCGGCTCGGATCAGACGGAGGCTCATCTATCGCTTATTCCAGGACTAGATAGGGCCAAGGGGAGGCCTGGTTGCACGGAGAGCGGCAATTGGCGCAGCAGCTTTTTGGGCGGCTGCCAAGCTCCCCCTTGCATCGAAGAGCTGGCCCATGGCCGCCCCCACCGGAGCATTTCAGTCGGCATTCTTTGCGAGACCAAACTCGCGAGCGAGGAGACCTTGGTCTCCTTGGAGCGAGCTGCGCTGCATGTAGAAGGCAAGACCACGCAGGCCACCGAGCTCTTCGCCCCCACCGGCGCGACCGGGGCCGCCGTGCACCGACATCGGCAGCACTGCGCCGGGGGGCGTGGCCTTGCCAGCGACCTTTTCTGAGCCAATCCACACCCGGCCGTGCCAGGGCGAAATGCCCAGGATCATTTCGGCGCTCCATGCCTTGTCATCGGAGTAGAGGCTCGACACCAGGCTACCCCCGCCACGGTTGACGAGTGACACCGCCTCGGCCGACTCACCCGAATACGGGATCACCGTCGAGCAGGGCCCAAAGACCTCGAGCGAGTGCAGAAGATCCGTCTTGGCATTGGCGGCCTCAAGCAGGGTTGGCGCAAAGAAGTAGCCCTTGTCCCGAAGCGGCTCGGGGCCGCCACAGACCGCCCGGGCATGCTGCAGAAGCAGCTGCATGCCGCTGCGGACCTCATCGTCCTGAGACTGACTCGCCACCGGCCCCATGCGCACATCGTCATCGGCCGGATCGCCCACCTTGACCTTTTGCAGGCGCTCCGCCAGAGCTTCGCAGACGGCCCCTTTGATCTTTTCGGGCACGAAAATGCGCCGGATCGCCGTGCACTTCTGACCGGCCTTCTGCGTGATCTCGCCACTGACCATGGAGACGAAGAGATCCCAGGTCTCAGAATCCTCCTCGACGTCCGGCCCCAAGACGGCGGAGTTGATCGAGTCCGCCTCGATATTGACCCGCACCTGCTTCTGCAGCATCGAGGCATGGCCGCGGATCTTGTGACCGGTAACGGCCGAGCCGGTGAAGGCGACGTGGTCCATCGCCCCCAGATGGTCGAAGAGATCGCCGAGCGGGCCGGTGACAAACTGGAAGCAACCTTCGGGCAGGATCCCAGAATCCACAATGATCTCCGCCATGCGCCAGGCGAGCAGGGCGCTCGGGGTCCCTGCCTTTTCGAGGACTGGCACCCCCGCCAGCAGGGCACAGGCCATCTTCTCGCCCATGCCCCAGGCCGGGAAGTTGAAGGCGTTGACGTGGACAGCCAGGCCCCGGCGCGTGGTGAAGAGATGCTGACCGAAGAAGCGCGGGCTGCGGCCCAGCGCCTCGCCTTCGCCATCGCTCAAAAAGCGCCGATCGCCAAGGCTCTTACCCAGTTGGCCGTAGTAGGCCAGGGTCCCGGTGGCACCGTCGATGTCGAACTTGGCATCGCCCCGGGTATTGCCCCCATTGACGATGGCCAAGTCGATCAGCTCGTCCCGGTGCTCATACAGCTTCTTGGACAAGGCCTTGAGGAGCTCGCCGCGCTCGGCGAAGCAGAGGCTGGCCAGCGCCGGCACCCCCTTTTCGAGGGCAAACGAATACGCGGCAGCCATGTCCAGAGCGCCCCCGGCCACTGAGCCGAGTTTCTCCTCAGTACTCGGGTTAAAGATCGGGCGCTCGCTGCCAGAGCCGCGGACCCAGTCCCCGGCGAGATAGCTCGTGAGTTCGTACATCTGCTCTTTGCTCTCGTGCAGAGCGAGAACAGGCCCTGCAGCGTATTCGTTTATTGCTTAGCTAGGCCGGGCTCTCAGAATTGCAGGCTCTCAGTATTGATTGCCAGCTTCGCCTTGCATCTCTGAGTTATTGCCCTCGGCCTCCGATTCCTCCAAGGCCCGATTGAGCAAGCCCTCTTGCTCAAGAATCTGACGGGCACTGTCGTCGAGTTCGGCCAAGAGCAAGAGCACCGAAGGATTGAGCTGGGAAATCCGGCTCTTCATTTCGACAAAGTTGCTCCGCGCGGTCTCGAATTGGTCCAGGACGCTAAGGGCGTTACCAAGCTTGCGCTTGATCTTGCCTAGGCGCCCCGAGTCGGCATCCAAGAGCCCGGCCGCGCCGCTGCCCGTCCCAAGGGAGCCTTCCGCTTCACTGGCGGCACGGCGCCTGGAGCCTCTAGGTTTCCGCGGTTTCCTCTCACGGCGGCCCATAGCGATCTGGGCCGAGGTGATGCTTACCGGGCTAAAGCTGAGTTCAGGAGCGAAGAGATTCCCCTTCTCCCGCATGTCGATGAGACGCAGATCCGGCTCATCTTCGAGGGCGGCAGCACAGAAGATGATGCCCTCCGACTTGCCCTCCAGCTGGGGGTACTTCTCGATGATCTGGCGTTGCGTTTGCTCATTCCATTCGGTTAGAGGCATATCGGCTTCTCGGCTCGCAGCCGCTCCTTTTTCTTTCTGAATCAACTATCAGGGATTGATGAAAACGGCAAAGTATTAAGCCGCCCAATTGGGCTCACGGCAATTGCCATTTTTCAAAGAGTTCTCCCTCGTTCTTGCCCGAAAACCCAGGCTCGCCCACCTGAGAAAGAACTCCTCTGATAAAAAAGCCAGCGCTTTTTCGCCCCACCGAGGCCCCTACTGGCTGCCGCTTAGTTCTCTTGCTTCTGGGACAGGATCGAGCTCAGGACGCTTCGCACCAGCCCGCTGGGTTCTGTGGCTAACTGCTGCTGAACAGCCGCCAGCACTGTGGCATCGACGAGCTCAGGGGCGCGGGCGAAGGCCTCGGCCGCCTGATAACGCACCCGCCAATCGGCCTGCTGCAGAGCCGAGAGGAAAAGCGGGCGCGCGGCCTTGCCCTGCTGGAGCAGGACGCGGCGCGCCATGCTGCGCACTTGGTTGGCAGGGTCGCCGAGTAGGCGGCCGACCTGCTGCATTGCCGCGGCATCGAGGGCAGCGGCCTTCAACAAGCCATCCAAGGCGCTGCGCCTGACCTGCGCATTCTCGTCCTCGATAAAGCAAAGCAGGCTCCTGACATCGACAGACTCGGCAGAACGAAAGCCTCGCACGGCCAAGACCCGCAGCTTGACATCCTCACTGCGAAGCATTTTCGAGAACAGCTTCGGTAGCTCCTTGCTACGCCGACCGATGGCGCTAGCCGCTGTTCGCCGCACCAGAGGAACCTGGTCGCCGAGCAAGGTCGCGAGCGCCTTCCTGGCTTTTTCTACGGGGAAGCCGCCACGTCCCAACAGCGCTGCCAGCTGGGCACGTACTTGTTCATCGGGGCTGGCAACAGAGTCGAAGAGCATGCTCCCCCAGGCCTCGGGAACAGTGGGGATGGCCAGCGCTCCTCGCAGCAGGAAGGAGCGTTTCTCGTCGCTCGTCGCGGAGAGAAAGCTCTTCGCCAATACCGCGTTAAGCGGGGCGCCTACGTCTTGCGCGACCTTGACCGCTGCGTTCCGGACCTCGGAGCTTTTGTTCTGCAAGGCAAGAATAAGCTCCGGATACAGGTCCTGGCCCATAGCCCGGATGAGCGACAAAAAGCGGACATGCGCCTTCGGGCTCATCTTTCTCGCCATGGCCTTCTTGACCAAAGGAGCAATCGCTGGCCCTCGGGAGCGCAGTGCAGCCACAAGATCCCGAAAACCAGAGTCGAGCTTGGGGTCCCGGAGCATCTCGAGGAGCGGCGGCACGACTTCTGGGTTTTGCAGCTTCCCCAAGGTGCGGAAGAGCAGCGGATAGGGAAGGAAGAAGGTATTGGCAGCGTTAGACCGGGTGAGCAGCTGCTCCAGGGTCTCGCTACTGACCGAGCCCAGCTCTCCAAGAGCCCGGATCGCGTGTAGATGAACCCCAATAGAACCGTCCTGGAGGCGTTCGGCCATCGCCTTCTCGGCGACACGCGCCTTCGAGCCCAGGCTGCCAAGGAGTTCCAGCGCCGCCATGCGCATGTCAGGACTCTCGCTTCGCAAGGCTCGGATGAGTTCCTTGACCCCGAAGGAAGCAAAGATCGGCATGCACGGCCGAAAGGCCCGCAAGCTCTTGTCGTCATCGTTGTCGACAGCTTCGCTCAGCAAGGCATGGGCGCGTTGGCCATAGAGTGCCAGGGAGCTGGCCACCGCCTGCCGCACGTCCAAGGAGCTGTCGCTTACCAGGCGTTCGCGCAAAAGATCGAAAGCCCGAGGATCCCGCAGCACTCCCAGCGCCTCAGCGGCCGCCTTGCGAAGCAGAGGTGAAGCGGAGCAAAGGCCGGTTTGTAAAGCGGCGAAGACGCGATCTCCGCCGATCTCCCCCAAGGCAAGGAGTATCCCCACACGTTGGTAGGGCTTCTTTCGTTCGAGCTCGACGAGTAAGGCATCCACTGACTTTTTGCCGAAGCGACGCAACGCCTTCACCGCTCTCTTACGCAAAGGCAAGTGGTAAAGCCCCGAGACGAAGACCGGAATCGCCTCTTCACCGATCCTGCCGAGAACCCGCTCGGCGCTCAGACTCAGTCGCTTATCTTCGCCTTGCCACATCGCTTGGAGCCGGGGGATGGCCAGCTTGCCAAGGGCCGGGAGCAGGCGCATCGCCAGCGCCCGTTCGCGGCGATTGCGGGAGCTCAGCGCCTTGCAGAGCGGCGGCATGGCCTTGGCCCCGAGGGCGAGCAGCACCTGGCGTTTGCTGGCGCTGCCGTCCGCGACGTAGCCTTGCCAGAGCTGGGCGGGGTCCTGGGCCTGGGCTTTTTGGCCCTGGAGCCCCCGAACCGAGAACGCAAGGCAGAAGAGGAGGAGCAAGGGCAGGAGGGTGCGCGTCATGCCTCCCACTCTAGTCTCTGCAGATGGGTGAGTAAGCCCGAGAATGAAGCTAGGGCAGAGAATGGACCTAGTGCTGGCGATCCGCTCTGCTCTCAGCATGAGTACCTTCGAAGAGATCTCGCTGGGCTACCTGATCCTCATCAACCTCTTCACCTTCGGGCTTTGGGGCATGGACAAGCACCAGGCCAAGCGAGGTGGGCAACGCACGCCGGAAGCCCGGCTTCTCCTACTGACAGCCGCCGGAGGCCCCATCGGGGCCTATCTCGGCATCCGCGTTTTCCGGCACAAGAGCCGGAAGAAGTCCTTCCTATGGAAGTGGTGGATCGCCGTAGCCTTGAATGCGCTCTGGATCTGGGTCTGGCTGCAGAATCGCTAAGCCGAAGCTGCGCGGCCCGGGCCTGGGCCTGCCCGACTCGGACCTCGCTCACTCAGGCCAGGATCTCGCGGGCAAGAATCTCTTGGCCCAGGATCACGAGCCCCCGAGCCCGAGCTTGCGCAGCTGGGCTGCGAGCGGGCTCTCTGGCTCCTCGCCATAGTCGCGCTTGGGCTCGCCACGCTGAGGGCGACCCTTGGCCCCGCGCCGCGGCCCGGCCGCCTCACGCCGCTTGGGCGCGGCCTCTTCCCCAGGCTCGTCATCAAGCCGCAAGCTCAGGGAGACCCGCTGGCGCGGCAAGTCGATTTCGAGCACCCGCACCCGCACCACCTGCCCGGCCTTGACCACATCTCGCGGATCGTTGACGAAGTCGTGGCTCATTCGCGAAATGTGCACGAGCCCATCCTGGTGCACGCCCAGATCGACAAAGGCCCCGAAGTTGGCCACGTTGGAGACCACGCCCTCGTAGATCTCTCCCACGACCAGGTCCTCAAGCTTCTCGACACCGTCGGCAAACTTGGCGACCTCGAAGGCCGGGCGCGGGTCGCGCCCCGGCTTGTCGAGCTCACTCAGGATGTCCTGCACGGTCGGCAAACCGAACTGCTGGTCGGTGTAGCGCGAGGGATCGAGCTGCCGCAAGAAGCGGGAGTCACCGATCAGAGACTCCAGCTCGCGATCGTTTTCGCGAGCGATGCGGCGAGCGAGTTCATAGGCCTCGGGGTGAACCGCCGAGGCGTCGAGAGCTTCCTCTCCACCACGCACACGCAGGAAGCCGGCGCTCTGCTCGAAGGCCTTGGGGCCAAGGCGCGCAACCTTGAGCAGGGCCTTGCGGCTGGGAAAGGCGCCATTGCTGTCGCGGTGTTTGACGATGTTTTGCGCCAGGCTTTCGCCGAGGCCGGCCACCCGCGACAAGAGCGCCGCCGAGGCCGTGTTGAGATCGACACCGACGGAGTTGACGCAGTCCTCGACCACGGCGTCAAGCTTGCGCGCCAACTTGCTGGCGTTGACGTCGTGCTGATACTGCCCCACCCCGATCGACTTGGGGTCGATCTTCACCAACTCGGCGAGCGGGTCCTGGAGTCGCCGGGCGATCGAAACCGCGCCGCGCAGGGACACATCCAGCTCGGGGAACTCGTTGGCCGCCAGCTCCGAGGCCGAATAGACCGAGGCGCCGGCTTCCGAGACCAGGGCATAGTGCAGGCCCAGCTCCGGCTCGCGCTCCTGCCAGGTGCGGACCAGGCGCTCGGTTTCCCGCGAGGCGGTGCCGTTGCCGACGGCAATCAGCTCGACCCGGTGCCGCTTGGCCAGAGCACTGAGCACCCGCAGCGAAGCCTCGATGTCGTTGCGCGGTGCGTGCGGGTAGATGGTGGCAGTATCGAGGACCTTGCCGGTGGCGTCGACCACGGCCACCTTGGTGCCGGTGCGCAGCCCCGGATCCAGGCCCAGGGTCGCCCGCTGCCCGGCCGGTGCCGCCAGCAGGAGATCGCCGAGATTGCGGCCAAAGACCTGGATGGCCTCCTCCTCGGCCTGGGTGCGCAGCTCGACGAAGGCGTCCAGCTCGAGGCTCAGCGAGAGTTTGGTCTTCCAGGCAAAACGCAGGGTCTCCCGCATCCAAGCGTCGCCAGGCCGCTCCGCGAAGCGCAGGCCAAAGTGAGCGGCGATGCGGCTCTCCGCCGGGTTGAGCTGGCCCGGCTCGACCGGGACGCCGTCCGCCTCGAAGTCGTAGCCAAGGCGCAGTGACAGCACCCCGGCCTTGCGACCGCGGAGCATGGCCAGGGCCCGGTGTGAGGGCACGCCTTGGATGGGTTCGACGTGATCGAACCAATCGGCGAACTTCGCCCCCTCCGCTTCCTTGCCCCTGGCAAGCTTGGATTGGAGCAGGCCGTGCTTCCGAGAGTATTCTCTCAGCTGTGCGAGCAGGTCCGCATCCTCGGCGAAGCGCTCGCAAAGGATGTAGCGAGCGCCCTCCAAGGCAGCGGCCGCATCCTCCACGCCCTTCTCGGCGCTGACATAGCCGGCAGCCAGTTCTTCCGGCACCTGCATCGGATCAGCGAGCAGGGCCTCGGCCAGGGGCTCTAGACCAGCTTCGCGGGCGATCATCGCCTTGGTGCGGCGCTTTTTCTTGTAGGGCAGATAAAGGTCCTCGAGCCGGGTCTTGCTCGCCGCTTCGAGGATCTGCTTTTCGAGAGCAGGCGTTAGCTTGCCCTGCTCTTGGATGATCCCGAGCACGGTCTCGCGTCGCTGCTCAAGCTCGCGCAAATAACCGAGACGCTCTTCGAGATTGCGGAGCTGCGTGTCGTCGAGACCGCCGGTGAGCTCCTTGCGGTAGCGCGCGATGAAGGGCACCGTCGCGCCGCCGTCGAGCAGCTCCAGCGTCTTCAGTACCTGCTCGATGCGCACACCGAGTTCTTCAGCGATCTGCGCCGCTATGCGCGCATCGTGGCCTTGAGCCTCGCCCATGTGATTCCCTCCCTTTGCAAGGCGGAGAACATTGCCGCCGCAGCTCGGCACGTGCAAGCACTAGCAGTGGGGATGCACCCGGATCATCGGCTCTCCCATGCCAAGCAGCAGGGCAAGGCGTCCGCGAAAGACCTGGCAGAGGGCGGGAGGGGAAGGCACCTGGGCGTGCACAGAGGGGCCCTGTTCGCGCCGCGTGTTGTGGGCGGCCTAGCCAGCGATGCCCTGAGAGAACTTGCCTCTGCAGGCCGCAAGCGCCACTCTCCCTGTCCATACCTTTCTTCTGACCGCGATCCCGGAGCCGAAATGCCCTCAGCAACGATCACGACGCCCCACGGCGACATCCACCTCGACCTCTTTGACCAGACGGCCCCAGGCACCGTCGCGAACTTCGTCAAGCTGGCCAAAGACGGCTTCTACGACGGGCTCAGCTTCCACCGGGTCATCAATGATTTCATGATCCAAGGCGGCTGCCCCAACAGCCGCGAGGGTGCCAGCGGAATGGCCGGCACCGGTGGCCCTGGCTACCAGATCGACTGTGAGACCGGGCCCTCGAATCCCGAGAAGCATCTGCCGGGCACCCTGAGCATGGCCCATGCCGGCCCCAACACCGGTGGCTCGCAGTTCTTCATCACCCACACCGACACGCCGCACCTGGACCATGTGCACACGGTCTTCGGCCGCGTCAAGAGCGACGAGGACCTAGCCATCGTCCACAAGGTAAAGCAGGGCGACCGTTTCTCGGTAAAGATCGAGGACTGAAGCCCGAGGCACCAACGCCGGGTCGGCCTCAGCCTCTGCTAGCCTCAGCCTCTGCTAGTTTCAGCCTCTGCTAAAGGGGTTCTTGGGAGCTTCCTCTTCCGGGTCCGGGGACTCGGTATCCGGGAACTCGGCGTCAGGAGCTTCCGCGTCCGGCTCCGCAAGAGGCTCCTCCACCATCGAGTATTTGTCGACCACGAAGAAGCCCGGTTGCTGCAAGTTCGGGCGGAACACCAGTAGGTAACTATTCCGCCCCTGCTCGATCCGGACATTGCAGTAGTTGCCATCGGAGAGCTCCACCCGGTGCACGCCCTTAGCTAGCACGACCCGCGCGGCCTGCACCTGCGCCGGCAGCGAAGTCCAGCAACGCGTTTCTGCGCGTTCACCAGCGGTCAGCGCCAGGTTCACGGCAAGCCCAGCCAAGAAGCCCGCAATGGAGTCATTGCTGTTCTTTGCCACCGCCCGCTCGGTCGCGGCGGCGATGCCCGCCTTGAGCGAACGCCGGGCCAGCTGCCGCGCCATGATCCAAGGCATGTTCGCTTCGAGCTGACTGATGGCGACAGAGTTCAACTCACAGATCAGCTCGGTCTCGACCGGATCACAGTCCCCAGCCTGGATGCTCAGTGGCGGGACGGCGAGATCGGAAACGACGACCTTGGGAACAGGAACCTCAGCCTGGATGAGTGCGGAGGCGCTTTTCCCGGCCACCGCGATGCCGATTTTGGCCAGAGAGACGGCCAGATCCGAAGCCTCGTCTCTTCCTTCGACGTAGTAAGGTCCACGCCCGCCGAAGTAGAACACGTGCAGGGCGCCAAAGCCGTAGGGAGCAAACTCTCCCTTCTTGGTTCGCTGCAAGGCCTCCTGCAAGAGCCGCGTCTGCACCAGCTGATTCTGCTCGGCGATGCGAAAGCGTGCGTAGGCCTGCTCGCCCTCGGCTTCCCCCTCAAGCAAGACTCCTGCGAGATAGCTCCCGATCATGAGTCGCTTGTAGCGCGCACGCGGCTTGTAGCCGCCCCCTTCGGCCTGCCCCAGGTCGGAGTTGAGGATCCTCTCCTGAACTTCGTCAACCGAAAGCATGTGGGAGGTGGCTTCTTCGCCGCCCTCCATCATTTCGCAGAGCCCCGCGTAGACTCGCAGCAGGAGATGCTCGTAGTCGTTTCCAACGTAGCTACGAGTCTCGTCGTCCGCGAGACTCGCGAACATGTCGCCGATGGACGATTCGAGATGCTCGTCGTAGTACCCCCGGGACTTACGCAGCAGGGTCCGCGAAACGTCGAACTGCCCTTCTGCTAGGCAGAGCGTGGCCTTCTCCAGGGCGTAGAGGACGTTATTGCCCTCGTCGAGATCGAGCCCTGTAGCCAAAGCAGGACTCTGGTCGAGCTGCTCCGGCTCAAGGCCCAGCTCATCGGAGATGAGCCTGTCGATCTCGTGCTGGGCCCCCTGCAGTTCACCTCGGTGCCAGGCCTGCCGAAAGGCCGCGATGCGATCGCTGTGCGCGGTGCAGGCACCGAGCAGCAGAAGGCCTCCGGTGAAAACGACCAGGCGAACGAGGGTGCGCATCGTGGCCTCCAGGAGCAAGCGGCGCCGAAGCTAGCTACTGCGATCAGTTGTAGAACTTGCGGAAGGACTTGTCCTCGGTGTTGACCTCGTAGTAGATCGTGCCCCGACGCGAATCGATGATCTGGTAGTTCAGGTAGTAGTTCTTCTGCCGGCCACTGTCCCCTTCGGTGGTCGCCGAGTTGACGATGCCGTAGAAGAAATAGTCCGGCTGCTGGCCTTCCGCGCCGATGGTTTCCATGAACTTCTTGCGCGGCCCAGCCAGGAGCAAGCGATCGGCGCGGGTGATCCCAGCCTCGCGCCTCGCCGCCTTGATCACCAGCTCAGGCATGACCTCAAAGGTGCCGCTACGGGAGATCAGGGTCTGGGTCTTGCGCTCCACTGCCAGGAAGATATCGGCTCCCCGGCCCGGCTCGTTGGTCTCGTTGATGAGGCCAATGTAGGCAATGACCTTGCCTCGCTCCTGGCCCATCTTGGTGCGCACGCCAGCGAGCATCTTGCCCATGGCTTCTTCGGTCAGGCGCTCGTAGCCCTCGATGCCCATGTGATCCTTGCTGATGACATTGCCTTCCTCAGCGGTCATCACCCGAGCAGAGCTGCCACAGCTGCTGAAAACAAAGCTAAGAGCGAGAGCTGCACAGGCGGCAGCGAGGTTGCGGAAACGGTTCATTGTGGGGAGTCCTTTGCTGGCGCCAGGAGGGCGCGAACTGTGTTTGGGAAAGCGGAAAGGGATGCTGAGTCTCATCGGCCCTTGGGCAGGGATTTCTGGAGGAACGTACGCAGCTCCGAAACCGGCACACCCCGGGCAAACCCGGTGAGTTCGGTAAAGCTCTTGCTACCGGCGAGATTGCCAAGAGAGCCTTCGCTGTGCAGCGCCACGACCGTGCCGTCGGTCAGCAAGACCGGGCTGCCGCTATTCCCGCCGCGAGTCGGGCAGGTGTACATCCAGCGCTTGGTCTTGGTGATCGGAGAAATCTCGCTAAGCGAGGACAAGTACCCGGGTGAGAGCACCCAGCCGAGGGTCTGCTTCGGACGTCCCAAGACAGCGACCGCCTTGCCAACAGCGGCCTGGGCGGACTTGGCTAGGCGCAGCGCCTTGGTGCCAGCAGGAACACGGGCCGCGGCGAGCAGGGCGATGTCCCAGCGCTTGTCAACGTTCAGGACCTTGTACCGGCTCTTCGAGCCATCGGCGAAGAGGAGCAGCGGATCATCCTTAGAGCTGACCTTGTCGATCACATGGAAGTTGGTCAGGACGAGGTCCTTTCCAACGAAGAAGCCGGAGCCCCAACCCTTCTTGCTGGCAACCATGACGCTGGCCTTGACCGCTTGCTGGTAGACCTCGCTCCAGTCCTTGGTCTGGGAGGAGAGCTGCTGGCGAGGCGCGACCTTGGGCAGCTGTTTCGGCGCCTTCTCTTCCTGGCTGCCGAGGAGCTCGGCGAGCTCGGGCCCAAAACCTTCCTGCAGCGGGAAGAAGGCCGAGCCCAGGGTCTCTCCACCCTCGACATCGAAGGCGAGGACGCGCAGCAGATACTCTTTGCCCAGCTTGTCGAGGCGTGGCTGCAAGACGAGCTTGTAGCCCTCTTGCTTCAACAGCCCCCTGGCCTTCTTGCTACGGGCCAGACCACCGAGGGCCAATTGCCCCTCGACCAGTTGGCGATCGGACCAATCGGTGGCCCCAATCTCACTCAAGCTGAGCTCGCTGCTGCCGAGTTCCGAACGCAAGGCCTGCAAAAGCTGCAAGGTAAACATCTCACCGAAGCGGCTGCTGGGGCTCGCTTGCAAGCTCTCCTCCAAACGCCCCAGGTAGGCTTGAGCAGCCTGCAGATTCGGGAACTGGGTCCCATGGATGGTCAGGGGCTTATCCAGCTGAGCCGGCTTTTTGGCTCCCGCCGCGAGCCGCAAACGTGTCTCGTATTCTTGGGCGAAAATGGCCTGAGCACTGCGCAAGTAGGCCAGAGCCTTCACGAACTCCGAGCTGTCGAGGGGGGCGACATAGGCCTTGCCCGAGATCTTGCCCAAGGCGAGCTTCATACGCCTGGCGAGCGCATGGCTGGCGATCTGTAGTTCTTGGCTGAGCTTGGGAGCTGCGCCCGGCGCAGCAAAGCCACTGTCCGGCAGCCACGGGCTGGGCTGATCGAGACGTGTCCACTCGTAGGCGGAGCCGGGAGTCTGGTTGCTGATCTTCCAGTTTTCCTGGACGAGAACCCGCTCGCCAAGAACGTCGTAAGCAATCAGGCTAAAGCCCAGGGTATTGCGCCCAACGCTACCGCTGTTGCGGGTGACCTTGATCGAGCCGAAGCTGATGATGTCGGCCCCAAAACGCGCCCCGTGCTGGCGAATCGCAGGTAGGGAGGAAAGCGTGGCCCGCGAGAGATTGCTCTTCGCTGCCATCAACTGCGCATCGAGAGTCCCCAGCACCAGCCCAGGGTATTTTTGTCGGCGAAGCTCCTTTGCTACCACATCGGCTAGCTCGACACCGAGTTCGGTCGCACGCACCCCGTGCCGGTGATCCTGGGTGACTGCGGGCAAGCAGAGAATCGAGCCGGCCTTGGGAGCCGCCTGCAAAAGCTGCTGCACGAAACGCTTACTTGCCTCCTGGAAGGGCATCGACGGAGCCGTCTGCTCCAGTTCGATCTGCCCCGGACCAGGAGCATCCCTGCCGGAGAGCATGGCGTTGGTCTCTTTGGGATCCCGCGGCTCAGCCCAAGTATTACTGCGGCAAGAGAGCAGTGTGAGAAAGAGAGAGAGGAGAACAATAGCGAGGCTGCGCATACGGAGAGATTCCTTCGAGTCGAGAGCAAGGCGTATTCAGGCCCGCCCCATGCTCAAAGACAAGTCTCCACTTGGCTCTTTATGCTCAAGCCTGTTTTTTCAACCCTGCTCGAAGCAAGCTCCTACGCAGCGGTCATGAAGGCTGCCGCGCGTTACTTCGACCGAAAGCACAGCGGCAAGCGCGAGGGCGGGCGGAGAAGACTCGGCCCGCCCTCGCGGGCTCACATCGCAGTCGGCATGCCCGCGCTTGCGCCGTAACGCTTGCGCACGATGCTTTGTTCGACCAGGGTCCAGAGCGCCGACACGACCATATAGAGCGCCAAGCCCGAGGCGTAGTTGTAGAGGAAGATCCCCATAAAGATGGGCATGAAGCGCATCATCATACCCATCTGCCGCTGCTGCGGATCATCGCTGAGCGGCATGCGGAAGGCATTGATCGCCCACAGGGCCACCATCAAGACCGGCAGCAGGTTGAAGTATTCCAAGCTGTCGCCGACCAGCGGCAGATCGGTCAAACCGAGGCGGAAGAGTCGGTCGGGCACCGAGAGATCCTGAATCCAGAGCGCGAAGGGCTCGTGGAAGATTTCGTGGCTGGTGCGCAGCATCAAGAAAAGGCCAATGAAGACCGGAAAGGTCAGGAGCATGGGCAGGCAGCCCATCAATGGCGGAAAGAGCTTGTTCTCGCGCTGGAACTGCACGAGCTGCCGCTGCTGCTCCTTGGGGTCCTTCTCATACTTCTTCTTGAGCGCATCCATCTTCGGCTTGAGCACCTTCATCCGCTCGCCGTACTCCCGCATGGCCTTCGCCTGCTTGAGGTTCAGCGGCGAAAGGCAGGCCCGAACCAGAAGGGTCAGCACGATGATCGCCACCCCCCAGTTCCCGAAGAAGGACTGGAAGAAACGCAGGATGGACAGGAGGACCGAGCTAAAGGTCTGCGAACCCATCGAGCACATGCAGCTGCTGCGACTCAGGTTCATTTCAATGACGTCGTGGAACTCGGCCAGCTCGGGATCCGACTCGAAGATCTGCATCGACTTCGGGCCGAGATAGACGTCGAAGGCTAGTTCCTTCGGCTCGCTGGCCTTCGAGGCCGGCACCGGCATGGCTAACTGAAAGAGCGGACCGCAATTCGAATAGGCCGGGAACTCCTTCGTCGCGATCCGCGCTCGTGGCAACCAGAACATCTCGACCTGCTTGATGCTCTTGGCGCTCGCCTCGTCCACCGGCTTGAGGATGGAGGTAAAGAAGGTATTCGAGCTACCGCCATAGAGAAAACGGCTCTGGGCATCCACCTGGGTAACGACAGCGCGCCCCGCGCCTGGCTTAACGGCTTTTGTGCCGGATAAAGGCGAGCAGCCCTGCTGCGGCTGATAGATCGGCTGACGCTCGCCCATTTGGTCTTCGAGAACCGCAAAGACCATGGGGCCGGGCTGGAAGGCAGCGCCGCCGCTGCGATAAGGCAGGGCCATGGCGCCGAGGAGCTGGAAGTTCACCGTCTCGATCGGCCGCGCATCTCCCTTGTTCTGGATGCGCTGGATCAGACGGAAGCTCCGCCGCCCCTTCAAGAACACATATTCGCGTTCAAAACGCAGGCCGTTTTCTAGCTCGAGCCAAAAGCGAATGCCGCGGCCATCACTCAGCATTTCGTGCTGCCAGTTGAGGCTATGGAAGGGCCGAAACTCCTCCTTATCCCCAACGCGAACTGGCAGCTGATAGGAGAGATCCGTCATCCAGAAGGAGTTGACGTCCGGGTCAACCTCCACGATGGCCTCGTAGAGATTCTCCTCCTGGCCCTTCTCCTCATCGCTGAGGCCGGCGCGTGTCCATTCGTCGCTTATGCGCAGGGAGCGGATCGAGCCGCCCTTGTTGTTGAAACGCACTCGGAAGCCAGGCTCACCGATCTCGCCAATGGCGAAGGGGATATTGGGCTGGTGCTCCGGCTCTGCGCCAAGCAAGCGGGTGGCGTTTTCTTTCTGCCATTGGCTCTGCTCCGCCACGGGGGTGCCGCTCGGCGTCTGGCTTTTGTCCTTATCCCCAAAGAACTTGGGGAGGAGCATGAAGAGCCCGATAGCCAGAGCTATCGGCAGAATCAGGGAGGTGATGCGGTTCTCCACGAGCGGCCCCAGGGTCGAGGAAGGGATGCGGAAAATGGGCGGAGCACCTTACGGGAGCCGGACTCAGGATGCAGCTCTAAGCCCAGAAAGAGGGCGTGAGAGTGCTCGCTGCCGGAGGCAAGTCCTTAGCGGCCGAAGAGAGAGTCCTACCTACCTGAGGCCAATCGCTGCGCTAGGTACTCGTCGAGCTCGGTGCCCCGAATCTTGGCCATCGTGCGCTCGACCTCGTATTCGACCCGGTAGAAATGCACGACCCTTGCTTCGGGATCAAAGCAGACATAGCTCGCCCGCGGATCCCCATCGCGAGGCTGCCCCACCGATCCGATGTTGACGATGGCCTTCTCGTCTTCCAGCTGGAAGCTCCCTCCGAACTCCGCCGGCGAACGGAAACCACCGCTCTGGGTAAAGACTCCGGGGACATGCGAGTGGCCGACGAGGCAGAGCTGGGCCCGGCCCATCTTCTCGAAGCAGCCACGCATCTTCATCTCGTCACCGCCGTCTGGCGGCATGAGATACTCCCGCACCGGATCCCGTGGACTGCCGTGCGCCAGCAGGATCCGCGTCCCCCCGGCGCTGAAAACGTAGGTCTCAGGCATATCTGAGATGTAGTTCCAGAGCCGAAAGTTCTCGTCCCGCTCCCCGGCGTTGAGCTGCGCCTTGGTCCAGTCGATGGCCTTGCGCGCCTTGGGGTTGAAGTCGCTCGCGTAGTAAAGGGCCCCCTGCTCGTGGTTGCCGAGTATCGCCATTTCGCAGCGCTCGATCACGGCGAGCAGGCATTCGCGAGGCTCAGGGCCATAACCTATGACATCGCCCAGGCAGTAGATGCCCTGCACGCTCTGGCGCTCGATCTTGGCCCAGACCTGATTCAAGGCCTCGGCGTTGCCGTGGATGTCGGAGACAAAGGCCAGCATCGGACAGCTCCCAGAGGCTCGTTCAGGAAAGACGTACCCCGCAGGGCAAGGATGCGAACTATGATCCTGTCGCAACGTAGATTGCGGCCTTCCGGGGGTCAACACCGCGGCCCCTACTGCAATCTCGTACCCCGCCCTTTTCTGAAGCCTCGACGAGGTGATCGTGCCCCGCCTGCTGCTCGTCTCCTTCTTCCTTCTCTTCGCCGCTCCGCCCCCGGCCGACACCGGCTACCAAAAGCACCCGCTCTCCAGCAGGGATCCCGAGCCCCTGCTCGTTCGCGGCCAAGGGCTGGAAATCTCCCGTAGCGAGTACCAGGACTATCTCTTGGCCCGCTTCGGCCGCAGCTTCACCGAAGACATGGTCTTCGACCTCTGCCTGGCTCGCGCGGTGAAGGCGGCAAAGCTGGCCCCAGGCGCCCTCGACCAGAGCATGGAAGAGGCCAGGGACACCCTGAAGCGCTATGGCGGCGATCTCCCAGCGTGGAATCAGGAAGACCGGCGGGTGCAGATCTGCAACCAGGAACTCACGCGGCTCCGCCTGGAGGCCCTGATTCGCGCCGAGCGCAAGCCCAGCCCCAAGCAGCTACGCGAGCTCTTCGACGAGGTCTATGGGGTGGATGGGCAGAAGGTCAAAGTGCGGCACATCTTCGTGTCCTGGAACGAAAGCGAGCGGCGCTTGCGCGAGGCCGGAGGCGAGCGACGCCCCAATCGCCAGGAGATTCGCGAGCACGCCCTGCAGAGAATCCGCCAATTCAAAACCCAGCTACAACAGGGCAAGAGCTTCTACGCCCTGCTCAAGAAATCCGACGACTTGCGGACCAAAACCCTGCTGCAGAATCCGCTGCGGCGCCAGCTGGCTGGGCTCATCGAGGGCTACAACTACCAGCGCTTCGGCCGCGCCTTTGCCAAGGCGGTGCGCGCGCTGAAGAAGGGCGAGTTCAGTGATGTGGTGCCCTCCACCCATGGCCTGCACCTGATCCTCTTGGTGGACCGCAAGGTCACCCGGTTTGAAGACGTGCGCGAGCAGCTGATCCAGCGATTTGCCGACGGCCCCATCCTGATCTCCGAAGTCGAAGCCCTGCGCAATCGCCTGCTCCAGGACTACAAGGTCGAGTTTCTCCGGTGACCCATCCGCTCCTAGTGCTGACCGGCCCAACGGCTTCGGGCAAGAGCGCCCTGGCCCTCGACTTCGCCGAGCGTCATGGCTTCGAGATCATCAGCGTCGACTCGATGGCCATCTACCGCCGCATGGACATCGGCACCGCCAAACCGAGCCTCGAGGAACAAGCAAGGGTCCGCCATCACGGCATCGATCTGGTCGAGCCGAGCGAGGGCTACGACAGTGAGCGCTTCCGTAGCTACGTCGAGCAGTTGCTGCGCCAGGGTGAGGCCGAGGGCCGGCGCTTCCTCCTGGTCGGCGGCACAGCGCTGTGGCTGATGGCCCTGCTCTTTGGCTACTTCGATGGCCCCGGCTCCGACCCCGAGCTTCGCAAGCGACTCGAAAGCGAAGAGGCGGCTGAGCCCGGATGCCTGCACGCGCGGCTGCAGCAAGTCGACCCCGAGTCGGCCCAGCGCATCCACCACCGCAACGTCAAGCGCATCGTGCGCGCCCTCGAGGTCTTTGAAAGCACCGGCACTCCGATCTCAACCCTCCAGACCCAGTTCGAAGAGCCGAAGCCTCGGCGGCCCTTTATCGCCGCCCGCATCGACATCGATCGCGAACAGCTCAAGAGGCGGGTGGCCCGTCGCATCGAGGAAATGTTTGCTGCTGGCTTTGTCGACGAGGTAAGGAGCATCCTCGCAGAGGGTGGTTTCGGCCCGACCGCCAAGCACGCCATTGGTTATAAGGAGGTCTTGCGCTTCCTAGAGGGCGATCTCGACGCCGAGGAGCTGCGCTTCCGCGTGCGCTCGAGCACCAACCGCTTCGTGCGGCGCCAGCACAATTGGTTCCGGCGCATGCCTGGCATTCGCCGCCTGGCCACGGACGGCCTCAGCTCCGAAGAGCAGCTCGCCGCCCTCGAAGCGCTGTTCGCAGGAGAGCAAGACGGATGAGCATGCGACGAATCCCCAAACCCGTCCGACATCCGAGTCGGCAGCCTGTGCCCAAGGAGCCCCCCCCGGCCGCGCAGCCGAGCGCAGAAATACCGCCGAGCAAAGAAATACCGCCGAGCACCGCAGTCCAAGAACTCGCCACCCTCGTAGCCCAGACTGGGCTAGAGCTGCCAGGCGAGGCTCTGCCGCCGCTGGAGCGCTACCTCCACGCCTTGCTGGCCAAAAACCAGCTGGTGAACCTCACCGCGATCCGCGAGCCGCAGCTTGCGAGGATTCTCCATGTGCTGGACAGCCTCCAGCTCTGGGGGTGCCACAGCGCCCCGAGCCTCGCCCTCGACATTGGCAGCGGCAATGGCTTTCCCGGCGTGGCCGCTGCGGCCCTCTGGCCCAGCGCCAGGGTCCTCCTCTTGGACCGAACCCAGAAGAAGGTGCGCGCGATCAGCGAGTGCCTCAAGGAGGCGGGGATCTCCAACGCAGAGGCGCTGGCCGCCGACGCGCAACAGCTCCCCGCCCTCCGCCCCGAACTCTGCGGCGAGGCGGATCTGATCACCCTGCGCGCGGTCGGGCCACTGGCCGGGTGCCTGCGCCTGGCCGAGCCCTTCCTGGCGAAGGATGGCGTCATCGTCCTGTTCAAGGCCTCGGAGCTGAGCAGGGAAGAGGCGAGAGCCGGGGACAAGATGAGGAAGCAGCTCCGCCTACGGCAAGCCGCCGAGCACAGCTACCTGCTTCCAGGAGACCAAGAGCGGGTCCGCAAACTGCTCTGCTACCGGAGAGTTTGATGCGGACTTGCCGCTAGCGAACCGCTTCCTTGCGCGGAGAACGCCATGAAATCCAGCGACACCCGCGAAGTCGGCGGCTTTCGCTGCTATCCTCCCCGCCGATTTCGGAGCCAAGAAGGACCCCCCAATGCCCCGTAGCTTCCATGGCATGCTCGATGGCGCAGGCAAGCGCTTCGCCATCGTGGTCAGCCGCTTCAACGAACTCGTCACCGGCAAGCTGCTTTCCGGCGCCCTGGACTGCCTAGACCGTCATGCCGTCAACGACGACGACATCACGGTCGCATGGGTCCCAGGCGCCATGGAGCTGGTCGTCGTGGCCAAGAAACTGGCCATGAAGGGTCAGTTCGATGGCGTCATCTGCCTGGGTGCGGTGATCCGCGGCGCGACGCCTCACTTCGAATACGTCAGCGCCCAAGTCGCCCGCGGCATCGCCAAGATTGCCGAGGACAGTGGCGTGCCCTGCAGCTTTGGTGTCTTGACCTGTGACACCCTCGACCAAGCGCTGGAACGCTCCGGCGCCAAAGCCGGCAACAAGGGGGTCGAAGCCGCGATGGCAACCCTTGAGACTGTGCAGCTGCTCTCGACGCTCGATCGCGAGCTAAGCTGATCCGGCAGCAGCTCTGCCTCGCAAGATGCGGAGCTGGCATTCTATCGCGCTGCTTGCGCTGCTCGCGCTGCTCGCGCTCCTTGCGCTGCTTGCGCTCCTTGTTCTTCTTGCTCCGCTCCTACCCGGACGCGACTCTTTTCCACCCTCTGCTCTGTGTCACCTACGTCATGCGTCGCCGGACTATAGCCCGCGAAGTCGCACTCCAGTTCCTTTACCAGCTCGACCTGCGAGGCAAGGCCGTACTGGAGGATCTCGGAGCCTTCCTTGCCGAGGCCTCGCGTGATCGGCAGGTCCAGGACTTTGCCCTGCGCCTAGTCTCTGGCACCAAAGAGCTGCGCCCCGAGCTCGATCAGATGCTCGGCAAGGTCGCCCGCAACTGGGACCTGCGCCGGATGGCGACGATCGATCGCAATGTGCTGCGCATGGCGATCTTCGAGCTGCTCTACTGCGATGACATCCCGCCGAAGGTCTCGATCAACGAGGCCATCGAACTGGGCAAGAAGTTCTCGACCGCCAACTCGGGCGCCTTCATCAACGGCATCCTCGACCGAGTCAAGAACGAGCATCTTGAGAGTTCCAAGGCTTCCGACTCCGAAGCCGATTCCAAGCCCTCGGGTTCCCAGCCCAAGGAGGCCTGAGCATGGTCTTCGGCAAGCTACTCAAGGGGCTAAAAAAGACCCGCGACAAGCTCAGCGGGGGGCTCGCTCGTCTCTTTGGCGGCGGCCGCGTCCTCGATGATGAGTTCATCGAAGAGCTGGAAGAACTGCTCTACACCGCCGACCTCGGGCCCACCGGCAGTGCCCTGGTCGAAGAGATCCAAAACGCCTACCGCAAGAAACAGATCCGCGAAGTCGCCGAAGTCAAAGACTTCCTGCGGGAACGTCTACTACGCCGAATCGAGGGCTGCGAAGGCGTGCTCGCCCGTGCCAGCTCCGGCCCGACGGTCGTCCTCGTCGCTGGGGTCAACGGCGCTGGCAAGACCACCTCGATTGCCAAGCTGAGCAAGTATCTCAAGGACCAGGGCCACAAGGTCATGGTCTGTGCCTCGGACACCTTCCGCGCCGCCGCCGTCGAGCAGCTAGCGCTCTGGGCCGAACGCATCGGCATCGACATCATCAAGCAGGCGACGGGGGCCGATCCCGCAGCGGTGGCCTACGACGCCACCGAGGCGGCGCTGGCCCGGGGCATCGACTACCTGATCGTTGATACCGCCGGACGCCTGCACACCCAAAAGAACCTGATGCGCGAGCTGGAGAAGATCGTCCAGGTCATCCGCAAACGTATCCCCGGCGCCCCACACGAAGCCCTCCTGGTCCTGGATGCCACCACCGGCCAGAACGCGATCCGGCAAGCGGGAGAATTCTCTCAGGTGGCCCCGATTAGCGGGTTGATCCTGGCCAAGCTCGACGGCACGGCCAAGGGCGGCGCGGTCTTTGGCATCCGCGCATCGATCTCGGTGCCAGTCAAGTTTTGTGGCGTGGGCGAGCAGGTGGAAGATCTGGTGCCCTTCGACAGTCAGCAGTTCGTCGATGGCGTGCTCGGTGATGCCCTCAATTCTGCCGGCGAGACTCCGTCCAGCTGAGAGGGCGCGGCATGGGGCCTGCTAGTCTTCCTGCGAGTGTTCCTGGGCTTCCTCCTGGAACACACCCGCAAGCGCTGCCTGAGGAAGGGCTGCCGCAGGATTCGGAGAGCTGTGTCCCTGGCTACCTCCTGCTCCTGGTCTTTGCCCTGCCGCTGCTGCTGACCCTGCCTTTCGACCCCGAATGGCTCGACTTCGAGCGCAGTCGCCGCGGCCTCTTGGCCCTCTTGATGGCGGCCCTGGCCTTCGCAACTCCAGACCGCTTGCTGCGCATGCCGCGCGGCCCACTCCTAGCCTTCGCCTGTCTTCCCGACCTAGCGCTGCTCTCCCTGCTCTGGGCCGGGGACCGCTACTCCGGCCTCGAAGAGGCCGGCTACTGGCTCTCCCTCGCCCTCGTTCCCTTCCTCCTGCCGCGCGGGCGCGCGGCGCGGCAGGCCCTGCTCCGCGGCTTGGCCCTGGCCGTCCTGATCAGCTCCCTCTATGGGCTGGCCCAGGCGCTGGGCTGGGATTTCCCGGCGGGCTTCGCCGCGCCCCACGAACCGGTCTCCACCCTCGGGAACCGCAATGCTGCCGCCGAATGGACGCTGCTGGCTAGCGCTGCCAGTCTGGGACTGGCCCCGCGATTGGCCCTACCGGTCCTGCTCTTTGCCGGGCTCTACCTGGGAGTGAATGGAGGGCGCGCTGCCCTGCTTGGCTGGAGCATCCTCTTCGGGATCTTCCTCGTCGTGCGCTTCCGGCTGGCACCGAGGCGAGTCTGGCCGCAACGGGCCCTCTTGGCCCTCGCCGCCATCGCCTGCCTGGCGCCGACTCTGGGCTTCTTCGCCCTCCGCTCGCGGCCGCCAGCGCTGGAGCAGATCGGACCCCGAAGCCACGCCCAGGCGCAGAGCCAGGTCTCCACCCTTCAGGTACGCCAGCGGCTCTATCCGGCCGTACTCAAGATGGCCCGCGAGCACCTCCTGCTGGGCGTAGGCGCTGGCGGCTTCCAAGCCGAGTTTCCCCCCTACCGCGACCACGAGGAAATCGCCCTGTCGATGCAGGGTGCCGGATTACGCTCGACGCGCATCCACACGGCTCACAACGACCCGCTGCAGCTCTTTGCCGAGTTCGGTCTACTCGGCCTGGGCCTTTGCCTAGGCGTACTTTTCGCGAGCCTGCGGCTGATCCGCCAGCGGCGCATGCCCCTGCTGGCAGCCGCTGCACTGGCAGCCTTCCTGCCGCTGACCCTGAGCCGGGCCCCCTTGTTCAACGCGCCGGCCGCCTTCGCCCTCATCGCCTTGCTGGCCCTCTCCCTCCCTGGGCCGAGCTTCCGCACATGGCTCTGGCAAAACGGAGAGTTTTCGGACGGCGAAAGCCCGTGCACCCCGGGCTTCACCAAGTACCTGCGCATCGGCTCCGCCCTGATGCTCACCCTGCTCGGGCTCTCCCTCCTCGCCGGCAGCAGCTTCAGCGCCGCGCACGCGCGCCAGCTCCGTCAAGGGCAGCAAAGCCTGGAAGACGTCGCAAAGACCCTGCGCAGCCTGGACTTGGCGGTGCAATACGACCCCTTCGAACCGGAGTGGCGCTACCTTCGGGTCTTGCGCAGCCGAGAGCTGCTGCAGCAGTTGCCCAGCGAGCAAAGCAGCAAAGACTGGCCTGCCGAGAAGCGAGCCCAGCTCGCAGCCCTGCGCGCCCGAGGCTCGCAATTGCTCCCCGACCTCAACCTGGTTCTGCAGCGCGATCGATACCACTACGCGGCCCTCTACATGCTGGCGCTGCTGGGCTTCGAACGCAGCGACCTGCGCCAGCGCGGCATGGCAGCCATCGAAGAGCTCGAGCAGCTGCACCCAGGCTATCCCGGAGCCGCTGCCGTTCGGCATGCGTACATGCAGCTGCGACGCGCCCTGCTCACCCTCGACGATCTGCGCCGCGCCCCGGCAGCGAGCAAGCTCCAGCCCGGCCTCGACGCGATTCGCGAACTCCGCCGCAGCTTTCCGGGGCACCGCGACCTGATGCGCATCGATCTGCGCTACGCCCTGATCCAGGTGGACATTGAGAGAATCCTCACAGTGCTGCGCCAGCTCGCCGATCAGAGCCTTCTGCTCGAGACCCTACGCAAGATCGAAGCCGCCAGCGCCAAGCCCAACCAGCAGCCGATGCGCCTGCTTTCCCTGCACAGCAAGCTGCGCAAGCTCGGCCGCGAACTCTTCCCTGAGGCGCCCGAGTTCCGCTAGCAGCGCCGTTTGCCTCGATGCCCTAGCAGCAGGACCCAGGCAGAGAGCTTCGAGCTGGAGAACTCTACCGAGGAAGACTCTGTTCCGGTCGCGACTCCGGTTATCCTCCCTCGCATTCAAACCCCGCGCAGCGCACGTAAGGAGACGAAGATGGAATTCCTCAAGGAACTCGGGCTCACAACCCTAAATCCCGGCGTCTACACCGGCACCTGGAAGGAAGGTACAGGTGGACAGCTCGAGAGCCGCAGCCCCGCATCCGGCGAGGTCATCGGCAAGGTCGCCCAGTGCTCAGCCGAGGAGTACCGAGCCGTCTCCGAGCAAGCGCACGACGCCTTCCTGCGCTGGCGCGCCCTCCCCGCTCCCAAGCGCGGTGAATACGTCCGCCGCATCGGCGAGGCCCTGCGCCAACAAAAGGAGCCCCTGGGCAAGCTCATCTCCCTGGAAATGGGCAAGATCTACCAGGAAGGACTCGGCGAAGTGCAGGAGGCCATCGACATCGCAGACTTCGCCGTCGGCCTCTCGCGCCAGCTCTACGGCCTGACCATCCAGAGCGAACGCCCCTTGCACTCGATGCGGGAAACCTGGCAGCCGCTCGGCACCGTCGGTGTCATTACCGCCTTCAACTTCCCGGTCGCCGTTTGGGCCTGGAACGCGATGCTCGCCCTTGTCTGTGGCGATTCGCTGATCTGGAAGCCCAGCTCCTCGACCCCGCTCTGTGCCATCGCCACCACGATGATCGCCGGCAAGGTCCTCGAAGAAGACGGCTTTGGGGCCTGCGTGTCCCTGGCCGTCGGCCGCGGCAGCCAGGTGGGCGAAGCGATGCTCAACGACCCGACCTTGCCCCTGATCTCGATGACCGGTTCGACGAACATGGGACGCCACGTCGCCAAGACCGTCTCGGCCCGCTTCGGACGCAGCATCCTCGAACTCGGTGGCAACAACGCTGTCATCGTCCTCGACGATGCCGACATCGACCTGGCCCTGCGCGCCATCCTCTTCGGAGCCGTGGGCACCGCCGGCCAGCGCTGCACCTCGACTCGCCGCGTCCTCGCCCAAAAGGGCATCCGCGCGGAGCTCGAGCGTCGCCTGCTCACCGCCTACGAGACGGTCTGCATCGGCGACCCACTCGACGAGGCCACGCTCATGGGTCCGCTGATCGACGAAGGCTCCGTCGCGACCATGCAGAAGGCCATCGCCGCGGCTCAGGAGCAGGGCGGCGAGCTGCTCTGTGGCGGCGAGCCCCTGGAGCTGCGCGGGCACCTCGGCGGCGGCCACTTCGTCAAACCGTGCATCATCCGCGCCAAGCACGATATGCCGATTGTCCATGAGGAGACCTTCGCCCCCATCCTCTACCTGATCGAGGTCGAGGACTACGACGAAGCCATCCGCTTCCACAATGAGGTGCCGCAGGGCCTCTCCTCGGCGATCTTCACCAGCAGCGCTCGCCACGCCGAACTCTTCCTCAGCCCCCAGGGTTCGGACTGCGGCATCGCCAACGTCAACCTCGGGACTTCCGGCGCCGAGATCGGCGGCGCCTTCGGTGGCGAAAAGGAGACCGGCGGTGGACGCGAGTCGGGTAGCGATTCGTGGAAGGCCTACATGCGGCGCCAGACCAGCACCCTCAACTACGGCACCGAGCTGCCCCTCGCCCAGGGCCTCCAGTTCGGCGACTGAGCCCCAGCTCGAAGGAGGCGTACTGGCGCAGCCGTACGCCGGCACCACAGCTTCGCGGCAGCAGAGCAGCGGACCCGCAGCTCTGCGGCCGCGAAGCTGTTTCACGGGACGGTTTCGCCCAGCCAATGGTCTGGGCGCCTGGCTCGGAGCCCGCTTACCCCGAAACTTCGCGCTTCGAAGTCGGCGAGGAAGCAGGGGGCGAAGTAGCGAAAGGCCGCAGCGACGGCCACAGCAGAAGGACCAAGAGCCCTGCTAGGGTCAGGAGCATCGTATAGAGGCCCAAGGCGAGCCCCGGCGGCTCGTAGTAGAGCTCGACCCGCTGCTTTCCCCCCGCGAGCGCCAAGGCAGCAAAGGCGATGTTGGCACGCTGTAGCTCCCGCGCCTCGCCATCGACCCGCGCCCGCCTACCGGGCAAAAAAGCATCTTGGATCACCAGCCAGCCGGCCCCGTCGCTCTCGACCTCCAAAAGGTAGCCACCATTCGGACGCCGCTCGAGCACCCGCACTTCGCCGCGACTTCCGACCTGGCCCAGAGCCTGCAGCGAGCCATACAAACCCACCGAACGCCTGAGGTCCTGGCTCAGGATCCTCTCCGGCTGCTCCAGGGAGAAACTCTCACAGACAAACTGCATGCGCGGCAATGCGCGAGGATTCTCCGCGACGACGAGGCCTTCGCCGCGGAAGCGTTCGACAAAGTGCGAGGGGAAGGTGCAGCCCTGCTTGGCCACGACCAAGCGCGCCGAGAAGAGGTCGAAGAGCGGCGACCCCAACTGCATGCGCTCCGCCGTCCATTGCCGGCGCTGATCGGCCAGGGCCGGATCCCGCAGCAGGTGGCAGGCGAGGTTCACGTAGTATTTGGGATCGAAGCCGTCGACCCCGAGCACCCGGTCCAAACCATATACGGCGGCCGTACTCCCGGGCAGGACTTGATGGTTCGGGGCGTAGATGCGCAGCTCCGGATCCCGCTGCTTCTCCTGGACCAGATACCGGATCAGCTTCGTCTGAGGAAAGACCTGCTCGCGCGCAAGACTCGGCTGAAAGCCCCAGCCCGGCCAGATCAGGAGCAAGACCGCCACAGCGAAGAGCCCCTTGGCAAAGAGCCTGGTCCGCGGAGCGCCGCGGATGCAGACGAAGAGGGTCAAGAGCGCAAAAACGGTCCCAGCTCCCATGCGCGGCAAGCGCAGGTACGAGGCGAAGAGCCCACTGTAGGCCCAAAAATCGCCGTTATCGTCGCGAAGCACCCCAAAGAAACTGCTCACCGGCACCTCGGGCAAGAGCCCGCGATCCACGAAACTCACCCGGCTCTGGATCAAGTGGTCGCATGAGAGGATCAGCAAAAAGCCGAACACGGCGAGAGCGGCCAGTTGCAGTTCACGCGGCCGCTCCGAATCAGGGCAGGCAAGGAGCCAGCGCCCCGCTAGCACCAGACCCAGGGAGAGCAGCGGCGGCACCAGGACGGCAATACGACTGGGCTCGAGCAGGGGCAGCAAGAGGCGCAACGGGGCACAGAGAACCCCGGCCCCCGAAGCGAGAACAAGGCTGGCAGCGAGCCCGAACAGGGCAACGCGACTGGCGTGCCCCCGCAGAGCCGCAAGCATGAGCAAGAGCGGCAGCAGGCCGACATGGTCTTGATTGGTCTCGATGAAAACCCTTTCCCCCACGTAGCCCGAGGAGGAAAGCGGATGCCCGGAAATCCCCGGGAAGAGCCAGTAGAGCCCTTCCCCATCACTTCCCGAATAGCGCAGAGCCACGACCGCGAGACCGAGCAGCATGCCCGCAACGAAGACCCGCCAGCGCGGCGTTCGCCCGAAGGTCTGCGGCAGATGCCAGGCGAAGAGGACCAGGCCCAGGGCCAGCCCCGTGGCGAGCCAGTCGGCGAGTTCGAGCCTTGCGAGCTGAGCCGTGTTTGCTGCATGGCGGAGTTCGGAGACCGCCCCCTCACTCACATAGAGCAAGAAGGGCAGCAGCTGCGGTAAGGCCAAGAGGCCCGCCCCGATCAGGACCCCGAGGCACTCGAGCAGGGAGCGGCGAGTGTCGATCCGCTCCCCATGCCAATAGACATAGCCAAGCAGGAACAGCGCTAAGAGCCCGGAGCTTTGGGGATACCCGCCGTAATGCGTCATGGCCAAGCCGACGCAGGAGAGCAGCAGCCAGCGGGGCGAGCCGCCGCGCAGTCTTCGTTCGATGCCGTAGAGGGCGACGGGGAAGAAGGCGAGCACCTGCCCCGGCGTCGAAAACCACCAGAGCGCGGCGTAAGGACCGGCCGCAAACGCGGCCGCGGCGAAAAACGAAAGCCAAGGCTTCCCGCAAACCTGCCGCAGCCACAAAAAGGAAAACTGACAGCAGAGGACGAAGCGAAAAATGCCGGTCCAGGTCAAGCCTAGGGCTAGGCGCCAAGGCGAGAACGGCTCGCCGCTGGGCTGGAACAGCGCCAGCACCAAGTGCAGAGGGTCGAGCACCGAGAGCTGGACATTGCCACTCAGCGGCACGCCGCTGTAGCTGCTGGGGTTCCAAGTCGGCAACACCCCATACTCGTGCAGGCAGCGAACGGCAGCAGCCAGTTGTCCAAAGAAATAGAGGTCCTGGTCGCCAAGTTCGGGATTGTAGATCTTCGCATCGAAGAGCTGGGCCCAAGGCAGCGAGGAGAAGATCGCGTCGGTCGAATACACAGAGCGACCGAAAAACCAAGCTTCGGGCCAGAGCAGCATGGAAAGCAGGACGGAGGCCGCCAGGGCCCACCAGCCAGCTGCATTCGAACTCTTGCTAGGAAGAAGCATTCCCGACGATCCTATGCCCAGGCATGCTTCGACGGGAGTGCGAGCTCTCATGTCTCCGATCCCGATGTCGTGGCACTTGTCGCTTTTGTGCCCGGGACCTGGCCCTTCTCTTCGGTAGACTTCCGGGGTCGATTCTCCCCGGGCCCCGCCTTTCGCGGCCCCCTAGTTATCTGCTCCGCTCCCCCTCGCGAGTCCGCCGGCATGCATAAAGGCGTCAAGGTCACCGTTGTCGTTCCCGCCCACAACGAGGAGGAAACGATTGCCGCGGTAGTCGCGGACTACATCGCCGCCCCCAACGTGGACGAAGTTCTCGTGGTGGAAAACAACTGCAAGGACCGGACGGCCGAGCTTGCGAGGGAAGCCGGGGCACGAGTGATTTCAGAGAGCCAAGCCGGCTATGGCCACGCTCTGATGGCCGGTATGCGGGCAGCCGAAGGCGAAATCCTGGTGCTGACCGAGGCCGACGGCAGCTTCAAGGCCAGCGATGTCGAGAAGCTCCTGGTCTACCTGGACGACGCCGACCTGGTCTGCGGCACCCGCACGACCCGGCAGATGGTGCAACAAGCCGCCAACATGGGGCGTTTGCTGCGCTTGGGAAACATCACCATGGCCAAGTATCTCGAACTCCTGTGGTTTTTCCCACACGAGCCGCGCTTCACCGACGTCGGTTGCACCTACCGCGCGCTCTGGCGTGCAACCTTCGACAAAATCGACTCCTCACTACGCTGCGCTGGCCCTTCCTTCAGCCCGGAAATGATGTGCGAAGTCTTGATGAAGAAGGGCCGCTGCATCGAGATCCCTGTCAATTACCATCCTCGCCTCGGCGGTGAATCCAAGCACTCCGCGAGCTTCCTCAAGGTCTGTAAAACGGCTTGGGGAATGTGGAAGATCATCAGCCGGAAACGCTTCTTCGGGAGCTGATCGAGGCTTTACCTTCATACTTCCGTTCACGGCCCATCCTGTCGAAGTTAGACTTCTCGGTCCGAATTTCTTGGACACCGTCAGAGTTCTTCGCCGATAGGCCTACAGCAGCGCTACGACAGCCAGAATGAGCAAGCACGTCCTGATCCTCGGTGGCGGCCTAGCCGGCCTCTCCTGCGCCTATGAAATGGCGAAGGCGGGGATCAAGGTAACGGTCCTCGAACGTGAGCCTGTCGTCGGTGGTATGGCGAATTCCTTCGAGGAAGGCGACCGGGCCCAGGCCGGGGAAGAGAACTCCGATTATTGGTGCTACGACTACGGCCCGCACCGCTTCCACACCAAGGAGAAGGAACTGCTGCGGCACGTGCAAGAGGTGCTCGGCGATAACAAGGTCTGGGCAAATCGGCTGTCGCGGATCGTGCTCTTTGGCAAGTTCTTCGACTATCCCCTGCAGGCGAAGAACATCGTCAAGAGCCTCAATCCCTTCACCATCCTGGCCTGCATGCTTGACTACGCGTGGGGCCGCTTCCTCGAACTCACCCGTATTCGCGTACTCAAGGACCGCAACTTCGCCGAGTGGGTCACCCGCCGCTTCGGTCGCCGCCTGGCCAAGATCTTCTTCGTCCAATACACCGAGAAGGCGTGGAAGATGCCGGCCACCGAGATCTCGGCCGACTGGGCCTCACAGCGTATCACCCTGCTGAATCTGCGTGACACCATCGTCAAAACCCTCCGCCGCCCAGGTAAAGGCAATACACCGCGCACCTTGGTGACAGAATTCGTCTACCCGAAACTGGGCGGCATCGGTGAGCTGGCCCGCGGCTACCGCAAAAAGATCGAAGAGATGGGCGGCTGCATCCTCGTCGATTCCCCAGCGATCAAAGTCCACCGGGAAGGCAGCCAAGTCACCAAGATCGAGTATCAGCAGAACAAGGAACGCAAGTTCCTGACCGCCGACGAATACATCTCCACCATCCCGGTAACGGCGATGGCCAAGTGCGTGGTCCCCGGCCCACCCGAGGAAGTCAAAGAGGCGATCAAGGGCCTCGATTACGTCGCCATCGTCTTCGTCTACCTCAAGATCAACAAACCCCAGGTATCCCCCGACAACTGGGTGTATTTGCCGGAAAAGCACCTGACCGTGCACCGCATTTCGGAGTTCAAGAACTTCAGCCCGTATTGCGCACCGAAGAATAAGACCATGATCTGCGCCGAGATCACCTGCCGCGTCGGCGACGAGATCTGGAAGGCCGATATCGACGAGCTGCGCGAGATTGCGATCAAAGACCTGAGTTCCGTCGGCTTGATCAAGGAGGAGGAGGTTGAGGGAGCCTTTACCAAACGCGTTCCCTTCGCCTATCCGGTCTACGACCTGCACTACACCGGCCACCTGCAAAAGATCATGAAGTTCGTGCACGGTATGGAAAACCTGCGCTCGGGCGGGCGGCAAGGACTCTTCCGCTACAACAACATGGACCAGTCCATTGAGATGGGACGGCTCATGGCCCAGTCCATGCAAGAAGGGGCCATGCCGGAAGGTGGCGCGCAGCTACACGAGCAAGTAGCGACCGGTGACGAGATTTTCGAAACCAGTGCGGCCCACGAAGTGGTCGAGGAGTTCGGCAAGCCAGGCCCTGGCAGCGAAGAGGATTCTGGACCTGCGGCAAAGCAAAACGAGAAGGGCAAAGGCAACTGAGGAATGGTCGAAGCACGCCAGGATCTCGTACAGGACGAGGCTAACTTCGAGCCGATCCGCAGCTGCACCCTCTGCGCTTGTGAGGAGAGTCGCGAGAAGTTTCGCGAGGGGATTTTCCGCATCGTCGAGTGTTGTAACTGCGGCCTGGTGTACGTCACGCCACGCCTTCGCCCGGAACTGCTACCGCGGGTGTACGACGAGAATTACTGGAGCAGCGATTCACCCAAAGAGGCGGGGTACGCGGATTACCGGAGTGACGCCAAGCTCTACCTCAAGACCTTCGAGCGCCGTTATGCGCTCATCGAACGCTTTACCAAGGGCAAGGGCCGAGCCCTCGATGTGGGCTCCGCCGCCGGCTTCTTCCTCAAAACGCTCTTCGACCGTGGATGGCATGTCGACGGCGTAGAGCTCTCCGCCGAGATCGTCGAACACGCCAAACGGGAATACGGCTTCCAGGACATCCACGTCGGCACCATCGAGACCTCTCCCTTCAACAAGGGCAGCTACGACCTGCTTACGATGTGGGACGTAGTCGAACACGTGCCCGAGCCCCTGCCCTTCCTCAAGGAGAGCGTCTCCTACCTCAAGGAGGACGGGATACTCATCCTTGAGACGCAAAACGTCGCCAGCAAATTTGCCCAGCGGCTCGGCCCAAAGTGGCAGCACTACAAGCACCTCGAACACCTCTACCACTTCAATCCATCCACGATCGAAAGGCTCCTCGATCAGGCAGGCCTCGAAATCCTTGAGAACACCTCCAAATTCGGCGGCAAATACGTCTCGATCAGCTTCATCCGTGAGCGAGCCACACGCCTCCATCCAGTGATGCGTTATCTACTCCTGCCCTTGGCCCCGTTTGGGAAAATGAGCCTCTACGTCAATCCGCGGGATGAGATGGTCATCGTCGCTCGCAAGAAGAAGGCGAAAGCCGGGCAGCGCTGAGACCCAATACCATGGAGCCAGCTGCCTACGAACAGTTTCGGACCCTCGAAGAGACCCACTTCTGGTTCCGCGGAAGGCGGGAGATCTTCTTTGCCGTCCTCGACAAGCACTTCGGTGACCGGGGTCCCCTCGATGTACTCGAAGTTGGCTGTGGCGCTGGCGGCCTACTGCGACGACTTGCCCGCCTTGGCCAGGTCCAGGGGGTCGAGCTCTCGCCGGAGCTCGCCGCAATCGCGCGGGAGCGCAGTGGCCTAGCTGTCTCCTGTGCCAACGCCTACGCCCTGCCGCATGCAGGCGACTCCCAGGACCTGGTCTGCCTCTTCGACGCCATCGAGCACATTCCCGACGAGGACCGGGCCCTCCAGGAGATCCATCGCGTGCTCCGCCCCGGTGGCCACGTCTTTTTCTCGGTGCCGGCCTATCAGTTCCTGTTCTCCAACAACGACCGTGTGGCCCACCACTTCCGTCGCTACACCAAGGGGCGGCTAAGCGCCAAGGTCTGCAGCAACGGCTTCCATCCTGTCAAAGTCAGCTACTTCAACCTCTTCCTCTTCCCGCTGATCCTCCCCGCCGTCCTATTGACCAAGGCGAAGGAGCGTTTCATCGGGCTCAAGGACCCAGAGCACACCAACCTTTCCGTGCAACCACGGCCCTTGGTCAATGAGATCCTGGCCAGGATTATGTCCAGCGAACGAAGGATCCTGCCACATCTCAGCTTCCCCTTGGGGCACAGCCTGATCGGCCTCTACCAGAAGCTCTGAGAAGCGAGAAGCTGTGAGGGCAGAAGCTTCGGCCGGAATTTTTCGGCGAAATATCACCAAATTCTGTCGGATGAACCCAAGTCTCAAGTGCCAATGGCACTGATCTCTCCGGCTAGGCGACCGCGGGCAAGCTGGCGAATGCTCAGGGTCTTCGGTTTGCGACCTCCCTCGTTCGCCATGCTCCAAGCATCCCTCCTACACTCTGTCTTCCGGCGTGGACTCGCCGCTGTAGCCGCAGCCTCGCTGCTGGGCATGGGGCTGCCCTTCTTGCTCTGGGGAATTGGGCAATTCCAGACTCAAGTCGAAGACAGCCGGAGCGAGTACTTATCAAAAAAGCAGCGGCTCCTCCGAGAACAAGTCGAGGAAGCTTTTCGCCGCGTCGAGTCCTTGACCTCGCAGCTCAGCCACGCGGATAGGCTGGCCAAGCTACCCGGCCTTAACGCCACCAAGATCTGGGAAGCTGTCGTCCAGATTCAGGTACTGCGAAGGCTGCAAGAGCAGCAGCTGCAGAAAGGCAAGCGCCTGATCTGTGGCCGTTACGACGGGCACGTACTGCTCGGGCTTGGAGCCGGCCACAACATGCTGCTTGAAGGTGATGCCAAGCTAAGTAGCGCAGTCCAGAGCCTGATTGCAACAAGCCAGAAGGGCGGCGGCTACCTAGACAGCCCTATGCCCACAGAACTGGGGGGAGATCCGGTAGCAAGCCTGAGCTACGTACGACCGATCAAAGGCTTTAACGGTTTCCTAGGGGCGAGCATCTCCCTCCAAGACTTCGATACCGTTATCGAGACCGAAAAGAACCGCTTGATCGCCAGCCTCCTTCCTCCCGCAGGGATCGGGCTCTCCTTTCTTGGAGCCCTACTCCTGGGAGCTTTTCTTTATGCGCGTTATCTGGGCCAAAAGGCCTCATGCTTCGTCGGCGGCTTAAGCACGGACTCCGATCAACTAGCCACGCTTAGCCAAGCTCGGCCGGACATAAACACCGCAGATGCCGCGGCCTTGCGCCCGGTTGCCGACTCTGTAAGCAAGCAGCACCGAACCGAAAACGGGCAGGAACAAGGCTTCTTCCACCTGCTCCATGAGCTGCCAATTGCCACGGCCCTCGTACGTGACGATGGCAGCATCCCCCTCCTAAACCAGCACTTCGTCTCGCTTTTCGGATATGCGCCCGAGCAAATCCGCGACCTAGAAAGCTGGTACCAGCTAGCTTTTCCCTGCCCGAAGCATCGCCAATCGCAGCGCCAGGAGTGGGAACGACTCTTCCGGCAAGCGCGGGCCACCGGAACTCATATCGAGAACTTGCCTGGACAGATCCAGGCTGCCGATGGAACTTTGCGATTCATCGAAGCCAAGGTAACCGTGCTTGAGAAGCACTGCCTACTGCAGGTCCAAGACCGGACCCCATTGGTTTTGAAGCAGCAGCAGCTTGAGCAGACCCAGGAACTCCTCGCCCAGAGCCAGAAACTCGGGGCAATCGGGAAGCTAGCGGGTGGCGTCGCCCACGACTTCAACAACTACCTGATGCCGATCCTGGCTAGCACCGAGCTATTGGAGGGTGCGCTTCAGGACCAGGAACTCCGCAACTCGGTGGGAACCATTTCCAGAGCAGCCAGCCGAGCAGCCTCACTGACCCAGCAGCTATTGTCCTTTACCAGAAAGGATCCGCTCGAACACCGAGCTGTCGACGCACACAGCATCATCGAAGAAGTGCTCCGGCTCCTGCAATCGGGGCTCCCTTGTGGAATCAATATCGAAGCCCAGCTCTTAGCCAAATCCCACGTGGTCATGGCCAACCCCGCGCATCTGAGCAGCGCCTTGCTCAATCTGGGCATGAACGCCTGCGATGCCATCTCCGGCAGCGGATGCATTCGCTATCGCACAAGGGTCCTGACGCGAGAAGAACATCCAGAGCTGACCCAGCAACAAGGCCTGAGCCAGGACGCCTATCTGGAGATTTCGGTCGAAGACGACGGCTGCGGTATCGCTGAAGAGCACATCCATCGCGTCTTCGATCCCTTCTTTACCACCAAGGAACGAGGCAAGGGGACTGGACTCGGACTCAGCACCCTTTCTGAGAGGATTCGCGAGATGGGAGGCAGTGTGCGCATCGAAAGCGTGCCGGAACATGGCAGCTGCTTCTTCGTGCTGCTGCCATTGACGGATCTACCCAGCAGCGCTGCTGCAGCCAGCGAATGCGCCTAGCAAAAGGCCTAGGCGCAAAGCTCTTGCTGCCCTCTTCGACAGCCCGCCGGCTGCCCAAGTAGGTCCAATAGGGAGTATCAGCTGAATCGGTGTCAACGATGCCCGGCAGCTGGGATCCTCTGGCCCCAAAGCGAGCTTCCCCAAGGCCCCGAGAAGCCGAACAAGTTCCGATTCCCCGATGAACTGATCGACCAGCTTCTCGATGGCGAATGCCCGTCTCGCCCTTGTCATAGTCCGGACGCCCTTCACCCCGGGTTCAAGCAAACGGGGGAAGCTCAATCTGCTAGCCGCCGATCTTGATGCGGCACTCCTTGGATGCGCTCATGACCCAGCCTGATGGAGAGGACTGTCGCATATTGAGGACAATCCACTGCACTGTGAGCCTGAAGCCACGCAGTCTGGGGTCCTTGGGCAGGGGGAAGGGTATCGAGACCTGCAGGCCACAGGGGCCCCTCTTCTGCTCGGTGGCAGGCACCGGGATGAGGGCGAGCAGGTTCTCAAAGCGAGGATAGAGGAGGAAGCTCTCTTTGCAGGGTAGGTCAATGGCGCGACCCTCCTCGTATCCAGATCCGTGCCCCAGGATGAGGAAGGGGATGGGCTTGTAGCCCGCAGGGTTGGGGGCCTGGTCCAACGTCAAGCGGAACTCCCGATTGCCGAGGCGTGGTCGGCCGCCGCTCGTGCCGACGACCATGGGGCAGGGCTTGAGCAAGGCGGCATCACAGGCCCCCTGTGTCAGGGTAGTTGTCGCATGGTCCTGCAGCGGGGCTGCGGGGTCCCTGCCGATGCGCAGCATCGGCAGGGCGTAGCCCTGCTTCCTGCCC
>PDSF01000034.1 GCA_002748355.1 Planctomycetota bacterium | reverse complement strand
GTATGTCGCCGGTTTTGTAGTTTCCGGTTCCTCGGATCGTGATCTCTGCGCCAGTGGCATCGACATCGCCTTGGCTGAAGTCAAGGTCGCCGGAGAAGGCGAGCTTGTCGAGGAGGGTAACGCTTCCGGAGTCCTTGAGGATCTCGATGTCGTGGAACTCGCCGCTGCCTCCCTGTGCAGAGATCGTTTGATCGCCGCCGCCGTCGAGACGGATGCGAGCGGAGCCGTAGTAGTTGGGGTCTGTGCTGGAGAGGTTGCCAGCGACGGTAAGGGTTCCACCATCGAGCTGTTGCAGTCTCTGAATATGTAGGTCGCCGTCGACGTCGAGCCCGCCTTCGATGGTGAGATGACCAGCGTTGATGGTGACGTTACCGAACTGACTGGTGCCTGCTGAAATCGTGGAGTCGTTCTGAAACTCGATACTCCCACCGATTGCGTCGATACTCCCCTTTGTCACAATAAGGCTTCTTTCCACGACATAGTTGCCGCGCATGTAGACGGTGCCGGAGGAGTTGTTGACCTCGAGGTTTCCCAGGTCGAGGTGCGTGGCCGTTATGCTTTGGGTTCCGGTTCCATTGAATATTAAAGTGGCTTGGTCGGCATCAATGTTTCCGTTGCTTGCGAATAAGTTGCCGGTGAGGCTGATTTTGTTTCTTCCTAAATAGGCGTTCCCGCCTTCAATGGACATAGAGCCGTCGATCCTCAGGTTGCCTTGGAGTCGCAGATCTCCTGATGTTTGTATCAATCCTTCTAGATGTTGATCGGCTGAAAGGGTGACCTCTTGGTCGTAGTTGTGACGGATTACTAAGGTTCCGATCTTGTCTATCCCGCTTAGGTCTATGTCTCCGTCGCCAGACTCGATGAGGATGATATCGCCGCTAGATGGGGCCCGATCACCGCTCCAGTTACTTGCATCGGCACCCTCCTTGGTTCCCGCATCTCCGTCCCAGGTGATGATTCGGAGCTTGGCATCCGAGAGATTTAGCTCGTCGATGTTATCGAACTCGATTTGACAGGTTTTTCCGGGCTCGAGGTCCAGGGTGAGTCCTCTGCCCGTGAACTCGATATCGCTCCTTGAGAAATTGCGCAGGTCGATTGTGTTGTGGCCGCCATTGCCATCGACCACGTAGACTTCGCCCGCGTTTGGGTTGCTGAATGAGAATGTATCGTTGTGAGCAGAGCCTGTGACCCTCTCGATGCTGGCGAAAGAGTCCGTCTCAGATCCACCTGTGCGCTGCGCGCCTGAGGCTGTTAGGTCGACGTGAACTGGCGATCCAGAATCGGCGTAGCTAACGGTGTCGCTACTGCCGATGCCGATGCCGATGCCGATGCCGATGCCGATGCCGATGCCGATGCCGATGCCGATGCCGATGCCGATGCCGGTGGGTCCACATGGATTTCAAGGGTGGAATCGTGATTCGATTGTATCCTCAGGCTGCAGGGGTGTTCGAGTTCCCTCTGTAGGGTCTCTTTTTCGTGTTCGATGGTTATGCTGCCCTGGGCTTGGTTCGCAGTAACGCTTCCCTCGAAGCTGCCGCTTACGTAAAGCGCATCGATATTCCCTGATATTGCGACGTCCGCCTTTAGGTTGTCGTGACAATGGATTTCGCCAGCGTCGCCGTTGATCGTCAGATCGCCTGATATTACGTCTGCCTCGAGGTGCTGGAGATTGGCATTTATGACGCAGACGCCTTGGGGATTGTCGTCGAATACAATTCTCTCAATGTTCCCGTTGCCCCCGTTGACTTCGATGCTGTCGACACTGCTGCCTTCTCTGAACTGGATAGAGCCGATGTCGCTGCCAGTGGTAATCGAGTGAAGATCCCCCTCGATTGTCAGGGTGCCAATATTTATGTCACCAGTACTTATCGAGCTTATATTCAGCTCGGTTGTGCTATCGGTCCCATTGCATCCGTGGATGTGCAGGGTGTCGCTCTCAGTGTCGTAGCTGACGTCGAAGCTGCCGTTTCCACTTGATTCGAGAGAGAAAACCGTGTCGCCATCGACGAAGGTAGCGGTGCCGCTGAACTCTGGGTCGCTGTGCGTCCCGCTGCCGAGGATGGTGGCCGAGTTGTCGCTGAAGCTCACCGCTTCGACGCCGTCGAAATCGATGCGCGCCGACTCGCCCCCGCCAAGGTCGATGAGCATGCTTCCGTCGTGCCACTCGACCTGATCCAGGTGGATTTGACTTAGATCGATCTCGTCATGTCCGTCGCCGCCATGAATCGAGTAGAAACCTCCATCCGAGATCTCGGAGAGATCGAATCTTTCGTCACTGGCATCAGCGTCAATCTCGATGGGTGAGCTGTCGAAGTCTGCCCAGGTAGCCGACAAGAGGATTCGGGACTCAAGAGCTTCTCCTCCGCTCAGCTTTCTGTCCTTGCGTGGCATGCGCTCTCTCCTGCTACGGCGGAATGCGGATTCGCTGTTTTCGTTGGTGCTCAAGGGGGCGCTCCGATCGAAGGCTTTGCTTTCTTGGAGGTAAGGGTGAGGCTGAGGGGTAAGCTCAGAACTCTCATCGACGGCGAGGGCCCTATGGGTTGACCTGGAGTCGTCTTTGCGCGGCAGCAAGGGCTGGTTCGGGCCTGTACTTTGTCGCAGTGCGCGTATTTCAACGGCCTGTTAGGCCCTGCTAGGATGGCTGGCCGTTTTTTCCGAGCGCCCAGTACCGGAGTCTTGCGAATGGCCTTGCAGGTCTACAACACACTTCGCGGCAAGAAGGAACTCTTCGTTCCTGCCCATCCACGCATCGTGCGCATCTACACCTGTGGCCTGACGGTTTATGCCCCGATGCACATTGGCCATGCTCGGACCTATTGCTTCTGGGACTTCTTTCGCCGCTACCTCGAATACCTGGGCTACCACGTGTTGTCGGTTGTCAACTACACAGACATCGACGATCGCATCATCCGCAAGGCTGAAGAGCAGGGGCGCGGCTGTGTCGATATCGCCGAGGAGAACATCGCGGCCTTTCGGCGTGATTTGCGGGCGTTGCATGTCAAGGAGGCCGCTGCCTATAGCCGGGCAACCGACTTCATCGGCGACCAGGTCGACATGGCCCGGGCCCTGCTTGACAAGGGGCATGCCTACGCTGTCGACGAGGAGTTGTTCTACGACACCGCGAGTTTTCCCGACTATGGGGCGCTCTCTGGCCAGAAGCTGGATGAGACCGAGAGCGGCGCCAGTGGGCGGATTGGCGAGGATGCGGCGCGGAAGCGACACCCGGCGGACTTTACCCTCTGGAAGCCGAGTGCCGAAGGGAGCCCTTCCTGGCCGACCGGCCAAGAGGGCTGGGCTAGTGGGCGGCCTGGCTGGCATCTCGAATGCTCGGTGATGAGCAGCCTCTTGCTCGGGGATAGATTCGACGTGCATGGTGGCGCGATCGACAACAAGTTCCCGCACCACGAAAATGAGCTTGCTCAGAGCCAGCCCTTTTGCGAAGGGCCTTGGGTGCGCTACTGGATGCACCCGGAGCATCTTGATTTTGGCGGCAAGAAGATGAGTAAGTCGCTCGGCAACGTCTGCAGTGTGCCGGAGCTGTTGGCCGAGTTTCGCTATGACGAGCTTCGCTGGTTCTTTGCCTCAAACCACTACCGCCACAAGCTGGCCTACTCTGAGAGCCTCGTTGCCCAGGCCGCCGAAGGTTATCGACGTATTCGCCGTTTGGTCGCTTTACTCGAGGAGAAGCTCTTGGCCTTGCCGAGCGAAGAACGGGTTCTGCTGGCCAAGGGGGCGTACTTCTCGCTCCGAACAGCGGGGGCTGCAGCGCCGCGCATGCGGCATGAGTTCGAGCTCGGTGACTATGCAGAGGCTTCGCGGAGCTTGATGCAAGGCTTCCGTGCTGCCCTCGATGACGATCTCAATACACCGGAGGCTCTTGCCGAGATCTTTGGTTATGTGCGCGATCTGAATTCCGCGGGGATTGAGAGCTGCGAGGATCCGACTAGCCTCTTGGCGGTCTATCGCTGCCTCTGCACCCACCTGCACGTCTTCGGCATTGAGCTTGCTCATCCCGAGCTAGGAGCTTGGCTAGCGGCGGATGCTGCTTGGGCGGAGGGCGAAGAGGCCGCTGCTCCCCTGGCTGCGGTCTTCGATCGTCTCCTGGAGTTGCGGCAGCAGGCCCGCAGAGACAAGGACTTTGCCAAGGCAGATGCGATCCGCGACCTCCTTGGCGAGGCCGGCTTGACCGTGGAGGATACTCCCAAGGGCCCGCGTTGGAGCCTGTAGTCGGCAGCTGAGCGGTCGGCTACAGGCGGTCGCCGGGCTCAGCCGCCGATGATCGCTGCGCCGCCGTTCGTCCAGGAGATGCCCATCTTGTTGGCCTTACTGTCGAGGACGAAGAACTGGTTGTAGAAGCGCTTGCCGATCAGCTGCTTGTCCTTCGGGATGCGGAGTTGGAAGGTGGCGGCACCCTTAGCATCTGTTGCGACGGGCAGCATGAGGTCCCAGGACACCAGTAGTTGGCAGCCCTTCGCGCCTCCGCCTGCGAGTGAGATGGGCAAGGGCACCGACAGCCATTGGCGCTTCGATAGGCCAAGGAGCAGGGCTCCTGGGCTCTGAGCTGGAGCCTGGCTCAAGAGCACCTTGAAACTCTTCTTTACCTCAGGCAGGCCGTTGTAGCTGAGCTTGGGAGAGAGTCGTTTGATGCCGGGCAAGCTGTCGAAGCGGATCACCATGCCGGCATTGGCTTCGGTGAAACCCTGGCTGGCGATAGCGCCAGGGCCGTAGACGCGGCTGGTCTTGCTGGAGCTGCCATAAACTGCGTCGAAGTAACCCGTAATCGAACTCGAGCTCGAGTTCTGTAATTCGAAGAGGAGGTTTTCTCCTGGGCGCTTGGTGTAGACGAAGGGCTTGGGGAACTTGACTTTGAATGCGAACAGCTTCGGGTCCTGGTTCTTGCCAATGATCTTGGGGATATTGACCTTGCCTCTGAAAACCTCGGTCGAGGCGATGCCTGCGTCATAGTTTTGGGCGAAGGACTTGGAAAGGTTGCTCAGGCTGCGCTTCGAGTAACCGAGGAAGATTCGGTAGCTCTGAGTCCCGCCGCTGATGTCGGCCTTTGCGTCGTCATGTCGGAGGCTGTATCCGAGAATGCTCAGTGAGCTAGGCAGTTCGTTGGCGAGGAAGAGTTGCTGATAGCGGAAGTTGGGGATGCCTGAGCCCAAGATGTCGGCCGAGTTGCCGAACTTGGTGGCGGCGATCGCCGGGAGGGTCAAGCCGGTAGTGATAGGAACCTGGACCGAGCCGGGGCAGCCCTCGCCAAAAGTCTGAGTGCTGCCTGGCTTGTAATAATCCGAAGTGGTGTCGGCGTTGCTTGCCCAGGCAAACTCCTGGGCCGGGTTTGCAAGGCTCGTTGCGACGAACTCGATATTGAAGAGCCCGCTCTTCGTCGGAATGAAGCGCACGAACTCTTCGGCGTTTCTTGTCGTCTTGGACTGGACCACTAGGGTGTTGCGGTCGAACACGCGCAGGTCGAGGTTGGACCAGAGCCTTGAGTTGCTTTGGTAGCGGTGCCAGGTGAGGGCGATTTGGTATTGGACACCTTTGGTGACGTAGATGCCGCGCACGAGTTTCTTTTTCGTGCTATCGAACTTGGCACGGCCGTGCCGGTGCTTGCTGAGCAGTGTTGTTAGGGCTTTGTCGTTTTGTAGATAGCCACAGCCGGGGCCAGTGTTCGATTGGGTTGCACCCGCGCCGGAGTTCTTCTTGGTCGTCGCCAGCAGGATGGCTTTGATCTCGTCTGCGCGTAGCTTCGGCATGATTGCCCGGAGCTGAGTTGCTGCGCCGCAAACCTGTGGCGATGCCATCGAAGTGCCCGAGCCGACGTAGTCGCGGTTTTCGTTGTCGCGGCGGGCCATATTGGTGCTCACTCCATTGGCGCAGATATCGGGGTAAATCTGCCCGTCGGCTCTGCCGTAGGACGTGAAGCCGGCGCGCCTGTGGGTGTTTTCATAGACGGCGCCGACAGAGATCCCGTTTACGGCGATCTGGCTACCCCTGGTGTTTCCTGATTTATTACCGGCGGCGACTGCGATCAGGATGTCGGCGTTGCGGGCGGTATTGCATAGGGCCTTCTGCGTCGCATTGAGCGGATTCGGGCTGCCGGTGTAGCTGTTGTTAGCTGAGACTATCTTATATTTGACTTTGTCGGCGGCGATCGCTTGCCAGGCTTTGGTCATCGTGGTCGTGGTCGCGCTGCCGCGGCGACTGTCGGCGATGGAGTAACCTGCGATATTGGCGGAATAAGCATGACCGTGATCGGCGGTTTTGGTGCCCCAATTGGCGCCAGCGACGATGCTGGCGACGCCGGTTCCGTGCCCATTCACGTCGTCGGCCGGCATGCGGCCGATCTTGCGATTGAGCAGCAGTCGGGTGCCTTTGATGCCCGAGCCGGTTTTGTTGTTCAGGTCACCGTTGACGAAGAAGCAGCGGTGGGGGCGTCCCGACTTACCCATGTCTTCGTCGAGGCCGGTGTCCATGATGGCGGTCGTGACACCGGCGCCCTTGAAGTTGCGTGCTTGGAGCAGATCTGCGTTGTGATTCTTGGCGTTGGTCGCCGTTTTGATGAGCGGCTCCCAAACCTGGTCCGGTTCGATGTAGGCGATGCCTGGGAGCTTGCGAAGTCCCTGGATGATGCCCTTAGGTACGTCGACGGAGCAGGCGTTGATGATCCACCATTGCTCGACTACTTGCCCACCGACGGCGCGGAGTTTGGCAACGAAGCCAGCTTGGTCGGCCTGCACCCGCTGACGATAGTCGGCGAGAATGGCTTCGACTCGTTCGGCACTTTGACCGGTCCATACTGCTTGCCGGAAAGCCTCGAGATCGAAGGAGCGCTTCTCAAAATGGATGATCCAGCGCTCGCTTGCTTCGAAGTTGCCGGCGATGGGGCGGATCTCCGGGAAGAGATTTGGGGCTGGGGTCCCGGATTCTCGGCCGTTCTGGGCCGGGGTACTGGCGGAGAAGGCGAGTGTCGCCGCGAGGGCGAACAGGGATCGTCGGAGCATCATTGGGTAGGGGTCTCGATAATGGCGCAGAGGGGGGTGCTGGGCGTGGGAGCGCTAGCAGATGGGCATCATGGCCGGCTGATGCTGTGGCAGGGGGGGGCCGGCGTCGCGGCCGCTTCGGCGAGTTTGCTATTTCAACTGATGGGAGAGAAAGCGCAAGAAGGGGCGGCCGTACGTGAGTCGAGCCGCACCATGTGAGTGCGGCTCGATTCATCGCCTTGCGAGTTCTAGCGGCCTTTGTCTTGTGGAATTGTGTCTTGTGGCTTTGAACTCTTCTTGGCGGCGGGCACTTCTTTCTTGCGGATCTTGTCCAGGAGACCGCTGCCGCCATTCGGTTTGACCAGATCTGCCGCCTCCGCGTCGAAGTCCGCTTCGGTCTTCTGCTTGGGGGCGCGGCGCAGGATCAGGTTCATGAGCTTCTTTTCTGCGGCGATGGCCAGCTTGAGCTCGCGCTCTTTTTGGGAGACGTTTTTCTGTAGCTTGCTGGTCTTGCGGTGGCTCTTGCCGTATTTGAGCGTGGCGTGCTCTAACTGGCGCTTGAGTTCGATCAGGCGTCCGTCAATGGCGTCGAACTTGGAGAGGACGCGGAGCCATTTGCTGAGCGCGCGTTTGGCGTCCAGCTTGTATTCCTTTTTGAGGACGCGATTGAGCGAGAGCATCAGCGTCCGTTGGGTCTGACGGCCATCGAATGGGTCGATGAACTTGCCGTCCCAGGTGGCGACGATCAGGTGCGGCGGTTTCTCCTGGGAGAAGAGCGCGTGCCACGGATGGGTGGGCTCGATGACCCGGCGATCGAGTTTGACGCAGTGGAACCAATGCGTCGCTAGGTAGACCTGATCGTTGTTGAGGCTCCTGCTCAGAATGGCGTCATCACGACCCTTACAGTTTTCGCAGTCACGAAGAATCAGCAGCGGGCGTTGGTCTCCGCTGCGCAACTCCTTGATGACGCTCTGCAGGTCGAGCTTCTCTTCGCCAAGAGGGACCGGGTGCTTCCAGTCGATGAACAAGCGCTTCTTGCTTGTCTCTTGGCGTTGGTAGGTGATCGCCATGCCGCCGGCCGCGCCGCCTGGGCCACGCATGCCGCCAATGGCTGGGGCGCCGCCGCCCCCGATGCCACCGCCACCAGGACCACCGGTATATCCACCGCCACCACCGCCTGCAGGGGCCCCGCCCCCGCTTGGTGACGGGCATCACTGAGGGGCTGCGCCTGCGGGTGAACCCATGAGAGCCAAGGCCATAGCCAGAGCTCCGGTAGTAAGGAGGTGTCTGAACATCGTTCGTCCTAGGAGGGGGTAGCTGCGAGTTTGTGTAGCTGCGTAGCGCTGGGCGCTATTGCTCCAGTCTCGGCCATAGTAAGGCTCCTGCAAGAGGTGATTGCTTGGGATCTGCCGGGATGGGGAAAAGAGGACTTCCGTGCGACAGTTGTAACGCGCAAGTATCTTGTGGGCTGGGGTGGTCTTCGGATGCAAATGCTGTCTATGGGGTCCACTTCATGGAAGCGTGGCGCCATCCGACCTCCCGCCAGGCTTCGATCCGCACCATCCTTGCTTGTGGTGCCTGGGCGAGCGGGGGCCTAGTCTCGCCCACCTTTCAGTACTACCCGGCCAGTGGGCCGTAATCGCGAGAGTTCGGGTTCCTACCCGGGCCAGATCGGGAGCCAGGCGGATGCAGAGACTCGGCGTCATCGGAGGCAGCGGCCTCTACCAAATGGAAGAACTCGAGGACGTGCGCGAGGAGCGGGTCGATACGCCCTTTGGCAGTCCGTCCGACTCGTACACCCTCGGCCGGCTGGGGGAGACCGAGCTGGTCTTTTTGCCGCGCCATGGCAAAGGACATCGGCTTCTGCCCAGCGAGTTACCGTTTCGAGCCAATATCTATGGCATGAAACTGCTTGGCGTCGACGCGATCCTGGCGATTTCGGCTGTGGGGTCGATGCGCGAAGAGATCGTCCCCGGCGATCTCGTGGTGCCCGATCAGTTCTTTGACCGCACCCGGCATCGCCCGGACAGCTTCTTTGGTGAGGGGATTGTTGGGCACGTGCACTTCGCCGATCCGGTCTGCTCACTGCTAGCTGCGATGGTTTATGAGGCGGCTGTGGAGGCTGGCGCCACCGTGCATAAGGGGGGGACCTATCTGTGCATGGAAGGGCCGCAGTTCTCGACGCGGGCCGAGTCGCATACCTATCGGGCTTGGGGCGCGACGGTCATCGGTATGACGAATCTCCAGGAGGCGCGCTTGGCGCGCGAGGCGGGTATCAGTTATTCGACCTTGGCGCTGGCCACCGATTACGACTGCTGGCACGAGTCGGAGGAGGACGTCAGTGTCGAAGCGGTTCTGGCCGTTATCCGCAGCAACGTCGCGATGGCGAAGCGGGTGGTGCAGAAGCTCGCGGCCAAGATTCCCGGCTCGCCGCCGACGCCCTTCGCCGATGTGCTGGATCACGCGATCATGACGGCGCCGGAGTCGATTCCGGTCGAGGCCAAGCGCCGTTTGCATGCCATCTTGCCGGAGCGCTTTCGGCTCTGACCAGGAGCCCTGAGGCGTCGCAGGAGGCGCTTTTGCGCCTATTTGTGGCCTATTAGCAGGCGTTTCTCCAGTTCGGCTAGGCGCAGGTGCAGGGTCACGATGTAGGGCGGCTGCCCCTTGTCCCAGTGACCATAGGTGGTCGTGACCAGGCAGCCGCTTGGCAATCTGACGAGGCCGGGATAGGCGCAGTCCCAAGAGTGCTTGTTATCCATTAGGCGCAGGCGGTATTGCCCTTCGCTGCCTTCGATAATGTCTTTCCAGCTACCGACCCACGCGACCCAGTCGCCCTGGGTCTTGCTGCTTAGGCCGGTGTCACGGAAGGTCACGAAAAGCCGACCGTCCTTGGTGTAGCAAGCGGTATGGCGGTCGCCGGTCAAGGCCGCGGGAAGCTCCCTCGGCTCGGTCCAAGAGGCGCCTTCATCTGTCGAGAAAACTACGTGAGAGTTCTTCTTGCGAGCATTCTCCCGGAGTAACAATGCGATGCACGTACCGTCGGGGGAGCGGATGGCTCCCGGCTCGCAGAGATGAATCTCGCGCATCCGGCAGACGATGCTTGGAGGGCTCCAGCTGCGTCCCCCGTCGCCACTAAGGCTCTGGTATACCGTGAATACGGGAGCTTTCTCTCTACGGCCGAGGCCGTGGATGAAACGACCGTCGTCATGGAACCATGCGGCGTAGCGGCCGTCCTTGAGGCGCATGACGGAACTCATGGCGACGATACCGCCAAAATCACCAATAGGGCTGAGCTCGCTCCAGCTGGCGCCGTCGTCCTCGGAGCTGGCCATTCGAATGGGGTATAAGCCCGAGAAGAGGATGAGGCGCTTCGTACCGTCCCCGTCCACGACTCGGTGAATCGTTGGCGTTTCTTTCGAACTTGCCCAGCTCTTCGGCACTGGCAAGCGTTCGGACCAGCTATGACCTCCATCTGTCGAGCGCTTGAGAACGATCGGCCCGCGTCCATGGCCTTTGGGGTAGACGCAGAGCATGGTCTTGCCGTCTTCGAGCAAGACGGTCGTCGGGTGGCCGAGATATTGACCGGCTTCACGGTCGACCAGGCTGCGGAGAGATTGGTCGGAGCTAAGGTCAAACTGGGGGATGCTGAAGCCCGGCTGCGCTAGCGAAACTTTGCTGGGGGCCTTTGACTGGGCCTTTTCAGCTTGGTTTCCGGCATTGTCCGGAGCAAGGCTTGCCGCGACTAAGCACAGCCAGGCGAGAGCTGAGGGGAGCATTATTTCTTTCCTTTGAGCCCACGTAGGAGGTCCTTGAGGGCCTTTTCGGGCTTCTTTCCTGAGCCGACCCCCTGAATCAGTCCGTTGACGGCATTCTTCAGTCCGCCTTCGAGGATTTTTTTGGCGAAGTCTGCGACCTCGATTCGGGGGCTCAGGAGATCGCCGGTGAGCTGAGCTTTGATGGGTTTGTTGCCGATGGCTGCGAGGATTCTCTTTCCGTCGCGGTGTTGTGCCAGCCAGTCGGTGAAATCGATGGACTGCGTTAGATCGCCCAAGAGCCCGGTCGAGCCCTGAATCTTGACCTTGCCGTCCTTGCCGCCGATGTGCATGTCGTCGAGGTGGATGCGGCCGTTGCGAATTGCGAGAGAGCCTTGCACGCCGTCAAAGGTGATTTTGGCCCCGCCGCCTTTGAACTGCAGCAGCTTGGCTAGCTCGCTGCTGGGAGTGAAGCCACCGTCAGCAAGCTTCAGCTCGCCATTGCCTGTCCAGGAGCTGAGTACATCTTGGAAGCTCTGCCTCTTTCCAGGTGCTGGGCCCCTGGCGGAGAGGGACAGGCTCGTGGTTGCTGCAAAGTCGATTTGGGACAGTTTCTGCAGGTCGTTCGTTGGGAGGCCGGCGAGCAGTGGGAGTGCATATTGCAGTATTGGCGTGAGTCCATAGGCGGCTTGCCCGCCGTTCCACTGCAGCTTGAAGGATAGGTCCTCGGTATCGCCGCTGCCGATGCTGGCGCTAAAGGCCAGCGGTCCGCCGTTGAGTTGAGCTGGCTGTGGCATGCGTAGAGAGATTTCTCCTCCCTGTGTCCAGCTGAACTCCTGCGAGAGCTTGCTGAGCTGATTGCCGAGGAAGCTGATGGTGCTGGCGCTGTAGGCGCCTTTGGCGTGAAGCGGTCGTTGGGGGTCGCTCAGCGAGCCCTCGATGCGGGCGGTGAGGATGCTCTTCCCACTCAGCTGGAGCCCGGAGGGTAGGAATGCTGCGAGCCAGGGTGCTTGTTCGGGGGCGAGGCGCAGCTCGCTGTCCGCGGAGAGCGATTGCTGGGGGTCTAGGCTCAGGCGTGAATCCAGCTCGATACCTTTGCAGCGAAGAGTTGCGGTGGTGGGAGCAAGGCTGGCCGCTTTGGGGTTGGCGCTGCCTCGCAGGCGAAAGTCGACGCTCTTGGGCGCTTTGGCCCCTGCGGGCAGCAGCGCTTGCGGGAGACTAAGGCTGCTGAGTTTGCCGACCAGTCGGAAGGGGACTTCGCTCAGGTTTTCGGGCGAGACCTTGGGGTCGACCAGGACCGCAAGCTCTTGGGACAGGGTGCCGCTCCAGACTCCTTCAGGCAGCAGACCCTTCTGCGAGGCGAGCTTGGCCAGATCGAGCGTGAGGGCAAGGCCCAGGGGGACGACCCTTTCGCCGGGCTGCTTGGACGCCTCTGTCATGATCTCCTTGGCCCGCTTTGGCGAGAGCCCGGTAATCGTGGCGAAGCCGAGTTCGATGCGCGTTCCTTCGAGCTGGGTATCACGGGTCTTGCTGTCGTAGATGAAGTTTGGGCTGAGCACCCATTTTTCGGCCTTGAGCCCGCGTCCCTGGCCGAGGAGCCCGCCTGCGATATCGGGGGCGGCCATCTCCAATAGCCCGGTGATCTTCCAGGCCTCACCGCCGCGTTCGAGCTTGGCTTCGATGTCGCCTTGGACCGTGCCCTTGAGCGACTCGAAGGGCTGGCTCAGGAAGCTGTTGACCAGCGGCGCCCATGCGGCGAGGTCGATCCCCGTGGTCTGGAACTTGATGCGCTCAGGTGGGGTTCCGTCCAGGGCTGCTGTGGCGGTAAGGGAAAAATTCTCGTCCCTGCGCTTGCTCTCGACGATCTGTCCGCGCAGATCGACCAAGAGCGGGGCCCCTGCCTCCTGATTTCTCATGATCAGGTTTAGGTCATCGATACTCCGAGCGACACCCGACTTCGCGTCGGTGAAGCGAAAACTGCCGCCCTTGATCTGAATATCAAGCAAGAGGGGCGGGGTCTCACTGTCTTCGACGGGGTTGTCGGCGCCAGAGTCACCAGAGTCGCCAGAGTCGCTGCTGACCGAGGCGCTCATATGCTCTTGGATGGCCTCTAGGTTGCTGCGCCCATTCTGAGTGCGATGCACCCGAAGGATCGGAGCCTCGGCCTGCATCGTTAACTCGATTCGGTGGCCGAAGAGCAGAGGCCAAAGGGAGAGGCTGCCACTGGCTCGTTCCAATGAGAGTGCATCCTCATCGGGCATGCCGGGTTCTTGCGGGTTACGGATGCGCAGACCGTGAACGGTGAAGCTGCCCCATCCGAGCTCATAAGAATCCAGGCTCGCGAGCCCGCCGCTGTTCTCCGAGATCGCGTTACGGATTTTTTCCGAGAAGAGGCTCGAAGAGAGAATCTTGGGTAGGAAGGCCACGAAGGTGACGATGATCACCACGAGTGCTCCGATGCTCCGGTAGAGCCAGACCCGGAGTTTCTTTGGCCTTGGCCCCGTTTCCAGGGTTTCGTTCATGTCATTCGTCCTTTCCTGAGAATCATGAGCGGAGCAGGATAGCAACGATGGGATCGCGACTCGTAGAGCTGATCGACGAGATCGACTTGGGGCTCGCGCAGCGCCTGCTCGGCCGTCGCCCCGAAGGAGTCGAGCTGCACCGGCTTCGTGAGGAGCGTGATCGTTGCTGGATCCGAGCTGCCCTGGCCTGTTTTGGGCAGAGCGCGAGTGCGGCTGATTTGAGCAGCGCATTGACTGGGGCTCCGGGGCGTTTCGTACCTGGGGAGCCGATGCACCGCTTGGTGCGCGGGATGCGAGCGGAGATCGACCGGATCGACGCCGCAGCCGAGCATGGGGCTCGACCGGGTTTGGCGGAGTTGCGGGTCGCTGCTGGCAGCCTCGGTATCGAAATCGGCCTAGACGCGGCATGTTTCGAAGGCTGTTTTGGCAGCGCCAGGGCAGGAGAGCATCCGCTCCGGGATGCCTTGTCGCTGCTCAGTAAGCTGACGGACATCCTCGGCTCAGATGCTCCTGCTCAGGTGCTGATACAACTCGTGGTCGCGCAGTTCCTGCTGGCTCAGGGTTATCCGGCTCCGGGTTTGGACGAGGGGGACTGGGCTGATTGGCAGCTACCCGGTGGGGAAATCTGCTTCGTTCAAAGTGTTGGGGTGGGGCTTGAGTTCTGCCCCTGACCGAACTCAGGCCTGGGCGTTTTACCCCGGATGCGGCTATCGTGCCGACTCCGGAGAAATGCATGAAGAAACGCCTCTTGCTGGCTCTGGCTAGCTCGCTACTGGCCTGTGCTTGCGCCTCTCGACTTTCCCATCCCTCTTGGGTGCAGCAGAAGTCCTACCCCGAGCCGGAAGACTCGATCTTCGATACCAGGCATCGGGACTTTCTCGCAGGGAGAGACTGGCGACCAGAACAGTCGGTCGAGGTCTATCTGCAATATGTTCCTAGTATCGGTCTCGAGGGGCGTTCCCAGGATGCCACGATCTTCGAGATGGGGACTCGCTTGCGTAAGCGCCAGGCTATAGGCCCGGATTCGCAGTGGATCTACGGGGCAGATCTCGGCTTCACCGCCCTCGACTTCGACGGTGGTGGTGTCGGCTCGGGGGAGCTTGTCCGGATCGGCGGAGAATTCGGTATCGCGCATTTTTTCCGCGAGGATCTCTACGTCGAGGCGAGCTTGCTCCCTGAGGTGCGCACGAGTCTTGGGACCAGCCTTTCGCTGGATTGCCTTTTCTTCGATATCGAGGCGCTAGGAACCTGGCGGTATCGCGAGGGGGTGTATTTCGATGGCGGCCTGGCGATTACCGAGGAGTTCGGCGATACGAAACTGCTGCCTCTCCTCGGTATGCGCATGATCGTGGACGCCAACTGGCGTGTCGAAGTCTTGCTACCGCGCAAGATCGAGATCTCCTGGCGCGAAGGCGAGAAGACGACGCTCTATGGCGGTTGGTATCGCTGGGGCAGTGAGTATCGGGTGGGGGACAGCTTCCTCGCCAATGCCCCCGAACACGATCTCTTCCTTGATCAACAACGCATAGCGGTCGGTGTTGACTACTGGCTCACAGACGCAGTGCGTGGCTGGGTCGAGGCGGGGCTGGTGGTAAACGGAAATGTCGAAATGCGCCCGTCTAGGGGCGGGGGCTTTGAGGGCGGTTGGGAGACGGATCCCTTCTTGCGGGTGGGCTTCGCCTGGGACCTGTAACCGCCTGTTAACTGGCCGCGGCTTTTCGCTGGCTGCGCAGCTCCTTGCGGATAAGGCGGAGGTTGCGGGCGTAGATCACGATGCCTGTCGATTGGCCGAGCACGCCGACGATATCTTTGCGCCAGGCAAAGTAGGTAAAGAGCAGGATGCCGCCGAGGAGGCTGAGTACCCAGAAGGTGCTGGGCACCACGCTGCGCTGCTCTCGTTCGCTCGCAATCCACTGCAGGGCCATGCGCCCGAAGAAGGCGGCTTGGCCGATAAAGCCGAGTAGCACCCAGAACAGGCTGCCCACCGAGGTGATGGCAAAGACTCGGAATAAGGGATGATTTGCCCCGGCGACGAAGTGCTCTTCGGCGTCGTCGCCGAAGAACTGGCGCAGGGTATCGGGCCCAAATACCGGGCTGCTGGCAGCATGATCTTTTCGATCGCGCCACAGCCAGCGGTAGCTGCGCTGGCCCCCTTCTTCGAGGACCTCAAGGGCGCCACGAGCCTTGCCGAGCCTAAGCTCAAGGACGTAAGCGCCCTCGCGTAGTTCAGGCAGGCCAGGGGCCCTGCTCGGGCTAGTGACGATCCATACGCCGAGCCCGAGGAGCAGCAGCATCAATAACACAGGTTCCCACTTCATGCTCGGCAGGGTAGCGGGCTTACCAGTTCATCTCACCGCTTGGCAGCAAGCGTCTACGGCTACGTCCGTTCTCGTCTTGCCAGCTCACGGCAGCGCGACCGTTCTCGACGGCTAGGTAGGCCTGGCCGGCTTCGAAGCTCAGGGTATAGCTCCCTGGGTTCAAGGCGACTTGGCGACTGCCGAGCTGGATACGGGGACGTTCCCAGCCTTGGTGCTCGAATCGCACGCGGCCGGTTAGCAGCTCGAAGTGATGGTAGTCGAGCTGCCGCAGCTGGGCACCCGGCTCGGCAACGATGCGGATGCGCGGAAGCACCTCGCTTGTTCCTTGGGTGATGACTTTGGGCTGGAAGGGCGGGGGAGCCTGGCGCGCTTCGGTATTGATGAAGACCAGACTCAAACCCAGCATCGAGAGCGCGACGACGATGCCGAAGCTCAAGGCCGGAGGCATGCGGGGCAGGCCCCGGCGAGTACGTCGCTCGGGCTCGGGCGGCAAGCTCGCCTGGATCGCCAGCCATTGGCGTTCGAGCCAACCCTCATCGGCTTCGGCTGGGAGCTCTTGCCTCGACTCAAGCAGGTGTTTCTGGGCCCGCTCGGCGCGGGCCTGGTAGGCCTGGTCGGTAATGCCGAAATACTCGTGGGCGGGAAAGGGCGAGCGCCCAGCAGCACGTTGCTCGAAGAAGAGCACCTCGCGGGGTTCGATGGGCAGCGTCGCCAACCAGCTCGGGCAGTCTGCGCCTGCGCTGTCCGCGCGCAGCATTTTGCTCTCGAGCAGCTCGCGGGTCTGCCTGACGAAGTCGCGGTGCAGCCAGTGCTCCTCCCGAAACAGCTGTAGGTGGCTGAAAATCCGTTCGAAGCTTTGCACGCAGAGTTCATCGATCTGTGCCGAGCCCGGTCGGCGTGCTTCGATCAGAGCCCGGATCGCGTGGGCGAATCGGGAGTGCAGCTCACGGAAGGCAGCATGCTCACGCAGGCGAGCCCGGCGTAGCAGTTGCGGATCGGGGTTGTTGGGGACAGGGATCATCAGGGAGAGGGGCTTGCTGTCAGCTTGTCGAAAGGAAACATCGGCGGCCTGCTAGTGGTGCTCACGGTACTCCAGATGGGTGAGGATTTTGTGGAGAATCCTCAAATCGCGGCGCTGTAGCGCCTGAGCCCGGAGCAGGCGGCGGAGAGCGCCGTCGAAGTGAGGGTCCGCGGTTCGGTATTCCATCTGGCTCAGCGTGTTTCGAACTCGTTCGATAAGCAACTGTCGCTCCTCGTGGGTGCTCGTTCGTTCCTCTATCTTTGGCGCGGGGGCTGCCGATACCCGGTGGAGTTCATAGAGGACGGTGGCTACCGCATGGGAAAGGTTGAAGCTAGGCAGTCCTGGTAAAGCGGCACGATATAGCTCGGTGCAGTGCCCACAGTCCTCGTCCTCGAGTCCGGTTCGTTCGTTGCCGAAAACCAAGATGGTTCGCCCGCCTCGCTGCGCAGAAGCTCCGGAGTGGATGCTCTCAAGGGCCATCGTGCGGCGCTCTTTGCCAGCACGGGCAGTAAACCCGAGCACGTGCTGTGCTTCCTCGCATGCTTGCTCTATGGACTCAAAGAGCAGGGTTTGGGCGAGCAGCTCGCGGCACATCGACGCTGTGCGGGCAGCCGCGCGCTCCCAGCCAGGTTCCGGGGCAACCAGGAGGGGGGCCGCCAATCCATAGTTGGCGCAGAGTCGTACGACTAGGCCAATATTCTCTCCAGACTGGGGCCGGACGAGTGCAAGTTCGAGCGAATCGCTCATGTCAGAAGCTCGGCGCGAGGAAGATCAGGATCATGCTGCGGGATTGCTCCGCTAGGCGCGAGATGCCGGGCGCCAGCTGCGTTGCTCCATTAGCGCCGGAGAAGCTGGGGGAAGCCAGCAGACCGTAGAAAAAGTCGCGCGGCAGGGAGGAGGACCTTTCAGGTCTTGATCTGCTGCCCGGTTAGTTCTTCAAGCATCTTGCCGTAGCGCTGGTATTCCTGCTGCCACGAGTGCTCGCTCAAAAAACGCCGCGCACGCTTCGCCATGTCACGGGCGGCATCGGGGTGCCGGTGCAGGTAGATCAGGTGCCGGGCGAATTGCTCAAGCTCGCCGTCCTCGAAATACAGGACCTCACCATCCTGGAATAGACTCTCCATGATCCGCGTGCGAACGGCGATGATTGGCAAACCCATCGCGACGAATTCTGGGACCTTCAGTGAGAGTGCCATATCGATGTGCACGTCCTGGTGCGGGGTGAAGGCGCCCACCGAAGCCTGGCTCATGACTTCTGGGACTTCTTCCAAGCTTAGAGCACGTTCAATGCGCAGAAGGTCGGCAACCCCCAATTCAGCGGCTAGCTCTTCCAGTTCCTGGAGAGGACGACCTTCGCCAGCGGCGAGGCGTGGATGGACGACGAAGCGGATGCCGGGGATGGCTTCGCGGACCAGGGGTAGCACGCGAACGATTTGATCCACACCGTGCCGATGGGTGATCGTTCCCAAGTAAAGCACGCGGAACTCGTTCGGATCTTCTGGCCCGGTCCAGGGGTGTTTTTTCGCATCAAAGAGGGTTGGGTCGGCGACGTTCATGATCGCCAGAGAATCCTCGATCTTGGTGCTTCCGCGATCGACCGCGAGTCTTCGGAATATTTCGGTGGCGAATATTACTCGATCCGACACGCCGAGCGACAAACGTTCTTCTAGGCGCAATGGCAGGATGAGTGAGCTGACTACCGGCAATCCTGTTTTGCTGGCAAATACCTCGGGCATTAGATCGTGCACATCGAGGACGATCTTGCTTCCCCTCAGCCTAGGTAGGAGGGCGGTGAATACCAAGAAGTCCGGCATGTTGTGTATGTGGACGATCGCCGGTTTATTGCGTAGAGCGGATAGCGATATGTAAATGAATCCCCAGAAGAAGAAAAATAGGTATTCAAGGAAGGTTTGGAGCATTCCGCCACGTCGCCGAGCCATCGGCACCCGTCTAACCTCGACCCCGCATAAGGTCTCACGCGCAGGTTTTCCCGGGCCTCGGAGGGCTATGACCTCGACAAGGTGCCCGTCCTGGTGCAGGGACTCAGCGTAACGGCGGACCCGTGCATCATTCTCGTAGTAGGCGAGTACGAGCATTAGGATCTTCATCCCTTGCCCTCCGATATTCGATCGCAGATCGTGGCCAGGTCGGCGGCACGATGGACCCAGTCGCAATGTGCGACGGCGGCTCGTTGCTTCCCAGGGTCGGTGGCTTGCTCGGCCTCCAGGGTCCGGCGCAGGGCCGCAATGAAGCTGGCGTGATCGTTAGCGAGGGAGAGGAACTGCGAATAGTGTTCTGCCTCGGGGAACTGCATCGAAACGATGGGCAGCCCGAGAGCAAGATACTCCTTTAGCTTGATTGGGTTGGCGCTACGCACCCATTCGTTTTGCAGCCAGGGCATGATGCCGACATCGAATCCGCTGCCTAAAACCGGTATGCACTGGTGCGGTTGCTTTCCTAGTAAGTGAACGTTTGGTAGCCCAGCCCAATCTCCGAGTTCGGCTGTTACGTCACCGACGAGCACGAGTTGGGCATGAGGTAACTCCCGCGCGATCCGTTCGAGGAGAACGAAGTCCACGACCGATTCTCGAAGGGTTCCAAACCAACCTATGCGTGGGTGAGGTAGTTCGCGGATACAGGCGGGGATCTCTTCCTCGGTGGCCCGGGTGAAGCTCGCGAGGTCAACTCCGTGGTCCAAATGCACGGCACGACCCCCGAGAGTCTGCTCTTCTTGTGACATCAGCTCGCGGCTGGCGTAGAGCACCCTGTCCGCATGGGTGAAGAGTTTTTCCTCAAGGCCGCGAATAACGCCTTGCTGTGATTCCTCGAAGGCCGAGTGTTTGTCCGAGCGGTTGTAGATCAGGCTCGATCGCTCTGGCAGGGCAAGAGCAACGTCGACAGCTGTTGGAACCGTGACGATGACGTGCGGCGCTTCGATCCTGCAGCGACGCATGGCTGCAAGCACCTGCGAACGGACTAGGCGCGCACTCCAGCGCCGTCCGCGCCTGCTACCGTAGGCGGGGAGCACAAGTGGGCTCAGTACCCGAAACTCTGGAAGTTCTGGGATCGGTCGGCGTAGGCCTCGGCCAATACTACGGAGCTTTCGGAGTATCCTCCTGAAGCTCTTCGAGGTCTTGCCTGGCCTTGGCATTCGCATGCCGAGGCTGTTGATCAGAAGCACTTTGCGCTGCTGGGCAATGCGCAGCATCAGTTGAAAGTCGCTGTGGGCGTGATTGTGGTACCACCAGTCGAGCCCGGCGAAGCAGAGGAAAGGGCATCCGGGTCCCAGCCTTGGAAGGATCTGTGCTTCCGGTGCCGGCGCTGCTTTTGCCCGGCTCTCTTCTTCTCTGGCCCGGATCGGTGCCACGGTCATGCTTCGCCTCGTTTGTCCGCGAATACGACGCAATGCTCTACCCCTCCGTCGGCAGAGCTGGGGGCAGAAAGCGAGCATGGGCTACTGGGGCCATGGCAGCGCAGCTTGTGCGCATGCTCGGCAAGCTGCTTACGAATGACGAAACAGGTTTACTGAGATCTGTCCTAGCAGGCTGTTGAAGGGGGCGTCGCAGGCGGTGAGTTGTCGCCGTGCGAATAATTCAGGCGACCTGCTAGGGCTCGATTGTGCTGGGATAGCGCCGATAGAGATGCCGGGCTATTCGATTGCTGTTAGCAGCTCGCTGCGCGGCTCCTTCAACGGCCTTTTCGCTCATGATCATTCGCGCTTCGTTTTTTCCCCTGGTGACTCTCTTCTCGGCTCTTGCCTTGGGGCCCAGCGAAGTGCTGGGCCAGGGTGTTGCGGAACAGGAGCCACGCACGCTGACGCCGCGCTCAAGTATCGATCTGCGGGTTCTCGGCGAGGAGGGCAGGGACTGGTTCTTTGAGCCCTGTTACCACGAAGCGAGGGTCGATGATCGTGGGGTGCTTTACCTGCGCAAGGGCGTTCGGCTGGCCTTGTCGGTAGCGAGGGGAGATCGCGGGCCAAGAGGTGATAGGGCGGTGGGCAAAGCTCAGCTCCGCTACGAGTGGGCTCCGGACGGCGTTGCTGGGCCTTATATCGGCGAGCATGCGCGCGGAAAGCTCTACCGAGAAGCGCTCGATCCATGGGCGGCCAAGGTCGACGGTGAATCCTTGCTACGCGCCGAGGGCTGGGGGCCGGGAAGCTTCGGGCCGCGAGCCTCGAAGAACCAACGGCGCCTGCGCGGCATTCGCTGCCCTGGTAACGAGCTGGTGCAAGCCTTGCACCTATGGCAGGACGACAGTGTTTGGTTCGCTGGAAAACCCAATGCCAAGGTGAGGGCGAGCGATGGTTTGCGCCTGTTGATCGTTGTGGAGCCCTCATTACCTCTGCTTCGCATCGAGGCCCGTGAGTATTTCACCACTTCTCCTCGCGCCTATCACGATGCTCACGGGGCTGTACAAACTAGCTACATGTCTGAGGATGGAATCGTCCATATTCGTTCATGGGCGAGTGTGGGGGTCGAATACGCGATCCAGGCCAAGGGGGCGCCAAGAGGAAAATGGCGAACCTGTCCAGCCAGCTTGTCGGTGCGAGATCTCCTGGGCCAGGCGGAGATGGGCCTTTTATTGCTCCGATACCAGGGGCGGCCGGAATCGGTCCGGATGCGCCGCTTGGTGATCGAGAGCCGCGCCATCGGCAAGGTCGAACGCGAGGGTTCTGGCCCTCTGTTACTGTCTGGCAAAGAGCTTGCGGTAACGAAGCGGATCTTACGTTCGGGCCGGAACGTGGCTGCGCAGGCTTATCGTGAGGTACGCGATCTTGCGCATTATCAGAGGGACGATCGACGTTCTCTCGACCATCGTGGCGGATTCCGCGAGACTTCTCGACTTGCTCGTAGCGCTCTGCGGCGAGCGCTGATTGCCTTCGTCGAAGGAATAGGGCCCAGGGGGTGCCGGGAAGCACGCCGGGCTGTGCGTGAGCTGCTGGCGATAGGGACGGTGGACCCTCTTGGTATGGAGAATCCACTCTGGTTTGCCAACCCGTGCCTCGAGCGGGTTACGCTCGGATTCGAGCAGGGTGAGGTTTTTCGTGCGGCGATTGCTTATGGCTTGCTGCACGGGTTGTCTTGGCAGAAGATCCGGAATCCGCTGTTTACCCCCGTGCAGGATCGCAAAATCCGTGATGGGCTGGCGAGTTTCGCTCGCGTATTCATGCAGTTTCGAGACAACGTTCAGGCCAAGCCAGGCGAGGGGGATGCGCATTGGGGAGCGGCGATGGATGTTGCGCTGATGCATCTCGCCGCGGCGATGCCAAGCTACCACAGTCCCCTTTATGGCGAAGCTGGGCCGGGAAGCTCAAGCGAGCTGGGGCCGATGGCTTTCCCGCGAAGTGCGATCTCTTGGTGGGACTTTGCCACCGAGGCTGAGGGCCGAGGTCTAGCCTGGCCGGAGCCTCTCCACGGTTCGCGGCTGGCGGTGGTCTATTCTCCCGCTGGGATTTGGCGTGGCCCAAGGCGCTATGAGCGGCTGCTGATGCCTTTTGCCCTCAGTGCCGCAATCCTGCTCGAGCATCGTGGAGAAGCTCGGCTCTGCCCCAATGTCCGGGCGTATGCTCTTGGTCTCTCTCCGGAGAAGCATCCGCTCGCAGCTTGGCCGGGCTTCGGGCGGGACATCAAAGCACGTTCGCTCGGAAAGCGACGTTTGCGTGATCCGCTGATCCTTCTGCGTAGCTACGAAGACAACGAATAACGATGAATGAGTTCGAACGACTAACGCCGATAGCCTCGATGCAGGGCGAAAACGAAGAGGATACGCGGCTGCTGAAGGGCTTGTTTGCAGAGGCGACCCGCTTCTTAAAGGCGCACAGCTGGTGTCGGGAAATTGAGGATGCGCGTTTCGCCTTCGGGATTGGTGGTGTCGTTGCGATCTTCTTGTTTCGCATCGTTCCCGCTGGACATTCAGACGATTTCCTCTGGTTGATCGTCGGTGATATGCCGACGCATTACCTTTCACCAGACGAGGTCTCTGGTCCCAGGGCAGTTATGGAGAGATACATCCGTCTGATGGAGGATTGGATCAGAGCGGTGCGGACTGGGGTCGAGCCGGATGTCATCCTTACCGTCGAGGTGCCGACGGACGAAGAGCACGCCGATTTGTTGGCCGGCCGGATGGATTTCCTTGAGCGGGAGGTTTTGCCGCTTGTGCCGGAATGATCGGAGCTGCGTCGCGGCCTCCAGCGACGGAGAGCGGGGCTTGGCGAGCTAGTCGCCGGCTCCTTCTTCCCGAGTAAAGGTCCACTCGTTGGCGCTCGACATGGCTTCGTTGAACGCGTACCCGGAGCTGTTGAATTGCTTCAGCTGCTCGACGTTTTTCAGGCGATGGCTGATCACGTAGCGGCACATCAGGCCGCGGGCTTTCTTGGCGTAGAAGCTGATGACCTTGTATTTGTTGCCCTTTTGGTCTTTGAATACTGGGGTGATAATTCGTGATTGGATGGCTTTGGGGCGGGCAGCTTTGAAATACTCGTTAGAGGCCAGGTTCACCAGGACTTCGTCGTTGTTGGCTGCGAGCTGCTGCTTGATCGCCGTGCAGAGGCTGTCTCCCCAGAAGGCGTAGAGGTCCCTGCCGCGTGGAGTAGCCAAGCGGGTGCCCATCTCTAGGCGGTAGGGAGCGATTAGGTCCATGGGGCGCAACAGGCCGTAGAGCCCCGAGAGGATACGTAGATGCTTTTGGGCGAAGTCCAAGCTGGCGGCGTCGAATTCGCTCGCTTGCATGGCGCTGTACACATCGCCGTTAAAGGCCAGGATTGCCTGCTTAGCCTGTGGTGCTTGCATGGGGCGCTGCCATTGCTGAAAGCGTTCGTAATTGAGATCTCCGAGTTTTTCGGACAGATTCATCAGGGCGGCAATATCCTCGGAACTCAGCTTGCGTAGCTCGCCGATCAGGGCTTCGGCTTCGTCGAGGAACTCGGGCTGTGTTGCGAGTTTGGTCTTTGGGGAGCTTGCGAAATCCAGTTTTTTGGCTGGTGAAATGACCAGTAGCATGATGATGACTTCTTCTGCGGATGGTGCGCGGATGCTTGATGCTGGAAGGGCGGGGCTTTTCGCGCGGCGTTGCAGGCAGCACTGGAGCCTCGCACTAACTGGCCGTTGAAATATGCGCAGGGCGACAAAACGCCGTCTGCTGCGCCAAGGGGACGCCGAATCCGGCACTCTGTCACTCGCGGGCATTTTTCAACTGCCTGCTAAGGGACCTTGCTTAGTATTTGCGATCGGTGAGTTCTTGTAGCGCGGCTTCAGCTTTGGCTTGGAGTTTGGCTGTTCCGGGTAGCTTGCGGAGTGTCGTGAGAGCCTGTTCCAGGGCTTTTTTGGCTTTGGCTCGCTTCCCTGCGGCCAAGAGCGCTCGGCCATGGTTCAGCCGGAAGGTTGCTCGGACCTGCTCGGGTATATCCACGCCATCGGCCCGCTGCATCAGCTCGTGGTAACGCTCTGCTGCTTGTTTTGGCGACCCTGACTGCAGCAGCATCCAGGCCAGGTTGTTGAGGCTGACCAAGGTCGAGAGTGCCTTCTTGCCGAGTGCTTGCTCTCGTAGCTCTAGCACTGAGACGAGTTCTTTTTCGGCTTCGGCGTGGCGCCCCATGGCGGTCAGGGCGTTGGCTAGGTTTTCGCGCAGCGTCCAGAGACGGGCATCGCTGTCGGGGAGGAAGCTCTGCATATCTCTGAGCAGGGCCTTCGCTTCTGTTGCCGCTCGAGCATTCTCTCCCTGACGCAGGAGGGCGCGTACCCAGGTATTCCGGGCGATTACGCTTTCCTGGCTGCGAGGGGCGTGCCGCTTACTCAGCTGCGCTGTTTCGGCTGCGAGTTCTTCTGCCTCTTGCGTGGCTCCGCTGGCGAAGAGGAGCTTGGCGAGGCGCAAGGCTTGGCGGAGGGTGCGAAGCTGCCCTTCGCCCCAGTGTTTGCGAGCGCGTTCGACAATGACCCGCTGCAGCTTGAGAGCTTCGCCATGGGCCCCGCGCTCCTCCAGCACCTGCGACAGGCCGATCATTGCGTTGAGGTGACGCTCGGGGTATTCGCCGGGATGAGCCTTTCGGAAGGCTTGGTCGACCAGGCGGAACTGTTGCTCGGCCTCGGCCATACGTTTTGCGTTATCTAGAGCTAGTGCGTAGTCGCTGCGCACGCTGAGGGTTTCGAGGCTATTGGCAGCGTCGCTGGCCATCAGCTTCAGGGCCTCTTCGTAGCCTTTCAGGGCTTCCTCGATGCGGCCGGCGCCGTGGAGCATGGCAGCGTATGTCGCCAGGGCAGTGCGGCTGCGAGCATGCTCGGGGCCATGGGCTTTGCGGCAACGAGCCAATGATTCGGCGCTGTAACGGACTTGCTCCGCACTCACGCCGAGCTGGCTGCAGCATTGGACGTAGCGATCCCGGGCACGCAGGGTGGGTAGGGCCTCTTCTCCCTTGAGCTTTTCGTAGCCTTCGACTGCACGGTGAAGGTTCTCTGTGCCGTCCTTCCACAGCCCGAGGTTGTACTGGGCCCAGCCGAGGGATTCGAGCATCTCGATCTGTAGTTCGGGTTCGTCGGCGAAGCCCGTCTCTATTGCGCTTTCCCATCTCGCAAGTAGTTCTCGTACAACCTGCTGTTCCGAAAAAAGTTCTGGGGGGATTTGGCCGACGAGGAGGAGGAGCTGCTTGTTGATGCCGCGAACCCCCTTTGCGGCCTTGACTACCCGGGCTCGTTCTCGGTCAGCCTGCACGAGGCCGATCGAGGTGCCGACGACGGCGGCGATCAGCGATAAGAACAGTAGCAGCGAGAGCAGCGAAGCGGCGCGATGCCGGCGCACGAAGCGAGCCAGCAGATAGCCAAAGTTCGGGGCACGTACCTGTATCGGTTGATGGGTGAGCACACGGCGCAGTTCGTCTCCCAGCTCGCCGGCCGATGCGTAGCGGCGGGCCGGATCCTTGGCGAGCGCGCTCAGCATGACGAGTTCGAGATCGCCATGCAGCTCGGGGGCCAGGCGGGAGGGTTTGGGAGCATCCTCCTCAGAGATCATGCGGAGCGATGCAGTTAGCGATTTGCCGGAAAAGTCATGGGGTAGGCGGCCGCTCAGGACTTGGTAGAGCAGGACGCCGAGGGCGTAGACGTCCGAGCGGAGATCGATGCGCCTTGAATCGCCTGCAACCTGCTCAGGGCTCATATAGGCGAGGGTGCCGATGAGCTGCCCGGTTATCGTCTTACTGCCGTAATCCTCCGAATCCTCCACCAGGCGCGCGATGCCGAAATCGAGGATCTTGGGCATGCCTGCGGCATCGACGAGGACGTTGTCCGGCTTGAGATCGCGGTGGATGACCCCGCTTAGGTGGGCGTGCTGGACGGCGTTGCAGACTTCAGCCAGGAGGGCGACTCTTTGGCGGAGCTGGAGCTTCTTTGCGTGCGCTGTCAGCGGGACACCATCAACCAGCTCCATCGCGAAATAGAGGACACCGGTTTCCTCGTCGCGACCTGACCCGTAGATCCGAGCAATGCCTGGATGTTCGAGGCGCCCGAGCGTCTCGATCTCCAGGGCAAAACGCGCACGGAGGTTTTCGCTTGCCCAGTGCCCTTGCAGCACCTTGAGCGCTACCCGGCGTGCTAGGTGTTCCTGCTCGGCTTCGAAGACGAGGCCCATGCCGCCTTCGCCGATTTTGCGCAGGATCCGGTAGGGGCCGAGCTGCCGGCCGATGAGAGCATCCTCTGAGAGCTGAGCGCCCGATGCTTCGCCGGCCTTTATGAGTTCTGCGGCGACGAGGGCGCTGTCGTCGAGGATGCCGCGGGGTGAGTCCGTGTCCTCGGGAGTGCCGATGCTTACCAGAGCGCGAATCTCGCCCGCGAGGTCTGCGTGCTCGGCGCAGGCGCTTTCGATGACGCTCTCACGTTGCCCTGCTTCGAGTTCGAGGGCCTCGGCGACGATGTCCTTGATGAGCTGCCAGCGCTTTGGATCGCTGTTCATTTTGCGTCCTCGCCTCCCCCCATGCGCCGGTGCAGCCAAGCGCGGGCAACGGCCCACTCACGTTTGACCGTGCGTTCGGAGATCCCGAGGCTAGCAGCGACTTCCTTGACCTCGAGCCCGGCAAAGAACCGTAGCTCTACGATCTCTGCCATGCGCGGGTCGAAGTTGGCGAGAGCGTGTAGCGCCTCGTCGAGGGCGAGGATTTCGAGCTTGGGGGGGGCTTCCTCTGGGTCGACTCTGCTTAGTGTGAGGCGCAAGCGCCCAGCGCCGTGCTTCTCTGTATCGCGCCGCCGCGCTCGTTCGATCAAGATTCGACGCATGGCCTGTGCCGCCGCGCCGAAGAAGTGCCGTCGGCTCGACCATTCCGGCTCTTGGTCACCCACTAGACGGACCCATGCCTCGTGGACCAGAGCGGTGGCCTGGAGGGTTTGGGCTTCTCGCTCCCTGTCGAGATGCCGCCGGGCGAGCCGGCGTAACTCGTCGTAGACCAAAGGGAGGAGCTGCTCGGCCTTGGCTGCATCCCCCGCAGCGGCGGCATCGAGTAAGAGGGTCAGTTGGGCCGGGTTCGATGGTCCGCGATGGGGGGCATTGGGCTTCATTCCTTAGATTCTTTGTGCTCTAGATGACGAAGGGCAAGGGAGGATTCGGGTCCGTCCTTAGGTGAGTGGCGAAAAAATTGGCCTCTTCTTGGCCCCTGCTGGGTCTTTGCTGCGCATAATGAGGTATGAACATCCTGACCAATAGCCGGTTTCTCGCCTTCTCCTTTCTCCTCTGCAGCTTCCCGATCGCCCATGCCCAGGGGCAGGATCAGGGAATGCAAGCGCTACTCGGCTCCTGGGTTGGGGTTAGCGCCGAAGTCCAAGGGGAACGCGTTGTCATCGAAAAGAACTCGGCGACGATCGAAGGTGATCGCGTGCCGCTTCATTTCGTCTCGCCTGGACTCTTCGTGTTGAAGGTGGGCGATAAGCAAGTTCAGGTCCGTTATGTGCTGAAGGGGCAGCGCTTGAGCCTCGATGTCTCAGGCGAGCGCAGCGAGTGGCAGCGCCTCCCTGCTGCCAGAGGCAAGCCCCAGCCCTCGAAGGAAAATCCTGCGGATCAATCGCTTGGCGGCGCCTCGGAGAACCCCTTTGGTGCCCCGAAAAATGGTGCCCCGAAACAGGCGCCGGCCAATCCCTTCGTCCGCAGTTTTGAGGGGCAGGGGGTCTTCTTGAGGCTCAGTGAGGGTGCGAAAGGCCTTCTTGTTGGCGAGCTTCGCTTCCGGGGGCAGAAATATCCGGTGCAGGCGAAGGCCAAGGGCACGAGCTTGGAAGGTGTGTTTCAGGCTGGAAAGTCGCGCTTCCCCTTCCAGGCCAAACTGGCGGGGGACAGCCTCACCTTCACCAGCGGCGGGCGCAGCTACAAGTTGAAGGGCGAGAAGCTGGTCCAGAAGCAGCCCAGCAACCCCTTGGGTGGCGATGGCGGGGAAGGGCAATGCCCGGATAGCGACAAGGCTGAGGAGGGCAAGGATTCGCGAGTGCCCGAGGGTTGTCGGCTCTTCGTCCACAAGAAGGCCGGTGTTGCTTGCTACCTCCCCAAGGATTGGACCCTTCTCCAGGGCAATGCCGAGGGCGTCGCGATCAACCCTGGCTATCAGAATGGAGAGAGGATTCTCTGCACAATCGGTCTCGGTGGTGGTCCGGCTCCTCTGTCAGCGAAGGGTAAAACCATTGAAGATATCCTGAAGGGTGAGCTTGCCGGTTTCACCAGCTCCTTGGCCGAGAGCGGCATTAAGGTCGATCTGAGTGCGAAGCGCCTGAAGAGTCTTACGGTCCGAGGGGAGCCGGCCGCAGCGATTGAAGCCCCGGCCCAGACGGCCGCCGGGCAGAAAGGCAAGGTTTGGTTGGGTATTCGCCGTGATGACGGCCGCATCCTGGCGTGCAGTGCGGTTTACCTCTTGGGCGCGGAAGAGAAGTTCGCCGAGAAGGTGCACAGCGTCTTTGTCTCGCTGCGCCCGGCGGCGAAGGCTGCCGAAATGGGGCGCTGAGCAGCCCTCGGCGCCTTCATACAGGTGCTGGCGAGGCGCTCCTCCTGAGTCTTGTGGGCGACCCGATCCTTGCACCCCCCGGTCCACGTAGAGCTGCGCCTCGCTATCCTCTTAGAGTTCCGGCTTTCCGGAACTCTCTCTCGACTCAGGAGGAAAGGCTATGCGCGAAGTGCTTAGCAGCGAGGCGCTCTCCCCTTGGCAGCCCAGTAGCGGGGACGCCTGGGACCTGAAAAAGGCGGCCCATCTTGGGCGTCGGGCGGCTTTTGGGGCCCGCAGAGAAGAACTCGATTTGATGCTGCAGCAGGGGCCGGATGCGGCGATTGAGGCCCTCTTCCATCCCGGTAGCAACGCCAGCTTCGAGCAGCTTTTCGCCCAGTTGGAGGGCTTCTTCTTCGACCTTTCGCGGCGTGATGGGCTCCAGCGCTGGTGGTGTTATCGAATGCTGCATGGCCCAGGCCCGCTTCGGGAGCGCATGACCTTGTTCTGGCACGATCACTTTGCGACTTCGATCCGCAAGGTCGGCCGCGGTCGTTATATGCAGCTGCAGAACGAGACGCTGCGAAAACACGCGCTCGGCAAGTTCGGCGACCTGCTCTTAGCGATCAGCAAAGATCCGGCGATGCTGATCTGGCTCGATAACAGGCTGAGTTCCAAGGGGCGCCCAAACGAAAACTATGCTCGGGAGTTGCTCGAACTCTTTGCCCTTGGCCGCGATCATTATGAAGAAGGTGATATTAAAGAGGTCGCACGGGCGTTTACCGGTTGGACGACCTCAAGTGGGCGCTTCGTGTTTTCCAAGAACCGGCACGATGCCGGGGAAAAGACGATCTTCGGCAAGAAGGGCAAATGGGGCGGCGAGGATGTCATCGATCTGATCCTGGAGAATCCTCATACCGCACGCTTTGTGGCTGGAAAGATCTGGAAGGACCTGGTCGGCGAGTGGCTTCCCGAAGATGTGCATGAGGACCTGGCGCAGGGCTTTCGTGAGAGCTCCTACGACATTGCTGCCCTCGTGGGGAGGATACTCCGCTCGCGAGCTTTCTTCTCTGAGCAGGCCCATCGCAGCCGAATCGCCGACCCGGCCGAATACGTCTTGGGTATCGTGCGCCGGCTTGAGAGCCGCCCCAGGATCTCGACGGTCGCTTCACAGATCGCGATTCTGGGGCAGGCACTTTTTGCGCCTCCAGGCGTCGAAGGATGGAAACGCGGTGAGGCCTGGCTCTCCGCCCGTTGGTGCCTGCTGCGTATCGCTGCTGTGGCCAGCCTAGTCAACCTTCGCGGCGCCTCCGGCGAGGCGCGCTGGGACGTTGTGGCCTACTGCAAGAAGCACGGGCTGAAAGTGGACGAGCAGATCGTCGACCACTTTCTCGATCTCTTCGTCGATGGTGAGGTTGAGCCAGCGACGCGCGCACGCCTGCTTCACTACCTGAATCACGTTGATCGCAGCGGAAAAGCCAAGAAGGGCGAAAAGGGGCCGGACCGCAAGTCTCCCTTCAAACCCGATTATCGCCACATAGACAACAAGGTGCGTGGGCTTGTCAACCTGATCTTGTCCCTCCCCGAAGCGCAGACTGTCTGAGGAGTCCGAAGATGAGCAAGCAAAGCAGCGAACTCACGCGCCGTGACTTTGTCGGGCGCATTTGCCAATCCGTGGCCGCGGGCGCTTTCGTTCCGGGATTGATGCCCTTCTATCGTGACGATGCCGTAGATGCGGCAGCGCGCGACACCGTTCTTGTCGTTTGCGAATTGAACGGAGGGAATGACGGTCTCAATACCCTTGTGCCCTACGGCGACGATAACTACTACAAGCTGCGTCGGCGTATCGGCATCAAGGAGAAGGATCTGTGGAAGCTCGATGAGCACTTTGGTCTGCATCCTTCGCTCAAGCCTTTGCGGCCGCTCTGGGATCAGGGCGCCTTCGCATTGATTCAGTGCGTTGGTTATCCGAAGCCCAATCGCTCCCACTTCCACTCCATGGATATCTGGCAAGCAGCAGATCCGGAGCTTTCGACGGCGCGGAGTGGTTGGCTGGGAAGGGCGGCCGATGCACTGCCTACCGCAGGCGGCATCGCTCCGGCCTTGTCCGTTACCAGTGCCCTGCCCTTGGCGATGCGGTCGGGTAAACGGCCGATCCCCGCGCTGGCCAGTTTGCGCGAGCTGCAGATCGTGACGGACACGCGCAGCAGCTACGACGCCCGCATGGAGCGGCGGCTACTGCGGGAGAACCTCAGCCTGAGTGCCAAGGCCAAGCCCTCTATCGCAGCTGCTAGCCGGGCCTTTGCTGCAGCGATGGAGGACAGTCGCCGCATCCAAAAGGTGACCAAGGCCTATCGGCCGGCAGCCCGTTATCCCCGGGGTCTTGGCGATCGACTACGGCTGATCGCCCAACTCCTCGATGCCGGGCATCCGGGCCGCATCTTCTATTGCGGCATGGGCGGTTTCGATACCCATGGCAATCAGGCCGGGTCACACAGACGGCTCCTTTCTCAGTTTGCCGACAGCATGGCGGCGTTCTTCCAGGATCTGGAGGCACACGGTCAAGTCATGCGGGTTGTCGTTCTCGCCTACAGCGAGTTTGGCCGCCGCGTTCAGGAGAATGGATCCTTGGGAACCGACCATGGTGCCGGTGGCTTGGCGCTCTTGCTCGGCCCTTCGGCGGTAGGCGGGATTCACGGTACGAAGCCGAGTCTGAGCGATTTGGGGCGAGGTGACCTGAAGTTCACGACCGATTTCCGCCGTGTCTACGATGAGCTGCTGGGGCGCTGGTTACGGGTGCCGCCAAAGCCGGTGCTCGGTGCTCGTTTCGAGGCGGTGGGAGCGCTGCGTGGACGCGAGGTGTAGCTCGCTTCACAGGGGGCTTGCAGAAGAGGACAAAGGCTGGTACGCGCGAGTTCCAGCCTCGGCTGAGTGAGTGGGGCATACTTCGTCGAACCCTGACGAGAGATCCCTATACATGCTCAAGCTTCGCACCTCGCTATTTGCGGCCATGACTCTGGGGCTTCCGCTCCACGCTCAATCGAGTCAGCCGCAGCTGCTTCTCGATATCGCTCCCGGAATCCAAGGCTCCGACCCCCAGGAGTTCACCGCTCTCGGCAAGAAGACGCTCTTCGTGGCCGATGACCTCGTGCACGGGCGTGAACTCTGGATTACCGACGGCACAAGTGCAGGAACCAAGATGCTGATCGATCTGGTTCCAGGCGCCACGGGTAGCCACCCGCGCAATCTGGTTCGAATGGGAACCCAAGTGGCCTTCGTCGCCGAAGAGCCAAGCTATGGCCGCGAGGTCTGGTTGACCGATGGCACGGCTTCGGGCACTCACCTTCTGGCAAACATCGCTGCGGGTAGCCGTACCGCAAAGCCGGAAGAGCTGGTCGTGGCGCAAGGGCTCTTGTTCTTCCACGTCGACGACCAAATTCACGGGCGCGAACTCTGGGTCTCGGATGGGACCAGCGCCGGCACGAAAATGGTCAAGGACATCTATCCCGGCTATTCCGGCTCGGGTCCCAAGTTCCTGACGCCTTGGGGTAAGCGTTTGGCTTTCTCCGCCGAAGATCCGGTGCACGGGCGTGAGCTTTGGGTCAGCGATGGGACGGCGGCTGGCACCTATGTGGTCGCGGATCTCAAGCACGGTATCGCCAGCGGCGATCCGCACGAGCTGACCGAGTTTGGCGATAAGCTGGCCTTCCGTGCCTTTAAGAATGGCGTGGGCATTGAGCTATTGATTACCGACGGCACCAGCGCCGGAACGATCTGCGCGCACGATACCATTCCGGGGAATAAGAGTGGTGGCCCCCGCTATCTCCTTGCGCATGAAGGCAAGCTCTACTACGTCGGCGCCCTCAATACCGCAGCCTTTGTTTGGGACGGAAGCACGAGCACCAGACTCTTGACCTCCAGCTTCCCTTACACGGATGAAGGGAGTTTCTTCCCGGTCGGTAACAAGGTGATGTTCACAGCTGGTAACAACCAGGACCTATGGGTGACGGATGGTAGTGCCGGCGGCACCAAGTTAGTTATCCCCATCAGCTCGAGTGCTCCCCGTCCGCGGCGTCCACGCTTCCTCGCTCACTTCGGTTATGGCCGGGTCATGATGGGGGCGACTGAAGTCTCGCATGGCAACGAACTCTGGATCAGCGATGGAACGGAACAGGGGACCTACCCGATGGATATCGTTGCGCGTAGCGGCAGCTCATGGCCGGCCGTGCACCGGGATGCACAGTGCTTTGGCAAGGTCATCGTCGTTGCCAATGACTATGGCGTGACTGGAATGGAGCCGCGTATCTTCGATAGCGGGGCTGTGGCCCAGCAGCATGGTGAAGGCTTCGCCGAGAGTGGCTGCACTCCCAGCTTCTGGAGCACTGACCCGAAACTGGGCGGAAGCGTCAAGTGGGGTGGCCACTGCGACCAGGCCGCGGCTTTCTCCATCCTGGGCATTGGTATGCCGGGGCTCGTTTCCTTTACCCCCCGGGCAAGCATCTATCTCGATCTGCTCCAGTCGCCAGTCTTCGTCGCCATGCCCGTTCTCCAGGGTGAATGGAATGCGTCGATGATGATCCCCAACAGCCCAGGCCTCGTCGGTCTGCAGCTGGCGATGCAGAGCTTCGTGCCGAATGCACAGTCCTCGCTGGGTTTGGACTTCTCCCCAGCCATGTTCTGGACTCTGCGCTGATCTCGAAGTTCGCGAGCACTTTGCCGGCTCGCATGTGGCTATCGTCGGCCACATGCGAGCCGTTTTTTTTGCGTTATCGTTTTTCGCGGATTACCCGAGACGCGGGGCTACGAGCGCTTTGCGCAGGTGCGCTCGCTCTGGTGGCTGACCGGTATTGATGCGCCGGATGCCGCCCTGGTCATGGATGCCGCCTCGGGTCGCGAGATCCTCCATCTCCTCTGCCCCAGTCCAGTGAAAGGGCGCGGAGCTGGAGAAGCTGCTGGGCACGGGGGAGCTATTGCAGCGGATCGGCCGGTAGCCGGTGCTCAGCTCGTTCTAGTTACTTACCAATCATTCCGAGGAACTCTCGGCGCGTCGCGCTGTTGATACGGAAGGCGCCGGTCATGCGGCTGGTCACCGTGTCGACGTTCTGCTTGTGGACGCCCCGCGTGGTCATGCACTGGTGCTTAGCCTCGATGACTACCGCGACGCCACGGGGCCTTAGGATCTCTTCGATAGTGTCGGCGATCTGCACGGTCAGCGTCTCTTGGATCTGCAGCCGCTTGGCATAGACCTCGACCAGTCGTGCCAGCTTGCTGATACCGACGACGCGGTCGGAGGGCAGGTAGGCGAGGTGGCAGACGCCGATGATCGGCACCATGTGATGCTCGCAGTGCGACTCCAAGCGGATGCCGCGCAGCATGACCATCTCGTCGTAGCCCTCGGTCTCCTGGAAGGTCTTGCTCAGGATCTCGACGGGGTCCTCGTTGTAGCCGGCGAAGAATTCCTCGTAGGAACGGACCACGCGCTTGGGGGTCTCGAGGAGACCTTCGCGGTTCGGGTCGTCACCAGCCCAGCGGATGAGGGTTCGGACGGCGGCTTCGGCTTCGCTGCGGGAGGGGCGGCTGCTGCTCATGGCTTTGTCGGCTTGGCTGAGGGCGTTAGTGTTCTGGTCCTGCAAGGCTTCCTCACCTAGACCGAACTCGATCGAGCCTTCAAGGGAAAGCATGGATCACGCCGCTGCGGCAGGACCGCGACTTATCCTCGCCAGCACGAGTCCGTACCGAAGGGCACTCCTCGAGAGGTTGGGATTGGCGTTTGAGACCCAGGCACCTGGCTGTGACGAGGAATCTCTCAAGAGTGAGCTGCAGGGAGCGACCCCGGAGGAAGTGGTCGTCCAGCTGGCGCGTGCGAAGGCGGCGAGCGTTGCGGCCAAGGCTCCCGAGGCGATCGTCATCGGCTCCGACCAGATCTGCCTGTTCGAAGGCGAGATTCTGGGCAAACCCGGGACGAAGCGGCGAAACATCCTGCAGCTCCTAAGGATGCAAGGCAAGTCTCATGCGCTGCTGACAGCCGTCTCGCTGATCTTGGGCCGCGAGCGGCGTGAGCATCTGGATCGGACGACGTTGCTGATGCGGCCCTTGGACGAGGCTCAGATCGAGACCTATGTCGAGCGAGACCAGCCGATGGACTGTGCCGGAGGCTACAAGCTTGAACTCGCTGGAATCGGCTTGATGGAAAGGCTGCAGACCGAGGATCCGACTGCGATTCCGGGTCTGCCGCTGCTCTGGCTGGGGGCGGCGCTGCGGGAGCTGGGGCTCGCCTTTTGACCGAAGCCTTCAGAGGAAAGACTCCTGGTCGACGAGCCCCAGCGGCCTCCTTCTCCTCTGGGCAGCCGACCCAGTCCAGGCCGACTCAGTCCAGGCCGTAGTGGCGGCGGACGCCGGGCACCAGATAGTCCGCGAACATCTGTTCGGCGCCGTACTCAGGCTTCCAAGCCCAGTCAGCGCGAGCAGCATCGTCGTTCACGTCGGCAGGCCAAGAGTCGACGATGCGGGCCCGCGGCTCGTCGCGCACGAAGCTGATCTGCGCCTTGGGGAAGTGCTTGAGCACATGCTCCTTGATCTCGGAGCCGGTCAGGCTGAAGGAGCCGACGTTGTAGCTGCGGCGGCTGAGCTTGTCGCTGTCAACCGCGGCGAGCATCGTCATCGTGCGGATGGCGTCGGGCATCGCCATGAAGGGGATGACCGCATCCTCGTCGACGAAGCAGGCGTAGGGCTCGTCCTTGGCTGCCGCATGCACCATTTCCGGCGCGTAGTCGCTGGTGCCTCCAGTCGGTAGCGTCTCGGCGCTGATCAGGCCTGGGAAGCGCAAGCCACGGAAGTCGACGCCGCAAATCGGGCGTTCCTTCGCCAGCTGGTTGAAGTGGAAGGAGAAGTAGCGTCCGAGATGCTCGCAGCTGAGTTTGTTGCAGCCGTACATCGTGGTCGGCACCAGGTAATCGTCTTCCTTGATGCGACCGACTGCCGCTTTGGTCGCCCGGTCCGGCAGACCGTAGACCGCGATCGAACTCGGGAAGAGGAAGCGCACTGGCGTGCCGGTCTTGGTGCCTTCGGCCTGCGCTAGCTCGAAGAGGTTCATCGTCCCGTTGACATTGACGCGCTGCGCTTGTGCCGGAGCGTATTCCGCGCGCGTGCTGAGCAATGCCGCCAGGTGGTAGATCTCCTGGATCTCGTATTTCGAGACGATGCGCTGGAGCACCGAGGGATCAAGGATGTCGCCGGTGAAGGTGGCTGCACAGAGATCCTCGAGTTCCTCGCCCAAGGGTTTGAGGTCGAGGGCCAGGACCTCACGTTCGGAACGGCTGGCGAGCTCGCGGATCAGGCCGTGGCCGATCTCGCCGCTCGCGCCGGTAATCAGGCTCGCGGGCTTACGCATGTCAGTTTCATCGTGGCAGGAGGGAAGGGGGCGGAGGGTCTGGTTTCTGCGCGGTTCAGGTCGCCGCGCGGTTCAGGTCGCCGCGTGGTTCAGGTCGCCGCGTGGTTCAGGTCGCCGCGTGGTTCAGGTCACTGTGCGGTTCAGGTTACTGCGCGGCAAAGACCGGCCTAAGCCGTTCGATGTTGGCGCGCATCACCGTTAGGTAGTTCTGGCCGGCCGCGAGTTCTTGGGCAGAGAGCATTTCACCGGGCGAAAAGAGCACTGAATCGAGGCCGAAGTCCTTCTTAAAGCGCGCCGCGATCTCGGGGAGCGGCTTGCTTTCCCAGAAGATAAAGCGGGCTTTCTTGTCGGCGAGCTGGCTACGCAGCAACGCAAAGGCCTCGTCGCTAGGCATCGTTTCGGGGTCGATGTCCAGGTTGTACATCTCCCAGCCGTAGCGCCGGGCGACATAGTTGTAGGCGGGATGTGAGGCCAAAAGCACTTCGCCCTTAGGCCGCTTCCCGAGGGATTCGAAGCCCGCATGCAGCTCGTTGAGTTGCTTTTCGAGCTTCTGGAGCCGCTTGCCGAGGCCGCTGAGCGCCTTCTCGTTTTGGGCGAGGACCTGCTTGAGGCGGGCGTGCACGGCTCGCGCCTGCTCACGCAGCTGCTGTGGGTCGAGCCAGACATGGGGATCGAGGCCGTCGTGCGTGTGCTCTCCGCCCGGGCCGTGACTGTGCACGATGGCGCCTTCGATCTCGATGAAGTCGCGGGCGAAGGAATTGCTCGCGTTGAGGGTCTTGGCCATGGGCAGGGCGATCTTGTCGATCCAAGCCTCGGCGCCGGCGCCGTTGAGAAGGATCAGGGTTGCCTGCTGCAGATCCTGGACCTTGGCCTCATTCGGCTTGTAGTGCAGGGGGTCGGCATCCGCCGGCGTCAGCGTCTCGATCTGGGCAAAATCGGCAGCGAGCTCGCTTGCGACCCAGCGCAGGGGTTCGAAGCTGGCGACGATCCGCGGTGGGGTCGCGACATTGGGGGACTGTGGACTCTCGCTGTCGCCGCAAGCGACGAGGAGGGCGAGAGGCAGGGCGAGGAGGGATAGGGAGCGTGGCCTGGTCATCATGTCGGTCTATAGCTTCACGCACTCGTCGAAGTCCTCGAGCAAGCCGTGGTCGTGGGTCACTAGGAACAAGGTCGTGCCGAGCCGGGTGACCTGTTGGAGCATCAGGTCGAGGACGATGCGGCTCGTCTTGGGGTCGAGGTTGCCGGTCGGTTCGTCGGCGAGCAGGAGCTCGGGGCCGGTGACCAGTGCCCGGCAGATGGCCACCCGTTGCCGCTCGCCTTGCGAGAGTTGGCTCGGGTGCTTGCGTAGCTGCGGAGTTAGCCCGGTCTCTTTCGCCAATTCGTGCATCCGCTCTTCGCTTTCTTCTCCCAGCCGCAGTGCCGGGTGCACGTGGTAGGGGAGGAGGATGTTCTCACGCACGCTCAGGTGCTCGAGGAGTTCGAAGGTCTGGAAGACTAGCCCGACTCGGGAGATGCGCTGCTCACGCCGCTTGGCGTCACTGAGCTGGCTCCAGTCCTGGCCCAGCGTTAGGAGGCGACCTTCGCTGGGCAGGCGAATGCCGGCGATCAGTGACAGCAGCGTGCTCTTGCCGCTTCCCGAGGGGCCGATGCAGGCCACGCGTCGCCCTGGCTGGACGTGAAGCTCCGGCAGGCTCAGCTCGAAGGGCTCTTCGCTCTGCCGCGTTGCTGGGTAGCGGTAGCGGAGGCCGCTGCCGTCGATGGCTAGGTCGCTGCTCATTGATCGATTCGGCGCTGGGAGAGGATTTCGACAGAGGCGATCTTCCAGCTACGTCCGTCATGCTCGACTTGGTAGAGCGCTCGGTATTCGTTTGTTCGCTCGTGTCGGTGGCCCCAGTGCGAGACTTCGCCGTGCACCCGCCAATGCCAGTCGACCTCGAACCCGGGGGGCTGGCTCTGAGAGTCCTTCACTCCGCCATCGAGCTGCTCAAGCTTGGTGATGGTGCAGACGGCGCCGCCTTCGGAGCGGAGGACCAGGCTCTCGTAGATCTCGCCGTAGAGTTCGTCGATCAGCTTGGGGCAGACGCTGGCGGCGAGGAGTTCATAGATCTCCTCTTCGCTGTCGCCTTGGAAGGCCATGTAGAGGTTTTTGTGCAGCTGCTCGAAGAGCTGCCGCGCCTCGTCGCCTAGGGGGACAGTGATGGTCGCCGGGAAGGGGGAGGGGATTTCGACTACGGCGATCTGCCAGGTAGCCAGGCTGGAGAGGAGGGGCAGGGCTGCGAAGAGCCAGCGCTTGTGTCCTCTTACCAGGGCGAATCCGATTGCGCCGACCAGGATCAAGCCCAGAGACAGGAGTGGCAGCCGCCAGGTCGGCGGCGGTGGTGGTGGCGGCAGCGTGATTTTCGGACGCGCGCGGGCGCTTTCCTTGTTCGCGTGCCAGATGTGCTCGGGCTCATTCTTCGAGAGCCGGGAGAAGTCGACTTGGTCCCGCCACTGGGTTGTGACCGGGATTTCTGGCTCGCTGTAGAGGGCGGGGATGCCCTTGTAGTTGAGCCAGCGGATCGAAACGCTGGGAGGCACGCCGGTGAGGGGGAAGCGGGCAGAGAGCCGGATCCCCGGCTTCTGGAAGATGTAGTTCAGGCTCTCGGGAAAGTCGACCTTGAAGGACTCCAAGGACAGCTTCTGCTTACCCAGCCTGAGTTCGCCGTATTTTTCGAAGAAGGCCCGCGCCTTCTTGGTGGCTCGTTGCGTGTCCGCGGCGGAGACGTTTTTCTCGTATCCGGCGAGTTCCAAGCCGAGCCATTGGGGGAGGATGACCTCTTGTTCCCCAACGATTCGTAGCTCGATCCGATCCTGGAAGAGCTGCATCTCCATGAAGATCGGTGCGCCGGGATGCCGAGCCTTTGCGCGGAGGTTGAGGGTGCTGGCGCTGAGCGCCAGGCAGAGCAACAGGCAGGTGCGGAGGGCGGCTAGGGACACGACAGGGATTGGAGGGGGAGGCTGGGAGCCGAACGCGTGCGCATCTTCAGCGAATTCCCCTGCTAGCTCCAGCCTGCACTGTTTTTCCACCGGCCTCGGCTGGGTCTTCGCGTCTCGTACGGAGGTCGCTAGGTGAAAAAAATGAAACGAAGTGAAACTTCCGGCAATACCGGGTCTAATCCGATCAGCGCGTAGGGCTTTGCACTGGTGGCGCGTCGCCTGAGGGCTGTGGCCAAGCGGCGAGGTAGCTCACCTTGATCCTGCGCCCGTTAGCGAACTGCCCAAGAGTCCGAAAAGACAGAGTCCGAAAAGACAGAGTCCGAAAAGACAGAGTCCGACAGACTTGGCTTTGGGCACAGCAACGACAGAGATTCTCGCACGAGGGTCTGTTTTGAGAGGCGGAGGACACGGGGTCCGAAGCCTCGGGGGCACAAGACAGATCCTCGCGCTTTTTTTTGTACCTAGGTCTTTACTGCCTAGGTCTTCTGCGCCTGGGTCCCCTGGGTGGGAGCTGACACCGTGGGGCTGGGTGGGCGATGAAGCCTTTGCTCCACCGCCCACCGTTGTTGGCCTCTAGTCGGCCGCTGTTCTCGCACTGTGCTTTGGCGAAGTGGACTAGGCCCACTTCGATGGCCAGCCAAAACGCATTCGGGACGTTTTGGCTCAGCCTCATTGAAAAATCTTCGAGCGATTCGCGCTTGGCCGAAGACGCTGCTTGTCGAAGAACTCCGCCTGCCGAAGAGGCGGGCTGACTGAGAGAGGAAATCGAGTTCACCACGAAAAGCCCGGGGGCTGGGCTTAGCTGGTGGCTCTGAGACGGAACTCTGTGCTGACGGGTTCCGTGATTTATCCACCGGCACGGCTGTCGAAATGGAAGGCTGGCCTGTGGCGGCCGAACTCAGCCGCGTGCCCATCGGCGTTGGCCGGAAGCAGGAGCTTCTTGTCCGGGCTGCGCCTTGCTTCGGTCTTCCCTGCTCGTCATTCGTGGCGCAGCGCGTCGACCGGATCCATCTGGGCGGCTCGCCATGCGGGGTAGAGCCCTGCGACGATGCCGACCCCGCCCGAGATGACGAAGGCGAGGATGGCGAAGAAGGGCTCGACGATGGTTGTTTGCTTCAGCGCTTGTGAAGCCAGCTCGGGGAGCAGGACACCGAGGGCGACGCCAATCAGGCCGCCGAAGCAGGAGAGCACCGTCGTCTCGACTAGGAACTGGCCGATGATGTGCTTGCGCTTGGCGCCCAGGGCGCGGCGGATGCCGATCTCTCGGGTCCTTTCGGTCACCGTCGCCAGCATGACGTTCATGATGCCTATGCCGCCGACCAGGAGCGAAATCCCGGCAATGGTCCCGAGCACCAGGCTCCAGAGCCGCGCCGTTTCCTCCTTCTGCCGGAGCAGCTCCAGGGGAACGACGATGTCGTAGTCCTTCTTTTCGTGCAGCTTCTCCATCAGGGCGCGGAGGGAGCGTGCGGTTTGCAGCACGGCTTCGCCGGCACTGTCATCGTCGGCGACGACGAGGCGGATGCGATGTAGCTCGACTTGTTCGAACTCGCGGCTGCCCTGGCTCGCCTTGACGATGGTCTTGCCGAAGATGCGGTTGGCGGCGAGTAGGGGGATGAAGATGCGGTGACGAGCGAGGGTGACTGCGGCGCCGCCTGCCGAGGTCTCGGGTTTGGCGAGGGTGCCGACCACTTCGAAGGCTTCGGAGCCGATGCGAATCGTTTGCCCCAGCGGGTTGTCGAGGACGAAGAGATCGCGCGCCAGCGCGTCGCCGACGACCGCGACGTTGCGGCGGCCTTTCTCATCGTGTGGTACGAGGAAGCGGCCCTGCTCGATCTGCACCTTGGTCATCTTGGCGTAGTTTGGCGTGGTCCCAACGGCGAAGGCCTGCATCGTCCGCGAGCGGTAGCTCACTCGCTTGGGAAAGTCGCGCTCGCCGATGATCTCAGTGACTCCTGGCAGCGTCGTCTGGATCGCACGCAGGTCGCTATTGGTCAGGCCGTAGACCTGAGCTGCGTGAGTGGATCCTCCTGAACCCTGCTCTTCGGCCGACTTGACCGACTGGAGCAGGATCTGGTCCGAGCCCATGGCTTTGATCTTCTGCCCTTGCTCGAAGGCCGCACCTTCGCCAACGGCCAGCATGGTGATGACCGAGGCGACGCCCAGCATCATGCCGAGGATGGTCAAAAAGCTGCGGAGCTTGTGCAGGAGGAGGTTCTTGACGCCCAGCTTGATGGTCCGGACTAGGGCTGTTTCGCTGATCATTCGGCTTTTTTCCGCTCAATACCCTTCATGACTTCCTTCGACGCGACCTTGCCGTCGCGAAGCCGAAGCAGCATGTGCGCGCGTTCGGCGACCTCTTCGGAGTGGGTGACCATGATTACGGTCTTGCCCTCGTCGGCGAGTTCGTCGAGTAAGGCGAGGATCTCTTGTTCGGTGTTGGTGTCGAGGTTGCCGGTCGCTTCGTCGGCAAGGAGGATCAGCGGGTCGTTCATCAGGGCGCGGGCGATGGCGACACGCTGCTGCTGTCCACCGGAGAGCTCGGTCGGCCGGTGCTCGAGTCGTTCGGCGAGCCCGACCTTCTCGGCCAGCATCGCCGCCCGCTCGCGGGCGAGCTTGGGGGAGTGCCCCTGGTAGAAGAGGGGGACTTCCAAGTTCTCAAGTAGGGTCAGCTGTGGGATGAGGTTGAAGGATTGGAAGATGAAGCCGATGCGTTCGCCTCGGATCTCCGAGAGTTGGTCGTCGCCTAGCTGGCTTACGGCCGTGCCGCCCAGGTAGTACTCGCCGCCGCTTGGGCGGTCGAGGGCGCCGAGGATGTTGAGAAGCGTCGACTTGCCCGATCCGGAGCGGCCCATGATCGACCAGTACTCGCCGCGGCGAACTTGGAAGTCGACGCCGTCGAGGGCTGCGACGATGGTGTCGCCCATCACGTAGTGGCGCTCGACGGCTTGGAGGTCGACTAGGACCTCGCCGGACTGGCTTTTACTTCCGCTTGCCGTAACCATGGCTTCATTCACCACCGGGGCCTCTGCCCGAGCTGCGGCTGCCTTGGGGACGCCGCCCGCCCTTACCACGGAAGCGGTTCATCAGCGTCTTCCACTTCGGGCCGATCTTGGGGTGCTCTTGCATCGTCTTGGTGAACTTAGCATCCCTGAACAGCCTCATGCGCTGGCGAGGATCCTCAAGCCTCTTGGCGTATTCGGGGAAGGCCGCCTTGGCCATTTCGAAGATCTCGGTCATTGCGGAGCTTCCTCCACGGCGACCTTCAGCTTTGCTGCTCGATGCCTCGATGGGGCGTGGCGAACCGGCCTTCTGCCGCTGCGAAGCTTCCTTGCGTCGCTTGGCGGCGTCTTGTTTGCGCTGAGCTTCCTTGGACAGGCGCGCTTTCTCGAACTCGGCGTTTTCCTTTTCGAACTTCGGGCGTTCGACCCCATCGACATCATGGAGGTAGACGCGCTCGCCCTCTTTGAGGCCGCTCTTGATCACGATCCTGTTGTCGTTGGCGCGGCCGATCTCGACGAGGCGCGGCTCAAGGCCGGAATCCGTTTCGACCCAGAGGAAGTGCACGTTCTTGGCGCGTTGCACCGCTTGGATCGGGACCGACAAAACGTTTTCCAGGGTTGCGACTTCGACCGTCACGTTGGCGGACATGTTGGGGCGCAGGGCGAGGGTGTCGCCGTGCAACTCGACCATGCATCGATACTGCTTGATGTCCGGGTTGAGCCAAGAGCTCTGAGTGTCTGCCGTTTGGCCAATGAAGGTGACGTGCCCGGTGAAGGTCCTTCCTGGCATCGACTCCACGGTCAGGGTGGCGACCTGTCCCGGCTTGATCAGCTCGCGTTGCGCTTCGGGGATCTTCAGCTTGGCGACCATGGTCGAAGTGTCGGGGAGGATCAGGATGGTCTGTCCGCGTTGCACGTCGGTGCCTACATCGATCGGCTCCTGGCGCCGCCAGCTGCCAGATTTGCCGTAGACCACCAATCCCGAGGAGGGGCTTAGGAGGGTGCCGCCCTTGATGTTCTCGCGAAGCTTTTCGAGCTTGGCGACTTCGATTTCGTACTGCTGCTTTTTGGCCTCAAGGTCGGACTTCTTGTTCTCGAGCTGGGCGCGGCAGCGCAGCTTGGTGCGGCCGAGTTCGTCTTGCGCCGCCTGAACCTTGGATTCGAGGTCTCGGATTTCCTTGCGCAGGTCGTAGGCGATGAGAAGGCGGAGCTTGCTCTTGGCGACGTCGAGGTTGTAGCGGGCCTTGTCGACCGCGAACTCATCACGCTTGAGGTCTTGCTCGGCGACGTAGTTCTTGGCGTAGAGGCGGCGGGTCCAGGCGAGCTTTTCTTCGGACTGGCTCAGCTCTTCCTGCTTGAGGCTGATGTCGGAGAGGCTTTGGTCAAGGCGCTGCTGGCCTTCGGACATCGTTGTGCTGTCCCGATCGCCACGCTGTAGGGCTTTGTTGGCGCCGCCTTTGGCAGCCTGATCCATAGCCTGTAGCTCTTCTTCTGCCTGCTTCTTCCACTGTGAGAGGATACTCGCGACAGTCTGCTTGCCGTCGACGATGCGCTGGCCGGTGAAGCGCTCGAAGTCCATCTTGGCGAAGAAGAGCTTGGTCTGAGCTTTGTCGATATCGGAGGCGTTTTGGCTCTCTTGGATTTCGAAGCCGGTCTCGGCGCTGACCAGGGATGACTTGGCGCGCGAGAGCGAAATGGATTGAGTTTCCTCGCGATCCGAGAAGCGCGAGACATCCAGCACGGCGAGGCGGTCGCCCTTCTTGACGGTGCTGCCCTCGGGGATCAGCCACTCGATGGTGTTGCGCCCTTCGATCTCGCTGCGGACCTTGACCGACTTGGCCGCTTCGAGCTCGCCATCCTCGGTGACTACGATGCGCAGATCTCCCCGCTTGGCGGTAATGATGTCGGCACGATTCAGGTTGGCGCCTTGGCTCGAACCTGTGCTGAGCGCATAGATACCGTAGCCAAGTGCAGCTACGAGAATGGTGATGAAGAGTATGCGGGTCATCAGGGGGCCTCGTTCAGCGCTCTATGCGACTAGCAGGGAGGGAGGGAAAACTAGCGAATGGCAGAGTGCCGGAGTTTGTGGCGGTGGACGCCGATTTTGCTGTTCTGCTGCTGCCCGGCTTCTGCAAGCGCTTGCTAGGCGGCTTAGGGCTTCGCATTGAACTCTTGCTGCTCTCTGGAGCGGGAGGCTCCTGGGCACGGAAAGTGTTGAGGGCGTTGACGTCGACCTGGAGTCCGTCCTTGCCGACGTCGAGCATCTCGAGTTCGCGCAGCAGGCCGAGGTTGGCGACGAAGTAATCTACGAGCCGGGATGTCAGGTTGTCCTGAGCCGAGAGCAGGGAGGATTGGGAGTCCAGGAAGTCACGCGTCGTGGCGCGTCCGGCCTCGATCAGGAGCCGGGTCGAGTCGACGCGGGTTTGGGCGAGCTTGACGGCGTTCTCTTCGATGCGGTAACTACGCAGTGCCTGCTCGACGTTGCGCAGCTGGGTGCGCACGTTTTGCTTGATCCGGTCGAGGAAGCGGCCATGCGAGCGCAGCTCGGCCTGTAGGCCGATCAGTGCCCGGCGGTAGGAGTTGCGTTCGTTGGTCTTGTTCAAGGGCAGCTCCAACGCCAGCCCGACCTGCCACTGGTACTTGTCCCAGTCGAGTTTGAAGCCGTTGCTCGTCTTCTCGTTGGGGATGTCGATGGCGGCGCTTAGATCCAGGCCCATCTTGAGCGCGTCCTTGGCGACGATGACTTTGCGTTCGGCGTCTTCGACTTGTTCGATGGAGTTGCGTAGGTCGAGGCGGTTCTGCATCGCCAGCTCGATCGCCTTCTCCTCATCAAGGGCGGGCTCTTTGATGCCTATTTCCCTAACCCGCTCCAGGGCGTCGCGGGCCAGCTTGATCTCGCATTCGATGGGGATGCCCAGGGTGATTTTGAAGCGGTCGAGCTGGGTTTGCAGACTGGTGCGACTGCGGATCACGCCGTTGCGGGCCGTGAGTTCGCGCTGCAGTGACTGGTCGACTTCGAACTGGGGGGTGCGGCCGGCCTTTGCCAGTTCCTCGCTGCGCTTGCGGTTGTTTTCGAGGCTCTTCAGGTTGTCGAGCGAGTTGCGCAGGCTGTTGCGGGCTTCGATGACGGAGAGGTAATCCGAGGTGACGTCGACGGCGAAGCGGCGACGGAAGCGCTCGTAGTTGCGGATGGCGTAGATGACGTCGCGTTCGGCCTGGGTCAGTGGTTCCATGGTCACTGCCGCGCCGAAGCTTTGGAGTAGAGGCTGGGTAATCGACAGCGAAAGCAGGGAGCTGACGTCCCAGCCGCCACCGCTGGTGAAGACGCGGACGAACTTGGATGCGAAGCCTCCGAGTATGCTGGCACCTGTGGCCATCAGCTTGCGTCCGGTCAGGCCGCGGCCGACGCCGCCATTGGCGCTGTCGTCGGCGACGCCGTTGGCATCGAGGTCGCCGCTGGCTGAGAAGATCGTCGTGTAGCGATTGCGCTGCCCGGTGAGGTTGAGGGCGGCGAAGTAGAGTGACTCGCGCTGCTGCTGGAACTCCTCGCTGTTTTCGGCGGCGATCTCGAGGGCGCGTTTGAGATCGAGGGAGAGTTCCGGCGTCTCGCCCTTGGCGATGCGTTCTAACAGGCGCTTGCGAAGTGTGTTCTCGGCTGCGTCGACGCTGAAGGCGATGGGCCCAGCCTTGTCGCTTCCGAGCGCCGCCCCGCGCTTGTCGTTCAAGATCTCGTAGACCTCGATGTCTGCTTCTTCGACGTAGCTGTCGGCAGAGCAGGAGATGAGCCCGAACCCGAGCGCAGCGGCAAGGAGACCGATGGGCCAGCGGGCGAGTGAGGGCGAGAGGCTAGAGGGCATTGGCTTAGAGCGGGGAGAGGGGAGCGGGATGCGAGAGTCGCGGGAGAGTTGCGGGATGATGGCGGCTCCGTTTACGGCCAAAGCTGGCAACGGGAGAGAGCTTTCCTGGGACAGAGTTCGTCGGCGCGATGGGGACTCGTGCTAGCCTCGACCAGTATGTGGCTCATTACTGCCGGTCCGACTCGGGAACCCATTGATTCAGTTCGATACATCTCCAACGCCTCGAGCGGTCGGATGGCCTACGGGATTGCTGCAGCGGCAGCGGCTCGCGGGCATCCGATCAAGGTCCTGAGCGGGCCCGTGGCAATGCCCGCCCCAGCAGGGGTCGAGGTGATCGACGTCCGCTCCGCGCGGGAGATGCTGGACGAAGGGAAACGCGAACTGGCCTCGGCTGAACACTCCGTCTTGATGGGAGTCGCTGCCGTTGCCGATTTCCGGCCGAAGCAGCGCTTCGCCGGCAAGCCGCCGAAGGAAAAGGGCGCCTTCACCCTCGACCTGGTTGAGAACCCAGATGTGCTGGCCGAGCTGGGGGCGCTGGGGCGAGCCCGGATTTGCGTGGGCTTCGCCCTGGAGAGCTTCAGCGAGGAGGAGCGAGAGGCGGCTTTGGAGCGAGCGCGGGGCAAGCGGCTGCGCAAGGGCCTCGATGCCATCGTGCTCAACGAAGCGGCGGCGATGGAGGCGCAGGGGTCTCGGCTCTGCTGGCTGGGGCCGGATGGCGGCGCCGAGGACCTGGGCTGCGGGGACAAGGAATGGCTCGCGGAGCGATTGGTGCTGCGCGTCGAGGCCCTGATGCGGGAGCGGGGACTGCTGGAATAGCAAGCTGGAGCTTGGATGAGCGAATCCCTGAAAATGGCGACAGTTGCGGGGATATCCGCTAGCATCTTTTGCTCCATGTCCTGCCTTCGCTCCCTTCTACTCGCCGCCTGCGCCCTGCTTGGTCTGGGCTCGGCCTCCCTTGCCCAGCATGTCGTCGACCCGGCTGGGAATGGCACCCACAAAGACCTGCAAGCGGCGATCGATGCCGCCAAGGCCGGCGATTGGATTCGGGTGCGTGGGGGGACCTGGGAGCAGATCGTCGTGCGCAAGAGCTTGACCCTGCTGGGCGACCCGATGCCGACCCTGCTTGCGCCCTTCAATGGGGTGGGTTTCGGCAAGCGTCAGCCGCCGCCGCTGCACGCGGTCGGCAAAGGACGCGAATACCTGCGGCTGGTGGATATCCGTATCGAAGGGCTGGCGCTGGGGAGCGGTTCCTGGTCGTCACTGTCGCCTGCGATCAAGCTCGAAGGCTGGGGGCGCTTGGAGCTGCTGCGCTGCCATGTCAGGGGGATGGCCTGGTTCGCGCCGACGGGACTGGCGAACGGTGCCCCCGCGATCGCCTCGGACGGGCCGGTGCAGATCCATGCTAGCGACTCCTGGATCGCCGCCAGTGACAGCATGGGGTCGGTCGGCCCCTCGCGCGTAGATGGGGCTGCAGGCATCGATACGCCCCGCGGCCAAGTGATCTTGTCGGGGTCGACGGTGCTTGGCGGCGCTGCTGCGAAGCTGTTCCTGGTCGCTTGTCCGGCAACACCATGCCCCTGCCCGCAGTTCAGGCACCGCGGTGGTCCGGCGGTGCGGGCCCAGAGCCTCTATCACTATGGCGGAATACTGCAGGGGGGAGCTGGCGGCGAGCTTTGGTGCTGGCAGGGAAGCTCTCTGGTGCGCAAGGGGCAGCAGCCCGATGGGGCGCGCTACCAGGCCAGGTCGAGCTTCTTTGCGGCTAGGGATCTGCGATCAAGGATTCCGCCGCAGCCTGGTGGCGTTTGGGTGCTTGCCTATCCGCTGTTGAAGTCGGGCGGGATCTTGATCTTAGGGGATCGTGCCCAGCAGCCGCAGATCCTGGGTCCGGATCGGCTCTGGATGGATGCATTAAAGCCCTTGCTGGTGCTGGTCTTGCCGCCCAGCAGCGTGGAGCTGCAGCTTCGTTTGCCAAAGGACCCGAGGCTGGTGGGGCTGGTCCTGAGCGGACAAAGCTTCAACCTGGCGACTTGGCGGGTCGGAGCTCCGGTCTTGGAAGTCGTGGGCTTCTGAATCCAGCGTCTGCGGGATTCGGGCCGGGGGGGAGCTGCCCAAGGCGGGGTGAGCCGGCTCCCTGCTGCCGCTTGAGAGCATGCTCCTACTTATCGAGGTTTTCCTCGAGGATGGGCGACGATTCAAATCGCTTACTGAGTATCCATTGCCCGGTGGGAGTGGTGGAGCCACCCTTGTGGTAGAAGCGGATCGTATTGAAGTAGATCCAGAGTTCGCTGCCCTTCTTCTCGACCGTGCAGACCTGATATTCGTCCCAAACGTAGTGATACACCGAAATCGTTGCGTGGACGGTCCCCGGCGTAATCGTGCCTTCTCGCTTTTCTTTGCGTTGCAGCTTGGCGTTGACAATGAGGCGGACCGGTTTGCCGGCGCCGTATTTTTTTCGCGCGAGCACTTCGTAGGCGGTTTTGCGCAGTTTCTCGTCGCTCGTGGCTGCTTTGGGTAGGCGCACCCGGGCGAGCCCCTGTTTCGCGGCGGTTTGCAGCAGGGTTCGCGCTTCCTCCACCCGCTTGAGCTCGGCCTCGTAGTCGAGCATCTTTTTTTCGCCGAGTCCTCGCTGGTAGGCCTGGGCGAGTTCTAGCGCACGCTTGGATTCTTCGAGTCTTTTCATTTGCCGCTCAAGCTGGCCATTGAGCAGCACGCGGTTCAACACCGCTGTGGCGTTGCTTAGGTCGAGCTTCAGCGTGGCGTCGAGGAAGTACTTGGCGCTGCGTGCCGGCCCGTGGATGTAGCTCGTGTTCTTTTCCAGCAGGCCGCGGAGTTTGAGTGGCCAGGACGAGGCGACAAGGCCGCGGGTGCGCTGCCAGTCCTTGAGGTCGAGGCCGATCTTGCCACGCACCGAGTCGAGCCATTTCAGGTCGGCGGGCATGGTTTTATCGCGGAAGATTCTGAGCTGCTTGGCCCAGTTCTCGACGAACTCAGGCTCGAGTGGAGGAACCAGAGGCTGGATTTTGTTCCAGCTCTGATAGAAGGCCTTGAGCTTGGCGAGTTTCTCGACAGCACCTTGCGGCGCACTGTTTGCCCTCATTTGTTTCAGGCCAGCGCGTAGCAGTTTTTCCAAGTTGGCGATGTTGCCGGCCACGAGGCTGACACTTGAATCCTGAGGGGGGAGTCCCTTGAGCTGGGCACGGAAGCCGAGGATCTGCTCTCGTACTTGCTGGACATATCGCTCATTCGCGAGGTCTTGGATGCGCCGGCTGCGAAGGTTGACGAAGGCGCGCTGTACCTTGGAGTTAAGGGCTTGCAGGCTGCGGAGGTCGACCTTGCGAGTTGCTTCTCCGCTAGCTGGCTTCCCACTGGATCCGGCGCTTGGCTGCTCTGCCTTCTTTGCTGGCGTCGATTCCATCTTCGCCTTGGCGCTGATCCTGGCGACCAGCTCCTGGTAGCGCTTGCTGGCGTTCTTCCAGTGGATGGTGTTCTTCTTGTAGGCCGCCCTGAGGCGTTTGGCTGAGTAGCGCAGGCCGTTGAGGTAGCGGTTGGCGGTAGCGACGTCGCCGGGTTTCAAGGAGGGTTCGAGCGCCTCGTATTTCTCGATGACACGGAGGGCTTGGCGGACGAGTTGGTCCTGCGCCACCAGCGTTGCCGGGAGGAGGAGCAAGAGAGCGGGGAGGAGAGTGTGCCTTAGCATGCTGGGGGAGCGGGGAGTTGAGGGAATAGGGAGGGATTCTGAGACTGCGAGTGCAGAGTAGGAGCGCTGCTTTCAGGGGCAAAGCGGGTTCAGGGCATATTCCTCCTTTAAGTGCGCCTTTTGGGCGAGCGCACGCAGTTTTCTCTTATTTTTTATTGGCAGGCTAGGCGGCAGCAAGCTCAGCGCTCCTGAGTGCGCCGATGATGGCGAAGATCCTCGCGGGATCCTGGCTTGACCTGTGATTCCTGCGTGAGCAAGACGTTTTCTCAGGTATGGCGGATCCTCTTGTTTCACGAACTTTGCCTTGCGACCGCCCTGCCAGAAGGTGCCTGCACGATGACAAAAAAAATACCATTATCTCCCATCGCGACGCTGGCACTTATCGCCAGCCCCCTGCTCGGGCAGCAGTACGATTTCGCCGCTTGCGCGAAATACTCGGAGGCCCGCAATGGGCACGCGGTCCTGGTCATGCAGGACGGCAAGGTCTTGTTCGAGCGATACGCCAACGGCTGGTCGAACAGTAAGGCGCATCGTCTCGCGAGCGGCACCAAGAGCTTCGCCGGTACCCTCCTGGCGATTGCGGTCGACGATGGCTTTTTCGGATTTGATGAGAAGGTGTCCAAGACCTTGGTCGAATGGAAGTCGGACCCGAGGAAGTCCCAGATCAGCTATCGCCAGCTCCTTGGTCTGGTCAGCGGCCTCGATGGAGGCTCCATTGGAGGGGCCCCGAGTTACTCTGCTGCGGTAGCCAGCCGCACGATTGCGGCGCCGGGGAAGAGCTTCGACTACGGTCCCAACCCCTTTCAGGTCTTTGGCGAGGCGCTCAAGCGCAAGCTTGCAGCACAGCCAAGGCCGGAGACGGTGACGGCCTATCTCTCGCGGAGGCTGATCACTCCGCTTGGAATGAAGGTCGGGTTTTGGCGCAATGCGAATAAGGGTGAGCCTCAGCTGCCGAGTGGGCTGTATCTCACAGCTCGCGAATGGGCCAAGTTTGGCGACATGGTTGCCAGCGGCGGGGTTTATGGCTCCAAGAGAATCCTCGCAACAAAGCATTTGCGGCAGTGCTTCGTGAGCACGAAGGTCGCGCCAAGCTATGGGGTCGGCTGGTGGTTACCGCCGACCAATAGCCCGTTGCCGAGCGATCTCTGCATGGCCAAAGGATCTGGCAAGCAGCGCCTCTACGTGCTGCCCAGCAAACGCTTGGTTGTGCTGCGCTTCGGGGAAACCCTAGGCCGCTTCTCGGACATCGCTTTCCTGTCGGCGCTGATGCCGGCGACGAGCCGAGAGTTTGGTCGCGGCTGCCGGGGCAGCGTTGGTGTGCCAAGGCTCCAGGCAGATCCCACGCAAAAGCCCATCTACGGGCAGTTCCTCTCCTTTGGCGTCTCAGCTATCCCGACTCAGGCCCCAGGCCTGTATTACCTCGGCATGAGCAAGAAGCTGTTTGGCGCCATTCCCCTGCCCTTGGATCTGAGCCAGATAGGGCTGCTTTCTTGTTCCCTGCTCGTCTCGCCTGATATCTCCATTCCCTTCCTGGCCCAGAATGGCCGGAACCTGATGAGTTTCCCCTTGCCGCGGGACAACGGCCTGCCCGGCCAGGACCTCTACCTCCAGGCTTTGGTCGTCGATCAAGGGGCCAATAAAGCTGGCATCACGCTCAGTAACGGCCTCGAGGTGCGGGTGGGGCTGCAATAATCAAAGCTGGATAAGCATATGCGAGTGCTAGCACGTCAGAGCCCTCGCCCTGGTGCTCGCGTTGATCTATCCTCTTCCCGTTATCTCGCTGACGTTTTGTCTGGGGCTCGACTCGCCCTGCGATTCGCAACGAAGGATTACTCCCGTCGAGCTGATCCGCGCTCCCTGTCCGGGGCACACGGGCCTTTCTCCGGGGTTCACTGTCGAGCCGAGTAGCAAGCTACCCTGACCAGATTGCCGAGGAACAATGCCGCGGATGCCCTAGGCTACCTGCGACGGCAATGGGATTCGCCGGCCTACGATGCGAGTGACGGGCGAGCGTCTATTGATAATGACCTAGGAGAGAGAGCGCCACGCCCCTTGCCGTAGGGGAAAAGCTGTGTCTTTTCTTCCAGAGCGATACTGGAGGGGCGATGGCCGATCCCCTGCTGGGCACGGCACTGGCTGCAGGTGCCTAACCACCAGTCTGCTTCAGTGGCCTGCTAATGGGGACTTGACCTACAGGGGTGAAGATAACGGAGGGGTATGCTGTTATTTTTGATTGTGGCGCAAAGAAGGCCAGGGAAAGATGTTAGAGATAAATCGCAATCGGTGGTGGGTTGTTCCGCTGCCCTCACGCGCCCAGGTTTATGTATTATTTTATCGTCCATACCTGGTAGTGCCCAAACTTCTTTTTGAATACGTAACGATTGAGTATGGTCTGATCCAGGTGGTCGACGCCTAGGTCAATCCTTGTGTCGTTCGGTTCTATCCAGTATCGCGATGTCAGTACTATCAGTTCGGGCGCGGCTTCCGTTATCTCTTGCGCTATCTCTTGCTGCACTTCTAGTGTCGTGGCCACTCCAGGCTGCAGGTCGTGATACCTGGTTGCAGGAGCTCTGTTGGTCAGAAAGTAAACAATCGGATCATTGACGATGAACCTGTCATGATTGCATGCCCCTACATATATGGGGTCATTGCGATCAGTGTGGTTCATGATGTAGGTGGCCAGATTCTTGAGGTCGTTCCCGATGTAAGCATAGCCCGATCTCGGGGATGGCTTTGGTAGAGAGAAGTAGTCCCCTCCCAGGGAATGGTATTTCCGGACAATAGGGCTGGCCAGGGGTAAGATGATGGGGCCAAAAATAAGAGGGGCTACCCATCCGCTGGCTATTCTCCGGGGGCTTCTTCTGGCTGCCTCGATGAATAAATGAAGCAAAATGGCTCCCACGCTGGCGGTCAACAGGGCGGCGGGAAGCAAGTGGTCGGGATCAGAACGAATTCTGACCTGGTTTAGGAACAAGATTCCGATCAAGGAAAGAAGCAATAGGCCATAGTTCATTCTGCCGCGATTTCCCTGCTGGGCCAGGGTAGCCAGGGCTACGACTAATCCTGATAAAAGCACAATAGGATTGATGTAAAACGGCAGAGATTTGTAGGCCAGGTGCGTGGGGTAAGGCAGGTAACGGTATTTTGGAAAGGTCTCCATTGGGCTCACCAGCAACTGATCTACGATTGGCGATAGGCCTACGGCGCGATCCAGGTATATCAGAACCGGTAAGCCCGCCAGGAGGATGCCGCCAATAAGGAGCAGCATGGATTTGAGATCGAGTTTTTTCTCTAGGGCCATCTTCAAGGCAAGGGTCCCGATCATGGCAATGGCCGTCATCCCCGCTAGGTCGTGCCGATAGAAAGAGCTGACGGCAACAGCTATTCCTGCAATAAAAAGATAGCGTCTGCGAGGGTCATTAAGGTACCGGGAAAAACAATAGACGCTGATGAAGATAAGAAGGATGGCGGCGTATACAGGGTAGCCGGGTAGTTCGGTATCTCCGATATATATGAGAGCCACCCCCCAAGCCGACAGGGCTAGTTTCCGGGATAGGCCGACATTCCGGCCAACACCATAAATCACCGTGGAGAGGAGCGATTTGATCGCCAGGTCGTACACGCGCTCCGTAAGGATCGAGGCTCCGAAAACCTTGAAAAGAAAGGCCAGAGTCAAATATTGACCGAAGGGATAAATTGTCCAGAAGTCACGATGTGGGATGTCCCCGTTGAGAATCCGCTGCGCGCCCGTAAGGATCATTCCCTCGTCGTAAGTGTTTACGGCCGACTTAAGAATGGGTAGATTATAAGCTATGGTGACTGCCAGAAGTAATGTCGGCACAAGGAGTCGTCGATATGCCTGTCGCATGTAGTGTTGCCCCAGAGGATGTCGTCGTAATGTGGATCATTCGCCGCTTCACTGGAAGGATCGCTGACGAGATCCAGTGAGGCGGCGCGCGCTCCGGCGCCGCTAGCGAAGAGCCTTGTAGGCCTCGATGAGTCCGTTGGTGGAGGCGTCGTGTTGCTGCGGCTGACTGTCGCCGGAGAGCTCTGGGAGTATCCTCTTGGCCAGTTGCTTGCCTAGCTCTACACCCCATTGGTCGAAGCTGTTGATGCCCCAGAGCACGCCTTGGCAGAAGATCTTGTGTTCGTAGAGGGCGATGAGTTGTCCGAGGGTTTTGGGGGTGAGTTTGCGGTAGAGGATGCTGTTTGTTGGCTTGTTGCCGGGGAAGACCTTGTGGGGGAGGAGCCGGGTGAGTTCGGCTTCGCTCATGCCGCTGGCGCGTAACTCCTCGCGGACTTCGTCTTCGGTCTTGCCGCGCATGAGCGCTTCGGTCTGGGCGAAGAAGTTGCTGAGCAAAATTTCGTGGTGGGCGCCGAGGGGGTTCTGACTCTGGGCTGCGGCGAGGAAGTCGCAGGGGATGAGTTCTTCGGACTGGTGGATGAGCTGATAAAAGGCGTGTTGCCCATTGGTGCCCGGTTCGCCAAAGAGGATGGGGCCGGTTTCGACGCTGACCACCTCGCCGCTTAGGGCGACGCGTTTGCCGTTGCTTTCCATATCCGCCTGTTGGAGATAGGCCGGCAGACGATGCAGGTACTGGTCGTAGGGCAGGACGGCGTGGCCAACGGCCCCAAAGAAGTCGCGATACCACAGACCTAGCAGGGCCATGGTGACGGGGAGGTTGCTCTCAAGGGGGGCGGCCTTGAAATGCTCGTCCATTTCGTGGGCGCCCTGGAGCAGCTCGGTGAACTTGTCGTAGCCCACGGCGATGGCGATGGAGAGGCCGATCGAGGACCAGAGCGAGAAGCGTCCACCTACCCAGTCCCAGAACACGAACATGTTGGCCGGGTCGATGCCGAAGTCCTTCACCGCGGTCTCGTTGGTCGACAAGGCGACGAAGTGCTTGGCGATATGCGCCTCATCCTGGGCATGGGCGAGGAACCAGTCGCGGGCGCTCCGGGCGTTGGTGAGGGTTTCTTGGGTGGTGAAGGTCTTGCTGGCGACCAGAAAGAGGGTGCTCTCTGGGTCTAGGCCAGCCAGGGTTTCGACCAGGTGGGTGCTGTCGACGTTGCTGACGAAGTGGACGCGCGGGCCGTCCTTGGCGTAGGGGCGCAAGGCCTCGGTGACCATGACCGGCCCGAGGTCGGAGCCGCCGATGCCGATGTTGACGACGTCGCTGATCTGCTTGCCGCTGAAGCCGGTCCAGCTACCGCTGCGCAGCTGCTCGGAGAACTCCTCCATGTGCTGCAGGGCTGCCCGCACCGCGGGCATGACGTCCTCGCCGTCGACCATGACCGGCCTGTCGCTGCGGTTGCGCAGCGCCGTGTGCAGCACCGCCCGCCCTTCGGTGGCGTTGATGCGTTCCCCGGCGAAGAGGGCCTGGCGCCGCTCTTCCAGGCCGCGGTCACGGGCCAGCCCGGTCAGCAGTTGCATGGTTTCGGCGTTGACGCGGTTCTTGGAGTAGTCGAGGAGGATCTCGCCGGCTTGGAGCGAGAAACGCTCGAAGCGGCCTGGGTCCTCGGCGAAGAGGTCCCGCATCTGCAGCTTGAGAATCTGCTCGTAGTGCTGGCGTAGCGCCTGCCAGCTGGGGGCCGCTTCAATGCTCGCTCGATCCATATCTCTTGCTCCAGTCTGCGCAATTCGCTGCCGCGGGGGCGCGGACAGCCTTACCCTCTCTCCCTTTTCTAGCGGCCCTAGCCCCAGACCCGAAACATGCATCTGCTCGACTCGCTCAAACAGCACACCATCGTCGTCGCCGACACCGGCGATTTCGAATCGATACGCCAGTACCAACCGCAGGACGCGACGACGAATCCCTCGCTGCTGCTCAAGGCAGCGCAGAAGGACAGCTACCGCGAGCTGGTCAATGAGGCTTTGAAAGTCAGCGCCTCGCTCAGCGGCGATGAGGCCGCCCGCATCGACGCCTTTATGGACCAGCTCTTCGTGGTCTTTGGCCGCGAAATCCTCAAGGTGGTCCCCGGGCGCGTCTCCACCGAGGTCGATGCCAAGCTCTCCTTCGACGAGGAGGGCACGCTGGCCAAGGCGCGCCGCTTGATCCAGCTCTACGAGGAGGCCGGGATCGATCGCCAGCGCGTGTTGATCAAGGTCGCGAGCACCTGGGAGGGGATCCGCGCCGCCGAGCTGCTCGAGAAGGAGGGGATCCACTGCAACCTGACCCTGCTCTTCTCCTTCGCCCAGGCGGTGGCCTGCGCCGAGGCTGGCGTCACCCTGATCTCGCCCTTCGTCGGCCGCATCTACGACTACTACAAGCAGGCGCAGGGCGCCGCGGACCTGCCCGACGACCAGGATCCGGGCGTGGCTTCGGTGACCCGCATCTACGAGTACTACAAGAAGTTCGGCTACCAGACCCAGGTCATGGGGGCGAGCTTCCGCAAGAGCTCCCAGATCGTGCATCTCTGTGGCTGCGACCTGCTGACCATCAGTCCCGATTTGCTAGAAGAGCTGTCGCAGACCGAAGGCGAGATCCCGCTGCGCCTGAGCGTCGAGCAGGCGAAGGCCAGCGAGCACCCCAAGATCGAACTCAGCGAAAAGGACTTCCGCTGGCTGCACAACGAGGACGCGATGGCCGTCGAGAAGCTCAGTGACGGCATCCGTCGCTTCGATGTCGACGCCCGCAAGCTCGAGGCCTTTGCCCGCAGTCTGGTCGCCGGCTGAGACGCGCGAAGAGGACTCGTCCCCGCTTCGGTGGATGGCGGGGCTCGCCCTCGTCCTTGTCCGTATCTGGCCGCGGCGAAGCGCGGCCCCGGCAGTCCTCACCCGGCTTTATACCTACCAGTCCTGCTCGAAGTGCTCCTTTCGGTGGATAGCCCGGCTTCCGCTCCTCGGTTTGGATAGGTGGCTTGGGAACGCTCTCTTTGCGCCAGCCCTCGGAGAAGCACATGAAGACACAGGTCCTACTAGGTGATGAAGCTGTCGCCCTCGGTGCGGTACATGCGGGCATTAGCTCCGCCTATGCCTACCCTGGCACGCCTTCGACCGAAATCGTCGACTATCTCATCCACTACCAGAAGAAGCACCAGCGCCCGCATGCTGCTTGGTGCGCCAACGAGAAGACCGCCTTCGAAGAAGCGCTGGGCGTCTCCATGGTGGGGCGGCGTTCGCTGATCGCGATGAAGCATGTCGGCCTGAACGTTGCTGCGGACCCCTTCATGAACGCGGCGATCGTCGACATCCAGGGTGGTGTCGTCGTCGCGGTGGCGGACGATCCGGGGATGCACTCGTCGCAGAACGAGCAGGACAGCCGCTACTACGCCGACTTCGGTCGGGTGCCCTGCTTCGAGCCGGCGGACCAGCAAGAAGCCTACGAGATGACGCGGGCGGCGTTCGAGCTGTCCGAGCGCATCCATCGGCCGGCGATGCTGCGTCTGGTGACGCGCCTCGCGCACAGCCGCGCGGTCGTCAACCTCGGTGAGGCGGACGAAGAGAAGCCGCTGAAGAAGAGCTCGCATGCCGAGGGGTGGATCCTCCTGCCTTCGCATGCCCGCCAGCAGTGGCGCGCCCTGCTCGACCAGGAAGCCGAACTCCTGCAGATAATGGAGGATTCTCCCTTCAACACTCTGACGCTGGAAAAGAACGATGGCGGCCTTGGCGTCATCACGACTGGGGTGGCGCGCAACTACTACCGTGAGAACGTCGGCGACATGGCGCAGCGTCCCTCGCACCTGCACATTGGCGCCTACCCGATGCCGCAGCAGAAGATCCGGGACCTGTTCGATCACTGCGATCGCATCCTCGTGCTGGAGGAAGGCTACCCCTACGTCGAGCGCTTCTTGCGCGGCATCGTCCCGGTGCAGAAGAACGGGGAGACCTTCGAGATCCAGGGCAAGATGTCGGGCCAGGTGCCCGATGCCGGCGAGCTCACTCCCGATAACGTGCGCGTTTCCCTCGGTCTGCCTTCCAACGCGGTGCTGGAGCCGCTCGAGGCGCCGGTCACCGGTCGGCCGCCGCAGCTCTGCTCCGGCTGCCCGCACGGGAACATGTATACGGCGCTCAACCAGGCGCTCGCCGACGTAAATGACTCGCTCGTCGCCTCGGACATCGGTTGCTACACCCTCGGGGCGTTGCCGCCTTACAGCGCCATCGAGAGCTGCGTCTGCATGGGCGCTTCGATCGGTATGGCCAAGGGGGCCGCAGAGGCCGGTCTGCATCCGGTGGTTGCGGTGATCGGCGACAGCACCTTCACGCACTCCGGCATCACGCCTTTGCTGGATGCGGTGCACGCCAACGCCAATATGACCCTGCTTATCCTGGACAACGAGGCTGTGGCGATGACCGGCGGGCAGGAGAGTCTGCTGCCGAGTTCTCGGCTCGAGACCTTGGTTCGTGCCTGCGGCGTCGACCCAGAGCACTTCCATCTGATCGAGGCCAAGGCACAACTCGTGAATGAGCACACCGAGCTGTTCAAGCGCGAGTTCGAGCATCGCGGTTTGTCGGTGATCATCGCTGTGCGCGAGTGCATCGAGACGGTCAAGCGGAAGAAGCAGGCTGCTGCGGCTGCGAGGTGAACCATGAAATGTGACATCGTGCTAGCTGGCGTTGGGGGGCAGGGCGTCCTGTCGATCTCAGCGATCATCGCGTGGAGTGCCATGCAGGCGGGGCTTCACGTCAAGCAGTCCGAGGTGCACGGCATGTCCCAGCGGGGCGGCGCTGTGCAGGCGCACCTGCGTCTCTCAGATCAGCCGATTGCGAGCGACCTGATCCCTCGCGGCAAGGCCGACCTGATCCTCTCCATGGAGCCGATGGAGTCTCTGCGCTACACGGACTGGCTTGATCCCGCGGGCACGCTGGTAACAGCCGCGAAGCCGTTCAAGAACATCGACAACTACCCGGACATCGACGAGATCCGCGCCAGCATCGATAAGCTGCCCAAGTCGATCATCGTCGAGAGCGCCAAGTTGGCCCGCGAGGCGGGCTCCTCGCGCGCTAGCAACATGGTGCTGATCGGAGCCGCGGTGGATCTTCTGCCGCTGGAGCCAGAGGCGGTGTCTGGCTTCATCAAGAAGCGCTTCGAGTCCAAGGGCCAGAAGGTCGTCGACTGCAACCTCAAAGCCTTCGAGCTCGGGAGGGGGGCCGCGGTATGAGAGCAAGCGCGCTCGCCGTCTTGGAACGACTCTCTGAGGCGGCCCGGGCGGCGGGCCGCGATGTCTTGCTCGAACACGAAGGGCTCGAGCTCTTGCAGGCCGTGGGCGTTCGTGTTCCGGAGCACCGTCTCCTGCGCTCAGCCGATGACTTGGCCGCCATCGATCTGGAGCGCTTTGGCCCGCACGGTGTCGTACTCAAGGTCGTCTCTCCGGCGATCCTGCACAAGAGCGATGTCGGTGGCGTGCGGGTGTTGGCCGGAGCCGATCGCGATGCGATCCAGCAGGCCGCGCAGGACATGTTCGAGCGCTTCACCGGGCAGGAGCTCGAAGGGCTCCTGCTCTGCGAGTTGGTCAAGTTCGACAAGGAACTCGGCGGCGAGCTGCTCCTTGGCCTGCGCTATACCGAAGACTTCGGGCCCATCGTCAACTTCGGGCCTGGCGGGATCTACACCGAGTTCTTGTCCAAGAGCTTCGTGCCAGGAACCGGGGTCGCGATCCTCTCGCCGGAGAATACCAGCAAGGAGAGGATACTCCCGGCGCTGGGTCGAGCTCGAGTCACCGAACTCCTCCTCGGCGGGCTTCGCGGACAAGGGCCGCGTGTCGAGCCCCAGGTCCTGGAGTCGCAGTTGCTCGGCTTCCTGGAGCTTGCCGAGAAGGGCTGCCCGGACTACCTCCGCGAGTTGGAGATCAACCCGCTGGTCCTGACACCTTCGGGACCGATGGCGCTCGACTGTCTGGCCAAGCTCGGCGCGCCAGTTCCGTCGGCACGGCTGCCGCGGCCGGTGCCCAAGATCGGCAAGCTGCTGCAGCCGGAGTCGATCGGCATCATCGGGGTCTCGTCCAAGATCAACCCCGGGCGCATCATCCTCAAGAACACCCTGCGCGCCGGCTTCGACCCCAAGCGGGTCACCGTGGTCAAACCGGGCAGCGACGAGATCGATGGCTGCCTGTGCGTGCCGGATCTCGAGTCGATGCCGGGGAAGGTCGACCTCTTTATCTGCGCGGTTTCGGCCGAGCAGACACCGGGGCTGATCGAAGAGCTCGTGCGCCTGGACCGCGCGGAGAGTTTGATCGTGATCCCCGGTGGGCTCGAAGAGCGGGCCGAGAGCAGCGCGATTGCCCAGCGCATGCACCAGGCCATCCGTGATTCGCGCAGTACTGCGAGCGGTGGCCCGGTCATCAACGGTGGCAACTGCCTCGGAGTGAGGTCGCGGCCGGGCGGCTACGACACCCTGTTTATTCCGCAGTTCAAGATGCCGGAGACTACGGGAGAAGTCTCTCCCGTGGCCCTGCTGTCGCAGAGCGGCGCCTTTGCCGTTTCGCAGGCGTCCAAGATCGCGGCGGTCAACCCGAAGTATCTGGTCACCTTTGGCAACCAGAGCGACCTGACCATCGGCGACTACCTCGAGCATCTGAAGGATGACCAGGAGCTGCAGCTCTACGCCTGCTACGTCGAGGGCTTCCAGCCGGGCGATGGCCTGCGCTTCTTGCGCGCGGCCCGGGAGATCACGGCCCAGGGCAAGCGGGTGTTGCTCTACCGTTCTGGCCGCACCTCGGCCGGGGCGGCGGCTTCGGCATCGCACACCGCTTCGGTGGCCGGGGATTACGAGGTCACGCGGCAACTGGCCGAAGAGGCGGGAGTCACGGTGGTGGAGCAGCTGGCCGACTTCCAGGAGCTGTTCTTGCTGGCCAGCTTCCTTGGTGAGAGGAAGCTCTCAGGGCGCAAGCTGGGCGCCATCAGCAACGCTGGCTTTGAGTGTGTCGCGATCGCCGACTACCTCGGGGACTTCCAGCTGGCCGAGTTTGCGAAGGAGACCGGCGCCAAGCTCGAGGAACTCTTCGCCTCCTGCCGTATTCAGGACATCGTCTCGGTGCACAATCCCCTCGACCTGACGCCGATCATGGGCGACGAGGCCTACGACGGGGCTTTGCGGGCGGTGCTGGCGGATCCTGGGGTCGATTTGGGGGTTCTTGGTGTGGTGCCTTTGACCGGGGCGCTGCAGACCTTGCCTGCGGGCGAAGGGCATCGAGAGGACTTCACCCGTGAAGGCGGCATCGGCCCGCGCCTGGTGCAGAGCTTCCGTGAGTCGAAGAAGCCCTTCGTCGTCGTGGTCGATGCGGGGCCGATGTATGAGCCCTTCCTCAACTGGTTGATCGAGCAGCGGGTGCCGTGCTTCCGGACGGCCGATCGGGCCTTGCGGTTGCTCGGGCAGTGGGCGGCTGGCTAGATCGCTTTCTGGCCTCGACACTGCCCTGTCGTCCTGTGCCTAGTGATTGGGCCTTCGAGGAGCTTGGCCTCCTTGGAGGTCTTTGGCTATCTGGGGCAGGGTTCGCGATGCTCTTGCTCTCCGGAAATCGCGGCGGCAATGCAGGCTTGCAGCGCCGGCGAATCCTCCACAGGCCCTATCGCTCGCGTCCGATAAAAGGGCGATAGCCATCAAGCCAACACTGATAGAGGGGACACCATGTCCAAGATCCTGCGACTGCTACGCACTCTCCCGCTCGCCGCTTTCCTTCTGCTCGGTGCCTGCGGCGGGGAGCAGACGCCGAAACAAGAGGCGGGCGCCGAGGGGCGGACAAACGCTCACGAACCGAGCACGCAAGTAGGAGAGCAGACGCCGAGGCAAGAGGCGGGCGCCGAGGGTCTACGTGCACTGATGAAGGAGATCCGTGAGGCCTCTATTGGAGGTAAGACGGCGCAGGCGGCGGCCTTGGTGCGCGGTCTCGCGGTGACCGAGGAGAGTCTGGCTAAGGCGCTGAAGGACGGATCCGAAGAAGCGGCGAAGAAAATCTTCAAGGGGTGCTCCAAGATATGGCCCAGCAGTGACGAGGCTTTGGCCAGGATCTTCAAGAAGCGGCCGGAGCGCACGGAGATCCAGGTGCACGGGGCGACGACCGAAGAGCTTGCGGCGTCCGAGGCAAAGAACCCAGCGGTGCGTGAATTCCCAGGTGGCGCCATCGAAGCCGCCAAGACTCTTCTGCGTCCTGGCGCCAGCTTCTACGAGGTGGAGTTCGTCGAGCCGGGGAAGAGTTCGGGTCTCAAGTTCCACCTCTTCTTCCATGATGGGCGGCAGTGGAGGATGCTCGCCAAGGTCTGGCGCTATTGATAGGCCAGCCTTTTCCGAGAGTTTGAGAGAGAGCGCCGCGACGCCGCGGAGCTGAGCTTCCTGCCCCGCCTGGATGCTCCTGGGAGGGGGATCCAGCAGAACTGCAGCGGCGCAAGCATGGCGTTCGCCTCCTTGATCCGTCACGATCAACGGATCTCCTGGAGGAATGCATGCTGCCCGACCCGAACGAAATCGACCCTGGTGGACTACTCGAGTATTCGGTGGTCTTCTCCGACCACTCTCTCAACCACATGTCCCAGCGCTTCCGCACTGTGATGCGGGAGCTTTGCGCAGGGCTACGCGAGGTCTATGGCGCCGAGGCGGGGCTGCTGGTCCCGGGCGGCGGCACCTTCGCTATGGAGGCTGTCGCGCGCCAGCTCGCCCAGGGCGAGCGGGTGCTGATCCTGCGCAACGGCTGGTTCAGTTACCGCTGGAGCCAAATCCTTGAGCGAGCTGCGATCGCCGAGCAGTGTTCGGTGCTGACGGCGCGGCAGCTTGCTGACGAGCCCCAGGCCCCCTGGGAGCCCCCGGCGATCGATGAGCTCTGCGAGCGCATCGCCAGCGAGAAGCCAGCGCTGGTCTTTGCTCCCCATGTCGAGACCTCGGCCGGGATGCAGCTGCCGGACGAGTATCTGCGCCGCACCGCAGCTGCGGTTCACGCGGTGGGTGGGCTCTTCGTGCTCGACTGCATCGCCTCGGGGACCTACTGGCTCGATATGAGCGAGCTGGGCATCGATGTGCTGATCACCGCCCCGCAGAAGGGCTGGAGCGCTTCGCCCTGTGCCGGCGTGGTGATGTTGAGCCGGCAAGCGCTGGAGCGCGTGCGCAGGACCACGAGTTCGAGCTTCACCTGCGATCTGCGCAAGTGGTTGGAGATCATGCAGGCCTACCAGGAAGGTGGGCACGCCTATCACGCGACGATGCCGACCGACGCCCTCTGCGTCTTTCATCAGGCGATGGGGGAGATGCGCGACTTCGGCCTCGACAAGGCCAAGGACGTGCAGCTGCGTATGGGGCGGGAGCTGCGCGAGCTGCTGCAGGCTAGTGGCTTCCCGAGCGTGGCCGCGCCCGGCTACGAGTCCTCTGGCATCGTGGTCAGCTACAGCGATGACCCGGAGCGGCAAAGCGGCGCCAAGTTTGGCGCGGCCGGGCTACAGATCGCTGGCGGGGTCCCGCTGATGTGCGGCGAGCGCGAGGACTTCAGCAGCTTCCGTATCGGGCTCTTCGGCCTGGCCAAACTCCGGGACCCGGAAGGCTGTTTGGCTCGGTTGCGGGCGGCGCTGACCGGCAACTAAGCCGTCTCTGCGGGGCTCATTGCCGCCGCGCTCATCCCTGCGTGGCCGGTGGCTCAGACTGGGGCTAAGCGAATCGGGCGAGCAAGCCGAACCCTCCCTTCGTCAGGACTCCGCGAATGAACAGCTTGCGTCTTCATGTTGAGCGTGGAAACCGTCCTAAGCTTCTCCGCTGGGGGAAGCACGAGGGGATTCGTGGGGCCGAGTGGATCGAGCTGGACGAGGGCGGGCAGCTGCTGCTGCGCAGGTATCTGCCGAATGCCAAGGGGAAGAGTTCGGCGGAGTCGCTCGGAGAGCGGTCGAGGGAGCGCTTTGGGGAGCTCGTTGGGCAGGTGATGGCGATCCCGGAGGGGGAGTTGGCGACGCTGCTGCAGCAGCCCCCGATGGGGAATGCGCTCTCGCTCGCATGCTGCTGCGAGGGCGCGGACTGGGAGATCTACTTCGCGCCTCACTTGCTTGAGGGCTGCCCGTATGTCCGGGATCTTGCGGCGCGTTTTCAGGCGCTGTTGGGCGAGGGCTCAGAATAGGGAGAGGATCAGCAGGACGACGGCTTGTAGGGCCAAGAGGGCTGTCCCGTAGAAGCCGGAAAGGCCGCGCCAAGAGGGGCGCATCAGGGTGCCCCAGGCGACGAGTGCGGCCAGGCCCAGGCCGGCTCGGCTAACGCCTGTTGTGGCATGGGGCAGCAGTAGGAAGGGGAGCAGGGCCAGGACCGTTAGCCATGCTGGGGTGGAGGGTGCCTGGGTGTTTTGCGCCGGGCTGGCCTGGGCTTCTGTGGCTTGGGCTGGCGTGGAGGGCTCCGGCATCGGGCGCACTGGTCCGGATGGCTCTGGCATCGGTTCTATCGGAGTAAGGCCCGAGCTTGGCGGCGTGGCCTCGGGCGGAAGCTGGGTCAGTGTGAGCGTCCCTAGCTGTTCGCCTTCGTCGATGGCGGACACGATGTAGCGTGCGCTGCCGAGCTTCACTTCGTCGCCCAGGGCCACTCGCAGGTCGAAGTCCTGCTCTTCGTCCTCGCACATCACCGCGAGGGTGCCGCGTACGCCTTGCCTGGGCACGCCCTCGGCATCGCTGTACTCCTCCTGCCAGACTTTGGCGAGCCCGACGCGGAAGCCTGCCAGCTGGGCCACAGTCGTTTCTCTCAGCTTGATGCTCGCCTGCTCGTCAGCGGTCGCTTCGTCCGCTTCGTCGTCGTAGAGCCAGAGGTGGAAGCCCATCAGCTCGTCTTCTGCGACCGGCTCGACCTGGATGAGCTGTGGAGAAAGCTCCCAGAAGCCCTCGTGCGCTAGCGGGAAGTGCCCGATCGGCAGTTCTGCTGGCATTTCACCGCCCTTTTGCCAGGCATTGAGGTTGATGCCGATCTCGAGCTCTTCGAGCTTCAAGTGCTCGGGAACCGAGTCGTAGCTCTTGGCGAACTTGCGCAGGTGAACGGCCAGGTGATCCGCGGCCAGCACCTTGTAGATGCGGTATTTGCCGTCATCGCCGGCTACGGAGTAGAGGCCGCCGATGCGGAGCTTGGCGAGTGCCGGCGTCACGGCGAAGAGCTGCGAGGCGGGGTAGCGCTCGCGGTAGCGCAAGCAGCATGTGGCCATCTGGAAAGGGTCGGCCAGGCCGCCTTCGCTGAGCCGCAGGTAGCCGCGCTCTCCCTGGACTTCCCACTGGCCGCCGTACTCCGCGCAGATCGCTTCACCCAGGAAGGCGCCGATGAGCTCTACCAGGTCGGCCTGGGTCTCGGGATCCAGCTCCTCGCTGCGGGAGAGGATGAAGTCGCTGACCCAGTCGACGCCGGCTGCATTGCAGTCGATCTGCTGTTCGTATTTCTCAGAGAGAGCTGCGGCCAGGCTGTAGGCGTTGTTGCGGTATTCGTCCATGGTGGCCTGTGCATCGGCGGTGGGCTGAGGGGAACATGATCTATCGCTGGGATTCTCCCTGGCGATGATCTTCCACTTCCAGTCTCCCTCGCAGATCTTGCGGGGGGTCTCAGCCAGTTTGGGGGGGGCAAGCGGGCCGTTGCGGGGATCTGGGGCTGGTGGCTCGGGATAATTTCTGCTCCGGCTGCGGCTCTCTATCTGTTCCCAGGGCCGATCCGTTCGATACTACGGGCATGATCGTGCCGAATTATTGGGCGGAGGCCCGGCGTCAGTACCAAAAGCGCACGCGCGAGGAGCGCCGACAAGTGACCGTGCGGCGCTTTGGTTGGTCGGACAGCAGTCAGGCCGAGGCCCAGGCCATGGCCGAGCAACGGGCCGAGGAAGCGCTTGAGAGGATCCTCGGCGGCGAGTCGCTTGAGCGGAGAGAGCCGCGGGTGCCCTACAACGGGGCCGACGGGGTGCCGATTCGCGAGGAGATCCTGGCGCGGCATGGGGACAGCGTGATCACCCGCAACTCCTACGGGGCCCAGTGTCTCAACACCCCAAATGTGCTCTTCGCCGATATCGACTTCGATGAGCACCTTGGCTGTCTGATGAACTTGGTCGTCTTCGCCACCATCGTTGCCGCCTCGATATCGCTGGGGAGCAGTTTTGGCGAACTCGGCGTGGGGCTGGTGAGCTTTGCCGTTTTGCTCTTCCTTTGGCCGTCGGTCACGCGCGGCCTTGAGAGGATTCGCAATCTTCTCTTCGGTGACGCGGAAACACGAGCGCGTCGCCGCGTCGCTGCCTGGCTGCAGCGGCATTCCGATTGGCGTCTGGCAACGTACCGCACGCCGGCAGGGCTTCGTCTGCTGGCCTTGCACAAGCTCTACTCAGCGCGAAGTGAGGAGGTGAGTGAGTTCTTTGCCGCGATCGGCGCCGATCCGGTCTACGCCCAGATGTGCATGGCCCAGAACTGCTTCCGGGCCCGCCTAACGGCGAAGCCCTGGCGTATGGGGGACGCCAAGCAGGCCCGTCTCCGCATGGGAGTCTGGCCGGTGAGCGAGGCGATGCTCCCTCTCCGCAGGGCATGGGTCGAGAGATACGAGCAAAACGCCGCTGCCTTTGCCTCCTGCCACTTCGAGGAGATTATTGGCAGCAATTGCGAAGATACGACCGCCCGTGCCGTTCGCGAACTGCATGATAAATGCAGCCGCGCACTCACCCAATACCCCCTCGCCTAAGCCCCGTTCCCGCCAAACGCGAGGACGAATAGGGTGCTGCGAGTTCAGCGGCTGGTACATGAGCACGGGTCGTGAGAGCTTTGCTCTCACGACCCGTGCGATGCTTTAGGCGGCCGGAAACAGGCCGCCATGGGCAAAGGCCGGCGCGCTGAACGCCATAACGGCATCGCTTCAGCCAGCGCGGCACTCACAAGCTCGTCGTGCGCGCTTGGGTCGAGAGGGATCGTTGGGTGGCGTAAGAATGTGACACTGGATGCTTGCAATGCGACAGTTGAGATGTCATATTGTTCCGCATGAACGACGACAGCTATGGCATCGGTGAACTTGCAGACGCGGCGGGCCTCAGCCGGAGAGCCGTGCGCTTTTACGTGCAGCGTGAGCTGCTGCCGCCGCCCGACGGGCGGGGGCGGGGCGCCCGCTATACGGCGGAACATTTGCGACGGCTGCAGCGGATCCGCGAGCTTCAGGACACGGGTCACTCTCTTGAGGAGATCCGCGCGATCCTGGCCGGAAAGGGCCAGGCGCAGCCGAAATCGCCACCGCGCGCTGCGGCGCTGCTCGGGGCCGAGACCTGGTTGCGGGTCGAGCTGCTGCCTGGCGTCGAGCTGCAATTCGATCCCGCGCGCGCGCCGCTTGGCGCCGCGGATCTCAAAGAAATCCAAGAGCTCGCATTGCGTCGCCTCGGCCGCGAGGCCGGCAGCTGCGAGCCGAACTCAGATTCCCAAGGCTAGGAGGCCCTATGACGACAGCAATGATTGACATCGTGACAGTAGACGGGAGCCAGGCGGGAGACATTGCGCTCCGCGGCATCCGCGTCGTGAGTCGCCTCGCGGGCCTAGCCGAGAGCACGCGTATCGAGCAGACCTTTGCCAATCGCGGTGAGCAGCCGATCGAGCCGATCTATACCTTTCCTGTCCCCGACGGGGCGGCGATCTGTGGCTTCGAGGTGATCACCGACGAGCGCGTCCTGAGCGGCGTCGTCGATGAGCAGGAGCAGGCGCAGAAGCAATACGAAGAGGCGATCGAGCGCGGCGATGGCGCCTATCTCCTTGAGCACGAGCGCGATGACATCTTTACGGTGCGCGTCGGAGCGCTGCGGCCGGGGCAGGTCGCGACCCTGCGTCTCGACTATGTGCGAGAGCTCCAGGTCGTGGATCGACAGATTCGACTCGAGATGCCGACCACCCTCGCTCCGCGCTATGCCGGCTCGACAGGAATGGACTCGATGGAGGCGCTGCTTGAGGCCGATGCGGTGAATCCTCCCAAGGCCTTCGCAGTGCCCTATGGCCTTAGCTTCGAGCTCGATGTGGCGCTTGGGCGAGCGGCGAAGATCGCTTCGCCCACACACCAGCTGAAGGTGCGCGAGAGCGAAGGGCCGAGCTACCAGGTCAGCCTCGATGCTGGCGAGGTGGCGCCCGACCGCTCCATCGTCCTCGCCCTTGAGCTGCAGGCGGAGAATGCTCCCCGGGCCCAGGTCGAGATTGGGCCCGATGGCGCGCGCTACGCGGCGATCAGCTTCGTTCCTGATCTGCCGGAGACGCTCGACAGCGAGCCTTCGGACATCGTCTTCGTCGTCGACTGTTCGGGCTCGATGCAGGGCTCGTCCATCGCTCAGGCGCGGCAGGCCATGGAACTCTGTTTGCGGGCGATGAAGGAGGGGGATCGCTTCCGCATCCTTCGCTTTGGCTCGAACTTCGAAGAGCTGACCGACGGGCCGACGCTCTATAGCCCGGAGAGCTTCTCGCGGGCCTTGAAGCAGGTGCAGGCGATAGAGGCGGACCTCGGTGGAACCGAGTTGCACGCGGCGCTCTCGCACATTTTCAGCAGCGCGGAGCAGCTACCGAGCTCTGCCACCGGGGCGAGGAAGCAGACCCAGGTCCTGTTGCTGACCGACGGCGAAGTGTTCAACGAGGACGAGACCATCGCTCTGGCCCGGGAGCATGCCGAGCGGTATCGCATCTTCAGCTTTGGGATCGGCGCCGCTTCGAGCCAGGCGCTGGTCTATGGCCTGGCGCGGGTGAGCCATGGCGCCGCGGAGTTCATCGCCGAAGGCGAGCGCATCGAGGACAAGGTGCTGCGTTGCTTCAGTCGCCTGGACTCGGCGCGGGTCGAGGATCTGCGTTTGGAGATTGAGGGGATCGACTTCGAGCTGGCCAGCTCGCGCTTGCCGCCGATCTTTGATGGCGATGCTCTGCTCTTGCTCGCGCGATTGGGCGAGGGCTCTGCCGAGGAAGCGACGCTGCGATGTCGGCACAGTGGCGAGGACTGGGAGAGCCATGTGGCGCTGCCGGCGAAGCCGGGCGAGGGGAGCGGCGTGCCGCTGCTCTGGGCGCGGCATCGCATCCGAGAGCTTGAGGATGCGGAGCGAGGCAGCGCGGCGAGTTCTCGCTTCGAGCGGTCGCACCAAGATCATCGCGCCAGAAGGCTCATCGAGCTGAGCCGCAGCTTTGGTCTCCTGTGCAGCAAGACCTCCTTCTTTGCTGTCGAGCATCGGCGGCCCGAGGACCGCACGCAGGGGGTACCGGAGTTGCAGCGGGTGCCCGTGCAGCTGGCGCATGGCTGGCACGGCCTGATGGAGGGGGCGGTGGCTGCCGCTGGGTCCTGTACCGCGATGCCTGCTCCAGAAATGCTTGCTTGTGATGAGTTCGAGGAGGCCATGCCCGGGCCCAAGAGCAAGAGCCGGAAAGCCTTCTTTGGCGGTGGCGGTGGCGATGACAGCAAGCTCAAGGCTGCACCGTCGTGCGTGAAACCGAAGGTCGACAGCGAAGCCGCGCCGATGGCTGGAGGCGATGCCCTCTTTGAGCTGCTCGGCACTCAGGAGCCCTGGGGCTACTTCAGCGATCCGAACTCGCGCATCGGGGCTGAGCGCCTCGCGGCCTGGCGCCGAATCGGGGATGCCGAAGGGATCGCTGCGCTCGACGAAGGGCGGGTCCTAGGCACCTTGATGGTGCTGGCCCTCTTGCTGCTCGAGTACGAGGATCGACGCTCGACCTGGCTCAGCGCTTCGCTCAAGGCGCGGCGCTATCTGAGAGGGGCCAAGGACTGGCGCGACGACGAGATCGAGCAGCTCATCGAGAGCTTGGTGCAGGCCGGGCGCTAATCGCGCTCGGCTTGCGCCGGCAGGCGCAAGGGGCCAAGCGCTGAGAGGATGCTCTAGATCCGCCGCCCTGCTCGATGACTGTGAAGCCGTGAGCTTGCTGGTGATCCCGAAGAGCATCCTCCTTTGTGCTGAGCGCTAGGTCCCGCTTTGGCGAGCACGTCGAGTTCAGCGGAGGGAGGGCGCGTTTGCGCGTGCCCGCTGCTCAGAGCTAGCCGACGCACGGCGGGGCGAAGCCCTCGCGGTACTTGCGGCGGACGATGCTCTCGCTCGCCTGCTTGTGGTTGCTGAATTCGAGCTTCTCGCGGTTCCAGCGCAGCTCGGCGCCGGGGAAGCGCGTCGCCTTGACCGCCAGCAGTGCCGCCTCGGTCATGCGCAAGCCATCGCGGAAGGGCGTCCATAGCTTGGTCTTGATGCCGAGGCAGTTGTCGACCCAGGCGTGCCAGTGATTGATCTTGGGGAACACCGGCAGCTGCGGGAGATCACCCATCTTGAAGACGCGCGGCTGCTTGCCGCGGCGATGGCGATAGATCTCCATGCGGCCGCCTGCCTCGAGCACCATCGTGGCTGATTCGCCGACGACGATGCTGCCGTTCTTGCCGATGTGAGCATGCTCCGGCAGGCCGAGGGCGGCGCGCGACGGCTTCTGGTGATGATCCTGGTAGGTGATCGTGAAACTGTCCTTGGCAAAGCGATGGGACTCCACTGCGTAGGTCAGCTGCGAGCGGCAACCCGCGACATGGAAGAACTTGTTCGACGGCTCGTGGCAGTGGGTCTGCACGGCGAAGGGGGATTGCAGCTCGTCGTAGGCATAGAAGAGCACGTCCAGCAGGTGGCAGCCCCAGTCGCCAAGTCCGCCGGAACCGTAGTCCCACCAGGAGCGCCAGCGGATCGGCGCTAGTCCATCGCGGTAGGGAGCTTCCTCGCAGGGGCCGAGCCAGAGTTCCCAGTCCAGGTGCGAGGGGGGCTGCTTGGGTGGGTTGAGCTTGCGCCAGTAGTTGAAGTAGCGGTTCTCGCTGGGTGAATCGGTCCAGACGATGGCTTCGACGGCGCGACCCAACAGTCCGCGGCGCAGCACTTCGACCGCGGCTTGGCGCCCGGCAGAGGACATGCGCTGGTTGCCAAGCTGCGTCACCAGCTCGGGCTTGGCCTCGATCGCCCGCTGCAGCATGTCGAGCTCTTCGAGTTGGTGCACCAGCGGCTTCTGCCCGTAGACGTGTTTGTCGTGCTGCATCGCCGTCAACATGATCGGCGCGTGCGAGTGGTCGGGCACCGCGCAGATGATGGCGTCGAACTCGTTTGCGTGCTCGGCGAAGGCTTCTCGGTAATCGCGACAGCGGAAGGCCTTGGGGTGCTCCTTCGCCGCCTTCGCCAGCACCTGCGCATCGACGTCGCAGAGGCCGACGATCTCCGCGCGCGGGTGGGAAGCGACCTGCCTTCGATCGTAGCCGCCGATCGTGCCGATGACCCCGATGGAGAGCACTCGCAGCTTGGGCTCCCGTCGCACGGGCCTGCGAGCAGCAAGCGGTGCGGTGGAGAGGGCGGCGCCAGCGGCCAGCGAGCCCTTCAAGAAAGAACGTCGAGAGAGAAGGAGACTCATGCGGAGAAGGTATCCCCGCTTCGCCCCCGATTCCCAGCTCCTTTCCCATGGAGAGGGCCGTGCGGATGGCTTCCTGCCTGGCCTTCCTAGCCGTCAGAACTCATTGGCACGTCGCGAGGCCGGGTTGCGGACGATGGCTGCTGTGCCCATTGGGGGAGCCTGAGCTCGGCGTTCCATACATGGATGTCAAAAAAGACGTTATCTAGGAGGTCTTGGACGCAATCTAAGAGCGCGCCTTTGCCCAGCCTCGCGGCATCGATGATGGATTGCTGCTTAGCAAACAGCTCACTTCGCGCGAGACGGTCTTCGAAGATCCTCGCGCCGGAAACCCTACCGCCTGCATCGACGACGCTGACGAAAGATAAGGCGCTAAGCGCTATGCCAAAAACGCCCCCGCGGACAGAGACATCTTTTCGTCCGATGATCATTATTGGCGAGATGAGGAAGTCGAGAGGGAAGCAGATACTGTCGAGTCCATATGCGCGCAGCGAGTATGCGGCCAACGAGTTGTTTCGCAGGGCTGAATACCTGACGCAAAGAATCTTGCAGCTTACAGTCTCGTCTTATTGGATAATGATCGGTATGTCGTCGGTGTAATCCGTTATGTATGCCTGGGGTAAGAATACACAAGACGAGAAGACGGCAGCGACGGCGGCAAAAGCCAGAACTCTAGCGATCATGGGGGGGTCTGTAGATGTAAACCATCAAGTATGTGTGCGGGGTTATCAAGGTCATCACGGATGCCTTGCTGCCTCCGGGGCTGAATCGGGCCCGCTCTGGAGGTGAAACCTACTCCAGGTTCGCTACGGCGGTCAAGATCCGCGCACCCCGCCGCTGCGTGCTGCGCAGCGGACACCTCAGTATGGGGCCTAGCAAGAAGCCGCTTGCCAAACAAGCAAGGCTTCAGCAGCGGCCCGCTAACGCGGCCGAAAGGTTATGCCAGGGAAGGTGTCATGCCGGGATATTCGCTGCCGTGTGGAGGTCGGCGACTCCACCGGCACGACTTGGCTGTCGTTCGCTTTCGGCCGCGCTGGCGGGCGGAGGCTAAAGGCGGTCTGCCAGTTCTTCTTCGTTGGGGAACTGGTCGCCCATGGCGTTTTTGTTCCAGATTTCTTGGCCGTCGACTTCGACGATGAAGTCGCCGCCGCTGCCTTTGACGAGTTCGATGAGGGCGTCAGGGTGCTTGGCTTTGATGGTGGCTTCCAAACTGGAGGCCTTGGGGAGGTAGTTTCACATGCCGCAGTATTCGATGCGCACTTTCATGGTCTTTGCTCCTTCGGGTTGAGAGGATCGATTGTTTTCGGCCAAGATGCCGAGCTTTGTCAACGGAGCCCAGTCTCATGTTCAGCATCGTTCACGCCAATGCTCTCGCGCCCTTGCTCGACGCGCTTGCCGAGGAGCTGCGTGAGCGGCCGCTGGGGCCTATGGAGCGTGAGCAGATATTGGTTCCGAGCCTGGGGCTGCGGCGTTGGTTGACGCTGGGGCTTGCCGAGCGGCTGGGGTCCTTGGCTTTTTGCGAGATGCCGTTGCCGGCACGATTCGCCCAGGCGCTGTGCACGCAAGTGCTCGGCGAGGAGGAGACGCCGGGCTACGAGCGCGATGCCCTGCGCTGGCGCATCTGGCGCCTGCTCGGTGAGAGCGAGACCCTCAAGGGGGGGCCGCTCGAAAAGTATCTGGAAGAGGATCCGGCGCAGAGCAAGCGCTACCAGCTGGCCAAGCTCCTAGCGGCGCGCTTCGACGAATACCTGCTCTACCGGCCTGAGCTCATCTTGGCTTGGGAGGCCGAGGCGGCAGAGCCGCCGAAGGGGCCCGAAGAGCGCTGGCAGCGCCAGCTCTGGCTGCGTTTGCTTGCCGAGCTTGGCCCTGGTCATCTGGCGCGGCGGCTGCTGCAGGCCATTCAGGAACTGGAGGGGGACTATGCCGGGCCCAGCCTGCCGCGGCGCATCAGTGCCTTTGGCCTGACCACTCTGCCGCCCGCCTTCCTTCACCTGCTGCGTGGGCTTTCGCGCCACTGCCAGTTGACCCTCTATTGGATGGCGCCGCGGGGCGAGCAGGGGGGGGCGCCGGCGCCGCTGGCCGAGTCGCTGGGGCGGCTTTCGAACGACTTCGAAGGGATGCTCGCCGAGCTGGCGAGCGACACCGAGATCGAACAGCGCTCGCTGCCGCGGGTGATCCCTCGCGGCGAGGAACTCCTGCCGCGGCTGCAGCGTTGCCTGCTGGCTGCCGAGCCGGAGGCGGCGGCGAAGTGGCCCATCGCCGCTGCGGACCGATCCCTGGTCGTGCATCGCACGTATTCGCCGCGCCGGGAGCTGGAGGTCCTGCGTGAGGAGATCCTGGCCGCTTTGGATGCCGATCCGACGCTGCGGCCGAGCGATGTCGTGGTGCTGCTGGCGAATCCCAAGGAGCATGCTCCCTTTGTCGATGCGGTGTTTGGTCGCGAGCACGGGATGGCGTCGCGGCTGCCCTACCACCTCTCCGACCGGAGTCTCGACCAGAGCAATGCGCTGGCGCAGTGCTTTGCGGCCCTGCTCGAACTGCCCGACACTCGCCTGGAGCGCGAGCAGGTGCTCGGCTTCCTGCGTCGCTCGCCGGTACGGCGGCGCTTTGCCTTTGACGAAGAGCTGACCCTGGACATAGGCGCCTGGTGCGAGGAGCTGCAACTGCGCTGGGGGATCGACGGCGAGGAGCGGCGAGAGGATCACGCTCTCCCCGAATACGAGGGCAACAGCTGGCGAGCGGCCTTGGATCGCTTGCTGCTCGGTCATGCTTGCGGCGATCTTGAGGATCCTCTTTTGGACACCCTGCCTGCGGCCTTGGCTGGTGAGGGGCGGGCGGCGGAGCTGGGCCGCTTCCTCGACTTTACCGAGCTGCTCTTTCGCCGGGTGCGGGAGTGGCGGCGGGGCCTCCGCCCTGAGGAATGGGCGATTTCCTTGCGCGACACGGCCTTGGCCTTGCTTGCCCCGGGGGACGAGCGCGAAGAGGCGGCGATGCGGCTGCTGCTCGAGGAGATCGCGGCCTTTGGCGAGCGCTGCCAGGAGGCGGGTATTGAGGATGCTCTTCCGCTTGCCGCGGTTCGCGAAGAGCTGCTGGGTCGAATCGCTGACGAGCGGCATGGCAGCCCCTTCCTCGATGGCCGGCTCTGCGTGGCGGAGCTCAAGCCGATGCGCAGCATCCCTTTTCGGATGATCTGCGTTGCCGGGCTGGAGCAGGAGTCCTTTCCCCGCAGCGACCAAAAGCCCAGCTTCGATCTGATTGGGCTGACGGGGCCGCGGGAGGGCGATCGCAGCCTGCGCGGCGATGATCGCTACCTCTTCCTCGAGACCGTGCTCGCTGCAGGGCAGCGTCTGGTGCTGAGCTATACCGCGTTCTCCAGCCGTGATGGCAGCGAACGCCCGCCCTCGGTGGTGCTGGCCGAGCTCTTTGACATGCTCGATGAGCAATTCCGGGCTCCGGGAGAGGAGTTGGTGCCTGCCCGCGACTTTGTGCAGATCGACCACCCGCTGCACCCGACGAGCGCTCGCTACTTCGATGGCAAGGACCCGCGCCTGTTCAGCTACCGGCAGGATCATGTGGATGCGAGCAAGCTCTCGCTTGCGGGCAGCAGGGAGGATGCTCCCTGGTTCTCTGAGGCGCTGCCGGTGCCCGAGGATGCTTCAGGGATAAAGACCGTGGAGCTGGCCGATCTTGCGCGTTTTTGGCAGCACCCCTGCGCGTACTTCCTGAGGGAGAGGCTGCACTTGGTGTTTCCTCGGGACGGCTTTGCCGGTGATGAGCGCGAGCCCTTCGACTTGAAGCAGTTGACGCGCTACCGGGCCGGTGACGAGTTGCTGCGGCGGCGTTGGCGGCGAGGCGCTGAGGCGAAGGTCGAGGCGGAGGAGGAGCGCAAGCTGCTGAGCTTGCGGGGCGAACTTCCCGCCGCTGGGCTTGGGCTGCATGCCTACGAGCTCATGGCCGAAGGGCTGGAGCTTCCTGGTGAGTTCTTGGCCGGGGCGCCCCTGCTCGATCCGCAGAGCTTTGAGTTGAAGCTAGGGGAGTTCCGCCTCGTCGGCGCTTTGGATGGGCTGCATGCCAAGGGTCGCATCGCCCTGCGCTTTGGCGCGCTGCGTCCACAGGACCGCATCAGCCTCTGGATCCAGCACATCGTCCTGGGGGCCTGCGTCCATCAGGGGATTTTTGAGCATCCTCTCCATAGCCGCTTGGTGGGCCGGGACGAGACCTCTTGCTTCGCGGGCTATGACGAAGGCATGGAGGATACTCTCCTCTGGCTGCTGCAGTACTTCTTCGAGGGGCAAGAGCGGCCGCTGCCGCTGCTTCCCTATGCGAGTGCGGCCTACGCTGAGCAGGAGAAGAAACTGCAGCAGGGGAAGCGGGCCGATAAGGATCCGCTGGCGAAAGCTCGCGAGGCTTGGAAGCCCTCTGAGTTTGCGAAGGTGGGGAATGACTCTGAGGATCGGGCGCTGCAGCTGTGCTTCCGCGGGCGGGATCCTTTTACCCCGGCCCAGGACTTCATCGAGCTGGCGCGCGGGCTTTGGTCGCCTCTGCTAAGGGCCGAGACTTCGACGCCTTGGAGGGAACTCCGATCATGAGCTGCCCACACTTTCTTTCTGCGGGCTTGTGTCCGCTTGATCCGGAACAGGGGGGAGCTCGCCGATGACGGTCCAGAACTTTGATGCGGTCGCGACTCCGATCAGCACGGGAATGATGCTGCTCGAGGCCAGTGCCGGGACCGGCAAGACCTTCACGATTACCCGCGTCGTCCTGCGGCTGCTTCTCGAAGGTAAGGCCTCGCGGCTCGACCGCGTGCTGATCGTGACCTTCACCAAGGCTGCGACCGAGGAGCTGTCGCTGCGTATCCGCGCCACCCTGCGCCAGGCTGTGGATCTCCTCGATGGCAAGCCGCTGGCTGATGCGAACAAGGATGCGGATCTGCAGCGGATCTGCGCTGGGGCTTCGGCGGAGGCGGCGGATCGGGTGCGGCAGGCCCTGCATGACTTTGATCAGGCGCAGATCCTGACCCTGCACAGCTTCTGTAAGTCCGTGCTTGAGGACCAGGCCTTCGAGAGTGGCATGCCCTTTGGCGTGGAGCTGCTGAGCGATGTTAGGCCGCAGGTCGAAGAGCTCGCCTTTGACTTCTGGCGGCGGCGCTTTCAGGGGGAGGAGGATGCTCCCCTTGGCCGTTTGGCCGCGATTGCCAACTGGAGCTGTACGGACCTGGTCGAGGATTGGCGAAGGGTGCGCTCGCGGGCGGCGCTGCGCCTCGCGCCAGAGCCGATGGCTTTCGCCGAGGCGCTGGCGGGCTGGAATCAAGCCGTCGCTAGCTGCACAAGCTTGCTCGACGAGGCGTTCTTCGCCCTGTTCGCTGCGGTGAAGGGCGTTCAGAATCTCCAAAAAGCGGGAGGGAAGGCCCTGCATCTGCGGCGTTTGCGCGACTTGCCTGCTGGTGCCGGGTCGCTGGGGCTGGCGAGCATCCTCCTCTTTGGCAGCAAGCCGCCCGAGGAATGGTTCGGCAAGTCCAAGCCGGCCAAGCCGCTCTGCGCCCACCCCTTCTTTGCCGCTTGTGGCGACTGTGCCCGGGCGGCGGCGCTGCTGGAGCACGCCTTGCGCGCGGAGTTCTTTGCGGCGATGGATCGCGGCTATCGCGAGAGCATGCGGGCGCAGGCCAGCCTCGGCTTTGACGATCTTCTGCTCAACTTGCGGGAGGCCTTGAACAGCGAGGCCAGCGACAGCCTCATTCGGGCGGTGCGGGCGCGTTTTGATGCGGCCTTGATCGACGAATTCCAAGACACCGATCCGGTGCAGTTCGAGATCCTGCAAAAGCTCTTTGCTGGCAAGCCGATGCTGCTGATCGGCGACCCCAAGCAGTCGATCTACGGGTTTCGGGGGGCGGATATCTTTGCCTATCTCCAGGCCAAGGAACTCGCCAGCGAAGCTTTTGGGCTTGGCGGCAACTGGCGCAGCCATCCGCGGCTGGTGGCGGCGCTGGGGCATCTCTTCGGCGGGCACCTGCGGCCCTTCCTGCTGCGCGGCCTCGACTTCGTGCCGGTGCAGGCGATGAAGCCGGCCTCGGATTGTCTGCTTACCGATGGCCGCCCGGAGCTCTGCATGTTTTGGCTGCCGCGGTACGTCCCTGACGACAAAGATAAGCTCAGGGCTTGGAGCAAGGGCCAGGTGCGCCAGCGCATTCCCGAAGAGATCGCCGCCGAGTGCGCTCGGCTCCTCAGAGAGAATCCTCATCTGAGGCCGAAGGATCTGGCCATCTTGATCCGCAGCAACAGCGAGGCCGCGCCGATGCAGGCGGCGCTGCAGGCGCATGGGATCCCGAGCGTGCTGTCGCGGGCGGCGGATGTCTTCCACAGCGAAGAGGCTTGGGAGCTGGAGCTCTTGCTGCGGGCGATGCTGTCGCCGATGCGTTTGGGGTCGGTGGGGCTGGCTCTGAGCACCCGGATCTTGGGCTGGGAGGCAGCAGCCCTTGCCGAGCTACTCAAGGACGAGGACGGCAGCTTGGCGATGATGCAGAGCTTTGCCGAGCGAGAACAGGAGTGGCGGGAGCACGGCGTTTTTTACGCTTGCGAAGAGCTCTTCGAAGCGCACGTGGTGCGGGCGCGGCTGCTGTCGCGTCCCCTTGGTGAGCGCTCCCTGACCAACCTTGTCCACCTGATGGAGCTGCTGCATAGCGCGGAGCGGAGCGAAGAGCTTTCTCCCGAGGCGCTCTTGGATTGGTTGGCGCGGCAGCGCTCGGAGCATCCTCGCGGCGATGAGAGTCGCGAGTTGCGGCTGGAGCGAGACGATGAGGCGGTGCAGATCCTCACCGTGCATGCCAGCAAGGGGCTCGAATACGAGGTGCTGTTCTGCCCTTCGCTCTGGGATGGCGTCGATCGCGACAAAGAGTCGGTGCTGGTGCACGAGGACGAGGAGTTGATCTACGACTTCGCCTCCGGGCCGCTGGCCAGTGAGGAGGGCGCTCGGCGGCGCCGGCGGGCGCGGGCCGAGCGTTTGGCCGAGGACATGCGCCTGGTCTACGTCGCTCTGACCCGGGCCAAGAGCCGTTGCTACCTCTGCTGGGGGGTGATCGGCGGCAAGCAGCACGGCGGCTCGGAGAACTCCGCTCTCGGCTGGCTCTTCCACCTCAGAGATCATCAGCCTCATGCCGGCGAGAGCCTGGAAGACTATGTCGAACGGGGCATGGCCTCGCTGAAGGAGGGCGTGCCCAACTGGGAAAACGAGGTCAAGGCACTGATCGAGGGCGCAGGGGTGGAGATCGGCTTGGAGACCCTGGATCCCGAGCCCCGGCGTGAGCGGGAGATCTGGTGCCCGGAAACGAGCAGCAGCGACCAGCTCAAGGCGCGGACTCTGTCGCTGGCCAAGGGGCAGCTGGATTGTTGGCGCATTGCCAGCTTCAGCTCGCTGACGGCTTCGGGTCTCGACGAAGCGGAGGAAACTCTCGATCATGATGCCGAGCTACTCATAGAGGATGCTCCTGCCGAGGGGATCTTTGCCTTTGCTCGCGGAGCTCGGCCAGGAACGGTGCTGCACGCCATCCTGGAGCGGGCGGACCTGCGGGAGCCGCGTTCGCCGCAGAATCTGGCCCTCGTTGCTGCCGAGCTGGAGGCGGCGGGGCTAGATCGGCCTGGGGCGCATCGTGGGCCGCTGGATCCGGCAGAGACGCTCATGTGCTTGTTGGAGCGACTGGGAAGCACCCAGATTCCGGCGCTGGGCTTTGCCTTGGGCGATTTGGCGCCTGAGCGCTGCTTTGCCGAGTGGCAGTTTTGGTTGCCGCTCAGACCCGGGGCGCCGAGGCGCATTGCCGCGATCTACCAGGAGTACGCGCGGAGCGAGCTGGAGCGGCGCTACGGGCAGCGACTGCAGCAGCTCTCGGAGCAGGAGCTGGGCGGCTTTTTGACCGGCTTCGTCGACCTGCTCTTTGAGCACGAAGGGCGCATGTATGTCCTCGACTGGAAGTCGAACTGGCTGGGCAATCGCCCCGAAGCCTATGGGCAAGCTGGCATGGAGCAGGCGATGCGCGAGCACGACTACCTGTTGCAGTCGCTGCTCTATCAGCTCGCCGTTGCCAGGCATCTGCGCACGCGGGTGCCGGACTTGGATCTAGAGCAGGCCTTGGGCGGCAGCTGCTATGTCTACCTGCGCGGCGTCGACGCTGGCGGGCAACGGGGTTTCTTTTACGAACGGGCAGCCCCGGAGCTGCTTCTCGCCCTCGAAGACGAGCTGCTAGGCAAGGCTGGGGCACGGGTGATCGGAGTGATGTCGTGAGCGCCTCGGACTTTCTCTCCCACTGTCCCGCCGTCGAACGGCATCTCGCGGCGCTGCTGCTGCGCAAGTCTTCGTCGGCTCAGCTCTCGAGCGAGCTGGCGGCGGCTCTGGCCCTGCTGGGCTTGCTGCGCGAGCGCGGCGATCTCTGCGTGCCGTTGGAGCACTGGGGCGGGCGGCCCTTGCCGCTCGACGAAGCGGTAGCTGGCCTGACCGTGCCGAGCGCAGAGGCTATGGAGAAAGTGCTGGCAAAGCTGCCCTTTGTCTCCGATGGGGAGAAGCCGGCGCCGCTGGTGTTGAAGGATGGCTTCCTTTACTTGTGGCGTTTTTACGCTGGCGAACAGCGACTGGCGCAGCGCTTGGCGAGCATGGTGCAGAGCGGGCCTCTGCCGATTGAAGATGACTTGCTGCGTGCTTCGTTGATCGGGGAGAATGCTCTCGGTGGCGCTCCTGGCGCTACGCCGGATTGGCAAAGCGTTGCCGTGCACTCGGCGCTGCGGCATCGGCTTTGCGTGATTACTGGCGGGCCTGGCACCGGCAAGACGACGGTGGTGCTGCGGGTGCTGCGTGCCTTGCTGGCCCAGGACCCGGAGCTCGATGTGGCCTTGGCGGCACCGACCGGGAAGGCCGCGGCACGCATGTCGGAGAGTATGCGCGGGCGTCTGGCTTCTGTGCCCGAAGAGCTGCGAAGCCGGGTGCCGGAGCAGGTGCAGACCCTGCATCGGCTGCTCGGATATATGCCGCGGGAGAACAAGTTCCGGCACCGGCGGCAGCGACCGCTGCCGCAGCGTTTGCTCATCGTCGACGAAGTCTCGATGGTGGATCTCGAGCTGATGCTGGCCCTGGTCGAAGCTCTGCGCGGCGATGCCCGGCTCATCCTGCTCGGGGATGCCGACCAGCTAGCGAGCGTGGGCGCCGGCGCCGTCCTGCGGGAGCTCTGCCTGGCCACCGATCCCATGCGCGGCTACAGCGCCGCTTTTGCTGCGGCCCACCTCGCTGCCACTGGGCAGCAGCTCCCGGTAGAGGCGGAGCGCGGGCCGCTGGGGGACAGCAGTGTGCGGCTTCGGCTTAGCCATCGCTTCCGGGAGGACTCGGGGATCGGTCAGCTGGCGGAGGCGGTGCGGGCTGGGGATGCCGATAGCGCCCTCGATCTACTGAGGGACGAGTCCTGTCCCGATTTGGAGTGGATCACGGAGCGGAGTTCCCCGGGCAAAGCCGTGCAGCGCCTGGGTGACGAACTGCTGGCGCGAGCCACCGCCGACGATTTGGAGAATGCTCTTGGCGGCTTGTCCGAGCTGCAGATCCTCTGCGCCTTGCGCCGGGGTCCCTACGGCGTCGAAGGGCTCGGCGCCGCGGTCGAAGAGCTGCTGCGAGCGCGCGGCGTTGCGGCTTCGGGGCGCTTCTACCGGGGCCGGCCGATTCTGGTGACACACAACGATAGGAGCAGCCGACTCAGTAACGGCGACATCGGCGTGGCCTGGCCCGAAGGCGATGACGAGCGGGTGGCCTTCGCTGCCCAGGACGGGGTGCGCATGCTGGCGGCGGCGCGGCTACCCGAGCACGAGCCGGCTTGGGCGCTGACCATCCACAAGAGCCAGGGCTCGGAATACGACCGGGTTTGGGTGGTGTTGCCGCCGCAGGATCATCCCATGCTCTGCGCGGAGCTGCTCTACACCGCCATTACCCGCGCCCGCCAGCGGGTCACCCTGCACGCCAGCGAAGCGGCCCTGCGGCAGGCCATCGGTCGACGAACCGAGCGGGCGTCGACGCTGGCGACGGCCTTGGGCGGCGGATGATTATTGGTGGATTCTCCCGCTGTTTCCGGCGCCAATGGGGCGCTGTTTTTGGCCTTCGGCCACTCGCGAGATTTCTCCTCAGCCGGCGAGTCCGAGCGGCTTCGCCCAGCTGAGCTTGGTTTTCGTTCCGGAGCCTTTGATGCTGCGACTGCCCTTTCTGTCTTCGCTGTTTTCGCTGACAGCGATTCTGCTCCTGCCCGCCTCGGCGCAGGATGCGCCCGCCGCCAAGCAAGAGAAGACGTCGACAGCGCAGCTGGTCGAGAACTTCGAGAAGGTGCCGGAGAAGCCGGTCTACGTGGTGCGCAACCAGATCACCCATTCGCCGCGACGGCCCAGCTCGGCCTTCGACCCCAAGGTGGAGAAGGGCCAGCTCGTGCTTTGCCCGGGCAGTGGCGGCGCGCATAGCAGCGTGGCCTGGCCGCGCTTGGTCGAAGGGCGGCATCGCCGGGTCGAGGCGCACTTTAGCTTTCGCCTTGGCGGCGGCGCCCAGGGTCTCTCCTATGCCCTGCTGGCGACCTCGCGCTTTGGCGCCGAGGGCCCGGCCTTTCAGCTCTATCGGGCCAAGGGGCTGCCCGGCCGCAAGGCGAGCTATCCCGACTGGGATGAGCCGAATCTCTGGGGCTCCTTGGCTGTGGCTTTTGATGGGGAGAATCCTCCCACCGATGACCCCTTCGACGAGCGCGGCAATGTGCACGGACAGCCGCAGCACGAAGTGAGCCTGCACTGGGATGGGCGCGAGCTACGCAATCGCCAGAGCCCCGTCGACTTCACCAAGGGCGAGCCGGTCAAGGCACGGGTCTTGGTCGATTTCGTCAGCGGTGGCGCCGAACTCACGGTCGAACTCAATGGCGTCAAGGTCTACGAGCGCGAGTTCCTGCCCCACGTCTTCCCCTACGAGTCGCGCATCGGCTTTGGGGCCCGCGGCGAGAACCGGGGCGCGATTGCCAGCCTCGACGACGTCGCGGTGCAGTGGCAGCTGGCCTGTGAGCGTTTTCCGGCGCCGATGCTGCAGCGGACCTTCCGCAGTGAGTGGATGGGGATTCAGAAGCACAGCACGGTGACCGGGACTTTTGAGCTGCCGGACAATCGTCCCTACGAGCGCATCCTGATGTCGATCCACCTGAAGCCACTGGTCAAGCGGGACGAGTGGGATCGCCTCGGCCACGTGAGTCTGATTGATAAAGAGGGCCGGATCTGGGAGCTGGCCCGGCTTTTGACCCCCTTCATGCTCTGGGGGGCGGAGTATCGCTGGGACGTTGATGTCACGCATTTCCGCCACCTGCTTCAGGGCAAGGTCCAGCTCAGCGCCAGCGGCGGCGGCAACGTCGGTGATGGCTTCGCGCTTGACCTGGATTTCCACTACTACAAGCGCCCCAAGGGGGTGGCGCCGCTGCCAGAGCTGCTGGGTCTTGGCTACCTCTGGAACCAGGCCGTGAGCTTCCGCAAGGGCAAGCGGGACAGCTGGCCGAAGCCGGTGACCCTGACGCCTCCGGCCCAGACCCAGCGTGTCGTGGTCAACTGCTGCGTCACCGGGCATGGGGTGCAGGAGTTCCGTCCATCGCCGCGCATCCTGAAGGTCCAGGACAAGGCTTACGAGAACACCCTCTGGACCACGGACTGCTACCTCAATCCCTACCGGCCGCAGTATGGCACTTGGAAGTACAACCGTGCCGGATGGGGGCCCGGGTCCATTGGGCGGACTTGGCGCGTGGATGTGAGTGAGCAGTGGGCGGCGCGCGCGCCGCTGCGCTTCGAATACATCCCCGAGGACAAGACCTTCGACAAGTGGGCCAGCCATCAGCTCGTGGCCTACGCGATCTACTACGCCGAGTAAGGCGCTCGCCGAGTGTGGCGGCGGCCAGGGAGGCGCTTCTGGCCGCCCCTGGCCGTCGCCGCTATCATTCGGCGCTGCTCTCGGCGCGCCGGCCGGGGCGGGGGGGCCGGGCGGCCCGAGGGAGGACAGGCGAATGGCGACCGGCAAACGAGTTCGGGCCGCAAGCAAGCCGAAGGGCTCGGGCCGGAAGCAATCTGGTGCAGGGGACTCGGCCAAAGCGGACAACGCGGCCCCGTATCTGTCGCGAGAGATTCTGGCTCTCGCGCTGATCATGGTGGCGCTCTATCTCTTCGTCTCGGGGCTCAGCTACAGCTCCGTCGAGCCGGGCGCCTCGGCCAACTGGGGCGGAGCGGTGGGTCACCACCTCGCCGGCTTCTTCCTGTGCAGCTTTGGGCTGCCGAGCTTCCTCTTCTTTGCCTTCGGCCTCTATTGGGGCTTGCTGCTCCTCCTCGGTCGCAAGCTGCGCTCGCCCGGAACCCGCGCCTTCGGGGCCACGGCCCTGATGCTGGTCTTCACGATCTTCCTCGGAGGCTCTGGGTCTGAGGCCGCCAATGCCCGGCTTCCCTATGGCCTTGGTGGGCATCTCGGGGCTCTGATTGCTCCCAAGATGCACGCGAGTTTTGGCGGCGTTGGCGCGGTCATGCTGCTGCTGCTGACGGCGGCGATCGCCTTCTTTGTCGCCGCTGATTGGGCCTTTCGGGACTTTGTCGCTGATCTGCGTTCGGCTTGGGTGAAGCGTCAGGAGTCGGTGGCGAGCCGGCGCCAGGCGGACGATTTCTCTCCGCTGCACACCCGTATCTCGCAGCGTCTCTCCCGGGGCTTTGCGGCTTTCCTGCAGCTGGGGCCGGCGATCGCGCAGTTCTTCCGGCGTGCGCAGCCGCTGCCGGCGCTGGCGGAAGCGGGTGACGAGGGGGTGTCTGAGGGACCGCTAATCCGGGGGCCCCTAATCCAGGGACCCGAAACCCAAGGACCCGAAATCCAGGGCTTGGGGCGAAGCGAGGAGCCAAAGCCCAAGAGGGGCCGGAGAAAGGCTGCTGGCAAGCCTGCGGCCGAGGCCGCTGAGATCGCCGAACCCGCTTTGGAGAATGCTGCCGAGACTCCTGCGCAGACCGCAGCTGAGGAGCATGCTCCTGCAGAGCAGGCGGCGTCCAGTGAAGCCGCAGGCGAGGAAGTGGCGCTGGCGAAGAAGCCGAAGCCCCGCCCGCGTAGCCCGCGCATCTACCGGCAGACTCCGCAGAAGCCCAAAGCCCGCAAGCGCCCTGCCGAGCCGCTGCCCGGTGGCGCCGACTACGAGTATCCTCCCTTCGACTTGCTGGCCGCCCCCGACTTTGGGGATGAGGTCGCCAGCGAGGCCACGCTCAAAGAGCGCGCCGAAGCGATCGAGCGACGGCTGAAGAATCACAAGGTCACCGCGCGCGTGGTCCAGATCTCGGCTGGCCCGGCGGTCACCGTCTTCGAGCTTGAGGTGGACGAGGGCCAGCGCATCGCCAGCCTTACCCGCTTCGCTCCGGACCTGGCGGCAGCGCTCAAGGCGCTCAGTGTCCGCATCGTTGCGCCGATTCCGGGTAAGCACACGGTGGGCGTCGAGGTCCCCAACGAGAAGCGCAGCTTCGTTCGCCTGCGCGAGCTGCTCGAGGCGGAGGACTGCAGCAAGCACGAGATTCCGCTCTGCCTCGGCCGCGATGTGGCCGGCAAGGTCATGGTGGAGGATCTGGCGCGCATGCCCCACCTCCTGATCGCTGGTGCGACGGGCTCGGGCAAGTCGGTCTGCATCAATTCCATCCTGCTCTCGATCATGGTGCTCAAGAGTCCGGCCGAGTGCCGGCTCATCCTGATCGACCCCAAGATGGTGGAGCTGCAGAACTACGCCAGCATCCCGCACCTGATGTGCCCGGTCGTCACCAATATGAAGAAGGCGGGCGGGGTGCTGGCCTGGGCGGTGGAGACGATGGAGAAGCGCTACGCCCTGCTGAGCGCGGTTGGCGTGCGCAAGCTCGCCGACTACAACGCCCTTGGCGAAGCGAAGCTCAAGAAGAGGCTGGGGCTGCGCTATGACCCCGAGGAGACGCCGCCACAGCTGCCCAAGATCGTGCTGGTCATCGACGAGTTCGCCGACTTGATGTCGGTGGCGGCGGCCGAGATCGAGGTCTCGATCCAGCGCCTGGCGCAAAAGTCGCGGGCTGTTGGCATCCACGTGATCCTGGCGACGCAGCGGCCGAGCCGGGATGTCATCACCGGCTTGATCAAGGCCAACCTACCGACGCGCATCGCCTTCCAGGTCAGCAACCGCATCGACAGTCGCGTCATCCTGGATGCGAACGGGGCGGACCAGCTGCTCGGTCATGGTGACATGCTCTACATTCCGCCGGGCACCAATCGCCTGGTGCGCGCCCAGGGCAGTTATGTCAGCGACGATGAGATCCACGATGTCGTGGAGTTCCTGGAGGAGAAGGTCGGTCGCCAGGTCTTCGAGCAAGAGCTGATGCAGTCGCCGACCGGCAGCAATCGTTCGGCGCGCGACCGGGACGATCTCTTCGACAAGGCTGTGCGCGTGGTGCTCGAGGAGCAGCGAGGCAGTGCGACGCTCCTGCAGCGCAAGCTCTCGGTCGGCTACACGCGAGCGAGCCGCCTCATCGAACTGATGGAGGAGGAGGGCGTCGTCGGCATGCACAAGGGTAGCAAGTCGCGCGAGGTCATGATGAGCCTCGAAGAGTGGGAGGCCATGCACGGCCCGCCCGCGCCCGAGTGTGAGCAGGGTGATCTCTTCGCCCAGCCGAACGACTATGCGCCCGAGCCGCTGGAGGAGGGGGCGGAGGAACTCTCTGCGTCGCTGGAGCGGGAGGCCGCTGCGGAGCCTGGGGAGAGCGAAGAGTTCTCCGGTTCTGAGCTGGCGCTGGACTCGGACAGCGAAGTCCCGCCCTGGGAAGAAGAGGTGGACGTCGCCGCGGAGGCGGAAGAGCCGGAGCTGGGTGAAGAACCCGACGAAGCTGAGGACGCGGAGAGCGACGAAGCCTGGGATGTCGAAGGCGTCGAGGGCGCGGAAGGCGACGAGGAATGGGAAGAAGAGGGCGAGGAAGAACTCGAAGACGGCGAGGAGTGGGAGTGGGTCGTCGAGGAAGAATTCGAGGATGGCGAGGCCACTGAGGAAGACGAAGGACTTCCGGCGGATGAGGGTGAGGACGAAGAAGCGATCCGCTAAGCAGCAAAGGGTCGGGATTTGTTCAGGCTTTGCATCCTTTGGCTAGCGTGCCAAGCTAGCACAGTCTGGGGTCAGGGACCGGGAGCGGCGTGCATGGCCGCCTCCGTTCGGGATGGCCCCAAGGGTGACTCGAAATCTCGAGTCTGAAGGGGAAGTCATGAACGAGCCTCGCAAGGATCCTCTTAAGGGAGGAGACGCGTCTCTCGGCGGGGATAAGCCGAAACCGCAGTCTTTTCGTACGGCCCTCGCGCTCAGCAGCGTCGGGGTCGGCATTTTCGTCGTCGTTTCACTCCTGCACTACCACTATGTCTTGGGTGGGCTAGGGGATCCGGGCGGGCTGCTGCAAGGCAGCGTCGTCTTCTTGCACCGCAGTTTCGGCTTCGTTCCAGCCGTGCTGAGCTTTGGGCTGGTCGCGATGTGGGGAGGAATCGCCTTCCTGCGCAGCGATGGCTATTTCCCGTGGCGGCGCGTGGGAGCCTCGTTCTTCTTCGGGCTTTCGCTGTCGGTCCTGACCGCCCTGCTGGGCGGGCACGGTGGCACCCTGGGCGCCCAGGTCAGCGCCCGCTGGAGCGGCCTCTTCGGGGAGGCCTTCGTCTTTGTCGTATTGCTGGTGATGGTGGTACTTTCCCTGTTTCTGGCAAGCGATTGGTTCTTCGTGCGCTTCCTGGACCGGGGCGAGGAGAAGGAGGAAGGCCCTGCCTCACCGTCCTTGAGCCTGGCCGTTGGCAGTGTCGAATCGATGCCGCCGTCGCCGCTAGCGGAAGCGCGGATGCCTGAACCGCAGGCCATCCCCAGACCAGAGTCTTCCGAGCCGAGCGGGCTTGGGCAGGCGCAGCTCGTCGATGTGGCCGTGGCGGAGGCGCGCTCAGCGCTGGCAGAGCGGCGGAGCGCCAAGCCTTCGCACGTGAGCCGCGGGGCACCATCGCCGGCGGCTGGGCGAGAAGAGCGGCGGGCCCGCCGCTTGGCCCGCCTTGCGGCGAAGCAGCGGGGGCCTGTAGAGGGACTTGAGAATCTCGCTGAGGCTCAGGTCCTAGAGGATGCTCTCGTAGACGAGATCGAACAAGCGATCTTGGCCGAGCGAGGGGAGCAGCTTGGCTTCGATAGCCAGGCCGATCCCTTTGCCGATCTCGACGACGAGGAGTTGCTGGCGAAGGCGGGCTTGGCCCTCGATGAACTCCTCGCTGGAGAGCTGGGTGACGATAGCGGGCTCTCCCTTGAGAAAGCTGGCGAGGCGGCAAGAGGCGAGAGCGAGTCGGAGTCGCCCGACCCGGAGCGGGGCTTCCGCGAGGGGCCTCGAACTCGAGGCCAAGTTCGCCGTCGCGAACTCTTGGAGCGGCGCGCGGAGAAGCTGGGGCGCGAAGCCCTAAGTGCCGAACGCGAGTTCTTGTCAGGTGGCGACGAGCCTGAGCTAGAAGCGAGGGGGGAGCCGGAGGCGAGGACGAGCGAGCCGGAGACTGTCGAGCCGGAGACTGTCGAGCCGGAGACTGCCGAGCCGGAGCTTGAGCAGGGAGCCGAGCAGGAAGCTCCGATGGCCCAGGCGGAAGCTCCGGGAGCCACGGAAGAGGGTGCTGTCGCCTCCACTGACGAAGCCGCTGACGCTGATCATGCCGCTGACGAAAGCACGGATGAATCCGAGCGAGCCGAGCGAGAGATTCCCCATCAGGCCGAGCTCTTTGCTGCTGCTAGCGGGGAAGAGGCCTCGGAACAGAGCGCAGAAGAACGCAGAGAAGAGAGAGAGGAGCGCCGAGCCGAGGCCAGCGAAGAAGACCCCGAAGAGTCCTCCCCCAGCGAAGAGTTCAAGCAGCCCCGGGCGCTCGGCAGGGAAGACCCTGAAGAAAGCGCAGACGAAGAAGCTGCCTCCAGGGAGTTTGCCGAGGAGCAGCCCAGCGATGCGGAAGAGCTGGTGGAGAAAACCTTCGTGCTGCAACCCCAGCCGCCGGAGCCGCGCCAGCGTTCTCGCGTCGACGAACGCAAGCGTTCCCTGCAACAAGAGGCGCTCTTCGCTGAGGCCGCTCTGAGTTTCTCCGAGTTGGACCAGGCGGCGGAGAAGCTGCTCGTGGCGCGCAGGCCGACAGCCTCGCTGCTACAGCGTCAGCTCGGTGTCGATCATGCCAAGGCTCGGCAGATGCTCCGGGCGCTTGAGCGCCGAGGTGCGATCGCTGCTCCGAGAGGCTCAGGCCCCTGGCGGATACTGATGAGTTTGCAGGCCTGGCTTGAGGCCACCGAGAGCGAGCGGAGCTGAGGAGCGCCGTCCGGTCCCCGGGGAAACAGAGTCTAAGCTTGCCAGACTTTGCCAAGGGTCTGTTAGGGTCTGCGCTTGCCGTGTGACATCCTCGATGTCCTGTTAGACTCTCCGCCCTTTTCTCTCCCCGCTCTGCCTTGATGAAAGCCCCGGTCCGCGTCTCCCTGATCAGCCTCGGCTGTCCCAAGAATCTCGTCGATTCTGAAGTTCTGCTCGGCCATGCGGTCAGTGAAGGGCTGCAGATCGTACGCGATCCTGAGGATGCCGATGTCGCCGTGGTCAACACCTGTGGTTTCATCGACTCGGCGAAGGAAGAGTCGATCCAGACCATCCTCGATGTGGCCCGGCTCAAGGAAGAGGGGCTGCGCGGGCTCGTCGTCGTGGGTTGCCTGTCCCAGCGCTATGGCGATGAGCTGCGCCAGGACATCCCCGAGATCGATGCCGTCCTCGGTATCACCGACTACTCGCGGGTGCCGCAGCTCCTCGATCATCTGGCGCGCGGCGGCGACGATCGCTTCAAGAACGACGCCAAGGGCGGCAACCTAAGGAGCGCCGACAGCGACCTGACGCGCCTGCGCCTGACGCCGAACTCCTTTAGCTACCTGCGCATCGGCGAAGGTTGCGACCACAAATGCACCTTCTGTGCGATCCCGGCGATCCGCGGCAGGCAGCGCAGCAAGCCGATCGAGACCTTGGTTTCCGAGGCCGAGGCCATGGCCGCGACCGGAGTGCGCGAGCTGGTGCTCGTCGCCGAGGACAGCACCGCCTACGGGCTGGACCAAGAGGGCAAGCGCCTACTGCCTCAGCTCCTCGACGCTCTGTCCGAGGTCGATGGCATTGAGTGGCTTCGGGTGCTCTACGCCTATCCCCACACGGTGCGGCCGGAACTCACCGCGCGCCTGCGCGAAAACCCCAAGGTCGTCCCCTACATCGACATCCCGATCCAGCACATTTCGACGCCGATGCTGAAGGCGATGAAGCGGGGCGTGTCCAAGGAACAGGTGATGCGCATCCTCCATCGCCTGCGTGACGAAGTCCCCGGCATCGCTGTGCGTTCGACCTATATCGTCGGCTTCCCGGGCGAGAGCGATGCCGACTTCGAGGAGCTGCTGGAGCTGACCCGCGAGTATCGCTTCGAGCGTCTCGGGGTCTTCCCCTACTCTTCCGAGGAGGGGACGCCAGCCTTCGGGCTTGAGGGCGAGGTGCCCGAGGACCTCGTGAACGCCCGCATTGAGGCGATCATGCAGCTGTCGAAGCGCAACATCGAAGAGCGGAATCAGTCGCTGCTCGGCCAGACGATCCGGGTGCTTGTCGACCACGAGCACCCGAATCCGAAGAGCCTCGGTTTCGATGGTCCGGCATCGGTCGCGCGGAGCTTTGCCGATGCCCCCGAGATCGACTGCAGCGTTCATGTGAGCGGCGCGCATCCTTCGGGGAGCTTCCTCGATGTGCGTGTCCGCGGCGTCGCCGAATACGACCTCATTGTTGACCCCGTGTGAGAGGACCCGTGAAGCTCGCCAACGCGATCACCTTGCTGCGCATACTCCTCGTGTTTTTGGCCATGCTCTGGCTCTTGATCGAGCCCGCAGCCATACCCAAGGGCAGCTTCAGTCACTGGATGATCTTTGCGCTGGTCTTGTTCGCAGCGGTAAGCGACTTCGTCGACGGCATGGTTGCGCGGCGGCTCGGCCAAGTTTCGCGCTTCGGCCGGGTTATGGATCCGCTCGCCGACAAGCTTCTTGTCTGCGGCATCCTGATCGTGCTGATGAGGGACGGGGCTCTGCATGGCTACGTGCCGGCCTGGGCGGTTCTGGTCATCGTCGCCCGGGAGCTTGCGGTTACCAGCCTGCGCGGCGCGATGGAGCAGGGCGGGGAGAGCTTTGGTGCCGACCCCTTCGGCAAGTGGAAGATGGTTGCGCAGTCGGCCTACGTCTGCGCGCTCCTGGGCTACCGCGCCGATTGGTCGCTGATGCAGTCACTGCTGCTACCGCTGCTCTGGCTCTCGGTGCTGCTGACGCTGCTCTCGGGGGGCAACTACTTCCGAAAGGCGTGGCATGCGCTCGAACTCTGAGAGCCGGCGTTTCGCGACTGCGAGCTTGGGCGATCGGGCCAAGCTCCTGCTTTTGACGGTGGGGGGGTTGGGGCTCGCGCCCTTTGCCCCTGGTAGCTTTGGGACCTTGGGCGGCCTCGCGCTCGCGCTCGTCTTCGAGCTCCTCGTCGTCGGCCGTAGCTACGCCTTCTTGTTGCTCGGCTTGGTCTTGCTCTGCCTCCTTGCGGGCATTGCGCTTGGGACTTGGGCCGAGCGCTGGTTTGGCAAGAAGGACGCGGGAGCCATCGTGCTCGACGAGCTTGCCGGCTACTTCGTGACGGTTGCGATCATCGTTTTGGTGAGCGGGCGGCATCCCAGCGCCCTGGGGCATGGGCTGGCCTTTGTCGCCTTTCGCATCGTCGACATCCTCAAACCCTGGCCCGGAAAGCTCTGCGAGAAAGCTCCCGCCGGCCTCGGGGTCATGCTCGATGATGTCGTTCTGGCGCTTTATTCCGGTGGCGCGGTTGCGGCACTCTCTCTGGTCTTTGCCGAGGAGCTTTTGTGGTAAGGGCACGCCCAGGGACGAAGGCGGTCAAGCTCGGGATCGGTATGCGTTTCGCTCTGGTCACCAGCGCCGCTTCGATCGTCATGGTTTTGCTCTACGCGCTGGCGGTAGCCGCGAATGCGCGATCGGTGCTCGAAGACAGCTTCGACCGGGGCGCCATGGACACGGTGCGTGGCCTGGCGGCCGGTGGCGCCGAGGGCTGGTTTGGCAAAACGGAGAAGGGCAAGCAAAAGGCCGCGCCCGGGGCCGGAGCCCGGCTTGAGCTCTTCGTCAAAGCGGCGCCGCAGCGGATCTACAACGCCTACATCACTGGGGTGAACGGGCGTGTCGCGGCGCAGCTCTACGAGTCCGAGTTCCAAGCGGGGACAGAGTATGCCGTTGGCCATCTGCGGATCGCCGAGGGGCGTTATCGCTCCGGTTCTTTCAAGTGTCAGGCGCGGCGTTATTCGGCGCCGATCCTGAACCATCGTTCCTTGGCCGCGGGGCGGGCCAACCTGATCGTCTCGGCAGAAGGCATGGAGGAGGACTTCGCTTCCCTGCGCCAGTTCACGCTCTTGATGGGGATCCTCGTCGTGATCGTGCTGGTGGCCACGGCCTTTGTCCTTGCCGGGCAGATGACTCGGCCGCTTCGAGTCTTGGTGCAGGCGGTTTCGCGGGTCAACCGCGGCAATCTCTCCTATCGCTCGACGATCAAGAGCCGCGACGAGCTGGGGCTACTCTCGCGGGCGCTCGAGGACATGGTCGACAACATCGCGGCGGGCGAAGAGGCGCACGAGCGAGTCCTCGAGCACGAGAACGAGCTGCAGATGGCGACCCAGCTCAAGAACGCGCTCTTGCCGAAGCAGCTGCCCACCATCGACGGCTTCGAAGTCGCGGCGCTGCATGCCGAGGGAAGGCGAGGGGTCGCGGACTTTTATGACTCGGTCGCTCTCGATGGCGGTCGTATCGCTCTGATCGTGGCCTCAAGCTCGGGCACGGGGGCACTGGGCTCGCAGGTGGCGATGCTGGCGCGGGCGCTCTTGCATGCCTACATCGATTCGGGCGTTGATCCGAAGGAAGCGCTGTTCCGCAGCAATCGGCAGCTCAGCCGCGCAATGCGCAAGGGGCTGCACCTCACTGCCCAGCTGGTCGTCCTCGATCCGGGGAAGAGCCGGGCCACGGTCTATATCGCCGGCCACCCTGCGCCCTTCTATTCCTGCCGCGCAGGAGAGATCCAGGTCGTGCACGGAGAAGGGCTCGCCCTCGGCCTCGATAAGGGCCCGGTTTTCGAGCGGCGACTCGAGGAAGTCACCGTCGAAATGCCGCCGGGGACCCGCATCGTGATGACGACGGTCGGGAGCTATGAGTTCGAAACCGAGACGGGGAGAAGCTTCGGCGTAGAACGCTTCGAAAAGCTCGTGCGCCAGCACGCACCAAAGAACACCGAGGCTTTTCTGAGCCTGGTGCTCGGGCAGATGACCGGCTTTGAGAATGCCGAAGGCGAGCGCGAGTGCGACGCGATTTTGGTGACGGCGAAGAGGATGCTCTAACCGGCTGTTAGAAAAGGCCCCTTAGCCAGCGCTTAGGCCAAGGCTTGCAGCACAGCCGCGCCTAGGTCCACAGCCATCCCGATCATCAGCATCCCCGCCAGTAGGTCGGAGAGCTTGCGGTGGCGACGGAAGAAGCCCGAGGCGAGGCTGCCGAGAAGGACGAGCCCCGGAACAGTGCCCAGGCCGAAGGCCAGGAGTAGGGCGCCGCCTTCTACAGGACCTCCTGCGGGCAGAGCCCTCACCAGTGCCGCGTAGGAAAGGCCGCAGGGTAAGAGACCATTGAGGACCCCTAAGGGGAACATTCCGATGGCTCCCGCCTCATGGGCCAGCGCCTGGGCCTTGTGCAGCCCCTTGGACAGGGCTGGGCTTGGCACTCGCAGCAGGCCCGGCTCGGGAAGCAGGCCAATGCGCGCCAGCCCAAAGGCCAATAAGAATAGGGAGGCGAAGCCGCTTAGGAGGATCTGCAGCCGCGCCACTGCGCCAAGATGGGCGAGCAGCCCGCCGAGGAGGCCCATCAATACCCCGAGCATGCTGTAGCTACCGATGCGCCCGGCGTGGTACCAGAGATGGGGGGAGAGCCCGGTCATTCGTCCCGGGAAAGCCAGGACCAGGGGGCCGCACATCCCTAGGCAGTGACCTACGCCGAGGGCGCCGAGTAGGGCCATCGAGGCGAGGTCGGTGCTGGCAAGAGAGGCAGGCATGGCTGGCGGTGACGGGTGCCTCGGTTCGTTACGGCCGGAGCAGGAAGATGGCGCTCTGCTGTCGCGCGACTTCTTTGTCTGCCTGCTAGACTGCCGGTCCTCGAATAGGAATACCATCATGGCTAGGCAGCTTCTCTGGCTCTGCATTCTGATGAGTGCTTTCTCCTTCGCTTGCGGTGGCGATGAGCAAGCGTCGACAGCAAGGCGGCTGCAGCCTGCGGCCCAAGGACTCGATGCCGAAGGGCAGATGCACCCGGGGCCCGAGGACCGTTGCCCGGTCTGCGCGATGCTCTGCGCGGACAAGAAAATGCTCGCGGGTATCGAACTCAAAGCAGGGGGGACGCATTACTTCTGCGGGCCGCGCTGCATGCTCTTGTCGTACTTGCGGCCCGAGCAGTATCTCCAGACCAAGGCGACTAGCATCGCTCGCGCGGTGGTCACCGAGTACTTCTCCGGCCGCCAGCTCGACGCGAAAGCCGTGCACTGGGTCGCGGGATCGGATCTCACTGGCCCGATGGGGCAGATGATCGTTCCGGTACTCGGCGATGAGGCGCTGCAAACATTTCGAAAGCGCCATGGCGGCGAGCATGTGTTCCGCCTCGAAGAACTCGATCTTGGGCTCTGGCAGAAGATCATCGGCAAGAAGGGTCAAGGTGTCCCAAGCAAGTGAGAGCAGAGACTTTGCCAAGCTGCGCCAGGCCCGGTTTTGGGTGCAGGCGCTGCTGCTGCTTAGCATCCTCTCTGTGCCAGCGGCACTGAGCCTTTCGCTCTTTGGCGGGGAAGCACGGCGGCGCAGCGCCCTCGCTGTTCGGGCCTTGGGGCTACAGGAGCTTTCGGTTGCGCCGTCGGGGAGCTGGGAACGAAGCCCCAAGGCGGCCGCCGCCCCCTTCGAGTTCGTTCCAGGGCTACCGCGTCTCCGATGACAGCTGCTCCGCTCACGAGCTTTGGCTGGGCCTGCCGACAGCTTGGCCGCGAGCCAGGCACCCATGTGCTGATGGGGTTGGCGCTCTTTGCCCTGGTCCTGGTCTGTGGCACGGTGCTGCTTCTTGCCGAAGCTTGGACCGCGACTGCGCGTAGATTGATCCTCTCGGGGCCGACCCATGTCGTGCGCCGCGTCGATGCTGGAGGCTGGCGAGCCATCGAGGTCGAGTCCGGGCTTAAGGCTGCGCGGTCGGTGCTCGGGGTGACCAAGGCCCGGGCCCGGGTCTGGGGCCGGGTGACTGCGGGGGAGCAGGTGCTCACCCTGATTGGTCTTGGGGAAGACAGGAGAGAGTTTCCTCACCGTGTCGCTCCGGGGCAGGCGATCCTCGGCCCAGGTGTCGAGGGTGGTGATCAGGCTTCGATTCTATTGAGAGGAGCCCAGGGCGAAGCGCGCTTTAGGGTGCAGCAGCGCCTGGGCGAGGAATGGGGGCTGAGCTTGCACGACGTGGTGCTGGTGCCCGAGGCCGCGGCGCGCCGAGTGCTTGGCATCCCTGCCGGTTATGCCTCCGACCTCTGCCTCTCGGTCTTCCATGAGGGGGAAGAGGAGGCTGTGGCTGCGGAGCTGGCCGGAGCCTTTGATTTCGCGGTGCGGGTCACGACAGCGAAGGAGGCCATTGGCGCTTTGGGGGTGAGCTTCTCCCGCCTTGGCTCGCTGCGCATGCTGCTCCTGGTCCCGGCCATGCTCGCCCTGTCCTTACTGATGCTGGTGCAGCTGCGGCGCGGCCGCGCCGCCCGCCGGGACCTGGGACTCTACAAAGCGCTGGGCTGGAGCACTGGTGAGCTCGTGCGCCTGCAGCTGCTCTCTGCGCTGCTCGTCGCCCTTCCCGCCCTGCTCCTGGGGCTCAGCGCCAGCTTCGCCCTCGTGCACTGGCCGGGCATACGCTGGCCGGCGGAGTGGCTGCTGGCCTGGCCCGGCAGCGCCCCGGCGCTGTATCTGGCGCCGGGTTCGGTGCTGATCGTGGCCTTTGGCGTGGCGGGCTTTGTCTTGGTGCCCTGGCTGCTTGCTACCTTGCTTCCGGTCCTACGCAGCTCGGCTGTGGACCCCAGTGAGCTCTTGGGGGCTGGGTCATGACCGAGTTCTGCCTGGAGTGCTCGGCTGTGTCGGTGATCCGCAAGGGGCCTGGCGGTGAGGAGCGGGCCCTGCTTTGCCAAATCGATCTGGCTCTGCGCCCAGCGTCCTGCAACCTACTGCTGGGTCCGACCGGGTCCGGCAAGAGCACCCTGCTCCAGGTCCTCGCTGGCTTGCAGCGGCCGAGCGAAGGCGAGCTGCGCGCCTTTGGTGAGCCGGTCTCTCGCTGGACGGCTGGGCATCGCGACCTCTGGCGGCGCCGAGTGGGGATGGCCTTTCAGGATCCTGAACTCTTCGAGGAGCTGACGGTCGAAGAGAACATCGCGGCGCCACTGCTGCCTCGGGCCATGAGCCATGCGGCTAAGCGGCAGGCCTGCCAGAGCATCCTGGAGTCCTTGCAGATTTCCTCTTTGGCGGCGCAGGCGGTCAGCGATATCTCCGGCGGTGAGCGGCAACGCGTGGCGCTGGCACGAGCGGCGGTGGCCGAACCTGAGATCCTGCTCCTCGACGAGCCGAGTGCCCATCAAGACGCGGAGCACCTGGAGCTGGTCCTTGCGCTGATCCGGGGCGCGGCCCAGCGGGGCGCCTGTGTCGTTGTGGCTACGCATGACCCGCGGGTGCTCGAGGCCTTGGACCTCGCGCAGACCCTGCGTCTCAGTGGAGGGCGCCTAGAGGGCTCGGCGTGATTCCGCATCCCTTGTTCCTGGCGGTATTGCTCTGCGACTTGGCGGCGGCTCTGCTCCTGCTCTTCGCCGCCTTCGGCGCGGCGAAGCTCCTCAGCTACTGGGAGAGTGGATCCTCTTCGAGGTTGCAGCTAAGGCTTGAGCGCCAGGCCGAAATCGCCGAACTGGCTGGGCGCTTTGCCACTGGGCTCTTCGTCTTAGGCACCCTGATCCTGACCCTGCTCTTCGCCAGTGTCCTGCCGGAGTTGGTCCCCGGGGCGATGTGCGGCACCGGCGTGGTGCAAGCGAGTGGCGGCACTGCCCAGCGAGCCTTCGGGCTGCGTCTACTTGCCTTGGTCCTGCTTGGGCTTTGGCGACTCATGGCAGGGATCAACCGCTCGGCGCCACTCTCTCCGGGGGTCGAGTCGGTCGCGCGCCTGACCCTGCTGGCGACCCCGATCGTGGTGCTGGCCGGTCTCGATAGCTGGCGCACGATGACTGCGCTGGACCTGCATAGTCCGGTGGACTGCTGCTCGCTGGTCTACGAGCAGTTTGCGCAGCCGGCCCAGGAGGGAGCCCGCTTCGCCACCAGCGAAGGGCTGTGGAGCATGCTCTCCATGATCGGCGCTGTGCTGCTCCCGCTACTGCTGCTCGCCTGCTGGCGACGGCCCGGGCCGCTCTCCGAATACTCCTTGGCCGGACTCTCCCTACTCTGGGCTCCGATTGCGGCCCTTGCCCTGGTCCAGGTGTGGTCGGCCTATCACTACGGCGTCCTCGAGCATCACTGCCCCTGGTGCCTGTTTTTGGCGCAGCATCGCTTTGTCGGCTATCCCTTGCTGCTCGGCCTCTGGCTGGTCTTCTTCGAAGGGCTGGCCCTAGCCGTTGCCGCAGCCCTCGGGCGTAGCCGAGCCGAGTTTCGCGCCGCCGCCACGAAGCGCCGCCGCCGCGCCGCCTATGCCGTGCTGCTTGGGTGGATGCTCTATCTCCTCCTGGCCCTGGCTCCGGCGTTTGTCTGGCGTATCCAGCATGGGGTCTGGATGCACGGCTGATGGCGCTGGGCTGCGCTTTGGCTATTCGGGTTGCTTGCCGCTCAGCTCTTCGGCCAGTTTGCGGGCGTTGCGGATGCAGAGGGCGACGCCGGAGCCGGTGAAGCTGCTGCCTAGGAACTCGAGTGGGGGGCTGCTCTCGCTCAGTTTGCGGATGCGGGCCATGCGGGCTTGGTGGCCGGGGGCGAAGACGGGTAGGCGCTTCTCCCATTTGCTGATATCGATGAGTTCGGGCTCGCGCTTGATGCCGAGATAACGCTCGATGCTCTGCTTAGCTTCGCTGATCAGATCGTCGTCGCTGCGGGGGAGGATGTCGGGGTTGCGGGCGCCGCCTAGGAGGACGCGGATCAGTTTTTTGCCGGTGGGGGCACGCTGCTCGAAGAGGTTGGAGCTAAAGAGAGCGCCGAGGGCGCGGTTTTGTGCTTCTTGGCGCGGGATCAGGAAGCCAAAGCCGTCGACTTCGTTTTCGAGCTGCTGCTCGTCATAGGCGCAGTGCACGCTGACCAGGGAACAGTGGCGGATGGCTTGCAGCTCCCTGCCGAGTTCTGGCTGCTCGTCTTCGAACAAGGTGGCGGCGGCATAGGCAGGGCAGGTGACGACGAGCTGCTCGGCTTCGTATGGCTCGCCGCTGGCCATCTGCAGACGCCAGAGATCGCCGTCGCGGCGCACGGACTGCACTGGGGCCTCTGTGAGGATCCTCCCCGCAAGTGAGCGCTGCAGTGCCTGAGCTAGTTCTTGGTTGCCGCCCGGGAAGCCGATGACCTTGCCCGCCTTGAAGCCGACCTTGCGCAGTCCCTTGATGACGCTGCCATGCAGCTGTTCGGCCAGGAGCAGCTTGGGAAAGCAGGAGGCCATCTCCATGTCTTCGGGCACGCCGGCGTAGATGCCGGCGGCGAAGGGCTCGGCGAGGTTTTCCAGAACCTTGGGTCCAAAGCGGCGGGCGATGAAGCTGCCGAAGCTCTCCTCGGGATCCTTGCCCTTCTTGCGGAAGGGCTCGGTGAAGAGGCGGAGTTTGCTGAAAAAGGGCAGCACCGGGCTGCGGAGGAAAGCACCCGGGCCCTTGGGCAGCTGGACTAGCTGGCCCTTCACGGCGATGTAGCGGCGGGCGGCTGCGGCGTTGGCTGCCATTTTGCGCTCCACCAGGCCGATGTCCTCCAGCAGGCCTGAGAAATTGCTCCCGTCGTCTAGGACCGTTTCGGGGCCGAACTCGCGGGTATAGCCGTCGTCGTTGCTGCTCCTGATGACGCCGCCGATATGTGAACTCGCCTCAAGCACTCGTAGCTCGGCGTCTGGAACTAGGCGTAGGTAGCGCTCGGCAAAGCTGAGGCCGGAGATGCCGGCGCCGATGACGAGGACGCGTTTGCTCATTGGAGTTGCTCCTTGGCGATTTCGGTCAGGGCATTCAGGAAGTCGGGGTCGGCATTGAGGGATTGGGTGCGGGCGAAGTGTTGGATGCCGGCTCGCTCTGCGTCCTCTTTGGCTTCGATGTCGATCTCGTGCAGGGTTTCGAGGTGGTCACTGACGAAGGCGATGGGGAGGATTAGCACCGAAGTGATGCCTTCGCTGGGCAGTGATTCCAGGGTCTTGTCGAGGTAAGGCGAGGTCCACTTGACCGGCCCTACCCGGCTCTGGAACACCAGGCGGTGGGGGATCTCTTCCGTCAGCTGCGCCAATACCGCGTCGACGCTGCCTTGGATACGTGCCACGTAGGGATCTCCGGCACGCACGTAGCTCATGGGCGTTCCGTGCGCGGAGAAGAGCAGGAGGCAGCCTTGGCGCTGCTCGGCTGGCATCTGCCGCAAGGCTTGTTCGACGCGCCGGACCAGGCAGTCGATGAACTTGGGGTGGGCATGGTAGTCCGACACGTAGCGGAGCTCCGGCTCCCATGCCATAGCCTCGAGCTCGCGCTGCATCTGCCGCTCGGAGGATCCGGTCGTCGTGGTCGAAAACTGCGGGTAGAGGGTGAAGGAGAGGACCCGCTCAGCGCCCCATTCGCGCGCTTCCTCCAGGGCTTCGCGGATGAAGGGCTGCCAATAGCGCATGGCGGGGCGCACAAGGAACTCATCTTGGGGTAAGGCTTTCGCAAGCCCCTTCGTCAGCCCCTCGGCCTGAGCGCGGGTGTAGGGAAGCAGGGGGAAGCCGCCCATTTCGAGGTATTTCTTGGCACTGCTCGGTGCACGGCGCTTGCTGAAGGCGCGGGCAAAGGGCTTTTGCAGCCAGCGGCTCAGCGGGATCCTGAACAGCTCTGGGTCGCTGAAGAGGTTTTCGAGAAAGGGCTGAACCTCGTTTTCGGCGCTAGGGCCACCCAGTTGCTGGAGCAGGACTGCGGTCTTGGTCATCGGGAGAATACTCTCAGCTGCGCCTTTGGACTCATTTCCGAAAACTCAGACCGTGCGCGAGAACATCGGCTTCTTGTTGGCGCGCTGCTTGGCGAGATAGGCGTCGAAGGGCATGCAGATGTTGCGCAGGAAGATGCGCCCCGGCTCGCTGACCTGGATCTCCTTGTCGGTAATCGTAATCAGGCCGCCCTCGGCCATTGGCCGCAGCTCTTGCAGCGCCTCGGTAAAGCGCTCTTGGAACGGTGGCAGCTCTGGGCCCTCGTAGTCGGCGAAACGCAGGCGGAACTGGCACATCAAATCGAGGATGATGCGGCGGCGCTCCTCGTCGTCGGGGCTACGCCAGTGGCCACGTTCGACGGGGAGGGTGCCGCTACTGACCATCTCGCGCCACTTGCGCTGGCTCTTGACGTTCTGGGCGAAGGCACCGCCCATATCGCCGATCGAGGTGACTCCGAGGGCGAGCATGTCTTCGGGTTGCCGCTCCGAGGCGAAGCGAGTCGTATAGCCCATGAAGTTGCGGTGCAGGGTGCCGCTGCGGGTCGCCACTGCCAGACTGTCGTCCCTCTTGGCGAAATGGTCGAGGCCAATGGCTTCGTAGCCGGCGGCGCCGAACTTCTCGAGGGCGAGCGCGAAGAGATCAAACTTGGTCTCTGGCGAGGGGAGATGCTCTGTCGGCAGTGCCTTCTGCTGCGTCTTGAGCCAGGGCACGTAGGCGAAGGAGTAGCAGGCGACGCGATCGATGTCCCATTCGATGATGGTGTCGAGGGTCTTGGCAAAGCTCTCGGGATGCTGGAAGGGCAGGCCGTAGATCAAGTCGACGTTGGAGGAGGTAAAGCCGAGCCGTCGCGCCTCGCTGAGTAGGGCGTAGGTCATCTCCGAGCTTTGCACCCGGTGCACCGTCTCCTGCACCTTGGGGTCGAAGTCTTGGACCCCGAAGCTGATGCGGTTGAAGCCGAGTTCACGAAGGGTCGCGAGTTGCTCGAAGGTGGTGACGCGAGGATCCACTTCGATGCTGACTTCGGCGTCTTCACGTGAGGGGAAGATCTCTTGGATCCCTAGGTAGAGCCGCCGGATTTCATCGGGCGGTAGGTAGGTCGGGGTGCCGCCGCCCCAGTGATGCTGCCAGACCGAGCGGCGCTCGGGCATTTGCTCGGCGAGGAGTTCGGCCTCGACCAGCAGTAGATCCACGTAGGAGCGCACCAGGGGCATCTGCTTGGTGATGTGGACGCTGCAGCCACAGTACAAGCAGAGGCTGTGGCAGAAGGGTAGGTGGACGTAGCAGGACAGCGGCGCCTCATGGTCGGCGTCGGCGCGATGCAGTGCCTGGCTCCAGTCCTTGCTGCCAAAGCTGTCGGTCCAGACCGGGGCGGTTGGATAGCTGGTGTAGCGCGGTCCAGGCTGGTCGTAGCGCTGCAGCGCCGCGCGGTCGATATCGGCGTAGCTCTTCATGGGGGGTTAGGCGCAGCTTTGTTCGAGTGAGAAGAGGGTGTCTACCAAGGTCTCGAGGCCTGTGAGCGGGGTGCTTGGCTCCAGCCCATGTCCGAGGTTGAAGATGTGCGGGCGCGAACCCACTGCCTCCACGATCCTCAAGGTTTCGCGGCGGATTGTTGCTGGGTCCGCGTGCAGGATCAGCGGGTCTAGGTTGCCTTGGATCGGCATGCCGGCAGGAAGGGCGGCATGGGCATCGGCGATGTCCATGCGCCAGTCGATGCCGAGGCAGGAAGCCCCGGTCGCGACCATGGTCTCGAGGTGGGGCTGGGCACCGTTGACGAAGTAGATGACCGGGACGTTTTCGGCCCGCAGGCCGCCAATGAGCTTTTGCAAGGACGGCAAAACCTGGCGGCGGAAGCTCCCGGCTTCGGCTACTCCCGCCCAAGAATCAAAGACCTGGATGGCGTCGCAGCCGGCGCCGACTTGGGCGAGTGCGAAGTCGAGGGAGACCTGGGCCAGGCGATCTAGGAGTCGCTCAAAGAACTCAGGGTCTGCGTATTGGATGCGGCGCAGCTTGGCCCAGTTCTTGGATCCCTTGCCTTCGCTCAAGTAGCAGGCCAGCGTAAAGGGCGCGCCGACGAAACCGATCAGCGTGCGGTCGGGAGATAGAAGGCGCCGAGTCTCGCGGGCGCATTCGAGGGGCACTCGGCAGCTCTCGTGCGTTTCACAGTCGACATCGGCCAAGCGCTCTAGGTCATCGGGCCTATCGACGGTCCACGAGAGCTGGGGGCCAGGCGTGTAGCTGAGCTCTGGGCCCATGGCCTCCAGCGTGACCAATAGGTCGGTAAAGAGGATGGCCGCGTCCATGCCGAAGCGTTCGATCGGCATCATCGTCACCTCTGCACCCAGCTGCGCATCCTTGAGTAGCTCCTCGAAGGAGTGCTCTTGGCGCAGTCGGCGATACTCGGGCAGGCAGCGGCCAGCTTGGCGCATGAACCAGAAGGGCGGGCGAGGCGTGCGTTCACCGGCAAGGGCGCGCAGGAATAGGGTTTCAGGCATTCGTCTCGTCTCCGAGCTCGAAGCGGTAGCCAACACCGCGAAGCGTTAGGAAGTGCACCGGCTTGCGAGGATTCTCTTCGAAGAGTTTGCGGAAGCGGGCGATGAAGTTGTCGATGGTGCGCGGCGTGGGGTAGCTATCGCGGCCCCATACCGCATCCAGGATGTCATTGCGCGAAACCACTCGGCCAGCTTGGGCAAAGAGGTAGCGCAGGAGCTCGACCTCTCTGGCGGTCAGGCGCTCGGCGCTGCCGCCTCGCGGGTGGGCTTCGAAGCTGGCTAGGTCGATGCGATGACCAGCGAAGCTGAGCTGGTCTCCGACCTCGTTCGTGCCCGGGCTTCGCTGGCTACGGCGCAGCAGTGCCCGGATGCGCAGGATGAGCTCGCGCACGTTGAAGGGCTTGGGCACGTAATCGTCGGCCCCAAGGCTCAGGCCCTTGATGCGATCTTCATCCCTGCTGCGGGCTGAGAGGATCAGCACTGGTAGGTCCTTGTCGACGCCGCGTAGGCGTTCGAGCAAGTCGAAGCCGGAGAGGCTTGGCAGCATCAGGTCGAGGATGATCAGGTCGATATTGCCGCGTTGGATGCGGTCCCATGCGTGGAGGCCGTCCTGCACGAGTTCGGGGGCGAAGCCCTCGTGGCGCAAGTTGTCGACGAGGAGCTCGCCGAGCAAAGGCTCGTCTTCGACGACGAGGATCCAAGGGGCTGTCATGTCCTCAAAGCCTCCTTCTTTGCGAGCGGAAGCCTTAGCTCGAAGCAGGCTCCTTCTTGGCTGGGGATTAGGCTGAGTTCGCCGCCCTGAGCCCTTGCCATCTTGCGCGAGAGCCAGAGACCTAGGCCGGTGCCGCCTTTGGATTGTTCAGCCTCGGAGCTGCCGCGGTAAAAGCGTTCGAAGATCTTCTCTTGCTCTGATGTCAGGACACCTGGACCGGCGTCGATGACCTGGACCCGCGCTTGCCCATCCTTTGAGTCGATGTGCAGAGCGATGCGTCCTCCGCGAGGTGAGAACTTGCAGGCATTGTCGAGGAGGTTGCGCAGGATCTGGCGGATGGCGTTCCGGTCGCGCTGTACCGGTAGGGCCAAAGCTTCACGGCGCTGCAAGTCCAGCTCCAAGTCATATGCGCCGAAGCGCTGAGAGAATTCTCTTGCGACCTCCTCGGCGTCCTGTCCGAGGTCTCCGATGCTGATCTCTGCCGGGCTCGTTCCGGCGGCGCTGCGAAGGAGGTTCTCGACCTCCATTTCGAGGCGATTCACCTGCTCCACCATCTGTGCGGCGTAATGCGGGAGCTTGCCTTTCGGCAAGCTCCCCTGCTCCATCGATTGCAGGCCTAGGCGCAGCGTTGCGAGGGGAGTCTTGAGTTCGTGGGTGGCTCCGGTGAGAAAGCGCTGCTGCTGTGCGCTGATCTTGGCTTCGCGGTTGGTGAGCACGCGGATCATGACCACGCCGGCCAGCACCACCACCACGAAGGCGATGCTTTCATAGACGAACATGCGGCGGGTGCGTTCACCCTGGGCCAAGGCCTCGTCGAGGGCGCTCTGCTTGGCTTGGATCACGAAGCGCTTGCCATTGCCGGCGTCGAAGCCGCGGATCACCGGGCTGTCACTGGGGATGGGCCCTGCGATCTGCTTGACCTGGAGCTTGGGGTATTGTTCTTCGAGATAGCCCTCGATGGCCTCGCTGCGCTGCTTCAGGCTCAGCTTGCCGTAGTCGCTGCCTTCGAGCGCATGGGCTGCGCGGAAGGCTCGCGACTCGAGCCAGGACAGGTCGAGGCGTTCGAGGTCACCCGAGCTCTGGTAGGCGAAATACGTCCACCAGGTCAGCTGCGCCAAACAGAGTCCGACAAGAAGGTAGAAAACCGCGCGCAGCCAGGAGGATCCTCCCATTTCCTAGCTCTTCTGCGCTTGCGCGATGGCCTCGAGCAGGCGTTCTACATCGCTGCTCGTGTGCGCCAGAGAGAGGAAACCGACTTCGAAAGCCGAGGGAGCGAGGTAGATGCCATTGGCTAGAAGCTTTGCGAAGAGCGGCCGGTAGGCCTCGCCGAGATTGCTGGGCAGCGACGCGGCCGAGCGATAGGGCTGCGTCGCCTCGGGTGCCAACCAGAACAACGAGCCTAGGCGGGCCATCTGCAGAGGAATCTCCATACGCTCTTTGAGGGCGGCGAAGCCTTCTTCGAGTTGTCGGCCTAAGACCTCGAGTTTCTTCCAGCCGTCCTCTTCGATCAGAGTGCGCAGCTGGGCAAGGCCGGCGGCCATCGCTACCGGATTGCCGCTCAGGGTGCCGGCTTGGTAGACGCCACCTTCTGGAGCCAGGTGCGCCATGATCTCTTTGGAAGCCGCGAAGGCTCCGACCGGCATACCGCCGCCGATGACCTTGCCGAAGCAGACCATGTCTGGCTGGACCTCGTAGAGCGTGGTCGCGCCGCCGGGGCCGAGGCGGAAGCCGCTGATGACCTCGTCAAAGAGGAGCATGGCGCCGTGCTTCGTGCAGAGTTCGCGCAGCTTGACCAGATACTCCTTGCGTTGAAGCAGTAGGCCGTTGTTGGCGGGGACCGGTTCGATCACCGCGACGGCGAGTTCGGCGCCATGTTCGGCGAAGAAGGCTTCGAGAGCATCCTCATCGTCGAGTTCGAGCACCGAGGTCCAGCGGGCGAGATCATCGGGGACGCCGTCGGAGGATGGCTTGCCGAAGGTTGCTAGCCCCGAGCCGGCGGCGACCAGCAAGGAGTCACTGTGGCCGTGGTAGCAGCCGTTGAACTTGAGGATCCTCGTGCGACCGGTGGCTCCGCGGGCAAGGCGCAGCGCGCTCATCGCCGCTTCGGTGCCCGAGCTGGTGAAGCGCACCTGTTCGGCACAGGGGTGTAGGTCGCGGACGAGTTCTGCCAGCTCGATCTCGGCTTGGCAGGGGGCGCCGAAGCTAAGGCCGCGGCTGGCGGCATCGGCGACGGCCTCAAGCACCCTGGGTTCTGCGTGCCCGAGGATCAGCGGTCCCCAGGACATGACGAAGTCGAGGTAGCGCTTGCCTTCGACGTCGCTGAAGTAGGCTCCCTTGCCACGTTCGAAGACGATGGGGCTGCCGCCCACCGAACGAAAGGCGCGGACAGGCGAGCTAACACCGCCGGGGAGGGCCTTCTGGGCGCGGGCGAAGAGGTCTTCGTTCGAGACGCCGGTCTTGCTGCTGTCTTGCTTCATGTTTGGTGACTCTCGATGCAGGCGAGGAGGGAACTCAGTTCTGGTCGAGCGAGCGTTTCGTAGGCCAAGGCTCCGGCTTCTTCGAGAGCGTGCGCGGTGCTGGGGCCGATGGCGAGGAGCCGTAGGCCCTGGAACTCCTTGGGGGGAGGGGCGCTTCGGACGGCGGCCGGGGAGAGGTAGAGGAGGAAGGCTCCTCTGGCCTCGCCCAGCTCTGGGGGCCAGGCGGCGCTGGCTGCCGGGGCTGGTTCCGAACGGTAGAGCGCCAGGGTTTCGGCCTGGATGCCTGCCTGGCGGGCGTATTCGATGCCCTCGTCATTACCGTTGGCGGCGCCGACGCCGAAGAGCCGCTTCGCGCCACGCTGGACTGCGAGCATGCCCATGCCGAGGGAGCGGGGCGGTTCGCCGACCAGGATTTCTTGCTTGGGGAATAGGGCTTTGGCGAGCTCTCGCGTAGCACTGCCTGGGACGAGCAGGGTCGTGCGGGGAGGAAGCTCTTGGCCGGCGTTTTCGAGCTCGGCCTGGAGTCGCAGGGCAGCGTTCTTGCTGGCGATCAGCAGGTGGTCGACGGCCAGCAGGTGCTGCATGGCGTCGCTGGGGCAAGGCAGATCGCGGTACTGAAAGCACTCGCGGTACTGGGCCTCGGCGCCGGCTGCGATCATTTGGCCGAGCAAGGTCGGCCGCTGCGGGCCACCAAGAACGAGGACCTTGTTCCCGGCGAGAGTCTTTTGCATGGCTGGCAACAGGGCTGCTGCCGCCCGCTTGACCAGAGCCTCGTCGTTCTCGTCCTGCCCTTCGAAGCGCAGCGAGGCTGTGCCCGGCTCCGGCGCAAAGAGGTAGGCGTGCAGTCGTGCCGGCCCCTCGGCTTGGCATTGGGCATATGCGCCAAAGGGCAGGGTGCATCCACCTCCCAGGGCCTTGAGGAGCTTTCTCTCGATACTCGTGGCGCGGGCGCTGGCAGCATCCTCCAGCTGCCCTAATAGCTGGCGTAGCTCGCTGTCGTCTTGGCGCGTTTGTAGGCCGAGGGCACCTTGGCCGGCGGCGCCGCAGAGCAGGTCCAGGGGCAGATCGAGCGGGTGCAGGTCTTGGATGTCGACGGCTAGTCGCGTGACGCCGGCATAGGCGAGGAGGATGGCGTCGTATTCGCCCTGCTTGCATTTGTTGACCCGCGTCGGGACGTTGCCGCGTAGCTCGCGGATCTCAAGATCGGGGCGTATCTCAAGCAGGCGTCGCTGGCGGCGCGGAGAGGATGTGCCAACGATCGCGCCTTGGCGCAGTGGCAAAGGCCGAGCCGTGGCATCGAAGCCCTTGGGGTGGATCAGCAAGCGCTCACTGGGCTGCTCGCGCGCCGGAATCGCGGCCAGTGCCAGTCCCGGAGTATCGTCGACGGCGAGGTCCTTGAGGCTGTGCACAGCCAGGTCGATCTCCCGGTCCAGGAGTGCCTGCTCGATTTCCTTGGTGAAGAAGGACTTTCCGAGATCGGGGGTCAGTGGGACATCCTGGATCATGTCCCCTTGGGTTTTGATGATCTTGATTTCGACCTCAGCGCCGCAGTCCCGCCGCAGGAGATCCTGGACGTGATAGGCCTGCCAAAGGGCGAGATCGCTTCCCCGTGTGCCGATTCGGATACGCACTGCCGTTCCTTTTCTGCAGCCAGTTGTGATAGCTGGGAGGGGCCCAGCCACAGTATGGCGCCGCGGCGTGGCGCCGCGGCATGGCCGAGCAAAGAGGAGACCTTACTCGCTCTGTTCAGCCAACGCTTGTGGCGACCATGCTCCGCAAGTCCTTGAGATGTAGGTGGGCGTGCGCCTTAGCCAGATCCAAGAATCCGCGTTCGATGCGCGCCCGGTCATCAAGGGAGAGATGTGCAAGCTTGCTGCCAACCAGCTGGCGGATCTGATCTTCGGCCAGCTGCAAGTGAGCCTCGCGGACACCGGAGAGGTTGAACTTGCGGCTCTCGCGGCGGGCGACGAAGGCACGCACGTGGCGCTCGATGATCGGCAGGGCGCGCGCTGCGGCCTTGCGGCGTTCGCTGGCGTGGCGGCGGCTCCAAGCGTTTAGCGTGTCCATGTCGAGGAGGTGGAAGCGTGGATCGGCTCCGAGCTCGGGAGCGATGCAGGCGGGCACGCCGAGGTCGACGAGTTCGATCTCGCCGGGGCTGCGAGCTTCGCGTTCGCGGGCATCGGCGACCTTTTCGGCCAAGTCCACGTCGCAGAGAGGATCCTTACCCCAGACGGCGACGATGAGGGCCTCGCATCCAGGGGTCTCGTTGTAGAAGTCGCTGAGCGACATCGCCCGGCCGCCAAACTCGAGGGCAAGCTGCTCGGCCTTGGAGAAGGTGCGGTTGACGAAGAGCAATTCGCATTTGCCGCCGCAGGCCTCGACCACGGCTGGGCTGGCCTTGCGGATCATTTCGCCAGCGCCGATCAGGGCGATGCGAGGATGCTCTTGGCGGTTCTGCTGAGATAGGCTCCGCTGAGATAGGCTGTGCTGGGACAGGCGATCGACCAAGTGCCGCGCCGCGAGGCTGGCGACGCTGACCGGGCGCTCTCCGAGGCCGGTGGCATTGCGGATTTCTTTGGCCCCGGTCACGGCGTGGCGGAAGACCTCGTGCAGGAGCGGAGAGCATTCTCCCTCGTCCTGGCTCTTCTGCCAGGCTTTCTTCACCTGACCGAGAATCTGGTTCTCACCGAGGATCATGGAGCCTAGGGAGCCGGCGACGTGCAGGAGGTGCCGCAGCACCTCTTGGCCTTGCGCGGTGGTGCCGGGGATGTCGAAGAGCTCGCGCAGTATGTCCTGAGGCAGGTCGCAAGCGCTCTTCGGGTCGGAGACCTCGAGGTAGCACTCAAGGCGGTTGCAGGTTGAGAGCACGACGAAGCCCGCGACTCGCCCCTCAGCCCGAGCTGCGCCTAGGCGGGCACGAAGCTCGTCACCAGTGGGCAAGAGCCCGAGGCGGGAGGGGTCAATGAAGCGATGGCTGGTGCCAACCAGGAGGAGGTTCTGCATGACGCGTGAGGTTCGTGCGAGACGAGCTAGTGCCGGAAGTATCGGCTGCCGTCTGCGCCGGATGTCATGCCTTTGTCATGGAGGCAAAAGAGCTATTAGCTTTTCTCAGAAATGTGTTCGTGCAGCCGCCAGTTTTGGTCTTTGTCAGCGTGTCGAGCTCAAAAGCGTAGAAGAAGTGCTTGCTAACAGGGCAGATCTTTCAGAGGGCTGTATAGCCGAAAAAGCCAGTGAATCGGCGATTCGCTGGCTTTTTCGGCTAGCAAGGGCGCTGGCACTATCCCCAACTTGTAGCCAGAAGCAGCAGCTTTACCCGTCAGGTTAGATGTCGCGAACGGCTCGCATCCGATTGGGTATTATCGCGAATTAGTCGCGTTCGCTTGGTGATAATCGCGATCTATTCGCAAGCAAATCTTGCTATGGAAGCAATAGCTCCAGAGCGCGCTCGGGGGGCCTGGCGATGATCGCTTTGTCGCCCAAGACAGCGATGGGACGCTCTATCAATTCTGGGTGGGCAACGAGTGCGTCCAAGACGGCGTCGCGATCGGCGTCGTCCAGTCCCAGCTCGCTGAACAGCGCTTCTTTGGCGCGAGCCATTTTGCGAGGATCCTCTTCGTCCAGCTTGCAGAGCAGCTCTTCGAGCTGCTCCCGGGTCGGTGGGGTGACCTGGTACTCGAAGAGTTCGAGTTCGAGTTCGCGGGCCGCGAGAAGCTCGCGAGCCTTGCGGGACTTGGAACAAGCGGCGTGGAACCAGAGGGTGAGCGTTGTCTTCATGTCAGCGTCGTCGCAGGGAGGGGAAGAGGAGCCGCAGTGGTGCTCCACTGCCGTGGCTTCGAAAAACAAGGAAACCGGTGCGGCCAGCCAGAGGGCGCAGGTCGATCAGATGCAGTTTGGGTTGGCCGCGATGCGGGCGGCGCCGGGCGATGAGGGGTTCACGTCGGCTGCCTTTACTGGGCACGAACTCAAGTGACCAGTCGGGGATGGCACCCGACAGCGGCGCTTCGACGAGGAGTCGCCCGAGCACCAGCCCCGGGGGGATGGAGACCGGGATGTCCAGGCGGTCTTCGTCCTGGCCCCCGAGGCGCAGGGCTGGGCCGCGGCGCCAGCCATCGCTGTGGGCGCTCGGGATGCCCCGTTCGACACGGTCTTCGGGAGCGAGAGTCAATAGGTCGAGGATCGGTGGCGTCAGAGAGGCGCTCCACAGCTCGTCGATGCAAAGGGTTTGTTGCTGGGCTGCGGGACTGCGCAGTTCGAGCAGCCAGTGTGAGTCTTTGTGGAGTGCCGCAGGGAGCCAAGCCTCCAGGGCTAGCTGCTTTTCCTTGGCTGGCCAAGGGCAGTGGAGGATCTCTTGTTCACGGCCTTGGTCTAGGAGGAAGATCCGCACATTGAGCTTGGCCTGCGGCCCGCGGCGGGAAGCGCGTAGGGACAGGCGGCTGCCTCCGCGGGCGAGGGGTTCTTGGCTCTGCAGTCGTACTGCGCTCCCAGGGGGCAGCTCGACGGACATAGCCTGACTTGCATCCGTGGCTGGGGCGGGGCGGGGCAACCAAGGATGGCCTTTGCCGCTGCGCTGGAGCCAGAGCAGCTCCTGCGCCTTCCAGCGCTGTGAGCCGGGCCTGAGTCCCAGGCGACTTTCTCCAGCTGCGCTTTGATGTAACTCAAGGTGCCAGGCTAGTTCAGCGAAGGCGGTGACGAGTTCACTGTTGCCCAATCGGAGCGGGCCTGGGAAGGGAGCGCTCATCCCAAGCCAGCCCTGGACATCGTCGTAGGGGACGATGCGCGGGGGGCGTAGCGGCTTGCCGTTGCGGTGGAGGAGGACGGTGTTTTCGGGGAGCAGGGCACTGAGCAAGGCTCCGCCTTTCTGCCAGCCAGGGAGGTCTGCCGGGCGGCGATGCTCCAGGCGGAAGGCGCAGCGAGGATGAGCCCCTGGGCTGCTCATGCGCAAGCCGAAGGAGCCGGAGCCTATCGCCGGAAGTCGAAGCTGACGGTGCTGGCGGATGTCGACTTCGATCTCGGAGGCGAGGCCCGCGCTCTGCAGGCGGATGCCCAGTGGGGAAGCTGGGCTTTCCATGGCCAGTAGCGCCTTCGCGGTCTCGGGGATGGGCGCTTGGCTATCGAGGAAGCAGTGGACGAGCTTTGGGAGGAGCATGCTCTCCCCTTCACCGTAGGGGATGAGCCAGAGCTTCCTCCCAGAGCTCAGGGCGAGAGTCCGGGGGTCCCCTTCCTGCCCAGCCAAGAGAAGGACGGTGAGTGCGGCGTTGGCGTCGAAGGATGGGTGTAGCCTCGGCAGGCTCTGCTGCCAGAGCTGGGCTGAGGCCGAAATCGGGGGGAGGTCCGTTGCTGTTCGCCACTCTTCGACGCTGCCGAAGACGTGGACGCGGGCATTGGAAAAACTCGCGAGCCAATCGGCGAAGCTGTCGTTGCTCGACCCCGTGCCTCCGCCTTCCTTCCCGTAGAGCAGGAGCCTGAGGCGTTCTTGGCTGACTTGCTGGCAGGGGCCGCAGCGCAAGGGGAGGAGCTGGAGGTGCAAGTCTTGGGGGAGCTGGCGTGTCGGCTTGCGTCGCTCTCCTATCTCCGGGGCGGCACTGCCGGATTGGAGGATTCTCACATCAAACCAGTCGAGAGATACGCCCGCTTCCGCGGCCTCGAAACGCAGCTTCCAGGGCTCTCCGGCCTTGTTCCTGTACACCGGCACTCGCCAGCGACTACTCTGCAGGCCTGGGCCGCGAGCCGTGGCGCGGTATCGCTCCTTGCTACCTAACTGCCGGATCCGGAGGGCGCCGCTGTGCCGGGCACGTAGCTCCACCACGGTCACGTCCCCGGGCAAGGGCACGTAGTAGTCCAGGGCCGCGCCGATCGGCAGCTTGCGGGCGCGGCTCCGCCCCTCGGCTGTGACCTTGGTTGGCAGTTCGCGTCCACGCATAAGCCAAGGTTCGTCGTCGTCGCCGCAGTCCGCTAGGTAGCGGGTACCGATGTGAATAGGCCTGGACCCGGAGAAGGGGACCCGAGCTTCGCCCTCCTTGCTGCGGTATTCGACATGGCAGTGGAGCACAGTGCCGACTTCAGCGACGAGGCTGGCGGGAACTGTGGCGAAGAGTTCGCCAGGCTCGGGGCCTGGCTGCATGCTGAGCTGGGTGCTCCCGGCGGGGTGCTCGACTACGAGCGTGGCTTCGATGGGTGGGCCGGAGTTCCAGAGGCGAAGGCGTAGCTCGCGCCCGGCGGGGTGGCTGCGCGTTGGCCGGAACTGGACGTGCCCGATTCCGGCAGCAAATACCCCGGGCTCGCGCGCGAGTTCGGCAGCGAGCTGCCCCCTGTGCTCGTGGAGGAAGTTGCTGAGCCGGAGAGCTTGGAGTGGATCCTCTCTGCTGCAAGCTTTGGAGTAGAGGGCGAGGATGCAGCGATCGAGCCAGTCGCGCTGGCCGGTGCTTTGCCAGGCCCGCCAAAACAAGTCGGGGGCGAGCGAAGGTGCTTGCTGGCCTGCGCCGCCGCCAATGCTGCCGATGAATGGCTTGTGTTGTAGCGGTAGCGAGGCGAGGCGTTGGCGGCGTGCGGCTTCGAGCAGCCAGGGTTCAGCTGGGGTCGATTCCTGCGCCTGGGCCAGGCGCGCCGTCCGCAGGACTTCGTCGCTGCTCCATTCGCGTAGGGGGGTGGGGTCGAGCGCGAGCCATTGCAGGACCCGCTGAATGAGTGCGCTCCCGCTGGGATGCTTGGCTCTGAGGGCTAGTGCCAGCTCTGCCGCAGCGATCCATGCTCGGCGTGGGGTGGCATGATTGCTGCGGACGGCTGTGTTGTTCTTGCGGTACTGCGCCGGAAGCTCTCCGAGTGCGGCATCTCTCTGCAAGAGGTCGAGGAACTCCTCAGCGCGCGCTCGAATCGTTTTGGCCGCGCTAGAGCTTACGCCTCCTGAGAGACGCCAAGCGCTTGCGGCGAGCTCACAGAGTTCGACGGTGGAATATAGATCGTCGGCGTCCTTTCCCCAGTGCGGACCATTGGGGCCAAAGACGCGGCGGGTGGCAAAGAGCCGCCCGCTGCGCGGCGAGCTGGCCAGGAGCGATAGGGCTGCGGCCTTCTGCTCGGGGCTGCCTAGGTTGCGAGTGATCTCGATACTGCGCGCCAGTTCCCCGGGGCCAAAGCCTCGGCCTTGCCAGTCCTGCACTGGCTCTGTCGCCTGTAGGCATTTGCGTAGCTCTGCTTCGAAGCTCTGGCGCTGTGTCGCCTGCTGGGCTGCTGCCGCTGCAGCAAGCCTTTGATGTCGCAGGTGCAGGGCTTGGCTCAGTGCCGATATGCCGGGGCTCCGTTTCCAGAGCAGTAGCTCATGCTCCAGGCCGATCTTTTCGTCCTCGAGCCATTGGCCAGAGCCCATCAGGCCGTGGATGAGGCGTGGGCTCGCTCCTCCTTCAGCCCGGAGGAAGCGCGGGAGGCGGCGCTGCTTCCCAGGGAGGGCCAGCAGCATGGCGGCGTAGGCTTCATCGGCGAGGAGGAGGAAACCACAGGGTGCAAGCTCGTCGGGGACGAGATGCTGGCCAAGCTTCCCCAGTGGGCCACGCGCCCATTCGTATTGCAGGGAGATGCGCTCGACCCGGTGGCGGCTGCCAATGTGATCTTCGAGCTGCACCCGCACGGAGGATTGCGCGGTCGAGGCCGAGAGCTTCAGGGCGAATGCGTGCTCGTCGTTGCTCAGGCTGAGGCGGGTGGGGCTTTGCTCGGAGAAGCGCAAGGGCCACTCCTTGCGCTGTATCCGCCCGTGCGGGTCACGGCTCATCACCTCGATGCTGCGCAGGCGCAGCAGCTCAGTCCGGCCGAATTCGGGGTCCTCGATGCCAATTCGCAGGCTTTCACGTCGCTCTAGGTAGAGAAGAGCTGGCTTGGCACTGGGCTCAGGCTGGGTGGGGGCACGCTGCGGAGTGCTAGCGCAGCCGGCGAGCAGCAGGCACAGGGCAAAGGCGGAGCATGGTCGAGGGCTAAGAAACAAGCCGGGCACGATAGCGAGACCCGCCGGAAGCTGCTCTGGAATTGCAGCGAGGGGAAGAGGCTCTTGCCTCTTCCCCTCGCTCTCCTGACGGCAGGAACTCGGGGCTCCTCTGTCAGGGGCTCCACTGTCAGGGGCTCCACTGTCAGGGATTTACTGTCAGGGATTTACTGCCAGGGGATTTACTGTCAGTAGATCCGAGAACTCGGATCAGATGCGCAGCGAATAACGCAGGCCGAAGATGATGTTGTCAACGTCGGTTGCGGCGGAGGCATCAAAGTCGATGGTCTCGAAGGTGATCTCGGCCTGGAGCTTGTTGTTGTGGCCGTTGTAGTACTTGCCGGCTGCGAGCGAGACGTTCATCTGGTCGCCCTGGGCGTTGCCCAGTCCGCTGGCCCAGCCACGGCCGCTCATGAAGTTGGTCTGGTTGTCGAGGCTGACCATCGAGAAGCGGGCGGCTACGTAGAGGTCGTCGACGAAGGTGTAGGAGCCCTGGAGGGTGAAGCCGAGGTGGCTCTCGTCCTGGGCGCCGGGGGTGTCGGCCTCGGCGGTGTAGCCGAAGACGTCGATCTGACCGAAGAAGCCATTCATGGCGACCGCGGCGTTGACGTTCCAGCTGAAGATGTCGATGTCCGCGCCAGCGGCTTCTTCGTTGCCGATGAAGATGCCGGCGCCGATGCCGAACTTCATCTCTTCGCTGCGAGCCAGGTCGCCCTGGTCCGAGCCCAGCTTGAGGCCGTTCATGGCGTAGTCAGCGCTGAGAACGTAGTTGAGCTTGTTGTCGGGGTTGGCACCCTGCTCGCCCGTGAAGGTGGTGGCGGTCGTGCCCGCGCCACCCTGGAAGCTGGTGTTGAAGGCGCCGAAGTTGACGCGGTAGCAGTTCTTGTCGCCGGCCTTGCCTTCGAGGGTCAGCTGACCACCGGAAGTACGGACGCCGGAGAAGCTGCTGCCAGCGATCGACTGCGAGATGAACTCGCGGGCGGTGCTGGAGGTGTTCCACTCACGGCCGAAGGCGACCTTCTGCTGACCGAAGCGGAGGCTCAGGCCCATGCTGCCGTCTTCGTTCTTCCAAAGGCCCTGCTTGAGCCAGGCATCCTTGATGGGCTGGGTGTTGTCCTTGCCCTCGAACATGAGCTTGAAGCTCGTGTTGGTGTGGTAGAGCTTGCCCTTGAGGTAGAAGCGAGCTTCTCTGAGGTTGAAGGTGCTCTGGTCGGGATTGACATCGCCGGCCATGAAGTAGTAATCGACCATGACGTTGCCGCCCATGGCCACTTCAAAGTTCTCACCCGAGAACTTAACGCCCGAGCCGGGCTTGTAGGTCACCGTGACTTCTTGGTCCGCAGCAGCGGGCACTTGAACGGCATCGAGATCGCTCGACTGAGCGAAGGCGACCGGGGTAAGCAGGGTCGCCGCGAGGAAGCTGAAACCGAATTGGTTCCGCATAAGTCTGTCCTCCCTAGGAAAGAATCGGAAGCTTGAGAAAGGCTCAGATCCGAGTGCGTCCGAACCCAACTTTGCGGGGCAAGGCTAAGCAGGGCCTGGGGGCGCGAAAGCGAAAAAGAGATAAATCAGGAAGCTCCCAGAAATCTTGTTAGGGAAAAGTTGGGCACTCTCTGGCCCCATGGCAGGGGGGACTCAGCGACTTGGGCTGATTCTTGTCGTGCCGCCTAAGGCCTGATAGCACTGCTCTCCCGGAGCCTGTCTGCCTTTCGCGCGCCTTTCCTTCCTGGATTTCTTAGATGACGCTTTCCTGCACAAGCACCCATGACGGTGTCGATTTTTTTGCGCTGAAACTGCCGCTTGTGCTTGGAACTACTGGGGGAACGCTTGGAGGTACTGAGAGAATCTGCGAAGCCCCAGAGCCTCTTTATCAGCAAGGCCTGCTTGCTTATCAGCTAGGAGACGGTTTCTGGCCTAGGCCGTTTTCCCAGACCTGCTATTTGCTGCTGCCGCAGGGGCAAAGCTCTGTAAGGGCTTCCTCACGAGTTCCCCTACGGGCCTTGGCGAGGCTGGGGCCAGGTCAAAGCTTGCTTTCTCCTGTGCCTAGCCGAGAGGGCCAGGGATGAGACTGCCCGATCTCCGCTTTGCGGCAGGCGCCCGGCGCAAGCGCGTGACCGGTTCGCATATCTATGGGCACATGTCCTGCGAACATCGGGTGCGGCTCGACTTCTTCGAGGACCCGGGGCGAGCCCTGCCCATGTCCGGAAGTCTCGAGCGGCTGCTGGAGCGAGGTCGGGACTTCGAAGATCTCTTGATGCAGGACTTGGGCTATCCGGAGCCAGACTTCGAGGCTCCGGACTTTGAGGCCGGGGCGGCGCAGACGCTGGCCCTGATGCAGCAGGCTCGTCCGGGCATTGCCCAGGCTGTGCTCTTCGAAGCGCCCTGGCTTGGCATCCCCGATCTCTTGCGCCGGGAGAGTGGGAACTCTCGCTTTGGGGAGTACCACTACGTCGTCGGTGACATTAAGTCTTCTTGGCGTTCGCGCTCGGATCAGGCGATGCAGGTGGCGTTCTATTCGCGGCTCCTGGCGCGGCTCCAGGATCGGCAGCCCGAATACGGCTATTTGATTCTGCGCTCGGGAGAAGAGGAGCGCATCGATATCTCTGGCCTGGATCCGATCCTCGACCTTGTTCTCGACGAAGTTGCCGCGATGGCGCGCGGTGAATCGCGCACGCGCCCACAGCGCAACGATCACTGCTCGTCTTGTCGTTGGCGCGAACTCTGCGCCGAGGAGGATCCGATGGGCTGGTTGCCTGGCCTCACGCGTAGTACTCGTGAGTTGCTGGCGCAAGCTGGCTTGCTGAGACCGGAGCAGTTATTCGAAGCGCACGCCGAACAGCGTGCCCGCGAGGCCGGGGTCGCGCGGGCGAGCTTCCTGCGAGCGGTTCAGGTCGCACGGGCCGTGCGCGAAGGTCGCGCGCTGCCGCTGCGAGGGCTTCGTGATCCGGGCGTGCTTCACGATTTCTGCGCGGTGTGGATCGGGAGGGATGGCTTTGACGATCGGAGCCTCCTCTTCGCCTCGCAGCGGGAGGGGCGGCCGGCGAAGCTGAGCTTCGCCCGGGACCGGGCAGAAGAGGAGTCGGCGATGGCGGCCCTGATCGAAGAGTTCCTCGAAGGGGAGCTGACGGTAGTGCATGGGCCGGAGTTCCCGAGCCTGCTCGCCTCCTTCGCCTCTCGCATGCCGGAATGGCTGCCGAGGATCCAGCGTGTCGAGAACCGCCTGCTTGCGGCCTGCTCCCTGCTGCGGGGGGCACACGCGTTTCCTGCCCCGGTTGTTGCTGCCAGTGAGCTTGCGGCCTGGTTGGACGGCGAGGCGCCGAGCGAAGAGCTGAGCGAGCAGCGTGCCCTTCTTGCGCAGCTGCTAGCCGGTGAGGACTATGCGACGATGGAGCAGTTGGCCGAGGCTGAGCTCGCCGGGCTCCTACGCCTAGGGGCGCTTCTGCGCGATCGGAGGCGGTCGTGACGCTTGGGCGCGATGAATTGCGGGAGCGGCTTCGTCACTTGGTCCTGCACGAGGCCGCTTCGGCTCGGCGCAGCTTCGAAGAGAGCATCGCCAAGTCTGTGCCCGAGCGGGTCGAAGCTGGGGACTGTGTGGACCGGCTGACCTGGGTCGATGGGGCTAGCCCGCCCTTGCTCCTGCATGCCGAGGAGTTCCACGCCAAATACCGCGAAGAGGAAGCTCTCTGGCTCAGTGATGGCCAGAAGGTTGAAGATGGCCTCGAGGTGCAGTTCGTGTCTTGGGATCCGGTGCGCCGGCAGATCCTGGTCCGGCAGGATCGCTGGAGCCGGGGCGATCCCGCGCTGCTTGCCGATTGTGCCCATCTTTGTCTGGATCGCCGTGAGCTCGGTCTTGAACGGCTCTTGCTGGAGGGGCTCGATACCGTTTTCGCTGCCGGAAACGAACACGTGGCCGAGCTGCTGACGGGGAGGCGACGTGAGCCTGCCGACGAGGAGCGGAAGCGGGCCGCGCGCAGCTATGCGGAGGGGCTTGGCTTTACCGCGGCCCAGGTCGAGGCCTTTGCTGCGGCGATCGGGACCGAGGACGTGGCGCTGATCCAGGGGCCGCCGGGCACCGGTAAGACGCGGGTGCTCGCCGAGCTGGCCTTATATCTGGCGAGCAAGCGCTGCAAAATCTTCGTCTGCGCCTTCACGCATCGCGCTCTCGATCACCTGCTGCTGTCGATCCGCAAGCTCTCGAAGGAGCTGCCGATCTTCAAGGTCGGCCGCCCCAAGGCCGGCGCCACCGACCTGAAGCCTGCCGGCATCGCCAGTGTTTCGAGCTTGGATCGTCTGCGCTGGCCTCCTGGAGGATGCATCGTTGGGGGCACGCCCTTCGTGATGCGCAAGCATAGTACGGAGCGTCGCTTTCATTTTGCGATTCTCGACGAGGCCGGGCAGATGCCCTTGGTGCACGGAGCCATGGCAATGACGGCGGCGCGGCGGATTATCGTGGCGGGAGATCCGGCACAGCTGCCTCCGGTCGCCCAGGGTGAATACCGAGATCCGAAGCTGGGCGCTTCGGTGCACCTGCACCTCGAACGGATCCGCGAGAGCATCCTCTTGGATCGTAGCTTCCGCCTTAATGAGGGGCTTTGCTCCTTTATCTCAGGCGAGTTCTACCACGGGCGTCTGCAGTCGGCGGATGCGGCGGCTGAGCGCCGCTTGGTCTCGATCCCGGTCGAAGACGAGTTGCTGGGGCGAGTGCTCGATCCACAGCATGCCCTGGTTCACGCCAAGATCGGGCACCTGGGGCGCTTCCGCCGTAGCCCCGAGGAGGCGCGGGTGATCTCAGGCTTCTTGGCTCAGGTCCAGGGGCGGGTTCCGCCGCAGGAGATTGCTGTGCTGTCGCCGTTTCGGCAGCAGGTGCGCGCGATCCGCAGCGAGCTTGACCAGGCCGATCTCCTTGCCGAAGGGCTGGTCGTCGACACCGTCGAGCGCATGCAGGGTCAGGAGCGGGAGTTGATCATCCTCTCGCTGGCGAGCAGTGATAGGGATTACTTGGCCGCTCAGGCCGAGTTTTACTTCGAGCCTGGCCGCCTTTGTGTGGCCATCTCACGGGCGCGCAGCAAGTGCATCGTTGTCGGAAGCCCCGAGGTCCTTCGGGCGCGTCCGAAGCGTTTGGAGGCGCTGGTCGCGACGGCGAGGCTGCACCGGTGTTTGGCGGCGAGCCATGTCGTGGATCTGAGTGAGCATGCTCTGGTGAAAGGAGAGGCTGGCCGGTGAGCAGCAGGGAGGTAGCGCGTCTTGGGGGCTGGCGCCCTCGTTCCGCATGGGCCTTGCCTTGGGGAGCCCCCGCATGAGCCGAGAACCCGAAAGATCACAGAGTCTCGCGCAGCTGCTGGCTGGCCCGACAGTTTTCTTCGATACCGAAGCCACGGGGGGCGAGCCAGGCGACCGTGTGGTCGAGATCGCTGGGCTACGGGTCGAGGGCGGGAAAATCGTCGCCCGGATGCAGTCCTTGGTCGACCCCGGGCTTCCGGTGCCAGCTAGGCCTGAAATAAGCGCAAAAAAGCACTGAGGCCCGCACTCGCTGCGCTATGCATGTGTTTACCAACAAAACGCATCGCCAGGAGGGGGCCTCAGG
>PDSF01000070.1 GCA_002748355.1 Planctomycetota bacterium | reverse complement strand
AAAAGCCCACGGACACGGGCAGCTCGCGGCTCAACTGCGTCTCCGGCTACGGCAGTGTCACCCACATGACGGCCACTTTCGGTTTTTTTGCCGTCTCACACTGCCTCTCCACACTGGCCGGGGTGTGAGCGGGTGCGTAAAAGTCCGCGTGTATCCATGCTTGTGGTCGGCTGGAAATGCGTTTACCTTCCCCCCGCCCTACCACCCACCCTTACAACCACCAATCCCCTCTAAAAATCCATGAGCGAATGGACCGACATAGGCGAACAACTGCGTAAAGCCCGCGAGAGCAAAGGGCTGGACATCAGGGACGTTGCCCACACCACACGCATCCCCATTGCCACCCTCGAGGCACTGGAGCAGAGCGACTACTCCATTTTCCCCTCCCCCAGCTACGCCCGCAGCTTCCTCTCACAATACAGCGATCACCTCGGTGTGGACGCCCACGAGTGGGTGGACGCCTTCGAGACCGGCAACGTGCTCTCCAACGTCAACGACCACGGATACCTGAAATCCGGCCACGACCACGTCGGCGGCCACCGCCCCACCCCGGAGCCAGCACGGCGGCACGGCCACAGGAAGGAACACGCGGAGCGCGGCACGGGCAGCTCTTCCTCAGTCTTGCAAACCATGACCGTGTTCATCGTCACCGCTTTGCTGATCGGCGGCGGCATCTATGCTTACAAAGAGTTCGAGCACTTGCTCACCGGCAGCCAGAGCGGGGAAACGGCAGAGGCAGCTGAGGCTCCCCCAAAAAGCCCGGAGAACCCGCCGGAAACCAGCGCGCAACCTGCGGAAACCCCAACCGCAGACCAAGGCCAAAAACCGGAACCTGCCCAAGAACCGCCAGCCATCGCCAAAAACGACACCGCCAAGGAAACCACCGAAACCACCAGCACCAGCGCGAACACCACTCCCCCCAGCACAGACACGGAACCCACCGCCGAAAAACCGTCGGACGTTCCCGAGCTCATCAAACCCACCCGCTCCGGCAAACCTCCCAAGGCAATGGTCGTCGAGGAGTAACCTCGCAAGCGGCTGCCACGATCTGGAGCAACTCTAATTTGAAATTTATTTTATAGGCACAAAATCGGGGTCTGAAAGCATCCTGTTGAGAAGGCAAACGAGCTTGCGCATGACGGCCACTGCGGCCACATGGTGGGGTTTGCCGGCATTCCTCAGGCGCTGGTAAAACTCCCTGAACACAGGGTTGTGCTGGGTGGCGCAGAGCACGGGGGTGTAGAGTGTGCGCCGCAGCATTTGGCGGCCTCCCGAGATGCGGCGTTTCCGGTGCCTG